>CAVPBN010000001.1:0-29916 GCA_963701815.1 uncultured Alphaproteobacteria bacterium
AGCTCGCCGCCGCGATCGAAATCCTTGCTGCGTTACGACCGATAGAGCATGTCAGCGGACGTCATCGCACCGCGGTCCGTTTAGTATTACCGCGTGCCGCGCTACATGTTCCGACCGCGGTGGTTACTTACATAGATTCGATCGTTCTGGAGAGGCGGCCGTAGACGCGGCGCGCATTGCCTTCGAAAATTTTTGCCTTGTCCGCCGCCGGCAGCGGCAGCTGGTCGATGTAGCGCTTGGTGTCGTCGTAGTGATGCCCGGTCTCCGGATCGATGCCGCGAACCGCGCCGATCATCTCCGAGGCGAACAGAATGTTGTCGACCGGGATGACCTTCGCCAGCAACTCCTGGCCCGGCAGGTGATAGACGCAGGTGTCGAAGAATATGTTTTTCAGCACGAGGTCGGATAAGAGCCCGAGTTTGGCGTCCTGCGCCAGACCGCGGTAACGCCCCCAGTGGTACGGCACAGCGCCGCCGCCATGCGGGATGATGAACTTGATGGCCGGGAAGTCCTTGAACACCGACGAGGTCATCAGCTGGTTGAAGCCTGCGGTGTCGCCGTTGAGGTAGTGCGAGCCGGTCGTGTGATGCGTCGGATTGCACGAGGCGCTGACATGGATCATCGCCGGAATGTCGTGCTCGACCATCTTCTCGTAGACCGGATACCAATAGCGGTCGGACAGCGGCGGGTCCTGCCAATGCCCGCCGGACGGGTCGGGGTTCAGATTGATGCCGACGAACCCGTATTCATTGACGCAGCGGTCGATCTCGGCGATGCAGTTCTGCGGCGAGACGCCTGCGCTCTGCGGCAGCATCGCCACACCGACGAAGTTCTTCGGGAACAGCGAGCAGACGCGATGAATCAGCTCGTTGCAGGCGCCGGCCCAGGCTTCGCTGGTCGTTGCGTCGCCGAGGTGGTGGCCCATGCCGGCGGCGCGCGGCGAGAAGATCGTCAGATCGGTGCCGCGCTCGCGCTGCACCTTGAGCTGGCCGCCCGCGATCGTTTCGCGGATCTCGTCGTCGGTTATCGCCGGGCGCGGCGGCGGCGGTTTGCCGGCCGCGTGCGCCTCGATCTGCTGGGTGCGCCAGCCCTCATGCTGACGCGGGGCGGTGGTGTAGTGGCCATGGCAATCGATGATCATCGGGACCTGCCCATCCTTTCCAGTGCAACTCAGTCCGTTATCTGCGAGCCGAAGCGGGGCCGCGTGTTCCCGCCCGAGCCGGTGACGTTGCCGACTTGCCCGCCAGCGCCGGCTCGGCCATTCGCCTCCGGGTTCGCGCCGGCTCAGCTGTGCGGCAAATACCGGTTCGCCGCCAGGACGATCCGGCGAGAATCACCATCAATGAACCGAGCCGCACCACGATCCGATCTATACGCGCCTCCAGGCGCAGCTCGACCTCGCGCAATTCTGCTCTGACCAGCTCCACATCCTGCTTGGTGGCAACGTTGTCGTGGATCGCGTCGAAATTTCGGTCGCGATGCGCTCGGCCTTCTGACGGTCGATATCGGCGTCGGCGAGCGCGTTGGTCGGCGATAGTCGGTCGGTCATGTCGGCCCGAAGAATACACCAGATGGCGCCTGTCGCCATCGGTGAGGCGCTCGGCCACTGGCCGAGCGCCTACCGCCGCAATCCGCCGAAAACTCGTCTGGAATTCTCGAGACGCTCGGCTGCGAGGGCCAAAAGGCATGTGCAGAGATGAACCAAAGGGCCGCCTCCGGCGCGAGAGTGTCGGGAAGGGGCCTCTCAGGCGGTCCAGGCGAGGATCGCGGCGGCGACTGCCTCGGGCTTGTCGAGTTCGGCGAGATGGCCGGCCCCCGCGATCGTCCGGATTTCGGTCGGGCCGGCGATCGCCGCGGCGAAGCGGTCGAGATAGCTGCGCGGCAGGATGCGGTCCTCCGCGCCCCGAATCAGCAGGGTCGGCGCCTCGATCAGCGGCAGCCGCTTGTCGAGCTTGGTGTTGCCGAGCGGCCAGAAGGCGCGGGCCGCAGCCTCGGCGGCGCGGGTCTGCTCGATCGGCCATTCCGGCGAATTGGCGCCCTCGGGCGCGGCCTTCAGCTCGTTCCAGCGCTCGGGATCGGCGCATAGGAGAGCCGGCACCTCGGGCGGCCGCTGCGCCCAAGGGTCGGTCATCGGCTCATGCTCGTCGAACAGCCCCCACGGCGCGATCAGCGCCAGTCGGCGGACCGAAGCGGGCCAGATCGCCGCGATCTCGGCGACAAACGAGGCGCCGACCGAGCCGCCGGCCAGATCGGCGCCGTCGAGCCCGGCTTTTTGCAGCAGCAAGCGCACCGCCAGGACCCAATCGAGATGGCTGTCGAGGACGGTATGGCCGCGGTCGCCGCCCGGGAAACCCCGGCAAGGACGGCACGATCGACCGTGCGCTCGCGCGCCAGCACGTCGAGAAACGGGACCCAGCGCGGCAACCCGCCGAAACCGGCGAGAAAGCCGAGCTTCGGGCCGTCGCCTTTTTGCCAGATTCTCGACGGGAAGCCGTTGACGTCGACGGATGTCGCTTGCGGGTCGCTCACCGCACACCTACTCCGCCGCTGCCGCCGCGGGGTGGAACGGCGTCAGCGGCGCCCGAGCGACGCGGTCGATCGGTTGCGGCCACCAGCGGTCCTCCCAGTCGGCGAACACATCGGTCAATTGCGGCATCACTTTTTCGGCGAAGAGCCGGCTGTTGTAGTTGGCCAGGTCCTTGCCCATGCAGCCGAACTGCAACAGCAGCATCAGGTGGCCGACGTTGAGGTTGGTCGCGACTTCCCTGAGCTGGGCGGCGACCTCGTCGGGCGAGCCGATAATCACGTAGCCCTTGTCGACGATCGCGTCCATCTCGCGCGCCAGCATCTGGAACTTCGACTCGTAGCGCGACGCCTGCGCGGCGAGCGCCACCTGGCTCTGGATGCCGCGGCGCTGGGTCTCCTCGGAGGCGTAGCCGGGCGGCCCGGCAAAGCGCGGATCGACATGCAGGCAGCGGCCGTAGAAATATTCGGCCGGCTCGCGATACAGCCGGAACGCTTCCTCGCGGGTCTCGGCGACGCCGACGAATTGCAGAAAGCCGGCGCGGTACGGGTTCCGGTCCTTGCCGAGCCGCGCCATCTCGTCCCAAAAGCCGTTCATCGTCGCCTGGCCGGCCTGATAGCCGTAATACGACAGATAGCAGTAGACATAATCCATCTCGGCGCACCACCGCCAGGTCTCGACCGAGCCGCCGCCCGGGACCCAGATCGGCGGATGCGGCTTCTGGATCGGCCGCGGCCAGATGTTGACATAGCGCTGCTGGTTGAACCGGCCGTTGAAGGCAAAGGTTTCCGGTTCGGTCCAGGCGCGAAGCACCAGGTCGTGCGCCTCGTGATAGCGCTCGCGCAGCAGGCTCGGGTTCTGGCCATACGCAAAACAGGTGTCCATCGGCGAGCCGACCGGGAAGCCGGCGATCAGCCGGCCGCCCGAGATCACGTCGATCATCGCGAATTCTTCGGCGACGCGGGTCGGCGGGTTGTAGAGCGCGAGCGAATTGCCGAGCACGCACAGCGCCGTGTCGCTGGTGCGCCGCGCCAAGGACGAGGCGACCAGGTTGGGCGACGGCATCAGCCCGTAGCCGTTCGAATGGTGCTCGTTGACGCAAATCGCGTCGAACCCGCATTCGGCGGCGAATTCGAGCTCGTCCATGAAAGTCGTTGTACATGTGGTGGGCGCGCCGCGGGTCGAACAACGAGGAATGGATGTCGACCCACACCGAAGGATGTTTCTCGCGGAAATCGTCGGGCAACTCGGTGTACGGCATCAGGTGAAACCACAGCAGCTTCATCGCGCTTGCTCCGCAGCCTGGGTGGTGCAGCCAGCCTACCCGAGCCTTCCCGCAGGTCAAGCCGCGACCGATCGCTTGCCCCGTAAGACGCCGAAAATGACATCGGACCGGCGGCGCCAGCCCCCCGGTTTCGACTGCCGCCATGCCGCCGCGGTGGACTTGCCCAAGATTTGGTGCCAGACACGCATGGACCCGGTGCGGGCATTGGCCCGATCGAGTGCCTTTTTGATTTCGTTTCTCGAACGATGGACCGAACCGCGATCCGCAGCTGGCAGGATCGGCTTAGAGATCCGAGCCTAACCGTTCTGCTGATCCTCGAACTCGGCGCAATCTTTGTTGCCGCGCCGCTGGCCGCGCAGGGGTGGCGGTGGGCCCGGCCGATCGCCGAGATATTGGTGCTGGCGGTGGTGCTGATTGTCGTCGCGATCTCCCACCGGCGCGGGGCCATTCTCGGCATCTTGCTGGGATTGTCGGCGACATTGGCGGGCCTGTGGCTGCAGCGGTCGCCGGTGGCGGAAAGCCTGCTGAGCCGCGGCGGCGGCATCGTTACCTATTCGGCGCTGAGCTGGGTCGTGGCGAATGCCGTCTATGCCCCTGGCCGCATCACCTTTCGGCGGCTCCAGGGCGCAGTCGTGCTGTACCTCAATCTCGCGACCATCTTCGCCTCGGCCTATCATCTGATCTGGGAGCTAAACCCCGGCGCCTTCGCCAATATCGGCGCCCCGAGGCGTAGTCCCAGCGAGATCGCCTTGATGCTGTATTTCAGCTTTACTACGCTGACCAGCACCGGTTTCGGCGACATCGTGCCGGTAAGTCCGTTCGCTCGCAGCCTGGCGAATTTGGAGGCGGTCGTCGGCCAGCTCTACCTTGCGACCACGATCGCCCGATTGGTGACGCTCGAACTGCAAGACCGGCGCGGCGAGCGGAAATGAGCGGCCGGCCGCGACGAACCGCCGGTTCCTGGCCGGAGGATTGGACGGCTGGCGCGCCGCGATCTCTCTTCCCTGTTGCACCCGTCGAAAAGGCTGCCTGCTTGCCCGGCGTTGCCTGCGGGATCGCATTGCCCCTCGACAGCGCCGGCTCGCCATCGTAAAGTTCAGGAACAAACAGGAAACATGGGGTTCAAATGACCCGAGACGCAAGACAGGCCCAGCGTGCGGCGGAGCGGCAGTTTCCGGTGCGCTTGCGCGTCGCGGTGCCGGTGCAGGGCCTCGGCGGCCAGCTTGCGCTGATGCATGCCTGGCTCGACCAGACCTGCGGCCCCGACGGCTGGACCAGCGCGCCGGGCGGGCTCGCCGGCGTCGTCAACGACGCGATCGCCTTCTATTTCGCCGACGCCGCGTTCGCCCACGCATTCGTCGCCCGGTTCTGCTGCGGCTACCGGGTCGAGACGATCGGCGGCGCCTTCGCCGTCCGCAGCGCGGCGCTGCCGGTGCGGCGCGGCACCCTGCCGCACCGCACTCCTTGAACCGCCGCTCGGCTGGCGGGTGACTCCGCTCGGCTGGGTCGGGCTCGCGGCGACGACCGCTGTCGCGGCGGCGTTGCAGGCCGCCGGCGGGTTTGGTTTCGCCGTCCTGGCGGCGCCGCTTTTTCTGATGTTTGTCGACCCGGGAGAAGCCGTCCAGCTCGTCATAATCCTGACCGCGGCATTGTCGATCGTCGTGCTGCCGGGACTGCGGCGGTCAGTCGACCGGCGGCGGCTGCTTCGCCTGGCGATCGGATGCCTCGCCGGGTTGCCGATCGGCATCGCCGCGTTTGCCCATACCGATCCGATCGCGGTGCGGGCGACAATCGGGGTGACGATCCTCGTCTTTGCCGCGCTGCTCGTCCGATCGCGCCGCCGCGCCGCGTACGACCCGGCGGGGACGTTCGGCACGAGCCCGGGACGCGACCTCGCCGCCGGCGCGGTATCGGGTGCCGCCACCGCCCTTGTCGGCATGTCCGGGCCGCCGGTGCTGATCTATCTGCTGCTCGCCGGGGTGCCGCCGCGACCGCTGCGCGCGACGCTTCTCGCCTTTTTTGCGCTCAGCTACATGGCGAGTTTGACCGCGCATGCCGTGACGATCGGCGTTCCGGCGCGGACCTGGCTCGCCGCCGCGGTGCTGACGCCGTTCGCCTTCCTCGGCGGGCTCGCCGGCCGTCCCCTCGGCGACCGGCTGGGCGCCGAAGCCTTCAACACTCTCGCCATCGGTCTGCTGACGGCAACCGGGGTCTACACCCTGGCCGCGGCGACGGTGCTCGCCGCCGGACGATGACAACCCGGCGCGTCATCGCGGCCGGGTTGGCGTCGCCCGCCGTCAACGGGATCGCAGCGGGCGGCGCCGCGGCGCCGGGGCCTCGTCCAGCAGATCGTCGAGGGCCGCAAGCAGCGCGGCCTCGGCCTCCTTGCCGCCGCCGGCATGTTTCAGCAGCAGCGCCGCGGCTTCGATCGTCGACAATGCTTCGCGGCGCGGCTCGCGGCGCAGGACGTCGTAGCGCGACCGTTGCGGCGGGTTGAGGACGAGGCGGCGCAGCTTCAGCAGCCATGGGTTGCGCCACCACAGCGCCTTTGCCTCGGCCCAGCTGCCGTCGAGCAGGACGACGCCGTCGAGGCCGCGCAGCGCCCCCGCCTGTTCCGCTGCCGGTGCGCCCCGGCGGTCGAGCGCGACGAGTTCCCGCTCAGCGCCGAACCGGTTGGGACGGGCGGAGCCCAGATAAAGCGCGGCCCACCGCCTGGGGTCCGCCGGCCGGCCGAGCGGTCGCGACAAATTGGGCCAGGACAGCCCGACGACCAGCGCCGACCGTCGCAAGGCGGCAATCGTCGCCGCCGCGGTCCCAAATAACTCTCCCTTCTCCTGTGGATGCTGCAGGATCAGCACAAAGATTCTGTTGTCGATCGGTTCGCGAGATGGCATCGTCATTCGGGCTCGGCGCAAGTGTTAACCATTTGCGGCACATTTTTTGCTGTTGATTGCGGATCGCAGGAGCGGGGGGCAGCGTTAGTATCCAAAGGTTCATCTTACAGCGCGCATCGTTCCGGAGCGTGCAGACCGCGTCGAGGAGTATATGCACAGGCCGATCCGAAAAGCCGTCTTCCCGGTCGCGGGGCTCGGCACCCGCTTTCTGCCGGCGACCAAGGCGATCCCCAAGGAAATGCTGCCGATCGTCGACAAGCCGCTGATTCAATACGCGGTCGAGGAGGCCAAGGCGGCGGGCATCGAGCAGTTCTTTTTCGTTACCGGTCGGGCAAAGAACGCAATCGAAGATCATTTCGACCGCGCCGTAGAGCTCGAGGCGCTGTTGCGGCAGCGCGGCAAAACCGATCCGCTCGACGAGATCGGGGCGGCGATGCCCGAGCCGGGGCAGATTGCCTATACCCGGCAGCAGACGCCGCTCGGCCTCGGCCATGCCGTCTGGTGCGCCCGTTCGCTGGTCGGCGCCGAACCGTTTGCGGTGTTGCTCGCCGACGATCTGATGGTTTGCGACACCCCTTGTCTGTCGCAAATGGTCGAAGCCTATAACGAGACCGGCGGCAACCTCGCCGCGGTGATCGAAGTGCCGCGCGCCGAGACACGCCGCTACGGCGTGCTCGATGTGGTCGCCGACGACGGCAGGCTGGTGCGGGCGAAAGCGGTGGTCGAAAAACCCGAACCCGCGGCGGCGCCGTCCACGTTGACCATCGTCGGCCGCTATATCGTCCAACCTGAAATCTTTGCCCCGCTGGCCCGGCAACGGCGGGGCAGCGGCGGCGAGATCCAGTTGACGGACGCGCTGGCGCAGCTGATCGATGACGGCCAGCCGTTTCACGGGCTGCGCTTTGCCGGCAGGCGCTACGATTGCGGCGACAAACTCGGTTTCCTCGAAGCGACGGTGGCGCTTGGCCTGCAGCACCGGGAATTGGGGCCGCAGCTGCGCCGGCTTTTGACCTCGTATCTTTAGATCGGAACCGCCGATGGGGCATCGCTTTGATCCGACGATCCTGCGCGAATACGACATTCGCGGCGTCGTCGGCCGGACCTTGTCGGCCGCCGATGCGCAGGCGATCGGCCGGGCCTACGCCGTCACCTTGAGAGCGGCCGGCGGGCATCGCGTCGCGGTCGGCTACGACGGCAGGCTGACCTCGCCTGAGCTTGAGGCGGCGTTGGTCGACGGGCTGGCGGTCGAGGGCGTCGACATCGTTCGGATCGGCCGTGGGCCGACCCCGATGCTCTATTACGCCGCTGCGACGCTCGACGTCGACGGCGGGATCATGGTCACCGGCTCGCACAATCCGCCCGACTACAACGGCTTCAAATTCGTCTTTCAGGGCAAGCCGTTTTATGGCGAGGCGATCCGCCGCCTGGGCGAGACCGCCCTCGGTCTCGAGGTCCCGCGCGGCGAGCGCGGACGGGACGAGACGCGCGAGATCGGCGCCGCCTATGTCGACAGGCTGGCCCAGGACTACGACGGAACTCGGCTCCTGACCGTCGCCTGGGACATCGGCAACGGCGCCACCGGCGACGTGGTGCAGGCGTTGACCGCCCGCCTGCCGGGCCGGCATCTGCTGCTCAACGAGACGATCGACGGGAATTTTCCGGCCCATCACCCCGATCCGACGATCCCCGAGAACCTCATCCAACTGCAACAGCTGGTCGCCGGCGAGCGCTGCGATCTCGGGATCGCATTCGACGGCGACGGCGACCGGATCGGAGTTGTCGACTCGCGCGGGCATATCATGTGGGGCGACCAGCTGATGGTCGTGCTGGCGCGCGATGTGCTGATCCGGCATCCCGGTGCGCCGATCATCGCCGATGTCAAGGCGAGCCAGGTGCTGTTCGACGAGATCGCCCGCCTCGGCGGCCGCCCGGTGATGGCGGCGACCGGACATTCGCTGATCAAGGCCAAGCTCGCCGAGACCGGCGCGCCGCTCGCCGGCGAGATGAGCGGACATATCTTTTTCGCCGACGGCTATTACGGTTTTGACGATGCCGTTTATGTCGCAGTGCGGCTGCTCGGCGTGGTTTCCCGCAGCAGCGAAACCCTGGCCGAGATCAGCGACCGGCTGCCGGTCGTCGTCAACACGCCGGAATTGCGTTTCCCGTGCGCCGACACCCGCAAATTCGCGGTCGTGCGCGAAGTTCAGGCGCGGTTGCAGGCGGCGGGCGCCGAGATCACCGATATCGACGGCGTGCGCGTGCGCACCGGCGACGGCTGGTGGCTGTTGCGCGCCTCGAACACGCAGGACGTGCTCGTCGCCCGGGCCGAATCGGCGACCGAGAGCGGTCTGGCACGGCTCAAGGGCGAACTGGCGGCTCAGCTCGCGGCGAGCGGCGTGGCGTTGCCCGATCGCTGAACCGCCCCCGCCATCATCCGCATCGCGCCGCGATCGGCCATCGGCGCGACATCGCGGTTCGACGATCCGGTTCTGACGATCCCCGCGAGAAGCCGCCGGCAGGGCGGGGTTTGCCGTCATGAACGACGACGCACCGCATGACCGGGCCGTTGCGGCGACACCGACACTTGGCCTGCTGCGGCGGCTTGCCGCAACGGGTTAAGCGATGGCTCACCGGGTTGTCGCTCGATCAGACTTTGGTATAGATTCCGCATGCGCCGCCTCGCGCGGTCGCGTTCGCTCTACGCGTCGATCTTGATCGAGCGGCACTAGGCCAGACGATCCGGCTCGACAGGCCCTCCGGAAATTCGCCCCAGGCGGGCCGCCGGCAGCGGGGTCGGGCCCTTCGCGATGAACCACAGGCAGCAGAGAATGGTTCGGTGGTCGGGATTATCGAGAAGACAGATCCTTGGGCGCGCGCTCGCGCAGCTGACGCTCGCCCTCGCGATCACCGCCGCGATCGCGGCGGTCGCCTGGGCGGCGGAGCCGAAGCCGTGGCAACTCGGCATGCAGCCGCCGGCGACCCCGGTCAAGGACCGGCTCAGCGCCTTCCACGACGAACTCCTGGTGATCATCTTTTTGATCACGGCCTTCGTCATGGCGCTGTTGCTCTATGTAATCGTGCGCTTCAACCACAAGCGCAACCCGGTGCCGTCGCGCACGTCGCACAACACGGTCATCGAGTTGCTGTGGACCGTGATCCCGGTGCTGATCTTGGTCACCATCGCGATCCCGTCGTTCAAGCTGATGTATTACATGGACCGGGTGCCGACACCCGACATGACGATCAAGGTGACCGGACACCAATGGTATTGGTCATATCTCTACACCGATCAGAACAATTTGACTTTCGACAGCAACCTGATCCCGGATGACCAGCTCAAGCCCGGCCAGAAGCGGCTGCTCGAGGCCGACAACCCGCTCGTCGTCCCGGCCGGCAAAGTCGTGAAGGTGCTGGTGACGAGCACGGACGTGATCCACAGCTGGTTCATCCCCTCGTTTGGGGTCCAGGAATATGCGGTCATCGGCCGGAATAACGAATCCTGGTTCAAGGTCGAGCGGCCGGGCACTTATTACGGCGAGTGCAATCAGATCTGCGGCGTCAATCACGGCTATATGCCGATCAAGATCGTCGCGGTGCCGCCGGACGACTTCCAGCGCTGGCTGGTCGACGCCAAAAAGAAGTTTGCCCATGACGGCAGCCGCGGCGCGACGGTTCGCGTTGCCGCCGCCGGCGGCGCCCGCCCGGCGCCCGCCGGCAACTGATCCGAGGGGTTGCGGAATGACCTACGAGCGAGAGGCCCTGCCGGCCGACACCCATGGCTACGGCGCCCATGACGCGCACACCCCCGGCTTCTTTACCCGTTGGCTGTTTTCCACGAACCACAAGGATATCGGCACCCTCTATCTGATCTTTGCGATCTGCGCCGGGCTGATCGGCGGCACGATGTCGGTGATCATGCGGGCGCAGCTGATGCACCCGGACAACCACCTGATCGAGAACCATGAAATCTACAACGTGATCATCACCGCACACGGGTTGATCATGATCTTTTTCACGGTCATGCCGGCGATGATCGGCGGCTTCGGCAATTGGTTCGTGCCGTTGATGATCGGCGCACCGGACATGGCCTTTCCGCGGATGAACAACATCAGCTTCTGGCTGCTGGTGCCGTCCTTCGCGCTGTTGCTCGGCTCGACGATGGTCGATGGCGGCGCCGGCGTCGGCTGGACCCTCTATCCGCCGCTCTCCGGCCCGGCCGGCAGCCCCGGGCCGGCGATGGACATGCTGATCCTGTCGATCCATCTCGCCGGCGCCTCGTCGATCATGGGGGCGATCAACTTCATCACGACGATCTTCAATATGCGCGCCCCGGGCATGACCATGCATCGGATGCCGCTGTTCGTGTGGTCGATCCTGGTCACCGCCTTCCTGCTGCTGCTGTCGCTGCCGGTGCTGGCCGGGGCGATCACGATGCTGCTGACCGACCGCAATTTCGGCACCAGCTTTTTCAACCCCGCCGGCGGCGGCGACCCGTTGCTGTTCCTGAACCTGTTCTGGTTTTTTGGCCATCCCGAGGTCTACATTCTGATCCTGCCGGGGTTCGGGATGATCTCGCAGGTGGTCTCGACCTTTTCGAAAAAGCCGATCTTCGGCTATCTCGGCATGGTCTATGCGATGGTCGCCATCGGCGTGGTCGGCTTTGTCGTCTGGGCTCATCACATGTTCACGACGGGGATCTCGATCGATACCCGCGCCTATTTCACTGCGGCGACGATGGTCATCGCGGTGCCGACCGGTGTAAAGATCTTCTCGTGGATTGCTACGATGTGGGGCGGGTCCATCGAGTTCAAGACACCGATGCTGTGGGCGATGGGATTCATCTTTCTGTTCACCATCGGTGGCGTGACCGGTGTGGTCCTGGCCAATGCCGGTGTCGATTTCGCATTGCATAATACTTATTACGTTGTAGCCCATTTTCACTACGTTCTGTCTCTCGGCGCCGTGTTCTCGATCTTTGCCGGATTCTATTACTGGATCGGAAAAATGTCGGGACGCCAATACAACGAGACATTCGGCAAGATTCATTTCTGGACCACCTTTATCGGGGTCAATCTGACATTTTTCCCGATGCATTTTCTCGGTCTCGCCGGCATGCCGCGGCGGATACCGGATTACCCGGATGCGTTTGCCGGGTGGAACTTCGTTGCCTCGATCGGCTCTTATATTTCGTTCGCCTCGACCCTGTTCTTCGTCTTCATCGTGTTGCACACGCTGTTCGCCGGGCGCCGGGTCGGGGCCAATTATTGGGGCGAGGGGGCGACGACGCTCGAATGGACGGTGTCCTCGCCGCCGCCATTCCACAGCTATGACGAACTGCCGGTCGTCGGCCTGCCGAGCGGCGTTCACTAGCCGACGCGTATTCCGGTGTCTCGCCTGTCGGAAATCCGTTCGAATGCCGCGTTTGGGCTGGCATCCGCGCCCGCCGCGGCAAACCCCGAGGTCGCAATCCGCATCGGGCCGATGGCCGCCGGAACGGTCGCCGGCCCTGCGGCGGCGTTCTCGGGGGCCGCCGTCGCCGATTATGTCGAGGCCCTCAAACCGCGGGTCATGTCGCTGGTCGTTTTTACCGGGCTGGTCGGGCTTGTCGTCGCACCTGGGCATCTGCATCCGGTGCTCGGCGTCGTGGCGGTGCTGTGCATTGCCGTCGGCTCCGGAGCGGCAGGTGCGATCAACATGTGGTACGATCGCGATATCGACGCGCTGATGCTTCGGACTGCCGGGCGGGCATTGCCGGCGGGGCGGATGCTGCCGGGCGAGGCGTTGGGTTTCGGCGTCGTGCTCGGGGTCGGCTCGGTGCTGACCCTGGCCTTGGCGCTGAACTGGGTGGCGGCCGGGCTGTTAGCGCTGACCATCGGCTTCTACGTCTTCGTTTATACGATCTGGCTTAAGCGGCGCACCCCGCAGAACATCGTCGTCGGCGGCGCCGCCGGCGCTTTCCCGCCGTTGATCGGCTGGGCCGCGGTCACCGGCGACATCGGCTGGGGCGCGATCGCATTGTTCGCCATAATCTTTTTCTGGACCCCGCCGCATTTCTGGGCGTTGTCGCTGTACCGCACCGCGGATTACGCCAAGGCGGGCGTGCCGATGCTGCCGGTGGTGGCCGGGTCGCGCGAAACCAGGCGCCAAATCCTGCTTTATACGCTGGTGCTGTGGCCGGCGAGCGCGATGCCGTGGGTCCTCGGCGTCGCCGGCGCGCTCTACGGCGTGGCGGCCCTGGCGTTGAGTGCGCTGTTCACCGGCGCCGCGATCCGGCTCTGGCGCGACGACGGCGAGCGCAACGCCAGGCTGATGTTCGGTTTCTCGCTGCTCTACCTTCTGCTGATCTTCAGTCTGCTGCTGGTCGACCACGCCGGGGCGGACTGGGTCCGCGGAGTCCGGCCGTGAGCACGGCGGACGACGCGGAGCGGGCGCGCGAGCGCATTCTGCGCGCGCGCAACCGCGCCCTCGTCGCGGTGCTGGTCGTGTGGGTGGCGCTGTTCTACCTGATCACCCTCGTCCGGATCAGGGGCTGATCCGTGGCCGGTCCGGGGCGGCGGTCGCGACGACCCCCGGCGCCGCGCTGCCGTCGCAGCGCGCTGTGTAAATTGACCCACCGAGGCCCGAACCCATGAGCGAGACGCACGCGGCGCATGCCGCACCCAAGCATTCCTATCACCTGGTCGACCCCAGCCCGTGGCCGATCATCGGCGCGGTCGGCGCCGGTCTGCTGGCCGGCGGCGGCGTCCTGTATATGCACGGCCACGGCTGGACATTGCTGATCATCGGCGTCTTATCGGTGCTGGCGATCATGGCGGTGTGGTGGCGCGACGTGATCCGCGAGGCGGTTTATCAGGGCCATCACACCCCGATCGTGCAGCTCGGCATGCGCTACGGCATGGCCTTGTTCATCGCCTCCGAGGTGATGTTCTTCTCGGCCTTTTTCTGGGCGTTCTTTGCTTCGAGTCTGTTTCCGGTCGGCGGCGTCTGGCCGCCCAAAGACATCCACCCGTTCGATCCGTTTGCGTTTCCGTTTTTGAACACGCTGATCCTGCTGCTGTCCGGCACGACCGTCACCTGGGCGCATCACGCGCTGCTCGGTAACGACCGCAGCGGCATGTTGCGCGGACTGGCGCTGACCGTCTTTCTCGGCCTGTGCTTCACCTCGGTTCAGGCTTTCGAATACAGCCACGCCGCGTTCCACTTTACCGGCGGCATCTATCCGTCGACCTTTTTCATGGCGACCGGGTTTCACGGCTTTCACGTCATCATCGGCACGATCTTTCTGATCGTCTGTCTCGGCCGGGCATGGGCCGGACAGTTCAAGCCCGATCACCATTTCGGTTTCGAGGCGGCAGCCTGGTATTGGCACTTCGTCGATGTGGTCTGGCTGTTCCTGTTTGTCTGCATCTATTGGTGGGGCCAGGGGAGCGGCGGCGCCGGCCCGGTCGGCTGAGCGATGCCGGGAATCGGTGATGGGCGAGGCCGAGCAGGGCGGAAACACCTTCGCCGCGGTCTCTCTGCTGCGTGCGGCGCTCGGCTGCCGCTGCCCGCGTTGCGGCAAAGGCCGGCTGTATTTTGGTCTGCTGAGCGTGCGGCCCCGCTGTGAGGTCTGCGGTCTCGATCTCTCATCGCAGGATGCAGGCGATGGCCCGGCGGTGTTCGTGATCCTGTTTCTCGGCCTGATTGTCGTCGGTCTCGCCGCAATCGTCGAAATCGAGTTCGCGCCGCCGATCTGGGTGCATCTGCTGCTGTGGACGCCGCTGATCCTGATTGGGGCGGTCGGCATGCTGCGGCCGTTCAAGGCCGGGCTGATCGCGTTGCAATATCGTCATCAGCTGCTCGATGGTCCTCGATCCGGTTGACCTGACGCGGACGACATGACGGGGCTGTTCGGTTTTCGGCCGCAATTCTGGCCGACCGCGATCAGCGTGCCGATGGTGCTGCTGTGCCTCGGTCTCGGCTCCTGGCAGATCCAGCGGCTGTTCTGGAAGGAAGGGCTGATCGCGCAACGGCACGCGGCAGTGACGGCGGCGCCGATCGCCGTGCCCGGCGATCGGGGTGCGGCGCGGGGCCTCGAGTTCCATCGCGTCGCCGTCGCGGGGGTGTTCCTGAACGACAAGGAAATCCATCTCGGCGCCACCTCCGAGACCGGGCGCAACGGTTTTCAGGTGCTGACCCCGCTGCTCGAGGCCGACGGCCAAATCGTCTTTGTCGACCGCGGGTTCGTGCCGGCCGAGCTCAAGGACCCGGCGCGCCGGGCCGCCGGTCAATTCGCCGGCCCGGTCCGGGTCGAAGGTCTGCTGCGGTTGCCGCCGGCCGGCCGCCCGAACTGGTTTCTTCCCGACAACCGCCCCGATCTGAACTACTGGTTCTGGATCGATCTGCCGGCGATGGCCGCGGCCGACCGGCTCGACCGGGTGGCGCCGTTCTACATCGACGCCAACGCGGCCCCTAACCCCGGCGGGTGGCCAAAAGGGGGCGTTACCCGCCTCGCCCTGCCGAACGACCATCTGCAATATGCGATCACGTGGTTTTCCCTGGCGGTGGCACTGGTCGTCATTTATGTCCTCTATCATCGCCGAAACGCGGGATCGAGATGACCGCCTATCAGCAACTGGAAGCGCGATTTCGCCGTATCGGGACGATCGAGCAGGCGATCTCGGTACTGAACTGGGACGCCGCGGCCATCATGCCGCCCGGTGGCGCCGCCGCCCGGGCCGAGCAGCTGGCAACCTTGCGCGTGCTGGCTCACGAGCAGCTGACTGCACCGGAATTGGGCGATCTGGTCGGTGAGGCCGAAGGCGAAACCCGCGGAGCTCGGCCCGTGGCAACGCGCCAATTTGCGCGAGATGAAGCGGCGTCGGCGCCATGCGGCGGCGGTGCCGGCGGCTCTGGTCGAGGCCATGTCGCAGGCCTGCTCGGAATGCGAAACGGTGTGGCGCAAGGCCCGCCTGGCAAACGATTTCGCCGCCGTCCTGCCCGGTCTCGAAGCGGTGCTTCGGCTGAAGCGCGAGATTGCCGCGGTCAAGGCCGAGCATCTCGGCGCCACCCCCTACGAGGCCTTGCTCGACCAATACGAGCCGGGCGGTTCGGTCGCCGCCATCGATGCGCTGTTCGGCGAGATCTCTGCCTTTCTGCCCGGGCTGATCGACGCGGCCCTTGCCCGTCAGGCGGCGCTGCCGCCGGCCGCGGCGCCGGCCGGCCCGTTCCCGATCGAGGCGCAACGCCGCGCCGCGATCGGATTGATGGAGCAGATCGGCTTTGATTTCGCCCATGGCCGGCTGGATGTCAGCGCCCATCCGTTTTGCGGCGGCATCCCCGACGATGTTCGGATCACGACGCGCTATGACGAGGGCGACTTCGCCCGCGCCCTGATGGGGGTATTGCACGAGACCGGGCATGCGCTCTACCAGCGCCGGCTGCCGACCGAGTGGCGGCTGCAGCCGGTCGGCCGCGCCCGCGGCATGGCGGTGCATGAGAGCCAGTCGTTGCTGCTCGAAATGCAGGTTTGCCGCAGCCGGGCCTTTCTCGAGTTTGCCGCACCGGTGCTGCGCGACGTCTTCGGCGGCGAGGGGCCCGGCTGGGCGGCCGAGGACCTGCATCGCCGCCAGGTCCGGGTCAAGCGCAGCCTGATCCGGGTCGATGCCGACGAGGTGACCTATCCCGCCCATATCATTCTGCGCTATCGCCTCGAACGGGCGATGCTCGCCGACGACCTGAAGACAGCCGACCTTCCCGGCGCCTGGGCCGACGGACTGCGCGGGCTGCTGGGCGTCGCCCCCGACAACGATCGCGAAGGCTGCCTGCAGGATATCCATTGGTATGACGGCGGCTGGGGCTATTTCCCGACCTATACTCTCGGCGCGCTGATCGCCGCCCAGCTGTTCGAGGCGGTGCGCGAGGCGATCCCGGACGTCATGGAGGCGATCGCCGCCGGCGATTTCACACCGCTCTTCGGCTGGTTGCGCGAGCATGTGCACGGCAAGGGCTCGCTGCTGTCGACGGCGGAACTGGTCGAGCACGCCACCGGAAAGCCGCTCGGCACCGCCAGCTTTGCACGCCATCTGCGCGCTCGCTATCTCGGTTGCGGCAACGAACCGGGGCTGGCGATGTTAGCCTGAATTATCACGACCAGGCCCGAATTTCCGACTGAATGGGGGGCGCCTTGTTCGACAATGCCACGCCGCAGGCGGCCGATACCAGCGACCGCTTGGCGGCGCTCGAACGGTTCGAAACGATACGCCGAGACAGCGAAGAACTCGCCGCCAACCTGACGGCCGAGGACCAGTCGATCCAGTCGATGCCCGACGTCAGTCCGACCAAATGGCATCTGGCGCATACGACTTGGTTCTTCGAGACCTTTATCCTGACGCGGTTGATGCCGGAATATCGCGCATTCGACCCGGCCTTCGCCTATCTTTTCAACTCCTATTACGAGGCGGTAGGCCCGCGCCACCCGCGGCCCGAACGCGGGCTGCTGTCGCGGCCGACCGTCGACGTGATCGGCGCCTATCGCGATCATGTCGGCGCCGCGATGGCTCGGTTCATCGAGCGGGCCGCGCCCGAGCCGTGGCGCGAGGCTGCATCGCTGATCGAACTCGGCATCCAGCACGAGCAGCAGCATCAGGAGTTGATCCTGATGGACATCAAGCACGTATTCTCGATCAATCCGCTGCAGCCGGCCTATCAGGCGCCGCAGCAGCAATCGCAGGCGGCGGCCGAGCCGCTCGCCTGGGTCGAATTTGCCGGCGGGCTCTGTGAGATCGGGCATCAGGGACCCGGCTTCGCATTCGATAATGAGGGGCCGCGGCACAAGGTGTGGCTCGACCCATTCCGACTTGCCGCGCGGCCGGTGAATTGCGGCGAGTTTCTCGAGTTTATTGGTGCCGACGGCTATCGCCGCGCCGAGTTCTGGTTGTCGGATGGCTGGGCGGCGGTCGCCGAACAAGGCTGGGAGGCGCCGCTCTACTGGCGTCGTGAAGCCGATGGCTGGTCGATATTCACCTTGTCCGGCCGCCGCCGGCTGAACCCGGCCGAACCGGTCTGCCATGTCGGCTATTACGAAGCCGACGCCTTTGCCCGATGGCGCGGCAAGCGGTTGCCGAGCGAGGCGGAATGGGAGGTTGCCGCCGAGGGCTTGCCGCTCTGCGGCAACTTCGCCGACCGGCGACACTTCCACCCGGGCATCGACCTTATGGCGCCCAGCAAGGGGCCGATGCCGCTGCGCCGGATGTTCGGCGATGTTTGGGAATGGACCGCAAGCCCCTATATCCCGTATTCCCGGTTCCGCCCGGCAGCCGGCGCCATCGGCGAGTACAACGGCAAGTTCATGTGCAATCAGATGGTCTTGCGCGGCGGTGCGGCGGTGACCCCGGCTGGGCATGTCCGCGCCACCTACCGCAATTTCTTCCCGCCCTCGGCACGCTGGGCCTTTGCCGGGTTGCGGCTGGCGGAGGATGTTTGATGCTGAACGACGTGCAGTTCGCCTTTCATGACCTCGCGCCGGGCGAAGAGAGCTTTCGCGCAGCCGTGCTCAACGGGCTCAACCGGCCCGGCAAATCGATCCCGTGCAAATTCCTCTACGACGCGCGCGGCTCGGCTTTGTTCGAAGAAATCTGCACGCTGCCCGAATATTATCCGACCCGCACCGAGATCGCGATCCTCGAAGCGAACGCCGGCGACATCGCGTCGCAAATGGGTCCGCATTGCCGGCTGATCGAATTCGGCAGCGGCGCCATCCACAAGGCGCGCATCCTGTTGCGGGCGCTCGACCGGCCGGCAGCCTACGTGCCGGTCGACATCTCGCGCGAACTGCTGCACGCGGCGGCGGCCGGCCTCGCCGAGGATTTTCCGTCATTGCCGGTGATCGCGGTCTGCGCCGATTACACCCGCCCGTTCCCGATGCCGCCCTTGCCCGGCCGCGGCGGCCGGCAGGTCGGGTTTTTCCCGGGCTCGACGATCGGCAATTTCGAGCCCGCCGCGGCCGAGCGCTTTTTGCGCAATTGCGCGGAGATCCTCGGACCCGGCGGCGAGATGCTGATCGGCGTCGATTTGAAAAAGAACCCGGTAATCCTCGACGCCGCGTACAACGACCGCGGCCGGGGTAACCGCCGCGTTCAACCTGAACCTGCTCGAACGGATCAACCGGGAACTGGACGGCGATATCGATATCGATCGCTTTGAGCATCTGGCGTTCTACAACGACGGCGAAGGGCGCGTCGAAATCTACTTGCGCAGCCTCGCCGACCAGCAGGCGCAGATTGCCGGGCAGCGTTTCCGGTTTGCCGAGGGCGAACGGATCCACACCGAATATTCCTACAAATATGCGGTGCCCGAGTTTCGCGCGCTGGCGGCCCGTGCCGGCTTCCGCCCGGTCGACACCTGGACCGACCCGGCCGAATTGTTCAGCGTGCACTATTTCCGCCTGCACTGATCGCGGTCCGCGGCTGCGCCGAACCGCAGCCTGCAACAGCGTCCGGCGAATGGCTGCCGCTCAAGCGGTGGCGGCGCCGTCGACCGGGAGGGCGGCGCCGGAGACGAAGGACGCTTCGTCCGAGATCAGAAACAGTGCGGCGTTGGCGATCTCCTCGGGCCGGCCGGTGCGGCCCATCGGGTTCTGCCGGCCGCGCTGCTGCACCAGCGCCTCCTTGTCCATGCCGGCTGTGCGCTGCTGGTCGGGCCGGGCGACAAAGACGCGCAGCATCGGGGTGTCGATCGGGCCGGGGCAGATGGCGTTGACCCGGATCTTTTCCGGCGCCAGGCGCTTGGCCAGCGAGCGGACAAAGCCGACGACGCCGAACTTGGCCATCGAATAGACCGGGCTGAACGCCGAACCGACCAGCCCCGAGGTCGAGGCGGTATAGAGCAGACTGCCGCCGCCGCGGGCGCGGAGCTCCGGGATCGCCGCCTCGGTCGTCACCAGCACGGTGCGCAGATTGAGCCCGATGGCGATGTCGAAATCGGCCATCTCGATGCCCTCGATCGCGGCCGGGCCGGGGTGGCCGACATGGTTCCAAACGAAATCGAGCCCGCCATAGCCGTTGGCCGTGCGCCGCACGATGTTGCGGGCGAAGTCGTCGTCGCGCAAATCGCCGACGATGCCCAGCGCCCGACCGCCGGCAGCCGCGATCTCGCCGACGACGGCGTCGACCCCGGCCTGATCGATGTCGACCACCCCAATCGCCGCCCCTTCGCGGGCAAAGCGCAAGGCGCCGGCCCTGCCCATCCCGGAAGCCGCCGCCGTGACGATGCCGATCTTGCCGTCGAGCCGCATGATGTCACCTCCGGTTCATTGTCTAAAAAGCCCTCGATCCGTCAGGCGGCGATGCCCTTGCCGTCGTACAGCGCGTCGAGGGCGGCGCCATAGATTTTGCGCACCGCATGGCGCTTGATCTTGAGGGTCGGCGTCATTTGCCCGTTGGCGATCGTGAAGGGTTCGGCTGCGATCACAAAGCGCCGCACCCGCTCGGTCGGCGCCAGCCCTCGGTTGACCCGGTCCACCGCGAGCCCGATCGCCTTGACCAGGCCCGGATCGGCGACCGGGCGCAGATCGCCGACCAAATCAGCCTCGGCGGCCGGCCCGGGATCGGCGGCGGCCGCGGCAAAGCCGGCGGCGAAGTCGGGTTCGGGAACGAGGACCGCAACCAGATAGGGATGGCCGTCGCCGAACACCATGGCCTGGGCAATCTCCGGCTCGACCGTCAGACAGCCTTCGACCCGCGCCGGCGAGATCGTCTCGCCTCCCGAGTTCTTGATGAAGTCACGCTTCCGGTCGGTGATCCGGATATAGCCGTCATCGTCGATCACGCCGACATCGCCGGTCTTGAGCCACCCGTCGACGAGAGCGTACGCCGACGCCTCGGGGTCGTTCCAGTAGCCCTTCATGACATTGTCGCCGGCGACCAGGATCTCCCCGTCATCGGCGACCCGCACCCGTACACCGTCGAGCGGCGGCCCGACGGTGTCGATCCTGGTGCGCGCCGGCGGATTGCAGCTGATCACCGGGCCCGCCTCGGTCTGTCCGTAGCCTTGCAGCAGGGTGACGCCGAGCGCCAGAAAAAAGCTGCCGATCTCGGGGTTCAGCGGGGCGCCGCCGGAGACCATCGCCTTCAGCCGCCCGCCGAACCGCCGGCGCAACCCGGCCCGCACCAGACGATCGAGCACCGGGTCGATCAGACGCTCGCCAAGGGTTGGAGCCTCAAAGGCGGCGCGCTTGCGCCCGATCGCCAGCGCCTTGGCAAAGAGCCTCTGCGCCGTGCCGCCCTTGCGCTCGACACTGAGCATGATGCGGCGGTGCAGGGTTTCGTAGAGCCGCGGCACCGCGGTCATGATCGTCGGCCGCGCCTCCAGCAGATTGGCGGCGAGCGTTTCGGCGCCCTCGGCGAAATAGATCTGCGCGCCGATCGAGATCGGGAACATCATCCCGGCGGTATGCTCATAGGCATGCGACAGAGGCAGAAAACTCAGGAACACCTCGTCGCCGAGCCCGATGGTTTCGAGCACTCGATAGGCGCCGCGGCAATTGGCCAGGATGTTGCGATGGCTGGTCATTACCCCTTTGGGCAGCCCGCCGGTGCCGGAGGTATAGATCAGACAGGCGATGTCGTCGGGCGTCAGCGCGGCGGCGACGGCTGCAATCTCGCCGGCCCGCGCCGCGCCCTGCGCCAGGATCTCGTCCCACGACAGGACATCGACAGCGCTTGCCTGGCCGGCTGCCGGCTCGATCGCGATCACCGTCCTTACCGTTTCGACCTGGTTGGCCGCCGCCAGCACCCGAGCCGACAAAGCCGGTTTCGAAACGATCACGGCGCGCATGCCGCTGCCGGCGAAGACGTGGCGATGGTCCTCGACGGTGTTGGTCGGGTAGGCCGGCACCGTGATCGCCCCGGCGCTCATGATCGCCAGATCGGCGACGACCCATTCCGGACGGTTCTCGGCCACCAGCCCGACCCGCTCTCCCGGGCTGATGCCGAGCGCTCGCAGACCGCTCGCCAGCTGCCGGACATCGCGCGCCGCCGTCGCCCAGTCGATCGGTCGATAGCGCCGGTCGCGCTTGGCCCATAAGAACGGCCTGTCGCCGAGCCGGTCCGCCTGTTCGAAGAACATCGCCGGCAGGCTGCGGCAGCTGTCGTAATCCATCTTGGCGACCCCTCCCGGTCTTTTCTACGGGTTTCGCGCAATCGGGGAAATAGCCGCCGCCATCGGAAACTCCTCCAAGACAGCGGGCGGACACCTGCATCGGCGAGCGCGGGTGGGGCTGCGGCAATCTCGTCACCGACCACGCGGCATCACTCCCGAGGAGGAGCTGTCGGGTCGCGAATGCCCACATCCGCAGTCCGACCTCGGCCCGCGCCCGGAAGGGCCTGTCAATCGCCGAAGCAAACAGGCACGATGCCGACCGCTCGCCGGAGTTGCGCCGGCCGGGTCTGCGAGTTTTTTCGACAGAAATGCGAGACGAGTCATTCCGCACCCCCGCCGCCCGACCGGTGAGAACGTGATCCGCGCACTCCTTGCCGTCATTGCCGTCGTATTCGTCAATCTTCTCGGCGGCTGCGGCGATGACGGCATCATCGCGCGGTTCATGCTGAAGCCTGGCCAGATCATCACAGAGCGGCGCCCGGATCCCGCTTACGAAAAGCTTTTTCCCTATTATGTGGAGCTCTGCGCAACCAGCCAGTTCCGGCCCAAGATGAAGGGCGAGGGCGGGGTCGCGGGTCATGCCGTCATGTACATCAAGGGCGCCTGCAAGGACGAGCAGGCGCCCTACCCGCAGTTGCGGCGGTGCCGTGCGGTGGCGACCGAGCTCGACGATCCCGAACACGGGGCCGGGGTCAGCGTCGGGCGCTGGTTTCGCAACGTCAACTGGGTGGCGGTCCCCGGATACGAGCTTTTCTATCAGGGCGACCTCGAGCCCGGGGAGCGCCTGACCCAAGCCCGTTTCGCGGCCACCATGCGCGATGCGATCGACAAGGGCGTCTACAAGGGCGTCGAGTTTCACGACTACCCGACCGCCGGCACTCGATCGAGCCTCGAGAATTTCGTCGCAAAGGAGGGGGTCGGCACCGACTTTGCGCTGCTGTTCGCGCGGTCGGTCTTTTGCGCGCGACTGCCGGTGACCGAGCCTATGGTGGATCAGGTGATCGCGTTTCTGAACGACAAGAACCGCGAATACGCCGAGGGCGACGCCGACTACAATTGGAGCGTCTGGGCCGACAATTGCGTTCATACATTGCGCAATGCCCTGGCAGCCGCGAACATCTGGTCGCCGCTGTCGGTGCGGGCGGTGAAATTTCTTCAGATATTCAATCTCGCCGTGCCGGCGAACGAGTTCGTCAATCTCGCCGAGCTTGGGACCGAGGGGGACATCGGCGATTACCGAAAGATCAGGCGCAACGGGCCTCAGCGCGATGCCCTCCATGAATTCCACTGGCTGCCGACGCGCCACGGCGCATTGCTGAAGACGATGCCGGTCCATGCGCCGAACGACCTCTACGACACGACCTTTCGCCTCTTCACGCTTCAGTCGCCGTTCAGGATGCCGAAAACGGCGCATGCGATCGAACTGCTGTCGGACGATCGGTTCGTCGACCTGGGCGCAAACCTCCGCTATTTCCGCGAAAAGTACGAGACGATCCTGGCAAGCCATGACCAGCGGCGCGACACGCTCGCCAGCGTCCGCGGCACACCCGACCGCCGGCTGGAGCGGCTCTTTTACGACTATATCAAGGCGCAGCGCACCGAGGTCGAGGCGATGTTGAAGCGGCTTCCGGAGCTGGAACGCCGATCGGCCGCGCCGAAGCCGGAGATCGACGGCACCGTCAAGCAATGAGCCGACGCGTCTGGATATACCTGAAAATCATCAAGCAGGCGGCTGCCGCGGCGAGGTGCTTGAGCGTATGTCCGCTGACGAACGATCCCACGGAAAAGATCGAACGGTCGGCGAATTCGAACACCTTCGCCAGCGCGTAGAGCGCAGCGGCGAGGATCCAATAATATGCGCCGGTGTATCTCGGCGGATAAAAAAGAAAGAGCAGCGGTATGGCAAGGCACGGGAAAAACTGCGCCCAGAAGTAGAGCCGCAAATCGTCGGTCCAGCGCCACAGCAATAAGCTCGTTAGGCCGATTGCAAGCAATGGCCAGAGCAGAATTGCGCCCATTCGCGGGTCCACGCGCTCCTCGACTACAAGGGCGAGGATCGCCGCGAAACTCAGCGTCATCGGCAGGCGGTCCCAGAACAAGGTGCCGTCATTAGGGTCCAAGTGATAAAAGGACGAACCGATGCCGGTCAGAAAAACTCCCAGGAAGAAGACAACGGTTGCCGGATTGCCGCGAAGTCGCCGCAGTCCCGCGGCGCCGACCGCGAGGAACGGAAGATTTGAGACCACATTCCAAAAATTTGGAATGCCGAGCAGGGTGCGTCGGTCGGCGAACTGGTGGTAATCCTGATCCTGCGGGATGGCGGGGAGCAGCAGCAACCCGGCAAGCGACGCGATTATCAGGCCGGCGAGCACGGATGCGGGGAGGTCGCGCCTCGCGCTGCCAAAGGTCATGCCCGATCATAGCACAACGCAAAACCCCGGCGGTCGCGCGATGTCCGCTCCGGCGCGGCGGGCGCGCCGGGCTTCGGGCTATTGCTTTAGAACGCCGTCGCGGGCTAAATGAGAACTCGCGGCCCAGCCTCTTTCATTAGGTTCTTCAACAGTGTGGAGTAAATGCCGATGGCTGATCTCGTCGAAATTGCGTTTCCGTCCGAAGAAAAAGCGGAACAGGTTCGCCGGAAGTTACTCGACATGCAGAAGGAGTACCTGATCGAACTGAGCGATGCGGTCATCGCGGTGAAACAGCCCAATGGCCATGTCAAACTCAATCAGCTTTTCAATCCGACGGCGTCCGGAGCCGCCTCGGGGACCTTTTGGGGCGCGTTGATCGGGATGCTCTTTCTGATGCCGCTGGCCGGCGCGGCGATCGGCGCGGCATCCGGGGCCCTCGGCGGCGCGCTCTCGGATGTCGGCATCAACGACAGGTTCATGAAGGACGCCGCGCAGAGCCTGCAGTCCGGCAACGCGGCGCTGTTCCTGCTGATCCGCAAGATGACGGCCGACAAGGTCCTGACGGCGTTGCAAGGCGAGGGCGGGACGGTGATCCGCACCTCCTTCGATGAAAGCAAGGAAGGAGCCTTGCGGGCGGCGCTGGCAGGCCAGGCAGCGCCTGCGGGCTGAACTGAACCTCGGACTTTCGCTGGACCTCGCCGCACGGGCGGCCTCTACGCGGCATCGCGTCGACCATCGACCAGCCGAAGACGAAACGGCGGCTGGGGCGGCAATTTGTGCACGGCTCATGGCCTGACTTCGCGGAGAGTTGGATGAAAAGCCGGACCCAAAAGACGATAAAGCTTGCGCTGCAAGGCGGCGGATCGCATGGCGCGTTCACCTGGGGCGTTCTCGACCAGCTCCTCGAAGACGAGCGCATTCATATCGAGGCGGTCAGCGGCACCAGCGCCGGCGCCATGAATGCGGTTGCCCTCGCCGACGGCATGGCGCGCGGCGGCCGCGCCGAGGCTCGGAAATCGCTGGAAGGGTTCTGGTCGGCGGCCAGCGCCGCCGCTCGCTACAGCCCGATCCGGCGATCCGTCGTCGATGTCTTTATGGGCAACTGGAGTTTGGACGCGTCGCCGGCCTTTGTCATGATGGACCAGCTCACCCGGCTGTTTTCGCCCTACGACCTGAACCCGATGAATTTCAACCCTTTGCGCGATGTCGTCGAGGGCTGCATCGATTTCGGCCGCGTCAACGAAGCGGGCGGTCTAAAGGTGTTTCTGACCGCGACCAATGTGCGGACCGGCCGGCCCAAGGTTTTTCGGCAACCCGCGATCCGGCTCGATTGCGTCATGGCCTCGGCCTGCCTGCCGTTTCTGTTCAAGGCCGTCGAGATCGACGGCGAGGCCTATTGGGACGGCGGCTACATGGGCAACCCGGCGCTGTTTCCGCTCGTCGACGAATGCGAGGCGGGAGACCTGGTATTGCTGCAAATCAACCCCTTCAATCGTCCGGACATCCCGCAATCGGCGCGCGACATCCAAAACCGGATAAACGAAATCACGTTCAACGCCGCGCTGCTCAAGGAGCTGCGCTCCCTGACTTTTCTCTGGGAGGTCATCCATCACGAAAACCTCGAGCGGGAACGCTACCGCGACGCGCTGATCCATGCGATCTACGACGAGGAGACGATGCTCGCGCTCGGTGTCTCCAGCAAGGTCAACGCCGAGTGGGCTTTTCTGACCTATCTTCGGGACAAGGGCAGAAAGGCCGCCCAAACCTGGCTGTCGCAACATTACGCCGATCTCGGCGTGCGCAATTCGCTGGACCTCAGCTGGA
The DNA here is from genome assembly GCA_963701815.1 of uncultured Alphaproteobacteria bacterium. Lineage (GTDB taxonomy): Bacteria > Pseudomonadota > Alphaproteobacteria > ATCC43930 > CGMCC-115725 > AP-15. The sequence continues at coordinate 26,077 of CAVPBN010000001.1, forward strand.
TTTTTGATGAAAGCGTAAAGCCGGCGCATTTGCCGGAAGGAGCCGATCGGAACTACCCGATCAGCGCAACCGCCCGATGACCGGCCGCCGGCAACGGAAGCGCGGCTGACGGGCGGGTGACGCGATGGGTTTTTTCGGCATTTTGCTCGGCCTGGCCCTCCTCGTCTGGCTGGCGTTCAGGGGCTGGAGCATCCTGCTGCTCGCCCCGGGCGCCGCGCTGCTGGTGGCCGCCTTCGCTTCGGGGCCGCTGCTCCCCTATTGGACCCAGATCTTCATGGACAGTGCGGCGCGCTTTATCGCGCAGTTCTTCCCGATCTTTCTGCTCGGCGCGCTGTTCGGCAAGTTGATGGAGGCCAGCGGTTCGGTAACCGCGATCGCCCGGTTCATGACCGAGAGGCTCGGGCCGCGACGGGCAATGCTGACCGTGGTGCTCGCCGGCGCCCTGGTTACTTATGGCGGCGTCAGCCTGTTCGTCGCGTTTTTTGTGCTGGTGCCGATGGCGCAGGTCCTGTTCCGCAACGCAGGCATTCCCCGCCGCCTGATCCCGGCCGCGGTGGCGCTGGGGACTTCCACCTTCACGATGTCGGCGCTGCCGGGAACGCCGGCGATCCAGAATGCGATCCCGATGCCGTTCTTCGGCACGACGCCGCTGGCGGCGCCGGGTCTAGGCATCATCGCCGCCGCGATCATGGCGGCGTTCGGCTTGTGGTGGTTGGGCCGGGCCGAGGCGGCCGCCCGCCGCAACGGCGAAGCTTACGGCATTGCCGACCCTCCCTCGATCGACGTCGCCGCAGAGGACCCGATGGTGCGCGAGCGGGCCACGACCGCACGCGAGTTCGATCCGCCCGAAATCCATCGCGGGCACCGCAGCGGCGATGCTCCCTCGATCGTGCCGGCGGCCTTGCCGCTGCTGGTGGTGATCGCCGTAAACGTCATGATGTCGCTCGTGATCCTGCCGAAACTCGACGTCTCGTTTCTCGCCGAGAAGCAGTGGGGAGCCACGTCGCTTTCCGCCGTCGGCGGCGTCTGGGCGGTGGTAGCCGCGCTGATGACGGCGATCGCGACCGTCATCGCCGTCAATTGGCGGCGCCTGCCGGGTCTGCGCGACACGATGGACGCCGGAGCGAACGCCGCGGCGTTGCCGGTGCTGAGTGTGGCGAGCCTCGTCGGGTTCGGCGCCGTCGTCGCTGCCGTGCCGGCTTTCGCCGTCGTTCGCGGGTGGGTGTTGTCGATCGGCGGCGGCCCGCTGGTCTCGCTCGCCGTCGCGACCAACGTCCTTTCGGCGGTGACCGGTTCCGCTTCGGGCGGGCTGACCATTGCGCTCGACGCGCTGGGTGCGACCTATATGCGCCTCGCCGCGGAGCACGGCATCGATCCCTCCCTGCTGCATCGGATCGCGGTGATGAGCGCCGGCACGCTCGACAGCCTGCCGCAGAACGGCGCCGTGGTGACCTTGCTCGCGGTATGCGGGTCGACCCACCGCGAGAGCTATTTCGACATCGTGATGGCAGCCATCGTCGGACCGCTGATCGCACTCGCCGCCGTGATCGCGCTCGGTTCCGTGCTCGGTTCGTTTTGAGCGTCCGGAGCGATCCGACGTGCTTGCCGACACGCTGGCGGCGTTGCCGCTGAGCCCCCGATCGTAGCGCATCGTGGAGCCCGACAACGCGCCAAGGCCGGTTGGGGACCGCGCGCTTCGCCTCGCGGCGGTGGTTTGCGCCGTCATCCTCACTCTCGCCGCCTTGTCGCTGGCGCGCGGCGTGATGACGCCGGTGGCCTTTGCGCTGTTCATCATCGCGCTGGTATGGCCCTTGCAGCGGCGGCTGAAGACGCGCTTGCCGCAACTCGTCGCCATCATACTGACGGCTGCCGTCGCCCTCTTTGCGATCGGCATCGGCTGCTGGCTGATCGTGTGGGGCTTCGGGCGGATCGCGCAGTGGGTCATCGCCAATTCGGCGCGCCTGCAAGGCCTCTACACGCATCTCGCCGACCTGTTGGAGCAGCGCGGCCTTTACGCCGCGGAACTGATTGCCGAGCAATTCAACATGGCGTGGATAATCGGCGTCGTGCGCGGCGTCGGCGGCAGTTTGCAGGGCATTGTCAGCTTTGCCCTGGTGACCTTCATCTTCGTCATCCTGGGCCTGCTTAGAGCTGGAGCCGCTCGGCCGGCGGCTCGGCCGGATCGGCGACGGCGCCTTTGGCGCCGGCACGATCGAAGTGGCGGCGGAGATCGCCGGCAGATTGCAAACCTATATGCTGGTGCGTTTCGGCATGAGCGTGCTGACCGGGCTCGGCTTCTGGGCGTTCACCGCGGTTTACGGGCTCGAACTCAGCCGCGAATGGGGCGTGATCGCCTTCGTCTTGAATTTCATCCCGTTCATCGGGTCGTTTATCGCCACCTTGCTGCCCACGCTGTTCGCCGCCGCGCAGTACGAATCGTTTTCGTCGGCCATCTGGGTATTCATCGGGCTGAACGTGGTGCAATTCGTCGTCGGCAGCTATATCGAGCCGCGCGTCGCCGGCAGAGCAGTGTCGGTTTCCCCGTTCATGGTGCTGTTCGCGGTGTTTTTTTGGGCCATGTTGTGGGGGATCGCCGGCGCCTTTATCGGGATCCCGATTCTGATCGCATTCGTCAGCCTCTGCGCCAGAAATCCGGCGACCCGCGGCATCGCGATCGCCCTCTCGGCCGATGCGGCGAGCGAACGGACAGATCGCTAGGCTGCGGCAGCCAGGTATTGCGACGAAAGAGGCGCAGCAAACTTCGAGCGTTGCGGCGGTAGACCCGTCGTTACAAGCCGCCCGTCCCGCCGGCGAGCAGCGCCACTCCCCAAGCGCCGATGGCGACGCCGGCGATCCGCCCGAGCCAGTGGCCCATCGGGATGGTCTTTTCCAGCAGGATGAACGCGGCCACGCCGCCGATCCAAACGAGGTTCATGACGCCGCCGAAAAACAAGAGGCCCATCAGGAACCAGCAGCACCCAAGGCAATAGGCGCCGTGCTCGATCCCCATGCGGACGGCGCCGAGCCGGCCGGGCCGCCAACTATGGGCAATAAAGCTCAGGGGCGAGCGGCAGTGCCGCAGGCACGCGCCCTTGATCGGGGTCAGCTGCCACAGCCCGGCGGCGATCAGGATCGCACCGCCCAGCCGGTAGCTTGTCGTCGTCATCATCGGCGACAACAGGCCGAGACGCTCCAATCCCCACTGCACCCCGGTGGCGAGCATGCCGAACCCGCCCCAGGCCGCGAGGTACCCGGCGGCGAAGATGCCGGTCGGCACGTAGGGTCGTTCGCGCGCCCGCTCGATGCGGTTGACGCGCGCGAACAGCAGCAGCATCGGCGCCGCACTCGGCAGCATCATCGCAGCCATCATCACCCACCACATCGCGAAGGTCAGCAGGGCGTAGCCCGGCGTCCAAACCGCCGGCGCCATCATCACGTCCGCCATCCCGGGCATTTTCGACATCCCGGGCATTCCCGAGCTGCGGGTCACGCCCACCGCGCTGATGCCCAGGCCCGCACCCAGCAGCAGCCAAATCCAGGCGATGGCGATGACGCCGGCGAGCGCGGCGATGACGACCAGACGGTCCCGCCGCAATACGCTTTCGAGAACCGTCGTATCGGCGGCGGTCACCGCCGCGCCTTCCTGCGCCGGCATGGGCGAACCTGCCCACAGCCGTCAGGGTCGGCCAAACTTTTGCTTATATTGGTCGTAGGTATGGACCAGGCCGTTCTGGTTCCAGGCGATTTGCGCCAGCGAGCTGTGCCGCCGGCTCAGATCGAATTTGACGGCCGCCATGCCCTTGGCGAAGCCGGTGGCGTTCTCGGCCTCGTGAAATACCC
>CAVPBN010000002.1:0-59000 GCA_963701815.1 uncultured Alphaproteobacteria bacterium
GCCGCGGGCGCCGAAGATCGCCGTGCCAACCCGCACATGGGTGGCGCCAAAGCGGATGGCGGTCTCGAAATCGGCGCTCATGCCCATGCTGAGGGATCGAGACCGGTGCGCCGAGCGATTTCGCGCAAAGCGCGAAATGCGGCGACGGCTCCTCGTCAAGCGGCGGGACGCACATCAGGCCGATGATCGGCAAGCCGAGACGGTCTCGGCATTCGCCGACAAAGGCGTCGGCTTCGGCCGGGAAGATCCCCGTCTTTTGCGCCTCCTCGCCGGTATTGACCTCGATCAGGCAAGGCAGGCGGCGCCCGGTCCGCTCCATCTCGCGAGCCAGCGCCTCGGCGAGCCGGGGCCGGTCGACGCTTTCGATCACGTCGAAAAGGGCGACCGCCTCCCTGACCTTGTTGGTCTGAAGCGGGCCGATCAGGTGCAGAACCAGATCCGGAAACGCCGCACGCAGCGCCGGGAATTTCGCTTGACCTTCCTGCACCCGATTCTCGCCAAAAATGCGATGGCCGGCGAGCAGCGCCGCCCGCACGCTCTCCGCCGGATGGGTCTTGCTGACGGCGACGAGTGCTACGTCGCGGGCCGGGCGCCCGGCGGCGCGCGCGGCAGCGGCGATCCGGTCGCCGACCGCAGCCAGATTGACAGCGATAACCCCTTCCATATGCGCTCCGTTCCTGGCACAAGGCTTTCCTGGCTGCGGCTGCGGGAAAGCCGGTTTTGCCGAGGAAAGTGCGATGCCCGTCGCTTATTACCGCCTGTCGGCGGCGTTTGCTGCAAGTCTTTCGTTGATCGTCGCCGCCTGCGCAACCAGCGCGCCGAACCCTCCGCCCACAGCGACAGCGGCAGACCGGCCCGCTGCCGCGTCGGCAGGCGCCAACGGGCAACAGATTGCAGCAAAGAACTCCGGCGAGATGGATACCGAGGCGACGATCTGGACCGTGCTCGGTCTGGCGAAAAAGCCTTCCTATCGCGAACCCGGGCCGCAAACCGGCAGCACGGTCAGTCCGAATCTGTGGCAGGCTGCCTTGGACACGCTCGGTTTCGTCAAATTCGCCTCGGAAGACCCGCTGGGCGGGTCGCTGGTCAGCGATTGGTACTCGCCGAAGAGCAAGCCGGATGAGCGGTTCAGGATCACCGTCTTTATCCTTTCGCGGGATCTGAGTTCGTCCGCCCTGACCGTGACGGTCGACCGTCAGGAGCGCTCGGCGACTGGTGAGTGGGTCGACAGCACGGTCGCCAGAAAGGTCGAGGACGAACTCGAAACCAAGATCCTCTACCGGCGCGCCAGCTCAAGCGGGCCTGGGTCGCGGCGGCGACGCCGGCTGACCGCCGCCGCCGCTTCTCCGCCAAAACCTGGCGGCAGGCGGATCTGGACCGTTACCGTCTTTGAGAGATCAAAATAAATCATGTCGCGCTACAACTTCCGCGAGACTGAAGCAAAATGGCAAGAGGAATGGCGCGAACGAAAGCTGTTCGAGGTCTCCGAAGATTCGTCGCGGCCGAAATATTACGTGCTCGAAATGTTTCCTACCCGTCCGGCAAATTGCACGTCGGCCACGTCCGCAATTATACGATGGGCGATCTGGTCGCCCGTTATCGGCGGGCGCAGGGGTTCAACGTACTGCATCCGATGGGCTGGGACGCCTTCGGCCTGCCGGCCGAGAATGCGGCGATCGCCGAAAATACCCATCCGGCAATCTGGACCGCCCACAACATCGCCACCATGCGCACCCAATTGCAGCGCATGGGCTTCGCCTATGACTGGTCGCGCGAAATCGCTACCTGCCATCCGGATTTTTACCGCCACGAACAGAAGATGTTTCTCGACTTTCTGGCGGCCGACCTCGCCTATCGCAAGGAATCCTGGGTCAATTGGGATCCCGTCGAGCACACCGTGCTGGCCAATGAGCAGGTGATCGACGGGCGTGGCTGGCGCTCCGGCGCGCTCGTCGAAAAACGCCTCCTGTCGCAATGGTCTTTGCGCATAACCGCGTTTGCCGAGGAGTTGTTGGCGGCGCTCGACGGGCTCGACCGTTGGCCCGAGCGAGTGCGGCTGATGCAGGAGAAATGGATCGGCCGCTCGGAAGGCGCTCGCGTGTTCTTCGGCCTTGCCGATCTGGACGAACGGATCGAGGTGTTCACGACTCGGCCGGACACGCTTTACGGCGCATCGTTCGTGGCGCTCTCGCCGAACCATCCGCTGGCGCAGCGTCTCGCCGAGCGCGATCCGGGGCTCGCCGGGTTCATCGCCGAATGCAACCGCCTCGGCACCAGCGAAGCGGTGATAGAAGCGGCCGAGAAGCGCGGCTACCGCACCGCCCTCCAGGCGGTCCACCCGTTCGATACCGATCGGCGGGTCCCGGTTTATGTCGCCAATTTCGTGCTGATGGAATACGGCACAGGCGCGATCTTCGGGTGTCCGGCGCATGACCAGCGCGATCTCGAATTCGCCCGCAAATACGCCTTGCCGGTGCTCCCGGTGGTCTTGCCGCCGGGGACGGACCCGGCATGTTTCGCGATCGGCGAGGAGGCCTATGTCGAGGACGGCGTGGTGTTCAACTCCGAATTCCTCGATGGATTGGCGGTGGCCGAGGCCAAGCGCGCCGCCGCAGAGACGGCTCGAAGCGCTCGGCCGCGGCGCGCGCACCGTCGCCTGGCGCCTGCGCGACTGGGGGGTATCCCGCCAGCGCTATTGGGGCTGCCCGATCCCGGTGATCCATTGCCGGGCCTGCGGCATCGTTCCGGTGCCGGAGCGGGATCTGCCGGTGACCTTGCCCGAGGATGTCAGCTTTGCCGTACCCGGCAACCCGCTGGCGCACCACCCGACCTGGCAACATGTCGCGTGCCCGAATTGCCGCGGCCCGGCCCGGCGCGAGACCGACACCCTCGACACGTTTTTCGAATTCTTCGTGGTATTTCCTGCGGTTCTGCTCGGCGCGCGCGCCGGGCGCCTTCGACCGCGGCGCAGTCGATTACTGGATGCCGGTCGACCAGTACATCGGCGGCGTCGAACACGCCGTCCTGCACTTGCTGTATTCCCGGTTCTTCGCTCGGGCATTGCGGCGGTGCGGCTATTTCGACCGCGATCTCGACGAGCCGTTCGCCGGGCTCTTCACCCAGGGCATGGTCTGCCACCAGACCTACCAGAGCGAAACCGGCGACTGGCTGTTTCCGGAAGAGGTGGCGAGCGACGACACCGGCAGGCTCGTCGACGGCGGCGGCCGGCCGGTCGTGCCGGGGCGGCACGAGAAGATGAGCAAGTCGAAGAAGAACGTCGTCGGCCTCGATGCGATCGTCGACACCTACGGCGCCGACACGGCGCGCCTTTATCTGTTGTCGGACAGCCCGCCCGAGCGCGATCTCGAATGGACCGAGACCGGGATCGAGGGCATCTGGCGCTACGTCAATCGGTTGTGGCGGATGGTCAGCGAGCCGCCGGTGCCGCTGCCGCCTTCCGGCGGCGCGATCCCGGCGCCATTGCCGCCGGTCCTCGCCGCGGCGCGCCGGGCGACCCACCAGACGATCGCGCAGGTCACCGACGATCTCGACAGGTTCCGCTTCAATCGCGCCGTGGCGCGGATCCGCGAATTGACCAACACGCTCGAGGAATTGCCGGCGGCCTTGCTGGCGAGCGAACCCGGTGCTGCGGCAGTGCTGCGCGAGGGGCTCGAAACCTTGACGCGGCTGGTCGGGCCGATGATGCCCCATCTGGCCGAGGAAATGTGGCTGGAGCTGGGCGGCTCCGGCCTGCTGATTGCCCAGCCCTGGCCGGAAGCCGATCCGGACCTCGTCCGCGACGAGCAGGTGACGATCGCCGTCCAGATCAACGGCAAATTGCGGGCGACGCTCGAATTGCCGCACGACACGGCGCGAGATGCCGTCGAGAGCGCCGCGCTGGCGCTGCCGCAGGTGGCGCGCTGGCTCGACGGACACGCACCGCGTAAGGTCATTGTCGTGCCGAACCGGATCGTCAGCATCGTTGCCTGAGATGACGGGCGCGCCGGCGCCGCCCGGCCTCGCGCCGCCCCTTGCCCGCGCTTTCGCTGCGGCGGCGCTGCTGGTGCTGGCGGGGTGCGGCTGGACGCCGCTTTACGCCGATCCCCAGAGCGGTCCGGCGAGCGGCGAATTGCGCGCCATCCATGTCGACCCGATACCCGACCGTATCGGCCAGCGCCTCGAGATGGCGCTGCGCAACTCGCTCAACCCGACCGGCGAGCCGACCAAGGAGCGCTATCGGCTGGAGACCAGGCTGGCGGTCGCCCTGTCCAATCTCGGCTTGCAATCGCAAGGCACCGCGGTGCTCGGCCGGCTCGATGTCAGCGCCACCTACCGTCTGATCGATCTGAAGAGCGGCGGTACGTTGTTGACCAACACGGTCCATTCGCAGAATTCATTCGCGCTCAATCCGAACCAGTATTCGACCGTGGTCGGCGAGGACGATGCCGGGGTGCGCAGCGTCGTCGAACTCGACCAGGAGATCGTTCGGCGGCTGAGCCTGTTCATGGAGCAGCGGGTGGCGGCGCGGTCGGCGAAACCCGGCTGAACCGGCATGAAGCTGAGCCCGGCGCGAATCGCCGCGTTTTTGCAGCGGCCCGACCGCGATATTCGGGCCGTACTGCTCTACGGGCCGGATTCGGGGCTGGTCCGCGAGCGCGCCGATCAAGTGGCGCGTTCGGTCTGTCCCGCGCTCGACGACCCGTTTCGAGTGGCCGAGCTGAACGGTTCGGCGCTCGCCGCCGATCCGGCGCGACTTGCCGACGAGACGGCGCAGCTGAGCCTCGTCGGCGGCCGTCGCGTCGTGCGCGTGCGCGACGCCGGGGACGGGCTCGCACGGCTGTTCGCGGGCCTGCTCGACGGCGCGCCGGGCGATGCGCTGATCGTTGCCGAAGCCGCAGAGTTGCCGGCGCGTTCGGCGTTGCGCCGCGCCTTCGAGGATGCGCCGCGCGCCGCGGCGATCGGTTGCTATCCGGACACGCCGCGCGACCGCGCCGCCGTCATTCGCGAGATCTTGAACGCGCACCGGGTCGCGGCGAGCGCCGACGCGCTGCAATATCTGGTCGAGCATCTCGGCGGCGATCGGCTGTTGACCCGTTCCGAACTCGAAAAGCTCGCGCTCTATGCCGGCGACGGCGGCCGGGTCGATCTCGACGCGGCGCGGCTCTCGGTCGGCGACAGCGCCGCACTGGCGCTCGACGACGCGGTGATGGCTGCGGCCGAAGGCGATATGGCGCGGCTCGAACGGGTCCTCGACCGGGTGTTTCAGGAGGGCAAGTCGCCGGTCGCCGTGACCCGGGCATTGCTGCGCCATCTGCATCGGCTGCACGCGTTGGCGGCCCGGGTCGGCGCCGGGTCGGCGATCGACGAGGCGGTGCGCACCGCCCGCCCGCCGATTTTCTTCAAGCATCAGGACAGCGTCAAACGCCAGCTCGCGCGCTGGCCCGAGTTTGGCCTGCGCGCCGCGCTCGACCGCATCGCGCAGGCCGAAGTGCAGATGAAGACGACCGGTCTGCCGGCCGAGACGCTGTGCCGCGAAGCCTTGCTGGCTCTGGCGCAGGGGTCTAATCGCCGGGATGGCAGTGTGCCCGACCGGATGACAGCGCCGAATTAGGCTAAAGACAGGCGTCCGCGGGGGCCTCGATCTTGTGCGGCAGCCGCAGCGGCAGGACTTGGTCGACGGCAGGAAACCGCGGGTGCGATAGCGCCGACGCAGGCCTTCGGGCGTAGCAGAGGTGAGCGCGGGAGGAACGAGAACCGTTACGTTGCGGAACACCACCAGGGACGGCGCGCAATCGCGCCGTGGGCGTTAGCAGGATAATAGAACCCGGCTCCAAAACCCTTGCCAGCCGGGTCAACCGAGCCGTGGAGGAGGAGATGGCGCGGTGCGAGGTTCTGATTGTCGGCGCCGGCCCTACCGGCCTGGTCCTGGCGCTGTGGCTGACAAAGCTCGGCGTGGCGGTGCGCATTGTCGACAAGAACGGCGGGTCCGGGCACCACCTCGCGGGCCCTGGCCGTCCAGGCCAGGACCCTCGAACTCTACCGCCAGCTCGATCTCGCCGACGCGGTCGTAGCCCGTGGCCACAAGGTCCCCGCGGTCAATCTGTGGGCCAGAGGCAAGCCCGCGGTGCGGCTGCCGTTCGAGACCATCGGCGCCGATTTGACGCCCTATCCGTTCCTGCAGATCTTTCCGCAGGATCAGCACGAAATGCTGCTGATCGAGCGCTTGCAGGCGCTCGGCGTCTCAGTCGAACGGCGGACCGAACTTTCGGGCTTTATCGATCAGGGCGACCACGTGATTGCTCGCTTGTGTCGAGCCGATGGTTCCGAGGAACGTTGTGAAGCGAGCTTCATCGGCGGTTGCGACGGCGCCCGGTCGATCGTGCGCGAAACCATCGGCACCGGGTTCCCCGGCGGCACCTACCGGCAGATCTTCTATGTCGCCGATGTCGAAGCAGCCGGTCCCGCGCTCGACGGCGAACTCCATGTCGATCTCGACGAAGCCGACTTCCTGGCTGTCTTCCCGCTTGCCGGACAAGGACGAGCGCGGCTGATCGGCACCGTGCGCGACGAACGCGCCGACCATCCCGATACGCTCAAATTCGACGATGTCAGTGGCCGGGCGATCAGCCATCTGAAGGTGCAGGTCGCGAAGGTCAACTGGTTCTCGGCCTACCATGTCCATCACCGGGTGACGGAACACTTTCGGAAGGGCCGCGCCTTCCTGCTCGGCGACGCGGCGCATATCCACAGCCCTGCCGGCGGCCAGGGCATGAATACCGGGATCGGCGACGCCATCAACCTCGCCTGGAAGCTGGCTGCGGTGCTGCGCGGCCGCGCGCCCGACGGCCTGCTCGACAGCTATGAGGCAGAGAGGATCGGCTTTGCCCGGCGGCTGGTCGCGACCACCGATCGCGCGTTCAGCTTTGTGACCGCCGAAGGCCACATCGCCGACATCCTGCGCACCCGCGTCGCCCCGATATTGCTCGCCACCGCTACCTCATTCGAAGCGGTTCGCGAGTATATGTTTCGGACCGTTTCGCAGATCACTCTGAACTACCGCGGCGGTCCATTGAGCCGCGGGCATGCGGGCCACATTCATGGCGGCGATCGCCTGCCCTGGGCGCCGGTCGGCGGAGCGGACAATTTCGCATCGCTGGCGACGATGGCCTGGCAGGTCCATGTCTACGGTTCGGCCGGCGCCGGGCTTCGGACCTGGTGCGAGCGCCACGACGTCCCGCTGCACATAACGGATTGGCAGCCGACGCATCGGACCGCCGGCTTTGCTCGTGATGCGCTTTATCTGCTTCGGCCGGACAGCTACGTGGCGTTGGCCGATGCTTCCGGCAGCCCGGATACCCTCGACCGCTATTTTGCCGATCAGCAGATTAGCCCCGGCTCGTGAACGCCTTCGCCGGACGGTAATGCCCTAAGACGATTCTCCGAAACTACGGCTCGCCGCGGAAGCAGGCGGGCCGATCTCAGCCCGGCAGTTTCCAGCCGATCCAGTCGCAGAGTGCGCGGCCCATGACCAGTTCGAGGTCGTGGCCCTTCAGGAACGGCATCTCTTCGGTGAACATCGTCACGCACTGTTTCCACGAGCACGGCATCCGGGTGATGTCGGTGCCCCAGAAGGTGCGCTGCGGGCCGAACGCCTCGACGATCTGCTGCGTGTATTTGTGGATGTTGCGGTACGGATAGGGCTGGCTCGAATTGCCCGGCGCGCCGGTGGCCTTGACCGCGACATTGGGGAATTTGGCGAGCGCCAGCAATGCCGGCTGGTTGCCGTGCGCGGCATCGTCCTTGCCGTCGCGCACCCGCGCATAATGGTCGAGCAACAGGCGCAGCCCCGGATGGCGCTCGGCGATCCGCCCGACCTGCGGCAGATAGTTCGACGCCATCAACGCGATCGGAATCCCGGCCTTTTCGGCCGCCGGCCACAGCCAGTCCATCGTGCCGTCGGTCATCCAGTTCGCCTGGTGCGGCTGGGTGAACGCATAGCGCAGACCGAGCATGCCGGGCCGGTCCTTCCAACCGTCGATCAGCGACCGGTTCTCCGGCTTGTCGAGCGGAAAATTGCCGAGGATCGCAAACCGGTTCGGATATTTGGCCGCCGCCTCCTCCGAGATCTTGCCGGAGTTCGGGTCCCACCCCGGCGGATGCAGCAGGCACGCATCGACCCCGGCCGCATCCATATCGCGGATGCATTCCTCGGCCGAGTAGGAATTGACCTGGCGATGAGCCTGATTGGTCGGCGGCCCAGCCGACCAGATGTGAACTTGTGCGTCGACGATCAACATGGCGTGTTCCTCCTCGCGAACTCGATGCTACCCGGTGCGACCTGACTGGTTTGGGATGCGGTTGGCCGCCGCGCGCGTCCATCTGTAGCAATTTTGGCCGCGCTGGATCAGAAATTATGGCCCGTGATCCTTTTCAGCGTCGCTGACAGCGTATCCATATCTTGTTTTGTCTCGACACGTCTATTGATTTCTACGATGACATCGCCCATCTAGGCTCTGACGTCTGTGCTCCTCGGAATATTGAGGGTATCGGATATTTCATCAAGCATTAATTTATTTGTCAAATCTCGAACAAATCGGGCCAGCGCAACTTTGCGTGCTTGTACCCCCGCGGGAATTGGCGCTGCTTTCGCCACACCCTTCAATTCAAAGCCTCTGGGACCAATACTGATCGAATTAGCACTTTGGATGCGATCAGCAACGTTCTTGGTAAACCTTTGTAGCTCATTGCGGAGAATAATAAATATGATGAGAACTGTGATAGGCCATGCAACTGCCCGTACAAGCTCGATCAGCTCGTGCATTTCGGTGATTACGCGGCCCGGTAGGCGATAACATCCACCAATTTCCCGGCCACGAAAATCTTCCCAGTCGCGATCGGGACCACCCCCGCAGGAAGCTCACCAGAGCTGATCGTCGCGTGCGTTTCCGGCGGTTCCTGAGTGATGCCAAAGAATAATAATGTCTCGGCGGCGTCGTTGCCGATCGTTACCAGCGGGCCGAGCACGCTCTCCTGTTGGGCGACCAAGTGGTTTATATCGGGCAGGGATAACTCGGCGGCGACGCTGATGGGCGAGATCGGACTTGCCATGGAGGTGGGCCCCTGGTCGGCATAACTCAGTTCGGCGGAGTTCCGTCGCGATTTTAGACCACAATTCAGCCGAACACACCGCGCGGCGATGTCTGCGGCCTCGTCACCGAACCGCGGCCGGCGCCGCGGGCGCGCTCTGGCGTCAACCTGGCTCTACCCGCCGGCAGAAGAAGGCGGGGGCCACCGCAGCGCCAGCGGCCCCACCCCGCTCTTCAGCGCGCCATGCCTTCGGCGCCGGCGGGGACGTCGTAAAAGGCGAGGGTCATCGACACCGATGTATAAAAGCCCATCAAGGTGATTACGTCGGTGATGCCCTCGTGGCCGAGTGCGGCGACAGCGCGGTCGAAGAGGCCTTTCGACACCCAGCGCGAATTAGAGAGGCACGTCGCCATTTCATAGACGACCTGCTCACGCTTGTCGTCGAACGAGGCCGGCAACCCGGACAGCAGCGCCTCGACCTTGTCGGCCGGCAGCCCGGCCGCCTTGCCGGCGCGCTCATGCGCGTTGGTCGGGTAGGCCGAATGGAACTTGCTGTTGATGATGACGACCGCGATTTCTCGCTCGCGCTCGCTCAGCGAATAACCGGTGCGGAAATAGGCGCCGAGCGGCCCCATTACTTTCGCAAGCTTAGGATTGTGAACGTAGATCTTGTTCGGGCCGGGAAGCCGGCCGCGAGTCTCGATCAGGGTCCGGTATCCCTCCTGCTGCTCGGGCGTCATCCGGTCATAGGGGATCTCGGCATAGCGGCCAAAAGTCGGCGTCTCGGGCATTTCGGGTTTCCTTCCCCAGGGTGAATTGGCGGCCCATCCTGCAACAGCGGCGCCGCCATGTCGACCGGCGCCGGCCGCAGCGGGGGCGCCGGCAGCCCCCTTCGTGGCGGCCTCAGCGCTTGATGCCTTCGGCGCCGGCGGGGACGTCGTAGAAGGCGAGGATCATCGAGACGCTGGTGTAATGGCCCATCAGGCAGATCACATCGGTGATGCCGACGTGACCGAGCGCCTCGACCGCACGGTCGAAGAGGCCCTTGGCGGCCCAGCGCGAATTGGCGAGGCAGGCGGCCATCTCGTAGACGATCTGCTCGCGCTTGTCGGAGAACGAGACCGGCAGGCCGGACAGGATCGCCTCGACCTTGTCGGCCGGCAGCCCGGCGGCCTTGCCGGCGCGTTCATGCGCATAGGTCGGGTAGGCCGAATGCCATTTGCTGTTGATGATGCACACCGCGATCTCGCGCTCGCGCTCGCTCAGCGAATAGCCGGTGCGAAAATGTGCGCCGAACGGGCCGGCTACCTTGGCCAGCTTGGGGTTGTGCACCAGGATCTTGTTCGGTCCGCCGAGTGCGCCGCGGCTCTCGATCAGCGAGCGGTAGCCCTCCTGCTGCTCGGGCGTCATCTGGTCATAGGGGATCTCGGCGTAACGGCCAAAGGTCGGTGTCTCGGGCATTTTTGGGTTTCCTTCCCCTTAGTGGATCGGCGGCGAGTGAATTGCCGGCTCATCCTGCAGCAGCGAAGCGTCACTGTCGACCTGCGCAGGCGCGGGACGGACATAACCTCAACTCCGGCGAGACGGGACGTTTGAGGGGGAAGCGGGTTCGCGGTGGTCCGGCGAGGGATCGAGGAGCGGAAAGCGCGGCCGTTTGGGATTTGCCGCGTGAAATTCCTCGGATAGGCCGACGCGCGTCGATAAGGTATTGGTCTGCCAGATTGTCGAGTGAATTTTAGGAGGATTTTCAGTTATTCTGCTGCGCGAAATAGCTCACGCACTGACCTTGGTTCTTAAAGGGACCTGGAGAGGAGATAAAATTCTCCCAACCACCATTCTTGCAATCGTCTTTATTTGCAAATTCATAATTATAGAGGGTCCCATTTACATCGGTGTTGTCGATCAGAACCGTTTGACTGCCGAGACCGCCTGCCCCCGGACCATTGTCGCTCACCAGAAAAATGTCGGTCACAACCTCACCGCTGTATCGTGACTGCGCGGCCGCCCACGTGTCGTAGAATGTTCCCCCGGGCAACTGCGAAGTGTCGACAAGGCTCGCCGGCGTAAGCAGATTGCCCGTGCCGGTCCATACATTCGGCGGGCATCCCGTATAATTCGGCGGCGGACCGATGTAGACGAAAATCGTCTTGTTGGGGAAATCCGCCAGCGAGATGCCAAATCTCGGCGAACCAGCCGCGCAGCTCGCCGCCGTGAAGTTGTAGTCCGTGCTCAGCGTGTTCAGGTTATCGATGGTTAGACTGGCCGGGACCGCAAAGTCGATGCCTGAGTAAACTTGTGGATTAGCGGTGGCGTCCGAGACCAATTTCACGGCCCTGTTGGAATTCTCGCCCGGCGACACGTATGTAGCCCCACCAAAAAGAGTGTAGCCTGTTCCCACCGCGGCAAGTGCCGGTAGGATGCCCCCGCCGATCAAGAGCACGCCCACCCAAAGCAATTTCTTCACGTTGTTCCTCCCATGATCGGATTGGCGACTGATCTTGTCGCATTTACCAGTTTGACGGCCACGAACTTTGCGGTCAATCGGATTATGGCGGTAGTTTGTCAAATACGCCCAAATCGGGAAAACACGTAACATTTGTTTACATTGCGTAACGGCTGGGCCGGGCGGTCGCGCGCGGCTAAAGCCCGCGGAACAGCGCTGGACCTGAGGCGAGCCTGCAACAGCCCCTACCCCCTGTCGACCCGCGAACGAGCCGCTCCGGTGCTCCTCCGGGCGCCGAACGGCCCCCGAGGCCGTCAATACGCGGCTGCCTCGGTCAGCAGCGAGCGGAACCAGATTTGAGCCGGGGCGCGACCATTGCGTCGGTGCCAGGCGATCGACACCGTCACCGCCAGATCGATCGGCAGCGCGGCGATCGCGAAGCCGGCGGCAGCTATGCGCCGAGCGGTGCGCTCGGGCACCGTCGCAATCAGGTCGGTCGCTTCCAAGACTGCGGGGAGCGCCAGATAGGTTGCAACCAGCAACTGAATCCGCCGGCTGAGCCCCATCGCCGCCAGCGGACGGTCGACGGCGCCGGTGGTGTCGCCGCGCGGCGAGACCAGAACGTGTCCGAGGGCTGCGTAAGCCTCGACAGACAAGGGCGAGGCGAGACAGGGGTGTCCGCGGCGGGCGACGACGACAAACGGATCGCGAAACAGCAGCGCGGATTCAAAGCGCTGCGGCAACGCTCCGAGCCGCGAACCGAGGTGGGCGACGGCCACGTCGATGATTTCGCGGTCGAGCCGCTCGGGTGCTTCGGCGCCGGTAACCGGCACCAGCCGCAGCGTCGCCTTCGGCGCCAGCTTGCCGAAGGGTTCGGCGAGCCGCTCGACCAGCGGGACTTCGGCATATTCGGCCATGCCGGCTGTGAAGATCCGTTCGCTGTCGGCCGGATCAAACACGGTACCCGGGTTCAGCGCCGCATCGATATAGCCGATCGCGGCGGTCACCAACGGCGCAATCTCCCGCGCCCGCGCCGTCGGCTCCATCCCGGTCGGCGTGCGCACGAAAAGCTCGTCGCCGAACAGGCCGCGCAGGCGGGTCAAAGCGTGGCTCATCGCCGGCTGCGACAGGCCGATCCGGACGGCCGCGCGGGTGACCGCTCGTTCGTTGACCAGTGCGTCGAACGCCTTCAACAGGTTCAGATCGACGGCGCGTATATCCATTCCGCTTATGACATACATATCGATAATCGATTTGATAAATGGCGAGCCGTTGCGACATGCCAAGCCTGAGGCATCCCGGAGATTTTTATGGGAGATTTTTATGATTGGAGATCCGATTGCGCCGTGTCTTTCCGGGTCTGACGTGTCGCCGCAGGCCCGGTTTGGGTTCGTACAGTCGAGGAATCGATGACTGTAGTCGGAAGCACAATTTGGTGCGTAGTTTTTGCATTGCTTATCTTGGGGGTGCTGCTCCTCGACGAGTACATAACGAGGGTCGAACAGAGGCAGCGCCGGCGATGAAAAATTGTTTGGGCGGTGCGTCGGAACAACGGCGACGGCGGACACCGGGGAGGTCCCGCATCCGCTGGCGCGGCTTCCGGCAATATCGTACCCTTCCGGCCTGACCGCGGTCGGGGAGAGGCGTAATGGGAGCGCGTACCGGTAAGCAATATCTCGCTGGCCTGAGGGAACAGGAGCGGGAGGTTTGGCTCGGCGGCGAGCGGGTGCGCGACGTGACCGCACACCCGGGGCTCAAAGGCGGCGCCCTGGCCATCGCCGCGCTCTACGACATGCAGTGCGACGCCAAATTTCGCGATGCGATGACGTATCGGTCGCCGACGACCGGCGACCCGGTCGGTCTGTCGTTCATCATTCCGCGCACCCGCGAAGACCTGGAACGGCGCCGCGACATGATGCTGAACTGGGCGCGCACGACTTGCGGAATGATGGGCCGTTCGCCGGACTTCATGAACGTAACCTATTCGACCTGGGCCGGCGCCGCCGAGTTTTTCGCCCAGTCGCGGCCGGAATTCGGCGAGAACATGCGCCGATACTATGAATACATCCGCGAAAACGACCTGACGCTGACCCATTCGCTGATCAACCTGCAGCGCAGCCGCAACGTCTCCGGCACCTTCAATCTGCAGGAGGGGACGGCCTTGCAGGTGGTGCGCGAAACCGACGCCGGCATCATCGTCCGGGGTGCGCGGATTCTCGCCACCCTGGGGCCGCTTGCCGATGAGATCGGGGTCTATGCGCCGCGCATGGCCCGGCATACCGAGGGCCACAGCCCGTTCGCGCTGAGCTTTGCCATCCCGTGCGGCACCAGAGGGCTCAAATTCCTGTGCCGCGACAGTTTCGATCTCGGCCGTTCGCATTTCGACCACCCGCTCGGCTCGCGCTTCGAGGAGATGGACTGCATCGTCTTCTTCGACGATGTGCTGGTCCCGTGGGAGCGGGTGTTTCTGCTCGGCGACGTGGATCGGTTGAACGCCACCGCCAACGTCACCCACTCCTCGGCGCATTCGGCGCATCAGGGAGCGACCAAGAACCTCGCCAAATGCGAATTCGTGCTCGGCGTCGCCTTATTGATGACCCAGACCATCGGCAACGCCCATCTGCCGACCGTCGAGGAGCGCATCGGCGAATTGATGCTGACGACCCAGTTGACGCGCGCCTGCATGCGCGCCGCCGAGGCCGACGCAAAGCTCGACGAATGGGGGGTCATGACGCCCGACCTGTTGATGGTCGAAAGTCCGCGCAACCTGTTTATGACCGCCTATCCGCGAATGATCGAGATCCTGCAGCTGCTGGGATCGAGCAGCTTTCTGCTGACCCCGAGCGAGGCTGATTTCAAAGGCCCGCTGAAGGCCGACATCGAACAATATCTGGCGACCGACAACGCGCCGGCGCGAGACCGGGTCAAGTTGTTCCGGCTGGCCTGGGACCTGGCGGGCAGCGCCTTTGGCAGCCGCCAGGTGTTGTACGAGCGCTTCTTTGCCAGCGACCCGTTGACGAGGGCCCGCGCCCTTGCCACGATCTACCCGAAAAAGGAAGTGATGGACCGCGTCCTCGACTTCCTCGGGCGCGACGACGACAATTTGTAAAGGAGGAAAGCGATGAGCGTAAAGCCGAAATATCTGGGGCATGTCAATCTCTTTGTGCGCGACGCCGAGCGCTCGAAGAAATGGTACGAGGATCTTCTCGGGCTGCATACTTATGAATACCGTCCGGGCTGGGCCGCCTTTCTGTCGGCCGACCGTGAACAGTCGCACGAGGTGGCGCTGATGCAATTGGGGCCGGACGCGCCGTTGCAGCAGAAAGGCCAGGTTGGCCTCAACCACATGGCTTGGCGCCTCGACAGCCTCGACGATCTCAAGGAATTCTACCAGCACGTCAAACAGCAAGGGGTGCCGATCGACCACATCGCCGATCACGGCATTTCGCTCGGCATTTATCTGCGCGACCCCGACGGCAACGGCGTCGAAGTCTACTACGAGATGCCGCGCGCCGAATGGCCGCGCGAGGACCATGTGTTCACGCGCGAACTGGTCGGCAACGGCCGCTTCCCCGGTCCGTGGGACGCCGAGATGGCCGCGCAGCGCGCCGCCGCGCAATAGCGAGACCGCGGGAGGTTACATCGAGTTTGGGGCCGAGGCGCCGGTGATCCGCGCCGCGGCCCCTTCCTTATCGCCGCTCCAGAGCGCTTTACGGCCGGCGCCTTATTCGGCGGCAACCGCGACGGCGCCCAACTCCGCGGTGGCGAAGAACCGCCTTCCGGTAGCCCGCTGGTTTTCATAGATCGAGCCCTGATGCTCGGCCGGCGGCAACGGCAGCCGCACCGGGGCCGGAGCGAGGCGCGGCGACAAGGTCGGGTCGCCGGCGAGCAGCAGCTGGTCGAACCTGTCGATCCCATCCTTGAAGCCGAGCAACGGCCAGGCATCGGCGGCGCGGTATTGAAACAGCAGGAAGCGGCGCTCCCTGCCCGAGAAATTGGTCGCCGAGCCGTGCACGGCGCGCACGTGATGCACGGTAATCGAGCCGGCTTTGCCCAGGCATGGCCGGGCCTGCGACACGTCGAGACCGCAGGCGGCCGGGTCGATCGCGCCGCAAAATCGGCCGTCCGGACCGTGATGATCGTAGGTGGGGCCGCGATGGCTGCCCGGGATCACCATCATCGGGCCGTTCTCCATCTCGCAATCGTCGAGCATAATCCCGACCGCCGCGAGGTCGTCATTGGTGTGCGGATAGAATGCCCAATCCTGGTGCCACTCGACCGGGGCGCCGTAGCCGGCTGACTTCATGTTGAGCTTGCCGGTGTCGAAGCGGACGGTGCCCCACAGATCCTTCAGCACCTCGACAATCTTCGGGTGGCGGCCTGCCCGGGCATATTCCGGGTCAAACAGATGCGGCGTCTTGATCCGGCGCACCCGCGGCTCGGCCGCCGAATGCGAGTCTTCGAGGTCGTAGATTTCATCGTTGGCCGCGACCTTGCGGGCGTTGTCGACGAACCTCTCGGTCACTCGGCGCAGCGCCTCGACTTCGGCCGAGGCGAGGATATTCGGCAGCACGATAAATCCGTCGCGCCGATAGGCTTCGATCGTTTCCGGCGACAGCATGATTCCTCCAACGGCGCGGCGGGCCGGCCGAGATTGCTGAACCTCGGGCTGAGATTTGTCAACCCGCTGCGGCGGTTTCCGCTTGCCCGACCGAGCCGTGCTAATAAGTTGCCGATCTGACCGTTGGACAGGCGGCGATGGCGGTTCTTCCGACCTCTCACGATCCCGGCTCTGCTGCTTCCCGCGCCAATGCGGCGGCGATGCGCGCGTTGGCCGATGATCTGCGGGCGAAGGTCGCGAAAATCGACGAAGGCGGTGGCGAAGCTGCGCGCCGGCGGCACCTCGCCCGCGGCAAATTGCTGCCGCGCGAGCGGGTACGGCTGTTGCTCGATCCGGGATCGCCGTTTCTCGAATTGTCGCCGCTCGCCGCCTACGGCATGTATGACGGCGAGGTGCCGGCTGCCGGGATCGATCACCGGCATCGGCCGGATCACGGGCGCGAATGCGTCGTCGTCGCCAATGATGCGACGGTCAAGGGCGGCACCTATTTCCCGATGACCGTCAAAAAACACCTGCGCGCGCAGGAGATCGCCGGCGAGAACCGGCTGCCGTGCCTGTACCTGGTCGATTCCGGCGGCGCCTTTCTGCCGGCGCAGGACGAGGTCTTTCCCGACCGCGATCATTTCGGCCGGATCTTTTACAATCAGGCGCGATTGTCGGCGGCGGGGGTGCCGCAAATCGCGCTGGTCATGGGCTCGTGCACGGCGGGCGGCGCCTATGTCCCGGCGATGGCCGACGAATCGATCATCGTCAAGGGCGAGGGGACGATCTTTCTCGGCGGCCCGCCCCTGGTGCGCGCGGCCACCGGCGAGATCGTCAGCGCCGAGGAATTGGGCGGGGCCGAATTGCACAGCCGGGTGTCCGGCGTCACCGACCATTACGCCCTCGACGACCATCACGCGCTCGGGATCGCGCGCGCGATCGTCGGCAATCTCAACCGGCCGAAGACTATCGCGACCGAGCTGCGGGCGCCTCGGGAGCCGCGCTATCCGGCCGACGATCTCTATGGGATCATCCCGCCCGACACCCGCCACCCCTACGACGTGCGCGAGATCATCGCCCGGATCGTCGACGGCAGCGAATTCGACGAATTCAAGCGGCTCTACGGCCCGACCCTGATTTGCGGCTTTGCCCATATCTGGGGCTATCCGGTCGGCATCCTCGCCAACAACGGCATCCTCTTTTCCGAAAGCGCGCTGAAGGCCGCGCATTTCATCGAATTGTGCGCGCAGCGCCTGATCCCGCTGGTCTTTCTGCAAAACATCACCGGCTTTATGGTCGGCCGCAAATACGAGGCGGGCGGCATCGCCAAGGACGGGGCCAAGATGGTGACCGCGGTCGCGACCGCAGCGGTGCCGAAATTCACCGTGATCATCGGCGGCAGCTTTGGCGCCGGCAATTACGGCATGTGCGGGCGGGCCTATTCGCCGCGCTTTTTGTGGATGTGGCCGAATGCGAGGATCTCGGTCATGGGCGGCGAGCAGGCCGCCTCGGTCATGGCGCAACTGCGCCGCGACGCCCACGAGGCGCGCGGCGACAGCTGGGGGCCCGCCGCAGAGGCCGAGTTCAAGGCGCCGATCCGCGCCCAGTACGAGACCCAGGGTCATCCTTATTATGCCAGCGCCCGGCTGTGGGATGACGGCGTCCTCGACCCGGTGCGACACCCGGATGGCCTTGGCCCTGGCGATCTCGGCCAGCCGCAACGCGCCGATCGAGCCGACCCGGTTCGGCGTCTTCCGCATGTGAGCGGCAGGAGCGGGGCCTTGTTCGGCAAGATCCTGATCGCCAATCGCGGCGAGATCGCCTGCCGCGTGATCCGCACCGCGCGGCGGATGGGGATCGTTACGGTCGCGGTCTATGCCGCGGGCGACCGCGATGCGCTGCATGTCGAGCAGGCCGACATGGCCTGGCCGCTTTTCGATCCCGCCGGGACATCGACTTCGGCGCCGGCGGGCTATCTGAACATCGGCGCGGTCCTCGATGCGGCGCGGGCGAGCGGCGCCGAGGCGGTGCATCCGGGTTACGGCTTTCTGTCGGAAAATCGCGGATTTTGCCGAGGCCTGCGAGAAGGCCGGGTTGGTCTTCGTCGGACCGCCGGCCGCAGCGATCCGGGCCTTGGGCTCGAAGGCGGCGGCGAAGACGCTGATGGAGCGGGCCGGGGTGCCGGTGGTGCCGGGCTATCACGGCGCCGACCAGGACCCGGCCCGGCTCGCCGCCGAGGCGGAGCGGATCGGTTTTCCGGTGCTGATCAAGGCCTCTGCCGGCGGCGGCGGACGCGGGATGCGGGTCGTCGGCGAGACGGCCGGGTTTCTGCCGGCGCTGGCATCGGCAAAGCGCGAAGCCGCCGGCGCCTTTGGCGACGACCGGATGCTGGTCGAGAAATATCTGCAACGGCCGCGGCACATCGAGGTGCAGATCTTCGCCGACCGGCACGGCAACGCGGTCCACCTGTTCGACCGCGACTGCTCGATCCAGCGCCGGCATCAGAAGATTATCGAAGAGGCGCCGGCGCCCGGGCTCGACGCGGGCCGGAGGCGGGCGATGGGCGAGGCCGCCGTCGCCGCGGCGCGCGCGGCGGGCTATGTCGGCGCCGGCACCGTCGAGTTTATCGCCGACCGCGAGACGTTCTATTTTATCGAGGTCAACACGCGATTGCAGGTCGAGCATACGGTGACCGAGGCGGTGACCGGGCTCGACCTCGTCGAGTGGCAGTTGCGAGTCGCCGCCGGCGAGAAATTGCCGTTGCGCCAGCCGGAGCTGGCAGTGTCCGGGCACGCGATCGAGGCGCGGCTCTACGCCGAAGATCCGGACCGCGATTTTCTGCCGCAGACCGGGGTGCTGCATCGATTGCGCCTGCCGCCGCCCGAGATTGCCCGGGTCGATACCGGGGTGCGGCAAGGCGATCGGGTGACGCCCGACTACGATCCGATGATCGCCAAGATCATCGCCTGGGGCGCCGACCGGCCGGCCGCGGTCGCTCGGCTGCAACGCGCGCTGGCCGAGACCGCGGTGCTCGGCCTGCGCACCAATCTGGGGTTTCTGGCGCGGGTCGCGGCCGATCCCGATTTTGTCGCCGCGGCGCTCGATACCGGGTTTATCGAGCGCCGTCGCCCGGCGCTGCTGCCCGCGCGCCGGCCGGCCCCGGATGCCGCTCTGGCCGCCGCCGCACTGAGCCGGCTGTCGGACCGCGAGGCGGCCGCGGTCGCCGGCTTTGCCGGTACCGCCGATCCGTTCTCGCCCTGGGCACGCAGCGACGCCTGGCGGGCGAACGGCCTCGGGCATCAGGATTTCGTGTTTCTCGACGGCGCCGAGCAACGGACGGTCGTCGCGACGGCCCGCGCCGCGGACTGGACGCTGCAGATCGGCGACCGGACTATCGTGGCCTCCGGTACATGCCGGCCGGACGGCGCCTTCTCGCTGGCTCTCGACGGCGTTCGTCGGCAGGTGACGGTCCTCGATCACGGCCCCCAGACCGCGGTGTTTCTCGAAGCCGAGAGCTGGCTCTTGATCGAGCTCGACCGGTTCTCGGCGCGCGAGGATGAGCCGCCGGCAGGATGGCCGGCTGATCGCGCCGATGCCGGGGCGGGTGATCCGGCTGTTGACGACCCCCGGCAGCAGCGTGCGGCGCGGCGAGCCGTTGATCATCATCGAGGCGATGAAGATGGAGCATACCGTGGCCGCCCCGGCCGACGGGACCGTCGAGCGGGTCCGGTTCGCCGAGGGCGACCTGGTCGAAGAGGGCGCCGAGCTGATCGTTCTCGCCGCGAGCGAGACCGGGCCCGCCTGACGCGTTGGCGCCGGTGCCGCTGCATCTGATCAAGCTCGCCGTCGGCATCGACGATATCGAGCAGCTGCGGCGCATCCGCGCCGCCCGGGCGGGCGAACGCGGCGGCCACTGGGTCTATACCAGAAACCATCCGCGGCGCGCCGCGGAGGTCCTCGCCGGCGGCTCGATCTATTGGGTCATCCGCGGGCAGATCCAGGCGCGCCAACCGGTCGCCGGATTTCGCCGCGAACGGGACGAAAACGGACGGCGCTATTGTCTGATCGAGGTCGACGCCGATTTGGTCCCGACCGTGGCGCGGCCGTGCCGGCCGTTTCAGGGCTGGCGCTATCTGACTGCCGACCAGGCGCCGCCGGACCGGCTGGCCGCGGAAATATCGCCTGACCGAATGCTGGTTGAGCTGCGCGAATTGGGTCTGATCTGAATACTGACTTGGACCGGCCGTGGCGACGGCCGATTTGAGCCCAGCGCGTCGGCGACAAGAAGGATTGTCCGCAGTTGTGCAAGCGCCGTCCGGCTGAGGCGGCTAGGCGGGGTTCGCGCCATAATGCCCTTTCGACCCGCTTTTTTTGATAAAGCGTTGGCGATCGGGTGCTAGAGTTTTCGACGGAAAAGCGAGCGTTTGTCTGCAACCACGAAGAAAGGGACGGAAATGGCGTATGATCTGCTGATCAAGAACGGCCGCATCGTCGACGGCTCGGGCATGCCGGCGTTCCGCGGCGATGTCGGCGTCAAGGACGGCAAGATCGTCGAACTCGGCAAATTGAGCGGACCGGCGAAGCGCACGATCGACGCCGCCGGCCATGTTGTGGCCCCTGGGTTCGTCGACAATCACTGCCATTACGACGCGCAGGTCACCTGGGACCCGCTGTGCTCGTTCTCGCCCGATCACGGCTGCACCACCGTCGTTTTCGGCAATTGCTCTCTGGCCTTGGCGCCGGTTCGCCCGGGCACGGCAAAGCGGGTCGCCGAGTTCCTGTCCTATGTCGAAGCGATCCCGATGGAGGTGCTGAACACGGTCGAGGTCGATTGGGAGACGATCCCGCAATACATGGACCGGCTCGACCAGAATTTGGGCGTCAATGTCGGCAATCTGATCGGCCATTCGACGGTGCGCTACTACGTGATGGGCGACGAAGCCCAGGGCCGCGCCGCCACCGATGCCGAAATCGGCAAGATGCAGGACGTCGTTCGCGACGGCATCAAGGGCGGCGCGCTCGGCCTGTCGGTGTCGCGCAACAAGGGCCATTACGATCCGCAGGGCGTTCACATCCCGGCATTGTGGGCCGACGAAAAGGAAATCTTTGCGCTCGGCGACGTGTTGCGCGAGATGGGCACCGGCATCATCCAGTCGGGCGGCGGCCGCGCCGCGGAGCTGAATGACGGCCTGATGGCGCGTCTTTCCGAAGCGACCGGCCGTACCGTGATCTACAACAATCTCGGCCAGACCGTGCGCGAGCCCGATGCCTGGAAAAAGCATATGGCGCGGGTCGAGGAGACCTCGAAGGCCGGCATCCGCGCCTACCCGCTGTGCAGCCCGAACCGGGTCACCCAGACCTTCACGATGCGCAACTGTCAGGTGTTCCGCGGCTCGCCGACCTGGCACCCGATCCTGCTGTCCTCGGACGACGAGAAACTGAAGGCCTATGCCGACCCGGCGGTCCGGCAGAAATTGCACGACGAGGTCGTCGAGCACACGGTAGATGTGCCGGCGGCCGGCTACTCGAAGGAGTGGTACAATTACATGTGGGTCGAGACCCCGGTCCTCGAAAAGAACCGGGGGCTCAAGGGCAAGACCATCGGCCAGATCGCCAAGGAGCAGGGGAAGCGGGTCATCGACGCGTTTCTCGACCTCGTCGTCGAAGAGAACCTCGACACCGGCCTGATGCAGTCGGAAAACAATGTCGACGACGAAGCGATGGCCAAGATCCTGACCTATCCGAACGCGATCGTCGGCTTGTCGGACGGCGGCGCGCATGTCCAGTTCCACGGCGGCTACGGCTATTCGACGCGGCTGCTCGGCGAGTGGGTGCGCGAGAAGAAGGTCATGACGCTGGAGCATGCGGTGCGCCGGTTGACCTTCGACTCGGCCTCGGCGCTGGGGCTGTTCGATCGCGGCCTCCTGCGCCCGGGCATGGCCGCCGACATCGTGATCTTCGATCCCGACACGGTGCGGCCGTTGCCGGAGAGCGTCGTGCACGACTTCCCGGCGGGCGGATGGCGCATGAAGGAGCCGGCAGCCGGCATCATGGCGACGATCGTCAACGGCGAGGTGTTGATCGAAAACGGCAAGCATACCGGGGCGCTCCCCGGCCGCGTATTGCGCAACACCTACTACCGGGCCAACCACGCCTGATCCGACCCGTATGAGCGCAAAGCCCCCCGCAACTCCGGTTGCGGGGGGCTTTCTTTTGGTAATCGGGTCCGATCCCGGCCGGACGCCTCGAGCCGGAGCTGGGCCGGCGGGCGTCTATTTGACGACGATGGTGCCGACCATATACGGGTGGATCGAGCAGAAGTATTTGTAGCGGCCCGGCTGGTTGAACACGACGCTGAACTTGTCGCCGGTATCGAGCGCCGCCGATTTGAACGGCGCCGCCTTGCTGGCGCTGTTGACCGTGTGCGGTTCCTCGTCCCGGTTGACCCAGGTAACTTGCGTCCCGACGGGGATCGCCAAGTTCGGCGGCCCGAAGGCAAAATCCTCGATCCCGATCTGATCGGATGGGCTCGACCAGGTCTGCTGGGCAACTACCGCCGCGGCGATAAAGGACAATGCTCCGCCGCCGGCGAGAAACAGGGCTCGCCGCGAAATCCGCGCTGTCATCGCCGCCTCGCTAGGCCAGGGTAAAGTCGGTCTCGGCTACCCCCGCAATCGGGGAATAATCGATACGGCGCACGCCGAGCACCGATCTCAGCTTGTCGGCGGGGATCTTCATCGGGCCGGGACCGGGGCCGACACCGGGTGCGGGCTGCGGGAACGCCGTCGACATCGCGGTCCGGAACGAGACCTTTCCCTCGACCTTCTGAACGACCTGATGGATATGGCCGTTGAGCACCGTGACCGAGCCGAACCGCCGCAGGTAACCGAGCGCCTGCGCCGCATCGTCGGTGGCCCAGCCCCATTGCGGGTAGACCGGCCACAACGGCACGTGCGCCATGACCACGATCGGCGTGCTGGCGCTGCGCCCGGCGAGGTCCTTTTCCAGCCACTCGATCTGTTCCGAACCGAGCGTGCCCCCGCTTGCCGGCTTGAAGCCCATCACGTTGATCAGCGCCACGAAATGCACGCCGCCCTGATCGAAACTGTACCAGCCGCCGGGCGCCGCGCTTTTGTTCCCGAAGCGCTGATAGAATTGCTTGCCGTCGTCGCCGATCACGTCGTGCTCGCCGGGAATAAAGTGAATGTCGAGCCGGGCGGTCTTCAGGATCTGGTCGGCGGCGTCGAATTCGGCCGCTTTCGAGAGATGCGACACGTCCCCGGTGTGGATCATCATCGCCGGCGGGTTGGGCATGCGGGCGATATTGTCCAATGCCTGCCGCAATGTCGCACCGGGGTCGGGATTGACCGCGCCCTTGAAGCCGATATGGCTGTCGCTGATCTGGACAAAGGTAAATCCGCCTGGCTCGGCGGCGAGGGCCTCACCGCCGAGCCCGAGACCCAACCCCCTCGGGATGCCGCCGGCGACAGTCCAGACAATGCCCGTTCCCGCCCAGGCCAGGCATTTGAGAAGACCTCGCCGACTGGCGCCGGCCGGGTTTGCAACCAAGGTATGCTCGTTGTTCATCGTCGCTGCTCCGATGGTATGGTTTCGGGGCAAAGACGGGCCGCGAAGGCGATTTATTCTTGAGCCTCGAAAAGTTTCCGAGCGCCGGGCCCGACCTCATTTCCGGCCACGGCGTCGCGGCGCACGCACGGGCACAGAATGCCGGCAACCGGTGGCGCGGGTGGGCTTCTTTAACCACCGTGACGTTTTGGTCACCCCCGAGACCGTCATCACCGGCCGCGTCCTCGATAATATAGGGGGTACCACATCGAGAACGAAGGTCGCCTATGTCACAACATCTTGTAACGCTAGGGTCGATTTGGTATTCCAATCCCGGGCGCGAAAATCTCTTTAGCCGTCGATCTGTTCGCGCGCTCTGCGTTACCCTTGACGTCACACACTCGCTATCGTATCAGAGAACAAAGTCGGAACATGAGACCAAGAGAGGCAACATGCCGACAAAGCCACGGACCAAGGCTACGCCGACCCAATACGAGCTCGCATCGCGGTCTTCCGTGCCGAGGCGGGATCGTACCGTAGCGGGTCCGCCGAAATGGCGCGATCCTGCTGACGAGTGGTCGATGGATCAAGGGTTTCTCGCGGATCCAACCTTCGTTGCAGCCTTACGCGGAGTAGTAAACAAATATGAAATCGAGCTTGGTGACGCGTTCCCCTGGCTGGCAGAGCGGGAACCCAACTCCATTCAAGCAATCGTTACCGATCCGCCGTACGGGTTGAAAGAGTACAGCGAGATCGAGAAGGGAAAGTTGAGGAAAGGCCGGGGCGGCGTGTGGCGAATCCCACCGTCGTTCGACGGGTGCAAACGAAACCCATTGCCACGCTTTACAATTCTCGACGAAGCGGACCGCGCCGCGCTCCGATCGTTTTTCGCCGAATTTGCTGTGCGGGCGATGAGGGTCCTCGTACCAGGGGCACACGTGCTAATCGCCACAAACCCATTGCTCTCGCATTTGGTTTATCTACCTATGATCGAAGCAGGGTTTGAAAAGCGCGGAGAGGTCATTCGTCTGGTGCAAACTCTACGCGGCGGAGACCGACCCAAGAATGCGCATGCAGAGTTCTCGGGTGTAACGGTAATGCCTCGATCGGGGTGGGAACCTTGGGGTATATTTCGGAAACCCTGCGAAGGACGCGTACAAGATAATCTTCGGAGATGGGGAACTGGCGGGTTGCGCCGAATTTCTACAAAGGAGCCCTTTTCCGACGTAATCCGCTCGGCACCAACTCGACCAG
The DNA here is from genome assembly GCA_963701815.1 of uncultured Alphaproteobacteria bacterium. Taxonomy (GTDB): domain Bacteria; phylum Pseudomonadota; class Alphaproteobacteria; order ATCC43930; family CGMCC-115725; genus AP-15. Next base: position 24,954 of record CAVPBN010000002.1, read on the forward strand.
ATGAGCGGTCGCTGGCGCCGCATCCGTCGCTAAAACCTCAAGCCTTCATGCGGCAGATTGTTCGTGCCGTGCTTCCGCTAGGCCAAGGGGCAGTCTTAGACCCCTTTATGGGGGCGGGTTCAACGATCGCCGCAGCGGCTGCCGTCGGTTATCGCAGCATCGGTATCGAGTGCGACCCAATATATTTTTCCCTCGCGGAAAAAGGTATCCCTGCTCTTACGGCATTTGGCGATAACAAGACATGCGCGTCGCGCATCGCGGGGGAGACGAAGATTGGCGCTTCCGACGGGTTTGGAGACGGCGCACATCCGCAACTCCGTGTCGTTCGTTGAGGAGCGAGTTTCAGATCTTGTAGATCTTTATTACGAACAAGCGAACACCTTCAGCGGGATCGTTGGCACCTTTGGAGCCCGCGCCCTCGACGCTCTCAGTCCGTACAAGCGACACAAGCATCCCGACATCGCTCAACAGCGGTTCCCGGATCTATCGCTCGGTGGGCGGCTAAATCCCCCGCCGGAGTTGGCGCTGGAATCGAAGGGCAGCATTCGCCCGTGGGCGGTCCAGTCTCATTACGACCATCCCGGCTGGTACATCGTCTGGCGCTATCTGGTAGATGCAACCCGAACGATCAAACCGGGCCGACCGGTCGTTATCTGGCGGGTTGATATTGCATTCCTTGAGAAGACTGACTGGAAATACGAGGGCAGCACCGCGGGCGCAGGCGGTGGAGGCCGAACTCATACCTTTGGTCTACGTTCGCCTGCCATGAAGCTGCGCGGAGCTGCCGCATACTCCTATCCCGGTGTCGTACTCCGAGGTGGAAGACCCATACTAGCCGGAGACAGTGAGGGGGTTTGATGTGTAACTCCAATCAGCGTTCTCTCTTCTTTAATAGTTGAATTTGCCGAGCGAGACCAGGGAATATATAATAACCGCGAAAGTACGGGAGCACGGAACGATGTGATGTGGCACCTATTGCCGGATAAGGCGTAACCCCGTTAGTCTCGTCTTATGGACTTCGAGCTTTCCGAGGAACAGAGGGCGTTTCAGGAGACGGCGCGGGCGTTTGCGCACGAGGACTGGTTGCCGCAAGCGCCGGGCTGGGACGAGCGCCGGGAGTTTCCGGTCGAGGCCTTGCGCCGCGCGGCGGCGCTGGGGTTCGCCGGGATCTATGTCGGCGAGGAGTTCGGCGGCAGCGGGCTCGGCCGGGCGGACGCAGCCATCATCTTCGAGGAGTTGGCCGCCGCCTGCGCCTCGACGGCAGCCTATCTGTCGATCCACAACATGGCGGCGTGGATGATCGACCATTTCGGCAGCCATGACCAGCGGGCGCGGCTGCTGCCGAAGCTGACCGGCATGGAACACTTCGCCAGCTATTGTTTGACCGAACCCGGCAGCGGTTCTGATGCGGCGGCATTGGCGACCCGTGCGCGGCGCGACGGCGACTATTACGTGCTGAACGGCGCCAAGGCGTTCATTTCGGGCGCAGGCATCAGCGACATCTATGTCGCGATGGTGCGGACCGGCGGCGACGGCCCGAAGGGCATCTCGTGCCTCGTCGTCGAAAAGGAGACGCCGGGCCTCTCTTTCGGCAAAAAGGAAAGAAAGCTCGGCTGGAACAGCCAGCCGACGGCGATGGTGATCTTCGAGGATTGCCGGGTGCCGGTGGCCGATCGGCTCGGCTCCGAGGGGGACGGGTTCAAGATCGCGATGACGGGGCTTGACGGCGGGCGGCTCAACATCGCCGCCTGCTCGCTGGGCGGGGCGCGGGCCTGTCTCGAAGCGGCGCGCGCATACCTGCTCGAACGCCGCCAATTCGGCCGCCTGCTGGCCGATTTCCAGGCGTTGCAGTTCAAGCTCGCCGACATGGCGACCGAACTCGACGCGGCGCGGCTGATGGTATGGCGCGGGGCGGCGAGCCTCGACCGCGGCGATCCGCAGGCGGTCATGCATTGCGCGATGGCCAAGCGCTTTGCGACCGATGCCGGGTTCCGGATCTGCAACGAGGCATTGCAGCTGTTCGGCGGCTACGGCTATCTGAAGGACTTTCCGATCGAGCGCTATCTGCGCGATTTGCGCGTGCACCAGATCCTCGAAGGCACCAACGAGATCATGCGGGTGATCATCGCGCGGCATCTGCTCGGCCCGTCGAATGCGTGAGGGCCAAGCCGAACTGCCGGACCGCTGCGACCGCCTACATGTTTCGCAAGCCGCCCCGCCCGGACCGAATGCGTTCGTGGCCGGGCTTGGCCTGGCTTGGCCCGGCCATCCACGAGAAGACGGTCGGATAATCACCGCGTTAAATCCATAAATGGCTGCGGGATGGGTGTACATTATGACGAACCGACCGAACGGAACGCTGTATGTCGGCGTGACCGACGATCTCGCGCGCCGAGCCTGGGAACACCGCGAGGGGTTGGCGGACGGCTTCACCAAACGCTACGGTTTGAGGCGCCTCGTCTATTGCGAGCACTATGATGACATCCGCGATGCGAGGCAGCGTGAACAGAACATGAAGCACTATCTGCGTGCGTGGAAAGTTCGATTGATATTGCTCAACAATCCGAATTGGGATGACCTGTACAACAACCTGTCATGATCTCGTGGATGGCCGGGCCCGACCCGCGGGCCAAGCCCGCGGGCTAAAGGCCCACCGGCCACAAACGGGAGTAAATTCTTAGTCATAATGGCCAACGCTGAGGAGATCCTGCTCGGCCGCGAGGGTGGGCTCGCCACCCTGATGATCAACCGGCCACAGGCGCTGAATGCGCTGACCCTCGCCAATTACCGGCGCTTTGCACCGGCGCTGTCGGGCTGGGCCGAAGACCCGTCGGTGCATGCCGTCGTGGTCCGTGGCGCCGGCGGGCGGGCGTTCTGCGCCGGCGGCGATGTGCGGGCGGTCTACGAGGCCGGGCGGGGGATCAGCGGCGATCCCGATCTGACCGCGGTGTTCTTCCGCGAAGAATATCAGCTCATTCGCCAAATCCATCGCTATCCCGAAGCCCTATATCGCGATCATCGACGGGATCACGATGGGCGGCGGCGCCGGGATCTCGGTCAATGGCGCCTATCGCGTCGCGACCGAGCGCACCCTGTTCGCGATGCCGGAGACCGCGATCGGGCTGTTTCCCGATGTCGGCGCGACCCGGTTTCTGAACCGCTGCCCCGGGCCAAATCGGCCGCTACCTCGGCCTGACCGGCGCGCGGTTGCGGGCGGCGGACGTGCTTTATTGCGGCTTTGCCACCCATGTCGTGCGCGCAGGAGCGGGTCGAGGCGCTGGTCGCGGCGCTGGCCGGGACTGCGTGGGCAAGCGGACGGCAGGTCCGAGCAGGTCGAAGCGCTGCTCGCCGGGTTTGCCGGCGATCCCGGCGCGCCTCCGCTGGCGCGTTGCGCCCGGCGATCGATCGGTGCTTCGCCGGCGACAGTGTCGAGGCGATCCTCGACGCGCTCGCGGCCGAGGCGGCGGCGGGCGGCGAAGATGCCGCCTGGGCGGCGGAGACCCGCGCCGGGCTGCTGACCAAATCGCCGACCAGCCTGAAAGTCACCTTGCGCCAGCTGATCGCATCGGGCAGCGACTACGATGTCGAGCAGGCGCTGGCGCTCGAATATCGGCTGACCCAGCATTTCATGGCCGCGCACGATTTTTACGAAGGCGTGCGTGCGGTGCTGATCGACAAGGACCAAACTCCCGCTGGCGCCCGCCGACCTCGCCGAGATCGGCGACGAGATGGTCGAGGATTATTTCGCGCCGATCGGCGAGCGCGAACTGCGCTTCGACGATTAGCCTGACTTATTCATGACGGGAGTGGATTTGGGGGTGGCGGACATAGCATAAGCGTTTGATCTAGCGTAGGATTCGGTTGTCGAAGCCAACCCTGTGCCGGGATCGGAGCGCGCCACGCCCGCCATGACCGACGATACCCTGCTGCCGTTCTGGTTTCCAGCCGTCGAGCGCAAAAAGGTCACCGCTGCCTTCGATGGCGGGCGCCTCAGTTCGGACGGCGGTGTCATGCTGCTGGCCCAAGCGGAACGGCGGCTCGGCATCGCCGAGCGGCTCGCCGCGGTGATCCCGGACGACCGCGATCCGGAGCGGGTTACTCACCTGCTGCCTGACATCCTGCGCGCCCGCATCTTCGCCATCGCCTGCGGTTATGAGGACGGCGACGACCTCGACCGGCTGCGCACCGACCCGGCCCTCAAGCTGGCCTGCGGGCGGCTGCCCGACAGCGGCGCCGATTTGTGCTCGCAGCCGACCATCTCGCGCTGGGAGAACGCGCCCGCGTTGCGCGACCTCATCCGCCTGATGGGGGTCATGGTCGATCTCTATTGCGCCAGCTATGCAAACCCGCCCGCGGCGGTGACCCTCGATATCGACGACACGGTGGATGTCGTGCACGGCCACCAGCAGCTTGCCCTGTTCAATGCCCATTACGACGAGCGCTGCTTTCTGCCGATCCATGTCTACGACACCGCGACCAGCCGCCCGGTCGCGATGCTGCTGCGCCCCGGCAAGACGCCCTCGGGCACCGAGGTGCGCGGCCATCTGCGCCGCCTGGTCCGCCGCATCCGCAAACATTGGCCGCAAACGCACATCACCATTCGTGGCGACGGCCATTACAGCCGTCCGCAGGTTATGGCGTGGTGCGAAGAAAACGGCATCGATTTCATCTTCGGCCTGCCCGGTAACGCCGTGCTCGACCGCGCGGTCGACGAGACCGCCGACGACATCCGCACCCGCCGCGCGCTCGACCAGAAACCCGCCCTGCGCGGCTTCGCCCAAACCCGATATCGCGCCAAGTCCTGGGACAAAGAGCGCCGCGCCTGCGCCCGCATCGAGGCCACCACCAAGGGCCTCGACATCCGCTTCGTCGTCACCAGCATCGAGACCGGATCGGCCCAGCATATCTACGAGACCATCTACTGCGCCCGCGGCCAGGCCGAGAACCTGATCAAGCTGCACAAGGCCCAGCTCGCTTCCGACCGCACCAGCTGCCGCAGCCCGCTCGCCAACCAGATGCGGCTGATCCTGCACACCGCCGCCTACTGGCTCATGCTCGCCGTCCGAGACGCGATCCCGGAGGGACACGCGCTCGCCACCGCCGAGTTCGCCACCATTCGCTTGCGCCTGTTGAAGCTCGGCGCCCGCGTCATCGAAACCGCCGCCCGCGTCCGCCTCGCCTTCGCCGCGGCTTGCCCCGATGCCGCACTCTTCCGACAACTCAGCGTCGGGCTGATGCCCGCCGGACCCTAAATCGCGGGGCCGCCGTCGCCCCGAATGCCCATCCCGCAAACCTTCAGCGCCTGCCAAAAAAACCATCCCCAGCGGTGAAACAGACGCCGCCACGCCGCACGCCCCCAACACAGCACCGCCAACCGCGGCACAACGCCCTTAACCTTCATGAATAAGACGGGTTAGGATGAGGCGATACGCCCCCACAAACGCCGCTTGGCGAGTCATTTCAAAGCGGCACCCGAGCGACATTTTGATATGGCGCGTAAGTCGCACAACGGGGTTCTGGAAAATCGGGCGTGTTTAGCGCAGAAGGCCCAATTCTGGAAAATTGACGCGCCGATGGCCGCATAGATACGTAAAGTCCGTGGACTCTATGTCATCAGAATGCTCGCACTGCGGGCATGGGGGAGGCGGACAAAGCAAGTAAGATACAGCGCCAATTTGGGGCGCAAGTACGCGCGATTCGCAAACAAAAGGGCCTCTCGCAGGAAGCCCTCGCCTTGGCCTGCGAGCTAGATCGGACGTACATTGGGAGCGTTGAGCGCGGTGAGCGGAATATCAGTCTCGTTAATATCTGTCGGATTGCCGACGCACTTGGCGTTGTTCCCAGAGAGTTACTTAAATGAGCGGGGGGCGGCGTGCGTCATCACAGACAATCGATCCCGATAGCTTTCGCCGGGGTCTCTTTAACCTTCGTACGCGACGGTTTGGGCGCGTTGCGGAATTGCTGGTTCAACGCCTCATTCAAGCGACTCCGCGCGCGCAGTTTGTTTCATGACCTGTACGACGACGCATTGCATCATCGCATCGAGGTCAAGTTTTGTACGGTCAACAACGAAAGCGACGAGCCGGTCACTATGGCAAACCTGTTGCGCGCGGTTGAAGATGCCGGAAGGGAGCGCGCAGTTCCGTTCTCGAATTGGCGCGGTTACGCATTTGATGCCAACATTCAGCAGATTAAACGGGTTGAATTTGATGTGCTTTACTATGGTCTGTTCTTTGCGGACGTGATCGTAATTTTCAAACTGACTTCTGCACAACTGAAGACACAAGCCGAAATTTCGGCTGAGGGGTCAGGTCACGATTACGTTAACATCTCCTTCTCTGACCGGCAGCATAAGGGTAACATTGGAGAGGGCCAATTTCATATCAACAATAGAACCTTGGATATCCATCTGACGCATTTCCACTATCGCACTATTCCTTACGCTGATTTCCTCGCGTTACTGACCTCGACCTCGTAATCAATCTCTGGAAATGGGGTCTTGCATTGCCAACCGGTTTTCCCGGTCTTCCGGTAATGTTCTAGTCTCCGAATCGCTATTTCTGCAAAGATCGGGTCGATCTCCGCACCCATCACTCGCCTGCCGAGACGCTCGCCTGCAATCAGAGTGGTGCCAGAATGAACAAATGGATCGAATACGATATCGTTGCGGCTGCTCGCAAACTCCAAGATTCGTTCTACAGATTTAAGAGGCTTCTGCGCGTAGCAGCCCGGAACGTTTTCTTCCATCCTGTAAAATACTTGCTGTATGTCAATCCACACGTTGCCTGCACGGATTGTGTTTGACTTACCCCTTTCCAAATTTTCGGTCATCCGCCCGTTCACATGCTTATAGTACCCCCGCAGCACTTTCGGTATGTCTGTATACTCGGCGTTCACATTAAAAATCGGTGTACCTCGAGTATAATAAAATAGTTCTTGGCGCACCCACATCCAGTTTTTCTGCGTACCGAATCCTCGTTGATTTCTAACTGTGATCCAGTTTCGCGCTATCCAGTACTTCTGTTGCCGCATTAGCTGGCAAAATTCTGGGACTGGATGAAAGCCATTCTTGTAATCCGCGCCGAGCCAGACATAGAAGCTGGCATCGCTTGCAGCATGTGAAAGCACTGCCCGCACCCATTGCTCTGAAAATTCGTCATATTCCGTTGGCGTTCTTTGAAATAACGTTGACGTATTCCTTGCGCCGACGATTATGTTATACGGAGGATCGGCAACGATTAACACCGGCTTGTCGGTTCGAATCAAGCCCGCTAAGAGTCCCCGATTGGCGGTATCGCCTACAGTTATTCGGTGCAGGCCCTTGGGGTCTTCCCACACGTCACCGGTTTGTAATCGGCAACAGGGCAAGAGCCGCTCTCGAAGCTGTTCATCGCCGTCGATGCGCGGGAGTTCCTCTGTCATCGAACGTCGATCCGCCTTCTGTTCGGGGGCGCCCGCGTCCTCAAACAGGCTGTCGTTTTCAGAGAGGCTCGATGTGTTCTTGTCGGTCATGCGCTTTTCCCCCGCAACCTGCTTGCCCCGATTTGGGGGGCCGCGTCAATCAACATCTAGCGAGCGTAGGGCGGGTGCAACCCGCCATGTAGCCCGCGGCATCGATGGCGGGTTGCGCTCCGCTTCACCCGCCCTACGAATTGCCGAATGGCGTCGATTTGCGGTCGATCGCGCCGCGTCGCTCGCCGGCCGGCCCTTTCGGCCTTAGCGCCGACCCCTTATCATCGAGCGAAACACCTGCCAACGCGGAGGGAATCGACAACATGGCGGCGATCGGCTTTATCGGGCTCGGCAATATGGGGGCGCCGATGGCGGCGAACCTGCTGAAGGCCGGGCATCGGGTGACCGGTTTCGACCTTGTGCCGGCTGCGGTCGCCGCCTTGGCGGCGCAGGGCGGACACGCCGCCGCGAGCGCCGCGGAGGCCGCCGCCGCCGGCGAGGTCGTGATCACGATGCTCCCGGCCGGGCCGCAGGTGCGCGAAGTTTATCTCGGCAACAGCGGGGTTTTGGGCCGCGCCCGCAGCGGAGCATTGCTGATCGACTGCTCGACGATCGATGTCGAAACCGCCCGCGCGGTCGCCGAGGCGGCGGCCGAGGCCGGGTTCGACATGCTCGATGCACCGGTCTCGGGCGGTACCGCCGGGGCGGCGGCGGCAAGCCTGACGATCATGGTCGGCGGCAAGGAGGAGGCCTTCGCTCGCGGCCAGCCGATCTTGGCGGCGATGGGAGGCACGATCGTTCATGCCGGGCCCGCCGGCAACGGCCAGGCGGCGAAGATCTGCAACAACATGATCCTCGGGATATCGATGATCGCGGTCAGCGAAGCCTTTGCCCTGGCCGACAGGCTCGGGCTCGCGGCCCAGACCCTGTTCGACATCAGCGCCAAATCTTCGGGCCAGTGCTGGGCGATGACCAGTTATTGCCCGGTGCCCGGGCCGGTCCCGGGCTCGCCGGCCAACCGCGGCTACGCACCGGGTTTCACCGCTGCGATGATGCTCAAGGATTTGCGCCTGGCGCAGCAGGCGGCGGCGGCAGGTGCGGTGCCGACCCCGCTCGGGGGCGCCGCGGCAAACCTCTATCAGCTGTTTGTCGATCGGGGGGAGGGCAATATGGATTTCTCCGCGATTTATCGGTTTTTGGGCAAATCCGACGGTAAAATTTGAAACGAAATATTTACAAACCCCGCGTTAACCTCGGTCCAGCAGGATGGCAAACGAGGTTCGGATGTCCAACGCCTATCTCGAAGCAATTTCGCTCGTCGAGCGGCTTCATCGTCATTTCCTCGAAATGGTCAAACTCGAGCTCGAAGGGCTCGGGGTGCACGACATCAACAACGTCCAGGGCATGATGTTGTTCAACATCGGCGATGCCGAGATGACCGTCGGCGAGCTGACGTTGCGAGGCTGCTATCTCGGCTCGAACGTCTCTTACAATGTCAAAAAGATGGTCGAGAACGGTTATCTCGTGCAGCAGCGCTCGCTGCACGATCGCCGCTCGATCCATGTTCGCCTGACCGCCAAGGGGTTCGAACTGCGCGAGAACATGAACGTGATGCACCGGCGGCATGTCGAGCAGCTGGCGCAGGCCGCGGTTACCGCGGGCGATCTCGAAACCCTCTGCGTCACCTTGCGCCGTCTCGAACGGTTCTGGATCCGCGCCGGCGACATGGTGCAGCGGTCGCCGCAATTCGCGGCGTGAGTCTTCCCGGCTGATTTTTCCCGGCCGATTTTTTTAGGTGACCGGGGCGCAGGCGGCTGCGAATTTGCGGCGAGGCAATCGCGGAGGAGCAGGATGGCAGCCGAGCTTATCGCGTTGGGCACTGGGCTCAGCGTCGCCGGGCGGCTCGATCGGTCGGATATCGAGACACTGGCCCGGTCGGGGGTGCGCACGATCGTCAACAATCGCCCCGACGGCGAGGACCCGGGCCAGCTCGACGCCGATGAGGCGCGCCGTCTCGCCGCAGAGCACGGGATCGCCTACCATCACATCCCGATCACCGCGGCGAGCTTGACGCGCGCCGATGTCGACGCCTTTGCCGCGGTCTTGCGCGAGGCATCGGCGCCGATCGTCGCGCATTGCCGCAGCGGCACCCGCTCGACCCTGCTGTGGGCCTTGACCCGTCTGCGCGAAGGCGACGACCCGCCGACGCTGATCGCCGAGGCCGCGCGCCACGGCATCGACATAGCCGCCCTGCCGATGCTCGCCGCGCGCCTGCGATAGAACAAGCCGGGCGACGCGACGGGCCGGAAAGGGCCGAGGATGACACCCGAGCAGCCGATCCGCGATGACGACCGGCCGCGACCGTTCACCGGGGCGGAATATATCGAGAGCCTCCGCGACGGACCGAGGCGTATATCGTTTGGCCGAATATGACGAAAACGGCTGGGTCGGCGATACCCGGCTCAATCCGGGCGAGTAGGCCCGTCGGCGGACCCGCCGCGCCGAGATGGCGCGCAGCCGGCGCCGGCGCGGTCCTGGCGCTGGCGCTGTGGGGCGGCTGCGGTCCTGGCGCGGCGCAGGAGAATGCGGCGCAGGAAGCCGCTCGCCGGGCGGCGGTCCTGGCCGAATTGCCGCGCGACGCGGCGCAGCGCGTCTTCGGCCTCGAGACGACGCCGCTGTTCGAGCCGCCCGAGGCGATCGGCGCCTACGAGCGCGGCTGTCTCGAAGGTGCGGTCGAGCTTCCCGCCGACGGACCCAACTGGCAGGTCATGCGGCCGTCGCGCAATCGGGCCTGGGGCCAGCCGGCGCTGATCCGTTTCATCGAGGCCCTGGCGCCGAAATTGCCGGCGCTGGCCGGCTGGCCCGGCCTCTTGATCGGCGATATCGGCCAGCCGCGCGGCGGGCCGATGCTGACCGGCCACGGCTCGCACCAGATCGGGCTCGATGCCGATATCTGGCTGGCGCCGATGCCGGGCCGGCGGCTGAGCCGCGCCGAACGGGAAGAGATGTCGGCAACCGATGTCGTCGCGGCGGGGGGCCGGGATGTCGACCCGGCAATCTGGACGGCGGCCCATCGCCGCCTGCTCGAAGCCTTCGCGCGCCAGCCGAGGGTGGCGCGGATCTTCGTCAACCCGGCGATCAAACGCGCCCTGTGCCGGGAAGCCGGTGCGGATCGCGCCTGGCTCACCAAGATCCGGGCCTGGTGGGGTCACGACTATCATTTTCACCTGCGCCTCTCCTGCCCGCCCGGCCAAGGCGAATGCCGCGACCAAATGCCGCCCCCGCCCGGCGATGGCTGCGGCAAGCAACTTGCGTGGTGGTTCACCCCCGAAGCGCGCCACCCGCCGCCCTCGCATGGCAGGCCCTTGCTGGTCGGCGATCTGCCGCGCGCCTGCGCCGCGGTCGCGGGCATGTCCGCGAAATAGGCGATACCGCCAAAGCCGCGTTAAAACGCCTCGGTCCGCGGCAGACGACGCAGGTTTATGCTGCCTTCCGAAGTGGATGACCTCGGAAGGAGGAGGCGGTGACGGCGGTCGGCAATCTGGCGACCCGACATCTGGCGATCGCCAACTTGGCGCTGATCGCCGGGCTGATGTTCGCCGCCGGGGGCGCAGCACGGGCGCAAACCGGCCAGCTCGAAGTCACCAACGTCTGGGCGCGGGCAACTCCGGGCCGGGCGGCAACCGGCGTGGCCTATCTGACGGTGTCGTCGCCGACCGCGGACCGGCTCGTGTCGGCTTCGACCCCGGTGGCGAGAAGGGCCGAACTGCATACGACGACCGTAGGCGGGTCGATGGCCGGAATGGTCATGCAGATGCGGCGGATCTCCGGGATCGACATCGCCGCCGGCCGGCCGGTGACCTTGAAGCCGGGCGGCCTGCACATCATGCTGGTCGGGTTGCGGCAGCCGCTGCAGGCCGGTCAATCCTTTCCGCTGACCGTGACCTTTCAAAAGGCCGGGGCCCGGACGGTGACGGTTGCCGTCGAGAAGCCGGGGGCCATGGGCCCGGCCATGGCGCCGCCGCACTGATGGCCCGGCAATTCGCGGTCTCCGATCCGGCCGAGCCGAAGCCCGCCGGCTTGCGGCCGAACCGCTCGCCCCGGTTCATCCTGGCCGCCGGGCTGCTGGCGGGCTTTATCATTCTGGGCGCCGGCGCCTTTCTCGGACTGCAGCTTCAGGAAGGCCCGCGCGGCGCCGCCGGAGGCCTGCTCGGCAGCGCGATCGGCGGTCCCTTCCACCTGATCGACCAGAACGGCAAGCCGATCGCCGACACCGATCTCAGGGGCAAGTGGCTGCTGGTCTATTTCGGCTACACCCATTGCCCCGATGCCTGCCCGACCGCGCTCAACAATATCGCACTGGCGCTGCAGGATCTGGGCCCGCTTCGCGATCGAGTTCGTCCGGTATTCATCACCGTCGACCCGGCGCGCGACACGTCGCCGGCGTTGAAGGATTACGTATCGGCCTTCGACGCCCCGATCCTGGCGCTGACCGGGACCGCGGCGGAAATCGCCCAGGCGGCGCGGGGTTATCGGGTCTATTACGCCAAGCACGACGAAGCCGGCGGCGACTATTCGATGGATCACAGCTCGATGATCTATGTCATGGACCCGCAGGGGCGCTTTGCCGCCGGCCTGACCGGCGAAGTCTCGCCGGCGCAGATCGTCGAACGGCTGAAAAAGATTCTCGGCTAGCCGCGCGCCGCTTGCCCGAAGCTGCTGTTCGGCCAGGCCAGGCCGTAATGCTCGCGCAGGGTCTCGCCCGCATAGGCGGTGCGGAACAACCCGCGCCGCTGCAACAGCGGGACCACCTCGGCGCTGAAGACATCGAGCATCGCCGGCAATATCGGCGGCATGATGTTGAAGCCGTCGGCCGCACCGTCGCGGAACCAGTCCTCGATCAGATCGGCGATCTGCTCGGGCGTGCCGGCGGCGGTGAAATGGCCGCGGGCGCCGGCGAGGTAGGCCAGCACCTGCCGCAGGGTCGGCTTCTCCCGCCGCACCAGATTGAGGATCACCTCGGTCCGGCTGCGCGCCGCCTCGACCGAGCCCGGATCGGGAAAATCCGCCGGCGTCAGCGGGCGATCCAACGGCAAATGCGAGAAATCGTGCCCGCCGAACCGGTTGGAGAGCCGCTTGCGCCCGACCTCGGGGTCGGCCAGCGCGTCGACCTCCTGCGCCAGGCGCTGCGCCTCGGCCTCGGTGCCAGCGATCATCGGGCTGAGACCGGGCAGGATCAGCACCTGATCGGGCATCCTCCCCTCGGCCTTGGCCAGCGCCTTCAGATCGGCGTAGAATTCCTGCGCCGTCGCCTTTTCGAGATGAGCGGTGAACACGGCGTCGGCATGCCGCGCGGCAAAGCGGCGGCCGGTGTCGGAGGACCCCGCCTGCACCAGCACCGGCCTGCCCTGCGGGCAGCGCGGCAGGTTCAACGGGCCGGCCACCTGATAGAAATCGCCGCGATGGTTGATCGGCCGGATGCGGTCGGGTCTGGCGTAGCGGCCGCCGGACCGGTCGTCGGCAACCGCGTCATCGGCCCAGCTGTCCCACAACGCCTTGACCACGGTCATGAATTCTTCGCCGCGGGCATAGCGGTCGGCGTGGCTGATCTGGCCGGCGCCGCCGAAATTTCGGGCTGCGGCGGCAAGCCACGAGGTAACGATGTTCCAGGCCACCCGCCCGTTGCTGATGTGATCGAGCGAGGCGAACTGCCGCGCCAGGTTGAACGGCTCGGTATAGGTGGTCGACGCGGTCGCGATCAGCCCGATCCGGCGGGTCGCCACCGCGAGCGCCGCCAACACGGTGATCGGCTCGAGCCAGGTGCGCGCCGCCTGCGCCACATCCTCGGCCAAGGCCAGCTGATCGGCGAAGAAGATCGAGTTCGAACAGCGCGGCCTCGGCGCGGCAGGCCAGATCCTGATAATAGCGGATGTCGGTCAGCGCCAGCGGCGAGGAAGCCGGGTGCCGCCACGACGCCTCGTGGTGGCCGCGGCTGTGGATGAACAAATTCAGATGCAGCTGCCGATTCATGATGCCGATCCTCCGGCCGCGCCAAAGGCCGCCGATGCGGCGGTTGTGCCGCTGCGTCCATAATAGCGCGGAACCGGGCTGTCATGCGGAGCGGCGCGATCGCTGAGACTCAGCATCGCCTGGATGACGCGACACCATTCTCGGTCTCCAGCCGACGCCCGTGCCGTCGAATGCGGGGGAGGCTGCCGGTGCGTCGCTAAGTACGGGTTTGTTCGGCCTCGACGGCGCGGGCGAGCGCGCAGAACTGGGCGACCGAGAGCTCCTCGGCGCGGGCCGTCGGCATGATGCCGGTGCTTTCGAGGAGCGGTCCGACCGCGACCCCGAGCGTCGCCAAGCTCGATCGCAGCATCTTGCGGCGCTGGCCGAAGGCGGCGGCGGTGACGCGCTCGAGCACGGATTTCGTCGCCGCGGCGAGCGGCTCGGCGCGCGGAACGATGGCGACGACACTCGATGTCACCTTGGGCGGCGGCACAAAGGCGCGGGCCGGCACATCGAACAGGATCTGCGCCTCGGCCAGCCACTGGACCAGCACGGCGAGGCGCCCGTAAGGCTTGCTGCGCGGCGCCGCCACCAGCCGCTGCGCGACCTCGCGCTGAAACATCAGCGTCAAACCCTCGTATTCGCCGACCCGATCGAGCCATTTGAGCAACAGCGTCGTGGCGATGTTGTAGGGCAGGTTGGCGACGATTTTGCGCGGCGGTTCGCTGAACCGCACCGGGTCGAGGGCCAGCGCGTCGCTCGGCGAGGATCTGCAATCGCCCGGGATAGGCCGCGGCCAGCGCGCCGAGCGCCGCGAGACACCGGGGATCGCGTTCGATCGCAACGACACGCCGGGCGCCCGCGCTCAACAATGCCCGCGTCAGACCGCCGGGACCGGCGCCGACCTCGACGACAGTCACGTGATCGAGGCGCCCCGCCGCGCGGGCGATGCGGCCGGTCAGGTTTAGGTCGAGCAGAAAGTTCTGGCCGAGCCCGCGGCGCGGGACGATGCCGTAGCGGGCGATGACCTCACGCAGCGGCGGCAGCCGCGCCGCATCCGCCCCGGACAAAGGGACTCAGGCCGAAGACCGCCGTTTCGCCGCCATCCCGGCCGCCAGCCGCAGTGCGGCGATCAGGCTGTCGGCGCGCGCCGTGCCGCGGCCGGCGATGTCGAAGGCCGTGCCGTGGTCGGGGGATGTGCGCACGAACGGCAATCCCAGGGTAACGTTGACGCCTCCATAAAAATCGACGGTCTTGATCGGGATCAGCGCCTGATCGTGATACATGCAGAGCGCTGCGTCGTAGGCGGAGCGCGCCCCGGCGTGAAACATCGCGTCCGCCGGCTGCGGGCCGCGCGCGTCGATCCCGGCCGCGCGCAATTCGGCGACGGCCGGCGCGATGATCTCGTCTTCCTCATCGCCGAGGCCGCCCGCTTCGCCCGCATGCGGGTTGAGCCCGGCAACGGCGAGGACCGGGGAGGCGATGTCGAAATCCTGTCGCAATGCGGCCGCGGTCACCCGTCCGGCGTGGACTATCGCCGCCGGGCTCAGGGCTTCGATCGCCCGGCGCAGCGCCAGGTGAATGGTGACCGGCACGACGCGCAATGTCGGGCAAACCAGCATCATTATCGGCGATGCGGCCGCGTTTGCGAGTTCGGCGAGGTATTCGGTATGTCCCGGATGGCGAAAGCCGGCGCGGTAGAGGCTGTCCTTGTGGATCGGATTGGTGACGAGGGCCGCGGCACGGCCGCCGAGGACATCGGCGACCCCGGCCTCGATGGCGCCGATGACCGCGGGCGCATCGCCGGGGTCGGGATGTCCCGGCCGACCCCGCACGACGGCGCCGACCGGGACCACCGGGAGCGCCTCGGCGAAGACGCCGGGCGCGGCATCGGGGGAGTCGATCGCCCGCAACGGCACCGGCAGGCCGAGCAGAGCCGCCAACGAATCCAGGCGCTGCAAATCGTCGATCAAATAAAAGACCGGGCTGCCGGCCCGGCGATCAAGCCACGCCTTGAGTGCGATTTCGCCGCCGATCCCGGCCGGCTCGCCCATCGTCAGCGCGAGCGGCAGGGGCGGCATCGTCATCGGGATCACACCCTGACGTCGACAAAGGCAGCCTGTCGCAGATCGCGCATATAGCGCCGCGCCAGAATGTCGAGGTGCTCGCGCATCAGGATCTCCCCAACTTCGTCGCGAGTCGGCAGGGTTGCGGGCTTTGCCTCGCTCTTGCCGCACACCATGATCACGCCGACACCGTTTTTTTCGATGATCGGCTGCGAGGCGCGTCCCGTCCCGAGTCCCAGCACAAGGCTGCGCATTCCCGGTGCAATCTGGCTGATCCGAAGATCGCCCTCGCTCGACAGCTGCGGTGCTTTTTCCTTGCCGATCCGCAACATATCGGCGCAGTTTTTAGCAGTGTCCCGGGCGCTCTGGGCCTCGACGATGGCTGCATGGCGCTGCGCCTCGCTCGCCTGCGGCGACAGCGGAAACACGACTTGCACCAGATGCAGCTGGGCTTCCTCCGGGCCGGCGTTGCCGCCGGCGCCCCGCCGATCGAGGACCAGCATCAGATAATAGCCGGCCGGGGTCCGAATCGGCGGCGACAGCTCGCCCGGCCGCAATTGCCCCACGGCCTTTGCCAATATCGGGCTCAGCTCCTGCGGACGAATCCATCCCAGGTCCCCGCCGACGGCGGCGGTCGCGGATTGCGAGAATTGCTGGGCGACGGCGGAAAACCGTGTGCCTTGCTTCATCTGCGCGGTCAGCCGCTCCGCCAGCTGCCGCACCTCATTGTCCTGCCGGGGATTATCGACGGCGAGAAAGATCTCGGCCACGTGACTCTGCGGTTCGTTCTGATTTTCCTTGAGCCTTCGCAGGGCGTCGTCGATCTCGGCATCGGAGATCGGGTTGCTGTCCGCGGCCAACTGCCGTACCAGCTTCGACCACACGATAGAGGCCTTCAGCTGGTCGGCCAGCGCGGCCCGCGCGATACCGTGCGACTTCAAAACCGAGTCGAGCTGATCGGGGGTAGCATTGTTCTGCTTGGCGATCGACGCGATTGCCTTATCGACGTCGGCATCGCTGGCGACAATGTTTTTCCGTTTGGCTTCCTGCATTTGCAGTTTTTCGTCGATCATCGTCCGCAGCACCTGGGCGGCGATCCGCATGCGGGTGTCCGGCGAGTCGCTCGAATTTGGTCGACATCATCACCATCTTGACGCGCGACGACAGGTCGGCGACCGAGATCACCTGATCGTTGACGACGGCGGCGATGCCATCCACCGGGTATTGCTGACCGGTCCGCGGTTGTGCCGCGGATGAGACCGATCGGGGCGGCGCCGCTCGGGCCGCCATCGCCGGCCCCGAAAACGACCCGCAAACGACGAGCAGCAGGCCAAGCCAACGGGTCAGGGTCATCGGCGACAATCCTCTCATCCCTCCTTGCCGAACATCGAGCCTATACCCCGACGGCCCCGATGTCGCGCCGTCCTCGGCGCCCCGGCGGCCGATGGGGGTGTTACTGGGTGCTGCTGCCGCCGAACGAGGCGATCGTGCCGCCGACTTCGCCGAGATTTTTGAACACGACGCTGAACACCACCGAGACGCCGGGCGTCACGGCGCCGTTGGTGATGCCCGACTGGGTCAAGCTGCCGACAAAAGCCATGCATTCGTCCTGGTAGATCGCCGACAGCGAGCTGTAAAGGCTGCTGCCTTTCGATTCCGGGGTCGCCACCCCATTGACGAGGTTGGTGCTGTTGGTCAGGTTCACGGTTTCGCTGCCTTGCAGCGACCAATAACGCGTCAACTTTGCGGTGACGGCGAAGGTCAACTGCTCCTGCTTGCCGTAAAGCACGTTCTGCCCGGTGACGGGGTTGGTCACGACCTCGCTCGGCAATTGCGCGGGAACCAGCACGTAGGTGGCGCTGAGGCGCAGGTTCGCCGGCCCGGCGCTGGCGGCCAGTTGTTGGCCCTGATTGGCCAGGCTGCTGCCGTCGAGGCGGAAGCGATAGATCAGATCGAGGTACGAGTTCGGCGACAGGACGACGCGGCCGACCACATTCGAAAGCCGCTTTTCAGCGCCCGAGCCGAGCGGCAGGAACGGGTTGTTCTCGGCGCGGTAGCTTTGACCGACAAGCATGTGGTAGCTGCCGCCGGAATTGTCGTACAGGCCGAGCTTGAGGCCGTAATCGACCCGCTGCCCAGTATCGAGAATGTCGTAGCCGGCGAGGCGGTCGGGGCGGAACAGGTCGGTGTCGTCATACTGGAATGACAGGCTGTCCTCGTCGGGGATCTTGCGCTGGTTGCCGCCATTGGGCGCGGCATAAGCGGCAACGACCGGCTCGATCAGCGGCGTCAGGCTGCCGCCCGGGTGGATCAGCGGGTAGCTCCATTGCAGGCCGACTTGCGGAAAGGCGCGGCCGGTCAGGAAATTGGTGGCGATGGGTTCGGCCGCCGGCGCGCCGTTCACCGGGAAATAGGCGGACGGGAGGTCCGGGTTCGATATCGGGCTTAGATTGTTGACCGAGTAGCCGTCGCCGCGCAGGCTCGCGGTAAACTTGTACTGCCCGCCGATACCGTCCTCGAAGACCCGCTCCCATTCCGAGCCGAGCGACAGCCGCCGCGTCTGCGTGCCGACGTCGCGGACGATGTTGAGGAGGTTGGCGTTCAGGTTCCAACGGCCGCCCCAGCCGTCCGGCTCGCTCTGCCAGTTGCGATTGGCCACCGGCAGCACGATCGGCTGGCTCGAAGAGCCGAGGCCGGGCAGCAACGGTTGAAACGCATAGGCGTCGATGTCGGTCGAAGCGCGCGGCTCGAAGCCTTCGAGGTAGGCGCGGCTGATTTCCGCGTTCAGCACCGGGTTGCCAAAACCGAATTGCAGCAGGTAGCTCTGGTCGGAGACGCGCTGAACGTCGAGGCCCGTGCGATAGGTCGGGCTCACATCGAACTCGGAGCTGATGTTTACGTTGCCGCGCAACTGGTCGCCGCTGCTGGTGGTGCTGCCGCCCGCCAGCGGGTAGCTTCCCGGATTGCTGTAATTGACGCTGCCGAGGGCATCGAGAGTGCCGTTGGAGAATTGCTCGCGATACTCGGTGGCGAGCACCGGACCAGCCAGGGTGGTGAAGCGCGGCGCCAGGGTCAGGTCCTTGTCGGGTCCGAGCACCAGAAAATACGGGATCGTGACATGGGCGCCGACATCGTTGCCGCCGCCGAATGACGGCGCCAAAAAGCCGCTGGCGCGCTTGACCGAAGGGTCGGGGACCGACAGGTAGGGAGTATAAAAGACCGGCCAACCGCCGATCTCCATCGTCGCATCGCGGAACTCGACCAGCTTCAACTCCTTGTCGTGGTCGATTTCGCGGGCCTTGAGCTGCCAGGCCGGCGGCGCGCTCGGGTCGCGCTTGCACAAATCGCAAGGCGAATATACGGCGCGGCGCAATTCGGTCCGGTTGCCGTTGGTGCGCCGCGCGGTGTTGGCTGCGAGCCGCGACCGGTCGGCGAGCAGCATGCGCACGTCCTGGGCAAACCCCTGGTTCATCGCATCGCGCAGTTCGAGGTAGTCGGCGAACAAGATTTCACCGGTCGGCTGCGACAGGCTCACATTCCCCGATGCGGTGATCGTGTCGGTGCGCTGGTTGTAGGTAACCGTGTCGGCGAGCAGGGTCTCGCCATTTTGCGAAATCTGGACATGTCCCCGCGCGACGGTCAGCGCCAAGTCCTCGTCATATTCGATCTCGTCTGCGCGAAGGACTACCGGGGCGTTGCTGTTCGACTTGCGGCCGATATCGGATTTGAGCTGCGCTACCGCGGGGGCGGCGATCACCATAACGGCAAGCATGCCGAATACCGCACCGACGGGCGACGGCGGCCACCATCCGCCAAAGAACCTTCGACGAAATCGCCGCCAACGCCGCATCAGCCGTCTTCCAGGTGCAACAGCATCGAGGCGCCGAAAATCAGGCTCACCCCGGTCGGGGTCCAGGCGGCCAGCGCGACCGGGATCTTGGCGGAAAGTCCCAGAGCAAATACGATGTCGGAGAGTACGTAGAGCAAAAACCCGCTGGCGACGCCGCCGACGATCATCGCGGTCGTCCCGCCTCGCCGCTGCATGCGCAGGCTGAAGCTCGCCGCCACCAGCACCATCGCGCAGAGCAAAAACGGCCGCGCCAGCAGCACGTCGAAATGAAGGCGGTGACGCTGCGCCGGAAAGCCCGATTGTTCCAGCAGCGAAATAAACCCGGGCAGGTCCCAGAACGACATCGTGTCGGGCGAGGCAAAGCTCTCCTCGATCTTGCGGGGCGTCAGCTGGGTCTGCAGGCGCAATAGGGCGAAAGTCTGCGCTGGGCGATCGGGCCGCCAGCGCACGCCGTCCCGGATCAGCCACTCCCCGTTCTGCAGCGTCGCCGTGCGCGCATCGACGCGCGAGGCGAATCGGTTCAGTCCGTCAAAGTAAAACAGGGTGACGCCGGCAAGAACCAGTTTGGGAGAGGCGAGCTTGTCGGCATGGATTATGACTTGACTGCCGGCGGCGTCGCTTTGCCGAAGCCAGAGCCCCTGCGCGGACAGCAGCAACTCGTCGGCGCCCTGGTGCAGCAGGCGGGCGTCGAGCTGCTCATAACTGGCTTCGGCCCGCGAGGCGAGCGGGTTGAACACCGTTACCGCGATAACCCCGATCAGCAGCGCCACCACGATCGGAGGCGTCAGAAACTGCCAGACCGAGACCCCCGAGGCCCGAACGACAACGAGTTCGTTGCTGCGAGTGAGCCGCCACAAGGCGAGCATGGAGCCGAACAGAATGGCAAACGGCAACACTTCCTGCGCCGTCTGCGGCAGCTGCAGCGCCGCCATCTCGCACAGCAGCCATAAGGTGACCTGGGCCTTGGCGCCGCCGCGGCGGATCAGTTCGACATAATCGAGCAGGAACGTAACGATGACCAACGCCCCGAAGACACCGCCGAACCAGGCGGCGAACTGGCGCGCGATATAAGCGGACAGGGTCCTTGCGAGCTTCGCCGACAATCGCTTTCCGATCGCAGCAATGCGTCAAGCGGGACGGCCGGCCATGACCGGCCAGCGAAAACCGAACCGTATGCCGCCATGCAGCAGAATCCCCAACCCCAGCACGAACGGCAAGAAGTCGGCCACATACATCAGCGGGATCGCCGCGGCGAACCGAGTGGCGAGATCGTTGACGCCAAGTTCGATCAATTCAAGCAGAAAAGCGACGCCGACCGCAAGATAGACGCGCCAGAGCTGGCCTCTTCGATTGAGCTCTCCCGGCAGCAGGCAGGCGAGCGGGATCAACGCAAAGCTGAAGGTGGAGAGCGGCACCAGGAGGCGCTGATGCGCCTCGAGGGTGAACGAGCGCCGCAGCACTGGATCGAGCCCGACGGGCGGAGAGAACAAATCCGGCAGAAAGCGCTCCTGGGCCTCGCGAAAGCGAACTTCGGGGGCCCCATGCAAGGCGCCGAGATCGAGCGTATAGCGATCGAAAGTCAACACCGAAAGCTTTCGGGTTTGGCTATCGAATTGCTGTCGGTTGCCGTTGACCATGACGATTCGCGGCCCGGCCGGGGTATCGACGAAGGCCGCACGTTCGGCCAGAATCGTAACCGGGCGCCGCGGGTCCCGGTTGTCGTTGATCAGCAATCCGAGGACTTCGCCCCGATCGTCGCGGCTGCGGATATAGAAAGTGAGCTTGTCGGAAACGGTCGTGAAGGTGCCCTCCTGGATCAGGCTCGAAACAAAACGGTTGCGGATCTCGAATTCGAGGTCCTTGAAGGCGCGGTTCGCCTCCGGCAGAAAGTAGATCGACAGGCTCATCAGCAGCGCAAAGGCGATGCCGGCAAGCATCAGCACCGGTTTGGCCAGCGCCAGCGGGCTCATTCCGGCCGACCGCATGACTACGAGCTCGCTCTCGGCAGCGATCCGGTTAAACGTGAAGAGCACCGCGATGAACACCCCGATCGGCATCACAACGTCGAGAAAGCGCGGCAGGATCAACGCCGCCAGATAAAGAAACAGCGCGACCGAAAGGCCGCGGTTGACGATCAGATCGATCAATCGGAGCGATTGGGCGACCCACACCGCGGCACTGAGCGTGGCCGTCACAAAGATCATGACGCCGAAGCACTGACGCAGGATGTAGCGGTTGAGGGTGGTCATCATCGCTGCCGGATCATAGAAAGCCGGAATGTGCCCGGCCAGCGACATTTCGCCGGCCGATCGAGCCGCGATTACGGGCCGCTGGTGCTGTCCTGTGCCATTGTTGTATCCAGTTGCTCACGCCTTTCTGCCGCGTCCGGGCCGAGGGCGGCCCGTTATGCAGCCTGGTTGAGGTCGCGCCATGAAGATCAGCTTTGCCGAGCCGGACCTACCGCTTTCCGGCGCTGTGGTGGTGGGGATCTGGGAGGAAGGGATCCTGACGTCGGCCGCAAAACAGCTCGACGAGGCCTCGGGCGGCGCCGTCCGCCGGGCGCTTGCCGCCTCCCCCCGGTTCAAGGGCAAGACCGCCGAATTTTTGCCGATCCTGGCGCCGGCCAACGTGCCGGTCAGCCGAATCGTGCTCGCCGGGTTCGGCAAACCCAATTCGGCCGATGCTCGCCGGTTCGAGGAGATCGGCGGCAAACTCGTCCCCTATCTGAACGGCGCCGGCGAAGAGGCGGCGACGGTGGCCGTCGAGGTCGCAGCGGCCGCCTCGATCGGCGAGGCCGAGGCGGCGTCCAGCCTCGCCTTCGGCGCCCAGCTGCGGTCGTATCGCTTCGACAAATACAAGACGACGCAAAAGCCGGAGCAAAAAGCCTCGCTGGTCCGCCTGACCGTCAATACCGCGGCGGCAAGTATGGCAAAACGCGCCTATCGGACCCTCGACGCCGCCGCCGATGCGGTCTTTTTCACCCGCGACCTCGTGTCCGAGCCCGCCAACGCGATCTATCCCGAGACCCTTGCCGCGCAGGCGGAGACATTGCGCGAGCTCGGCGTAGCCGTCGAGGTTTTCGACGCGGACAGGATGCGCGAACTCGGCATGCATGCGCTGCTCGGGGTGGCGCAAGGCAGCGCTCGGCCCCCGCGCCTGGTCGTCATGGAATGGCAGGGCGCGCCGGCCGGCGGCGGCGGCGCGGACGGGCCGCTGGCATTCATCGGCAAGGGCGTCACCTTCGACACCGGCGGAATCTCGATCAAGCCCGCCGCCGGCATGTGGGACATGAAATGGGATATGGCCGGCTCGGCCGTCGTCATCGGGCTGATGCGCCTGCTCGCCGCGCGGCGGGCTGCGGTGAATGCCGTGGGCGTAGTCGGCCTCGTCGAAAACATGCCGTCGGGCACTGCGCAGCGTCCCGGCGACATCGTCTCCTCGATGTCGGGCCAGACCATCGAAGTGCTGAACACCGACGCCGAAGGCCGTCTCGTGCTGGCCGATGCGCTGTGGTATTGCCAGCAACGCTTCAAGCCGCGGCTGATGGTCGATCTGGCGACGTTGACCGGGGCGATCGTCGTCGCGCTCGGTCATCACCGGGCCGGGCTGTTCGCCAATGACGACCAGCTCGCCGACCGCCTCGTCGAGGCCGGCAAGACAGTCGGCGAGGAGTTGTGGCGGCTGCCGCTGGCCGACAGCTACGACCGCGAGATCGACAGCGACGCGGCCGATGTCAAGAACATCAGCGGCGGCCGCGCCGCCGGCAGCATCACCGCGGCGCAGTTTCTGCAGCGTTTCGTCAACAAGGTGCCGTGGGCGCATCTCGACATCGCCGGGATGGCGTGGTCGTCGAAGGATGCCGCGACCGTGCCGAAAGGCGCCACCGCCTTTGGCGTCCGGCTGCTCGACGCCTTCGTCGCGCGGTTTTACGAAAAGGCGTAACGGCGGGCGTGGCCGAGATCGGCTTTTACCACCTGCTGGCGACACCGCTCGATCGGGCATTGCCGCGACTGCTCGAACGGGCCTCGTGCGCAAGGTCATCGCGTCGTCGTCCGCGCCGGCTCGCCCGAGCGGGTCGCCCAGCTCGACGCCGCGCTGTGGACCTATGACGAGGCGAGCTTCCTGCCGCACGGCACGCTCGCCGACGGCACCCCCGCCGCCCAGCCGATCTGGCTGACGCAACAGGACGAGAACCCGAACGGCGCCTCGCTGCTGGTTCTGGTCGACGGCGTCGCCGCTGCCGATCTGGGGGCGTTCGCGCGCTGCGCCGACATGTTCGACGGCAACGACGAGGCCGCCGTCGAACAGGCGCGGCAGCGCTGGCGCGACGCCCGCGCGGCAGGCCATGCGCTGACCTACTGGCAGCAGACCGCGTCGGGCTGGGAGCGCAAGGCCTGAGCCCGCGGGTGGTCGCAAGGTATCCACGCGAAATGGCGGTTGAGGATCACTAAGGCTTTTGCCCGCAAGTCTGCCGACCCTATCCAATCGAGGGTAAGGCCGGTTTCGGCGAGTAGCGGTCACACGGGCCCGTCGACCGCATGGACGAAAAATCCTACCAAGAGACCGCGGGCGGGCGATATAACCCGGCGCCCAGCCGCCAGTCGAGAACCGCCGATGGCCATCGAAAGTACCCTGTCGATCATCAAGCCGGACGCGACGCGGCGCAATCTGACCGGGGCGATCAACGAACGGTTCGAACGACGCGGTCTGCGCATCGTCGCCCAGAAACGGCTCCAGCTGACCCGGTCGCAGGCCGAGCGCTTCTACGCGGTGCATGCCGAGCGGCCGTTTTATCGGAGTCTCGTCGAGTTCATGATTTCCGGGCCGATCGTCGTTCAAGTGCTCGAAGGACCGGACGCGGTCGCGCTCAATCGCGAAATCATGGGGGCAACGAACCCGGCGGATGCCTCGGCAGGCACGATCCGCAAGGACTTTGCCGAATCGATCGAGGCGAATTCGGTGCACGGCTCGGATTCGCCGGAGAGTGCTGCGCAGGAGATCGCCTTTTTCTTCGCCATGATCGAAATCTGCCCGTAGTGGGGGCGGTTGACGATCCGCCGGCAGTCGAGGCGCGCATCCGGCCACGGGGCGGGATTTTGGCGCGGTCTCCCGCCCTCGGTCGCCGCGTCGCAGCGCGGTGGTGCGAAGCGGGGCTCGATGCGGCGGCGTTGATCCTGCTGCCGCTGCTGGTCGTCGCACCACGCGGGGCCGCAGCGCTGGCTTCGGTCGCCGGCGTCCTTGCCGCCGGGCTGGTGGCGTCGGCATGGCGCCCGGCGCTGCGGCCGGGGCTGATCGTGCCAGCCGGCCTGCTCGGCGCGCTGCTCGCCTGGGGGATGCTTTCGGCGGTGTGGGGGGCCGAGCCCTGGCGCAGCGCCGCGGTCGCCGCTCGCCTGACCGGGCTTCTCGCCGCCGGTCTGGCGCTTGCCGCTGCGGCCGATGCGATTGCCGCGCCAAGTCGTCTGACCGGGTGGTTCCTGATCGGTTTTGCGCTGGGGATGATCCTGGCGATCGGCGATCTGGCGAGCCGCGGGACGTTGACGGCGCTGTTTTCGACACGGCCCTATCACGCGTTCCGGCTCAACCAGGCATCGGCCGCCTTCGCCATCCTGCTGTTGCCTGCGAGCGCGGTGCTGCTCCGACGCCGGCGGCTCCTCGGCCTGGTGTTTGCGGCTGCTGCGGCGGCGACCGTCTACGGGCTCGCCGGCACCGCGGCCAAGGCGGCGCTGAGCGCCGGTTTGGCGATGGCCGTCCTGGTCTATCTCTGCCGCCGCCGCGTCGCCCAGGCCGCGGCACTGGTGTCGGTCCTGGTGATCGTGACGGCGCCCTTGAGCTTTGCCCGGTTCGAGCGGCTGCCGATGTTTTCCGCGATCGCCGAGACGGTCAAACAGTCGGCGGAACACCGGCTGTTGATCTGGTCGTTCGTCGGCGACCGGATCGCCGAGCACCCGATCGCCGGCTGGGGCCTCGATTCGTCAAGGTCGATCCCGGGCGGCTCGGATCTGATCCAGCACGGCGAAACCTGGCTGCCGTTGCATCCGCACAATGCTCCGCTGCAGCTCTGGCTCGAACTCGGCGTGCCCGGGGCCGTCCTTTCAGCGCTGCTGGCCGCCTCGGCCTGGCTGGCGCTCGGTGCCGCGGCATGGCCGCGCGGTTTCGCCGCCGCCGCCGGCGGCGCCCTGGCGACCGGATCGGTCGCGGCTTGCGCGACATACGGGATCTGGCAGGAATGGTGGCTCGGGACCTTGCTGTTTTCGGTGTTCCTCGTCCTGGTCATGGCGCGATCGGCGGTCGTGGAGGATAGGCGCTGATGCGGGTTTTCACCGCTCTGCCGATGGCGCGCTGGCGCGATGCCGGGCCCTTCGCGGCGGCGGCCGAAATGGCCGGGTTCGACGGCGTAACGACCGTCGAACTCGGCCACGATGTGTTTGCCCCGCTCGCCTTTGCCGCGCTGGCAACCGAACGGGTCGAGTTGACGCCGTCGGTGGCCGTTGCTTTTCCGCGCAGCCCGACGATCCTGGCGAGCCAGGCCTGGGACCTGCACGCCAATTCGAGCGGTCGCTTTGCGCTCGGTCTCGGCAGCCAGGTCAAAGGCCACAACGAGCGCCGGTTCGGCATCGCGTGGACCGCGCCGGCGCCGCGCCTGCACGACTATGTCCGGGCTTTGCGCGCGGTCTGGCGCTGCTGGGAGACCGGCGAGAAGCTCGACTACCACGGCGAGCACTACACGCTGACCCTGATGACCCCGGATTTCTCGCCGGAGCCGACCGGGCTGCCGATGGTGCCGGTCGCGATCGCCGCGGTCGGCGAGGCGATGCTGCGCGTCGCCGGCGAGGTGGGCGACGGGGTGCGCCTGCATCCGCTGTGCTCGCGCCGCTATCTCGACGAAGTCTGTCTGCCGCAATTGTGCGAAGGCATGCGCCGCGGCGGTCGCGACCGGGCGCATTTCGACGTTCACGGCGGAGGTTTCGTCGTCACCGGCCCGGATGAAACGGCGGTCGCCGGGGCGACCGACCGGGCGCGGCGGCGGATCGCCTTTTACGCGTCGACCCGCACCTACCAGCCGATCCTGTCTCTGCACGGGCTCGACGAACTCGGGCAGAGACTGCACCGCTTGTCGGTCGAGGGCCGCTGGGACGCGATGCCGCAGGAAATTTCCGACGAGGTGGTGCGGATCTTCGCCGCGTCAGGCACTTATCGCGAGATCGCCGGCGCGATCGCGGCGCGTTTCGGCGGCCTCGCCGACTCGGTCGAGCTCAATTTTCCAGCCGACACCCCGCTCGGCCTGCAGCGCGAGCTGATCGCCGACATCCGCCGGATCCCACAGACCTTTACCGGCTACGCCGCGAATTGGTGAGGGAAGCCGAGTCTCGGCCGGACCGATCTCGGCTTGCCGGGCGATAGTCGTTTCCCCCGGAGCGTGGAGACGCCGGCGGAATTGGCGGTCCGGGTGCCGGGATGTTCGCGACCGCCGCCGCCTAATACCCGACACTCAATGTCGGACCATGAAAACGGAGCCTCGAAAATGACGATGAAACTCCTCGGATCGGCGGTGATCGCAACCGGCTGCGCGATCGGCATCGCCGCGGCGCAGACCCCTCCCGCTGCGATGGCGCCGCGAGATCTTCTCGCATTGTTGCCCTCAGGGGTCCCGCAAGGCGGCGGCCATCTCGACGCCGCAGCAAGTTTCCCGACCGGCTGGAACACCCAGACCTGTTCGACCAGCCTATGGTTTACGGACAGCGCCAACAACCAATTTATTTATGCGTTCAATACCAATAACACCTTCTTTTTTGCGAAGAATAACCTGTATGCCGGAAGCACTCTCCTGCACGCTTGCGATACTAATCAGTCGTACGGTGTATTCATCGTCAACGGCGCTACTGGGAGGTTCACCGAGATCCAGACAAAGCGGCCGGGTTGACGCGCTGATGGCCACCCGGCAAATGCTCCACTTGCTGACTGGGCCGATTAGAGGGCCTGGCCGGATCTCCCCAAACCGATGATTCGGGCCACGACCCGGCTTGCCCAGTCAGACCCCAGCGAAAGGCCGGCGACGGTTCGATCAGATGAAATCCACCGACTTTGTCATTTCCGCGCGTGCTCGGCTTGCCGCCGTCAAGCACTTCCCGGTGGTGGAGTTCGCCGACTACGAGCGTCGTTTGGCGGAGATGCAGGAAATCTTGCAGCGCGTGCAGCAAGCGTACCTCGGTACGTCACATCGCGCCATCATCGTGCTGGAAGGCTGGGATACCGCGGGCAAGGGCGGCGTGGTGCGCCGACTGGGTTGGGCGCTCGATCCGCGCAGCTTCAAGGTGCACGCGATCGCCGCGCCCACCGGCCGGGAGAGATCGCTGCACTATCTGCAGCGCTTCTGGGAACGCCTGCCGGAGCATGGTCAGATTGTTGTGTTTGACCGTTCCTGGTACGGCCGCGTGTTGGTCGAGCGTGTCGAGGCCTATGCAACGCCGACGGAATGGCATCGCGCCTATAACGACATCAACGATTTCGAGCGGATGCTGCTGGAAGACGACACGCGGCTGGTAAAGATCTTCCTACACATTACGCCCGAGGAACAGGTGCATCGGTTCCGCGCGCGGCTGACCGATCCATTGAAGCGCTGGAAATTGTCCTACGAGGATTTTCGGAACCGCAGTCACTGGAGCGACTACGAGGAGGCGATCGAGGACATGATCGAGAAGACCTCCACCAAACGCGCCCCGTGGCATCTGGTCCCGGCCAACAACAAGCCGTTCGGCAGGCTGGCCGCGCTCCGCATCATCGCCGATCGGCTCTCAAAAGGCGTCGATTTGGAGCCGCGCGGGCTCGATCCCAAGGTGGCCGAGGCCGCCGAACAATTGTTCGGCATTAAGCTGCCGCCGAACAATCAGGGCGGTCGTTAATTCCGGCGGTGCGGCGCGCCCGCCGCTCTTCGCCGCGCACGAGGATCTTCCAAACTCGGGTTGCCCGCCACCGCCGCATCGGATGAAGCCTCGGTTTTTTTGCAGCCGATCGCCGACCGCGCCGCCCCAAGCCTCGGCGGTGCAGATCGCCGGGTCGGGGAACCCGTGGCGCGCCGTCACTTCGTCGCAGGCAGGCCGGGTTCAATTATCCTTGCGCCAGAGCCAGCAAGGCTTCGCGGCACAGCGTCTCGGCCGGCAGACCGGTCGTCTTCATCTGCACTTCGGCCTGGGCGATACGGTCGAGCGCGGCGCGCAGACCGAACTCGGGCCAGCGCGCGAGCTGGCGTTTGACGCTGTCCTGATGCTTGAAGAAAATCGGCGGGCGGGCGGTCCGCACCGCCTCGTCGATCGCCGACCCGGCGCCGACCCGAGCCGCCAACCCGTGCAGCCGATGCAGATGGCGCAGCAATGCCCGGGTCACGGCGACCGGCGACTTGCCCTCCTGAAACACCCGGTCGAGGACCCGTTCGAGCCGCGCCATATCGCCTTCGGCCGCAGCCATCACCGCGTCGTCGAGCGCCAGGGCGGCGCTGTCGCCGACCGAGAGCCGCGCCGCGTCGAGATCGACCCGGCCGCCGTCGCCGGCATAGAGCGCGAGCTTTTCGAGTTCGGAACGGGTCAACAGCCGATCGCCGCCGAGATGCTCGACCAGATATTGCAGCGCGTCGGCGCTCGCCGCTACCCGGTGCGCGTTCAAGATCTCGCGAATGACGGCGGCGCGGTCGCGCGGCGTGTCCGGATAGCAACCGATCGCCGCGGCGCGCGGCGCATCCTCGAAGGCGCGGCGCAACGCCGAACGCGCCGGCAACTCCGCGGCTTCGGCAACGATCAGCGCATCGCCCGGCGCGCCGTCGAGCAGGTCCGCGAACAGCCGTGCGAGCCCGTCCCCGGCGTCGCGCACGCGCACGACGCGACGGCCGCCGACGAGGCTCAGCTGCGCCGTCTCGTCGGCAAGTCGCGCCGGGTCGGCGGCGAGCGCCGAACCGTTCAGCTCGGCCACTCGAAACGGGTCGTCGAGCGCGGGACAGACCGAACGCGCCACTTGATCGGCGCGCTCGCGGACCAGCCCCGAATCCGGCCCGTAGAGCAGTACGGCCCGAATATCGCGGTCGGGCCGCTGCAAAAACGCGGCGATTCGCGCCGGGCTCAGCTTCACGCCGGTTCAGCCGGGTTTCGCCGACCGCGCCGCCACCCGCTGCTCCATGAACAGGCTCAGCCGCCGAACGATCTCCTGGTCGAGTTCGACGACGCTGCGCACCCCGGCATCGTCCTCGCCGACCACAGTCGAATACTGGTTCGGATTGAGCGCGAATGAATTCTGCGAATGGACCGTGTTGGTCAACAACGTACCGCCGCTCTTCAGATCGACCAGATGGTAGGTGGCGCTGACATCGAGCCGGCCGAGCACCGCGGTGCCTTGCGACTGCAAGCCGAGATTGGACAGGGCGACCGCCAGCCTGGTCTCCAGCCGATAGCGCTCCTTGGTCGGCTCGCCGGTCGGGTTGAACGAGTTGCGCAGCGCCATCTCGAGGCGCTGGCCGATACGGTCGGGTATCGGGTCGACATGGATGGCGCGCAATTCGCCGCTCGCCGGGCCGCTCTGGGGATCGGCGTAAAGCGGCTTCCAGCCGCACCCCGCCAGCACCAGCAGCGCCGCCGCAGCGAAAGCGCGGGCAAGGGGCGGCGCGAGGCCGGGCGGAGCCGGCGCGCCCGTCATCTCAGGCAACGATGCTGACGATCCGGTTCGGCACGACAATGACCTTACGCGGTGCGTGTCCGTCGAGCCAGCGCGCCACCTGCGGCAGCGCCAGCGCGGCGCTTTCGACGGCATCTCGCGCCGTGTCGTGCGGCAATTCGAGCGTCGCCCGCAATTTGCCGTTGATCTGGACGGCGATCGTCACCTGCTCGTCGCGAACGAGGTCCGGATCGGCTTCCGGCCAGGGCTGGGCAATCAGCAGGCCGGAGCCGCCCAGCTCCAGCCACATTTCCTCGGCCAGATGGGGCATCATCGGCCCGACCAGCCGCGTCAAGGTTTCGAGCCCCTCGCGCAGCACTGCCGCAGC
Organism: uncultured Alphaproteobacteria bacterium; assembly: GCA_963701815.1. Lineage (GTDB taxonomy): Bacteria > Pseudomonadota > Alphaproteobacteria > ATCC43930 > CGMCC-115725 > AP-15. The sequence goes on from CAVPBN010000002.1 coordinate 55,354, forward strand.
ACCGGGTTCGCTCGCCAGCAAGGCCGCCGGCAATTCCTCGAGCGTGTTGGTCAATTCGCGGATCCGCGCCACGGCGCGATTGAAGCGGAACTTGTCGAGATCGTCGGTGACCTGCGCGATCGTCTGGTGGGTCGCCCGGCGCGCCGCGGCGAGGACCGGCGGCAATGGCGCCGGGATCGCGCCGCCGGAAGGCGGCAGCGGCACCGGCGGCTCGCTGACCATCCGCCACAACCGATTGACGTAGCGCCAGATGCCCTCGATCCCGGTCTCGGTCCATTCGAGATCGCGCTCGGGCGGGCTGTCCGACAACAGATAAAGGCGCGCCGTGTCGGCGCCGTAGGTGTCGACGATCGCATCGAGGCCGACGACGTTCTTTTTCGACTTGCTCATCTTCTCGTGCCGCCCCGGCACGACCGGCCGGCCGCCGCCGTCGACGAGCCTGCCGGTGTCGTCGCTCGCCACCTCTTCCGGAAACAGCCAGTCGCCGGTTTCGCTCTGGTAGGTCTGGTGGCAGACCATGCCCTGGGTGAAGAGCCCGGCGAACGGCTCGTCGAGATCGCGGTCGAAATAGCCGCACCGCCGCAATGCCCGAGCGAAGAACCGGGAATACAGCAAGTGCAGGACGGCGTGTTCGACGCCGCCGATGTACTGGTCGACCGGCATCCAGTAATCGACTGCGCCGCGGTCGAAGGCGCCCGGCGCGCGCGCCGAGCAGAACCGCAGGAAATACCACGAAGAATCGAAAAACGTGTCGAGTGTGTCGGTCTCGCGCCGGGCCGGGCCGCGGCAATTCGGGCACGCGACATGTTGCCAGGTCGGGTGGTGCGCCAGCGGGTTGCCGGGTACGGCAAAGCTGACATCCTCGGGCAAGGTCACCGGCAGGTCCCGCTCCGGCACCGGAACGATGCCGCACGCCCGGCAATGGATCACCGGGATCGGGCAGCCCCAATAGCGCTGGCGGGATACCCCCCAGTCGCGCAGGCGCCAGGCGACGGTGCGCGCGCCGCGGCCGAGCGCTTCGAGCCTCTCTGCGGCGGCGCGCTTGGCCTCGGCCACCGCCAATCCATCGAGGAATTCGGAGTTGAACACCACGCCGTCCTCGACATAGGCCTCCTCTCCGATCGCGAAACATGCCGGGTCCGTCCTCGGCGGCAAGACCACCGGGAGCACCGGCAAGGCGTATTTGCGGGCGAATTCGAGATCGCGCTGGTCATGCGCCGGACACCCGAAGATCGCGCCTGTGCCGTATTCCATCAGCACGAAATTGGCGACATAAACCGGGACCCGCCGATCGGTATCGAACGGGTGGACCGCCTGGAGGGCGGTGCGGTAGCCGCGCTTCTCGGCCGCTTCTATCACCGCTTCGCTGGTGCCGAGGCGGTTGCATTCGGCGATGAACCCGGCGAGCCCCGGATCGCGCTCAGCGAGACGCTGCGCCAGCGGATGGTTCGGCGAGAGCGCCACGAACGATGCGCCGTAAAGCGTGTCCGGCCGAGTTGTGAACACCTCGATCCGTTCGTCCAGATCGGCAAGGCCGAAGAACACGCGAGCGCCTTCCGAGCGGCCGATCCATTTCTCCTGCATCAGCCGCACTCGCTCGGGCCAGCGGTCAAGCCCGTCGAGCGCCGCCAACAACTCCTCGGCAAATGCGGTTATGCGCAAAGACCATTGCGACAGGAGGCGTTTTTCGACGAGCGCGCCGGAGCGCCAGCCACGCCCGTCGATCACCTGCTCATTGGCCAGCACGGTGTGCTCGACCGGATCCCAATTGACCCAGGATTCCTTGCGATAGGCGAGGTCGGCCGCCAGAAAGTCGAGAAACATCTTCTGTTCGTGGCGGTAAAAATCCGGATGGCAGGTGGCGATTTCGCGCGACCAGTCATAGGCGAAGCCCATGCGCTGCAATTGGGTGCGCATGGTCGCGATGTTGTGGGCGGTCCAGATTGCCGGATGGGTATTTTCGGCGATCGCCGCATTCTCGGCCGGCAGGCCAAAGGCGTCCCAGCCCATCGGATGCAGCACATTGAACCCCTGCGCCCGCCGATAACGGGCAACCAGATCGCCCATCGTATAATTGCGGACATGGCCGACGTGCAATTTGCCGGACGGGTAGGGAAACATTTCGAGCACGTAATATTTTTGCCGCGACGGATCTTCGGAGACCTCAAACAGCTTTCGTTCGCGCCATTCCTCTTGCCATTTTGCTTCAGTCTCGCGGAAGTTGTAGCGCGACATGATTTATTTTGATCTCTCAAAGACGGTAACGGTCCAGGGACCGCCTGCCGCCGGGTTTTGTCGGCGCAGCGGCGGCGGCGGTCAGCTCGAAGTCGCCGCCGCGACCCAGGCCCGCTTGAGCTGGCGCGCGCGGTAGAGGATCTTGGTTTCGAGTTCGTCCGCGACCTTGCTTGCGACCGTACTGTCGACCCACTCACCAGCCGCCGAGCGCTCCTGACGGTCGACCGTCACGGTCAGCGCGGACGAACTCAGATACCGCGAAAGGATAAAGACGGTGATCCTGAACCGCTCGCCCGGCTTGCTGTTCGGCGTGTACCAATCGCTGACCAGCGACCCGCCCAGAGGGTCTTCCGAGGCGAATTTGACGAAACCGAGCGTATCCAAGGCAGCCTGCCACAGAATCGGACTGACCGTGCTGCCGGTTTGCGGCCCGGGTTCGCGATAGGAAGGCTTTTTCGCCAGACCGAGCACGGTCCAGATCGTCGCCTCGGTATCCATCTCGCCGGAGTTCTTTGCTGCAATCTGTTGCCCGTTGGCGCCCGCCGACGCGGCAGCGGGCCGGTCTGCCGCTGTCGCCGTGGGCGGAGGGTTCGGCGCGCTGGTTGCGCAGGCGGCGACGATCAACGAAAGACTTGCAGCAAACCCCGCCGACAGGCGGTAATAAGCGACGGGCATCGCACCTTCCTCGGCAAAAATCGGCTTTCCCGCAGCCGCAGCCAGGAAAGCCTTTTGCCAGGAACGGAGCGCATATGGAAGGGGTTATCGCTGTCAATCTGGCTGCGGTCGGCGACCGGATCGCCGCTGCCGCGCGCGCCGCCGGGCGCCCGGCCCGCGACGTAGCACTCGTCGCCGTCAGCAAGACCCATCCGGCAGAGAGTGTGCGGGCGGCGCTGATCGCCGGCCATCGCATTTTTGGCGAGAATCGGGTGCAGGAAGGTCAAGCGAAATTCCCGGCGCTGCGTGCGGCGTTTCCGGATCTGGTTCTGCACCTGATCGGCCCGCTTCAGACCAACAAGGTTAGGGAGGCGGTCGCCCTTTTCGACGTGATCGAAAGCGTCGACCGGCCCCGGCTCGCCGAGGCGCTGGCGCGCGAGATGGAGCGGACCGGGCGCCGCCTTTCTTGCCTGATCGAGGTCAATACCGGCGAGGAGGCGCAGAAATCCGGGATCTTCCCGGCCGAGGCCGACGCCTTTATCGAAGAATGCCGCGACCGTCTCGGCTTGCCGGTCATCGGCCTGATGTGCGTGCCGCCGCTTGGCGAGGAGCCGTCGCTGCATTTCGCCTTGCTGCGCGAGATCGCCCGGCGCACCGGTCTCGAATGGCTCAGCATGGGCATGAGCGCCGATTTCGAGACCGCCATCCGCTTCGGCGCCACCCATGTGCGGGTCGGCACGGCGATATTCGGCGCCCGC
>CAVPBN010000003.1:0-251277 GCA_963701815.1 uncultured Alphaproteobacteria bacterium
GGTCGGCCTGGTAGAAATGGGCAAGCCGGGTGATGCCGCCGCGGCCGGAAAAGCGATATCGGCGGCGCCGTCGGTCAATAACCGAGGGCCAGCCCGTCCTTGCGCGGCTCCGAGCCGCCGATCAGCACGCCGCGCTCGTGGTCGATCCAGATCGCCTGGCAGCCGCCGAGCGGCACATTGCGCAGGTCGATGTCGTGGCCGCGGCGCGCCAGATCGGCGACGATCGGCTCGGGGTTGGCGCGCTCGACCTGCAATTTGCCGCGGAAGGCGAAGCTGCGCGGCGCTTCGGCGGCCTGTTGCGGGTCGAGGCCGCGGTCGATCATGCGGTGCACGAAGTGAGCATGGCCGACGGCCTGGTACTGGCCCCCCATGACGCCGAACGGCATCACCGCGCGCCCTTCCTTGACCAGCATCGCCGGGATGATCGTGTGAAACGGCCGCTTGCCAGGGGCGATCGCATTGGGATGGCCGGGGGTCGTGCGAAACCCGCTGCCGCGGTTCTGCAAGATGACGCCGCTCTCCGGCGCCACGATGCCGCTGCCAAAGCCGGAGAACAGCGAGTTGATGAACGAGCAGGCGTTGCCGTCGCGATCGACCGCGCAGAGATACACCGTATCCTGATGCAAGGTGCCGCCGTGCCATTCATTGCCGGGTTGCACCCGGTCGAGGCGGATCTGGCGGCGGGCGCGCTCCGCCCATTCGTCGGACAGGAACCCTGCCACGTCGACGGCGACCTGCGCCGGGTCGGCGAAAAAGTCGTCGCGCGCGCGATAGGCCGATTTGGTCGCCTCGGCGAGCAGGTGCAGCCGGTCGGCCTCGCTCAGCGTATCGTCGCCGAGCGCAAAGCCTTCGAGCTGGCGCAGGATCATCAGCGCCGCCAGTCCCTGCCCGTTGGGTGGGCATTCATAGACGTCGTAGCCGCGATACGGGGCGTGGATCGGTTCGACCCATTCCGAGCGCTGTGCATCGAAATCCTCGGCCTCGTGCAGACCGCCGAGCTCTTTGAGCCGGCCGAGGATGTCGCGCATCACCGCCCCCTCGTAGAACGCGGCGCGGCCTTCGCGGCCGATGCGGCGCAGCGTGGCGGCGAGCGGCGGGTTGCGCACCCGGTCGCCGATGCCGGGCGGCTTGCCGCCGGGGAGAAACAGAGCCGCGGTTACCGGGTCGCGCAGCTTCCATTGGAGGCGCTGCCAATCCCAGGCGACGCGAGGGGTCACGGCATAGCCTTCCTCGGCGGCGCGCGCCGCCGGCTCGAGCAATTCGGCAAGCGGCCGGCTGCCGTATTCGCGATTGAGCAGGCACCACGCATCGACCGCGCCGGGCACCGTCACCGCATGCGGGGTCTGCGTCTCGATCTGCTGGATCTGCCGCTCGGCATACCACTCGACATTCGCCTTGCCGGGCGCCCGACCCGAGCCGTTCAACGCCACCGGCGGCGCGCCCTTCTGCGAATAAAGCACAAAGCAGTCGCCGCCGATCCCGGTGCTTTGCGGCTCGACGACGCACTGCATCGCGACGGCGGCGATCGCCGCGTCCATCGCGTTGCCGCCGGCGCGCAGCACGTCGAGCCCGGCCAAGGTCGCCCGCGGCGCCGAGGTGGCGACCATGCCGTTCGCCGCCACCGCCGCCGAGCGTCCAAAAACATTGAAATCGCGCATCGACCGATCCTTGCCGAAGGAAAAAATCGCCCGCCGAGGAAGCAATCCTGACCGGCGGGCTTATTGCTTGTCGGCCACTAATGCCGCGTCCTACCCTGCCGGTCAATTCACCCGCCGGGAATATCGACATAATGGATGGAAGCCCGACGCCGCTGCAGTTTCCGATCGCGACGCCGCCGATGCCGGGCGAGGCGCTGGCGGTGGCGCCCGGGGTGCTGTGGCTGCGGATGCCGTTGCCGTTCGCGCTCGACCACATCAATTTGTGGCTGCTCGAAGACGGTCCCGGCTGGACGATCGTCGATACCGGTTATGCGATGCCGCAAACGCGAGCGGCGTGGGAGCAGATCTTCGCCGAGCAGCTCGGCGGGCGGCCGGTGGTCAGGATCATCGCCACCCATTTTCACCCCGATCATATCGGGCTCGCCGGCTGGCTCGCCGAGCGCTGGCAGGCGCCGTTGTGGACGACCGAAAAGGAATGGCTCCATGCCAGGGTGATGAGCCTGGGCAACACCGATTTCGCGCCGCAGCGCCGCGATTTCGCCCGCCGTGCCGGGCTCGACGCGGCTTCGAGCGAGTTGTTCGCCGAGCACCAGGCGAGCTACCGCCGCGGCGTTCCGTCGGTGCCGCCGTCGTTTCACCGCATCGCCGACATGACCGGCGTCGCCATCGGCGGCCGGGATTGGCGGGTCGTCGTCGGCGAGGGTCACGCGCCGGAACTCGCCTGTCTCTATTGCGCCGAGATCGGGGTATTGATCTCGAGCGACCAGGTGTTGCCGCGGATCTCGCCCAATGTCAGCGTCCAGCCGCACGAGCCCGACGGCGATCCGCTGGCGCGCTTTCTGGCGTCGCTGGTCAAGTTGCGCGCGGCGGTCCCGCCCGAGACGTTCGTCCTGCCGTCGCACAACCTGCCGTTTTACGGTCTGCACGCGCGGATCGACGCGCTCGGCGACCATCACCGGGCGCGCTGCGCCGAAATCCTCGCCGCCTGCCGGCGCCCGCACAGCGCAGTCGATCTGCTGCCGCTGCTGTTCCGCCGACCGCTCGACCGGCACCAGACGGCGTTTGCCTTGGGCGAGGCGCTCGCCCACCTGCATTATCTGGCGGAGCTGGGGGCGCTGGAGCGCGAATTCGGCGATGACCGGGTCGACCGCTTCATCTGCGCGGCGAGGTGATATCCACCGAGACGATAAGGCTGCAGGAGGGGACCCATGGCAAAGATCAATCACGTCGCGTTGAAGGTGATCGACCTCGAGGCGGCGACAAAATTCTACGAAAACGTGTTCGGCTTTCGCCAGGTCGGTACCGGCCATGCGCGTGGCCATACCTCCCGTCACCTGACCGACGGCTATGTCGATCTGGCGCTGATGGTCTATGACAGCGAGGACGAAGAGGAGGCCAAGCTCGTCGGCGCGGGACCGGCGATCCATCATTTCGGCATCGCCGTCGAGGACCGGCAGGGTACTCTCGCGAAGATCGAGGAATTCGGCGGCACGATCCTGTCGAAGCGGGATGCCGGAACGGTCAAGTTCCGCTCGCCCGACGGGACCATCGCCGAGATCGCCGAGCCGGGGCGCTACCAGACGCTTGCCGAACGGCGCAAAGAATGATGGCGAAACGGTGGATCGGAACGGTCAAGTCTTCTTGGCGGCGACATGCTCGGCCTTTGACAGGGTAAGCTTCTCCGGGTGGACGATGGTCTTGTTGGCGGCGGCGCGGGCAGCGCCGAGATTGGGAAACTCGGTCTCGGCGCCGTCGCGCTGCAGGACATAGATCGCCGACATCGCCTTGCCGCTCTTCTGGTCGGCGACCGAACGCTTGACGATGACCCAGTTGACGCGACGGCTTGCCGCTTCGTCGGCTTCATCGACGACATCTTCGAAACCGCGATCGACCATCGCTTCGAGCGTGTAGAGCTTCTGCTCCGGCCGCCTGGCCGGCGCGTCGCGGCCCCGTCCGCGCGCCCCGTCGCGGGAGCCGCGCGGGCCGGCGGCGCGGTCGCCTCGCCCGCGAAAAGCCTGGTCCCTGCGGCCCCGATCGGGCTCGGCCGGCACCTGCGGTCCCTGCTCCGGACCTGCCTGGCGCGCCGGGCCGATCGCTGCGGCTGACGCGCCCGGTCGCCGCTCTGCGGGCCAGCGCGGGGCGCGGCTGCGGGGGCCGCGATTTTCCGGCCCGCGGTTTTCTGCTCCGCGGTCTTCCGGTCGCCGACGGCGCGGGCCGCGGCTGCCGGGCGCACGACCAAAACGCCCGCCCGGTGTTGCTCGATCGGATGGCGTACCATCGGGCAAAGCCTCGATGGAAACCTGCGCGCCGCCGGCGGCAGCCGCAGCATCCGTCGGACGCAAGGGATTGCGGCGGCGGCGGCGGCGCGGCCGATGATCGCCGGGGGCTTCGATCGGCGGCGGCGCTGCGGCCGGCTCGGTCCGATCGGCCTGACCCTCCGCCTCGCCCGTCATCGGTCGTGCGGCCCCGTCGATCGTCGGCAGCAGCCCGCGGTGCCGCCGACGCGGATGGAGTTGAAGCGTCCCAAATCGCGGGACCGTGTTCTCTGCAGCATCGGCGGGCGGCGTCGCGCCGGTCGGTGCGTCCTCTCCGGCCGGCGTCTCGTCAGACGCTGCGGCGATCGCAGCGGCCGGTTGCGCAGATGGGTCGCGCAGCGGCCGACGGCGCCGGCGGCGGCGGCGCGGGCGATCGGTCGCTTGGGTTGCCGCCGGATCGGTCCCGGGACCGTTCTCCGGTGTCGCGTCCGCCGGCGTCGCGCCGGCGGACGCCGCGTTTTCGTCCGGCGCCAAAGTCTCGGCGGCCGGGTCGCGGGGTTGATCGAGACCGGGCGGACGCGGCGGCCTGCGCCGCCGGCGCCGACGCGCGCGTCGCGGCGGTTCGCCGGCCGGCAGGATCCCGGTGGTCGGGAATTGCTCTGCCGGAGCGCTTGTTGCCGGTTCGGTGGGCATGAACGCCGGCGGATCCACGCTGACCCGCTCGCTCGGCGGATCGTCGGAAGAGTGCGGCATCACGGGCGTTTCCTCGGGCGGCGCGATCAAGCTCGCAAGCGTAGCACGAGCGCTGCATCATCGGCATGATGATCGAGAATGCCCAGCCGTGTCGAGCGTCGGCGGGCGGCCCGGCGCCGCCGGAAGCTGCTGCGGTCCTCTGCCGGTGTCGGGCGATCGCGACCGGCGCCCTCTACCGCCCGCTCCGCCCCGTCACTTGGGCCCGTGCATGGTACCCCAACCGGTGCACCAATCCCAGCTGAGGCCGGTGGTGGCTTCGATCCAGTTGGGATCGTAAGGCGAGCCGAAGCCGCCGGGATAGCCGCCTGTCGTGATCGCGCCGTTCGGGCCGCAGAGACCGCTGTTGATGTCGGTCGTGTATTTTGTTCTGACGCTTCCCGTTTTCGCATAAATATCGGCGAGCGCCGTTTTGCTGGATGAATAAAACAAGCCGAGCTTGTTGAAGATGCCGGCCGTGACCGGTGTCGCAACGCTGGTGCCGCCGATCTGGTACCACGCGGCAGGGGGAAGAGCGTAAGTCGAATTGTAGACCCACACACCGGTCTGAGGATCGGCGAGAGCGGCAAGATCCGGCGTACCCCGAGCGCCGCCCACGATGCTCGAAATGCCGCTTTGAAAGATGGGGATGGCTTCATAGGCGCTGGGACCGCCGCCGGTCCCGATCCGAATCCCGCCCGGCGGATAATTAACGTTCCAGACGGCTTGGCTCTGGTAGCTTCCAGTGATTTGGTTGCGGCTGAATGTGGTGCCGCCCACGCCGACAACGTTCGGGGAGGCGGCCGGGTACGACACTCCCGGCGAATTCCCGGTCGCCGAAATATCGCCTGCGGCAAAAAAATAGACGACGCCGGCCCCGGTAAAAGTGCCGTCGTAAGCAGGTTCTCCGGAGAACTCCGCGGTGCCCCAGCTATTCGAAATTTGGCCTTTCGTACTTTTTTGTACGCAGGCGGTGGCCACGCCGACGGCGTTCAACATATCGGTCAACAAGTTCGTTTTGGCTTCCACCAGGTAGAGCTTGGCCGACGGGGCCATCGCGTGCGCCCATTCGATATCGGTCGCCGCCTCGAGATCCCAGCCGGTGCGCGAGGCACTCGACGGTTGCGCCCCGCTCTTGCAACCGTCACTCGGGTTGCCCGTGCCGTAGACGACCGTGAGATTTGCCGCGGACAAGCCGAATGTCTTGCTGAAGACGGCGAGGTCGTCCTTTGCCGCCGAGTAATCATAGGCGTCGACGATCGCTATGGCGTTGGAACCGCCGGTGGGGTTCCTGGTCACCTTGTACGGGTTGCAGCCCGGGACGGCGGTCACCAGGCTGTAGGCGCAGGCGAGCGATGCCGGCGTCTCGATCAGATAGCCCGAGAACGGCTGCGGCCCGCCGGGGCCGAAACCGCCCGCCGGGACGAACACCTCCACGTTGGTATGGGCGCGCAGCCCGACATCGGTGGGCTTTTCCACACCCGATGGAGGGGTGACGATTTCGCCGAGGGCTGCCGCAGCCTGCGCCGCTCCGCCGCCGGCCGCGAGCCATGCCGCCGCCGCGGCGACCGTCCCCCACAGTATCGCGTGCACCCGGCAGATTGCTGACATGGCTGGACCTCATGAACTCGACGTCGCCGGCCGGTCTCGGACCTGTCGCCAAGTCGCGGCATTCGCGGACCCGCCGCGATCCACGATTTGGCTGAGGTCGCACCCGGACTGATCCGACTACCCGATTGCGCCGGTGTAGAGACCGCGTATTACCGAATAACGCTTGCCAAACCGTTAAGCGGATTTGCCGCAATATCAATGAAGCCCCGGTCGCGCCGTGCCTCACTGAATCGGATCTGCGGGCAGGTTCGGGCGGCAAGACGCCCAACTTTGCCGCAACCGTGGATTCAGCAGCTTTGGAGGCGGCGGAGGCTTATTCTGATCGGAGGGATATCTTCGCGACTCTGGTCGACGACGGCCCTAATCGCGGACCACATTTTTCACCGGATGTGCGCCGAGGGTGGGTCAGTTGTGCCGGGCAAAGGGCGGCTCGACGCGAGCCTCCGGCCACCGCCGAGAAACCCTCCTACCGGCGACGCCTTTGGTCCGCGGCGCGAGCGGGACCATCCCCGATTGTCGGCCTCAGGGGGCGGCCAGATCGAAGCCGGCGAGGCCGTCGGCGGCGATCTGTTCCGGCAATTCGGTCTCCCAGCGCAGATAGGCCTGCATCGCCGCCGCATTACCGGCATGCCGGTCGTGGTTCCAGAACAGATAGTCGATGCGCTCGTCGTCGGGCGGCTCGTTCGGCGTCGCGACGACCGGCAATCCGCTCTGCCGCCAGCCGCCGGCGCCTCCGCGAACGATGGCCATCGAGCCGGCGCCGAGTTCGGCGAGATCGATCGCCGCCAGCCGCGCCAATTGGGGAATATCGGCGAACAGCACGATCCGCGGCGCGCCGGTCAACGCGGCCGGCAGTCGGTCGAGGCGCGGCCGGATGCTCCATACCGCACCCTGGGCATGCGCCTGCCGGTAGGCGGCGCTGGGTTCGAGCGAAATCGCCGCCGCACCCTGCGCCAGCCGTCGCGCGGCGTCAGCGGGGTCGATCTCGTCGACCGCCGGCAGGCTCGTCCACGACGGCGGCGCGCCCGACCCGGTCTCCAGCGCGGCGTCATCGAGCCCGCGGTCGAGGACATGGACCTCCCAGCCGATCTGCTTCAGCCAGTGCGCGGTCATGATCGCGCGGGTGCCGGTGTCGTCGACCAGAACGAGGCGCGCGCGGCGGGTCCCGACCCAACGGTCGATCGCCTGCACCAGCTGGCCGCCCGGCGCCGACACCGAGCCCGGCAGATGGCCGGCGGCGAATTCCTCCGGGGTGCGTACGTCGAGAACATGGGTTGTGCGCCGATCGGCCTCGCCGCGCCATTGGGCCAAAGTATCGCCGTCGATGCGGTCGACGCCGAAGCGGGCGGCGACAGCTTCGGCGCGCTGCCTGGCCGCCGCGGCCGCGGCAGGGCTGATCGGATGCAGCCCGCCACCGATCCCGCTCTCCAACTGCAAGCCCGGCGAGACGCCAACCCTGCGTCCCGCCGGCGAGCGAGGCGATCCGGTTCGGCACGCCGGCGTTGATCAGCGACTGCGCGCCGATGATCCCGCGGGTGCGGCCGGCGCAGGAGACGACGACAAAGGCATCGGGCGACGGGACGGCGTCGGCAAAGCGATGGACCAGCTCCGCGCCCGGGCAGGGGAGCGCGCCCGGCACGTGGAAGCGCGCATATTCGTCGAGCGGACGGCTGTCGAGGACGACGATGTTCGCGCCCGAGCGCCGCAGCCGGTCGAGTTCGGCCGCGGAGACGGCCGGCGTCGCATATTCGTGCTCGATGATCTCGGCAAACGCCTTGCTCGGCACGTTGCTGCTCGGAAACAACCGGTAGCCGGCGGCCGACCACGCCGCCGCGCCGCCGGCCAGCGCATGGACTTCGCCGTAGCCGAGCCGATCGAGGCGGCGGGCCGCTTTGGCGGCGACGCCGTCATCGTCGTCGATCAGGACGACCCGACAGGAATGCCGCGGCACCAGATGCCCGACCTCGAGCTCGAGCCGGCTGTAGGGCAGGTTGACGGCGAGCAGCGGATGACCTTCGCCGTGCTGCCCCTCTTCGCGAACATCGAGAAAGGCAATCTCGCCGCCATCGGCGAGCCAGCCGCGCAAGGTTGCGACATCGATCGGGTTGCGCGGTGTCGCTCATGGCGCACTCCCCATCCGGGTTTCGTCGACAAAGCGCTCGGTGGCCGCGTCGATGGCCCGCCCTTTGCGGCCGCGCGGCGCATGAATGTACAGCGAGTTTCGGACCGGCGCCGCCGCCGATCCGCGCGCCGGCAGCGGGATCTCGTAAACAACCGGCGCCCGGTGGTCGGCGAGCAACAGCTCGGGCCGGTAGACGCTGTTCAATTTGAACAGGCTCCTGACGAAATTGGTCTGGCCGCGCCACAGCAGCTTGGCGACGATATGACCGGCGCTCCACATCTGGCGAAAGCCGAGGTGCTTGCGCAGCAGCGCGCGCTGCAGGGTGACCAGCTCCCGGTAGAATTCGGCGAGCGGCAAGCGGGTCGGCAGCACCGCATGCTGAATGTCGAACAGGCGGTAATCGCGGCTCTCCAGCCGGCGGCCGTCGGTGAGCCAGCTCTCGGTCCCGGGATAGGGGGTGTTGACGCTGATGTTGATCACGTCCGGCAGCTCCAGGCACCATTCCCGGATGATGCGAAAGCGCTCGCGGTCCCAATCGGGATCGGCGATCAGATTGATCGCGACATTGACGCCGAGCGACCGCGCGAATTCCACGGCCTCGAAGTTTCGGTCGGCGGAGACCCGTTTGCGGAATTTCCGCAACCCCTCCTCGTCGATCGCCTCGAGGCCGATAAACATGGTTTGCAGCCCGAGCCGCCGCCACAGGCGGAACACCTCCTTGTTGCGCAGCAATACGTCGGCGCGGGTTTCGAGATAATATTGCTTTTTGATTCCGGCGCGGGCGATCGCCTCGCCGATCTCCATTCCGTGCCGCTCCTGGACGAAGGCGACATCGTCGACGATAAATGCGCCGGGCTCGCGGATCGAGCGGAGGTCTTCGACCGCCCGCTCGGGGCTGACGATGCGATAGCTGCGGCCATAGAACGTCCAGGCGCTGCAGAACGAGCAATCCCACGGGCAACCGCGCGAAAACTCGATCGACGCGCAAGGGTCGAGCGCGCCGAGAAAGTATTTGCGACGATGGCGCAAGAGGTCGCGCGCCGGCATCAATTCGTCGAGGGATTCGACAAAGGCCGGCGGCGGCCCCTCCCCGTCCGCGGTAATCGCGCCCGGAACGGTGGCCGGATCGCCACCGGTTTCGAGCGCCGCCAGCAGCAACGGCACCGCCGCCTCGCCCTCGCCCTTGAGCACGCAGTCGATCGCCCCCTCGGCGTGCTCGATGACGGCGGCGGCGGTGAACGAGGCGCTGTGGCCGCCGACGCAGATGAAGGTCTCGGGGGACCGGGCCTTCGTCGCCTTGGCCAGATCGACGATTTCCGGCACGTTCGCCAGGTAATTGCACGAGAACGCGACCACATCCGGGCGCCAGGCTTCGAGCAGCCGGAAATAGGCGCGATGGTCCTCGACCTGCAGATCGATCAGGGACACCGCATGGCCCGCTCGCCGCGCCGCCGCCGCCACGAGTTCGAGGCCGAGCGGTTCGAGGCGCAGGAAAATCCTGGTGTAGAGCAGCGGGCCGGGGTGGACGCCGAGGAAACCGCAAATCGCTTACCTTTTCTGATCAGGGTGGCCGCGCGATCGACAGGGCGGAACGACGGGTCGCGACCGGCAAATCGTCAGTGGCGCAGAAAATAGATCCGGTAGAGCTGGTCGCGGAAACTGGCGCTGGCTTCGATCGCGGACCGAAATTCGGTCTTGCCGAGCACATAGGTTTCGAGATCGCCATTGGCGACCACGGTTGCGTTGCGCGGGTCGCCGCTGATCAATGCCGCCTCGCCGAAGAAATCGCCGGCGCCCAAGCGTCGCGACCTCATGACCCTCGCGCCTGACGTCGACCGTGCCGTCGGAAATCAGAAAGAATTCTTCGCCGGGATCGCCCTCGCGGATCACGGTCTCGCCGGCGACAAAGCGCCGCTTGGTGGTCTTCTCGGCGACATTGGTCAGTTCGATCGGGGTCAGGTCCTTGAACGCATCAACGGTCTTCAGGAATTCGCAGATCCGCAGCGCGTCGTGCAACACGACATCGGAGGCGATCCTGCCGTCGACCATGTGCACCAGCCGGTCGGCCTTCTCGATGATCCGGTGGTCGTGGGTGACCATCATGACCGCCGAGCCGTGCTCGACCGTGGTCTCCTTGAGCAGGTCGACGACGCTGCGCGCCGATTCCTTGTCGAGCGCGGCGGTCGGCTCGTCGGCCAGGACCAGTTTGGGCCGGTTCACCAGCGCGCGGGCAATCGCCACCCGCTGGCGCTGGCCGCCGGACAACGATCGCGGCCGGTAATCGACCCGATTGCCGAGCCCGAGCCGATCGAGGATCGCGGTGCCGCGCTGCCGCATCTCCGATGGCGGGCAGCCGCCGAGCTGCATCGCCATCTTGACGTTTTCAAAGGCCGACAGCGCGTCGAATAGATTATGCATCTGGAAGATAAAGCCGATATTGCGCCGCACCGCCACCAGCTGGCGACGGCCGAGCGACGCCAGATCGCTGCCGAGTACGTCGACCCGGCCCTCCTGCACGCTGCGCAGGGCGCCGACGACGGTAAGCAACGTCGTCTTGCCGGCCCCCGACGGCCCCGTCATCACCACCAGCTGCCCCGGCGCGATCTCGATCCCGTTCTCGAACAGGACCTGGTTGCGCGACGCGCCCTGGCCGAAGAAATGGTTCAGATCGTCGACCCGCACCGCCCACCGCCGGTCGGCAGCGGCAGTCGGAACGACACCGCGCCGGGTCGAGGTCATCTCCGCCGCGCTCATCAGAACACCTCCGCCGGATCTGCCGCGATCACCCTGCGGACCGCGAGCACGGCCGAAATCAGACACATGCCGAGGGTCAGCGCCAGGCTGAGCAGGGCGAGTTCCGGGGTCATCCGCAACGGCAGCAGCGCCACCCTGCCGACGATCTGGAACAGCGCGATCGCCGCCAGACAGGCCGGGACCCAGCCGGCAAGCGCGCTCAATGTCGCCTGTTCGAGCACTACCTTGACGAGATACCGGTTGGCGTAGCCCATGGCCTTCATCGTCGCGTATTGGGGGAGTTGCTCGGACAGATCGGTGTAGATGATCTGATACGAAATCAGCATGCCGACGACAAACCCGACGATCGTTCCCATGGCAAAGATCGGGCCGGCCGAGGATACGTCGGCCTGAAAATTGCGCTCGAGCGCCAGCAGTTGCGCCTTGGTCAGGACAGCGATGTCGCTGGGCAGCACCGCGGCCAGCGCCTGCTGCACGGCGGCTGCGTCGCTGCCCCGACGCAGCTTGACGACCCCGAGTTCGACATCGGGAGGGCCGCCGCGCGGGTTGGGCAGCAATTGCGCAAAGGTTTTTGCGCCGACGACAACCGTACCGTCATTCTCGAAATCCGGACCGAGAGCGAAGCTGCCGAGGATACGGACCTTTCTGCCGTTCAGCTCGGCCGACGGCGCCGGCTGGTTCATCCCGAGAAAACGGCGGCTGCGGCGATCGACGACAACCGTGTCTGGATCGTTCAACCCCGTCAACTTCGCGTCGAGCTCCGGCAGGCGCAATACCGGATGGTCCGGGTCGAAGGCCAATGCGCGGACCAGGTAGTTCTTGTCGACGACCGGGTTTTGCCAGAACACGTGATGCCAATCGGCATAGAGCGGCCAGACGCTCGCTACCCCGGCGACGGCGCGGGCGGCGTCGAGTTCTTTCGGCGGGAACGGATCTTTCGTGCCAAATCTGTATTTGCTGGCGTTCTGCAAAAACAGGTCGCCGTCGACCAGCCGGATCAGTTCGAGCGACGCGTTGAAAAACGCCCGCTCAAAGCCGAGCTGCATCAGCATCAGCAGCACCGCAAAGCCGATGCCGCCGCTCGAACGTATCAGACGCGACTTGTTCGCCAGCAGGTTTCGCCGGGCCAGCGGGACAAAGCGGCCCCGCCATCGGCCTCGGGCATCGGGCGCAGCGATCGACAACGATGCCGCCCGCCTCAGAACACGTCGGCCGGATCGGCTCGGCGCAGGCTGCCGACCGACAGCAGCGCCGATGCGGCAGCCATGACGAGCGTCGCGGCGAAGACCGCGCCGACCCGGATCGGGGTCATTGTCACCGGCAACAGCGTCTCTTCGCGGATGACGGCATAGACGCCGGTCGCCGCCGCCAATGCCGGCACAAAGCCGGCCAAAACGATCAACAGGGCCATCGCTACGACCGTGCCGCTCAGAAAGCGGTCGGTATAGCCGACCGCCTTCAAGGTGGCGAATTGCGGCAATTGCCGGCTTACCTGGGTCGCCAGGATCTGGTAGACGACCATGATCCCGACGACGAAGGCGACAAGCAGTCCCGAGCCGAACAGCAGTCCGACCGAGGTGCGGGTCGTCCAATAGGCCGCCTCATGCGAGTTCGAGCTCCGGCCGGGTAAAGACCCGGATATCGGGGCCGAGCGCCCGACGCAGCGCATCGGCGACATCGTGGGGGTCGGCCCCGGGCTTTAGCTGGACCAGTCCGAGATTGACCTGGCCGGGATCGCGGTAGGGGAACAGGCGGGCGAAATTCGGATCGCCGACCAGGATTACGCCGAGACCCATGAACCCGGTCCCGAGCACGTAATGCCCGCCGATCATCATCAGCCGGTTGTCGATCGTCACGGTGCGACCGGTGGTCAGCGGGCCGAACATCGGGCGCGTCGCGGTATCGACAAGAAACCGGTCGGCCTCCTCGAGGACGTCGCGTTGACGGTTGATGTCGTCGACCGCGAAGACCCCGAGCCGTGGATCGAATCCGATGACAAAGACATCGGGCGCCTTTCCGTCCTCGCCGCCGAGCCACTTCGCCGAGCCGAAATCTACCCCGGCCACCTGCGCCACCCCGACGATTTGCCGCGCCCGGTCGAGCCGGCTGCGCGCAAACTGCCCAGGCTGGGCCTGGTATTGATAGCCGCTCGAGGCGATCAGCAAACTGAAATCCATCCGATCGTACAGCAGCAGGCCGCCCTGCGGCACGGCGATGAAGAAGCCAAGCTGGACAAAGACCAGCAGGATCGCCATGAACACCCCGGCAATCGCCAGCGCCGTGCGACCCTTGTCATAGCTGAGAATCTGCCAGGCGAGCGCGAACCTCACTACCCGGCGTACCCCACCGAGGGATCGCCCGGGTCGGCCGGCGCTTTGGAATATCGGCCGGCGTTCCGAGCCGATGCTTTTTGACGGTTACGGGGCACGACGAAGCCGCTCTAAAAACCCGGGAGCATGGATGGGCCAGGGCACTATGGTACAACCGAACCGTTATCAACAATGCCGATGACGATGAATTTTGCGCGTTTTGCCGTCCTGCTCTCGATAGCCGGCGCGTTGTCTGTCGGACTGGACGGCCACGCGGCGCCGAACGACATGCCCAATCGCGTCGAAATGCGGATCGAACTCTACGGCTTCGCCGGCTTTCACGTACTGACCAACCGCACCACGATCGAAGCCTCGGCGGACCGCTATGCGATTACCGCCGATCTCAACACGCGCGGAATGGCCCGCGTGTTCGTCGACTTGAACAGCCATTCCGAAGTGCAGGGGCAACTGGCCGGCAACGCGCCCTCGCCCGAGGCCTACCGCAGCGACGTGCGCCGCAACGGCGTCGATCGCCGGTACCGGATCGACTATCGGGAGGACGGTCCGACGGCAAGCGAATGGGCGTCGCCGGCGACCGCCTGGCGGAGCCCGGCGCCGCCGGCGATGTTGCGCGGCACCGTCGATCAGCTGACCGCCTATTTCCTCGTCGAGCGTCAGCTTGCCCGGCACGGCAATTGCCGCCTCAGCGTCCCGGTGTTCGACGGCCATGGCCGATACAACCTCCGCTTTGTCGACGCCAAACCGGAAACATTGAATGCCCTCGGGCCGCAGGATTTCGCCGGCCCCACCCATGTGTGCCTGGTCATCCGCGAGGACACCCCCGACTTCCCGGGCAACCGCGACCCGTCCGAAGGCACCTATCATTCCGGCAAAGTGTGGTACGCCCGCCTGGCGCCGGGCGGGCGCATGGTTCCGGTACGGATGGAATACAATACCGAATTCGGCATCGTCACCGGCTACCTCGCCGAGCTTCGCGGTCCCGGCATCGACCGCCGCTTCATCGAATAGTCTCGATCGAGCCCAAGCGGGCGGTCAGAGCGTCGTCCCCATCCGCGTCTCGTCGACAAAACGCTCGGTCGCCGCATCGATTGCCCGCCCCTTGCGCCCGCGCGGCGGGTGGACGTAGAGCTCGCCGCGGGCCGGGGCGCGCTCTTCGACGCGGGGCGCCGGCAAGGCGATTTCGTAGTCGACCGGCCGCGCGTGGTCGGCGAGCAGATATTCCGGCCGGAACACCCGTTCGAGATTGAACAGACTGCCGAGGAAGTTGGTCTGGCCGCGCGCCAATTGCCCGGCAACGACCCCCGCCGTCTTCAGCAGCCGCCGCCAACCCATATGCTTGCGGTAGAAGGCCTGCTGCGTCGTCACCAGCTCCTGGTAGAACTCGGCGAGCGGCAATTTGGTCGGCAGCACCGCATGCTGGATGTCGTAGAGCCGATAGTCGCGGGTGGCGACTTTCCAGCCGTCGCTGATCCAGCTCTCGGTCCCGGGATAAGGGGTGTTGATGCTGACATTGACCACCTCGGGCAATTCGAGAGCCCATTCGCGCAGGATACGAAACCGCTCGTGGTCCCATTCGGGGTCGGCGATCAGATTGATCAATACGTAGATCCCGAGCGAGCGGGCGAATTCCAGGGCCTCGAAATTCTGGCCGAGCGAAATGCGCTTGCGGAATTTCTGCAAGCCCTCGTCGTCGATCGCCTCGACGCCGAGAAACATGTATTCGAGGCCGAGCTTTTTCCAGAAGCGAAAGACGTCCTTGTGGCGCAACAAAACGTCGCCGCGGGTTTCGAGGTAATAGTGCTTTTTGATGCCGGCGCGGGCGATCGCTTCGCCGATCGCCATGCCGTGCCTTTCCTGCAGAAACGCCACGTCGTCGACGATGAAGACGCCCGGCTCGCGGATCGAGCGCAGATCCTCGACCGCCCGTTCCGGGCTGATCAGCCGATAGCTGCGGCCGTAAAAGGTCCAGGCGCTGCAAAACGAGCAATCCCACGGGCAGCCGCGCGAGAACTCGATCGTGGCGCAAGGGTCGAGCGTGCCGAGAAAATATTTGCGGCGATGGCGCAACAGGTCGCGCGCCGGCATCAGATCGTCGAGCGAGTGGACAAAGCCGGGCGGCGGCCCCTCTCCGCAAGCGGTGACGGCACCCGGCACCGTCACCGGGTCATCGCCGGCTTCGATCGCCGCCAGCAACAGCGGCATCGCCGCTTCGCCCTCGCCTTTCAGCACGCAATCGACCGCACCCTCGCCATGGGCGATGATCGAAGTCGCGGTGAACGACGCGCTGTGTCCGCCGACGCAGACGAAAATCTGCGGGAACCGGGCCTTGGTCGCCTTGGCGAGATCGACGATCTCAGGCACATGCGGCAGGTAATTGCAGCAAAACGCGACGATGTCGGGCCGCCAGCGCTCCAGCCGGCGAAAATACGCGCTGTGGTCCTCGACTTGCAGATCGATCAGCTGGACCTGATGCCCGGCCTGCCGCGCCGCCTGGGCGACCAGTTCGAGGCCGATCGGTTCGAGCCGCAGAAAGATCTTGGAGTAATGCAGCACGCCGGGATTGACGCCGAGAAGCCGCAAGCCATCCTCCTGTCGCTGTAGGCGCGCCGAACGAGACAACCAAGCGCGGCGCCGGGTAATCTGTCAATCGAACACCCGCCGAGAGACCGAGATGACCCAGGATTGGACCAAACTCGTCGCCGATCTGGAGCGCCTGCTGAAACTGCGCTCGATCCCGTTCGGCATGAAACTGTTCGAGCGCCGCGAGGAGATGGAGGCGATCCCGCGCATCCGCCGGCCGAAAGCGGTGCACACGCTCGACCAGATCGTCGGCCAGGCGGCCCGGCTCGGCTGGACCGTGGGACTGACCAGCGAGGACCTGGTCGGCGCGCAATGCCGCGCGGTGGTCGGGCTCGGCAATGCCAAGGACCCGGCCTGGCGTTCGGGGCAGCACATGGTCGATGTGTGGTACAGCTCGCCCGCCGACGCGCAGGCGCACCAGGCGGCGATGGAGTGCGTGCCCGACGGCCGCTTCGAGGCGCTGGCCGTCGCCCCGCTCGCCGGCGGCCGGCTCGACCCGCCGGACATCGCGCTGTTCTACGCGACGCCGGGCGCCATGATCTATTTTATCAACGGGCTGCAATGGGCCGGCTACAAGCGGTTCGACTGGGGCGTGGTCGGTGAATCGGCCTGCGCCGATTCCTGGGGTCGCGCGTTGAAAACGCGCGAACCGAGCCTTTCGATCCCGTGCTTTGCCGAGCGCCGCTACGGCGGCGTGCTCGACGACGAAATGCTGATGGCGTTGCCGCCCGAGCAGCTCGGCAAGGCGATCGCCGGCATGGAGGCGCTTTCGAAAAACGGCCTGCGCTATCCGTTCCCGCAATACGGCATCCAGCAGGACGCCCGCGCCGGCCTCGCCGTCAGCTACCCGGGGCCACCGGCCCGCAGCTGAACGGCCGTCCAAGCGGTCTCGCTCGATGGGTCGGCCCGCCGGCCCGCCTTCCGATGCCGGGTGACGGCCTCGCCATCAGCTAACCAGGGTCCGCGCGGGAAAATCAGGTTGCGCAATCCCGCCCGCCGATCGAAACGGGCCTCGCTATGTCAATCCCGTCGGGCGCCGCTCGCAACGACGATCAGCCGAGCCGCGGGAGAGCGCGAGTCTGAAGCCGCCAGCGGCGAAGACCGTCATCCAGAAACTCGGCGTCGGCCGAATCCGTCTGCCAGGCTCGCGAAAACTTTGCGCTCTCGCTGCGCGGCAGACGTTCCGGGGGCAGTTCGTCGAAACGAATGCGCATCGGCAACGAGACGCCTTCGCCGGAAACGATCGCCTCCTGCGTCCGCATGCTGGGCAGCGCCGCGAGCATCGCCTGAGCGGCATCCGGCAGCGCCGTCGCCACAAAATGCTGGTCCTGATTGTCGGCCAGACGAAGCGCAAAAATCGTACCGCACTGGGACAGCGCCGGACCGGACAGTTCGGAAGGCCGCTGCGAGATCAACGCGAGCGAGACGCCGTATTTGCGCCCCTCCTTGGCGATCCGGGTGACCGCGCGGGTGGTCGCGGCGAAGCCGATGCGCTCGTCGGCGGGTACGTAGCGATGCGCTTCCTCGCAGACGAGGAGGACCGGAGGCATTCGCGCGCGCTCGGACCATTGGCAAAAATCGAAGGTGACGCGACAGGACAGCGAGACGACCACGTCGGCGATCTCCGAGGGGACCCCGGACAAATCTATGATGGTAATCGGCTTGCCCATGACCGGGATGCGCAGTAGGCGGCCCACGACCTCCGCCATCGTGTCCCGGGTGAGCAGCCGATCGGAGAACATGAACGCGAACCGCCGGTCGCTGCGCAGAGAATCGATGCGCGTCTTGAGGCGAAGGTATGGCGCGGCCGTGTCCGGGTTCTCGAATTTGCCCATGGCATCGTCGATGAAACGAACGAGATCCGAAACCCGGAACGGCACAGGCGTATCGACCGTAAGCGAAGCCGAGGCGAGATCGTGACTGGCGAAATGGCGGCGTGCCCGGGTGATCGCATCCTTCAAAATTATTGCCTGCGTCTCCTGTTCCCGCGTGGTGCCGCCGCGGACCAGGATTTCCACCGCTTCTTCAAAATCGAACAGCCAGAACGGCAGATCGAGGTTATCGACGTTGATGACCTCGGCCATTTCGCCAAATACTGCCGCGTATTCATTATGTGGATCGAGTACGATGATGTGCGCATTCGGATGATTGGCGAGGATCGCCGACAAAATGACGGTGACCGCGCACGATTTTCCGGAGCCGGTCGTGCCGAGTACGGCGAAGTGTCCTGCCAGCAACGCATCCAATGCGGCAATCGCCGGTTGCGCGGGATCGTTGTAAAGGGCGCCGATCCGAATATTGGAAAGCGAGGGACGGGCATAAACCGCCGTCAGGTCGGCTTCGGTCGTCGGCAGAACCGGCGCGCCGGCCAGCGGATGGCGCGACACCCCGCGGGTGAAGTAGGGGCGCCCCTCGGGCGAGGAAACGATTTCCCCGAGCAGATCGACGACGGCGCGGTAGGAACCGCCGTCTCCAACCTCCACGGCCCCGATCGTTCCGACCACTTCGCAATCGGCGTTGCGCACCTTGACCATCGCCCCGACGCGGATCGAGCGCTCATCGGCGTCACCGGCGTCGAGAGTTGCCGTAATCTGAGAACCCGAAACCGCCACCACACGCCCCAATGTCTCACCCATCTGCCGTGTCCTGATCGCTGTAATTGCATCGAATACCGTTGCCCTGCCGACCGGATCGGCCGGTTATCTTTTCGGTGCCCGCAGGGAGCTGAAGCTGTCGGAAACCGGACGCTTTGGCGATTGATCCGGCTGAGACTTTCACCGATCCGCCGGTCGCTGGCCAGATTGGATTCGTTGCTTTTCCCAGCGACTTCCGGCGCAGCGGCGAAACGCCGCCGGCAGGCGCTCGACCAGGATCCCGATGCTCACGCGGCGGCGTCCGCTCTCGGCTGCTGCCGAACGCGCGGCAGACGGACCGTAAACTCGCTGAAAACGCCGACCTCGCTGTCGACGGTGATCGTGCCGCCGTGCTCCTGGGTGACGATGTCATAGCTGATCGACAGGCCGAGCCCGGTGCCTTCCCCGGTCGGCTTGGTGGTGAAAAACGGCTGGAACAGCTTGTCGCGGATCTCGGATGGGATGCCGGTGCCGTTGTCGCGGACCTTGACCTCGACTTCGCCGCCGCGGTCGCGCGTCGTCACCTTCAACACCGGACGCAATTGCGTAACCGCCGTCCCGCGCGCCCCCTTGGTGGCGGCGTAAAAGCCGTTGCCGAACAGATTGACGAACACCCTGGTCAGGTCCTGCGGCACCACCTCGATCGGCGCGATCGCCGGACCCAGGTCGCGTTCCAAGGCAATGTTGAAATTCTCATCCCGGGCGCGGGCCCCGTGATAGGCGAGGTTCAGTGCCTCGTCGACGAGGGCGTTGATGTCGACGCTCCGCCGTTCGCCGCTGCCGCCGCGCGAATGCGCCAGCATGCTCTGGACAATGCCGTCGGCTCGCCGCCCGTGCCCGGCGATCTTTTCGAGGTTGCCGATCAGCACCTCGATGACTTCCTCGGCCTCGGCGCGCTGGTCCTCGTTCAGCGCCGCCAGGGCCGGGGCAGTCGCCTGCTTCAGTTCGTCGAGCAGCTCAACCGAAAGATCGGCGAAATTGTTGACGAAATTGAGTGGGTTCTTGATCTCGTGGGCGATGCCGGCGGTGAGTTGACCCAGACGAAGCCATTTTCTCGGCGTGGATCAAATTGGCCTGCGTCGCCTTCAATTCGCGAAACGCCGCCTCGATCTCTTCCTTGGCGCGGCGAATCTGCGACTCGGCTCGCTTGCGCTCGGTGATGTCGGTGTACATCGAGACGAACCCGCCGCCGGAAATCGGGTTGCGGCGGACCTCGAACGTCGTTCCGTCGGGGCGGGTCCTTTCGTCGAAGTCGGGGCGGTCGATCGTCGCCAGGCTTGCACTGACCATCTTTTCGACGTCGCCCGAGCCGAATTCGCCGCGCCATGCGAGCAGCCGAAAAAATTCGCCGAAGCTCGGCCGGTTCTGCAAGAACGAGTGGGGGAGCTGGAGCAGGTCGCGAAAAGGCCGGTTCCAGGCGACCAGCGCCAGATGGCCGTCGAACATCGCGACGCCTTGGTGCATATTGTCGAACATGACGCGCAGCGCGGCCTCGTTCTGCGCCAACTGGGCGGTGCTTTCCTCGACCTCGACCAGCCGCTCCAGTCGCTGCGCCGCCTCGGCGCGCTCGACCCGGAGCGCGTTGCGTTCGATCGCATTGTGGCGAAATACCTCGACCGCCCGCCCCATCGCCCCGATCTCGTCGGCTCCGCCGTCATCGACAACGACATCGAGGCGTCCGGCGGCGATCGCAGTCATTCCCGCGCTGAGCCGGGTCAAACGCGCAACGATGTTTCGTCCGACATAGAGCCAGACGATCAGCGCTGCGCTGACCAGGCTCAAAACCGCGATGGCGGCGAGGACGATGCTGGCCTCGCGCTGCGCGGCAAAGGCGCCGTGGGCGGTGGTGTCCATCCGATGCTTGGAGACCGCGACGACCGCCTTGACCGCGTCCGACAAGCGAATGGAGAGCGCGGCGTTCTCGGCGATCAGCCTCCGGCTGTCGGCGCTCGCCTCGAGCTCGGCCTTTCTGACGGCGAAGAGCCCGCCCGGACCAAGGGCGGATTGCCGCAGCAGCTCGACCGTCGGCGATATCGCGGACAACGTGTCGAAATCGAGCCTCGAGCCCAGCGCGTCGATGTCGTGCATATCCGTTTCGGCGATCGCTTCGAGTTCGCGTCAGTTCACCGATATTTTCGGCTTCTGCGCCGGCGACCAGGAGCCGAAAACTGCTGCCGAACCTCCGCTGCAGCCGAGCCGAGCGGCTGCATCTCGAACGCCGGCTCGTCGAATTGGCCGACGGCTCTGGGCCTGTTCGGGATCGCCAGGTGCCGCGCCCAACTCGCTTTTTTTTGCAAGGCAGCAACCTGCCCTTGCAGCTCCCGAAATTGAGACGCAGAGATAGTGGCGAATTGCTGCGATGCCTTCAGCGCATTGCGCAGCAGCGCGTCCCTCTCCGCAGCCGCCTCGTTCCGGCGCAGAACGGCAGCGGCGATGTCGGCCAGGTTGCCCGACAGGCGGTCGACCGCGGTTTCGATCTCGGTCAGCATCGGCGTATCGCCGTCCGCCGATCGCAACGTGCGCAGCTCACCGTGGATTGCGGCGAGCTCCGCGTTCTTTCGCGCCGACAGCAAAGAAACCTCGTCGGCGTTTGCGGTACTCGACAGGGCCGGGCCGACGGCGACCAGCCGATCGGTGTTGCCCAGCAACTCCATAGCGCCGATGGCCTCGGGCACCCGTCGCTCGGTGGTATCCTCGAGCGTGTGGCGTATGAAGACGAGTGCGGCAAACCCCGCCATGGCGGCCAGGACCGCAAATATACTGATCTCGCCAAAGGCCAGAAGCAGCCGGCCCCGCAGTCCCGTTGGAAGACCAATGTTCGGCCACATCATCTCTATTCGGCTGCTCAGCCCCTCCCAGCTAGACCGGCCGGGCTCGCTCCTCGGACGTCTCGCTTTCGGCCGGCGGCGTGGTAAGTTCGTCCTTACTTCAAATTGTTAGCGAAAACCTCGTCACATTGCAAGCGGCGCTACAACTGTGAAGAAGCCCGCGCGCCGCATCGCGCGCTGCCCGCCGCTGAAAAACGCACGAACCGGGCCTTTCGCTCCGGCGCTTGGCCGAACGCTGCCAGCGCCGTACCCAGCGACAAGACTTTTACGGTCTTGCCATCGGACCAGGCGGGCAAGATCGCCCGGCATGGCCCTCCCAAAACGTTTAAATTTCCGACTTAAATTTCGAGGACAATCTGTGCGATGCTCGGGCCGGCAACCGATCTACGGCAGCCGCCGGTTTATCTATCATCTTTAGACCCGTTCACCGCAGCGCGGCGGCGATGTTGCCGCCGTCGACGGTGGTCACGTCGGCGGTGGTCTTGAGCGCCAGCGCATGGTGCAGGAAGGCTTGCGCCACATCCTCGGCGGTGACCTCGCGGCCGAGCAGGTTGCCGGCGAGGTAGTCATGCTCGCTGACGCCGCGGGACGCCGAGCGCGGCGGCGATCATCTCCGGGGTCAGCAGGCCGCTCGCGGATGCGGTCGGCGTTGACCGCGTTGGCGCGGATGCCGTCGCGCGCCGTAATCGAGCGCGTATTGCCGCACCAACGCCAATGTCGCCGCCTTCGGCAGACCGTAGGGGCCGAAATTCGGGCCGGGGTTGACCGCCTGCTTCGACACGTTGAACAGCAGGCAGCCCCCGGTCCCCTGCGCCAGCATGATCCGCACCGCATTTTGCGCGATCGTCTGGTGGGCGAAAAAATTCAACTCGAAACTCTGCCGCAATACCGCATCGTCGACCTCGCCGATGCGGCCCTGCCAGGCGGCGCCGGCGTTCGAGACGACGATGTCGACGCCGCCGAACCGCTCGGCGACGCGGTCGAAAGCATCGCGCACCGAGGGCGCATCGGTCACGTCGCAGGCCAAGCCGAGCGCCGGTGCCGCCGAGCTCCTTCGCCGCCGCCTCGGCGGCCCTGCCGTCGATGTCGAGCACCGCGATTTCGGCCCCGGCGCGGTTCAGCGCACGGGCCGTGGCCAGGCCGATCGTGCCGGCGCCGCCGGTCACCACGGCGATCTGGCCGGCGAGCGGCTTCTCGACGGTCTGGCCGAGCTTGGCCTGTTCGAGCGACCAGTATTCGAGGTCGAACATATCGGCTTCGCCGACCGGGTCGAAACGGCCGACCGCCTCGGCATCGGTGACGGTCTCGATCGTCGACAGCGCGATATCGGCGGCGATCCCGGCGTCGCGCGGCGTTGCCGCCGAGCCCGAACAGGCCCAGCCCCGGCACCAGGACGACCCGCGGCATCGGGTCGAGCTCGCGCTTCGGCGGCGCCTGGCGCGCATTGTGCCGGGCGAAATAGGCGTGATAGTCGGCGGCAAAGCGCTCGACCGCCTCGCGCACCGCGATCTTGAACAGATCGAGCCGCTCCGCTTCGGGCGGCGGCACGATCAGCGGGTAGTTCTTGGTGCGGATCGTGTGGTCGGGGGTGGCGACGCCGGCCTGGCTGTAGCGCGCCAGTTCGGCGCCGTTGACGTAGCCCAGCACGGCCGGCCCGGTGCGGAAATCGAGCACGAAACGCTTGTAGGCGCCGGCTTGCGTCGGCGAGGCGATCGCGCAAGCGCCGCGCAGGATCGGCGCGACCTCGGCCGCGCCGGCGATCGCCTCGGGCAGCGGGGCGGCGGCGAACACGGTCTTGCGGCGGCGCGAGAGCCGCTCCTCGGCCAACGATACCGCGGCGACCATCCGCTCGTACGACTTCTTCGCCGTCGCGCCGAAGGTGAAGATGCCGTGCTTCAGCAATACCAGCCCCTCGACCTCGGGATCGGCCTCGAACACCTCGGCCGCCGCCTTTGCCAGCAGGAAGCCCGGCATGATGTAGGGCACGAGCCCCAGCCGGCGCGCCATAGAGATCGGCGCAGCGCTCGGCCGCGTCGGGCTGGTCGGCGAGGCTCAGCACCGCGGTCGAGTGGGTATGATCGATGTATTTGTGAGGCAGAAACGCATGCAGCAGCGTCTCGACCGACGGGTTCGGCGCGCCCGGGTCGATCAGATTGGCGCGCTGCACCCGCACCATGTCCTCGTCCGACAGGCTCGGGCGGGCGCGCAGTTTGAGCAACGGGGCGAGCCGCACCGCCGGCAGCCCGGCCGGCTCGATCGCCGCCATGTCCCAGCCGCTGCCCTTGACGCACAGCACCTCGGCCGGCTCGTCGAGGAGGTCGACGACGATCGTTTTGACCGAGGTGTTGCCGCCGCCGTGCAGCACCAGCTTCGGGTCCCCGCCCAGTAGTCGCGAGGTGTAGACCCGCAACGCCAGATCGCGCCCGACCGACCTGCCGGCGTAATGCTCAACGAGCCGCTCGGCCTCGGCATCCGACCACAGACTGCGCATCGTCGCCTCCATCCCCGGCGTCAAGCCGGCAATGCTGCGGCCATCAATGCAATGGAACGACCCCGACGACAAGCCTCGGCGCGGGAAAGACATCGTCGGCCGCGGCGGGGATCGCCTAGGCCGGCCGGTATTGGAGGTTCGGGGGCTTCGGCCGACGCAGAATTTACGACAGGAAAAACCGAAGAGCCGGCGAGAGCCGGCTCCAAGGTTCGTTGCAAAACAGGAAGGTGCTTGTCAGACAAAAAAGCTGTTAACCATCCTGTAACCGAATATGTCTCAATATGTCTCAATTGCGGCGGCTTTGCAAGCAAATTCGCCGGAGAGCCGATCGGCGACGCCAGTGGGCCGGCATCCAACGATCGCCGGCGCCCTGGCCGCGGCGGTCAGCCTTCCGCCGTCGGCGCGTAGCGCTCTCGTTTGAACAGACCCCGCTGGAATGCGAGATAGGCTTCCTTGCTCATCGCCGGCTCGAACTCGGCAAGGATCCGCCTGGCAGGCGCGGCGTCGCCGTAGAGCAGGTCGATCGCGGTCATCGCCAGCAATTTGGCCGGAGTCAGATAGCCGTGCTGCGGCTCGTTGATCCGCCAGTCGGCGGCATGGGCGCGGCCTTCGGCGGCGACGAGATAGGGATGAATGACCGGCATCAGATGGGCGATATCGCCCATGTCGGTCGAGCCGGTCCGGTGGCCGCCGATCTGGAACTCGCCCGACCCGAAAATCGCCTCGACATTGCCGCCGAAAATCCGCCCGAGCCCGACATCGTTGCGTTGCGGCAGGTAGCCCGGGATCGTCTGGATCTCGACTTCGGCGCCGACCGCCATCGCCCCGGCGCGCAGGCAGCGGTCGACCTTGAGATTGGCGTCGAGGATCGCTTCGAGCGAGCCGCCGCGGACGAACGTCTCCATCGTCACTTCGGCCGGCACGACGCTGACCGCATCGCCGCCCTTGGTGATGATCGGGTGGATCCGGATCGTATCCTTCTCCCAGAAGGTCTCGCGCTGCGCGGCGATCGCGTTCAGCGCGATCATCGCCGCATTGAGCGCGTTGACGCCGTGTTGCGGCGCCCCGCCGGCATGTGCGGCCTTGCCGATGAAACGGACCTGCTTGACCAGGGCGCCGTTCGAGGACGACGCCATCGCCGAACGCGGCTTCTGCCCGTCATTGGCGCCGGTATGGATCATCATCGCCATGTCGATATCGTCGAAATGACCCTTGGCGACGAGTTCCGGCTTGCCGAGCATGAACTCGATCTCGCCTTTGGCGACGCGGCCGAGGCGCTCCTCGACATCGATGAATTCCTCGGCCGGCACCGCAAAAAAGACGATTTCGCCGGCGAGATGATCGGCGATTTCGGCGCTGGTCAGCGCCATCGCCGCGCCCAGCATGCCGGCTATCTGCGCGTTGTGGCCGCAGCTGTGCGCCGCGCCGGTCGCTGGGTCGGCAAGCGGGTGCTCGGAGGTGCGCAGGCTGTCGAGTTCGCCGATCAAGGCCACACGCGGCCCCGAAAGACGGCCGGCGAGACGCCCCTTGACCCCGGTCAGCGCAAGATTGGTGCGCGGCGCCAGGCCGAGAGCAGCCATCTGCCGGGCGACCAGAGCGGCGGTTTTGATCTCGTTGAACCCGGTCTCCGGGCTGTGAAGGATCGTTTCGCCGAGTTCGATAATCGCCTCGGCATGATCGTCTACCGCCGCGCAGACGGCGCGCTTCAACTCATCCTTGTCTTTCATCGGTGACTCCCGATCGGCGCTTCTTACTGCCGATTGTCATGATCAGTGCTTTGCCCGGCCGATATTTTGGCCCGCCGCGGCGGAGTATCCGGGCAATCCGCGCGGCGCGCAACGGGACCACGCGCGCCCGAAGTTTGATCCGAACATGCAGTTCCCGGCTGCACGCGGCTTCTTGCGCACGACCCGCGGCGGAGGCGCCGACCTATTGGGCCTTACCTTCATTG
Organism: uncultured Alphaproteobacteria bacterium; assembly: GCA_963701815.1. Lineage (GTDB taxonomy): Bacteria > Pseudomonadota > Alphaproteobacteria > ATCC43930 > CGMCC-115725 > AP-15. The sequence goes on from CAVPBN010000003.1 coordinate 25,943, forward strand.
CCGAGGATTTGCCGCGGCAACAGCGCCCCTAGAACGCGGCGCAGGAATCGCGGGTGATGACGCCGACCGATTGCTGGCGGAACCTGGTCTTGTAGGCGTCGATGACCGCGGCGAGCCGTTGGGCGAGATCGGGGCCTCGCTTGACCGCGACCAGCAGAATTTTGGTGGGGTCGCGAGCGATGGACCCGGTCCGCGGGTTGCGCCATTGGCCTTCGCCGTCGAACACGGTGAAGCCGTCGGGGAAGGCGGGGGTGACGGTTTGCGCGGCAAACTCTGCCCATTCGACATCGGTCAGCGGCGCACGCCCGGCGATGCGGCGGCCGAAGAACACCTCGGCGACCAGCATCCGCTCTTCCCCCGGCAACAGGCAGGAGTACTCGCGCAGCGGCGATGCCGGCGTCGGTTGCGCCGGCGATGCGGCGCAACCGACGAGCATCGTCAACGACAGCGCTGCGGCCAAGTTCGCTTGAAACTTGTCCAGTCTATTCCCCTTGCCCGGACTTGTTCGATAAGGCTTGCTCCGGCCATCCACGTCTTGCGGTCGCGGTCGACCCGCGGCCACCGCGCCGGAACGGGACACTCGCGAGGCGAGGGAAATACGCTGCCTACTCGGCGGCCTCCCGGACGACGGCGGGCTCGACTTTGGCGGCGCAGTATTTGAATTCGGGGATCTTGCCGTACGGGTCGAGCTGCGGGTTGGTCAGGATGTTGGCGGCGGCCTCGGCGTAGCAGAACGGGATGAAGACCATGCCCGGCGCCACCGCGCTGTCGGCGCGCGCCTTCAATTCGATCATGCCGCGGCGGGTGGTGACGCGCACCGGTTGACCGGCCGATACGCCGAGCCGGCGCAATTCGGCGGGCGCCAGGCTGGCGACCGCCTCGGGTTCGATCTCGTCGAGCACGCTGGCCCTTCGGGTCATCGCCCCGGTGTGCCAATGTTCGAGCTGGCGGCCGGTGGTCAGCACCATCGGGTATTCGGCGTCGGGCACTTCGGCCGGCGGGATGATCGCCGCCGGCACCAGCCTGGCGCGCCCGGATGCGGTCGGAAAGCCGTCGCCGAAGACGATCTCGTTGCCGGGCCGGTCCGGAGCGTCGCAGGGATAGGTCACCGAACCCTCGCGTTCGAGCCGCTCCCAGGTGATGTTGTCGAGCGACGGCATCGCCAGTTTCATTTCGGCGAACACGTCGCGCGGATGGGTGTAGGACCAGTCGAGCCCGATGCGCCGGGCGATCTCCTGGATGATCCACCAATCGAGCCGGGCATTGCCGGGCAGCGGCAGGGCGGCGCGGCCCATCTGCACCTGGCGATTGGTGTTGGAGACGGTGCCGTCCTTCTCCGGCCAGGCCGAGGCCGGCAATACGACATCGGCGTATTTCGCGGTTTCGGTCAGAAAGATGTCCTGCACGACCAGATGTTCGAGATGGGCGAGCGCGTCGCGGGCATGCTGCACATCGGGGTCCGACATCGCCGGGTTCTCGCCCATGATGTACATGCCCTTGATCTCGTCGCGATGCACCGCATCCATGATCTCGACCACGGTCAGGCCCGGCTTGTCGTCGAGCGGGGTCTGCCACAACCCCTCGAATTTCGCCCGGACGTCAGGGTTCGCGACCGACTGGTAGTCGGGGTAGACCATCGGGATCAGCCCGGCGTCCGAGGCGCCCTGCACATTGTTCTGGCCGCGCAACGGGTGCAGCCCGGTGCCCGGCCGGCCGATCTGGCCGGTGACCATCGAGAGCGCGATCAGGCAGCGCGCGTTGTCGGTGCCGTGGACATGCTGCGAAATGCCCATGCCCCAGAAGATGATCGCGCGCTCGGCGCGGGCATAGGTGCGCGCGACATGGCGCAGGGTCGCGGCGTCGATGCCGCAGATCGGCGCCATCTTTTCCGGCGAATAGTCGCGGATGTGCTCGCGCAGCTTTTCGTAGTCCTCGGTGTGCGCCTGGATGTACTGGCGGTCGGTCAGGCCCTCCTCGATGATCGTGTGGAGCAGCGCGTTCAGCATCGCCACGTCGCGGCCGGGCGTGAATCGCAGCGTCAGAGTCGCGTGCCGCACCAGGCTGTGGCCGCGCGGGTCCATGACGAATACCTTGGCGCCGCGCTTTGCCGCCTGCTTGAAGAAAGTGGCGGCGACCGGGTGATTCTCGGTCGGCCGCGCGCCGATGACGATGATGACGTCGGAATCGAGCGCCGCGGTGAACGGCGCCGTGACCGCGCCCGAGCCGATCCCCTCCATCAGCGCCGCCACCGACGAGGCGTGGCAGAGACGCGTGCAGTGGTCGACATTGTTGCTGCCGAAGCCGGTGCGCACCAGCTTCTGGAACAGATAGGCCTCCTCGTTCGACCCCTTGGCCGAGCCGAAGCCGGCGAGCGCGCGGCGGCCGTCCCGGTCGCGGATGCGGCGCGAGACCCTGGGCGGCGCGGTCGAGCGCTTCCTCCCAGCTCGCCTTGCGGAAATGGGTGTAGGGGTTGGCCGGATCGATGTCGGTGTCGTGCTTCGGAACGCCGTCCTTGCGGATCAACGGTTCGGTCAGCCGGTCCGGATGGTGCGCATAGTCGAAGCCGAAGCGGCCCTTGACGCAGAGCCGGTTGTGGTTGGCCGGGCCGTCCCTGCCGTCGACCGCGACGATATGGTCGTCCTTGATCTTGTAGGTCAGCTGGCAGCCGACGCCGCAATAGGGGCAGACGCTGTCGACCTCGCGGTCGGGGGCGTTGGCATAGACGCCGTTGGCGTCGACCAGGGTCGCCGGCATCAACGCGCCGGTCGGGCAGGCCTGCACGCACTCGCCGCAGGCGACGCAGGTGCTGTTGCCCATCGGGTCGTCGAAATCGAACACGATCTTTTCGCGATGGCCGCGCGCCGCCATGCCGATCACGTCGTTGACCTGGACCTCGCGGCAGGCCCGGACGCACAGATTGCATTGGATGCAGGCATCGAGCTGCACCGCCATCGCCGGGTGGCTGCGGTCGGGTATCGGAGCCGCATGTTGCGGAAAGCGGCTCTCCCCGACATCGAGCCGGTCGGCCCATTGCCAGAAGCGCGAGTTGGGGTCGTGGGCGGCTGCCCGCGACGGCTGGTCGCCGACCAGCAACTCGAACACCATCTTCCGCGAGAAGCGGGCGCGCTCGCTGGCGGTCTGCACCTTCATGCCCGGGGTCGGCTGGCGCACGCAGGAGGCGGCGAGCACCCGCTCGCCGTCGATCTCGACCATGCAGGCGCGGCAATTGCCGTCGGCGCGGTAGCCCGGCTGCGGCAGCCAGCACAGATGCGGGATCTCGACGCCCTGGCGGTCGGCGACCTGCCAGATGGTCTCGCCCGGCGCCGCTTCGACTTCGGCGCCGTCGAGGAAAAAGCGGATCGGTTCGGTCATCGCGAACACCCCACCATTTGAGCCACTCCGGCGCCGGGATGGAATTTGAGAACGTGGTCGCGCATCACGCCCGCTGCAGCCTTTGAACGAAGTCGTTGACCTCGGGCTGCGTCCAGGTATCGCCGTGATGCCAGAAATCCAGCAAGGCGTCCTTGTTGCGCGACACCCATTCGATCACCTGCGGCGACATCTGGCGGACGACCGGCGCCGGCAGGCTGTTGGCCACCGCGCTCGGCGGATCGGCAATCGAGACCGAAAAGCTGCGCTGCGTTCTTCCCGGCTGCAAAAAGTATTTCACTCGCGGGCCGTGAGGGCCCATCGCCGTCGAGATAAAAATCGTCCCGGCGATCCCCGTCTGCGCGGTGCTTAGGTTCGCCATATCGACGACTATGTCGTCCGAAAGTTCCCCGGCCAACAGCGGGTCCGCTGGTATCTGCACTATTTTGTGGTCGTCGCACAAAGAGCGGATCGGATCAATCATGGCGACACTGTAGGGTCGAATGCCATCCCGGCGCAGGCCGGGACCCACTGCCCCGCTTCCGGGAAGTTTGAACCGTGGGTCCCGGCCTGCGCCGGGATGGCGACTGAATGGATGGCACAAGATCGGTGTGAGCCTGCGGACGATCACGCCAGATCCTCGCGGAAATGCTTCAGCACCTGCTTGACCGGGTTCATCGCGGCTTGGCCGAGCCCGCAGATCGAGGCGTCGGCCATGACCTGTGTCAGCTCGTTCAGCAGCGCTTCGTCCCAATGCGGCGCGGTCATCAGCTTGACCGCCTTTTCGGTGCCGGCGCGGCACGGCGTGCACTGGCCGCAGCTCTCATCCTCGAAAAACCGCAGCAGGTTCAGCGCCACCGCCTTCATGTCGTCCTGGTCGGACAAGACGACAACCGCGCCCGAGCCGGTAAAGCAGCCATGCGCTTCGAGCGTGCCGAAATCGAGCGGGAGGTCGGCCATCGCCGCGGGCAGGATGCCGCCCGAGGCGCCGCCGGGCAGGTAGCCCTTGAAAATGTGGCCGTCGGCCATGCCGCCGCAGAACTCGTCGATCAGCTGGCGCGCGGTGATCCCGGCCGGGGCGAGCTTGACGCCGGGCTCGCGCACCCGGCCCGACACCGAAAAGGTGCGCAGCCCCTTGCGCCCGTTGCGGCCGTGGCCGGTGAACCAGTCCGCACCTTTCTCGACGATGTCGCGCACCCAATAGAGCGTCTCGATGTTGTTGCACAGCGTCGGCCGGCCGAAGAGCCCGACCTGCGCCGGAAACGGCGGGCGCTGCCGCGGCAATCCGCGCTTGCCTTCGAGGCTTTCGAGCATCGCCGATTCCTCGCCGCAGATATAGGCGCCGGCGCCGCGGCGAAGGTGGATCTGCGCATGAGGCGCCAGTCCGGCCGCCTCGATCGCGGCGATCTCGCTTTCGAGGACCGCATGGCATTGCGGGTATTCGTCGCGAAGATAGATGTAGACCTCGGGCGCCTCGACCACCCAGGCGGCGATCAGCATGCCTTCCAGAAAGCGATGCGGGTCGGTTTCGAGGAAATAGCGGTCCTTGAAGGTGCCGGGCTCGCCTTCGTCGCCATTGACCGCCAGCAGGCGCGGCGCCGGTTCCTGGCGCACCAGCCGCCATTTGCGGCCGGTCGGAAAGCCGGCGCCGCCGAGCCCGCGCAGACCGGAATGTTCGAGTGCTTCGATCAATTCCTCGGGCTGCCGCTCGCCGGCGAGGCAAGCTTGCAGCAGGCGATAGCCGCCGGCGGCGCGATAGGCGTCGAGACCGACGAAGGCCGGGACCGGCGGGTGTGTCTCGCCGGCGGCGACCGCGGCCGTGACCGAGGCGAGGGTCGCGTGCTCGTGCAGGGCATGGCCGATCGCCGCGACCGGCGCGCGGTGGCAGCCGCCCATGCACGGCGCGCGGACGACGCGCACGCCGTCGCCGAGCCGCTCGCGCAGATCGGCGAGCAGGGCCGGCGCGCCGGCCATCTCGCAGCTCAGGCTGTCGCAGACCCGCACCGTCAGCGGCGGCGGCGCTGCTTCGTCATCCATGACGATGTCGAAATGGGCGTAGAACGAGGCGACCTCGTAGACCTCGACCAGCGCGAGGCGCATCTCCTCGGCCAACGCCGCCAGATGGCGGGCGTGCAGGCAGCCGAAACGGTCCTGCAGCAGATGCAGGTGCTCGATCAACAGATCGCGGCGGCGCTCGCGGGCGCCGAGCAATGCCTGCACCTCCTCCAGCGCGGCGGGATCGACCTGCCGCCCTTTCGGATGGTCGAGACCGCGCCGGCGCCCCGCACCCGGGTGGATGCGGCGGTCGTGCTTCGAGGATGCGCGCATCACGCCTCTCCGCGGTTCAGAACCCATCCTACGATTCGCGATTTTCTCCAAGGGGCGGAGAGGGGGAATTTGGTGCGAGTCATGGTCCGGCCTAAACCGCTCCGTCCTTGTGCATCTCGGCGATCTCGTCCTTGCCGTAGCCGAGCCAGCCGAGGACCTCTTCGGTGTGCTCGCCCAACAATGGCGAGCGTTTCACCTCGACCGGCGAATCCGACAGATTGATCGGCGAGCCGACCTGCACGTAGCGGCCGCGGGTCGGGTGGTCGAGCTCGACCAGATAGCCGCGCTCGTAGAGCGACTTGTCCTCGTAGATGTCCTTCATCGACAGGATCGGGCCGCACGGCACGTCGACCTCGTTCAACGCCGCCATGACCTCGAATTTGGTCTTGGTCATCGTCCATTTCTCGATGATCGAGAAGCATTCGGGAATGTGCGGCAGCCGTGCGGCCGGCGTCGCGTAGTGCGGGTCGGCGATCAGCTCCGGCCGGCCGCAGAGCTTCATCAAAGGCTCCCAGCAGGGCGGCTGGATGATCACATAGACCCAGTCGTTCTGGCCCCCCGGCGCGCAGCGCAGCGCCGAGCCCGGCTGGCCGCCGCCCGAGGCGTTGCCGGCGCGCGGCACCGCATCGTCGAACTCCTCGTTCGGGTATTCGGCGAGCGGCCCCTTCATGATCCGCTGCTGGTCGCGCATCTTGACCCGGCACAAATTGAGCACCGCATCGGTCATCGCCACCTCGACCCGCTGCCCCTTGCCGGTGCGCTCGCGCTGATAGAGTGCGGCGAGGATGCCGGCGACGGTATGCACCCCGGTGCCGCTGTCGCCGATCTGGGCGCCGGTTACGGTCGGCGGGCCGTCGTCCCAGCCGGTGGTGCTCGCCGAGCCGCCCATGCACTGCGCGACGTTCTCATAGGCCTTGCAGTCGACATAAGGTCCGGGGCCGAACCCCTTGATCGAGGCATAGATGACCCGCGGGTTCAATTCCTGGAACCGGGCCCAGGTAAAGCCCTGACGGTCGAGCACGCCCGGCCCGAAATTTTCCAGGATCACGTCGCAGCGCCTGACCAGATCTTCGATGATCCGTCGGCCGCCGGGCGCTTTCAGGTTGACCGTGATGCTGCGCTTGTTCGAGTTCAGCATCGTGAAGTAGAGGCTGTCGGCGCCCTTCACGTCCTGCAACTGGCCGCGGGTGATGTCGCCGCGCCCGGGCATTTCGATCTTGATTACATCGGCGCCCATCCAGGCCAGCAGCTGGGTCGCGGTCGGCCCTGCCTGCACGTGGCCGAAATCGAGGATGCGCACACCTTCAAGGGCTTTGCTCATGTCGCTCTCCCTAGTCCCTCTGCCCTTCGTCGTCATTCCCGCAAAAGCGGGGATCGAGAGCCGCATACCGTGCCGATCGCCCCTGCCCCTCCGCCTTGGCGGAGGTGACGAGGTCGGGGAATTCGCCGGAGTGGCCGATGCCGTCGAGAAAATCGCCATGCTGCTCGACATGCGCGGCGAGCCCCAGCGCGTGCTCGCGCGCCAGCCGCTCGGCGAGATCGGGGTCGCGGCGCTCGAGCGCTTCGATGATCCGCATGTGGTCGGCAACGGAACGCGCCGCCCGGTTGTCCTGATGAATCGTAATCTTGCGGATCGCGCGCATGTGCAGAAACAGGTTTTCGGTCATTTCGTTGAGCAGCGCGCAGCCGCTGATCTTGATGATCGCCTGGTGAAAGGCGATGTTCGCATCCGAATACTCGGCCAGTCGCTCGCCGCCGTCAGCTCGATCGGGACGAGGTTCATTGGGGCCGGTATCGAATTCGGCCATCAGCCGACGCAAACCGGCGATTTCCGCGTCGCCGGCGTGCTCGGCGGCGAGTCGCGCCGCCATGCTTTCGAGCGCCGCCATGACCGTGATCATCTCGACGATCTCGCGTTTCGTTTTGCGCACGACAAAGATGCCGCGACGCGGCAGGGTGCGGACAAAGCCTTCTTGTTCGAGGAGCGTCATCGCCTCGCGGATCGGCGTGCGGCTGACCCCGAGCCCCTCCGAAAGCCGCCGCTCGTCGAGCCGGACCTCTTGCGCGTGGTCGTAGACGTCCATCGCGGTGATCGCCCGCTTCAACGCGGTGTAGGCTTCTTTGGCAAAGCTCGTGCCGGTGTCGAGCCGCGGGACCTCCAGGGTCGGCCGTTCCGGTTTTTCGGCGGGACGCGGGGCGGCTGCGGGCATGCCGGAGGTATATGGTATACCAGGGAACGCAGCAACCCGATTTGGCGACCCGCGAATAGTCTCGTGCGAACCAACATCGAATTCCGGGGCCGAGAAGGCGAGACGGCGATCCCAGGCCCTCGGCACCGGCGATGACACCCCCCTCGCCCGCCGGACACCACGGCATGTCCGCTATAAAAAAGCGAGATCATGATTAAACGTTTTCCTCGCGAGCCTGTTTGTGGAATTGCCGCAAGCGGTTCGCCGCGGTTGACATTGCGGCGATCTTCGACGAGGACAAGTCGGATGGAACCGGCCGACGATCCTGTGACGGGCGTGTCGAACCATGACCGCGACGATGAGGGGAATATGGGGGAGGTTGGGACTGCGGTGCGAGCGCCTGACGCTCGAATTGCGAAAGCAGCGATAACCGGCAGCTCCACACAGATCGATCATCGGCAATTCTATTGCACCACTCTGACGCCGCTGGTGGTGGCGCCGGCCCTTCGGCTTAGCAAATCCATCGCCGCGCCATGAGCGACGGATCGATCGCGATCGTCGGAGCATCCTGCCGGTTCCCCGGGGCCCACAACCTCGACCAATTCTGGGATCTGCTGATTTCCTCCAAAGACGCGGTTTCCGAAATCGATTCGCAGCGATGGTCAACCCGCTTCTACTATCATCCGGATCGCAACGAACCAGGAAAAAGCTATACTTGGGCGGCCGGGCTGATCAGCGGCGTCGATCTGTTCGAGCCGGCCTTTTTCGGGATTTCGCCGCGCGAGGCGGCACAGATGGACCCGCAGCAGCGGCTGCTGCTGGAGCTTGTCTGGCACGCGATCGAAAATGCGGGAATCGCAGCCGGCCAAATCTCCGGCACCGATACCGGGGTTTATATCGGAGCAGCCTCTTCGGACTATTCCGATCTGCGCTTTGACGATCCGGCCAGCGCCGATGCCTATTTCATGACCGGAAATACGCTCAGCATCCTGGCCAACCGAATTTCCTACATTTACGATCTGCGCGGGCCGAGCCTCGCCGTCGACACCGCCTGTTCGTCCTCCCTCGTCGCGCTGCACCACGCCTGCGAGGCCCTTCGCGCCGAGCAAATCGCCTGTGCGGTCGTCGGCGGCATAAACCTGTTGCTCGCCCCCTACCCTTTTCTCGGCTTCTGCCGCGCCTCGATGCTGTCGCGGCGCGGCCGCTGCTTTGCTTTCGACGAACGCGCCGACGGCTATGTCCGCGGCGAAGGCGGCGGGGTGGTCATCCTCAAGCCGCTCGCCGCGGCACTCGCCGACGGCAACCCGATCCACGCCGTCATTCTCGGCTCCGGCGTCAATTCCGATGGGCGCACCATCGGATTGTCGCTGCCGAGCGAGGCGGCGCAAGGGGCGCTGTTGAACTCCGTCTATGCGCGCGCGGGGATTGCCGCCGGCTCGCTCGCATTTTTTGAGATGCACGGCACCGGGACGCCGGCCGGCGACCCGATCGAAGCTGCTGCGGTCGGCCGCGCGCTCGGGCAGAACCGCTCGGCCCCGCTGCCGATCGGATCGGTCAAGACCAATATCGGCCATCTGGAGCCGGCATCCGGGATGGCTGGGCTGCTCAAGGCGTCGCTCGCTCTCGAACACGGCGTCGCGCCACCGACTTTGCACTGCGAGACGCCAAACCCGCGGATCGATTTCGACGCGCTGAACCTGCGCCTCATCCGCGCTCCCGAGCCGATTGCGCCGACCGGCATACCAGCCTACGCCGGCGTCAATTCGTTCGGTTTCGGCGGAACCAACGCGCATGTCGTGCTCGCCGCGCCAGCGCCGCGGCAGCCGGCCCTGCGAGGGCAGATGCCGGCTTCGGCGGCGACGATGCCGCCTTTGCTGATCTCGGCGCGGAGCGAGGCAGCCCTGCGGGATCTCGCCCGAAGCTGGCACCGCACCCTGACCGAGACCCCGGACGAACAACTGCCGCCATTGCTGCGAGCCGCCGCGCGAGGGCGCGACCATCACCCGCACCGGCTCGTCGCCCTCGGCCGCGAGCGAAGCGCCAAGGCAGGGCAGCTTGCCGAGTTTCTCGACAACGCCGCAACCGAGGCCGTCGTCGCCGGCACCGCCGTCGCCGAAAACCGCCTCGCCTTTGTCTTTTCCGGCAACGGCGCGCAATTCGCGGCGATGGGGCGCGACGCGATGCGCTCCAACGCCGCTTTTCGGGCGGCAGTCGCGGAGGTCGACCAGGTTTTGGGCCCGCAGATCGGCTGGTCCGCGGCCGAGCTTCTCCGACACGGCGTCGAGGCGGAACAGGTGGCCCGCGCCGATTTCGCCCAGCCGCTGCTGTTCGCGATCCAGGTCGGGATCGTTCGCGCGTTGGCCGAGATCGGCGTCACGGCCGCCGGCTATTGCGGGCACAGCGTCGGAGAGATCGCGGCAGCCTGGGCGGCGGGGGCCCTGTCGCTCGCCGATGCGGGGCGAGTTGTCGTCATGCGCAGCCGCAATCAGCAGCGCACCCGCGGCAGCGGTCGCATGGCCGCGTTGGCTCTGGCGCCGGACGCTGCCCGCGCCCTGCTCGCCGAACTCGACAGCCCGGCAGAGATCGCCGCGCTCAACACCGGACATTCGCTGACGATCTCCGGTCCGGCCGGGGAGATCCTGCGCCTCGAAAACGAAGCGCGCCGCCGCGGCCTGTGGTTTCGCGCCCTCGACCTTGATTTCGCGTTTCATTCGCGGGAGATGGAGCCGATCCGCGAGGATCTGCTGGCGAGCCTCTCCGGGCTCGGCTCATCCGTCCCGGCGGCGCGTCTGGTATCGACGGTCACCGGTGCGGTTGTCGACCGCGAAATCCTCGGCGCCGAGCATTGGTGGCGCAACATCAGAAATCCCGTGCGCTTTGCCGAGGCGGCCGGTCGGCTGATCGGCGAAGGCTATCGCATCTTTGTCGAAATCGGCCCCACGCCGGTCCTCCAATCCTATCTGAGAGACGCGCTGCGCGCCGCGGACGCCCAGGGCCGGGTGCTCGGCAGCCTGTCGCGCCACCCGAGCGGGGGCGATCCGTTTCCGTTGATCGCAGCGCACTGCCACGTCGCCGGACATGACTTGACCCGGGCATCCGATTTCGACGGACCGGCGGACCCGCGCGGGGTGCCGCTCTATCCGTGGCAGCGTGAACGGTTCTGGTTCAGCAAGACGGTCGAAGCCTACGATCTGGTCAACATGCCGCTCGACCATCCGCTGCTGGGGTACCGCCGGCCGGATCGAACACCGTGCTGGTTCAACCATATCGACGAGCAGGTCCTGCCGTGGATCGCCGATCATTCGGTTGACGGAATGGCGGTCCTCCCGGCCGCGGCGATCCTGGAGATGGCTTTCGCTGCCGCCCGGTCGCAGCGGCCGGATGCGGCAGTGCTGGAAGTTCACGATGTCGAGCTGCATCGTCCGCTGCCCTTCGACAAAGGCCGGATGCGCGAAGTCCGCACGAGGCTGAACGCCGAAGACGGCGATTGGCAGTTGGCGAGCCGCGCCGCGGCTGTCGAGCGAACCGATGACGGTTCATGCCGTCGGGCATATCACGGCGGCAACCGACACTCGGCCGATATTGCGCTGGGAGGAAGGCTCCTCGGACCGGTCGTCGATCGACGGCGAGGAGCTTTATCGCCTGGCCCACGAGGCCGGGCTCGACTACGGTCGCCGCTTCAGAACAGTCGAGCGGGTCGAGATCGCCGAACCGGACGGCGCCGTTGCCTGGCTCAATTCGGCGGCTGTCGACGAGCCCCTCGATGCCTATCTGATACACCCGGCGCTGCTGGACGGCGCCCTGCAAGCCCTGATCGGACTGCAGGCCCGACACCGCCGCGAGATGCCGGGGATCAGCTTTCTGCCTTGGCGATTTGGCCTGGCCCGGCTGATGGCGCCGTTCGGGCGGGTGCCGCGAACCGCCAGGCTTAGACTGACGCGGATCGGCGTCCGGTCGGTCTGCGCCGACATTGCCCTCAGCGACGAGGCCGGCGCGATCGTTGCGGAATTTGCCGATTGCTGGCTGCGTCGCGTCGAGCTGACGCGGCGAACCAGTTGCGAAGAGCGTGCACTGCGCGTCGATCTGGTTCCGGCTCCGCTCAGCGAGCCCGGCCCAACCGACATCATCGAGCGGATCGCGGCGGGGTTCTCCGAAGCTTGCCGAGCGACCACGCGGCCGACCCAGAGCGTCGCGATCGGGTACGCGACGATCAAGCGCCGCTGCTCGACGCGCTGGTTGCCGCCATCGGTATGCGGTCGCTGAGCCGGCTGGTCGAGCCCGGGCGATCGTTCACGATCGATGAACTCGTCGCGGACGGTCGGCTCGCCGGTGCTTCGAGCGGGCTTGCCGAGTATCTGCTGCGCCTGCTCGTACCATTCGGCGCCGCCGCCGAGACCGGTTCGGAATGGCGGATCGAGCCCGCCGACGATCTGCCCGAAATATCAGGAATCTGGCGCCTGTTGCTGGCCGAGGGACCCGATCTCGTGGCGGAGCTCGCCCTCGCGGCGGCGGCTGTCGAGGATTTGCCGCGCATCCTGATCGAAGGCCCGATCGAGCCCCACCCTCGGCTGTCGCCGATGGTCGAGCATGTGTTGCGGGGTTCGCCGGCGAGCGCAGCCGCGATCGATCTGGTGTGTCGGGCGCTGTCGGCGATTGCCGCCGCTTGGCCGAGGGACCGCAAGCTGCGCGTCCTCGAACTCGGCGCCCAGGGCCGCGGGGCGACCCGCCGGCTGCTCGACTGTCTGGCCCGGACCGAAATCGCGTTCGCTTATCTGGCGACCAGCGTCGAGGCCGAGCAGGCCGCCGAGCTGTCGTTGCTCGCGGAATCGTTCGTCGGCGCAGCTGCCCGCCAATGGTCGCCGAATGATCGCGAGGATGGTCTCGACCCGGCGTCTTTCGACATCGTCATTGCGGTCAGCGCCAGCGCTCGCCTACGGCTCGATGCCGGGTCGCTGGGCAGGTTGGGCGATCTGCTCGCTCCCGGCGGGATCTTCCTGGGGGCGGAGCCCGAACCGACCCCGTTCTGGGACATCATCCTCGGACAAGCGACCGGGTGGTGGCCCGCGGGCGAGAGGTCGCCGCTGCGCACCGGCGGCGAGTGGCACGCCGAGCTTGCGGCGGCGGGGTTCGCTGCCGGCGGCAGCGCCGCGATCACCGCAGCGCCCTGGCCGACGGCGATATTCTGGGGAATGGCGCCGCCGCGCCCGCTGCCCGGTCCGGACGAGACGATCGAACCACGGGTGATCACCCTGGTTGGGGGCGAGAGGATGTTCAGGGCCGCGCTCGAAGCCCGCCTCGCCTCGGCCGGACACCGTGTCGAGCCGCCGCAGCCTCCTGGTTTCGGCGTGGCCGACGATGCCGGCGGCGGCAACCGTGAGGCGGGGGGAATTATTCTGCTTCTCGCGGAAGGCGCAAACGACGATCCTCCGGTCGAGTTGGCCGCGCAGCAGCTGGCGGTGCTGGCGCGCGTCGCTTCCGAGGCCGCGCAGCGGCAGGCGACGCTCTGGGTGGTAACCTGCGACGCGCAGCAGACCGCGCCCGGCGAGATCGAACGCGCCGCGATCGGCGGCGCCCTCTGGGGCTTCGCCCGCGTCTTGATCAACGAGATGCCGCGGCTCTCGCTCCGTCTGCTCGACTTGGCGAGCGGCGTGCCTCCGGCCGAACGGGTGCGGCAGATCGCCCGCGAGATTGCCGCCGACGGCGCCGAAAGCGAAATCGTCCGGACCCCGATCGGGCGGCATGTACCGCGAGTGCGGCGAGGCCTGCCGCCGCACCGGGCGGCCGGCCCGGCCGCGCTGGGTTTGGCGGCCAACCAGCCGGGGGGGCTGGAGTCGCTGGATTGGGAAGTCCGCAGCCCAAACCCGATCGGGCGGAACGAGGTCGAGATCGAGGTGCGCGCCGCCGGGGTCAACTTTCGCGACCTGATGTGGGCGTTGGGATTGCTGCCGGAGGAGGCGCTGATCGACGGCTTCGCCGGCGCCGCCTTTGGCCTCGAATGCGCCGGAATCGTCCGCTCGATAGGCGCAGCGGTCGAGGAGGTGGCCGTCGGCGACCGGGTCATGGCGTTCGCCCCGGCGGCGCTGAGCACCAAGGCGGTGACCATCGCCGATGCGGTGACGCCGATCCCGGCAGGGAATCAGCTTTGCCGAAGCCGCGACCATTCCGGTCGCTTTCGTCACCGCGATATATGCGTTGCGTCACTTGGCGCATCTCGAGCCCGGCGAGCACGTGCTGATCCACGCCGCCGCCGGCGGGGTCGGGCTTGCCGCCATTCAATACGCCAAGCATTGCGGCGCGGTGGTCATCGCCACCGCCGGATCGGAGATCAAGCGGGCATTTTTGCGCCTGGCCGGCGCCGATCACGTTTTCAATTCGCGCGACTTCAGCTTTGCCGAAAAGACGCAGCAGATCACCCGGGGTCTCGGTGTCGATGTCGTCCTGAACTCGCTGACCGGCGAAGCCATGGAGCGCAGCCTGGCGCTCCTCAAGCCGTTCGGCCGCTTCCTCGAGCTGGGCAAACGCGATTTCTTTCTCAATCGCCGCCTTCATCTGCGATCGCTACGGCAGAACGTCTCCTATTTCGCGATCGACGTCGACCAGTTGCCGTTGCGCCGACCCGATCTCGCCCGCGCCGTGCTGGCCGAGATCACGGCAGCGCTCGCAGCGGGGTCGATCCGGCCGTTGGCGCATCGAGTCTTTGCCTTTGGCGAAGTCGACGAGGCGTTTCGCCTGATGCAGTCCTCGGGGCATATCGGCAAGCTCGTGCTGACCCCCGGAGATCATGCCGCGCTGCGTTTGCGCCTGCCGTCCGAAATCGCGGCGCGCCGCGACGGCACCTACGTGGTCACGGGCGGGATCGAGGGTTTTGGCTACGAAGCGGCACGCTGGCTGGTGGCGCAGGGCGCCGGCTCGATCGCGCTGGTCGGCCGCCGGGGCACCGACACGCCGGGGTGCAAGGCGAGGGTGCAGGCACTGCAGGCCGCCGGGGCCCAGATCCGCGTCTATCGCGGCGATGTCGCCGACCGCCCGGCTCTCGCCGCCGTCCTTGCCGAGATCCGGGCGAACCAGCCGCCCATCCGCGGGGTAGTGCACGCCGCATCCGCGATCGATGACGGGCTCGCAGGCGATGTCGACCGCGACCGCGCCGCGCCGATCCTACACCCCAAACTCGGCGGAGCGCTCGCTCTCGACGCTTTGACGCGCGAGGATCCGATCGAGCTGTTTGTGCTGTTCTCGTCGGCGACGACGCTGCTCGGCGCGCCCGGGCAGGGTGTTTATGTAGCCGCCAACATGGCTCTCGAGGCGATCGCCCGGCAACGGCGCGCCGCCGGCCTGCCGGCGCTTGCCGTCGCCTGGGGACCGATCGCCGATGCCGGCTATCTGGCCGCCAGACCCAAGACCCGCGATACGCTCGCGCGCCGGCTCGGCGCCAAACCGATCGCTGCGGCCCAGGCGCTTGCCGGCCTGCCGGCGCTGATTGCGAGCGGCCTGCCGGTAGCCGGTATGGCCGACTCGAACTGGTCCGAGGCGCGGCGTTTTCTGCCGATCTTGGCGACCCCCCCGTTTTCGGAGATCCGCACTACCGCAGTTCTCTCTCCCTCCGAGGAATCGCTCGCCGAGCGGCTTGCCTCTCTCGACGCAGAGGCGGCCGCGGCCCTGCTGACAAAGGTCGTTTCCGAGGAGGCCGCAGCGATCCTGCGGCTGCCGGCGAGCGGCATCGACCCGACCCGCCCACTATCGCAGGCGGGAATGGATTCGCTGATGGCGGTCGAGCTTCGCCTCGCTCTCGAAGCCCGGTTGGGGATTGATCTGCCATTGATGTCGCTGGCTGAAGGCACCAGCGTCGCTTCGATCGTCGAACGCCTGGCCGCAGCGGCCGGCCCGAACAACGCCGAGGTGATTGCTCTGACCGCGCGCCACGAGGCGGTCGACCAGTCGATCGACGAGGCGGCGTTCGCCGTCGAGCCGGTCGAGCAGGCCGCGTCGCGATACGCGGCCAAACCAGTCGCCGCGGAGTAGGCCGTTGGAGCTCGGACGCGAACTCTTCGGGCTGTCGGCGCAGGCAAAGGCGCGCTTGTTGGAAAGGCTCGCCGCCGCACCGACACCGCATCGGCGACGCCGGAACGAACCGGATCAGGGCGACAACGGAAGCCCGCGACTGGACCTCTCGCAATTCGACGGGTATCGCGAGATCCGCATGATCCGGGAGGCCGCGGAGTTTTTGGAGATTGCCGATCCGTTCTTTCGGGTGCACGAGGGGATCGCCGGCGCCGAGACCCTGATCGGAAACAATACCTATATCAATTTTGCGTCGTACAACTACCTCGGCCTCAATGGGCATCCGCAAATTGCGATGGCGGCCAAGGCGGCGATCGACCGCTACGGAACAACCGTCTCGGCCAGCCGGCCGGTCTCCGGCGAGCGGCCGATTCATCGCGAGCTCGAACACGCGTTGGCCCGCCTCCACGGCTGCGAGGACAGCCTCGCGTTCGTCGGCGGTCATTCGACCAACGTTACCGTGATCGGGCATCTGCTCGGCCGCAACGACGTGATCGTTCACGACGCGTTGATCCATAACAGCATCGTCCAGGGTGCGGTCCTGTCCGGGGCGCGCCGGGTGCCGTTTCGCCATCTCGACCACGAGCATGCCGACCGGCTGCTCGGCGAAGCGCGTTCGCGCAACGGCAACGCCTTGCTGGTGGTCGAGGGCCATTACAGCATGGACGGCGACGTGCCCGATCTGCCGGCGCTGATCGCTGTCGCACGGCGCCACCGCGCTTGGCTGATGGTCGATGACGCGCACGCGCTGGGCGTTTTGGGCCCGCGCGGCTTTGGGTCGGCCGATCGGTTCGGCATTGACCCGGGCGATGTCGATATCTGGATGGGAACGCTGAGCAAGACCCTGGTGTCCTGCGGCGGGTATATCGCGGGGCGGCGCGAACTGATCGATTATCTCAAACTCGTCGCTCCGGGCTTTGTCTTCTCGGTCGGGATGGCGCCGCCGGCGGCGGCGGCGGCGCTCGCCGCGCTCGAATTGCTGGAGCGCGAGCCGGAGCGGGTACATCGGCTGAACGACAGGGCGGCGCTTTTTCTGCGCCTGGCGCGGGAGGGCGGGCTCGATGTCGGCGGCTCGATCGGCGCCGCGATCGTGCCGATCATTACCGGCAGCTCGATCCGCGCCGGGCGGCTGGCGCAGGCGATGTTCCGACGCGGCGTCAATGTGCAGCCGATCCTCTATCCGGCGGTGCCCGAGCGCGCCGCCAGATTGCGGTTCTTTCTGACGGCGGCGCACAGCGAAGAACAAATTCGCGATACGGCCCGCATTCTGCTTGAGGAGAGCCGCGGCGTGGCTGCTACGCCCAGCGATCTGGCCGCCGTCGCCAAGCACCTGGGCAAGCGGGCCCTATCTGCGCGTTGAACCGCTCCGGTCGCCGTGCAGCCGGCTGTCGATCGTGGCTAGCTTTCGCACCCGATAAAATCTCGGACGCCGTCTTCGAGGGAGTGGAACGCGCCGGCGAAGCCGGCGGCGCGCAGTTTGGTCATCTCCGCCTGCGTAAAGTATTGATATTGGTTGCGCAGTGTCGGCGGCGTGTCGACAAAGCGGATCCGCGGCGGGCAGCCGATCACGGTGCAAACGGCGCCGACCAGATCGGCAAAGCTGCGAGCAACGCCGCTGCCGACATTGAACAAGCCGCTGACCGCCGGGTTGTCAAGCAGCCACCTGACCACCGCGACACAGTCCTTGACATAGACGAAATCGCGCAATTGCTCGCCGTCGGCATAGCCCGGATGGTACGATTTAAATAAATTTACCTCCTGACCGGAACGGACCATCGGCAGGATCTTGCTGACCATCGACTGCATCGGCCCCTTATGGGTCTCGTTGGCACCGTAGACGTTGAAGAATTTGAGACCGGCCCATTGCGGAGGTAATGCCGGACCGTGGGCGACCTCGTCGGCCACGCGGCGATCGACCAGATGTTTGCTCCAGCCGTAGGCGTTCAGCGGACGCAGTGCGGCCAGAGCAGCGGGGCTCTGATCATCGGCAAAGCCAGCCGCGCCGTCGCCGTAGGTTGCCGCCGAAGAGGCATAAATCAACCTTGTTGGATGCGTCGTGCACCATGTCCACAAATCGAGGCTGAGGCGGACGTTGTTGGCGACATAGCGATCGATGTCGGTTTCATGCGTGGTCGAGACCGCGCCCATATGGATAATCGCGGCGATCTCGTCGCGGTGGCGGTCGAGCCAGGCGAACAGCACATCCGGACAGATCAGGTCGTAGAGCCGCGCCCCGGCGATGTTGCGCCACTTGCCGCCCGAGCGCAGCCGATCGGCGACGACGACCCGGCTTCCTGCCCCCGTCAGTTCGTTGACGATGCAGGACCCGATGAACCCCGCCCCTCCGGTAACGACGATCAGCTCGCCGCGACCGCTGTGGTTTCCGACATGGGACATGCGCCGTTTCTGCTTCCTTTGCCCGCCCAACGCTCAGGGCGCGTTGTTTTTGATGACGATCCCGGTCAGGACCGGGCCGGTGAGCGTGCTCAGCAGTTCGAAGAACTTCTTGATCTCGGCCAGCTTGGCATTGGCGATGTAAACGATGTCCTTGTTTTCGAGCGGAAAACGCTGGGCGAGAAAATAGGAGTGGGCATCGCTCAGATCGAGGCGGTAGACGACGGGCGAGGCGCCGCCGGGTCCGGTGCCGAGCGGCGCGGCGTTGAGGGCGCCGACGACCGCCGGCGGCTCGAAGCGAAACAGAAAGACCCCGGCCGGATTGGCGCGCTCGTCGATCAGACCGCCGGCCTTGGCCAGGGCCTCGATCAACGTCATTTTTTCGCTGCTGAAGTTGAGCTGAGCGTTCTGCCCGGCCGCGCCGAACACCGAAAAAGTCTGCGGCACCTGGATCAGCGTCAGTACGTCGCCCGGTCGGGCAAAGATGTTCTCGGCCGGGACCGATACCAGCGTCTCCATCGGGATCGTGGCGGTGACCCCGTCGCGGGACAGCCGGACGAAAATCTGATAAACCGGCGCCTTGGCCCCGCCGGCTTCGGCGATCAGATCGAGCAGGCGATCGCCGTTCAGCGATAATTGCAGCTTGGCGCCGTTGACGACCTCGCCCGACACCGTCACGGTGTTGGTGGCGCTGCGGCTGACGCCGACGATCGCCTGCGGCTCGATCGCCTTGCCGGCGAGGCGCTGTTCGATGATTTCCTGGACCTCGACCGGCGAGCGTCCGACGACCGGAATGCGGCCGGCATAAGGCACGCTGATCGCGCCATCGCGACCGACAATTTGGGTCGGCATCGTCACGCTCTGCGATCCGGTCGCGACTTGAGTGCTGCCCGAGCCGCTGAACAGCCCGCCGGCGGCTGCTTCCCAGATCGTCGCCGACAGCGCGTCGCCGACCCCGATCCGGAGATCGGGGGGCCGCCCGTATTGCTTGAACCTTCTGGCAAAACTCTCGGTCGGTTCGGCCAGCAGGGTGGCGACCACCTTGTTGTCTACATCGACGACATCGAAGCGGGTATGACTGTCCTCGATCGCCTGATCGACGAGTTCGCCGGCGGTTGGTCCGGCCGAAGGCAGCAGCGAGCAGCCGGGGAGCGCCACGGAGGCAAGGCCGGCGAGCAAGCCCGCCAGGGTGGCCGATCGTCTCGAAGCTCTCTTTGGGGCGGGATCGACGATCTGGCGGGACCCGGCAACGGACCCGTCGTCCGGGCCTTCGATACACCGCATTCCCGAGACCCGGCGGGACCGATTATGCGCTAGACGACCTGAAGATGAGTTGCGATCAGCCGGGCGGCATAGACCCCCATCCACCCCGGCGAATCGAGCCAGCCGCTTTCGTCGCGCGGCGGACGGATGGCGCGAATATGCGCATCGGTGATCTCGGCCAGATCGTTGATCCGACGCGGCGGATCAAACTCGGTCGACCAGAAAAAGCGCGTGCTGCCGCCGACCTCATGCTTGGCGATCAAGCAATTCGGGGCGCCGCCGACCCGATTGTAGAGCCCGACAGCCGAGTAGCTTTCCTGATGGCTGACCATCATCACGCCCTCCGTGCCCGGAAATGCGTACCGCATCGCCGAGAACCAGCGGCACAACGCCGCCAGTTCGGCCTCGGTAAACTCGTACGCGCTCGGCACTGCAAAGGCAACCGTACCCGGCGACCGGGGCACCCCCCGCACCGCCGACGGAAAGGTCACGATGTTCGTCTGTTCGGACACGTCGTCCACTCGCCCCCGCCAATCAGGCCGCATCGGCAGCCGCACCCATTCCTCGCCCCGGCCGAACCCGACCCGCCTGCTCGATGATGAGCGAAAATGGCGGGTGTTGCCCGATACTTAGTCGATCGCCGATCGATGTCGGACATTGCCGGATTCGACTCCGGGAACACTATCGGGCGCAGATGGCGAGTCAATCGAGCCAAATGCCGACATGTGGCTTTTCGGCAGAGTGTTGTGTTTCAGCAACAGTGGCAAAAAGGTAACACGATGTTAAACCTACCGGTTAGTCCAGGGCGGGCTAAGTCAGGGCCAAGTCTCGATCCTCGCCCTCCCGGCCCGCACCTGCCGGCTTTCACACATCGTCTGAAAAATCAGGGCCGACAGCGGGATTGACCTGTGGTCGGCGCGCTGCTAGGCTCTCGACCGATGACCACAGAGCGCATAGAGCTGCGACTTACTCGCTGGGCGGCCTGACGGCCGTACCTTCGCTCGCCCCCTGTCGGGGGAAAACCGCAGCTGCTCGGTTGTTCTGATGTCCCCGCTTCGCACGGTCTACAAATTCTCCGATCGCCGCGGCCCCTCGATGGCCCAAGCGGGATGGCTGCATCGGCGACTTAGCCGGCGGCCGGCAGCATAGATCAGCCGCCGGCCGCCGCGACGCCGATCCCTTTACCGCCGCCAGGCGGTCACCCAGCAGCAGGAGTTTCCGATGTCAGGCATGCCGATCCATAAGTATCGTGCTTTTTCCCCCGTTGCACTGCCCGATCGGCGGTGGCCGACCCGGGTTCTCGACCGCGCGCCGCTGTGGTGCAGCGTCGACCTGCGCGACGGCAACCAGGCGCTGGTCGAGCCGATGGGACCCGAGCGCAAGCGGCGCATGTTCGACCTGCTGGTAAAACTCGGCTTCAAGGAGATCGAAGTCGGCTTTCCGGCCGCGTCCGAGCCCGATTTCGCCTTTATCCGCGAGTTGGTCGAGCAGCGTCTGGTGCCCGAGGACGTCACGATCCAGGTGTTGACCCAGGCGCGGCCCGAACTGATCGAACGCAGCTTTGAGGCGATCCGAGGCGCGCGCCGCGCCATCATGCATCTTTATAATTCGACTTCGACCTTGCAGCGGCGGGTCGTCTTTGGCCTCGACCGCGGCGGCATCGTCGACATTGCCGTCAACGGCGCCCGGCATATCCGCGATCTGGCGGCGGCGATGCCGGAAACCGAGATCATCTACCAATATTCACCGGAGAGTTTCACCGGAACCGAACTCGACTTTGCCGTCGATATCTGCGCCGCGGTGATGGATGTCTGGCAGCCGACGCCCGAGCGCAAGACGATCCTCAATCTGCCGGCGACCGTCGAGATGAGCTCGCCGAACACCTATGCCGACCAGATCGAATGGTTCGGCCGCAATATCCGCGACCGCGACAGCATCGTCCTCAGTCTGCATCCGCACAACGACCGCGGTACGGCCGTCGCCGCCACCGAATTGGGGCTGATGGCCGGCGCCGACCGGGTCGAGGGGACCTTGTTCGGCAATGGCGAGCGCACCGGCAATGTCGACATCGTCACCCTGGCGCTGAACCTGTTCAGCCAGGGGATCGATCCGGGCCTGGAAATAACCGACATCGACGAGATCGTCCGCATCGTCGAGCACTGCAATCAACTGCCGGTCCATCCGCGCCATCCCTATGCGGGCGAGCTCGTCTACACCGCTTTTTCCGGCTCGCACCAGGATGCGATCAAGAAGGGTTTCGCGGCCCTGGCCAAGCGCAATGACGGGTTGTGGGAAGTGCCGTATCTTCCGATCGACCCGAAAGACCTCGGACGCACCTACGAGGCGGTGATCCGGGTCAACAGCCAGTCGGGCAAGGGCGGGGTCGCCTATGTCCTGCAGGCCGATCACGGGTTGGATTTGCCGCGCGGGCTGCAGATCGAGTTCAGCAAGATCGTCCAGGAGGTCGCCGAGCGAACCGGCAAGGAACTGACCAGCGCCGACATCTGGTCGCTGTTCCAGGCGACCTACCTGGAAGGCCGCGCGATCGTCCTCAAGGATTACAAGATTTTCCCGGAGCCGCGTGCGCCGGAGCGACACCGTATCGTCGCGACGATCGCTTGCGGCGGGGTGGAACGGCTGATCGAGGGCATCGGCAACGGTCCGATAGCCGCTTTCGTCGACGGTTTGCGGAACGAATGCGGGGTCGCGCTGACCGTCGCCGACTATCGCGAGCATGCCATCGGCGCCGGCGCCGACGCGCAGGCGACGGCTTATGTCCAGATTCGCGATGCCGGGGCAGCGACCCTCTACGGCGTCGGCATCGACGGCAACATTGTTACCGCGTCGCTGCGCGCGGTGGCGAGCGCCGCCGACCGAGCAGTCCGGTCTGCGACCGGCCCGCATTGACGGCGCGGCTGCGTTTCGGCGGCGCCTTCGCCGGAACCGGGGTTCGGCGATCGCACGTCCGAGTTTGACGAGTTTTGGACGCGCGCCGGTGTGCCGGTTGGATTAAGTATGATGGCCGGCAACGTCATCAGCCGCCGCTTTCCGGTGTGAGACCGTTGCCCCTTGGCAGGCCGGGAGAGCGACATTGAACGGGGCGGGGGCCGATACAGCAGGCGTTCTGATCGACGACACCGGCACGGCGCTGCCTCCCTACCCATCTTTTCTCGCACAAAGGCTGGGCTGCCCTGCCGGCGATCTCGATGCGATGGCCCATGCCATCCGCAATCTCGGCTTTATCTACCTGGCCTCGATGCGCGGCGGGCTGCTGGTCAAATTCGAGCCGTCCACGGTTCGCCCGCTGGCGGCGATCGCCGCATTTTACGAGATTGCCGGCCGGGCGCCAAAACGCCTGATCCTAGCCTATCCGGGAAAATCCGGCGAACCCGACCGATACGAGATCCTGCTCGATTTGAGCGAAGGGCTGAAGCGCCTCGAAGCCGCTTACGAAGCCCGACGCGATGCCGACGGCCAAGCCCCGGCGCCCTCCCGGCCGGTGTCGCCCGAACCGGCGCGCGGCGCCGGCCGGGCCGCAACGGCGCCGCGCCAATCGCCAAAGGGGGGGCGGGTCATCAAATTGTGGCGTCCGGACGGGCTGGCGATCAAACGGCGGGCCGAGGACAGCTCGGCGAGGCTCGGCCTGCCGCTCGAATCGATCGCGGCCGAGGATGAGTGGCTCGGTCAGCTGTTGAACATTTGGCGCAATGCGCGCACGGGATGGCGGCTGCCGGGCAGCGAATCCCTGGATCCGCTCGAAATATTGAATATTGCCCGCGGCCGCGCGCACATTGTCGACACTCGGGACAGCGATCCGGCGGGTTACCGGTTTCGCCTCTGGGCCAAGGCCAATCCCTACCGCGGCGAATACAAGAACCAGACGCTCGCTCAAATGCCGGCGGGGTTGATGCGCGAGGACGCCATCGAGGATTATTCCGAGGTCGCCGCGACCGGCGTACCGACCTATCGGCTGATTTATCGTACCGAACATGACCAGCTATTGTCCTACGCGCGCCTGCTGCTGCCCCTCGCCGCGGACGGCCGTCGCGTCGACCAGCTGCTCGTGCTGATCAACGAGCGGCGATTGCGGGAACTCGAAACCCCGTAGGCCTACCGTTCCGGGGCTCGTCCCCGCGATGCTCGGCCGCGGGTCGACGAGCGACGCCACCGCCTCGGCCCGTGTCGAGTGGCACAGATGCATGACAACCTCTCGGCCCTCCGGCGGGAACCATCCATCCACGAAACGGCGCACTCGAGCGTACCCGTAGGCCGTCACCCCCAAGGCCATCGCCTTGTCGTCCATCACGCCGGCCGAGCAGCTCGGATCGATCTTGAGCATCGCGCTGTCGTGGTCGAACGGTCGGTTGCGCAGCGCGATGGCGCATGCGAGGCGAGACATGACGGTACTCAAACGCGGCCGTCTCGCAGCCCCTCGATAATCCCGGCGCACCCAAAGCCCGCCGGCATGGACCACTTCGCCGCCAAACGGCGGAATCTCGCAGTCGACGACAAATCGCCGGTCGACAAGGCGTGGTCCTTCGCCAAACCAAAGGGCTTGGGATCGGATCAGGCTGTAGAAATCATCGACGACGAACCGGCGCAGGCAATAGGTCGCGATCGCCTCGCCGCGTCGGTTTTCAGCCAACAGCCAAAAGTCTTGATCGCCTGGCTGCATATGTCTCGGGTCGAACGCCTGGTTCAGATGGTGGTCGCCATGTGCATGACGAACAGCGGCATAACGGTCGAAATTTCGTCTGACCCGCAAAAAGATCCCGACCTCGGTAAGACGGTCCATGTACTTGTCGATGGCGAGCTGGACGATCATCGACTCGTCGATGTTTAAACTCATCACGAGATCTCCTGAACCGCGGCCGACGCCGCAGCGGGATGGATTGCGGAGCAGGCAAGGAAAAAGGAGGGGTTAACGGAGATCGGTCTGAATGATCGAAAGTAGATGTTCGACGCGTATTGACGTAGTTCGGCGATCTTTATATTAAGTACGCTGATCTCTTAGGTGCAACGAGAGATGTTTTCACCTCCAGTATGATACTGTGTTCAAGATTATAAACGTCAGATAGTTACGATCGAACATAGAGGCCGCGGCAGGCGCCATCCGGCGCAACCGCCGCGTTTTGACTGCCGCAGCGAAAGCGTGGCCGAGCACGCTCGGTCGAGCGTGCGATCGGCCGAAGATGTCGGGGAACGTCCGGTGCCGGATGAAATCAGCCGGCGGCAACCTGGATGCATCTCAATATAGCAATATAATATCGCATTGATCCGAATTTGTCAACGAGCTGTGCGCGAAAACTCTGGCATAGCTGCCGCCTTGATGTTCTCAGAAATTAGCGATATCGCAATATCCACCCCGCTCGGCAGCGAGGCGCCATGTGCGCGGAAGCCGCCGAAGCAAGACCGACCCGGCGGGCACAGAGCGGTCCGTCCGATTTTCCCTGGGGTTCCCGCTGTGATATATCAGCCCGACGCGCGAGCAACACGGAGCAACGCCGATGGCGCGCCTGCCCTACCTCGAGAGATCCGATTTGTTGCCTGAGCACCAGGATCTGCTGGCGCGGAACCTGAACCTTTATCGGGTGATGGCGCACAGCCCGCGGGCGGCGCGAAGTCTCAACACCCTGGCCCGGTTCATTCGCGACGGCAGCCGCCTCGATCCCCGCTTGCGCGAATTGGCCATTCTGCAGGTCGGCTACCTGACCCGCTCGGCATGGGTGTTCGCCCACCATGTGCGGGTCGGCCGCGAGGTCGGCATCGTCGACGACGAGATCCGGGCTGTCGCCGGTGAAACCGCCGGTCGACCGACCGGGCTCGATCTGCTGGCGCGAGCGGTGTTGCGCGCGGCCCGCGAGATGACGCTCGATCTAGGCGTTGCAGACGACACCTTTGCGGCGCTGCATTCGGCGCTCAACAACGAGCACCTGACCGACCTGGTGATGACGATCGCTTACTATAACGGTCTGGTCCGGCTGCTCGCTGCGATGCAAGTCGATGTCGAGGAGGAATATCTTCCCTACCTCGACCAATTCCCGCTCCCCGGAATCGGCCGATAACCGATCCGCGAGGAGCCCAACGGGACTGAGGGCGAGGTCTAATGGCTCGCCAGGGCGCGGGCGAGTTGGCTTACCGCTTCCTGATGCTTCTCGTTGCGGATCTCGACAAAGTTCCGCGCGATCTCGAGCAGCATCCGCTGGTGCGGGGTGATCTGACCCGGGGCGGTCTGCCCGATTCCCTCGTAGAAATAGGTGATCGGCGCACTCAGCGCCCGGGCGATCTCCAGCAGCCGACCGGCCGAAACGCGATTGATCCCGCGCTCGTACTTATGCGCCTGCTGATAAGTGACCCCGATCTTTTCAGCGAGCTGCTGCTGGGTCAGCCCCAGCATGATGCGGCGCTCGCGAATCCGCGCCCCGACGTGATCGTCAATGGCGGCTGTCGACCGCCCTCGCTTCGGCTTCGCCATGACCTCACCTATCTAGCCGGCCCAATCGCCGATGCTGCCGCGCAGCACCTTTATCGACACGACAGCGGCCGATCACTTCCGACTGCTCGATCGCGCGACCAAAACTTGCGTGCATCGCCGCCCGACTGCCGCCGCGCTCAATTTGAGCGGCAGCCGGCACCCGCGATAATCACCAAAGTGGTAGCCCGCCAGCCCTATGACAAGGGTGTTTTGAGCGAGGCCCAGAACCGGAACATCACGATTGGAGGACCTTACGGACGCTCTGATCCGATCACGCCGTCGGGCGGCGGCCGCTGCCGCCGCGATGACGCGAGGGAATGCGGAAGCAGGCAATGAACAAGGCTGGCCGACGACGCTCTTGTCCACCATTGGGGGATCGAGGATCAGGCTCGGCCGGGGGCCCGCGCCGTTGAGTCGGAAGGCGCATGGACTGCTGCTGGCGTCGCTGCTCGGCGCCCTCGCCGGCATGGTCGATGCGATCGGCTTTCTCAGCCTCGGCCACCTCTTTGTCTCGTATATGAGCGGAAACAGCACGCAATTCGCCGTCGCGCTCGGCCGCGCCGATTTTGTCGAGGCGCGCTCGATCATCGAGCTGATCTTATTGTTCGTGCTCGGGGCGGCGGTGGGTCAACTGCTCGCCCGGTGCGCCGGCCGGCGGCATTTGACCGCGGTGCTCGGTATGGTCGCGGTGCTGCTCGCGCTTGCCGCGGCCTTGGCCGCCGTCATACCCATGGTGCTGGCAATGGGCATCCTGAACGCGGCGATGCACCGCGCCGGGAACCTCGGCGTCAGCCTGACCTTTGTCACCGGCACCCTGGTCAGGCTCGGACAGGGCCTCGGCGATTTCCTCGTCCGGCGTGCGTCAGGCTGGGATTGGCTGGCGCAAGCGATACCTTGGGTCGGGTTGACAGCCGGTGCCGTGACCGCTGCCGTGGCCTACGCGCGGATCGACGGCGCGGCGACCTGGCTTGCCGTCTGCGCGGCCATGCTGCTGACGGTCTGGTCGATCTTTATCCCGGAACCGGACTGACCGGCCCGCCTTATTTTTGTGTATCGCTGTACTCCTCGCAACGACAAGCACTTACGCTGTCATTGCGACCCGCGGGCCTGACCCGCGGGGAAGCAATCTCGACGCGGATCTGCCCGGGAGCAAGCGTCTGGTTTGCACCGCTAGCCGAGGCGGCCGCGGACCAGGGCGGCGCCCTCGGCCAATCCGCGCAGCTTGGCGATCGCGACATCGCGCTGCATCGGCGCCATGCCGCAATTGGTGCACGGAAAGAGACGTTCCGGCGGAACAAAGTGCAATCCGCGCTCGATCGTTGCCGCGACCTCCATGGGGCTTTCGATTGCGTCGCGCGCGACATCGATTGCGCCCAAGAGCACATCCTTCCCGGCAAGCAGCCCCAACAGCTCGATCGGCACCCCGGCGCCGGCGCATTCGACAGAAACCTGATCGATCCGGCTCGCCGCCAATGCCGGGAAGATCGCCTCATATTGCCGCCACTCGGCGCCGAGGCCGGCCTTCCAGTCGATATTCGCCTTGATGCCGTAGCCGTAGCAGATATGGACGGCGGTCTTGCAAGGGAGCCCGGCAGCGGCGCGTTCGAGCGCGGCGATCCCCCATTCCGTCACCGCCTCCAGATAGACGTTGAATGCGGGTTCGTCGAACTGGATCACGTCGACCCCGAGTGCGGCCAACTCGCGCGCTTCATCGTTCAACAGCTCGGCAAAGGCCATCGCCAGCGCCGCCCGGTCGCGGTAATGAGCGTCGGCCAGTGTGTCGACCAGCGTCATCGGTCCGGGCAGGGTGAATTTGAGCCGCCGCCGCGTATGCGCGCGGGCGGTTGCCGCCGCCGCACCGTGGGCGCTGCGCATGCGCCGCAACGGCCCGGTGACGGTCGGGACCTGGGCCTGGTACCGGTTGTTGCGGATGCCGATGGTTACCGGCCGGCTGAAATCTATGCCGTCGACATGCTCGAGAAAGCCATGGACGAAATGCTGGCGAGCCTGCTCGCCGTCGGTGACGATATCGATCCCGGCATCCTCCTGCAGCTTGACCGCCAGTATGGTCGCGTCGCGCTTCGCTTCGGCCAGCGCCTCGCCCGTCTGCCGCCACGGCGCCCACAACACCTGCGGCTCGGCCAGCCAGGAAGGCTTGGGCAGGCTGCCGGCGATTGTCGTCTCGAGCATCGGACCCTCCCGTGTCGGTATAGTCGTCAGTGCTGGGCAGCGACGACCGAGACCAGCCGCGTGCCGAGAAACCGCCCATTCCGGTCGAAGCTGAAGGCAAATCTGACGCGGCCGACGACGGCGCAGGCGTGGCATTGGTCGCGCAACAGATAAGCGACGACGAACTGCCGGCCGCGCTGCCGAACTTCCGGCTTCTCCGCGCCGCGGTCGCCGGGCCAGAAACCGACAGCCGGAAAGCGGCCCAGGATGGCGCGATAGGACGGCGCTGCCCGCAAGGCGGCGAGCGCGAGGTACCGGTCGTCATCGACATCGATCAGCGCAGGAGCGCCGTTGACCAGCAGCCAGGCATCGTTTTCGTTCGCCCGGAACGGATAGACGGCATGCGCGACGGCGATCGGCCCGCCCGGATCGTCGAGGCGCTGCAGATAGGCCGCGCCGTCGAGCCGCCGGGCGAAGTCGAGCGCCGCCGGCGAGGCGCCGGCCGCAGCCATCGCGGCGACAAAGCAGGCATCAAACGCCGCCCCGCCGCGCCCGTCGCATTGCCGGTGAAACCGCTCCATAAAACCGGCGCCGGGATGCCAGACCGCATCCGCCGGCAGACCCGCTCCCGCGCCGTGGCGACGGCCGTCACGGCTGCGAGAAGGACCAGCGCCGCCAGGCCGGCCGCGGCTCGGGCGCGAACCGGGTGGCCCTGGCCGGCGATTAGTTCGGGGTCCAGGCCAGGGCGCGGATCTCGGTGAATTCGCGCGGCAGCTTGGCCCATGCGTCGCCGGCGTTTTGGCTGGCGAAGACCTCGCCATAATGGCTGCAGGCGAAGATCAGCCCGGCATCGGCCGGGTTGGTCGCAAATGCCCAAATCGGCGAATTCGGCTCGACCGGCAAGGGCAGGCTCTGCCAGCTCCGGCCGCCGTCCTTCGAGCGCTGGATCGCCCCGGTGCGACCAACCGCGGCGTCGCCGGTGGCGACAAAGAGCACGTTCGGGTCGTCCGCCTGCAACGCCAGATGCCGGCAATAGGGCAGCGCGAAATGCTTGCCGACGCCGAGGCCGTGCCAGCTTTCTCCCCGATCGGTGCTGGCGAAAATCTCCCGCGGCGTGCTGGTCAATACAACCTCGCCGCCGGGCGCCGGCCGCACCGCCACATCGTGAATGTCGGGATCGTCGAGCCCGCCGCCGATCCGCGTCCAGGTTTCGCCGCCGTCGAGGCTGCGGCGTACGCCGTCGACCTCGACCCCGGCCCAGACGATCCGGTTGTCGGCCGGGTCCACGGTCAGCGCCGTGACCCGCGGCACCCCGACATTCGGGCATTCCTCCACCATGTCGACCGGCAGGCGGGTCCATTGCCGTCCGCCGTCGGTCGAGCGGAACAAGGCCGCCGGGCGGGTCCCGGCGAACATCGTGTCGGGGTCCGTCGGATCGAAGGCGATCCGCCACACATCCATCGCGTTCATCGGCGAATCGAGGCGCTCGAAGCTCTGTCCGCCGTCGCTGCTCTTGTAGATGCCGTCATCGGCGCCGGCAAAGACCGTGCGCGGCTGCCGCGGATGCACGGCAAGCCCGTAAATGCGGCTCTCGCCCCACAGCCCGCGCCCGACCCGGCGCCAGCTGTCGCCGCCGTCGGGGCTGACCCAGGCGCCGCTGCCGACGGTGCCGACGCAGAGCGTGATGTTCCGGTTCACGACCCGTTGTCCCAGCCGGTATGCGAGATGTCGACGACGACGCCGTCGGGGCCGGCCCACTTCATCTCGAAATTGCGATGGCTGCCGGCAGCCATCTCCATATCGAGCCCGTCCTTCGCGGTCAGCTCGACCCCGTTTGCATGTTCGAGCCGCTGCACCGCGTCGTCGAGGTCCTCGACTTCGAAGCCGAAATGGTGAATGCCGCTGAAATTGGCGCCGTGCGCGCCGACATCGGCGTCTTTCTCGGTCTTGAAATTGAGGATCGCGAGGTTGATGTAGCCGTCGGTCAGAAACACCGCGCCGCGCGGGTTGCGCCGGATCTCGCGCATGCCGAATGCCTCCTTGTAAAAGGCGGCGGCCTTCGACGGATCGCTTGTCGTCAGTGCGATGTGTTTGATTCTGGGCATGTCTTCCTCCTCGATGCTAAGAGGACATAGCCGCATCGGCTAATCTCGGAACCGTAGTGCAAGCAAGTCGGCGCTGCAATTGGGGAAATCGGCCCCCCGCAACCATTTGGAGGATCGCATGCGCATCGCCGTGATCGGCACCGGCGGCATCGGCGCACCCTACGGGGCCTCGCTCGCCAAGGCCGGAGAAGAGGTGATCTTTGTCGCTCGCGGCGCGCATCTCCGGGCGATCCGCGAGAACGGCCTGCGCATCGAAGGGGATCGCGGCGAAACCCATATCCGGCCGGCGCAGGCCACCGACGACATCTCGAGCATCGGCGCGGTCGATTACGCACTGCTTTGCGTCAAGCTGTGGGATGTCGAGGCGGTCGGCAAGCAGCTTCGTCCGCTGATCGGGCCGCAGACCGCGGTGATTCCGCTACAGAATGGCATCGATGCGGCGGAGCGGCTGATCGCGACTTCTCGGGCATGACACGGTGATGGGCGGGACCGCCTTTGTCACCGGGTCGATCATTGCGCCGGGCGTCATCCGGCAGACCGGCGCTCATCAGCGGATGACCTTTGGCGAGCTCGACGGCAGGATCAGCGGGCGCGGCGAGCGGCTGCGCGATTTCTGCGAAATGGCGGGTTTTGAGGGCGTGCTGAGCCCCGATATCAGGTTGCCGATCTGGGAGAAGTTCGTCCTGCTGGCGCCGCTCAGCGGTCTCAGCGCGCTGACCCGGTTGCCGCTCGGCAAATGGCGCGACGATGCCGACCTCTACCCGCTTTTTGAGGCGTCATTGCGCGAGACGGTCGCGGTCGGTCTCGCCGAGGGCGTCCCGCTGCCGCCCGACAGCGCCGCCAAGGCGCTCGCGACGATGCGTTCGATGCCGGACCATCTGATGCCCTCGATGGGAAACGATCTGATCCGCGGCAACCGCATCGAGCTGCCTTGGTTCGCCGGCAAGGTGGTCGAACTGGGCCGCTGCCACGATATCCCCATCCCGGTCAACGCCTTTATCTACGCGGCGTTGAAACCCTATATCGACGGCGCGCCTATATAGCGGGGCGTCACCCCGCCGTCTGCTCAGAAATACCCCGCCAGATTGGCGCGGATGCGGCGCAGCGGCGGCATGTCGGGTCGGGGAGGTCGAACCGCCGCCCGGTGATGGTCTCGAACGCCTCGATATAAAGTTTGGCGGTTTCGGCGACGATCTCGCGCGGGATCGTCGGGATCGGATCGCGGTAGGGGTCGCACCGGGCGCTGACCCAGCGCCGCACGAAATCCTTGTCCAGAGTCTCGGGTGGCTCACCGTGGGCAAAACGGTGCGGGTAGCTGTCTGCGTGCCAGTAGCGGCTGCTGTCCGGGGTGTGGATCTCGTCGGCAAGGATGATCTGCCCGGCCGGGTCGACGCCGAATTCGTATTTGGTGTCGACGAGGATCAGTCCGCGCCGGCCGGCGAGGTCGCGCCCACGCGCGAACAGGGCCAATGCGCGCTCCGACACGGTCCGCCATTGCGCCTCGGTCAGCAGCCCGCCACCGATGATTTGCTGCGGCGTCAGCGGCTCGTCGTGGCCGCCATCGGATGCCTTGGTCGTCGCGGTGATGACAGTGCGCGGCAATTTCTGGTTCTCGCGCAAGCCGTCGGGAAAGCGGACGCCGTACATTTCGCGTAACCCCGCCCGGTACATCGGCCAGATCGAGGTCGCGGTGGCGCCGGTCAGGTAGTCGCGCACGACCAGCTCGACCGGCAGGATCGCCAGCCGACGGCAGATCAGAACATTGGGATCTGGGTATTCGATGACGTGGTTCGGGCAGAGATCGCTGGTCGCATCGAACCAGAACCGCGCGATTTGGGTCAGCGCCTGTCCCTTGAACGGGATCGTCGCGATGATTCTGTCAAAGGCGCTCAGCCGATCGGTGGCGATGATGATCCGGCGGCCATCGGCGAGGTCGTAATTGTCGCGAACCTTGCCGCGATAATGGTTCGGCAGTTCGGGGATCGTCGCCTCGGCCAAAACCTCGCCGAGGCGCTGATCGATGTCCGACGCCTCGGCCACTCGCCGCTCCCCTCCTGCCTCGCCCGCTCAGCCGCGATCTGCGGTCGTCGGGCTCACCCGCCGCCAGCCAGGGCCCTAACGGTGGCCGCCGCCCATCCCACCGCCGCCGCCACCGTGAAAACCGCCGCCCATGCCACCACCGCCGCCGTGAAAGCCGCCGCCTGTCCCGCCGCCGGTGCTGACGGCATGAACGCCGCCGCCGTTCCAGCCGCCGTGCCAACCACCCCAGCCGCCGCGCCAACCCCAACCGCCGCCCCAGCAGCAGCCGCGACCCCAACCCCAGCCCCAGCCACCACCCCAGCCCCACCCGGGCGCGCCCCACCAGCCGCCCCAGCCCCACCCGGGCCAGCCCCAGCCGGCCGAAACCGGGTAATAATAAGGATAGGAGTAGTAGGGATAGGAGTAGGAGGGATAGCCGTAGGACTGCGCCTGCGGCTGTTGATAGTTGTAATTCGGCGTCGCCGCCGCCGGTTGCTGATAGGAATAGCTCGGATAGGCCGAGGCCGCCGGCTGCTGGTAGGAATAACTCGGATAGGCCGAGGCCGCCGGCTGCTGGTAGGAATAGCCGCTGTTTGCCTGAGCCAGGGCAACCCCCGATCCCGCCGCAGCGGCGATGCCGGCGGCGGTAAGGCACTCCGCGACTAAGGCGACGCGTCGGAACCAGCTGCTCTTGGCGCGATTGGGCATCGGGCACTCCATTCGATCGGGCGTTCGGTCTTGCGACAACGTGCTATATGGATAGGCCATTCCGATTGTCATCATCCCCGTCGAAGCAGGCTGCCAAGCACCGGCGAGGCCGCTGTTTTGCCGGTAAAATTCGGGAAATCCGACCGGCGAGGCGATCGGGTAAAAACTATGGTCACGAGCCTTTCATCAGCCGGTCGTCCGGCGTCGCCCGCTGCCCCGGTGACGAGTGGCACGCCGCCGCCGGCTCGATCAGCATCGGGTCCTTGTTGTTGACGTTGCCGACCCGTCGGTCGACCGGCCACAGGATCAACGCCTCGGACGGGTAGGGCGCGAGCAATTCCTTGAGCCTTTCGACACTCGCTGGTTCCTCGCCGAGCCAGATCGGCCACGCACCGCAGTCAAGGATGACCGGCATGCGGTCGTGCAATTCGGCCAGCGCGGCGTTTGCCGTGGTGGTCACGATGGTGACGCTGCGCACCCATTCTCCGGCCGGCGAACGCCAATTCTCCCACAGCCCGGCCAGCGCCATCAGCCTTCGATCGGCACGGGCGATCGCATAGGGTTCCCGGTCCTTGCCGCGCTTTTTCCACTCGTAGAATGCATCGAGCGCCACCAGGCAGCGCCGCCGCGCGAACGCCTCGCGAAAGGTCGGCCGCTGCTCGATCCCCTCGGCCTTGGCATTGAACGTCGAATAGCCGATCTTGAGGTCCTTCGCCCAATAGGGCACCAGCCCCCAGCGCATCGGGTCGAGGCTGCGTTCGCCGGCCTTGGCGTCATAGCGGACCACCGGCAGGTCCTCGGTCGGCGCGGTGTTCCAATTCGCTGGGATGTTCGGCGTCGGGCGATGCGGCGGGACCGAGAAGACCAGCTTGATCTCGCTGACGTCGGAAGAGAGACGGGCGCGGCCGCACATCGCCCGAGCTTGCCGCAGCCGGCCGGCTGCCGGCAACCACATCGGCATCGGAAACCACGCGGTCTTCACGGCGGCGGCGGGTTTGGCTATCGTTCCCGGTCAGCAAGCGGGGAACGCGACAATGGAAACAGCCGACGAGATCTACGACTTCATCGTGACCGGCGCCGGGTCGGCGGGCTGCGCCGTGGCCGGGCGGCTCAGCGAATCGGGGCGTTATCGCGTTCTGCTGCTCGAAGCCGGCGGGCGCGATACGAACCCGTGGATCCATATCCCTCTGGGCTACACCAAGACCTTCACCAACCCGAAGGTAAACTGGATGTTCGAAAGCGAGCCCGAGCAGCAACTGAACAGCCGCACCCTCTACCAGCCGCGCGGCAAGGTCCTGGGCGGCACCAGCTCGATCAACGGCATGGTCTACATGCGCGGCACCTCGACCGATTACGACGGCTGGCGGCAGCGCGGCTGCGAGGGCTGGGATTACGATTCGGTGTTGCCGTTCTTCAAGAAGGCCGAGGACCAGGAGCGCGGCGCCGATGATTTCCACGGCGTCGGCGGGCCGCTGCACGTGTCGAACCCGGTCCGCTCGCCGCTCGGCGATGCGATGGTCCAGGCCTCGATCGAGGCCGGCATCCCGGCCAACGACGATTTCAACGGCGCCCGGCAGGAGGGTGTCGGCTATTACCAGACGACGACCACCAATCGCCGGCGGTGGAGTTCGGCGCGCGCCTATCTGGGGCCGGCGCGCGGCCGCCGGAACCTGACCGATCGCGACCGACGCGCACGCCACCCGCATCCTGTTCGAAGGCGGCCGCGCCGTCGGCGTCGAGTATCACACGCCGGCCGGACGCAAGACCGCCCGGGCGCGCGGCGAAATCGTCGTCTCCGGCGGCGTCTACGGCTCGCCGCAATTATTGCAGCTTTCCGGGGTCGGCCCGGCCGATCTGCTGAAGGAGTACGGCATTCCGGTGGTGCGCGAGATGCCCGGCGTCGGGGCGCATCTGCACGATCATTTCAACACCTATCTGGTGTGGCGCTGCACCCAGAAGATCACGGTCAACGATCTGGCGATGAGTGCCGCGCAAAAGGTCAAGGCGGCGATGCAATACGCGGTCAGCCGGTCCGGCCACCTGTCGAACGCCGGGATCTATGCCGGCGCGCTGGTGCGCACCGACCCGCGCCTCGAACAGCCCGATTTGCAGATCAACATGTCCGGGTGGAGCGCGCTCGAGCGGCTGCGCACCGGGATCAAGCCGCACCCGTTTTCGGCCTTTACCTTCAGCCCGGTGCATCTGCGGCCCGACGGCCGCGGCACGGTGCGGATCAAGAGCCCCGACCCGCTGGCCCCGCCGGCGATCCAGTTCAACTTCTTGGCCAGCGACTACGATTTCCAGGCGCTGATCTACGGCATGCGGCTCAGCCGCAAGATCGCCGCGCAGCCGGCGCTGAAGCCGTTTATCGGCGAAGAGGTATTGCCCGGGCCGCAGGTGCAGAGCGAAGCCGACATGATCGAGGAGATCAGGGTGCGAGGCGTCTCCAACCTGCACCCGGTCGGCACCTGCCGGATGGGCCGCGAAGTCGACGCCGTCGTCGATCCGCGGCTGCGGGTCAACGGCGTCGAAGGGCTGCGCGTCGCCGACGCCTCGATCATGCCGCAGGTGCCCGGCGGCAACACCAACGCGCCGTCGATCATGATCGGCGAGAAATGCGCGGCGATGGTGCTGGAGGACGCGCTGGCCGCGTAGCCATCGACTTGGAGGAAAAGCGAACCATGTCGCTGAGCCGCGAATTCGCCGCGTTCGTCGCCGATCTCGACTACGAAAACCTGCCGCCGGCGGTGGTCGACCGGGCCAAAGGCGTCATCTTGCAGGCGCTCGCCTCGGCGCTCGTCGCGCACGACATGCCGGCCAGCCGGCAGGCGCTGGCGCTGATGCGCGAGGAGGAGGCGGGCGGCGGCGGGGTCGCCAGCGTGCTGTGCCGCGGCGTCAAGCTGACCAAGGCCGGTGCGGCATTCGTCAATACCGAGACGATCTTCGCCGGCGGCAAGTGGGACACCTTCCGCATGCTGACCCATCCCGGCACCGCGATCATCTCGGCGGCATTGACCGCGGCCGAGACGGCCGGCGCCTCGGGGAAGGCGTTGTTGACCGCCGATCGCCGCCGGCTACGAGGTCATGGAGCGCATGGCGGCCGAGTTCATCCCGACGGTCATGTCGCGCGGCTTTCATGCCGGGCCGGTGTTCGGCATCTTCGGCGCCGCGATCGCCGCCGCCAAGCTCGGCGGCCTCGACGCCGAGCAGATCCACGGCGCCATCGCCCAATGCGTCAATCTGGCCGCCGGCAATCTCGAAGGGGCGCGCAGCGGCGGCCGCTCGTTGCGCGAAGGCGGTGCGGTGCGCAACGCCCTGCTGGCGGTGGCGCTTGGCCCGGCACGGAACGCCGGGCGGCGAGACGACCCTCGAAGGCGAAGCCGGCTTCTATCACGCCTATGCCGGCAACAACCGCGGCGAACTGCGCTACAGCTTTACCGGCGACAACCGGGCCGATCTTGCCGCGATCACCCGCGGCCTCGGCGAGGACTGGATCTTTCTCGAAACCCTTTACCGGATCTATTCGACCGCCGGCTACAACATCGCCCATGTCGATGTGACGGCGAAATTGTGTGCGGAGCACGACATCGCCTATCGCGACATCGACCGGATCGAGGCCGTGGTCAACTGGTTGGAGACCGAGTATCCGAGCCCGGCCTTTCCCAGCCGCGGCATCGAGCAACCCGCCGCAGGTCGGCAGCACGCAATATTTCACCGCCTGGGGGGCGGCCGAGCGCGGCTACCCGTTGTTGCGCGGCGCACAGCCGGGACCGGGCGAAAGCGACCCGCCGGCGGTCCTCGATCTGATGCAGCGGGTCACCCTGGTCCCGACCGTGCGCCGCGCCTTGTTCGGCCCGCGGATCACCGTATTCACCAAGGACGGCCGCAGCTTTACCCGCGAGGGCACCGGCCGCGAATTCATCTGGGATTTCGAGGAGGAGGTGCGGCGGATCGGCCCGGTCGTTCCCGGCCTGGCCATCGGCGAGGCTCAGTTCGGCAGGTTGATCGACACCTGCCGCCACCTTGAAACGGCCGACCGCGCTGCCGACGAACTGATCGCGCTGACTGTCCCCGCCTGAGGTATTCTCCGCTGACCAAAACCGCTCGAGAGGCCCGGTCATGCCGTCGATGTTCAACGCCCGCGATGCCGCCAATTACGAAAGGCTTATGGGGCGATGGAGCCGGCGCCTGGCGCCGATTTTCATCGAGCACGCCGGAATCGCAGCCGGCGAAAACCTGGTCGAAATCGGCTGCGGCACCGGCAGCCTGACCTTTGCCCTGCCGCAAGCGGCCGAGATCGCGAGCCTCGTCGCGATCGACCATTCCGAAATCTACCTCGCCGCGGCGCAAGCGCGGAACCATGACCCGCGCATCCGTCTCGAACCGGGCGACGGCGCCGCCTTGCGCTTTGCCGATGCCGGTTTCGACCGGGCCTTGTCGATGCTGGTATTGCCGTCGGTCCTGCCGCGGCCCGAACTCGCGGTCGCCGAGATGCGCCGGGTCACCCGCCCCGGCGGTGTCGTCGCCGCGGCGTTCTGGGACTCGCCGGGAGGTTCCGTCGCCAATCGCATGTTCTGGGACACCGCCGCGGCGCTCGACGAGCGGGCAGCCGTGGCGCGCGACCAGACGATGTCGCGGCCGATCTATGCGCCGGGCGCCTTGCCGCGGATCTGGGCCGAGGCGGGTCTCGTCGAGATCGACCAGCGTTCGCTGATGATCCGCATGGATTACGCCGATTTCGCCGATTACTGGGAGCCCTACGCCAGCGGCGAGGGCATGCTCGGCGCCTATGTCGCAACCCTCGACGCCGCTGACCGCGGCCGGCTCGAGCGCCACTTGCGCGACGCCTATCTGACCGGCCGGCCGGACGGGCCGCGCTCGTTCGTCGCGGTGGCGCTCTCATGCCGCGGGGTCGTGCCCCCGCACTGACGGGTGCCGACGATCCGGATGAGCTCGACCCTGTCGTTTGGGAGTACGATGGCGAAAATTCGCCGGTCGCGATAAAAGACGCTGCTTGTGAAGGTCCTTGACAAAGTCAGGGGAGCCGGCAGGGGTGGCGAAAACGCCGCCCGGTTCCGGAAAACCTTAATGGAGGGGTTGATGCGTATCCCGATCTCGGCCCGGCGCTGCGGATTCCTGGTGGCCGGCGGTTTGGGGCTGTGTCTTTGGCTTGCCGGGCCTGCCCGCGCCGACGGGGGCGGCGGCAACAACAACTCGGATTCGACGACCTGCGGCAAAGGCGAGGTCTGGGACAGCAGGAGCCAGAAATGCGTGAAGGCCGAGAACGGCGTGTTGCCGGACAAGGCACTGACCGATTACGCCTTCGTCCTGGCCAAGGCCGGGCGCTTTCAGGAGGCGTTGGCCGTGCTCGACCTGCTGCGGGACCCGGACACCGCGGTCGCGCTAAATTACCGCGGCTATGCGACGCGCCGGCTCGGGCGGGTCGATGAGGGGATCGGCTACTACCTGAAATCCGTGGCGCTCGATCCGCATTATGCGCAGGTGCGCGAATATCTCGGCGAAGCCTATTTGATCAAGGGCGATGTGCCGCGTGCCGAGGCGCAATTGCGGGCGATCAAGCAAATCTGCGGCACGATTTGCGACGAATACGAGCACCTCGCGGTCGCCATGGCCGATCCCTCGCGCATCTGACGAGGTCTCGCGCGGCTGCGCGGCGAGCTGCCGCTAAACCCGTCACCTACCTTCACTCGGCCGCTCCGGCAGCCAGAGTGAAAGCGGTGGCGCAGCCGGTCAGGCCATTCGGGTCTTGAGCAGGGCCAGCCCGGCATCGAGCAGGCCGCCGGCGGTCGGGATTTGGCCGTTCGGCGTCAGCTGGTCGACGAGCTGGGGCAGGTGCTGGGCAATTTGCGGCATCAGCTGATCGAGCGGCAGCCCGGTCTTCGCGGCAATCTGCTGGACCAGATCACCGCCGAGGACGCCATGCAGAGCGTCGGGCGCCACGGCTTGGTTTTCGCCGGTCCCGACCCATGAGGAAATCGCGCCGCCCAAACCCGCCGCCTGGAATTTTTGGATCAGGCCGCCGAGACCGTTCTGATGGTCGCCGAGAGCGGCCACCAGGGCTTCGGGCACGCTGGTCGAAGTTCCGTCGGCCTTGCCCAGCAGCGACCCGATCGTGTCGAACAGGCTCATCTGCGCCTCCTCAATTCGAGGTTTCGGGGTAGTGCTTTACGCCGGCGTCGATTGCGCCGGGGCCCATCGCGTCTGCAGCGCCGATCATTTTTTGAGACAGCCGCTCATGAATTGCTGGCGCGCGCTGCCGGTAAGCTTTTGCGAGCTGGCTTGGGCGTTGCACGTCTTCATCTTTTGCTGTTGCGGCGTCAATGTCGAGGCCGATGTTTTGCCGCTCAGGCAATCGCTCATAAAGCTCTTGCGCGCATCGCCGCTCAGTTTCTGGCTGCCCGCCTGCGCATTGCAGGATTTCATCAGGTCCTGCTGGGAATTCTGCGCCCAAGCCGGATGCAGCAATGAAACGGCCGAAATCAGCAGCACCGTGTAAACAGTCGCGGCGATTTTGCTCATACCAAACGTCCCCCTTTGAGGGTTACCGCTGCTCCGAACAGCACCGATCGCATCGATCCCCTGAACCAAATCTCCGATAATTTAGCCTGGCACGATACAATCGGCAACCATTGCGTTAGAGTGCCGATACCCGTCGGATGGTTGTCGGCGGTCGCGTGCAAGGTTAACGTGACTGTCCTGAGGTGATCGACCGAAACTCGAGATTTCGTCGGAGGGAGTACGGCATGGCGAGATTTGAAGGATTGCAGCGCTTTGCGGAGCCCCGCGTCCTCAGCGTGCTGCGGATCGTCATCGGGCTGCTGTTCCTTGAGCACGGCCTGAACAAGCTGTTCGACTTCCCGCCGACCCCGAACCATGCGCCCTATCACCTGTTGAGCCTCGTGCCGGGGCTCGCCGGGCTGCTCGAAGCGTTCGGCGGCCTATTGATCGCACTCGGCCTGTTTACCCGCCCGGTCGCCTTGATTCTGTCGGGCGAAATGGCGTTCGCTTATTTCATGGCGCATGCGCCGCACGGCTTTTTCCCGCTGCTCAACCGCGGCGAAGGGGCAATTCTCTTTTGCTTCACGTTTCTTTATTTGTTTGTCGCCGGCGGCGGCGCCTGGAGCCTCGACCGGCTGCGGAGGTCGGGAGCCGCCGCTCGGACCTGAGCCCCGAAGGGCGCCCAAATCGCCGATCGGGCTCAAACAAGTCGGGCGAATTACGGGCCGAAGAGGTCGAAAGGCCGGCAGCGGCCGGTGGCGGCGGCAATCTCGCCGGGGGCGGCTTCGGCCGATATGGCGGTCAGCGGAATATAGGTCGTCGCGCAGATCTGGCCGGCCAGCAGCGGGTTGACCCCGGGCCCGTAATTGTTGAACGCAGCGAATTCGGGCGGGATCGTGCCGGCGGGCTTCAACCCGCTGGTGCCGAAATCGTCCTTGACCGGGATTTCCGGCGTGCAGGCAGCCACCAGCAGCAATAACAGCGCGAGCGGAAACAGGGACCGCATTTCGGGTTCGCCTCACGATGATCGTGCAGATTGTGCCGAGACGGCGCCGCAAGCGCAACCGCCATCCGCCTCGCTGCCGATCAGGCCGCCGCGGTCGCGGATGGCCGGATCGATGCTCATGCCGGCGGCACGCCGGCCGCCGCCAGCGCCGCCGATTGGCGGGCGGCCAGCGCTGCTTCGTCGAAATCCTCGATCAGCTCGTGAAACAGCCGATACCAGTTGATCTCGGCCTTCAGGTGCAGAAAGACCGAGCCGAGCCCGACCGCGGCGCGGTCCATAAAGACGAATTCGCGCGGCGGCCG
Source organism: uncultured Alphaproteobacteria bacterium (assembly GCA_963701815.1). Taxonomy (GTDB): domain Bacteria; phylum Pseudomonadota; class Alphaproteobacteria; order ATCC43930; family CGMCC-115725; genus AP-15. Next base: position 66,847 of record CAVPBN010000003.1, read on the forward strand.
CACGCCGCCGAGCCGCCGGATGTCGCGATGCACGCTGTCGACCACCGCCGCGCCGTCGCTGCCGCGGGCTTTTTTCTCCTGGATCAGCCGGGCGCGGTCGTCGAGCAGCGGGCCATAGACGAACAACGCCCAGCGGTTCAGCACATCGATCATTTCGCGCGACAGATTGCCGAAGCCCCAGCTCCGATAGGCGTGCACGGCGAGGTCGCGGTCATCGCGCTGCAGCGCATGATAGAGATCGATGACCCCGCGGACGAACGAGGCGCGGAACACGCGGACGCAGCCGAAATCGAGCAGGTTGACAGTCCCGCCCGAACCCACCGTGTAGTTGCCGAGATGCGGGTCGCCGTGAATGACCCCGTACCGGTAGAACGGCACGTACCAGATGCGGAACATGCGCAGCGCCACCTCGTTGCGGCGCGCGAGCGGCGCCTGGGCGGTTTCCAGGATCGGCGCCCCGTCGAGCCAGGTCATCGTCAACAACCGGCCGGTGGACAATTCGGCAAAGGGCGACGGCACGGCCACGCCGCTCTCGGCGCGCAGGATCTCGCCGTAGAGCCGCAGATGCGCGGCTTCGCGCCGGTAATCGAGTTCCTCGCGCAGCCGGTCGGAGATCTCGGCATGGATCTCGGCGGTGGTGACCGCCCGGTCGTAGCGCTCGTAAAGCCCCATCGCCAGCTTAAGCTGGCGCAGATCGGCTTCGACTGCAGCCGCCATATCGGGGTACTGCAATTTGCAGGCGAGCTGGGCGCCGTCGAGCGCCGTTGCGCGATGCACCTGGCCGAGCGAGGCGGCGCGCGCCGCATTTTTCTCGAAACTGCGAAACCGGCTCTGCCAGTCGGCGCCGAGTTCGCCTTCCATGCGCCGCCTGACAAAGGGCCACCCCATCGCCGGCGCGTCGGCCTGCAATTGCACCAGCTCGTCGACATATTCCCTGGGCAGCGCATCGGGGATCGTCGCCAGCAATTGCGCCACCTTCATCAGCGGCCCCTTGATGCCGCCGAGGGCCGCCTTCAGCTCGGCGGCATGCCGACCGCGGTCGAGCGTCAGCCCGAGATAGCGTTCGCCGGCCAGGCGGGCGGCGAGCCCGCCGACCGCGGTCGAAACCTGGGCATAGCGCCGCACCCGCCCGGCGAAGGAATTGGCGTCGGTCACGCAAACAGCTCCATGAGTGCTGAGTAGGCGCTCACCGCGCCAAAGTCCATGTCCGAGGTCGCCCGCTGGGCAAATGCGCGCAGACGGCATCCGGCGGATCGGTGCGGTTTGCAACGCGCAGAACCTCGCCTCGGCCCGCGTAATGGAGAAGGCCGGGTTGATCCGGGAAGGCATCCTGCGTCGCTGGTTGAGGCACCCCAACGTCGGCGCCGAGCCGCGGGACTGCTTCAGCTACGCTCTCGTGCGAGGCGGTTCCGGGTGAGACGGCAAAAATCGCGGTAGGGGGTCGATCACACCGGTGCGCTACCAGGCGGCATCAAGCAGGGTGCGCACGACCGCGGGACCGTCGATCTTGCGCGGGTTGGTGTGGATCCAGCGGTCGTGCATCGCGTTCTCGGCGATCAGGTCGAGCTGGTCCTCCCTGACGTCGACATCGCGCAATCGGGTCGGCAGGCCGAGCCCGGCGATCAGCGCGCCGACGACATCGGCGGCCGGCTGGCCGGATCGGCCGAGCGCCTCGCTGACCCGCGCCTGCTTGTCGGCGTTCACCGGATGGTTGAAGCGCAGGACATGCGGCAGCATGATGCAGGAGGTGTAGCCGTGCGGCACGTCGGCGGTGCCGCCGAGCACATGGCCGATGCCGTGGCTGGCCCCTTTGCTGACCCCGGTTTGCGAACCGACCATCGACATCCAGGCGCCGATCTGGCAGTCGAGCCGGGCGTCGAGATCGGCGGGGTCGGCCTTGACCGCCGGCAGGCCCTTGCCGAGGAGGCGCAGCGCGTGAAACGCCGCCCCCTCGGAGAGCGGCTGGCCGTCGACCGAGCAGATGTCCTCGACGGCGTGGTCGACGGCGCGGATGCCGGTCGACAAAAACAGCCATTCCGGCGTCGGCAGGCTGGCGGCCGGGTCGAGGATCACGGTGCGCGGGATCATCAGCGGGTGGCTGAAGCTCTCCTTGACGCGGCGCTTCGTGTCGGTGCAGCCCGCCCCGGCCGAGAACTCGCCGGCCGACAAGGTCGTCGGGATCGCGATCATGCGCACGCCCGGCGCCTCGACCTGCGGACGGCGGGTCGAGCCGTCGGCCGCAACCTGCGCCCGAAAATCGTCGAGCTGTCCGGGTGCCGCGACCCCGTTGCCGAGGCACAGCCCGACCATCTTGGCCGCATCGGTGACCGAGCCGCCGCCCAGCGTGACGATCAGGTCGGCGCCGGCCTCGCGCGCCATATTGGCGGCGGCGACGACATCGCTGCGCGGGGTATGCGCGCCGATCCTGGCGCAGACGCCGGCAAACCGGTTGCCGAGCATCAGCCGCAGCCGGTCGACGAGATCGGTCTCGCGCGCCAGGGTCCCGCTCGCCAGCACAAAGACGGCGCGGGCATCGAGCCGGTCGACCTCCTTCGCCAACGCCTCGGCGTGGGGCGTGCCGAAGACGACGCTTTCCATCTGCGGAAAACGATACGCCCCGTTCAACATCGCCGATCCTCCCGTCTGAGACCTTCTACCGTTTCCCTCTGGGGGTTTCTCAAACATGAATGCGCGGGATTGGCCCGCGCATCCAGGTTCTGCACTCGCAAGCGTGGATGGCCGGGGAAACCGGCCATCGCATCGATCGGCGTTACATTGCGGCCATGCGGCGCGGCGCGGCGCTTGGCCATCGGAGTCGCGGGCTCGGGGGCCGGCGGCGCCATGATCTTCTTGGTCGAGCGCGGCAAGGTCCAATCCCACTCGTCCGCACCCATCTGGTAATGGCGATTGTTCTGCGACGGGTTGCGGTTGACCATGTGGCGATTGTACAGCGGGTGGGTAAGGCTGCGGACTTCGTGCTCGATCGTGAACAGGTGCTTGCCGGTCTCGAGGCAGACGATGTCCTGCCAGCGGTATTGGTACTGATCGCTTTCCTCGGTGATCAGCCCGCGCTTTTCGAGTTCGTCGTGCGGGCCCGAGAATTCCTGGGCATAGACCTGCAGGTGATGGCCGTCGAAGTCCGGGATCTTTTCGTCGGTCTCGCGGAAGACCAGCTCCTGTTTATGCCCGGCGCAGACATGCGCGGCCCGGCCCTCGCCGTTCTCCTTGACGCAGGCGGGCGTGTAAAAGATCTCGCGGTAGAAGCGGGCGATGCCGTCGGCGGCCCCTTCCGGCACGGTGAACTCGACATAGCCCATGCCGAGGTTGATCGCGCCGAACCGCTCTTCATCAGGCTCGTAGAGGCGGAACTTGTTGCCCCACGGGCAGGTCGCCTCGACATAGGCATTGTGCTGCTTGCAGTCGAACTTGGTGTCGGCCAGCTTTTTCTTGGCTTCGCCGAGACGCTCGCACAACTCTTCGAGCGACGGCACGACGAGACCGACATGGCCGCGCAATACATTCGGGTCGCCGGTCGGCAGGTGGAACTGGCTCTTGCCGACATTGACCCACATGTTGTTGGTGCCGGGAAACATGAACGGGTCGCGGGTCAGGCCGAGCGCCGACAGATAGAACTCCTGCGCCAGCCCTTGATTGTCGATTCTGAGATTGACGTGTTCGAGACCGACGAGATTGCCGAGATCCTCGGCTGTCCGGTCGTAGAGTTGTTGCGCCATGGGGACCTCCAATATTGCCGCGCGGCCCGTGCCGCTCGGGTTTTCGCTAAGTCGGTGCGCCGCGACGCGGGCGGGTTTCCGGTCGCCGCATCGTCGGCGCCATCAAAACAGCTTTTCGAAGCGTTCGTCTACCGGCACGCGATAGCCGTTGGCAAGAGCGTTGGTTTCGTTGGCCATGCCGACGACGGCCAGCAATTCGGCCAGCATCTCGCGCGTCATTCCCTGCTTTTTCGCTGCCGCGGCATGCGAGGCGGTGCAATAGGCGCAGCCGTTGCTGGCGCTGACCGCGAGATAGACCAGCTCCTTGGTAAGCGGGTCGAGCGCGCCCGGCGCCATGACCTGTTTGATGCTGTCCCAGGTGCGCTGCAAGGTCGCCGGGTCGTTGGCCAGCGCCTTCCAGAAATTGTTGATCCAGTCGGTGCCGCGGGTCCGCATGATGTCGTCGTAGACGGCCCGCACCGCGGCACTCGCCTCGGCGTATTCGATCAACGGCACGGCACTCACCGGTGTCGTCCGCTGCCGGCATCGGTCAATGCCCGGCCGAGCCGCCCCGACACGAACAGGCCGAGCATCCGGAAATCGCTGAGCAGCGACCACAGCGGATGCCCAAAGGTCTCGCGGCCGGTTGCGCTCGAAGACGAGATGGCCGAGCCAGGCGAGGGCGTAGCCGACGATCGGCGCGGCCAGCAGCCAACGCCAATCGCCGGCGACGGCGGCGACAGCCAGCGCCGCCGCGCCGCAGGAGGTGCCGAGATAATGCAGCCCGCGGGTGCGCGGATCGCGGTGCGCCCCGAGGTAGCGGCGCCAGAACTCCGCATAGGTCATCACGCTGGGTGCTTGTAAAGCCGGTGCCGGCATCGTAAGTCAGCCTCCATCCTCTTCCCTGTCCGAGGCGGGCTTCGCCATGGGTTTCAGAGTAGCCGTGGTCGGCGCCACCGGCAATGTCGGGCGCGAGATCCTGACCACACTTGCCGAACGCGACTTTCCTGCCGACGATGTCGTCGCGCTGGCGTCGTCGCGTTCGATCGGCCAGGAAGTCTCGTTCGGCGAGGACGACATACTCAAGGTCGAAGGCCTCGACACCTTCGATTTCCGCGGCATCGATATCGTGTTGTCGTCGCCCGGCGCCAAGGTGTCGGCCGAGTTTGCCCCGCGCGCGACAAAAGCCGGCGCGGTGGTGATCGACAACACGTCCTGTTTCCGCATGGAGCCGGACGTGCCGCTGGTCGTGCCCGAGGTCAATCCGCAGGCGATCGCCGACTATCAAAGACGCGGCATCATCGCCAACCCGAACTGCTCGACGATCCAGATGGTGGTGGCGCTGAAACCGCTGCATGCCCTGGCTCGCATCAAGCGGGTGGTGGTCGCGACCTATCAGTCGGTTTCCGGGGCGGGCCGCGCGGCGATGGACGAATTGTTCAGCCAGACCCGCGCGATCTACGTGAACGACCCGGTCAGGCCGGAGCGCTTTACCAAAAAGATCGCGTTCAACGTGATCCCGCACATCGACATCTTTCTGGATGACGGCTCGACCAAGGAAGAATGGAAGATGGCGGCCGAGACCCGCAAGATCCTCGACCCCGACATTGCCGTCACCGCGACCTGCGTGCGGGTGCCGGTGTTCATCGGCCATGCCGAAGCGATCAATGTCGAGTTCGAGCAGGCGCTCGGCGAAGACATGGCGCGCGCCGCGCTGCGCCGGGCGCCGGGGGTCAGCGTCGTCGACCGCCGCGTCGACGAGGGCTATGTGACGCCGGCGGAGATAACCGGCGAGGACCTCGTCTATGTCAGCCGGATCCGCCGCGACCCGACGGTCGCGCACGGGCTGAATCTGTGGGTCGTGGCCGATAATCTGCGCAAGGGAGCGGCGCTCAATGCGGTCCAGATCGCCGAGATCCTGGCGAAAGACCATCTCGGCGGAAAGCGCGCCCGCGGCCGCTCCAACGTCCAGCCGCTGCGCCGCACTGCCAGGTAGTCCGCGCCGGCGGCGATGACGGCGCCGGCGGACCCGGTCCGGTTCGCGCCACCGGTGTCGGACCGCTTTCTCGGCCGGCCGATTTCGCCGCTGGTCCGACGCCGGCTCGACAGCTTTTGCCGCAACCGGCGCGGCTTGTGGTCGTTGTGGATCTTCCTGGCGCTGTTCACCGTCACCCTCTTCGCCGAGTTCATCGCCAATGACCGGCCGTTGCTGGTCCGCTTCGACGGCGGGTGGTACTTCCCGGTCTTCGCCGATTATCCGGAGACGGCGTTCGGCGGCGAATTTCCGACCGCGGCCGACTACCGCGATCCGGCGGTGCAGCAGCTGATCCGGGCCAAGGGCTGGATGGTCTGGCCGCCGATCCCTTTCAGCTACAATACGATCAATTACAATCTGCCGAGCCCGGCGCCGTCGCCGCCGTCGCGGGCCGACTGGTTCGGCACCGACGACCAAGGCCGCGACGTGCTGGCGCGGCTGATCTACGGCTTTCGCATCTCGGTATTGTTCGGCCTCGCGCTGACCGTCTTGTCTTCGGTGATCGGGGTCGCCGCCGGCGCCGTGCAGGGATATTTCGGCGGTCTCGTCGACCTCGGCTTTCAGCGCTTCATCGAGATCTGGTCGGGCTTGCCGGTGCTGTACCTGCTGATCATCATGGCGAGTTTTATCGAACCTGGTTTCTGGTGGCTGCTGGGCTTGATGCTGCTGTTTTCGTGGATGCATCTGGTCGATGTCGTACGCGCCGAATTCCTGCGCGCGCGCAATTTCGACTACGTCCGGGCGGCGCGCGCACTCGGCGTTGCCGATCGCACGATCATCCTGCGGCATGTTCTGCCGAACGCCACGGTGGCGACGATCACCTTTCTTCCGTTCATCCTGAACGGCTCGATCACCACCCTGACCTCGCTGGACTTTCTCGGCTTCGGCCTCCCCCCCGGCTCACCTTCGCTCGGCGAATTGCTGGCGCAGGGCAAGGCCAATCTGCAGGCGCCGTGGCTTGGTCTGACCGCCTTTTTCGCGCTGGCCCTGATGCTGAGCCTGCTGATCTTTATCGGCGAGGCGGTGCGCGATGCGTTCGATCCGCGCAAGGTGAGCCTGTGAATGACGGTGCGGGCCGCCCGGCCGGCACGGATGGCGCCCCGGCGCCGCTCCTCGAAATCCGCCGCCTGAGCATCACCTTCGCCGGCCACGGTCAGGCGCCGCCGGTCGAGGCGGTCAAGGACCTCTCGCTCGACCTGAACCGCGGCGAGACCCTGGCGCTGGTCGGCGAAAGCGGCTCGGGAAAGAGCGTGACGGCGCTCTCGGTCATGCAATTGCTGCCCTACCCGCTTGCCCGCTACGGCCGCGAGAGCAGCATCCGGTTTGCCGGCGAGGAACTGGTCGGCGCCGCCCCCGAGCGGCTGCGCCGGGTGCGCGGCGACCGCATCGCAATGGTTTTTCAGGAGCCGATGACGTCGCTCAACCCGTTGCACACCTTAGAGCACCAGATTGCCGAAACCTTGCTGATCCACCGGCATATGCGAACGGCGCAGGCGCGCGAACGCACCCTCGAGCTGCTGCGCATCGTCGGCCTGGCCGACGCCGAGAATCGGCTCGACGCCTATCCGCACCAGCTCTCGGGCGGACAGCGGCAACGGGTCATGATCGCGATGGCGATCGCCAACGAGCCCGACATCCTGATCGCCGATGAGCCGACGACGGCGCTCGACGTGACCATCCAGGCGCATATCCTCCGGCTGCTCGAAGAGCTGCGCGACCGCTTCGGCATGGCCCTGCTGCTGATCACGCACGATCTCTCGATCGTGCGCAAATCGGCGGATCGCGTCGCGATCATGACCAGGGGCGAAATCGTCGAGACCGGGCGGGCGGGCGCGGTCTTCGATCGCCCACGCCATCCCTACACCCGGCACCTGCTGGCATCGGAGCCGAAGGGACGGGCCGCGGCGGCCGACCCGGCGGCGCCGCTGCTGGTCGAGGCCGACGACATCAAGGTCTGGTTTCCGGTCCGCCGCGGATTGCTGCATCGGGTAAAGGATCAAGTCAAAGCGGTCGACGGCGTCTCGCTGGCCTTGCCCGCCGGCACCACCCTGGGCGTCGTCGGCGAGAGCGGCTCGGGCAAGACCACGCTCGGCTTGGCGCTGTTGCGCCTGACCGCGGCCCGAGGGCGGATCCGGTTTGCCGGCCAAGACATAACGATGTTGCCGCAGCGGCGATTGCGGCCGTTGCGGCGCGAGATGCAGATCGTCTTTCAGGACCCGTTTTCGAGCCTGTCGCCGCGCCTCTCGGTGGCGCAGATCGTCGAGGAAGGGCTGAAGGTGCATGACCGGTCGACGGGGGCGGCGGAACGCCGCCGGCTGATCGAGAATGCGCTCGCCGAGGTGGGGCTCGACGCACAGACGGCCGATCGCTACCCGCACGAATTTTCCGGCGGCCAGCGCCAGCGTATCGCGATCGCCCGCGCGCTGGTCCTGAAGCCGCGCCTGGTCGTGCTCGACGAACCGACTTCGGCGCTGGACATGTCGGTGCAGGCGCAGATCGTCGAATTGCTGCGCGAATTGCAGGCGCGCCGCGGGCTCGCCTATCTGTTCATCAGCCACGATCTGCGGGTGGTCCGGGCCCTCGCGCACCGGATCATGGTCATGAAGGACGGCCGGATTGTCGAGGCGGGCACCACCGAGCAGATCACGACCGCCCCGGCGCACCCCTACACCCGCGCCCTGATGGCCGCCGCCTTCGACCTCGCCGCGGTTTCATCGTAAGCTTGCGGTCGACCCGCCGACGAGGCCAATTGCGGAGATCGGGCGCGCCGATTTGTGCACCCGGCGTGCGGGAACGCCTGGCGACGACAAGGTGACGCATGCCGGCAAGATCTGCACGATCGTCTGAAGAACCCAAGCCCCCGGCGGCCGACGCCGAACATGCCGAAGCGTCGGCGACAGGCATCGATTTCGTGGCGTCGGCGACGCCGCACGGCAGCTTCACCGGTCGGCGTCACAACCGGCCGAACGCCGGCGACCCGCGCCCGCGGCGTGGCCTGACCTGGCCGTTGCGCGGACTCCTAGCCGCCTCGCTTGCCGTGCCGTTGCTGCTGTTGGCGATAGCCGCCTGGCAGAATCTCCGAGTGGTGTGGGCCCAGGCCCGCGAACACGTGGCGAGCGAAACCGATGAACTGCATTTGCACGCGGTCAATGCGTTCGAAACGTTCTCGTTGGCGCTCGACCTGATGGACGACCGTGTCCGCGGCCTCGATTGGGACCAGATCGAACATGATCCGGAACTGCACCAATTCTTGTCGGACATCGAGAAGCTGCCCGAGATCGACGTGGTCTGGATCACCGATCCCACCGGGCATGATCGGGCCAGCGGGCGCCTCTCGCTGACGCCCGCCGATGTCTCGGATCGCGATTTTTTCGTCGAGGAGAAGGCCCGCGACATCGGCATCTTCATCGGCAGGGCCCATATCGGCCGGCGCACCGGCAGGGATGAATTCAGCATAAGCCGGCGCCGATCGGCGGCCGACCGCCGCTTCGACGGAATCGTCCGCATCGCGGCGAAACCCAGTTATTTCAGCGATTTCTACAGCACGCGCGAGAAGCGGGTTTCCGCCCTGCTGTTGCGCAGCGACGGCGCCGGTCTGGCTCGTTATCCGGCCTCGTCGTCCCCGTTCATCTTTTCGCCGGACAGCCGCTTCATGAGTACGATCGCCGCCGATCCAGCCCGCGGGGTGTTCAGCGATACCGCGGAGCTGGACGGGATCCAACGGCTCTATGGCTATCGCCGCGTCGGCGGTTATCCGATCTACGTCGTGTTCGGGATCCCGACACATGACGTGCTTGCTTTATGGCGCGACAATCTCGTCGGCTATTCGCTGGTTGCCGTGCCTGCCTCGCTGGCCCTGTTCGCGATGACATTGATCGCGGTGCGCCAAAGCCAGCGGCGCAAGATCGGCAGCTGGCGCTGGCAGATCACCGCGCTGCGCCTCAAACGCGAGATGGATCGGCGCGGCATTGCCGAGGCTGAGTTGCGCCAGTCCCAAAAGATGGAGGCGCTCGGCCAGCTCACCGGCGGGGTCGCCCATGATTTCAACAACCTGCTGACGGTCTTGCAGGGATGCCTCGAATTGCTCAGCGGCCGGCAGCGCGACGACCCGTCGCAGGCACGGGTCGACATGGCCCTGCGCACGATCGCGCGCGGCGAGACCTTGACCCGCCAGCTCCTGGCCTTCGCGCGGCGTCAGCCGCAGGCGGTCGCCAGTCTCGACCTCAATGCCCGGCTGCGCGGGATGGCCGAGATGTTGGCGCGGACGGTCGGCAGCGAAATAAAGATCGAGACCGACCTTGCCCCCGATCTATGGCCGATCGATGCCGATGCGAACCAGTTCGAGCTCGCGGTCATCAACCTTGCGATCAATGCGCGCGACGCAATGCCGGCGGGCGGCGTGTTGCGGCTGCGAACCTACAACGCGCCGCTTCCCGCTGAAGCCGCCGATGAGACGCTCCCACCGGGCGAATTCGTCGCGCTCGAGGTCGGCGACACCGGCGCTGGAATGGCGCCGGAGGTGCTGACCCGAGCATTCGAGCCTTTTTTCACCACCAAGGGCGCGGGGAAGGGCACCGGGCTCGGACTCAGTCTGGTCTACGACTTCGCCCGCCAATCGGGCGGCGGCGCGGCGATCCGCAGCAAACCCGACCACGGCACCAAGGTCACCCTGCGTCTGCCCAGAAGCCGCAAGGTCGGCGACCCGAAGCACGACCGCGCTTCGGGCTTGCTCGTCGGCGGTCCGGCGTGAAATTCTGCGGTTTCGGCGATGGCGTCGCCGGCCGCCCGGGCGGCACAACTTCGCCGCAGCGACACCCCCAGGAGGGAACGAAATGCGCATCGTCATCGTCGGTCAGCAGGCCTTCGGCAAGGCCGTGCTCGACGCCTTCATCGCCCGTGGCGACGAGATTGCCGGCGTCTTCGCAGCGCCGGAGCAGCCGGGCGCCCGGCCCGACCCGCTCGTCGCCGCGGCGCAAGAGCGGGGTTTGACAGTCCACCGCTTCGCCAAATATTCGGCCCCCGAGGCGCAGGCGGCGCTCGCCGATCTGAAGGCCGATATCGGCGTGATGGCCTATGTCCTGCTGTTCGCGCCGCCCGAATTTTGCGCCATACCAAAGCACGGCATGATCCAGTTCCATCCCTCGCTGTTGCCGCTGCATCGCGGGCCGTCCTCGATCCCGTGGGCGATCATCCGCGGGCGCAGCGAAACCGGGCTGTCGATCTTCCGGCCGACCCCCGGGCTCGACGAGGGCCCGGTGATCCTGCAAAAGCGCGTGCCGATCGCCGCCGACGACACCGCGGGGTCGCTGTACTTCGACAAGATCTTTCCGCTCGGCGTCGAGGCCCTGGTCGAGGCCGCCGATCTCGTCGTCAAGGGTCGTGCGACCGAAACCACCCAGGATGAAGGCCGGGCCACCTATGAGGGATGGGTGCGGACCGCCGAATCGCGGATCGACTGGGCGCGGCACGTCGACTTCCTCTACGATCTGGTTCGCGGCTGCAACCCGGCGCCCGGCGCCTGGACAACCTGCGGAGAGCAAAAGCTTTACCTGTTCGACGCCAAAAAGATCGCCGCCCCGACCTTTGGCGCGGTGCGCGGGCATAAGCTCGGCGAAATCGTCTCGATCGGCGAAACCGGCATGCGGATTCTGGCGCAGGGCGGGTATATCGAGGCTTCCCGGATACGGCTCGACAACGGCGCCAAGATCCCCGCCACCGAGGCCGGGATCGCGGCCGGGACGATCCTCGGCGGGTAGCGCGCGCCGCCGATGCCCGTCGTCTTCCGGACGCGTGGCTATCGGTTCTTTTTCTATTCTAACGAAGGTCGTCCGCGCGAGCCGCCGCATGTTCATGTCGAGCAAGACAGACAGAGAGGCCAAGATTTGGCTTCGTCCTCAGATCGTGGCTGCCTACAATGACGGCTTCAATGCGAGGGCATTGCGCGAACTGCTGAATTTGGTCGAGGCAAATCGTGAACGCATCGAGGAGGCGTGGGACGAGTTCTTCGGTTAGGCCGATGAGCGTGGCCTTCGACGACGACAACATGTGGGTGGAATTGTCTGATGGACGCACCCTTGGCGTTCCTATCGCCTGGTTCCCTCGCCTATTACGCGCAACACGCGAACAACGTCAGGAGTGCCGGATCAGCAGCAGAGGCCTCCATTGGGAAGGATTGGACGAGGACATATCGGTGGCCGGACTACTTGTCGGGTACGGAGACCGAACGCATGCGACGCCAACCGCCGCCGAGTAACCAAAGATTAAACGGCAACGGATTTATCGTGCAAAACTGCGCGTCAGTGACGGAGCCGCCCGCATTTCCCGGTACAACGTCGAATAGTGGCGGGCTGCGGCGTCCCAGCTGAAATCGCGCGTCATCGCCTGCCGCATCATTCGCCGCCATAATGCCGGCTGGCGGTACAATCCGGCGGCGCGGGCGATCGCCGCCTGCAGCGCCGGTACGCTTTCGTCGTCGAAGGCAAAACCGGTGGCGCTGCCGTCGGCCAGGGTGACCGCCGTCGCGTCGACCACCGTATCGGCGAGGCCGCCGACCCGGCGGACCAGCGGCAATGCGCCGTAACGCAGCGCGTAAAGCTGGGTCAGACCGCACGGTTCGTAGCGCGAGGGGACCAGGACGATGTCGGCGCCGGCGATGATCAGATGCGAGAGCTGCTCGTCATAGCCGAGCTCGACCCCGACATGCGGCGCATAGCGCTGCGCCGCCGCGGCGCAACCGCGCTCGAGCTCCGCCTCGCCCGAGCCGAGCAGCGCGAGCTGGCCGCCGGCGGCGACCAGGCCGGACAATCCCGCGAGGATCAGGTCGACGCCCTTTTGCCAGGTCAGGCGGCTGACCACGCCGAACAGCAGCGCATCGTCGCGCCGCTCGAGCCCGAGCCGGTGCTGCAAAGCGGCCTTGGCCGCGCGCTTGCCCGCCGCCGCCTCGTCGACGCCATAGGCCAGCGGCAGGGCGCCGTCGTGCCGGGGCTCCCATATCTGCGGATCGACGCCGTGCAGGATCCCGGTCAACACGCCGGCGCGACGGCGAAGCACCCCGTCGAGCCCCCAGCCGAATGCCGGCGTCTGGATCTCGCGCGCATAGGTCGGGCTGACCGTGGTCAGCCGGTCCGAATAAAACAGGCCGGCCTTCAGAAACGACAGCCCGCCGTAGAACTCCACCCCGTCGATCGCGAAGAACTCGGACGGCAGCGCCAGATCGGCAAAATCGGATGCCGGGAACAGACCGCGATAGGCGAGGTTGTGGATCGTGAACAGCGTGGCGACGGGCTCCGCGGCCGGCGGCATGGCGGCGAGATAGGCGGGGGCGAGGGCGGCATGCCAGTCGTGAGCATGCAGAATGTCGGGGCGCCAGCCCGGGTCGGCGCCGCGGGCCAGCGCGGCGGCGACCCAGCCGAACAACGCGAAACGGCGATGGTTGTCCGGCCAATCGGCGCCGTCGGGACCCATATAGGGACTGCCCGCGCGGTCGTAAAATGCCGGGTGGTCGACCAGATAGGCGAGCCGCTCGGTCCCCGGCAGCCGGACAATCGCGACCCGCACCCGCTCGGCCGCGAACGGCGTCGGCAATCGGACGATGTCGGTCAAGCCGGAGAACGCGTCAAGAAAGCCCGGAAACCCCGGCAACAGCAAACGAGTATCGACGCCGGCCCCGACCAGCGCCGGCGGCAATGCGGCCGAAACATCGCCGAGCCCGCCCGACTTGACCCAGGGAAACAGCTCGGCGGTGACGTAGAGGACGCGCATCGGCATTCGGAGCAGCCCAGGCCGCTCCTATGCTAACTCCTCGTGGCCTCGTCCGGCTATTCGCTTCGCCGCGCGGCGGACCGCCCTCCAGCTTGCATTTCCTCCGGCCCCGCAACTCAGGCCGTCGGACGTTCAGTGGGCCGCGGGGGGCGGCACGGCGAAGCCGCCGCTCGACGCGGCGGGCGCGGCGGATGCGGTAGCCGCCGGCTCGACGAAACCGCCGCCGCCGCCGCCGGCAGGCGCCGCCGCTGCCGGAACGACAAAGCCCGGACCGGTGCCCTGGCCGGAACCGGATGCCGTCGTCGGCGATGACGGCTTGTGCGCTGTTCGTCTCTTCCCGCGATGGGCGCCGGTCGGTTCGGCGTATTGCGTCGGCTGCATATAATTAGGCGGTACGTTGTCGCCCTTGGCGTACATGCAGGCCGAATAGGCAATGTCGTATTGCTGCTGCACCGTGGCCGTCGCCTGGGCATTGACGGCCACGGCGTCGTTGCCGGTCCCGGTCAAGAGATTCTGCAATGCGGTCCCGGTAACCTGGTTGTTGGCCGCCTGCACCGCCGGGGCCATCTGCTGATTGGCTTGCGCCGTGCACGCAATATGATCGGAGGCCAGGTCGGCCGGCAGCTTTCCCGGCCCGGGTGTCGCGATCACGCTCGGCGCCATGACCGCCGGCACGCACCCGGCCAGGATCATGATCTGCGCTGCCGCTATTACGGGCACCAATTTCCGCATCTCCATATTCTCCTCCCACACCCGGCATCGCCGGTCCGTTCAAGGTTGCGCCCAAAGTCCGCGCTTGGCCGTCCGCGCCTCGTTTTCGCTCTGCCGATACTCGGGCGTGGCGCCGTCGCCGACCCGCCCGGAACCATTCAGGATCGCCGCCTGGGCGATGTCGACCCCGGCGCCGGTGAAGCAGCGATAGCGTCCGGTATTCGCATCCGGTTCGCATTGCAGCGCGCCCTGGGTCTTGAGCCAGTTCTCGAACGGGCCGAGGACGCTCTGCGGTCCGGGATCGATGCCCGACAGGCGGATGCGCTGATCGGCCACCACCAATGTCGCGGCGTTGGGCACATTGCCGAGCGGTCCGTGGATGCCCGCCCCCGCCGATGTTGCCGCCGCCGGGGTCGCGGTTGCCGAAGTTGCGGTTGCCGGGGTGGCGGCTGTCGGGGTCGCAGCCGGAATCCCTGCCGCCGCGTTCTCGAACTCGATCGCCGTTCGCGGCACGTAGGCGAGCGCCCGGTTGGGCAACTCGATCTGCACCCACTGCCTGCCGGCGACCAGACCGATCGCCTTGATCCCGGCGCCCGCCCGGATCTCGCCCGACGGCCGACCGTCGGCGGCGGGTCGGTCGAGCGCCTGGACGGTGTCGCGCAGCCGAACCGTCTGGTTGAGCCACTCCTCGACCGTCACGTTCCCGAGCGGGCCGCCCGCCGCCGGACCGGATGCCCCCGCGGCCGACGAAGAGGCGGTCCCCGCCGCGTTCTGCGCCCGGCTCCCGCCCAGGCCGGCGCCGAGCGCCATCATGACGACGACCGAGAAAACCAGCGACCGGCGGGCTACGTCGCCACCGCGGCGCCGGCCCGAGGCGGGCGGTCCGGCCGCCTCGCGGAAACGCTGCCATCGGCGCGGACACCCGCGCCTGACCGGCCCCGAACCTACGCCGACAGCCTTGCTCATTCGGCGAAACCGCCCTTGCATCCGGTGTTTTATTAAGCGATGATTACAACATAAAAACGGGGAGTTTGCAACGGGAAACGCAACGTAATAGTTAATGTTCCTTATTTGTTTCAATGTTTAAACAAATCGGCGGTCGGCCGGCGACGCGCCGCAGCGGCGACGATGATCGGACCATTGGATGATCGGACCATTGATTGATAACCGGATTTGAAGTAACGTTAAAGCAACCCCAAGAGGTTTATGGGATGGTGACGCGCGCGACGGGTCGCTACCTCCGGTGAAGCGGGTATCGCTTTTCCGCCGGGCAATGAGCGGCGCCGTCTGGCCCGTTGCGGCGAGCTGCCTTGCGATCCTGATCGCGCTCGCGGGTCCGGCGCTGGCCGAGGACCCGCCGTTGCGGGTCGGCAGCTTGAATTATATTTCCGGCGAGGTGCGGTTCTCGCTGCGCGGGGAATCCGGCGAACCCGGCGAAGCCGAAGGGTTGGCCTGGAAGGATGCCGACTTCAACCAGCCGGTTTGCCAGGACATGTCGCTGCAGACCGGACCGATGGCGCGGGCCCGCATTCGGATCGGTCCCAACGCAATCCAGATGTCGAACGACACCGTGCTGCATATGCTCAATCTCAGCGACCAGCTGATCGAGGCCAGCATCCGGCAGGGCCGGATCTATCTGCAATTGGGCCAGCTCGGCCCCGGCGAAAGCGTCGAGCTCGAAATCCCGCGCGGCTCGCTGTGGCTGCTGCAGGCCGGTTCCTACGATATCGAGGCGGGCAGCGCGGAGCAGCCGACGCGCATCGTCGTGTTCGACGGCAAGGCGCGTTTCGTCGGCGGGCAGGCCGATGTCGCGATCGGTGCGGGCGAGGAAGCGCAGGTGGCCGGGACATACCCCGCGGTGACGACCAGCGTGCATGCCCCTGCGGTTGCCGCACCGGCGGCGTCGACCGCCGCCGCAACGCCGCCGCCCCCGTCGCGTCAGACGGACGCGTCGAACCAGACAGGTCTCTCAAATCAGGCGAACTTGTCCCAGGCGGCGGCCCCGCCGGCCCCCTCCGAGCCCGGTCGCGTCGCCGCCGGCGGTCCGCCCGCCGCTCCCGCCGAGGCCGGCCCGCCATCCAACCCTTCTCGGGTGCAGCTGGCGTCGGCCGAGCCTGGTGCTTCAGGCGGGCAATCCGACGATTTTTTATTCTGGGCGCAGCAGTCGAACAACAGCGCCGGCAACTCCCGGCCTCAGCAATCGGCCCGCTACGTCTCAGCCGCGACCACCGGGTATGACGAGCTCGATCGCTACGGCGACTGGCGGACCCTGCCCGATACCGGGGCGGTCTGGTTCCCCAACTCGGTGCCGCCGGATTGGGCGCCCTATCGCTTCGGCCACTGGGACTCGATCGAGCCATGGGGCTGGACCTGGGTCGATGACCAGCCTTGGGGCTTCGCGCCGTTTCATTTCGGCCGCTGGATCAATGTCGACGGCCGATGGGGCTGGGCGCCGGGTGCGGTCGACCCCCACCCGGTCTATGCCCCGGCCCTGGTCGCCTTTATCGCACCGCCCGACGCCTCCGGCGGCGGTGCGGGCGATCAGCCGGATGTCGGCTGGTTCCCGCTAGGGCCCGGCGACGCCTATGCCCCCTGGTACGCAGCGGGCCCCGCTTATGTGGAGCGCGTCAACGTCGTGGTTCGCGAACGCTCCGCAAGCCGATCGGAAGTGGTCGCGAGGCCTGGCGGGCGGGGCGGTTCAACCAGCAATTCGCCACCGTGGTGCCGCGGGGGACCTTTGCCGGCGGGCATCCGGTCGAACGGGAGATGTTGAGGGTCCCGGCGTCGCGCCTGGCGACGGCGACGATGATGCGCGGCGCTCCTCGGGTGCCGGTGGAAGCGCGAGCCAGACCGGGGGCGGAGCCGGGCGGGATGCATGGCGAACCCCGCAATGCGACCCCGGTGTCGACCGGCCCGGGCGGCCGGGCCGGCGGCAATGCGGCAACTCGGCACGAGCCGGGCCATGGCGGCTTAGGGTCGGGCAGCCGAGGCGCCGAGACGCACCCCGGCGGCGGGCCGTCGCCGCAGCACAATGGCGGGCAGAATTTGGGGCGCCCGGAATTCGGCCGGTCGCAAGCCGGTCGCAATCCCGGTGAGGGTTATCGCGGCAACGCACAGCAATTTGGCCGGCCGGCGGTTTCGCAAGGCATGGGCGGGGCCTATCGGGGCGGCGCACAGGCGTTCGGAAGACCGCAGGCATTCCAGACCCCGATGGCGGCTCGCGGCTTCTCCCCGATCGGTCGCGGATTTGGCGGGTCGATCGGGGCGCGTCCGGCGCCGGCGATGCATTTCGGCGGCGGCGGCGTCAGCGTGCACCACCGATGAGCCGCAGCGCCGCCGACCGCAGCCGCGGCAGGATCGCGGGGGACATGCCGGGAGCGGCGCGGCTTTTCGGACATCGGGCGTGCGGGAGGCTCGGTCGATGAGCACGCTCGAACAGGAGCGGACCGAACGCAGGTTGGCGGCGATTCTGATGGCCGATGTGGTCGGCTATTCGCGCCTGATGGGTAAGAACGAGGATGGGACCCACCTCGCCCTCAAGGCGGTGCAGCGCGAAGTGACCGACCCGAAGGTCGCGGAGCACCGCGGCCGCCTCGTCAAGACGATCGGCGACGGTCTCCTGGTCGAGTTCGCCAGCGTCGTCGATGCCGTCCGCTGCGCCGTCGACATCCAGCGCGCCATGGCCTTGCGCAATGTCCGGGCCGCGGCGGACGACCCGATCGTGTTTCGCATCGGCATCAATCTCGGCGACATCATCAGCGAGGACGGCGACATCTACGGCGACGGGGTCAATGTCGCAGCCCGGCTCGAAGGTCTGGCCCGGCCGGGCGGGATCTGCGTCAGCCGGGTCGTGCGCGACCAGGTGCGCGACAAGCTCGGTTTCGGTTTCGAGGATATGGGTCCGCAACGGGTCAAGAATATCGCCCGCCCGATCCACGTCTTCCGGGTACCGCTCGACGCAACCCCGCGACTGACGCAGCGCCGGCCGTCGCGGTCGCCAAACCCGGCCAGACCCGCCAACCCCGGACCCGCTTCGGGCTTCCCGCTGCGATCGGCGGTTCGATTGCGGCGGTCGGCGCGCTGTTTTTGCTCGTTGTTTTTGCGCCGTGGTCGCGCGAGGCGCCGCGCCCGGCTGCGGCGCCGCCCCCGCCGACGATCGGCGACGCGATCATTTTCGGCAAGGACAAGGTCTTTCTGCCGCCAGCCGCAGAAAAGACGATCGAACGCCAAGCTGCTTTTCTGCGCGACAACCCAAAGATCACCGTGACGATCGAAACCTATTGTTCGCCGGACGAGGGCATCAGAGAGGGCCGCCAGACGCTCGCCGCCTTGCGCGCCAACCAGATCCGCGACGCCTTGAAGGCGCGCGGCGTCGGCGGCGAACGGGTGATGGCCGAGAACCGCTGCCAATCCGTCGGCGCCGCGGCATCGGGCGATCGACCGGCCGAGGCGCAGCAACGCCGGGCCGTGCTGATCCGCAACTAAGGCGAAGATTGCGATCAAAAATCACAAATTCGATATTGGCACGGTTAGCCCGGCCGGGCATCGGCGTGGCGTCAGCCCCGGCAACAATGTCAAAGCGCTCGGTCGCGTTGCCGAGGCCGGCGGCGCAGGCCTACTTTGCTGGAGGAGCACGTCCTAATGAAAATCATAACGATCGGTCGAGGATCTGCGCTGATGGTCATGACCCTGCTGATGGCCGCGAGCCCTGCACCGTTAAGCGCCCCTTCTGCGGCAACGCTGAAAACGCTCTACAGCTTTTGCTCGCAGAGCGGCTGCCCCGACGGCCAGAACCCTTATGCCGGCCTGGTCATGGACCGAGCCGGGAACCTCTACGGCACGACCGCGTGCCGGCGATTATGGCGATGGTACGGTGTTCAAGCTGACGCCCAACCCAGCCCAGACGGCATGGACGGAGACAGTTTTGTACCGCTTCGGCTCGCGCACCTACGACGGCGGCGCCCCTAGTGCCGGCCGACACTCTTACCCTTGGCACCCTAAATCATCGCCGCGGATTGCTGGGCGGCGGCGACCGTGACCGCCCCGGATGGCCCGAATGATCCGGCAGGTGTATTGGTCGGCAGGAACAACGGCAATATCGCGGGTTCCTATGCGGGCGGCGTGGTCTCCGGCGCCGATGCGGGCGGTCTCGTCGGCGACAATTTCGGCGCGGTGTCGGGTTCGCACGCATCCGGTAGCGCAACCGGCGGCTCGGGAGGGTTTCGGAGCGCCGGCGGCCTGGTCGGCGCCAATTACCAGTCGGTGGAGGCGTCCTACGCCACCGGCAATGTCGTCGGCACGTTCGGCCGGATCGGCGGGCTGGTCGGGTTCAACGAAATGGGCTCAGTGGCGAATTCCTACGCAATCGCGACCGTGTTGGGCATCAATGGCGTCAATGTTGGCGGACTGGTCGACGAGAATAACGGCCCGATCACCGCGAGCTACGCTGCCGGCTAGGTCGCCGGCACGGGAATTTTACCGCGGGCGGTCTCGTCGGGTGAAGGATTTCGAACGGCTCGGTCGTCACCAGCTATTGGGACACCTTGGCCACAGGCCAGAAGAAGAGCGCCGGCGGTGTGGGTAAAACCACCACGCAGCTTATGGCGACACTGCCAACCGGTTTTGCCGCCACAGTCTGGTCGATCGTCCCGGCGCGGAGCTATCCCTATCTCAAAGGACAGGCCTTGCCGTAGGTCAGTTCTGGCCGCCGTCGACGAGGCGGTTCTCGCTGATCCACGGCGGCACCGTGCGCAGCCTGGCGCCGGCCTCCTCGACCCGGGTGCTGCAGCGCCGTACGTCCTCGTCCCCAAGAAGGTGAGCATCGGTCAGAAGAGCACGAGGCTACCGCCGGCTTGATAGGCTGACAACCGGGTCGACGCTGGACCAGCAGAACCGGCGGCAGACCCTTTGATACATTCCGATCGTAGGATATATACCGTGTATATCCCGGAGTGCCGTGATGGTTCGAACCACCTTGTTCCAGAGCAATCGTTCGCAGGCCGTGCGCCTGCCAAAGGAGGTACTGAGAGGCTGTGAAGGAATTGGCAACGGTGCGCTGTGCGAACATCCTGCGTCCTTCGAGACGGCGCCTCGCGCCTCCTCAGCATGAGGTAATCCATTGATAAAATTTACCAAATTCCTCATCCTGAGGAAGCCGCGAAGCGGCTGTCTCGAAGGACGCAAGGCGCTGGTCCCGGCCTCGGGACCGAAAGACTTGCGCAATCTCTGAGGCGAATATCGCGATAACAATCTTCCGAAAGGGACCGGGGCTTCGCCGCGCGCATCGCGGTGCTGGCTTTCGCCGCTGACGGCGGCAGCCCAATCGGCGGAGATCCGGGTGGCGCTGGAGCGGAGCGGCCAGGTGATCGGCGCCTACGATTTGTTGATCGCCGGACACGCCCGCAGCCGCGGTCTGGTGGTGGTCACCGCGAACCTGGGCGAATTTGGCCGCGTCGATGGCTTGCGCTCCGAGGACTGGCTTACCGAACCCGGAATTTCCTGATCGGCTCAGTTCCTGGTCCGGTCGACGAGGCGGTTTTCGCTGATCCACGGCATCATCGCGCGCAATTTCTCGCCGATTTTTTCGATTTCGTGCTCGGCGGCTCGGCGGCGCAGGGCCTTGAAGCTCGGCTGGCCGGCGGTGTTTTCGAGCACCCATTCGCGCGCGAAGCGGCCGGATTGGATGTCGCCGAGGATCTTTTTCATCTCCGCCCGCACATGCTCGTCGATGACCCGCGGCCCGCGCGAATAGTCGCCGTATTCGGCGGTGTTCGACACCGAATACCGCATGTTGGCGATACCGCCTTCATAGATCAGGTCGACGATCAGCTTGACCTCGTGGCAGCATTCGAAATAGGCCATCTCGGGCGCATAGCCGGCTTCGACCAGGGTCTCGAAGCCGGCGAGGATCAGCGAGGTCAGGCCGCCGCACAAGACCGACTGCTCGCCGAACAGGTCGGTCTCGCATTCCTCGCGAAAGGTGGTTTCGATGACCCCGGCGCGGCCGCCGCCGATCGCCGAGGCGTAGGAGAGCGCGATTTCGAGCGCGTTGCCGGACGGGTTCTGATCGACCGCAACCAGGCACGGGACGCCGCCGCCGCGCAGATATTCCGAGCGCACGGTATGCCCCGGGCCCTTGGGCGCGATCATGAACACGTCCAGGTCGGGGCGCGGCTCGATCAGCCGGAAATGGATGCTGAGCCCGTGCGCGACGGCCAACGCGGCGCCCTCGCGCATGTTGCCGCGCAGGTCGTTCGCGTAGAGCTGCGCCTGCAATTCGTCGGGGGCCAGCACCATGACGATGTCGGCCCATTTCGCCGCCTCGGCCGGGGTCACCACCTTGAGGCCGGCGGCTTCGGCCTTTTGCGCCGAGGCCGAGCCCGGGCGCAGCGCCACGACCACATCCCTGACGCCGCTGTCGCGCAGATTGTTGGCGTGCGCATGGCCTTGGCTGCCGTAACCGATCACCGCGACCTTCCTCGCCTTGATCAGGTTCACGTCGGCATCGCGGTCGTAATAAACCCGCATGGTCGCCTCCTCTTATGTCAAAGCCGCGCCGCGCCGCGGGCGATCGCAACCGCTCCGGTGCGCGAAATCTCGATCAGCCCCAGCGGCTCCATCAGCGCAATGAAAGCGTTGAGCTTCTCGCCGGAGCCGGTCATCTCGAAGACAAAGCTGTCGGTGGTCGAATCGACGACGCGGGCGCGGAAGATGTCGGCGAGGCGCAACAACTCGATGCGCGACTCGCCTTTGCCGGCTACTTTGACCAGCATCATTTCACGTTCGACGAAGGGCCCCTCATCGGTCAGATCGAGCACCTTGTGGACCGGGACGAGCCGCGACAGCTGCGCCTTGATCTGCTCGATGATCATGCGGGTGCCCGAGGTCACGATCGTGACCCGCGACAGGCGGTTGAGGCGGTCGACTTCGGCGACGGTCAGGCTCTCGATGTTGTAGCCGCGCCCGGAAAACAGCCCGACGACGCGGGCCAGAATGCCCGGCTCGTTGTCGACCAGGACGGCGATCGTATGGCGTTCGATATCGGCCATGGCCGCGTCCTCAAACGAGGACCATGCCCTCTTCCGACACCGGCTTTTCGGCTTTGTCTTCCGGCCCGAGCAGCATCTCGTTGTGTGCCGCCCCCGACGGGATCATCGGAAAGCAGTTCTCCGTTGGATCGACCGCAACGTCGAGGATCACCGCACCGGGTTCCGCCAGCATCCAGGAGATCGCATCGTCGAGTTCGGCCGGCTTTTCGATCCGCCGCCCGACCGCGCCAAAGGCGTCGGCCAGCTTGACGAAATCGGGCAATGCCGCGGTATAGCTCTCCGAGTAGCGGCCGCCATGCAGCAATTCCTGCCACTGCCGCACCATGCCCATATATTGGTTGTTGATGATGAATATCTTTACCGGCAACCGGTATTGGGCGATCGTCGACATCTCCTGGATGTTCATCAGGATCGAGGCTTCGCCGGCGACATCGATGACCAGCCCTTCGGGGTGAGCGATCTGCACGCCGATCGCCGCCGGCAGGCCGTAGCCCATCGTGCCGAGACCGCCCGAGGTCATCCACCGACCGGGCTGTTCGAATTTGAGGAATTGCGCCGCCCACATCTGGTGCTGGCCGACCTCGGTGGTGATGTAGACGTCGCGGTCGCGGATCTGCGCGTACAGCCGCTCCAGCGCCAATTGCGGCTTGATCAGATCGCGCCGGCTTTTGTCGTAATGCAGGCAGTCGCGGGCGCGCCAGCTCTCGATCTTGCGCCACCATTCGGCCCGCGCAGACCCGCTGTTGCCGAGCGAAGCCTTGGCCCAACCCGCCAGTATCGCCGTCATCGCCTGACCGGCGTCGCCGATGATCGGCAGGTCGACGCGCACGTTCTTGTTGATCGAGGACGGGTCGATATCGATATGGATCCGTTTCGAGCCGGGCGAGAAGGCGTTGAGGCGCCCGGTCACCCGGTCGTCGAAACGCGCGCCGACGGCGACCATCAGGTCGCAGTCATGCATCGCCAGATTGGCCTCGTAGGTGCCGTGCATGCCGACCATGCCGAGAAAATGCGGGTCGGACGCCGGCAACGCGCCGAGCCCCATCAATGTCAGGGTGCAGGGCGCATCGGTCGCCCGCACCAGCTCGGCAAAACGCGCGCAGGCCTCGGGCCCGGAATTGACCAGCCCGCCGCCGCCGTAAAACAGCGGCCGTTTGGCGGCGGCGAGCATCTCGACCGCCTCGGCGATGCGCGCCGGGTCCGGTGCGAGCTGCGGGCGATAGCTCTTGTGCCGCCCGGCTTCCGGGCCGCTGTAGGGACCGGGCGCAAACAGAACGTCTTTCGGCAGGTCGATCACGACCGGGCCGGGGCGACCGCTGCGGGCGACGTAAAACGCCTCGTGCAGCTGGTGCGCCAGATCCCGTACATCCTTGACCAGATAATTGTGCTTGGTGCACGGACGGGTGATGCCGGTGGTGTCGGCCTCCTGGAACGCGTCGTTGCCGATCAGATGGGTCGGCACTTGGCCCGTCAGACAGACGATCGGGACCGAATCCATCAGCGCGTCGGTCAGACCGGTCACCGCATTGGTCGCACCGGGGCCGCTGGTGACCAGCACGACGCCGACCCGGCCGGTCGACCGGGCATAGCCTTCGGCGGCGTGGACCGCGCCGCCTTCCTGACGAACCAGGATGTGACGCAGCGAATTCTGCTTGTAGAGCGCATCGTAGATCGGCAGGACGGCGCCGCCCGGATAACCGAAAACGACATCGACGCCCTGGTCGACCAAGGCCTTGATGACGATTTCCGCTCCACTGATCGGCTCGGCCGACATGACGATCTCCTTCCGGCGAAAACCGCAAACCGCCCCGGCACGCTGCCGACGGCGCCGGCGGTTCGAGGCGGGGCGCGCAACCTAGTCAGCTATGGCCGTCGGGTCAATACGAACTCGTCAATAAACTGGCGCAATTGGGGTCGAATTCTTTCCGAAAATTGCTCACCGAACACCAGGTCCGGGACGATCTGATGGCGAAACCACGTCAGCTGCCGCTTTGCATAACGGCGGGTGGCGCGCTGACCCGCGGCGATCGCCTCGTCCAATCCGATCTCGCCCCGCAGGTGCCGCAACAATTCGGGCAGACCGACCGCCTTCATCGCCGGAAGATCGGGGTCGAGGCTGCGTCCGGCAAGCGCCGCCGCCTCGGCGAGGGCGCCCGCCTCGATCATCGCGGCAAAGCGAGCGTCGCCGGCCGCGTAGAGCGCCTCGCGCGTCGGCGTCAGCAGGATCGTCGCGAAACGGTAGGGCGATGCCGGATGCGGACGGGAGTGCCAGGCGTCGATCGGCTGCCCGGTGGCGCGAACCACCTCAAAGGCGCGCACCAGCCGCTGCGTATCGCCCGCAGACAGCCGCCCGGCCGCCGCCGGATCGAGTTGCGCCAGCCGCTCGCGAAACCCAGCTCCGCCCAAAGCGCGATGCAGCGCCAGCGCCTGACGGCGGACCGGCTCGGGGATCTCGGGAACCGGCGCCAGGCCGCGGGCGAGCGCCCGCAAATAGAGGCCGGTTCCGCCGACGAGGATCGGCAACCGGCCGGCTTTGAGCGCCGCCGCGATCTGATCGAGAGCGAATGCCCGCCAGCTCGCCGCGGAGCCGCGTTCGGCTGCATCGAGAAAGCCGTACAGCCGGTGCGGCGCCCGCTGTTCGTCCGCCGGCCCGGGACGGGCCGTCAGGATCCGCAGATCGCGGTAGCACTGCAGGCTGTCGGCATTGACGATGGTCCCGCCCAGTTCGTCGGCCAGCGCCAAGGCCAGCGCCGATTTGCCGCTGGCGGTCGGGCCGGCCACCACCACGACCGGCGGCGAATGATTTTGCGGGGCGCCGGGTCGCTTGCCGCGCCGCCGATCGAACGGGTACGAAGATGACCCATGCCCATTGTCGTCACCCTGATCGCCGGGCCGGGCGGCCGGGCGGCCCTCCCCCGCCTCGCCGGCGCGATCGGCGAGGCTTTGGCCGTCGCAGACGGGCCGATCTGGCTCGCCCCCGGTGAGGCGTGCGATCTTGTCTGCGACGCGGACAACCCGCGGCAGGTCCAATCGTCGGTGCGGGAGATCGCAGCCGGCGCGATGACCGATATCCTGGTCCAGCCGCTGGAAGGGCGGCGTAAACGGCTTCTCGTCGCCGATCTCGAAGCGACAATCATCGAAAACGAGATGCTCGACGAGCTGGCCGACCTGCGCGGGATCGGCCCCCAGGTCGCGGCCATCACCCGCCGGGCGATGAACGGCGAAATCGACTTTGCCGGCGCTCTCGAGGCCCGCGTCGCGCTGCTGGCCGGGATGGAGGAGCGGGTGCTCGAACAGGCGGCGGCGCGGATCCGGCTGACCCCGGGCGCGCGGACGCTGGTCGCGACCATGCGGCGCGCCGGTGCGGCGGCGGCGCTGGTCTCGGGCGGGTTCACCGTCTTCGCCGAACAGGTCGCCGCCGCGCTCGGCTTCGACCACGTCGTCGCCAATCGCCTGGACATCGTCGGGGGGCGGGTCGCCGGCACCGTGCGGCGGCCGATCGTGACCGGAGAGACCAAGCGCGAAACCCTGCTCGCGCTCGCCGCCATGCACGGGCTTCGGCCCGAACACATCATCGCCGTCGGCGACGGGGCCAATGATCTGCCGATGTTGGCGACCGCCGGTATCGGCATCGCCTTTCATGCCAAGCCCTCGGTTGCAGCCGCCGCGCGCTGGCGTCTCGAACATGCCGATCTGACCGGGCTGCTCTACGCCCAAGGGTATCGGCAGCACGAGATCGTCGCCTAAGCGCAGCGCCGGACCAACCCCGTCCGCCGAGGCTCGGCCGGCCTGTCCCGCCTTGCCTATCCTTGGTCCAGCCGGAGTGCGACAAAGCGCAGATCGCCCTGACGGGCGACCAGCAACAGGATCGATTTGCGCCCGGATTTCTTCGCCTCGTCGATCCGGCCGCTGATCTCGCCCGGGCTCTTCACCTCCTGCTGCGCGGCCTCCATGATCAGGTCGCCCGGGCGCACGCCCTTGGCCGCGGCGGAGCTGTCTTTGGCGACCTCGACGACGACGACTCCCTTGGCATCCTCGGCCAGCGAAAACTTGTCCTTGAGCTCCGGAGTGATGCCGGAGAGGGTCAGGCCGAGCGTCTTGACGGTGCCGGTCCGGCCGAGATCGGAAGTCTTGGGCGCCGGCTGCGCGCTTGCCAATTGCTGATCGCTCTCGTCGAGCCGGCCGAGCTTGACCTCGATGGTCTTCTCCTGGCGTTTGCGCCAGACCGTCACTCCGACGCTCCTGCCGACCGGTGTCTCGGCCACCAGCCGCGGCAACCGGCGCATGTCCTCGACGGCCTTGCCGTCAAAAGTCAGAACGACGTCGCCGGCCTGGACCCCGGCGGCCTGCGCGGGGCCTTTGTCGGTGACGCTGGCGACCAAGGCGCCCCGCGCCTTGTCGAGCCCGAGGCTCTCGGCGATCTCGTCGGTCACCGCCTGGATGCGCACCCCGAGCCAGCCGCGATGGACGGTGTGGTCCTTTTCGCCCCGCAATTCGGCGACGACCGCTTTGGCCAACGCCGAAGGGATCGCAAACCCGATCCCGATCGAGCCGCCGGACGGCGAATAGATCGCCGTGTTGATCCCGATCACCTGACCGTCCATGTTGAACATCGGGCCGCCGGAGTTGCCGCGGTTGATCGGCGCGTCGGTCTGCAGAAAGTCGTCATAGGGGCCGGAATTGATGTCGCGCTGGCGGGCCGACAAGATGCCGGCGGTGACGCTGCCGCCGAGACCAAACGGATTGCCGATCGCCAATACCCAGTCGCCGACACGCGAGACATCGCTGTCGCCCCAGGCGATCGCCGTCAGCGGCTTGCTGGTCGCGACCTTCAACAGGGCGATGTCCGTCTTGGTGTCGCGGCCGACTACAGTCGCTTTCAGATTGGTATTGTCGTGCAGAATCACCGTGATCGCGTCGGCGTCGGCAATCACGTGGTTGTTGGTCACGACATAACCCGCCGGATCGATGATAAAGCCGGAGCCGAGCGAGGTGGCTTTGCGAGGCTGGGCGTCGGGCCGGTCTTCGTTGGGCTGGCCGTGTTCGAAGAAATCGTGGAAGAATTGTTCGAATGGCGAGCCGGGCGGAAATTGCGGTAGACGCGGCTCGGCTTTGCCGCCGCTTTCCGCCTTCAGCGTCTGCGTCGTCGAGATATTGACCACCGCGGGCAGCAGCCTGGCCGCGAGATCGGCAAAGCCGTCGGGGGCCGGCCGGGCGACGGCAGCCGCGGCGAGCAACAGCGGGATGACGAATGTCAGCACGGCAACGGCGGCCCGGACTGCAGGTCGCGGGAGATAGGACGGCACCGGATTCAACTCCTCACGTTGTCGATGGTAGGTTCCCGGCGACAAGCCGTTGCCAGCGGCCGGCGATCGGCGCATCGATCGCTGAGACCGACGGAGCTTACGCGAGAAGCATCCGCCGAACCAGTCGCTTCGTGCCCGGTAGTGCGGGGGAACGCTCGCCCGAACCGCCTTTCCGCTCGCGTCGCAGCGCGAGGTCAGCGGCGCACCAGCCAGACGAGGGCGACCCCGGCGCAGACCGCCGCCAACCCGGCCAGCCGCAAGGTTTGCGGCGGCATCGCCACGGCCCTGGCGGCAGCCCGCCGCATGCCGTCCGGAAACAGCGCGTAAAGCGCACCCTCGATTACCAGGACAAGGGCAAATGCGGTCGAAAAATCCCTGAACGCCGGGGTGACCACTCACCGACCCGTCGATCCGTCGCCGCCGCCGGCAAGCGGTGCGAGGCGGATGGTCCAACCGCGCCTGTGGTCGGTCGCCCTCATTTTGGCCCGATCTTGACCGGGGCCGCCGGCTCGGGTTTCGCCGCCGCCCCCGCAGGGTTGTCGAAGAAACGAAAGAAGCTGCCCTCCGGGCTCAGCACAAACGACGTGGCATGGCCCTGAAGCGCGTCGCGGTAGGCCTGCAACGAGCGGTAGAAGGCGAAAAACTGCTTATCCTGGTCGAACGCGGCGGCGTAGATGGCGATGCTCTTCGCGTCGCCGTCGCCTTTGATCCGCTGCGCGTCGCGCTGGGCGTCGGCGAGAATCACCGTACGCTCGCGATCGGCATTGGCGCGGACGGTCTGCGCGGCCTCGGCGCCTTCGCCTCGATACTGGGACGCCTGCTGCTGGCGTTCGGAACGCATACGGGCGTAGATGGCTTGGCTGTTCTGCTGCGGCAGATCGGCGCGGCGAATGCGGACGTCGACGACATTGATGCCAAACGATTTGGCCTCGCTGCTGACCTCGTCGCGGATCTTTTCCATGATCGCCGAGCGCTGCGGCGACAGCAACGCCGACAGGGTCAGATTGCCGATTACCCGCCGCAGGCTGCCGCTGACCATTGCGCCGAGCCGGGCGCGCACCGCCGCCTCGCTGGCGACGGTCTGATAAAACAGCAGCGGATTGGTGATGCGATAGCGCGCATAGGTGTCGACGACCAGCCGCTTCTGGTCCGAGGCGATGACCTCCTCGGGCGGCGGCTCGAAATCCAGCAGGCGATTGTCATAAAGGATCACGTTCTGGATGAACGGCTTCTTGACCCATAAGCCCGGGGTGCTGATGACGCGGCGCGGCTGCCCGAATTGCAGCACCAGCGCCTGCTCGGTCTGATCGACGATAAACAGCGAGCTCATCGCGAGCAGGCCGCCGACGACGAGCACGATTGCGATCGCATAGAGGGCGCGGCGGTTCATCTCTTCCTCCCCATCGCCGGCGGCCCCTCAGTTCTGGCCGCTGCGCAGCGGCGGGGCCGGAATCCCCGCATCCGGTGTCGGCGTACCGCCGCCGGATGATCCCGATTCGGCAGTACTTCCCGTTGCCGGAGCTGCCGACCCGGCAGCGCCACCGCCGAGCGCAGGCAGCGGCAGGTAAGGCAGCACGCCGTTGCCGCCCCGCGCGGATTTGTCGATGATCACCTTGCTGCTGTTCTTCAGCACCTCTTCCATGGTTTCGAGGTAGAGCCGTTCGGTGGTCACGTCGGGCACCACCTTGAAGGCGTGGTAGACGGCGACAAAACGGTCGGCATCGCCGGTCGAGCGGGCGATGATCGCCAGGCGATAGGCTTCGCCCTCCTGCTTGATCCGCACCGCATTGCCGCGCGCTCGAGGGATGATGTCGTTGCGATAGGATTCGGCCTCGTTGCGCAGGCGCGCCCGATCGGCGAGCGCCGCCTGTACGTCGCGAAACGAATCGATGACTTCGGCCGGCGGATCGACCCGTTGCAGCTGCACCTGGGTGATCTGGATGCCGGCGCCGTAACTGGTTAGAATGCTCTGCAGTAGCTGCTGCGTTTCCGACCTCGATCTTGGCTCGACCTTCGGACAGCGCCTGCGCGATCGGGGTCTCGCCGACCACCTCCCGCATCGCGCTCTCGGCCGCCGATTTGACGGTCAGCTCCTGGTCGCGGATGTTGAACAGATACGAGCGCGCATCGCTGATCACCCAGAACACGGTGAAATTGATGTCGACGATGTTCTCGTCGCCGGTCAGCATCAGCGCCTCTTCGGGCACTTGGCGCGTTCCGACCTCGCCGGTCGCCTGCACTTCACCCGACCGATAGCCGATCTGGGTTCGATTGACCCGCGTGACGCTCGGCGTCAGCACCCTCTCGATCGGGCTCGGCAGATGATAGTTGAGCCCCGGCTGGGTCGTGCGGTGATAGGCGCCAAAGCGCAGCACGATGCCGACCTCGTCGGGGAGCACGCGATAAAAACCGCTCGCCAGCCAGATCACGACGATGGCGAGGACGACGATGGCGACCCCGGCGCCGGTGCCGAACCCGCCCGGCAGCAACCGCCGAAACCGGTCCTGGCCCCGGCGCAGCATTTCCTCGAAATCGGGCGGCCGCGGCATGCGCCCGCCGGGGCCCGGCCCACCGCCATTGTTGCGGCCGCCGCCCCACGGGCCGCCGCCGCGCGGGCCGCCGCCCCAGGGACCACCGCCCTGGCTCAGCCAGAACATCGACTCAGCCCGAACATCGGCGACAACCTCTCGGCCGCGTGATGTGGAAACCGCGCCAACGGCCAGCCGCGGTCTGCGAATTTAACGACACGCTCGGATAGGCGGCAGGCACGGCTGTTGTCAAGTCGTGCCGCCGGGCCTAAATCTCCTGCGTCCGACGACAATGATCGACCGCGCGCTACTCTGACTCAACCGGGGCCGGGAACCAAGCGCCGCGATAGCATGGCCAGGTGGGTGCGTCGGCAAGCGGACGCGTCGGCTGCGCCTGCGCGGAGGAATGAGATGGCCGCGGTCACCGAACGTCAAATTCTCGATGCGCTGGCAGGCGTCGCCGACCCTGACACCGGGGCCGACATCGTGTCGACCGGGATGATCTCGGGTCTCGTCATCCGCAACGGCAATGTCGCCTTTGCGATCGAGGTCGAGCCGGAACGCGGCCCACGGCTCGAACCGCTGCGCAAGGCGGCGGAAAAGGCGGTCGAGGCGCTGCCCGGCGTGTTGTCGGTGACCGCGGTGCTGACTGCGCAGGCCGCACCGCGGGGCGCCGCACCGCACCCTCATCGTCCGGGGCCGCAGGAGCGATCGTCGGCGCAGCCGGCAGCCGCCCGGCCGCAGCGCGGCCCCGTCCCCGGGGTTCGATCGATCGTCGCCGTCGCCTCGGGCAAAGGCGGGGTCGGCAAATCGACCGTCGCCGCCAATCTGGCGCTGGCGATGCGGGCCAACGGGCTGCGCGTCGGCGTGCTCGACGCCGACATTTACGGGCCGTCGATGCCGCGCATGCTCGGAATTTCCGGACGGCCCCGCTCGCGCGACGGCAAAGTGCTGACGCCGATGGATAATTACGGCGTCATGTGCATGTCGATGGGATTTTTGGTGCCCGAGGACACGCCGATGATCTGGCGCGGGCCGATGGTGATGAGCGCCTTGCAGCAGATGCTGCGCGAGGTCGAATGGGGCGAACTCGACATCATCGTCGTCGACATGCCGCCCGGCACCGGCGACGCGCAATTGACGATGGCGCAGCAGGTGCCGCTGGCCGGCGCGGTCATCGTCTCGACGCCGCAGGACATTGCGCTGCTGGACGCGCGCAAAGGGCTCAACATGTTCCGCAAAGTCGATGTGCCGGTGCTCGGCATCGTCGAGAATATGAGCTATTTCCTGTGCCCGCATTGCGGCGGCCGCAGCGAGATCTTCAGCCATGGCGGCGCCCGCCTCGAAGCCGAGAGGCTGGGCACCGAGTTCCTCGGCGAGGTGCCGCTCGATCTGGCGATCCGGGAAACCTCCGATTCGGGCCGGCCGATCACGATCGCCCAGCCCGAAAACCCGCACGCTCTGGTCTTCCGTCGGATGGCCGCCCGCATCTGGGAAAAGGTCGCCGGCGCCGACGCGGTAGGCCGGACCCCGCCCCGGATCGTCATCGAATAGCCGCAGCCCGGCCCCAAAGGCTTCTGCGGCGGTCGCATCGGTCCGATACGAGCTCGCCAAGCTTTTTACCTGGTCCGCC
Source organism: uncultured Alphaproteobacteria bacterium (assembly GCA_963701815.1). Taxonomy (GTDB): domain Bacteria; phylum Pseudomonadota; class Alphaproteobacteria; order ATCC43930; family CGMCC-115725; genus AP-15. The sequence goes on from CAVPBN010000003.1 coordinate 98,582, forward strand.
AGGTAAAAATCGAGGAAATGGCGTAGTTCCACACCGAGCCGACCAGGGCGCCGGTCACGCCTGCCAGCCACCAGGAACGATCGGAATGAAACACGTAGGAAGCGATGCCGACATTGGCGACCGCGCCGACGCTGCACACGGTGTAGAAGGAGAGCAGCCCGTAAAGCAGCTTCCAGCTGCGCAGCCGGCGGTCCCGATAGGTCAGAACGTTGTTCAGAAAAAAGTTCCAGGTCATCGCCGCGACTGTTGCCGCGCCTTGCGATACCGGGAAATCGAGCCCCGCCAGTTTGAGCGAAAGCGCCAGCACGGAAAGGTGGACGACAAGGCCCAGGCCGCCGATCGCACCAAACAGAACAAAGCGCACCGGTACGATATGGCCGAGGAGCTTGTCGATCAACAGTTGGATATATTCGAGTGCGACCAGCGTATCGAGCTTGCTCTGACCGTACCGACGTTCGCGAAATGTGAACGCCAGCTCTTTGAAGGCGAGCGGTTTCGACGAGGACGCAAAGAGATCGACCAGGATCTTGTAGCCCTGGGCCGAGAGGTTGCGCACCGCCGCATCGAACGCCGGGCGCCTGACCATGAAGAACCCGCTCATCGCGTCCGTCAGCTCGGCTTTGACCACGAACCGCGCCAAACGGTTGCCGAGGTCGCTGATCCTGACCCGCCGCGCCGGCATCGACGCGAAATCGCCCCCGCCGACAAACCGGCTGCCGATGACGATGTCGAGGGGTTCGCGGCGCAGCATTTCGAGCATGATCGGAAGCAGCGCCTCGTCGTGCTGAAGATCGGCGTCCATGACGGCGACAAAGGGCGCCGCACTCGACAAAATCCCTTCAATGCAGGCCGAAGCCAGCCCGCGCCGGCCGATGCGCTGAATGCAGCGCACGTTCGGATGCCGCTGCGCAAGGGCACGCACGGCGTTCGCGGTTCCGTCCGGCGAATCGTCGTCGACGAAAACCACTTCCCAAGCCCTCCCGGCGAGGGTCGCACCCAATCGCTCCACCAGAAGCGGCACGTTTTCGCGCTCGTTGAAAGTCGGAACGACCACGGTCAGCTCGGCCGGAATGATCGCCGGTCCCGTCGACGGGACCGGCCGTTCGATCGTTTCGCTCCAGGCCGGGATCATGTGCAGAAAGCAATCATCAGAGCCGCATTTACCCGATGGGAAGATAATCGGGGACTGCCCCGATCAAGCCGGTTGACCGCACGAAAGCTCGTTGCCCGGCGATGACGCACCGCAAAGCCTGGGCTGTGTCGGGCGATACCTATAATAGCGATATTGTTGGGGATTTCAACCGTATCGTGCCATCCCAGCCAGAAACATCAGGCTGGCCGAATACCAAATTTTTAAGAGAACCCCTAAGCCGAGCGGCACAGCAGCGCCATCAGCTCGCGCCACTCGCGCGGGGAAAGACCGCTCGACGCCTGATCGACGGCCTCGCCGGCGAGCAGCCGGCGGACCACCGCGAGGCCGGTCGCCGAGATCGTCGTCGCATTCATCCGGTGTTCGAGAAAAGCGGCGCAGGTCATCGGGACCCATCGCGCGAGCGTGTCGAGCATCACCTCGGCATAGGCGCGGATCTCGTATTGCGCGTGCGGGTCGGCGCGCAGCGACAGAAAATGCATCAGATTGTGCAGATCCGTCTTCCAGTACCATTGCGTGTAGAAGCCGAGAGTCAGGTTGATCCGCGCCAGCTCGCGGGCGAGGCCGGGCCGGGCCGGATCGATCGCCATGCCCGAGCCGTCCTCGTTCAAGAGTTCCGCGTAGCCGGCATAGGCGCGTTCGGCGTCGGCGCGCAGCAGATCGAGGACCCGCCCCGCTTCTGCGCCGTCGAGCACCGCGCCGCGTCCTTGGGCGTTTGTCGTGGCCTGCGCCGCCAAGTGTCCCGGCTCCGGAAGATAAAACTCTTTGTCGAGGAGCGAATAGCGGGCCGAGTATTCATTGACGTTGGCCGTGCGGTGCCGGATCCACTGCCGTGCGACAAAGATCGGCAGTTTGACGTGATACTTGATCTCGCACATCTCGAACGGCGTCGTGTGGCGATGCCGCATCAGATAGTTGATCAGCCCCTGGTCTTCGCTGAGCCGCTTGGTGCCGCGCCCGTACGAGACGCGCGCCGCCTGCACCACCGCCGCATCGTCTCCCATATAGTCGACGACGCGGACAAACCCGCGGTCGAGCACCGGCAGCGCCTCGTACAGGATCTTCTCCAGTTCCGGCGCAGTCGCCCGCCGCGTCGGCCGGCTCTCGGCGCGCAGGGCCTCGATTTCGACCTGTTGCTCGGGGGTGAGCCGCATCCCGCCTCCTCTCGGCATTGCGCCGCTGCCGCCCGCATCCTATATCTTTCTGCGTCGGGCAACCGACTATGGCGATACACGGCTTGCGGAATAAGCGTTGCGGACCCGGGGGCGGTACCCGGCGCCTCCACCAGATCCCGCCGGACGTACGACCGGCGGTCCATGGGGGCGAAATAGGCTCGACGCGCGTGGTAAAGGTAAAGTTCGTCGCCCGGTATGATACCACCGTTATCGGGTCATAATCTACCTGCGAACGACAACTTCGCAACAGAGGCGCTCGCGGCCTAACCCCCAGCGGGGTAAAAGCCTAGAGCAAATCGCGGTTCGAGGGGCACCGGGCAACAGAAGCCCCTCACTCGCCTTCGTGCCGCGAATTCCAAGCGAGCCGCCGAAACATGCCCGAGGATTCCTTCCGCTACGACAAGATGGTCGAGACCGCGCTGCGCGGCGTCGCCCGCGAGGCGCTGTCGCGCGCGGCGCGGGACGGGCTGCCCGGCGCGCACCATTTCTACATCGGCTTTCGCACCGGCGTTGCCGGCGTCGCCATGCCGACGCCGTTGCTGGCGAAGTTCCCGGACGAGATGACGATCGTGCTGCAGCATCAGTTCTGGGGGCTCGAGGTCGGCGCCGATGCGTTTTCGGTGAGCTTGAGCTTTCAAGGGCGTCCGGAGCGGCTGACGGTGCCGTTTTCCGCGATCACCAGCTTTGCCGATCCGTCGGTCAATTTCGGGCTTCAATTCGAGGTCTCGCCTGTTCCCCCGGCGGCCGCGCCGATGCCGCCCGCCGCCCGACCCGCAGCGCTCCCGGCCGCTGCGGCGCCCGCCCCGCCGAAAGACGAACAACCGCCCGGCGCGCGGCCGGCGGCCGAAATCGTCGCGCTCGACAAGTTTCGCAAGCGCTGAACCGCCCGCCCGACGTGCACCTGCCTGCCGCCGGCGCTTGCAGCCCGCAGCAAGTTGTGTCAACCAACAATCAAGCCAACCCGACGGAGCCGATCCGAGATGCCGCGCTATGATTTCGACCTGTTCACGATCGGCGCCGGTTCCGGCGGCGTCGCCGGTTCGCGCCGGGCCGCCGGCTATGGGGCCCGCGTCGGCATTTGCGAGGAATGGCGGATCGGCGGCACGTGCGTGCTGCGCGGTTGCGTGCCGAAAAAGCTGCTGGTCTACGGCGCGCAGTTCGCCGACGGCTTTGCCGACGCCGCCGGCTTCGGCTGGACCGTGCCGCCGGCGCAGTTCGACTGGCCGAGCCTGATCGCCGCGAAGGACAAGGAAATCGGCCGCCTGTCGCAGATCTACATCAACATGTTGAACAACAGCGGCGTTGAGATCGTCGACGGCCGCGGCGTCGTCTGCGACCCGCATACGGTCGAGGTCGCCGGTCGCACCTACACCGCCGACAAGATCATGATTGCCGCCGGCGGGCATCCGACGGTGCCGAACATCCCGGGCATCGAGCACGTAATCTCGTCGAACGAGGCGCTCGACTTGGCCGCCCTGCCGCGGCGGATCGTCATCGTCGGCGGCGGCTATATTGCGGTCGAATTCGCCGGCATCTTCGCCGGTTTCGGCAGCGAGGTGGTCGAGATCATCCGCCGCGAGGATCTGCTCTACGGTTTCGACGACGATCTGCGCGTCATGCTGGCCCAGGAAATGCGCAATCGCGGCGTCGAGATCCACACCCGCACCCAGGTCGCGCGGATCGTCAAGGCGCCGCACGAGGGCTATTCGGTGTTCACCACGATCGGCCGGGAGATCTCGGCCGATCTCGTCATGTACGCAACCGGGCGCAAGCCGAATACCCGCGGGCTCGGTCTCGCCGAAGCCGGCGTCGAACTGAACGACAACGGCGCGGTCGTCGTCGACGAATGGCAGCGCTCGAGCGTGCCCAACATCTATGCCGTCGGCGACGTGACCGACCGCATCAATCTGACGCCGGTGGCGATCGGCGAAGGCCGCGCCATCGCCGAGACCCTATACAACAACAACCCGATCCGGATGGACCACCGCGACGTGCCCTCGGCGGTGTTCAGCCAGCCGCCGATCGGCACGGTCGGTTTGACCGAAGAGGAGGCGCGCCGCGAATACGGCGAAGTCGACATCTACTCGGCCCGCTTCAAGCCGATGAAGAACACCCTGTCCGGCCGCGACGAGCGCGCCTTTATGAAGCTCGTCGTCGACGCCGCGAGCGACCGCGTGCTCGGCTGCCACATGCTGGGTCAGGACGCGCCCGAGATCATCCAGGGGCTGGCCGTCGCGATCAAATGCGGCGCGACCAAAAAACAGTTCGACCAGACCGTCGGCATCCATCCGAGCGCCGCCGAGGAATTCGTCACGATGCGCGAGAAAACCGCGCGCCCGCAAAAGCTGGCGGCGGAGTAGCGGTGGAGTTGACCGGCCATCTGATCTTGCGATTGGCCGAGTCAAGCTCAACATATTCAGCTGTCAAAGCGATCGGCTGAAAGGGCGTGTAATATGCCTGATGGTTGCTCGAAGTCTCAGCGGATATCTGAGCCCGTTTTAGATCTGATTGCGGCGGCTGCGGCTCGGAGCGCGAAGAGGCTTCGCGGAATCAAATGCGTGTTGAAGCGGGGCATATCAGCGAAGTATCGAGCGAGCGACGGCAAAAGACGCTTGAACAACTAGCTTCAACTGACGAGGCATCGCCGGTTCCGGTCATGAAGCCGAACTGGCTGGTTCAGGCGGTGGCGATCGTTCGCCGAGAGAGGAGACGCGAACGCTGAGCAAACTTACTGCCCGTACATCGAGGCGCTGCAAGCGGAATCTTGACGCGATACATCAAGAGCCGATAGACCCGCCACGCGTCATCAGCTGATTCGAGGAAAGCTGTCGACGATTGCTCGAGTATAACTGGCTACGCTACCCGGATCGTTCGCGAAAACTTGCTCCGCTCGATACCGAGCAAGGCGACGCTTGGCCGCATCAACGATTCTGCGCGCCCGGCCGGTAGCAGGCGAGGTCGATCTACTTGGCTTTGAGCCGCGAAATCATCGGCCGCTATCCAAAGATCCGAGCCGCCCTTGCCGAATGAGCCGCAATGGCTGCCGATCGAGGCCGTCATCGAGCACAACCAGCTCGAATTGGCAGAGACCGGCGAACGCGCACTTCGCTGCGTGATCGCGGCCTTCTCGAAAGCGCCCTGGCGCGCCCGCGAAACGCCTTCGCCTACGGCGAGGAGGATGTCGTCGCACTGGCGGTCGCGCTGATGGCAGGCATCGCCCAGGCACACGCGTTCGAGCAGGGAAACAAGCGCACCGCCTTTGCCGCGATGCGGCATGTTTCTCCGTGTCAATGGCTACGATCTCAGCAATCGAGGATGCGAGTCGCTTGGGCGAGATGGTGATCGCGTTGGTCGAACACCGGACTACAGAGGAGGATTTCGTTCGGGCCATCCGGCCGTTCGTGGTCGAGAGATGAAGCCGGCGGAGCCCGGATATTTTGACCGGCGGGTCGCACAAAGCGCTTGCTTTGTGCGAGATTTTTTGCTATGGTTTACAAGTGATGACGATCGCCCAGCGATTACGATTTTGGTACCGCCGGTATATGACGGCGGCCTGAGATCGCGTTCACGCGTTTTCCCAAAGCCGCCCGACCGAGGCGGCTTTCGTGTTTCATGCTCTCGCTGATCCGAATGTCGCCGATGGTAGAGCGGCCTCCAACCTGGAGGTGATGCATGACCAGATCGACCCCGAATGTGCCCAGATCTCACACTATTGTGGGAATCGACCGCGCGGAGGTTTTGTGACATGAGCGAAAAATGGTCGCCCGGAAGCTGGCGCTCGCTGCCGATCCGGCAGGTGCCGGGCTATGCCGACGTCGCCGCTCTCGCCCGTGTCGAGGAAACTTTGCAGCGCTTTCCGCCGCTGGTCTTCGCCGGCGAGGCAAGGCGGCTCGAACAGCGGCTGGCGGCGGTCGCAGCCGGTAAGGCGTTTTTGCTGCAGGGCGGCGACTGCGCCGAGAGCTTCGCCGAGTTCCACCCGAACAACATCCGCGACATGTTCAAGGTGCTGCTGCAGATGGCGGTGGTGCTGACCTTCGGCGCCGGTTGCCCGGTCGTCAAGCTCGGCCGGCTCGCCGGCCAGTTCGCCAAGCCGCGCTCCTCCGAAACCGAAACCCGCAACGGCACGACCCTGCCCTCCTACCGCGGCGACATCATCAACAGCCTCGACTTCGACGAAGCCGCGCGCGAGCCCGATCCGCAGCGGATGATCCAGGCCTACAGCCAGTCGGCAGCGACCCTGAACCTGCTGCGCGCCTTCGCGCAGGGCGGCTATGCCGATCTGCACCGGGTGCACGCGTGGAACCAGGATTTCGTCGCCGACTCGCCGCAGGGCGAGCGCTACCGCGAATTGGCCGACCGGCTGACCGAGACGCTCGACTTCATGGCCGCCTGCGGGCTCGATTCGGAGACCACGCCGCAGATCCGCGAGACCGAATTCTATACCTCGCACGAGGCGCTGTTTCTGTCTTTCGAACAGGCGTTGACCCGTGTCAATTCGACAACCGGCGACTGGTACGATTGCTCGGCGCACATGGTCTGGCTCGGCGACCGCACCCGTCAGGCCGATGGGGCGCATGTCGAGTTTCTGCGCGGCATCAAGAACCCGATCGGCATGAAATGCGGGCCGTCGCTCGAACCGGACGATCTGCTGCGCCTGATCGACCGGCTCAATCCGGGCAACCAGCCGGGGCGGCTGAGCCTGATCACCCGTATGGGTGCGGACAAGGTCGCCGCCAGGCTGCCGCGGCTGATCCGGGCGGTGCGCCGCGAAGGGCGCGAAGTCGTCTGGTGCTGCGACCCGATGCACGGCAACACGATAACCTCGTCGACCGGCTACAAGACCCGGATGTTCGACCGCATCCTCGACGAGTTGCACGGCGCCTTCGCCATCCACGCTGCCGAGGGCAGCCATGCCGGCGGGGTCCATATCGAACTGACCGGGCAGAACGTGACCGAGTGCGTCGGCGGCGCCCAGTCGATCAGCGAGGCCTCGCTCGCCGACCGCTACCTGACCCACTGCGACCCGCGGCTCAATGCGAGCCAGGCGCTGGAACTCGCCTTTGAGATCGCCGAGGTGCTGAAACGCGGTCGACGGGCAAACGGGATGCCGGGGCGCAGCCGGCTCGCCGCGGTCTCGTGAGCCGGCGATGGCGCCGCCGGGCGGGTCGTCAACCTCGGCGGCGCAGACCGACAGTTATTTCCTGAAGACCAAGGCGATCGTCGGGCATTTCGGGGATTGCCGGGCAACCTACGCGGTCTTCATGCGCCGCCCGGTGATCTCCACGCCGCGCCTGGCGATCGAGTTTCTCGAAACTGCCGCGACCGAACGCGGCGTGCATTTCGATATCGATCTCGTTCATCCCGAAGGGGCGACGGTCGGCGCCGGCGAGCCGATCCTCTATCTGACCGGTCCTCTCTACCATCTGGTCGATCTCGAAACCCTGCTGCTGCAGCGGCTCGGACCGGCCTGCGTCGCCGCATCCAACGCCTATGCGATGTGCGCGGATCTGCCCAAGGTCGCCTTTATGGCGATGGATGCGCGGCACTGCGCCGGAGCCGAGATGGCTGAGATGATGGCCTATGCCGCCTCGGTCGGTTCGGCGGCGGCGCGACGCGAGGCGGCGGCGGTCGGCTTTATCGGCGGCGCTGCCGCCGCCACCGCGCGATTCTTCGGCCGGGAGAACGGTCTCGGCACAATGCCGCATGCGCTGATCGGCTACGCCGGCTCGACGCTGCGCGCCGCCGAGATGTTTCGGGAAGTCTTCCCGAACGAGCCGATGACCGTGCTGATTGATTTTTTCGGCCGCGAGATTTCGGATGCGCTGGCGGTCGCCCGTCGTTTTCCCGATCTTGCCGCGGACGGCCGTCTCGCCCTGCGCATCGACACGCATGGCGGGCGCTATGTCGAGGGGCTCGATCTGTCGATGTCTTACGCCGTGCTCGAACGGCACGCGCCGCAGGCGACCCGCGGCTACCGCAGCGAAGAGGAATTGCGCTACCTGGTCGGCACCGGCGTGTCGGCGGCGGCGATCTGGCTGTTGCGCCGGACCCTCGACGAGGCCGGCTTCGGCGCGGTCAGGATCGTCGCCAGCTCCGGCTTCGGCCCCGCCAAATGCCGGATGATGGCCGCCGCCGCCGCCCCGATCGACGTGATCGGGACCGGCTCCTACCTGCCCGATCTGTGGAGCGAAACCTACGCCACCGCCGACATCGTCGCCTATGACGGCGAGCCGATGGTCAAGGCCGGCCGCGAATTCCTGCTGCGCAAGCGCGACGACGGCTAGGCCGGCAAAGCTGAACGCCTTGGTCGTTTCCTGGGTGACAACGGTCGATCCTCAGGATAACCTGCAGCATTGCCGCTGTGTCGGCAATGAACAAACGGCGAGCCAAACGAGCGCCCGCATCGTGTAAGGAGCAGAACCGCGTCGACCCGGGTAATGGTCGGTACGAGTACCTGAATTGGCGAGGCGTAGACCGAGCGATTGTGACAGACCTTACGATTAACTGATAGAATCGGATTGTAACACTCGTCGATTGCTGATTTGTAACAACCTCAGGTTCCACCAACCAGGGAGGTCAGCATGGCCGAGATCCGCCCGATTGCCGGATCGGTAAGCAGAGCCAGCGTTGTGCTCGGACGCAAGCTCGACAGCATTCCGTTCGGCGGTTACCACGTCGCGATCATCGCCGTGCTCGCCCTCGTCGGCTTTATCGAGGGCTACGACCTCGTGATCACCGGCTCGCTGCTGGTGCTGGCCAAAGGGCCGCTTCACCTGACCGGGTCCGACATTCGATGGCTCGCCGTCGGCCCGACCTTCATGCTTTGCATCGGCGGGTTTGCCGCGTCGGCGGTGTCCGATCACTGGAGCCGCAAGCTCATCATGATGATCGGCGTGATCGCCACGACGGGCTTCACTCTGCTGATCCCGCTGGTGCAAAGCGCGGAGCAGCTGATCATCGTGCGGTTGCTGACGGGCCTTGGCGCGGGCAGCGCCGTCTCGGCGGCGTTCCCGATCGCCGCCGAACTGATGCCGGCGCAGCACCGCCGCACCTACGGCGCCGTCTACGAGATGGCGTTGGCGCTTTCTTTTACCGTGGTGCCCTTTATTGCGTTCTTGCTCGCGGCCAATCCCTATGCCTTCCGATTCCTGGCGCTGCCGGGCGGGTTGGCGATAACCGTCGTGCCGGTGCTGATCTATTTTGTGCTTCCCGAAAGCCCGCGCTGGCACCTGCGCAAGGGTCAGCCGCAAGTTGCGGTCGACATCGTCAACCGGATCATTCGGCGGTCGGGCAGCCCGATGCCGCCGCTGACCGTGTCGGATCTCGGCGATCACAAGCAAGCCGCCGGCGAGCCGCTGCCGCCCTATTGGGCCTTGTTCGCCCGCGGTCAGCTGCGCTGGACCACGGTCGGCATTCTGAGCGGCGTTTGCGCCGGCACCGCCTATTTCCTGATTTCGGTCCTGCTGCCTAAGGCATTGGTCGATCAGGGCGCCGCGGTCAGCCTAGGCTTCGGACTGACCTCACTGGTCTATTTCGCGAGCATCCCGGGAAAGGCCTTCACCGGGTTCCTGATGGAGATCATCGGGCGGCGGTGGACGATCTTCTACGCGCTTGCCGGATCGCTGCCCGGGCTGTTCCTGATGCTGATGGCGCACCGTGCCGGGCCACTCGCCACCGTCGTCATGGTCACCGGCGCGCTGATCACCGGGTTCACCGTGCTGTCGGCCTTCACCGCCTGCCGCGTGTACCTTTCCGAGCAGTTCCCGACCGCGTTGCGCGGTCGCGGCCAGCCGTTCGGCGAATTGACCGGCCGGCTGTTCGCCGGGGTGCTGGCGCCGTTTTTGATGGAGCCGCACACCGGATCGGCGACGATCTTCTTCGGCACGATTTTGATCGTCGTCGCAATCGGCGCCCTGATCCCGGTGCTGTTCGGCAGGGAGACCGTAGGACAGCTCGAAACCGTGACCGAGGGAATTGCCGCCCCCGCCTGAGGAACTGGGCAGGGCAAAGAGACGCGAGCGGCGCACCCAAGCGCCGCCGACTTGGAACAGGGGCAACACGTCGACCGATCGGAGATGCTGCGGTCGCAGCGGGTGAGGCGCCGGCAAAGGCTTAGGATCGGCAAAGTCAGAAATTTCTTCGTCGAGAAGCGCCGGCCTTCCCTGTTTTGCGGCTGCCGCATCGTCCCCCCGGTTCGACCAGCTGGGAGGTCGCCATGGCAGAATTCCGCACGATCGGCCGATCGGCGAATTCGGCCGGCTTTGAGCTCGGCCGCAAGCTCGACAGCATTCCGTTCGGCCCCTACCACCTGATGATCATCGCGGTCTTGGGCCTCGTCGGTTTTATCGACGGCTACGATCTGGTCATGACCGGTTCCCTGCTGGTGTTGGCGAAGCAGCCGCTGCATCTGACGCCCGAAGAGGTCCGATTTCTTGCGATCGCCTCGACGATGACGATCTGCGTCGGCGGGTTTATCGCCTCCACGATCTCGGATCACTGGAGCCGGAAGACCATCATGCTGATCGGCGTCGCCGCGATCACCTTTTGCACATTGCTGATCCCGCTTGTGCAGAGCGGCGAGCAGCTCATCGCGCTGCGGCTGTTGACCGGCCTCGGAGGTGGTTTCGCGGTCTCGGCGCCGTTCCCGATCGCCGCCGAACTGATGCCGGCGCAACATCGCCGCACGTTCGGCGCCGTATATGAAATGGCGCTCGCCGCCTCGTTCACGGTGCTGCCGTTTGTCGGCTTCCTGCTGTCCGGCAACCCGAACGCCTTCCGGCTGATGGCGGTGCCCGGCGGCCTCGCCTTCTTTATTGTGCCGGCGCTGATTTACTTCCTGATTCCGGAAAGCCCGCGCTGGTATCTGCGCCGAGGCCGAACCGAGGCGGCGGTCGACACGGTCAACGCGATGATCCGCCGCGGCGGCGATCGCGTACCGCAACTGGCGTTCGCGGCGCTCGGCGACCAGGCCCCCGGCGCGCGCGAACAGCTTCCGCCCTATCGGGCGTTGTTCGCTCGCGGCCAATTGCGGTGGACGGCAATCGGCATCTCCAGCTACGTCTTTTGCGGCACCGCGTTTTTCCTGATCTCGGTGCTGCTGCCAAAGGCGCTGGTCGATCAGGGCTCGGCGGTGACCTTGAGCTTTGGGGTAAGTTCGCTGGTCTTTGCCGCGAGCATCCCGGGCAAGGGCTTCACCGGGTTTCTGATGGAAATCATCGGACGGCGCTGGACGATCTTCTATGCGATGCTCGGCGCGCTCCCCGGCCTGTTGTTGATGATGACGGCGCACCGCGCCGGGCCATATGCGACGACCGTCATGGTCGTCGGCGCGTTGATGACCGGCTTCACCGCGCTTTCCGCCGCAACCGCCTTTCGGATCTACCTCGCCGAACAGTTCCCGACCGCGCTGCGCGGCCGCGGGCATATCTTCGGCGAATTGGTCGGGCGGATCTTCTCGGGTGTGACCGCGCCGTTTCTGATGGCGCCGCATACCGCATCGTCGGCGATCTTCTTCGGCACGATCCTCGTCATGGTCACGATCGGCGCCTTTATCCCGGTGCTGTTCGGCAAGGAAACCGTCGGCCAGCTCGAAACCGTGACCGAGGCCGTGCCGGCGCCGGTCTGACCCGGTGGGTCGGGCACAAAACGAGCGGCAACAAACAGCCGCCGACTTTGAACAAGGGCAACACGTCAACCCGGTGGCGCATTGCGGCCGCTGAATTCGGTGAGGTGCCGGCGAAGTCGCTAAATCGGTAAAGTCAGAACCTTCTCCGCTGAACGCAGCGCGGGCCTCGCCTGTTTGGTTTCCGCACGGTTCCCCCGGGTTTGATCAACCTGGGAGGTCACCATGGCAGAAATCCGCCCGATCGGCCGATCGGCAATCGACGCCGGCTTCGTGCTCGGCCGCAAGCTCGACAGCATCCCGTTCAGCGCCTACCACGTATCGATCATCGCCGTGCTGGCTCTCGTCGGCTTTGTCGAGGGCTACGATCTATCGATCACCAGCTCGCTGCTGGTGCTGGCCAAAGCCCCGCTGCATCTGACCGGCTCCGACATCCGCTGGCTCGCGGTCGGTCCGACCTTCATGCTGTGCGTCGGCGGCTTCGCGTCCTCGGCGGTATCCGACCACTGGAGCCGAAAGACCGTCATCCAGATCGGCGTGATCGCCACGACATTTTTCACCTTGCTGATCCCGCTGGTGCAAAACGCCGAGCAGCTGATCATCCTGCGTCTGCTGACCGGCCTCGGCGCCGGCGGCGTCGTTTCGGCGGCGTTCCCGATCGCCGCCGAATTGATGCCGGCGCAGCACCGCCGCACCTACGGTGCGGTCTATGAGATGGCGCTGGCCGCCTCCTTTACCTTGGTGCCGTTCATTTCCTTTCTGCTCGCCGGCAACCCGAACGCTTTTCGGTTTCTGGCATTGCCGGGCGGGCTGGTGATAACCGTCGTGCCGGTGCTGATCTATTTCGCGCTTCCCGAAAGCCCGCGCTGGTATTTGCGCAAAGGCCGGCCGCAGGCGGCGGTCGACACCGTCAACCGCATCATCGCGCGGGCCGGCAGCCGCGTGCCGCCGCTGACCGCGGGCGCGCTCGGAGGCGATATGCACACCGGCCGCGAGCAGCTTCCGCCTTATTGGGCAATGTTCGCCCGAGGCCAGCTGCGCTGGACCACAGTCGGGATCTCCAGCGGGGTCTGCGCCGGGACCGCCGCTTATCTGATCCACGTGCTGCTGCCAAAGGCGATGGTCGATCAGGGAACGGCCGTCGCCTTCAGTTTCGGGTTGAGCACGCTGGTCTACTTCGCGAGCATCCCAGGCAAGGCGTTTACCGGCTTTCTGATGGAGATCATCGGTCGGCGGTGGACGATCGCCTATGCCCTCGCCGGATCGCTGCCCGGTCTGGCCCTGATGCTGATGGCGCATCGGGCAGGGGAATACGCGACGGTCGTGATGGTCGCGGGCGGGCTGATCACCGGCTTTACCGTGCTGTCGGCCTTCACCGCCACCCGCGTGTACTTGTCCGAGCAGTTCCCGACGGCGCTGCGCGGCCGCGGGCACATCTTCGGCGAGTCGTTCGGCCGGCTGTTCGCCGGCGTGCTGGCGCCGTTTTTGATGGTGGCCCACACCGGCTCGCCAACGATCTTTTTCGGAACGATCCTGATCGTCGTGTCGGTCGGCGCCTTCATCCCGTTGCTGTTCGGCCGCGAGACCGTCGGCCAGCTCGAAACCGTGACCGAAGGCGCTCCGGCGCTGGCGTGACCGGCGGGCGGGGGCAGATCCCGGGCATGGCGACGCTGCCGCTGCCGGGTCATCCGGGATTACTTGGTCGCGTCCTATATGTTTGCTCGGGCGCCGGGACCATCGAATGTGAGCGAGGGGAAAATAAGCTTTGAGCTGTTGGGCGCGCGGGTTGCGGCGTTGACCGCCGAGGTGCGCGATGTGCAGATCCTGCTCCAAGCCAAAGGTCGTTTCGACGGCCTCCACTATTTCATCGCTCTCTGCTCCTGCGAGCTCGGGACCCTCCGGCCGCCCACACCCTGACAGCGCTGACCTGACCAGGCGTTACACGTACCTGTTCGGCAACCTGGTAGCGGCTCAACCCTCGTCGCAACAATTCCCGGATCTCAGCCTTTTGCTCATCCGACATGCGCTTCACGGACACCGCCCTCCCCGACTGCGACCCGTTTCGAAGAAACCTGCCTCGTACGGCGTCCGGCCAATCGGCGCTTTCCGGAATGTCGCTCGTATCGATCTCCGAATCCGACAAATCGGCCAGCGCGATCAGCTCCGCCGCAGTTTTGTCAGATGCCGTCATAGTATCGGTGCCTTTCCCTCGCTGTCGCCTTGCGGGCCGAAATAATGCGAACGATCTCTTCTCCGCCATCATCGGACGAGCAAACCGAAGGGGACTGGGCTCGTGCTTCCTCAGCTCTGCTCGCGGGTTTCCTTGAAGCGCAAGGCGGCCATTCCTCGATCGTGGTGCGCAGATCCCAGGCGTTGCGGGCGAGAAACACCGGGACGCCGTCATGGTCCACGGCGCTGGCCGACGGATTGCGCATGCGGAAGCGCTCGATCTCGGCCGGGTCGTCGGCTTCGAGCCAGCGCGCGGCCTGATAGGGCGCGCCGTCGAGCCGGGTCGCGAGCCCGTATTCGGCCTCCAGCCGCGCGGTCAGCACATCGAGCTGCAGGGCGCCGACGACGCCGACGATCCAGTCGCCGCCGGGGTCCGGTTTGAACACCCGGGTCACCCCCTCCTCGGCCAATTGTTCGAGCGCGTGGCGCAGATGCTTCGACTTCATCGGGTCGTCGACCCGCACCCGCCGCAATATCTCCGGGGCGAAGCTCGGCAGACCGCCGACCCGGATCTCGGCGCCCTCGGTCAGCGTGTCGCCGAGCCGCAGGCTGCCGTGGTTGGGGATGCCGATGATGTCGCCGGGCCAGGCCTCCTCGGCGAGGTTGCGCTCGCGGGCGAGGAAAAACACCGGGGCCTGCACCGACATCTGCCGGCCGGTGCGGACATTCTTCAGTTTCATCCCGCGCTGAAAACGGCCGGAGGCGAGCCGGACAAAGGCGATGCGGTCGCGGTGCTGCGGATCGATGTTGGCCTGCACCTTGAACACGAAGCCGGCGACATCGGGGTCCTGCGGCAATATCGGATGCGGCCCGTCGGCGTCGGAAGCCGGCTGCGGCCGCGGCGCCGGCGCCAGCTCGGCGACCCCGCGCAACAATTCGCGCACCCCGAAATTATAGAGCGCGCTGCCGAAAAACACCGGCGTCAGATGGCCGGCGCGAAACGCTTGCCCGTCGAATGGCGGGCACAGCCCGCGCGCCATCTCGACCTCCTCGCGCAGCCGCGCGAGCGCTTCGCGGGGAAGCCGGCGGGCGAGTTCGGGATCGTCGAGACCGCGGCACCGCACCGGCTCGACCGCCTGGTCGCGGGCGCCGCGCTCGAACAGCAGCAACGTGTCGGCAAACAGGTCCCAGGCGCCGAGAAAATCGCGGCCCATGCCGATCGGCCAGGAGGCCGGGGTCACGTCGAGTGCTAGGCCCTGCTCGATCTCGTCCAACAGGTCGAACGGGTCGCGGCTCTCGCGGTCGAGCTTGTTGATAAAGGTCAGGATCGGCACGTCGCGCAGCCGGCAGACCTCGAACAGTTTGCGGGTCTGCTCCTCGATGCCCCTGGCGGCGTCGAGCACCATGACGGCGCTGTCGACCGCGGTCAGCGTGCGGTAGGTGTCCTCGCTGAAATCCTGGTGACCCGGCGTGTCGAGCAGGTTGAAGGCGAGCCCGTCATGCTCGAAGCTCATGACCGCGGCGCTGACCGAGATGCCGCGCTCGCGCTCGATCGCCATCCAATCCGAGCGCGCCCGCCGCCGGTCGCCGCGCGCCTTGACCTCGCCCGCCAGCTGGATCGCCCCGCCGAACAGCAGCAGTTTCTCGGTCAAGGTGGTCTTGCCGGCGTCCGGGTGCGAAATGATCGCAAAGGTCCGCCGCCGCGCAATCTCGTCGCTGAGGGTGCTCATCACTGGGCTTTGGTTGTTGCCGGGCGCGATCTGCCGCCCGTGGCCGCGCCGCGATGGATATGAGAACGACGGCGCGCTTTGCCAACCGTGCCGATCGGCGGCCACATCCCGATCGATCGGGTTTCGGCGGGATGCCCGGCGTGCCGGAGCAGGCCCGGGCATTCGCTGCGGTACGTAACGAGCGCCCGCGCAGGCGCCGATATCGAACAAGAAGACCAGGTTGATCCGACGTTTTTGTCTGGGATTCAGTCCGATCGGTGCTTCCGGCGTTTGTGTTTAAAACATATCCAAATAATTCATTGCATTTTAGGCAATAGAGTTTGTGTAATGTGATGCTGTTCACACCAGATTACTGGTCCTAGGGTCATTGTCGCAATGCATCGACTAAGCGCGATGCGACTTCTTGGATCAACGGTCGCCGCTGTTGCGGCGCCTTACAGGAGAATTGCGATGAACACCCAACGGATCACAGCGCTCGGGGCGGCGGCGGCAATCGGTTGCCTGATGGCGACCACCGCCTATTCCCAAGTCAGAGCGAGCGGCGCGACGACGACGATCACCGTGCCGAACCGAGGGGCGCAATCCGCAGACGGCATCGATTTCGCCCATGCCAAACCCCTGCCGCTGCCGGCGGCCCGCACCCTCCCGCCCTCGGCGAGGGGAGCGATCAACAGGGCCGTCGACCCGCTGCTGCTGTTCGGCTCGCCGGGCGGCGAGCCGGGCGGCGTCGGCGATGGTCAGGAAAACCCGATACAGCTCGTCGCCCCGCAGAAAATTCCGCAGGGAAGCGGGGTCGGGTCGGACGAATACGGCACCTCCAATCAACCCTTTACCACGTCCGAGGTGAATGCCTTCAACGACAAGACCTACAAATATTACCCGTTCCGGGCCGCCGGCAAACTGTTCTTCAAAATCGGGGCGAGCAGCTATCTTTGCTCGGCGTCCCTGATCAAGCCCGGCATCGTCGTGACCGCGGCGCACTGCGTGGCCAATTACGGCAAGAGCCAGTTCTATTCCAACTGGACCTATGTCCCCGGCTACAACAACGGAACGGCGCCGTACGGAACATGGAACGCCGCCTCGGCCCGGGTCCTGACCGCCTATTACAACGGGACCGACAATTGTGCGCAGTACGGCGTCATTTGCCCGGACGACGTCGCCCTGCTGACGCTGACCCCGAGCAACGGCAAATATGCGGGGACCACAACGGGGTGGTTCGGCTACGGCTACAACGGGTACGGCTACAACGGGTCGAGCCAGGTCCTGATAAACCAGCTCGGCTACCCGGTGGACCTCGACGGCGGGCTGCTGATGCAGCGCAACGACTCGCAAGGTTTCGTCAACACCGGCTTCTCCAACAACACGATCATCGGGTCGCTGATGACCGGCGGGTCGAGCGGCGGGCCGTGGCTGGTAAACCTCGGACAGGCGCCGACCTTGTCGGGCGGCGACACCTTCGGCACCTATGCCGGCCACAACGCCGTCGTCGGCGTCACCAGCTGGGGCTATACCAACCTCGCCGTCAAGCAGCAGGGAGCGGCACCGTTCACCAGCAACAACATCGCGGTCCTGGTCAGCGCCGACTGCACGGCGACGCCCGGCGCCTGCTGAGAAACAGCACCGGGTCGCAAGCCGAGGAATGAATAATTCCAAAGCCGGCGGCTGAACATTCCGCAACGGGTTGGAGGGGTCGCCTTTGGGCGGCCCCTCTCGCGTGAACGGGATGAGGAGAGAACGCCTTCAGCGCGGCGCCGGACCGCCCGATCCCGGAGGCGAACCGAGCACCGCTCCCGAAAACGGGTTTGGCGTCGCATGCGGCGTTACCGGCGGTCCGTCGATGCTCGGCAACGGCAAGGGTTTCGCCGCCCGCATCTGTTCGGCGGACCAATCATCGCCGCCGGCCGGCGGCCGATTGCGGATCACAGTCGTCGCGCCAGCCCAAATTCTCGGCGGCGCCGGCCCGGTCGACGGCTTGGGGCAGGACGGCAACGCCGGCCACCGCAATCGCGACGGCGGCGGCAAGGCGACCCGGCATTCGCCAGCAGCTCATCCCGCAACTCAAAGCAGACCCTGGGCATTTTGGCAACTGGCGCGACATCGACCGGATCGTGAGGCCGCGTAGGATGGGTTGAGCAGAGCGAAACCCATCGCAATCCGGCACAATCCTGCCGATGACGACCTATCGCCGCAATTTCGTCGCCGGAGGCACCTACTTCTTCACGGTGAACTTGGCCGAGCGCCGGTCGCAGCTGCTTACCGGCCAAATCGAACTGCTGCGCGCAGCGTTCCGCGACACCCGCCGCCGACACCCGTTTACGATCGACGCGATCGTCGTGCTGCCGGACCACCTCCATGCGATTTGGACGCTGCCCGCGGGGGACGCCGATTTCGCCGTCCGCTGGCAGCTGATCAAAGCCCGCTTTTCCCGCGGCCTCCTTCCCGGGGAACGAATCTCGGCCAGTCGTTCGCGCAAACGCGAACGCGGGATCTGGCAGCGCCGCTATTGGGAACATACGCTGCGCGACGAAGAGGATTTCTCGCGGCATGTCGATTACATCCACTTCAATCCCGTCAAGCATGGTCATGTCGAGCGGGTGCAGGATTGGCCGTTTTCGTCGTTTTACCGCATGGTCCGGCTCGGCGTTTACCCGGAAAGCTGGGCCGGCGACCGCACAACTCCGGAAAATGCCCTTGGGGAGCGATCACTGCTCAGGTATCGGCCATAGCCGCCTACCAGGTAGGATGGGTTGAGCGGAGCGAAGCCCATCGCTGGTGAAAGCCATGACATGATGGGCTTCGCCATGCTCAGCCCATCCTACGCACTTATTTTCTAACGGGCTCAGATCAGCTGCACCCGCTGGTGGCGCCGCAGGTGTCGCATTTGAGGCAGGTGCCGTTGCGGATCAGGGTGAAGTTGCCGCATTCGGCGCAGCTGTCGCCCTCGTAGCCCTTCATCCGGGCGGTGCGGATATGTTCGAGGCGCAGATGCGAGGGTGCGCGCTCGTCGCCGGCGTAGATCGGGATTGCGCGCGAGAGGCCGTCATCCGCCGCCAAGGTCGCGACGGGTGAGCGGGCGGCGGCGCCGCCGGGAAACACGGTGAATTTGTTGCGGACATAGCCGTTCGAGGTCATCCGCTGCATCATCGCGGCGACGCCGGGCTCGATCTCGGGCATTGATTCCGGCCTCGGTCCCTCGTCGTCGGCGCCGGCCGGCTGCCGCAGGACCGACTGCGCTTCGCCCTTGCCGACCGTGTCGGGCAACAGGTCGCCGGGCTCGGCATGGGCGAGGTCGCTGCGGTCGAGATAGGAGATCGCCAGTTCGCGAAAGATGTAGTCGAGGATCGAGGTCGCCATCCGGATCGCGTCGTTGCCCTCGACGATCCCCGACGGCTCGAACCGGCTGAAGGTGAAGCTCTCGACGAATTCTTCGAGCGGCACGCCGTATTGCAGCCCCATCGAGATCGCGATCGCGAAATTGTGCATCAGCGAGCGGAAGGCCGAGCCTTCCTTGTGCATGTCGATGAACACCTCGGCGAGGCGGCCGTCTTCGTGCTCGCCGGTGCGCAGATAGACCTTGTGGCCGCCGACCGTGGCCTTTTGCGTGTAGCCCTTGCGCCGGTTCGGCAGGCGCCGGCGCTCGCCGCGCTGAACCACGCGTTCGACGACGCGCTCCACCACCCGCTCGACGATGCGTTCGGCGACCAGCGGCGCGCGCTGCGCCGGCGACAGCGCGTAGAGGTCGGCGGCCCGATCGGCGCCATCGGGGTCGTCGGCCTCCTCGTCGTCGCCGAACAGGCTCGACGCCAGCGGCTGCGACAGCTTCGAGCCGTCGCGGTAGAGGGCGGTCGCCTTCAGCCCGAGCTGCCAGGACAGCATATAGGCGGCCTTGCAGTCCTCGACCGTGGCCAGATTGGGCATGTTGATCGTCTTCGAGATCGCCCCCGAGATGAAGGACTGCGCCGCCGCCATCATCCGGATGTGGCTCTCGGCCGACAGCGCGCGGGTGCCGGTGCGGCCGCACGGGCTGGCGCAGTCGAACACCGGCAGGTGCTCGGGCCGCAGATATGGCGCGCCTTCCAAGGTCATCGCCCCGCAGCACCAGGTATTGGCGGCGTCGATCTCGGCCCGGCTGAAGCCGATTGCCGTCAGCAGATCGAAGCCGGGCGCGTCGAGCATGCCGGCGTCGATGCCGAGCCGCTCGACCAGAAAGTCTTCCCCGAGGGTCCACCGGTTGAATACGAATTTGATGTCGAACGCCGCAGCGAGCGCCGCCTCGACGGCGCCGAGAGCGCCGTCGTCGAACCCTTTCGCGCGCAGGGTGTCGTGGTTGATCGCCGGCGCGCCCCCGAGCGTGCCGTGCCCCAGCGCATGGCGCTCGATCGCCGCGATTTCGGCCGCGGCGTAGCCGAGCGCCGCCAGCGCCTGCGGCACGCTGCGGTTGATGATCTTGAAATAGCCGCCGCCGGCGAGCTTCTTGAATTTGACCAATGCGAAATCGGGCTCGATGCCGGTGGTGTCGCAATCCATGACCAGCCCGATCGTGCCGGTCGGCGCGATCACCGTCGCCTGTGCGTTGCGGAAGCCGTGCCGCTCGCCCAATGCCAGCGCCATGTCCCAGCTGGCCCGCGCCGCCGCGACCAATTGCCGGTCGGGACAATTCGCGGCGTCGAGCGGCACCGGCGGGATCGACAGGGCGTCGTAGCCGGCAGGTTCGCCGTGCGCGGCGCGGCGATGGTTGGCGATGACCCGCAGCATCGCCGCGCGATTGGCGGCAAAGCCGGGAAAGGCGCCGCGCGGCATGATCCCGGCATCGCCGGCCATCTCGGCCGAGGCGGCATAGCTCGCGCCGGTCGTCAGCGCCGTCACGGCGGCGCCGAACGCCCGCCCGGCGGCGCTGTCATAGGCGATCCCCATCGACATCAGCAGCCCGCCGAGATTGGCGTAGCCGAGGCCGAGCGTGCGGAAGGCAAAGGAGCGGCGGGCGATCTCGGCCGACGGGAATTGCGCCATCATGACCGAGATCTCGAGCACGATCGTCCACAGCCGCACGGCATGGGCGAAAGCCTCGGTGTCGAAGCCGCCGCCCGACTTTGCGCCGGCAGCTTCGCCGCTGAAGGCCATCAGGTTCAGCGAGGCGAGATTGCACGCCGTGTCGTCGAGGAAATTATACTCCGAGCACGGGTTCGAGGCGTCGATGCGGCCGCTTTCCGGACAGGTGTGCCAGTCGTTGATCGTCGTGTCGAATTGCAGCCCCGGATCGGCCGAGGCCCAGGCGGCCCGGCCGATGCGGTCCCACAACGCCCGCGCCGGCAGCGTTTTTTCGACTTTGCCGTCGGTGCGGCGGATCAACTCCCACGGTCCGTCGGCGACCACCCGTTCGAGAAAAGCACTGGTGACCCGCACCGAATTGTTCGAGTTCTGCCCGGCGACGGTCAGATAAGCCTCGGAATCCCAATCGGTGTCATAGGTGCGGAACTCGATCGTATCGTCGCCCTGGCGGACTTGCTGGATCACCCGTTGGATATGGTTTTCGGGGATCATCGCCCGGCGCGCGGCGCGGATCTCGCGCTTCAAGGCCGGGTTTTGCGCCGGGTCGGCGCCCCCGGCCTCCGCCGGGGCAGGCTCTCGGCAGGCGGCGACGATTTGCTTCAGATGCCGGGCGGCGAGACGGGAGCCGGCGACCAATGCCGCCACCTTCTGCTCTTCGACGACCTTCCAGTCGATAAAGGCCTCGATGTCCGGATGGTCGACGTCGACGATGACCATCTTGGCGGCGCGCCTGGTCGTGCCGCCGGATTTGATCGCGCCGGCGGCGCGGTCGCCGATCCGCAGAAAGCTCATCAGCCCCGATGATCGGCCGCCGCCCGAGAGCCGTTCGCCGTCGCCGCGCAGTTTCGAGAAATTCGAGCCCGAGCCCGAGCCGTATTTGAAGATCCGGGCTTCGCGCACCCACAGATCCATGATCCCGCCGGGGTTGACCAGATCGTCGGCGACGCTCTGAATGAAACAGGCGTGCGGCTGCGGATGCTCGTAGGCGCTGGCCGAGGCATGCAGTTCGCCGGTGCGATAGTCGACGTAGAAATGGCCCTGCGCCGGACCGTCGATGCCGTAGGCCCAATGGAGCCCGGTGTTGAACCATTGCGGCGAATTCGGCGCGCCGAACTGCCGGGCGAGCATCAGCCTGATCTCGTCGTAAAACGCGCCGGCGTCCGCCTCGGCGTCGAAATACCCGCCCTTCCAGCCCCAATACGTCCAGGTGCCGGCCATCCGGTCGAAGACCTGGCGGGCATCGCTCTCGCCGCCCTGGCGCTCGCTTTCGGGCAGCGCCGCCAGACTTGCCTCGTCCGGGACGCGGCGGCGCAGCCAGGCCGGGACCCCCTCCTCCTCGACCGGCCGCAACCGCGCCGGCACGCCGGCCTTGCGGAAGTATTTCTGGGCGAGAATATCGACGGCGACCTGGCTCCATTCGGCCGGCGCCGCGATCGCCTCGGCATGGAAGACGACCGAGCCGTCGGGGTTGCGAATCTCGCTGGTCGCGGTGCGGAACGGCACCGTGGCGTAGGGGTCCTCTCCGGCAACGGTAAAGCGGCGTGCGACGCGCATGATCTTCCCCCAATCCTGGTCTGCCCCGGCGGCTTCCGATCAAGATTTGCCGGCTCGGCGCAGTCAGGCGACCAAATGTAGAGTGTCGCAACACGGCAGGCAATCTATTTTGCGCTATGCACCGAAACAGCTACCATATGTTGCGCTGGGGCAACGGTGCCGGGGCTATTGCCGTCGAGGCAGGGGCGATGCCATAAGCTTCGCCGCGCGGTTTGCGGTACGGAATTTATGGAAGGGATGATGTGACGATCGGGACGCGTTTGTTGACCTGGCTTCGCGGCGAACTGGTCGGGACCGATGCGTTCGGCAACCGCTATTACCGCGAAAAAGGCGCCGGGCCGTTGCCCCGCGGGGGCGGGCGCGCCAGCCGGGAAAAGCGCTGGGTGCTCTATCAGGGCCAGCCGGAGGCCTCGAAAGTGCCGCCCGAATGGCATGGCTGGCTGCACCACACGGTCGACGACGTGCCGCGGCCGGGATCGCGCACCCGCCATCCCTGGGAAAAGGAGCACCGGCCGAACATGACCGGCACCCCCTACGCCTACCGCCCGCCGGGCTCGATCCTGCGCGGCGCCCGGCGCGCGCCGACCACGGGCGACTACGAACCATGGACGCCCGAATAGGGCGCGGGGCGGATGATGCCGGTCGGCGGCGCCGGCAATCGATCGTGGGCGGCACGGGAAACGATGAATGGCAGGGAAGGTGATCGAGGCGGTGATGGGCGCGGTGGTATTGGTAATTGCCGCGCTGTTTCTGTTCTTTGCCTACACGACGAGCCAGGTGCGCGCCGTCAACGGGTATCAGGTCACTGCCGAGTTCGAACGCGTCGACGGGATCCGCGACGGCGGCGATGTGCGTATCGCCGGCGTCAAGGTCGGCACGATCCTGTCCGAGACGCTCGATCCGAAGACCTATCTCGCCACGGTCCGGATGAGCATCGACGAGGCTTATAAATTGCCGCAGGACACAGTGGCCGAGATCGTCTCGTCGAGCCTGCTCGGCGACAAATACATGTCGCTGGTCCCCGGCGGCTCCGACAAGACGATCCCGCCGGGCGGCCGGATCAAATACACCCAGGCCCCGGCCGACCTGGAAAACCTGATCGGCCAGATGATTTTCTCGCAACCCGGCGCGGCGAAAAAGCCGGGCGACGGCGAAGCGCCGCAGGGCGCCTCCAACAAGCCGCAATAGCGGGTCGGAGCTGCGCGATGGACGAAGCGAAGGCATTCCCGGTGTGGCGGACGCCGGAGGGCGAACCGGTCTCCTGCGTCGAGAAGATCAAAGTGCTGAACGAGAACCTCGCCGAATTGCGCGATCTGGCGCAGGACGCGCTGGAGGACGCGGTGCTGATGGGGTGCGACGAGGCGCAGGTGCGCATGGTCCTGTCCGGTATCGTCGCCGGCCTCGTCAACCCGTACCGGAAGTGAGCCGCGCCGTTGCCCTAGGCTGCTGTGCAATTCCGCGCCGTCGACCCCCGGCGTGGCGGGGCCGGGCGGCGGGCGGGATCGCGCTGTTGGCGATGCTGCCGGTCATCCACCCGACGCCGGCCGACGGCGATCTGATTTCGGAGCCCACTGCGATATTGCAGGGCCTCGACAAGATCACCGCGCGCGTCTCCCAATTCGACGCGCCGGTCGGTACGCCGGTGCGGTTCGGCGATCTGTCGATCCTGGTGCGCGCCTGCGAGAAAAACCGGCCGGAGGACACGCCGGAAAATGCCGCATTCCTCCAGATCGACGAGATCCGGCCCGGCGAAAGCAATGTCCGGCGGTTCAGCGGCTGGATGTTCGCCTCGAGCCCGGCGTTGTCGGCGCTCGAGGACCCCGTTTACGATGTGATCGTACTCGGCTGCAAGGGGCCGAGCACGCCGTCGGGATCGGCGCCGGCCGGCAGCTCGGCCGGGAAGGACGCGCGATAGGCGAGGGCCGCGGCGAGCTGGCGGCGATAGCGGGCGCGACTGATTTCGATCCCGCCGAAGCGGGCGAGATGCGGGGTCAGGAACTGGGTGTCGAGCAGGCGATAACCGCCGAACCTGAGGCGCGCGACAAGATGGACGAGTGCGGCCTTGCTCGCGTCGGTCTCTCGGCTGAACATGCTCTCGCCGAAAAACGCCGCGCCGATCGAGACCCCGTAGAGCCCGCCGACCAGGCGGTCCTCGCGCCAGCACTCGACGCTGTGCGCCGCGCCGCGGGCGAAGAGCCCCTCATAGAGCCGCACGATCTCGTCATTGATCCAGGTATTCGGCCGCTTCTCGGTCGCCTCGGCGCAGCCGCGCACCACTTCGCCAAAGGCGTTGTCGCAGCGCACCTCAAACCGGCCTTGGCGCAGTACCCGGCGCAGCCGGCGCGGCACATGAAACGCATCGAGCGGCAGGATGCCGCGGCGGCGCGGATCGACCCAGAACAGCTCGGGATCGTCGGCCGAATCGGCCATCGGAAAAACGCCTGCGGCGTAGGCGGCGAGCAGAATGTCGGGGGTCAGCCGGCCCACGCCGAGGCCCCGGCTACTCCGTAGATCCGACGAGGCGTTCCAGCCAATGAATGTCGTAGGCGCCATCGATGAACTCCGCGGCGCCGATCAGGCGGCGATGCAGCGGAATGTTGGTCTCGATGCCGGCGATCACATATTCCTCGAGCGCCCGGTGCAGCCGCATCAGGCATTCGTTGCGGCTGCGGCCATGGATGATCAGCTTTGAAATCAGGCTGTCGTAATAGGGCGGCACGGCATAGCCCTGATAGAGCGCGCTGTCGACCCGCACGCCGAGCCCGCCCGGGGCGTGATAATCGGTGATCCTGCCCGGCGACGGCCGGAAATTTTCGGGGTTTTCGGCGTTGATCCGGGCCTCGATCGCGTGTCCCGACAATCTGATTTCGGCCTGCCGGTAGCCGAGCGGGGCGCCGTCGGCGATACGCAATTGCTCGCGGACGATATCGATGCCGCTGACCATCTCGCTGATCGGGTGCTCGACCTGCAACCGCGTGTTCATCTCGATGAAATAGAATTCGCCGTCCTGATAGAGGAATTCGAGCGTGCCGGCGCCTCGGTAGCCGAGTTCGCGCATCGCCGCGACGGCAAGGGCGCCAAGCCGGTCGCGCTGGTCGGGGTTGAGCGCCGGCGAGGGCGTTTCTTCGAGCACCTTTTGGTGCGAGCGCTGCAATGAACAATCGCGCTCGCCCAGATGGACGACGCCGCCCTCCCCGTCGCCGAGAATCTGCACCTCGATATGGCGGGGCCGTTCGAGGTGGCGTTCGAGATAGACATCGCCGCGGCCAAAGAACGACGCCGCCTCGTGTTGCGCGATCGGCAGCATCCGCGCCAGTTCGGCGCGGTCGCGGGCCACCTTCATGCCGCGCCCGCCGCCGCCCGCCGAGGCCTTGATCAGCACCGGGTAGCCGAGGCCGCGGGCGGCTGTTTCGGCGGCGGCCAGATCGCGCACCACGCCTTTGGAGCCGGGCACGGTCGGGATGCCGAGGCGCGCGGCTGCGGCTTTTGCCGCCACCTTGTCGCCCATCAGCCGGATATGCTCGGGCGCCGGTCCGACAAAGGTCATCCCGTGCTCCTCGACCGCCTCGGCAAAATCGGCGTCCTCGGCGAGAAAGCCGAGCCCGGGATGGATCGCGTCGGCGCCGGTGATCGTCGCCGCCGACAGGATCGCCGCCACATTCAGATAACTGTCGCGGGCCGCCGGCGGCCCGATGCATACCGTCTCGTCGGCCAGCCTTACATGCATCGCGTCGGCGTCGGCGGTCGAGTGGACGGCGACCGTCTTGATGCCCATCTCGCGGCACGCACGATGGACCCTGAGCGCGATTTCCCCTCGATTGGCGATCAGCACCTTCTCGAACATCGGCGGCTTATTCGATCAGCATCAGGACGGCGCCGTATTCGACCGGCTGCGCGTCGCCGGCCAGGATCTGCACGACCCGGCCCGCCCTCGGCGCGCCGATCTCGTTCATGACCTTCATCGCCTCGATGATCAGCAGGGTCTGGCCCGCAACCACGGTGTCGCCGACCCTGACAAAGGGCGGGGCCCCCGGCTGCGGCGCCAGATAGGCGATGCCGACCATCGGCGCCGCCAACATGCCGGGATGATCGACAGCTGCAGCCTCGCCCGGGATCGGGGCCGGGCCTGCAGCGCCGGGACCGCCGCCGGCATGGCCCGGCGCCGCACCCAGGATCTCGCGGGCTACTCGGATACGCCGATCGCCGACGGCGTATTCGATCTCGCTGAGCCCGTTTTCGGTCAGCAGCCGGGCGAGAGTGCGGATCAGTTCGGGGTCGGGCGACAGCGGCGGGCTGCGGCCGCCGAACCTCACCGAGCCGCCTCGCCGGCATCGTTCTCGATCAGGCCGGCGATGGCGTCCAGCGCCAGCTCGTAGCCCTGGGCGCCGAGACCGCAGATCACCCCGCGCGCGGCGAGGCTGACGTAGGAGTGATGGCGGAAATGCTCGCGCCGAAAGATGTTCGACAGGTGCACCTCGATCACCGGCAACTCGGCCGCCAGCAACGCGTCGAGCACGGCGACCGAGGTATGCGTCAATGCGCCCGCGTTCAGCACGATGCCGTCCGCCGAGCCGCGCGCCTCCTGGATCCAGTCGACCAGAAGGCCCTCGTGATTGGTCTGGCGGAAATCGATCTGCAGATCGAGATCGGCGGCGCGCGCCCGGCAGCGGGCCTCAATATCGGCCAAGGTGTCGAGCCCGTATTGCGATGGATCGCGAACCCCGAGCAGGTTCAAGTTCGGGCCGTTGAGGACAAAAATGCTCGGCAAGCGCGCCTCCGCTTGGGATCGGCTGCTTATAACACAGGCAAGAGGTCTTGGAGAGCGGCTTTACTCGGCCGATCGGGCTTTGCGTAAGCCCTCGGTCAAATGCTCTCAGCCTTTGGTGCAGAATTCTCGAACTCTCTCAATGGTAGACAAAATAACGCTGGCGAAGTCCCTCGCCGAACCGTTCCAAAGCTTCGGTTCGGCACCGCGTGCGCTTCATCGAGCATGGCGTCGGCTCCCCGGCCTGCGGGACTTTCCGCCGGCGGTCGAGGCGGTCATATTGGCCTTTCCCAGCCGAACCCGGATGGAGGAGCAGATGGCCATCACTCTCTACGATCTCGCCGGCGTCGAGGCCGAGCGCCGGTTCAGTCCGTTCTGCTGGCGCACCAAGATGGCGCTTGTGCACAAGGGGCTCGAGGTCGAGACCGTGCCGTGGCGGTTCACCGAGAAGGACAAGCTGCCGCAGCCCAATGCCGGCCGGGTGCCGGTCATCGTCGACGACGGCAAGGTGGTGCACGATTCGGCGGCGATCGCCGATTATCTGGAAACCCGATACCCGGACCGCCCGTCGCTGTTTGGTGACGAGGCTTCGCGGGCATTGACCCGCTTTGTGCAGAATTGGACCGAGACGGTATTGCAGGCCGGGCTCGTCGGGTTGGTCGTGTTCGACATCTACCGTCACATCGGACCCGAGGACCAGGCATATTTCCGGCGGTCGCGCGAGGAGCGGCTCGGCGCCACGCTCGAAAACGCGGTCAAAGACCGCGAGGCGCGGCTCCCGGCCTTTCGCGACAGCCTGGCGCCGCTGCGCCGTACCGTCGAGCGCCAGAAGTTTCTGGCCGGCGAGGCGCCCGCCTACGCCGATTACATCGTCTTCGGCGCGTTTCAGTGGGCCCGCGCGATCAGCGATTTCTCGCTTCTCGCGGCCGACGACCCGGTCGCCGCTTGGCGCGGCCGTATGCTCGACGCGTTCGGCGGCTTCGCCCGCAAGAGCCCGGGTTACGGCGGCTGAAGAATGGCCGATATCGAGGCGATCGCACTGATCCTGCATGTCTTCTCGGCCGTCGTCTGGGTCGGCGGCATGTTCTTTGCGCTGCTGGTGCTGCGGCCGGCCGCGGCAGGGCTCGAGCCCGGGCCGCGGCTGCAGCTGTGGTCGCGGGTCCTCGGCCGCTTCTTCGCCTGGGTCTTCGCCGCGATCCTGCTGCTGCTGGTCAGCGGCTTTGCGATGGTGTTTTGGGTATTTGGCGGTTTTGCCGGGGCGGGGATCTGCGTCCACCTGATGATGGGGCTCGGCATCGTCATGATGCTGTTGTTTTTGCACCTCTATTTCGCCCCGTGGCGCCGCTGTCGCGACGCCGTCGCGCGGCAGGACTGGGCCGAAGGCGGACGCCAACTCGGGCAGATCCGCACCATCGTGACGATCAACCTGGCGCTCGGCCTGATCACCGTCGCGGTCGCCAGCGGCTGCCGCTATTGGGGCTGAGACCTTTCGCCGAGGAGATGGGTAGGCGTGCGTCGGCCGGCTGCCGTAGCGCTCGATCGATCGGCCTCACGCCTCGCGCAAGGTCATCAATACGATCGCGCCGAGGAGCACGCCAAACGCGGTGACGCCGGCGTCGATCTGGCCGCAGACCATGCTGAGCAAGGTCGTTGCGGCGGTAGCGGCTCCGATCAGGAACGGCATGCGGGTGATTTCCATCGGTTGGTTTCGGCAAATCCGCCAATGGAACGGATGAGGGATCGCCGCTATTCCTGACAATCGCAAATCGGAGGAACGAATGGCTGTCCTTTTTGTCGCGCGCAGCGCCAGGCTGGCCCATTGGGGGTCGGATGTCGGGCTCGGGAAATATGTCTTCAAGGTCGGGGTCGCCGATGGCGATCCCAAGCCCCTCGCGGCCGCTGGTTGGTGCGGCGAGACGGACTGGACGGTCCTGCGCAAGCATCCGATCGAGGAGTTGGGCGAGGAGGAGGCGCTGGCGCGGCTTGCCCGCAAGGAGAAGATGATCGACCCGAACCTGTATCCAAAGCTCAAGGGAGCGGTCGGCGTCTTTCGGCTGACCCCGACCCGGGTCGAGAACCACATGCTGGTGGCTCGGGCCCTGGCCAGCCAGAGCGACCGTATCGCGATCAAGCTGAAACCGGCGGATTTTGCCGATTACCTGATCCACAACGCGTTGACCGATAACGCCGCCGGCCGTTCCGCCCAGCGGTCGCACCAGTCAGCGCCGGATTCTCCCAGAAGGTGATCGCAGGCGCGGCACGCTCGCGGTGCTGCCCGAGCTCCCATTTGGGTCTGCTTTAAGGGCGCAGTCGCCTTCTCGACAGAATGGCCTTCACCGAATTCCTGGCGGAGCGAGCGATCGGCGGGACAAGGGACCGCAGGAGGGCGGCCCTCCGCGCCTGGCGGCTGGCCGGAAGGAAATGGGGGATGTAGACGCCCTCCTCGGGATCCGTGACCCAATAAAAGAACGATACGGATTTGCGCGAGCGGTTGCTCGGGCAGGTCAGAGGATCGGGAAATCCATGCAGGGTGTCGTTGGTCGGAAAGAGGACTGCCCGGTTGAACACCGGCTCGACGCGCGCACCGCAGGTCTTGGTCGCTGAATCCCACAGCTCCAGCGCGCCGCCCCAGGCCGGGTCCCAGTCCCGATTGAGATAAATGATCAGATTGAGGCGACGCACCATCGGGAGAACCGGATGCTTGGCATAATCGGTATGAATGTTGAGCCAGCCGCCGCGGAACAATTCATGAAGGCCGCCGCCTTGAAACATGGGATCCATGACGAGATCGCGGAAGCCGGTGACGGTATCCAGGAACGCCATCATGGGGGCGGCGCACATCTGCCAGAGGAAAGTCTGGGTGAAGGGCGGGAGGTCGGCGCAGCCCCGCGAGGTCTGCTTGAACTCGTTGCGAGTGTCCCAGGTCAGCCAGTCGCGTTGCGCGCGGTCCGGAAACTCCGATGCGATGCGGTCCAGGATCTGCTCGTCGAAAAAACCGTCCAAGACTGCATGCGGGTAAGGTTTTGCCTCCAGGTATTGCGCACGGATCTCGTCCCGCTTCGCCGTCAGGCGCGCAATCGGCACCATCCTGGCGACAATATCGTCGAAATCATCGACGCTCGACTGCGGCTGCGGTGCAATGAGGGCCGTGTCCATATTGACCTCGAAGGGAGTGCGGCGACGGTAAGGTCTGCTAAGGAATAAACTAAATTTGACATTAAAATGACGTGTTGTCCACAAGTTGTTGGCCCCGACAATGCCCGAGGGCCGGCGGATGGAGCACAAGCCGTTGATTAAGCCTAGGATTCGGTTTCCGAAAATGAAACGGCCGATCTCCGAAGGCGACACCCGCCTTGCATGGTTGACGTAATGCCGACGTAACTAAGCCGTACCTTTCTGTTATATTGATTTGGTTAATTAACAAATAAGCGAGTTATCCGGCATCGAACGCAGCGGCTGCGTGCCCTCGACTCGCGGCGATTACGCCGCTGGCCGAAGCCGGTTCCAAAGATCGGCAGCGGCCCACATGAATATTAATCAAAAATTATGGCGCACCCGGCGAGATTCGAACTCACGACCTCTGCCTTCGGAGGGCAGCGCTCTATCCAGCTGAGCTACGGGTGCCGGCTCGCAAAATAGTCATTTATCGGATATAACTTCGCCGGGCGTCGCGCAAGGACGTTTCGGTTCGGCAAGGCTGCGCATCGGCAAGCTGCACCGCCTCGGGCCGATCGAGAACGGGGATCATCCGCCGCCGCACGACCGCGCGGGGCAGAAGGTAAAGACACGCATGTCGGTAATGCAGCGGAGCGATTTTCGCATCGAGCCGATATTCGACGGTAATGCCCTCGACCGGCTCGAGCAACGCGTCGGGCCGGTGCACGCGCGCCAACGGCTCGGAATCGAAGACGATCACGAAGCCCGAAAATTCCGGCGGGAGCGCAGCTTCCTGCATCCGAAGAACTCGATTCTCACCCCGCCGGTCGTGCGTGCAGCGTTGAAACTGACAGGGTTGTACTGGCGCGCCCGCAAGAATGCCGAAAATATCCAAGTCCGTCGTCACGACATCGTCATGCCCGGGCTGCCGCTCGGGTTTGACGGCTTTACGATCCTGCAGATCAGCGACTTGCACGTCGACCTGAACCCGGGAGCGATGCGCCGGCTCGGCGAATTGCTGCCGCGGCTGCGCTACGACCTGTGCGTCCTGACCGGCGACTATCGCGGCAAGACCTACGGGCCTTATGCCGCGACCCTCGCCGGAATGGCGCGCTTGCGTGCCGATCTCGCGGGACCGATCTACGGCGTCCTCGGCAACCACGATACGATCCGGATGGTCCCGGGATTGGAGGATATGGGGATTCGGATGCTGATCAATGAAACCGAGCCGCTTACTCGCAGCGGTCACCGCCTGCATCTGGCCGGGATCGACGACGCTCATTACTATCGCGTCGACAACATCGAAAAGGCGGCCTCGCGGATCCCCGCAGGCGAGGTGGCGATCCTGCTGTCGCATACTCCCGAAATCTACCGTCAGGCGGCGCATGCCGGGTTCGACGTGCTGCTGAGCGGGCACACCCACGGCGGCCAGATCTGCCTGCCCGGCGCCCGCGCGGTCACCCTCGACTCGGTCTTGCCGCGGCGAATGGGTTCGGGGTCATGGCGCTACGATCGGATGATCGGCTACACCTCGGTCGGGGTCGGGTCGTCGATCGTCGCCGCGCGGCTCAATTGCCCGCCCGAGATCACGCTGCACCGACTGCGCTGCGCCGAATAGGCCGACAGCTAATAGGGCCGCTCGCGCAGGTCGAATGCGTACAGCACGCGCGACAGCAGCACAGCGCCGACAAAAAAGATGGCCACCCCCGAGGCGATGGCGGCGGCGGTCAACGACAGCGGAATGCGGCAGGCGAGCAGCGGAAACAGCGCCTCCGGGACCTGGTCGAGCCCCAGCGCCGGGCTGCCCGACCGCAGGCCGAGGCGGCGCTTGACAAAGCTGGAGAACAGATCGCCGACCATGGCGAGGGCGCCGATGATCGCGCCGATCCGCCAATCGAGACCGAGCAGCATCGCCCCTCCGCCCGCCACCAGGATCGCCAAAACGACCCCGCGGATCGTCTTCGAAGATCCGAAGCAACGGCAATCCGTCGACGAATAAGCGGTTGCCGTCGATCGGATACGACCAACGATCTCCCATCGCCTTCGCGGTCACCGCCGGGGTCCCGTTGGCCAGCAGCAGCAAGACCAGCAGCTTCAGCATCAGCACGAGGCTCATGTCTACCCGCCGCCCTGGGGGGCTCGCCCCGCGCCGCTCAGGACCGCCTCGGCCGCACCGCGGTCGGCGCCCGAAATCAGGGGCGCGCGTGGGTCGAGCACCCACCCCGCGACATCCGCAGCGACCAGGGGTCCTTCGAGGTCGCGCAGCAGCATGTGATAGCCGTGCGCGTAAAACGCGAAGCTGCGCCGTTGACCGGCATCCACCGGCAATGCTTCGACGAAGCGGCGGGTCGCGTTCGACGGCACAATTTGATCCTCGGCGCCGTACAGCACCAGTAACGGCGTATGCAGGTGCGGCGCGGCGGCAAGGGCGGCATCCATCAGATTGACCAGCCCATAGATCGTGTCGACCCGAGTTTCCTTGATCACCAACGGGTCGCGCGACAGTGCCCGCAACATCGCGACGTTGTCCGACGCGCGTATCTTGAGACCGCGGCCGGTCAGGGTCAACCCCGGCAGCAGTCGGACCCCGACCCACAGGGCCACGCGCGGCAGGGGGCCCATGGTCGCCCGGCCCCATACCGCGGGCGCCGCCAGGATCGCCCCGTCGACATCGGGAACCGAAGCGCCGCTTTCGCCGGCCATCGCGACGATCGCCACCGCCCCGCCCATGCTCTCGCCGAGGAGATAGAGCGGCACGCCGGGATAGAGGCGGCGCAGTATCCGGCTGGCCGCCGCGGCATCGGCGGCCAATGCGAAACGACCCGTCCAGCGCCCGCGCTCGGGTGCGGCGCCAAAGCCGCGCTGATCGTAGGCGTAGGTGGCGATGCCTTGCTCGGCCCAGGCTGCCGCCGGTGCTTCGAACGCCTTGCTGTAGTCGTTGAACCCATGCAACGCGAGGATCACCGCTTTGACCTTATCGCCCCTTGGCGGCAGCCATTTCCGCAACGGCAGGACCAGACCGTCGGCGGCGAGAAATGCGGCGGCGGTAAAGCGCGGCGGCGACGCCGACCCGCGCGCGATGCTCGTCGTGCCAATTCGGGTCGACAGCGCCGCCTGGTCCGGATTTGGTGCACACCCGGCCAACATCAGGAAGCCCAGGACCAGCCAGGCGCCGCCCCGGTGCGGCCCGATCCGCCGCCGAAGCCCGTTCACGCCGGACCCGGCCTGCCCGCATCGTTCGCGGGGGCCGATTTGGGGATCGGCGGCGAACCGGGTGACGCGGGTCGATCGTCGGAAAGCGGAGAACGGGTCATTGATTGCGCCGCAGCGATGCGTATCATCGCGCCGATCGCACGGTCAATCGGGCAGGCCCGGTCGGCAATTTTCGGTTGGTCCATGGACCCCTTTGAAACCATCTACATCGATGAGACGGTCACCGCCTGCAACGGCGGCGGCGGGTCGCTCGGCCATCCGCGGGTGTACCTGAACCTGATGCCCGCCGGAAAGGCCGAATGTCCCTATTGCTCCCGTCTCTTTCTGAACCGCGCCATGCTGGCGGGCGCCGACCGGCCGGCGGAGAAGCGCTCTCAGGAAGATCGATAGCGCGCAAACCCTGAAAGCAGGAACAGGTGCAAGAGATCATCGAGGCGATCAGTTCGGAACCAGCCGCCGCGGCAACCCAATCGGCGCCCCCAGCCGAAACCTCGGCCGCTCCGCGTCACGTGTTTCTGATCGACGGCTCGGGCTTCATCTTTCGCGCCTACTTTGCGCGGGCGCGCGATCCGAATGCCAATCGCTTCCAGCGGAAGTCGGACGGCATGGCGACGGAAGTCGTAACGATTTTCAGCAATATGCTGGATAAATATCGTCGAGAAACCGACGCCGACCACTTCGCTGTAATATTCGATGCGTCCGGTAAAAGTTTCCGTAATGAACTATACGCTCAATATAAGGCAAATCGTCGCGAAATGCCGGACGACCTCGCGCCGCAGTGCGAACATGTACGGCGCGCGGCGGAGGCGTTCGACATCTGCCAAATCGAGATGCACAATTTCGAGGCCGACGATCTTATCGCCACCTATGCGCGCCATGCCGTCGCTGCCGGGGCGAAGGTAACGATTCTGTCGTCCGACAAGGACCTGATGCAGCTGGTCGGCGACAAGGTCGTCATGCGCGATCCGATGACCGATCGGCAAATCGGCGAAGCCGAAGTGCACGAGAAATTCGGGGTCGGCCCTGACAAGGTCATCGAGGTCCAGGCGCTGTGCGGCGACAGTACCGACAACGTTCCCGGCGTCCCGGGCATCGGCGTCAAAACCGCAGCCGAACTGATCAATACGTATGGCGATCTCGAAAACTTGCTGGCACACGTCGACGAAATAAAGCAGCCGAAGCGCCGCCTATCGCTGATCGAGAATGAAGCGCAGGCGCGGCTGTCGAAAGAGCTGGTCAAGCTCGACGACGAGGTGCCTTTGCCGTGCCCGCTGTCGGAGCTCAAGGTCAAGCCGTACGACACGCAAAAGCTGTTCGCGTTTCTCGATGACATGGAGCTTCGTGCGCTCAAGTCGCGCATCGAAAAGCGCGCGCCGGAGAACGCCCTGCCGTCGCCGGCCATGGCCACCGAGCCGGCGATCCCGGAAGTGCCGCCGTTTTCGGCGGCGCACACTTACGCGCTCGTCGATACGCTCGAAGGGCTCGACCGTTGGATCGAGGATGCCGAGCAAGCGGGCGCCGCAGCGATCTCGCTGCGGACCAGCACGGCGCCGGGCCGCGGGACGGAGTTGTGCGGCGTTGGCCTGGCCACCGCACCGGGTTTGGCGATCTACGTTCCGTTCGGCCGTCGCGCGTCCGACACCAGCGGAAGTTTCGACCTCGCTTCGGCGGCACCTGTGAACGCCCTGCCGACCGACCAGGTGTTGGCGCGGCTGAAGCCGCTGCTCGAGGACCGCGGGGTGCTGAAGATCGGCCACGACGCCAAGGGCATGGCGCATCTGCTGCTGCGGTGCGGCATCAACCTCGCCCCTTGCGACTGTACGATGCTGATGTCCTACGTGCTCGACGGCGGCCAGTTCGATCATGCGATCGAGAGCCTGGTGCGGCGTACCTTCGCGCACGAGTTGACGCCGCTGAAGGAGCTGATCGGCACCGGCAAGAGCCTGATCGCCTTCGCCGAGGTGCCGGCCGAGCGGGCGCGCGACTTCGCCGCCGAGCGCGCGGACGCGGCCTTGCGCCTGCACATGCTGCTGAAGGCCCGGCTCGTCCGCGACAGGATGACGGCGTTTTACGAAACGATCGAGCGGCCGTTGGTGCCGGTCGTCGCGGCGATGGAGCGGGACGGGATCAAGGTCGACCGAGCGGCGCTCGCCGAACTATCGCGCGATTTCGGGCAGCGTATCGGCGATATCGAACAGCGGATCTTCGCCGCCGTCGGCAATGATTTCAACATCGGCTCGACCAAGCAATTGGGCGAAATCCTGTTCGAAAAACTGGGTCTGCCGGGCGGCAAGAAGGGCAAGACCGGCGCTTACGGCACCGATGCCTCGATCCTCGAGGAACTGTCTTCGCTGCATGAGGTGCCGCGGCATGTGCTCGAATGGCGGCAACTGACCAAACTCAAATCGACCTACGCCGACGCCCTCGCCGAACAGATCGACGGCGAGACCGGGCGGGTGCACACCAGCTACGCATTGGCGGCGACGGCGACGGGGCGGTTCTCGTCGACCGAGCCCAATCTGCAGAACATCCCGGTGCGCACCGAGGAGGGCCGCCGCATCCGCCGCGCCTTTGTCGCCGAGCCCGGGCATCTGCTGCTGTCGGCCGATTACAGCCAGATCGAACTCAGGCTGGCCGCCCATGTCGCCGACATTCCAGAATTGAAGCAGGCGTTTCGCGATGGCGTCGACATTCATGCCTTGACCGCGAGCCAGGTGTTCGGCGTGCCGCTGGCAGAGATGGACGGCGCTACCAGGCGGCGCGCCAAGGCGATCAATTTCGGCATCATCTACGGCATCAGCGCGTTTGGCCTCGGCCAGCAGATCGGGGTGCCGCAGCCCGAGGCGGCGGCCTATATCCGCGCCTATTTCGAGCGCTTCCCGGCGATCCGCGCCTATATGGAGCGGGTCAAGGCAGAGTGCCGCAGCGCCGGCTATGTCGAGACGATATTCGGCCGCAAATGCTTCATTCCCGGCATCCGCGACGCCAACCCGGCGCGGCGGGCCGGCGCCGAGCGGCAGGCGATCAACGCCCCGCTGCAAGGTTCGGCGGCCGACATCATCCGCCGGGCGATGGCGCGGATCCCGAGCGCCCTCGCACGAGCCGGGCTCACAGCCCGAATGCTGCTTCAGGTGCATGACGAGCTGTTGTTCGAAGTGCCGGAGGCCGAAGCCGATGTCACCGCGGAAATCGCCAAGACGGTCATGGAAGCCGCCTGCGCCCCGCGCCTCGAACTTTCGGTCCCGCTCGTCGTCGAAACCGGCCGCGGCAGGACCTGGGACGAGGCGCACTGAGAGCGCCCGCGGCGCATGCGGCAGCTTTAGGGTCCGACGATCCCGCGTAATCGCGCTCTTTATCCGACTGCGACAGGAGAGAGGACTTGGAAGCAGCCAGCATGCGCTTCGGCATCGGACAACCGGTGACGCGCAAGGAGGATCTGCGCTTTCTGACTGGCCGCGGTCGCTATGTCGCGGATATCGATCTGGTTCGCCAAACCCACGCGGTATTCGTTTTCTCGCCGCATGCGCATGCGCGAATCCGCTCGATCGACAAGTCGGCAGCGGAGCAGACGCCGGGCGTTCTCGCCGTCCTCACCGGCGAGGATTGGGCCGCGGACGGTCTCGGCACGCTCGACCCCGAGATGATGGCCGAGGATATGGGCGGGCCCAAGGGCTATCGCACCAAGCGCCCGCCATTGGCGCAAGGCCGCGTGCGTTATGTCGGCGAGCGCGTCGCGGTCGCGGTCGCGACGACAGAGGCATCGGCGCGCGATGCGGCGGAGCTGATCTCGGTCGATTACGAGGTGCTGCCCGCAGTGGTGCACGCCGAGGACGCGGTCCGCCCCGGCGCGCCGCTGGTGCACCAGGGCGCGGCGGGTAATATTTCCTTCACAATGCGCATCGGCAATGCCGATGCGGCCGACGCCGCCTTTGCCGGAGCGCACCACGTCGCCCGGCTGGCGCTCTACAACAACCGTATCACCGCGGTCACGATGGAGCCGCGCGGTTGCATCGGCGATTATGACCCGGGCACCCGCCGCTACACGCTCTACACCAGCACTCAGAACGTGCATGGCGCCCGCCAGACCCTGGCGCATCAGATACTGCACGTGCCGGAAAGCCGCATTCGCGTCGTCGCCCGCGATGTCGGCGGCGGCTTTGGCATGAAGGGCAATTTCTATCCCGAAGAAGCGATCGTCGTCTGGGCCGCCCGCCGCGTCGGCCGTCCGGTCAAATGGATCCCGTCGCGTTCCGAGGCATTGCTCGGCGATTATGACGGGCGCGACCAGCACGTCGGCGCCGAACTGGCGCTCGACGCAAGGGGCAGGTTTTTGGCATTGCGCTGGGTCGGATCGCACAATGTCGGCGCCTATATCGAGGGCGCCGGCGCGATCCCGATCATCTTTTCGCTGAAGCTCGCCCCGACCGTCTACGACATCCCGGCGGTGGCGGTGACGAGCAGCCTGGTCTTCACCAACACCGCGCCGACCGTGCCTTATCGCGGCGCCGGCCGCCCTGAAGCCGTCTACATCATGGAGCGCCTCGTCGACCAGGCGGCGCGCGAGATGCATATCGACCCGGCCGAGTTGCGCCGGCAGAACCTGATCCGCCCCGACGCCTTCCCCTATCAGACCCGCACCGGGTGGATTTACGACACCGGAAACTACGCCGCGGCGATGGCCAAATGCCAGGCGTCAGCCGACTGGAACGGCTACGCCGCGCGGCACGCCGGCAGCGGCGCCGCCGGCAGATGCCGCGGCCGCGGCATCGTCTACTATGTCGACAACACCGGTGTCTTCAACGAGCGCATGGAACTGCGTTTCGACCCGAGCGGCGAGATCACCATCCTCGCCGGCACCTTGTCGCATGGCCAGGGGCACGAAACGAGCTACGCCCAGATGGTCGCCGACTGGCTCGGCATGCCGGCGGAGATGATCCATCTGGCGCAGGCCGATACCGACGAGGTCGCGATCGGCCGCGGCACCTATGCCTCGCGCAGCATGATGATCGGCGGCAGCGCGCTGCGCGCCGCCGCCGACGAGGTGATCGAGCGCGGCAAGCGCTTCGCCGCGCATTTCATGGAAGCCGACACCGCCGACATCGTCTTTGCCGACGGCGTCTTTACCATCGCGGGCACCGACCGATCGATGCCGATCGGCCAAGTCGCCCGGATGTCGTTCATCCCGGTGGGCCTGCCGTCGGAGCTCGGCGTCGGCCTGCAGGGCGTCGGCGCCTTTTCCCCCGACGCTCCTACCTTCCCCAATGGCTGCCATATCTGCGAGGTCGAGATCGATCCCGAGACCGGCGCGGTGGCGCTCGACCGCTATACGGTAGTCGACGATGTCGGCACCGTCATCAACCCGCTGTTGGCGAAGGGGCAGATCCAGGGCGGCGTCGCCCAGGGCGCCGGCCAGGCATTGCTCGAAGATGTCGTCTACGACCGCGAGAACGGCCAGCTCCTGACCGGCACCCTGCTGGATTACGCCATCCCGCGCGCCGACACGGTGCCGGCGATCAGCGTCGATTTCAGCCCCGTCCCCAGCACGACGAACCCGCTCGGCGCCAAAGGCGTCGGCGAAGGCGGCACCGTCGCCTCGACGCCCGCGGTCATGAACGCGATCCTGGACGCGCTCGCCCCGCTCGGCGTCACCGATGTGCCGATGCCCGCCACCCCCGAGCGCATCTGGCGCGCCATCCGCGAGCACGCCCAAAGCTGATGGGCGGCGCCCGGGTTCGCAGGGGCCGTGGCGCGCAACTGCTTGAAGAGGCGCCGCGCCTGTGCCACCGTCCGGCAGCTTCCGCCTGCCTCGGAAGCGTGCTGCTGGTCCGGTCTTGAGGTGGCAAGGATCATCATGTGCCGTAACATCAAAACGCTGCATAATTTCGAACCGCCCGCCACAGCGGACGAGATCCAAGCATCCTCGCTGCAATTCGTTCGGAAGTTGAGCGGCTTCACCCGGCCCTCCAAGGCAAACCAGCTCGCTTTCGACCGGGCCGTGGACCAGGTAGCCAATGCGGCGCACGAGTTGCTCGCCGCGCTGGTGACCAACGCCCCGCCCCGCGACCGCGAAATCGAGGCGTCAAAGGCCCAGACGAGGACGGCCGACCGCTTCCGACCGCCCGACGCAAGACGCGCAACCTAGTGGTGCAAACCAGACGTTTGCTCCCGGACAGGCCCACGTCGAGATTGCTTCCCCGTGGGTCAGGCCCGCGGGTCGCAATGACAGCGTAAGTCCTTGTGATTGCGAACCGGTTTCTTTAGGTAGGAAATGCTTTCAGCTCGCGGGTGCCGGCTCGAATGAAATCCGCAGCCGCATGCCCGTCGCCTCCGCGAGCCGTTCGAGGGTGCGCGTTGACGGCTTTATCCTGCCGCTTTCGAGACGCGCGATGACCGCCTGCGTCGTATGCATGCGCTCGGCTAGCTGCTGCTGGGTCAGACCGGCACGGGCGCGCGCCTCGATTATCGCCGCTGCCAGCGTGAACTCCTCCTCAAGGGCATTGTAGGCCTTCTCATATTCGGGATGCTTGCGCCAGGCGGTGAAGGATTCCTCTGCCGGGATCATCTTCCTGTTCATGTCGGTGCTCTCCGGTGTCGGCCAGCCTGGAGGCTATCCGCCATCCGCGCCGGCGCCAGCGGATACGCGGGCCTGCAGATCAGCGGTTCAACCCGAGGCCGAGAACCCGCCATCGACCGGGATCGCGGCGCCGGTAACGAAATCGGACGCCGCCGAGGCGAGGAAGATTGCGGTCCCGGCCAGATCGTCGGGCACTCCCCAGCGGCCGGCCGGCGTGCGGGCCAGCACCCGTTCGTGCAATCCGGGCACCTGCTGCCGCGCGTCGCGGGTCAATTCGGTATCGATCCAGCCCGGCAGCACGGCGTTGACCTGGATGTTGTCGCCGGCCCACGCGGCGGCGAGCGACTTGGTCATCTGCACCAGCGCCCCCTTGCTCGCCGCATAGGGTACGGCATAGGCCGAGCCGAAGATCGCAAACATCGAGCCGATATTGATGATCTTGCCGCCGCCCACCTGTTTCATCGCCGGATAGGCGGCCTGCGCGCAGAGAAAGGCGCCGGTCAGATTGGTGTCGAGCACGGCGTGCCATTCGGCGGCGGAATAGTCCTCGGGCGGCTTGCGGATCGAGGTCCCGGCATTGTTGACGAGGATGTCGAGACGGCCGTAGCGCTCGACCCCTGCGGCGATCGCCGGCCGGCATGAGCCCTCGTCAGCGACATCGAGCGCGACAAACGCGGCTTTTGCGCCGGATGCGGCCAGGGACGCCACCGCCGCTTCTGCCTTGACCCGATCGCGCGCGGCGATGACGATCGCCGCCCCCGCGGCGGCGAGCCCGCGGGCGATGCCGAGCCCGATCCCGCCATTGCCGCCGGTGACGAAGGCGACCCGGCCGGCGAGATCGAAGATCGTCATCTCTCAATAGACCCCGCTGAGCGGCGTCGTTTCGCGCTTTTGCACGGTGGCGCCGGCGGGGCCGGTGTCGCCGGCGCCCAGCAGCTTGCTGGACAGGCTTTGATCGGCGACCATCGCATTCGGGTCGGGCGACTGCGCGTTTGTGCCGATATCGGGCAATCCTTCGGCCGCGCGGTGCAGACCCGTCGTCGAAGCCTGTTTGCCGGGTTCGCCAGGGCCCGCCTGGTCGATCACCTGCTCGGCCTCCTTGGCCATGCTCTTCTCCTGCGGCCGCGGCGCGCCGGGCTCGGGCGGTCGCAAATCGAAATCGGGCGGGATCGTCAGCGGCGCGCGCGATTCGACCGCGAACTCGTCAGGCATGCTCGGTTCCAGCCCCAGCGATTGCTTCCAACCGCTGCAACCCGAAACCGCCACGGAACCGGCGATACAGGCGATGGTCAATGCGAGATGACCGCGGCCCGCACCGCGAACCCGGTGGTGTCCAGACATCACAGAGCCCTCCCCGGGGCCATTTAATGGGCTTCCCTGTGCAGAAGCAAGCCGTCGAGCAGCAATGCTGCGACGCCGACGCAGATCGCGCTGTCGGCGAGGTTGAACGCCGGCCAATGCCATGATCCCGACATGAAAATCGAGAAAATCGACGACCGCGCCAAGGCGCAGCCGGTCGGCGACATTGCCGAGCGCGCCGCCGATGATCAGCCCGATCGCAAGGGCGAGAATCGGCCTCGAAACGCGGCCCAGCCACCAGATCAGGCCGATGACGATCGCACCGGCGACGCACGAGAACAGCAATGCATTGAGCCCACCACCGCCCGAGTTGAA
Organism: uncultured Alphaproteobacteria bacterium; assembly: GCA_963701815.1. Classification (GTDB taxonomy): domain Bacteria; phylum Pseudomonadota; class Alphaproteobacteria; order ATCC43930; family CGMCC-115725; genus AP-15. The sequence goes on from CAVPBN010000003.1 coordinate 140,413, forward strand.
CAGACCGAAGCTCATACCGCGATTGTAGGTCAGGACCAGGTTGAAAAACGGCGTCACCCTTTCGCCGCCGACAAACCCGTACCCGCTGAAATAAAGCAGGATCGCCGCCTTGACGATCTGATCGAGGACAAAGACCACGCCGGCAACCGCCAGCCCTCGCCCGAGCATCACTCGGCGCTCGCCACCGCCCGCCCGTCGACGCCGTCGATGACTTCGGCGCATCGACGACAGAGATCGGCATGTCCGGGCATCTGCCCGACCTCGGGCAGCACCCGCCAGCACCGCTCGCAGCGCTCGCCCCCCGCCGCGCTCACCCGGACCCGACCGACCGATCCCCGGGACGTCGGCGAGGGTGAACGCATCCGTCGGGCGGCTCGCCGACCGTCAAAGCAGCCGTAGAGGTGATGCACAATTCGGCCAGATCGACCCCCGCCAATTCAGCGGCGAGAACCGCCGGCACCCATACCTCGATCGCCGCCTGAAGGCTTGAGCCGATGCGCTTCGCCGCCCGCTCCAACTCGAGCGCCCCGGTGGCTACGCGGCGCAGCTCGCGCCGCCGCTCCCAGCGCGCCGCCAAGGCCGCGTCGTGCCAGGTATCCGGCACCGCCGGAAACAATTCGAGATGGACGCTCCGCTCGGGCACATCGCCGTGCCGCGCCAGCCACGCCTCTTCGGCGGTAAAACACAGGATCGGCGCCAGCCAGCGGACCAGACAGTCGAAGCAGCGATCGAGCACGGTGCGCACCGCTCGGCGCCGGCTGTCGCCGCGGGCGTCGCAATAGAGCCGGTCCTTGCGGATGTCGAAATAAAACGCCGACAGGTCAACGGCGCAAAAATTATGCAGCGCCGTGAACATACCATGAAAATCGAAGTTTTCGACGGATTTGCGGACGAGTGCGTCGAGTTCCGCCAGCCGGTGCAAAATCCAGCGTTCCAGCTCCGGCAAATTCCGTGGGTCCAGCGGCACCGCCTCCGGCGGAGCGAACCCGTCGAGCGCGCCCAACAGGTAGCGCAAGCGTGTTGCGCAGCCGGCGATAGGCGTCGCCGAGGTGCTTCAGGATCTCCGGGCCGAGGCTCAGATCCTCGGTGTAATCCGAGGCGACGACCCACAGCCGCAGGATATCGGCGCCGCTCTGTTTCATCACGTCGTCGGGCGCGATGACGTTGCCCAACGATTTCGACTGCTTGCGCCCGGTCTCGTCGAGGATGAAGCCATGCGTCAGCACCGCCTCGTAGGGCGCCCGGCCGCGCGTGCCGCAGGCTTCGAGCAGCGAGGAATGAAACCAGCCGCGATGCTGGTCCGAGCCTTCGAGATAGAGCGAGGCCGGCCATTTCAGCTCGGGCCGCCGCTCCAACACGAAGGCGTGGGTCGAGCCCGAATCGAACCACACCTCGATGATGTCGGTGACCTTGTCCCACTCTGCGGCGTCGTAGGCGTTGCCGAGAAAGACCGCCGCGTCGGTGGCGTACCAGGCGTCGGCGCCGTCGCGCTCGACCGCCTGCGCCACCCGCTCGACGACCGCGGCGTCGCGCAGCGGCTCGCCGGTCTTTTTGTTGACGAACACCGGGATCGGCACGCCCCAGGCGCGCTGCCGCGAGACGCACCAATCCGGCCGGCCCTCGACCATCGCATGGATGCGGTTCCTGCCCTGCGGCGGGATCCAGCGGGTCTCGTCGATCGCCTTCAGCGCCTTCTCGCGCAGCCCGTTCGCCGCCATGCTGATGAACCATTGCGGCGTGTTGCGGAAGATCAGCGGCGCTTTCGAGCGCCAGGAATGCGGGTAGGAGTGGACGAGCGTGCCGCGCGCCAGGAGGCCTCCGGCCGCCTCGACCGCGGCGATGACGACCCGGTCGGCGTCGCCCGGCTTGCCGTCGGCGCGGTAGACCGCATGGCCGGCGAACAGCGGCACCTGCGGCAGGTAGACCCCGTCGGGCCCGACCGTGTCGGGCACCGGCAGCCCGTTCGCCTGGCCGAGCTCCCAGTCGTCGGCGCCGTGGCCGGGCGCGATGTGCACGAGGCCGGTGCCCCTGGTCGGCGACGACGAAATCGGCGGCCAACAGCGGCACATCGAAATCGTAACCCCGGCCGTCGAGCGGGTGGCGCGCGACCGTGCCGGCGAGCGCGGCCCCGAGCAATGATGCGACCGTATCGTATTGCACGATCCCGGCCGACTTGGCGAACTCGTCCAGCAGCGGCCGCGCGACCAGCAGCGATTCGCCGAGGCGGACATGTCCGCCGGCTCGCCCGGCGGCAGCGACCGGGACTCATCGCCTGAGACCGTCGTCGACCGGACAACCGCGTATTCGAGGCCGGCGCTGAAGGCGATCGCGCGGTTGCCGGGCAGTGTCCACGGCGTCGTCGTCCAGATCACCGCCGCAGCGCCCGCCAGCGCCGGCTGGCTCGGCCGCGCGATAGGAAAGCGCACCCACACCGTGTTCGATCGGTGGTCGTGATATTCGACCTCGGCCTCGGCCAGCGCGGTCTGCTCGACGATCGACCACAGCACCGGCTTTGCACCCTTGTAGAGGCCGCCATTGACGAGGAACCTGCCGATCTCGCGAACGATCTGCGCCTCGGCCTCGAAGCTCATCGTCAGGTACGGGTTGTCCCAGTCGCCGACGACGCCGAGCCGCTGGAACTGCGTCTTCTGCACCTCGACCCAATGCGCCGCGAAGTCGCGGCATTCCTTGCGGAACTGCGCCAGCGGCACGCTGTCCTTCGATTGGCTTCCGGGCGCGGTACTTCTCCTCGACGATCCACTCGATCGGCAGGCCGTGGCAGTCCCAGCCGGGCACATAAGGCGCGTCCTTGCCGCAGCATCTGCTGCGAGCGGTTGACCACATCCTTCAGGATCTTGTTCAGCGCATGGCCGAGATGGATGTCGCCGTTGGCGTAAGGCGGCCCGTCATGCAGGACGAATTTCTCGCGCCCCTGCGATGTTTCGCGCAATCGCCGATAGAGCCCGATCCTTTCCCAGCGGGCGAGCAGCAGCGGCTCGCGCTTCGGCAGATCGCCGCGCATCGGGAAGTCGGTCTTGGGCAGGAAGACAGTCGGACGATAATCCGTCGGCATCGACACAGCGCTTTCCGGAAGGGACCGAAAATATGGGCAAGCAGGCGCGGGCCGTCAACGCAGCCGGGACCTGTCGCAGCCCGCTGCCCCGGCTTCGGGGATCGGTCGAAAATCTCGGGTCGGTAATTCGCCGGCGGCTTGGTTATGGCACCGGGCCGGCTAAGGAGCAAACGGCGTATCGGCGAGAATCACGCGCGCTGCGGCAGCGTCTGCGGCGATCTGCGCCTTCAGCGCGTCGATCCCGCTGAATTTCTGCTCGGGCCGGAGAAAATCGATCAGCGCCACCCGCAGGTGCCGCCCGTAGAGGTCCAGGTCGATGTCGAACAGGTGCGCTTCGAGCCGCGGTCCGGGCGTGCCGACGGTCGGCCGCAGCCCGAGATTGGCGACGCCGTCGACGGTGCGGCCGCCGAGCGGGTCATCGGGGCCGTCACCCGACACGCGCACCGCATAGACCCCGAAAGCGGGGTGCAGATAGTCGCCGAGGCCGAGATTTGCGGTCGGAAAGCCGATCGTCCGGCCGCGCCGGTCGCCGGTCGCGACCCGGCCGTCGATCTCCCAGAAACGGCCGAGCAATGCCGCCGCCTCGCGCGGCTTGCCGGTTTTCAGCAATTCGCGGATCTGGGTTGCGGAATAGACCGTCTGGTCCGGCCTGCGGATCGGGTCGAGCACGGTGACGCCAAATCCGCAGCGTGCGCCGGCGGCGCGCAAAACATCGGGCGTTCCCCGGCGGCCCTTGCCGAAAGTGCAGTCCCAACCGACGACGACGTGCTCGGCGCCGATCGCACCGACGATTATTTCGGCGATGAAATCCTCTGCGCTCTTGGCGGCAAAGGCGAGGTCGAAATGCTGAACAAACAGCAGATCGACGCCGAGCCGCGCCATTTCGCGCTCCTTGACCCGGAACGGCGTCAGCCGGAACGCCTCGGTCGCCGGAAAGAACACATTGCGCGGGTGCGGCTCGAAGGTCAGTACGGCGGAGGCTCGGTCGCGCGCCTGGGCCAGCGCGCGCGCATGCGCGATCAGCAATGCATGGCCGCGATGCACGCCGTCGAAATTGCCGATCGCCAGGACCGACCGGCGTGGATGGCTCGATCCCGGGCCGGGATGGCGGATGACGCGGATCACGGGTGCAGGGTGCGTTGCTGCTTCACCTTCGACGGATACCGCGAAAATAGCCCGGCCGGCCGCCGCAGGATAGCGCATTGCATATTCGGCCGTCTTTCGGGCAGCAGCGACGCGTGTGTATGCCCCAGATCCGCCCGGCCTCGCACGGTGTCAACGGCGATAGATCTGATGGGTGCCGTATCGACCGCAGTGAAGAACTCGCCTGCCTCGCGCTTCAGCAGGATGCGATAGCTCCTGGTGACGCGAATGCTGTAGGTGTTATCCCAATCCGGCAACCGTTCGAAATTCAAGCCCGGTCGGCCCGGAGCTTCCATGAAGGTCGACCACGCCTTGCCTGCCTGAAGGCGGACCCGTCGTGGGATTCGGCGTTCGGCCTTCCGGTAACTGTCGGCAATACGAATCCGGGTCAAGACGCGGCAAGGTAACGGCGCATCTCCGCCGGATTATCGAAAATCGGCCCGATGCGGGGATCAGCGTCGAAATGCGCTCGCAGCGCCATCATCTGCCATCGCGCATCCCGCGATGCTTCGACAAACCGCAGGACCGCATCTTCCTGGCGCCGCGCCAGCACCCGCGCTCGGCGGCCTATCGCCGGATCGGCGTCATGCGCGCCGGCCAAGATCCGGTCGATCAGCCGGCGCATCCGTGCTGCGTCGCGCCCGCTTCGGCTTCGTAAAACTCCAGCCTCTCGATGCGATAATCCCAATCGAGTTGGCCGCCGGTCTCCGCTGCCGCGCAATCGTTGGCTACCATCCGGGCAATCGCCTCGATCCCACGATTTATCGCTGCTTCACCCTCCGCAAGAGTGAACTCCGCTTCCGCCCGCCGCGCGTCGCCGGTCGCTCTGATATTCGCGAGCGCCGCGAAGAAGCCCATGAAAGCGGGCGAGGGCCGCGCGCCGACTGCGGGATCAACGTGGATCTGCCCGTCCATCCTTCAGAAATAGGGCATCACGGGCCGGTCAACAACGGCGCGCGATCGATGTCGGTAACACGCATCTTCGGGCCTTTCCGCCGCTCCCTTTCTGCGCGCGAACTCGCGCCGCCACTCACACCGCGGGGCGGGTGCGCACTTCGTCAGGCGCTTTGCGCGGCAGGAATTGGCCGTCTTTGAGGTCGCCGGAGAAGGAGCCGCCCTCGACGACGATCTTGCCGCGCAGCATCGTGAGCGAGGGCCAAGCGGCGAGGCCGCGGCCTTACCGCGGGTGTAGTCGGCCTCGTGCAGTTCGGCGGCCCGAAAGATGGGCACCCGTCAGCTGCAGTCGGAACGTTTGAAGCAATCTTTTGAAATCACATCACAATCAACTACAAGGGAATGCCCATACCAGCGCCTCGTACACGAGAAGGTCAGCGCCCAAGTGAAGTTTTTGCGGATTGTCCTGCAAAAATTTCGTTATCACGGCCGTCAACTGGCCAAGCGTGATTCCCGGAGGTGGGCACAGATATACACCAACGTTCCTCCCGTTCTCTCGAAGAGAGTTTAAAATGTCTTTGATACCCTCACTGTAATCGGTGCACGTACTAAAGCGAGCTGAGTCCATTGGGCTTGTGAATCGTTCAATAATCCCTGGCCGTCCATCCACGGTGTCGTCTGTTCGCCATACGCGGGCGGAATGCTTACAAGCAAGAGGCCTGTCACAAAAACGAGAAGGCGCATTTCGAGAGCTCAAAGCAAGAGCCGAGCTTATGGATTCCAGATTGGCCAGACCGTGTGGAGACGTCCAAGCCCAGCCTAGTCAGCGAGGACGGTTTCTACACAGTCGCTCAATTTCCTCTTTCGAAATCAGTTCCCCGTTCGGACCTTCTATTCGCAGAGCCGGCTCTCTCCAATCAGAATGACACGCAGACCAACGAGCCTGCTCGCGCGTCAAATGCGTGCTGTGTGTCTCGCGTCTCGGCTGAGCGAGATCCGCGGAGAAGAGCTTCCAGTTCGGAGTGCGGGCGTTCATAGGCGCCAAATCCTTCTACATACTCAATATGTATTTATAATGCCTGTCGGGGGGTGTCAAGCCTCGCCCCGCTACACCGCCGGTCGGCTCCGCACCTCGTCGGGCACCTTGCGGGGGAGGAATTGGCCGTCTTTGAGGTCGCCGGAAAAGGCGCCGCCATCGACGACGATCTTGCCGCGCAACATCGTCATCGACGGCCAGGCGGCGAGATCGCGGCCTTCCCACGGGCTGTAATCGGCCTCGTGCATGTCGGCGGCATGCACGATGTGGCGCCGGCGCGGATCGAGCAGCACGATGTCGGCGTCCGACCCGACCGCCAGCGCGCCCTTTCTTGGATAGAGCCCCATTATCCTGGCGGCATTGGCCGAAACGAGGCCGACGAAATCCGCCAGGCTGCGGCCGCGCTTTTCGACCGTCTCGGTATAGATCAGCGACAGCCGCGGCTCGACCCCGGCATTGCCGCCGGTGGTGTCGTCGATCCGCCGTCCCTGCAATTTGATCCGAAGCGGGCAGCAGATCTCGTCGGTGGCGACGGTTTGGATCGCGCCGCGGTCGGTCGCCGCCCACAGGGCCTCCTGGTCGTCGCGGAATTTGAGCGACGGGTAGGTGTGGTAGATTTGGCCGTTCGGGCGCTGATAATCCTCGGCCGTGTAAAGCAGATACTGGTGCAGCGTTTCGCCGTAAATCGGCACGCCGTCGGCGCGGGCCGCTGCGATCGCCCGCACCCCGGTAGCCGCCGAAGTGTGCATCATATAGAGCGCCGCCCCCTCGACATTGGCGGCGAGCCGGATCACCCGATTGAAGGCGAGATCCTCGGACAGCGTGGTATGCACCTCGGCCATGTTTTCAAAGCCGGTGCGGTCCTCGCGGAACAGCTTTTCGTACATATGCATGACGAGGTCGTTGTCCTCGGCATGGATCGCGGCGATGCCGCCGGCCTTGGCCAGCGTCTTCAGCACCTCCCAGATGCCGCCGAAATCGACCATGCGGCCCTTGCGGCTGGGGGTGATGTCGGTGGTGAACATTTTGACGCTGGGGTGACCGGCGGCGACCGCCTCGGCCAATTGCGGCAACAGCTCGGGCGCGATCTTGCCCTGCACCATCGTGTGAAACGCATAGTCGCAGTGGCAGTCGCCGGCCCATTCCTGCTGGCGCCGCTCGATCGCCTGCTGCACCGCATCGCCCTCGCCGACCAACGCGAAATCGATGATCGTCGTGGTGCCGCCAGAGAGCGCGGCCTGGCTGACGCGGGCCGGCCCGTCGGTCAACTGATGCTGGGTGGTTCCCGGGACGACGATCGGCCAGCGGCAATGGACATGCGGGTCGATGCCGCCCGGAATGACGATCTGCCCGGCGGCGTCGACGACCCGACCGGCGCCGATCGCAGCAAGGCTGCCCGGCGCCCCGATCGCGGCGATCTTGCCGTCCGCAACGCCGATATCCGCCGGCTCGGGCCCCGAAGGCAGGACCGCAACACCGCCCGAAACGATGATGTCCAGCATGTGGTTCTCCTTCGCGCGCCAGCGGAGACGGCAATCGCGGTCCCGGCCTCAGGTGTAGATTTTCAGCAATTCGTCATGCGCCCATTTGACCGAATCCTCGGGCTTCATGCCCTGAACGGCCTTGGTGTACATGTCGACGATGATGAATTTGGAAATGGCCTCGGCCGCCGCCCGCCCGGCGGGTCCCGCGTAGCCGGCATAGCGGCCGCTTTCCGCTGCGGTGCGAAACGGCGCCATGACCGGGTCGATTTTCCACAACGGGTCCTGTTCCCAGACCTTTGTGCTGCCGACCGAGAAGCCCTGCTGCGAGGCGAACCATTGCGCGAAAATCGGCTTGGACTGGAACCAGCGCAGAAAATCCTTCGCCGCTTTTTGATTGGCCGTATAGGCCGGGACGATGTTCGAGAACGGCACGTGGTAGCTGAACTTCCCGCCGGGGCCTTTCGGCAGCGGCGCGTGGAACATGTCTTTGTAGAGCGGCGCGCCCGTCTCGCTCACATAGGTGTCGGGCTTGCTCCTGGCCAGCAGATAGATCGAAGCGCCGTTGTTGGTAGAGCTTATGGTGTTGGCCAGAAAGGCGCGGTTGTTGCCGGCGTCGTCCCAGGAAAGGCCGCCCGCATCGTAGCACTCCTTCCAGAACGGCACCGCGAATTTGACCGATTCGATGGTTTCCTTGCTGTTCAGCGCCACGGTTTTCCCGTCGGCGGCGACCTCCTTGCCGCCCCACGACCATAGGTATGGATACCAGAAGGCCGGCCCGTCGCCAAAGGCATGCGCCAGGGTCTGTCCATAGGACCGGTCTTTGGCTTTGAGCAGCTTGCCCACCGCCCGGTATTCTTCCCAGGTCTGCGGAAACTTGTCGGGGCCGGAACCCACATCCTTGAACCATGAGGTGCGGTTGACCGGCATCGCGCCGATGATCGTGAACGGGACCGCGATCCACTTCTTGCCGTCATTGGCGACGGCGCGCGAGGTCTCGTAAAAGCCGCCTTGCGCGTTGCCGAATTCCTCGGCGATGTCGCTGACGTCGGTGGCGCTGTCGGCATAAAGCTGCGCCCAGTTGTTGGCCGCCATCAGGATATCGGGGCCGGTCCGCGACTGGATGGCCGAGGAGATGCGCGCCTGAACGCCGTCGCCGTTGATGGTTTCGATCTCTAGCCTGATGCCGAGAGCCTTCTGGCATTCCTCGCTGATCCTGCCGCGCAGCAGCTTGTCCGAGACCGGCACGAAATCGACGAATTTGAGCCAGTGCAGCGTCGTTCCCTGGGCATAGGCCGGCGCCTGGCGCGCGGCAAAGATCGCCGTGAGCCCGCCGCTGCCGGCTGCCGCCATCCCCGCGCCCGACAGCTTCAGCAATCGCCGCCGATTGATCCCTCCCATGACCTCCCCCCGACAATTTCCGTTAAATGACCGCTTCCGACGTGGCGTCGAAAAAGTGCAATCGGTCCGGGTTCAGCGCCAGCCGCAGGCGGTCGCGGACATTGACCCGCACACTCGGTTCGACCGCGGCCACCATCATGTGGGGCCCCACGGCCACGTCGAGCAGGATTTCCGAGCCGAGTTTCTCGATGACCTCGACCGCGGCGTCGAACCCCAGTTCGGCCGGGTCGGCCTCGGAGGCGAGATGCAGGTCTTCGGGCCGGATCCCGAGCGTGACCTGCTGCCCGGCATAGCGGCCGAGGCGCCCGGCGGTCTGGCCCGGCACCTTGATGCGGATGCCGTCATCCTCGGCCCACATTGCCCCATCGGTTTGATGCACCATGACGGTGGCGAAATTCATCGAAGGCGAACCGAGAAATCCGGCGACAAAGCGGTTGGCCGGCTCGTTATAGAGTTCGAGCGGCTCGCCGACCTGCTGCACCAGGCCATCGCGCATGACGACGACGCGGTCGCCCAGGGTCATCGCCTCGACCTGGTCGTGGGTCACATAGATCGCGGTGGTGCCGAGCCGATCGTGCAATTTTTTGAGTTCGACGCGCATCTGCACGCGCAATTTGGCGTCGAGGTTCGACAACGGCTCATCGAACAAGAAGACCTGGGGGTGCCGCACGATCGCGCGGCCGAGAGCGACGCGCTGGCGCTGACCGCCCGACAACTGTCGCGGTTTGCGTTTCAGCAGATCCTGCATGCCGAGGATCTCGGCCGCCTCCTGCACCCGCTGGGCGATGTCGGCACGGTCGAATTTCCGCATCTTGAGGCCAAAGGCCATGTTGTCGTAGACGCTCATATGCGGGTAGAGCGCATAGTTCTGGAACACCATCGCGATGTCGCGATCCATCGGCGGCAATTCGTTGATGACCTTGTCGTCGATCAGGATGCGGCCCGACGAGATCGATTCGAGCCCGGCCACCATGCGCAGCGTCGTCGTCTTGCCGCAGCCGGACGGACCGACCAGCACCATGAACTCCTTGTCGCGGATCGACAAATTGACGTCTTTGACGGCGTAGACTTCGTCAAAATTCTTGTTGAGATTCTGGAGGACTACCTCGGCCATCGCTCTCTCTTTAGAAATTCGATCCCGGTGTTGGTATTTGCCGCAGTTTTCCTCGAAAACAGCAGATGTCATTGCGAGGAGCGCTTCGCGCGACGAAGCAATCTCGATCCAACGGGCGCTCCGGCCCGAGATTGCTTCGCTCTGCTCGCAATGACCACTCGATGCGGCGGCTCAATTGTCAGAGACCTCGCTATCCCTTGACCGAGCCGGTCACGCTGGCGACGTAGTGCTCGACGAAAAAGGAGTAGACAAAGGCGACCGGGATCGAGCCGAGCAATGCCCCGGCCATCAGCTCACCCCAATAAAACACGTCGCCGCGGATCAGCTCCGAGGTCACCCCGACCGGCACCGTCTTTTCTCCGGGCGAGGAAAGAAAGACGAGGGCGTAGAGAAACTCGTTCCACGACAAGGTGAAGGCGAAGATGCCGGCCGATAGGATCCCCGGGACGGCGATCGGAAAGATGATGTACACCATCGCCTTCCAGCGGGTCGCGCCGTCGATGCGGGCGCATTCCTCCAGTTCCTTGGGGATGGACTTGAAATAGCCCATCATCAGCCAGGTGCAGAACGGGATCAGAAAGGTCGGATAAGTCAGGATCAAAGCCCAGGGCGAGTCGCCGAGGCGGAAGTTGCGGATGATGTCGGCGAGCGGAATGAACAGCAGGGTTTGCGGCACCAGGTAGGTGATAAAGATTGCGGTCCCGAGGCTCCCGGCAAATGGGAACCGCAAGCGCGACAGCGCATATCCCGCCAACAACCCGCAGAACAGCGAGATCGCGGTTGCCGACAACGCGATGATCATCGTGTTCAGCATCCAGGTGACGAACAAGGTCTGCGTCAGCAGATCCCTGATGTGATCGAGGGTCGGATGCCACGTCCAAAACGGATTGTAATTGACCGAGTTCCACGGGCGGTAAAGCTCGCCATCCGGCCGGATGGTGGTGATCACCATCCAGTAGAACGGGAACAGCAACAGCACGATAAAGCTGGTCAGCGGAGCGTAAAAGAAAACCCACCGTCGCCAAACCGCGCCCTCGATCATGGCTCAATGGACCTCCGCCCTGCGGATGTAGAAGAGCTGGAAGACGACGACCAGCAGCAGCACCGGGAAGACGGCGAGCGAAATTGTGGCCCCCTGGCTCAACAGCCCGGTGCCGATCCCGATCTGGTAGGCGTAGGTGGCGAAGAGCTGGGTGGCGTTGGCCGGCCCGCCGCCGGTCAAGACGTAAACGAGCTGAAAGTCGGCGAAGGTCTGGATCACCGAGAACAGCGTTACCACCAGGGTCACCGGCAGCAACAGCGGCCAAGTCACATGACGGAATCGCTGCCACGCGCGCGCGCCGTCGATCGCCGCGGCCTCGTGCAATTCCGGGCTGATCGTCTGCAGCCCGGCGAGCAGGGTGATCGCGTAGAACGGCAGCCCGCGCCAGATGTTGACGATGATCACCGAGATCAGCGCCAAATTCGGATCGCCCAGCCAATTGATCCGCGCGTGGATCAGGCCGAGCCGGAACAGCCCCCAGTTGATCACGCTGAAGGTCGGATCGAACATCCATTTCCAGGCCAGGGTCGACAGCACGGTCGGAATGATGAAGGGCAGCAGGATAAAGGCGCGGGTAAGCGCCTTGCCCCTGAAGTGGCGGTTGAGCAGCACCGCCAGCCACAGGCCCAGCGCGAGCTTGAACACGGTTGCGACAAACGTGTAGACGCAGGTGTTCCACACCGCGACACGAAAGATGCCGTCCTGCCAGACGTTTACAAAATTCTGCAATCCGACGAAATTGCCGGGGACCCCGACCCTGGCGTCGGTCACCGACAGCATCACGCCTTTGACGAACGGGTAAGCGATAAACAGGCCGAGCAGCGCCACCGTCGGCAACAGCAGCAGCGTTGCCAGCCAGCGCTCGTCTTCGAGCAGCCGGGTGATCGGCCCACGTCTCGGCGACCCGACATAGGCCCTCGGAGCGGCGACGGTGGTGAAAGTCATTTCTGGGTCTCCAAGCCGGGCGAGACTGAGGTCACGAATAGACCTTCACCAATTCGTCATGCGCCCATTTGACCGCGTCCTCGGGCTTCATGCCCTGGACCGCCTTGGCGTACATGTCGACGATGATGTACTTGGTCTGGGCCTCGGCGGCCTTCTGGCTCGGCGGCCCGGCATAGCCCATCAGGCGTCCGCTGTTCGGCAGGTCCCTGAACGGTTTCAGCACCGGATCGACGTCCCATACCGGGTCCTTTTCCCAGTACTTCGTAGCGCCGTCGGTATAGCCCTGCTGCGAGGTGAACCATTCCTCGAACACCGGCTTCGAATTGACCCAACGCAGGAAATCCTTGGCCGCCTTCTGGTTCTTCGAATAACCCATCAGCATGTGAATGAACGGGCCGGGAAGTGCGAAATGCCCGGCGGCGCCGGCGCCGAGCGGGGCGTGCGAGATGTCGTCCTTCATCGGCGTGCCCTTGTCGGTCAGATAGGTGTTGGGCTTCTTTTTGGCTTCGAGGTAGATCGAGGCGCCGTTGTTGGTGGCGGCGATGGTGCCGGCGAGAAAGGCGCGGTTGTTGCTCGAATCGTCCCAGGCCAATCCGCCCGGATCGAAGCAATCGTTCCAGAACGGGACCGCGAACTTGACCAACTCGACGGTCTCCTTGCTGTTCAATGCGACGGTCTTGCCGTCGGCCTCGACCTCCTTGCCGCCCCACGACCACAGATAGGGGTACCAGAAGCCGGGCGCGTCGCCGAAGGTATGGCCCAGCGTCTGCCCGATCGGATGGCCGGCGGCCTTCCATTTCTTGCCGGCGTCGCGCCAATCGTCCCAGGTCACCGGGAACTTTTCATAGCCGATGTCGGCGAGCCAGGATTTGCGGTAGACGACGAGCCCGCCGCCGATCGCCCAGGGCACCCCGATCCATTTTCCCTGATAGATGCCGACGGCCTTGCACATGTCGTAATAGCCGCCCTGCGCGTTGCCGATCTCCTCGGTGACGTCGCTGACGTCGGCGAGGCTGGTGGCGTAGAGTTGCGGCCAGTTGTTGAGCGCCATGATGATGTCGGCGCCGCTGCCCGACTGGATCGACGAGGTGACGCGAGCCTGGATGTCGTTGCCGTTGATGGTCTCGAACTGGATCTTGATGCCGAGCGCCTTCTCGCCCGCCGGCACGATACTGCTCCGCAGGACCTTGTCGGAAGCGGGAACGAAATCCGACCAGCGTACCCAGTGGATGGTGGTTCCCTGGGCATAGGCGGGCGCCCGCCCCGAGGCGAGGATGCCGGCGAGGCCGCCGCTGCCGGCGGCGATGGCGCCGGCGCCGGATAGTTTCAAAAGCCTGCGCCGACCGATCCGAACCATCGCTACCCTCCCCAGCGTGCAGCCGATTGCCGCTTACCAGCGGGATGTTTAGAGCCAAGCGTTATCCGGTACAAGCCGGATCGACCCGCAGGAACCGCAGCAGTGCGATCTTCGGCGCTGCACCAATATCGTCCAATATCCGTCAAAACGGCGCGCCAAAAAAGCCGCTCGCCAACTGGCGCGACGCCCCGATCAGGTGCGCAGCAGCTCCAGAAACCGTGCCGCCATATCGATCTCCGCGGCCAGCCCCCGGCGGCGCTCGACCTGCTCGGTGTCCTCGCCCCAGGCCTCGATCTGAAACTCTTCGTCGAGCTGCGAGGCGGCGAAGGCTGCGGTCGCGTCGAGACGACCCTCGATCAAGGCCAAGCCGATGACCAGCGAGCCGCAGGCGGCGGTGGCGGCGTGCAAGACGGTCAGGGCATAGTCGTCCTGCCCGGCGACCGCCGCCTCCAGCGCCTGTACGCCGGCCGGCGGTTGGCCGACGGGCATCACTCCGCTCGTGACTTCGAGCCGTGCGTCGTAGTGCTGCACCGCCCAGTCGACGAGCGGCTGCCACACCGCCTGCTGACGCGCCGCCAGCGCCGGCGGATGGGCGGCGCGATAGCAGACGAGATCGGTCCCGGCGTAATCGGCGATCTGCCGCACGACCGCGGCGCGCATCGTCGGGTCGCGATCGATCGTAGCGCCGGCGAGGCGGGTCAACGGCATCGTTGCGGGACGGATCTCGCCCTGCTGCGCCTCCCATTCGGCCGCGAGCGCCGCCGCCAGGGCCGCGCTCGGCACCGTCAGATCGCATTTCCCCGGCGTCTTTACCGGCCTGCCGTCGAGGGCGACGCCATGACCGGACGGTACGGATACGACATCGGCTCGCCGGTAGAAGCGCTTCATCTCGGCTGGTCGATGTCGGCAAACGCCTCCTCGGCATCGTCGGCAAAGCCGAAGAACTCCCAGGTCTGCCGCATATGAGCGGGAAGCGGCGCCGCGATCCGCAGGGTGCCGCCCTGCGGATTGGGGATCGTCAGCGCCCGGGCGTGAAGATGCAGCCGGCGCGAGGCCGGCACGGCGGCGAGATGCGGCGCGTCGCCGCCGTATTTGGCGTCGCCGAGGATCGGTACGCCGATCGCGGCGCAATGCGCGCGCAGCTGATGGGTGCGACCGGTGACCGGCAGCAGGGCGAGCCAGCTGGCCCGCCCGCCGGCGCTGTCGACGAGGCGATAATCGGTGACGGCGTGCCGGCCTTCCTCCGGGTCGGCGCGGACGCGTTCGCCGCCGGCGCCGCCGCGCTTGGCCAGGGCCAGGTTGATCCGCCCCCGCGCCGGTTTCGGCAGCCCGACGACGATCGCCCAGTACAATTTGCGCGTCGTCTTTTCGCGGAAGGCGCGGGTCAGAAATGCCGCGGCCGCAGCGGTGCGGGCGAGGACCAGCACTCCGCTCGTCTCCTTGTCGAGCCGGTGAACCAGACGCGGCCGCTCGGCATGGCCGAAGCGCAGCCCGTCGAGCATCCCGTCGAGATGCCGCTCGGTCCGGGTCCCGCCCTGTACGGCGAGACCAGGCGGCTTGTCGAGCACGATCATCGCCTCGTCGCGATGCAGAACCAGCCGCTGCAGCTCGGCCTCGTCCTCGGGGCTGACCCTCGCGGGCGGCTGCGTCCGCGCGGCGTCGATCAATTGCGGCAGGCGGATTTCCTGGCCGGCGGCGAGCCGGTCTCCGGCGCGCGCCCGCTTGCCGTCGACCCTGATCTGCCCGGTGCGCAGCAGTTTTTCGAGCCGGCCGTGAGCCAGCGCCGGATAATGGCGTTTGAACCAGCGGTCGAGCCGCAACGGCCCGTCCGCTTCGCCGATCGTGATCGTCTCGACCGAATTCGTCATGGCGGCGCCGCGGCGTTGCGCCGGCGAAGCGCGTCCCAGTAGTCGAGCCGCTTTTTGACCTCGCGCTCGAAGCCGCGCTCGCTTGGCCGGTAGAAGATACGCCGCGCGGTCCCGTCGGGAAAGTAGTTCTGGCCCGAAAAACCCTCTTCGGTCGCGTGGTCGTAGACATAGCCCTTGCCGTAGCCGAGGTTGCGCATCAACCGCGTCGGCGCATTCAGGATGTGCATCGGCGGCATCAGCGAGCCGGTGTCGCGGGCCATCCGGCCGGCTTCGCCAAAGGCGGTGTAGACGGCATTCGATTTCGGCGCGGTCGCCAGGTAGATCACGCATTGGGCGATCGCCAGCTCGCCCTCGGGCGAACCCAGCCGATCATAGGCGTCCCAGGCGGCGAGCGCCTGGGCCACCGCCTGCGGGTCGGCGAGGCCGATATCCTCGACCGCCGCCCGGGTCAGCCGCCGCAGGATGTAGATCGGGTCTTCGCCGCCGGCCAGCATCCGCGCCAGCCAATAGAGCGCCGCATCGGTATCGGAGCCGCGCAGCGATTTGTGCAACGCGCTGATCAGATTGTAGTGGCCTTCCTGGGCCTTGTCGTAAAGCGGCGCGCGGCGCTGCACGAGTTCGGCCAGTTGCTGCGGTCCGAGCGCGGCGTCGATCCGGCAGGCGGGCGATCTCCTCGACCAGGTTGAACAGAAAGCGGCCGTCGCCGTCGGCCATCGCGCGCAGCGCGGCGCGCGCCTCGCCGGTCAGCGGCAGGTCGCACCCGAGCGCCTGCTCGGCCCGACGCAGCAAGGCTTCGAGGTCGTCGTCGCCGAGCCGGCGCAGCACGAACACCTGGGCGCGCGACAGCAAGGCGCCGATCAGCTCGAAGGACGGATTTTCGGTCGTCGCCCCGACCAGGACCACGGTGCCGTCCTCGACAACCGGCAGAAACGCGTCCTGCTGGGCCCGGTTGAAGCGGTGGATCTCGTCGACGAAGAGCAAAGTCCCATGGCCGATCGCGCGCCGCTTTTTTGCCGCGTCGAACACCTTGCGCAATTCTGCGACCCCGGAAAACACCGCCGATAATGCTTCGAAATGAAGATCGGTGCCCTCGGCCAGGAGCCGAGCGATCGTCGTCTTGCCGCAGCCGGGCGGCCCCCAGAGGACCATCGAGGACAATTGCCGGCGCGCCACCATATGCCCGATCGGGCCGTTCGGGCCGATCAGATGGTCCTGGCCGACGATGTCGGCGAGCCGCCGCGGCCGCAGCCGGTCGGCGAGCGGATGAGGCGCCTGGGTCTCGAACAGCGTACTCATTCGCGTGAAGATATGGGCGGCAAGGCGCTGCGCGCAAACCAGCCCCTTTCTCGTCCCCTGGGGCGGCCTTGCCTATGAAAAGGGGACCATCGATAGGAATTTTGGATCGCTTACCGAAAAATCGGCGGCGCATGCCGCCGGCGCGTTTCGCGTTGTTTCATGCGGCCTCGATGACGATGCCCATGCGCTTGCCCAGAACACGAAGCGCGGCATCGACCTTATCGATCCGACTTTGGCGCAGCGGGTCGCGGAGGAGCCGCACCGTTTTTTCATCCGTACCGAGCTGCCGCGCCAAAGCCAGGTTCGAGACCCCGGCGGCGATCATCGCGTCATGCAATGCCAGCTTTGCCGCAACGAGGGGGGGCACGTAAGCGGTAGGGCTGCGGTTTGCCGAGGATGGATGCGGCAACGGTTCGGAGCGGTCGGTGTAAAACGAAAGAGCGGTCAACAGCGCATCCTCTGCCATTGCCGCAGCCTCTTGCTCGGTATCGCCCTGCGTGATCGCCTCCGGGACGTCCGGAAACGTAACGGTAAAACCGCCCTCGGGCTGAGGCTGCAACTCGTAGGGATAGGCGTAGCGCATTCCGGTTATTCCTCGATGTCCTCGGGTTTCAGCCCGACTTGCTTTAAGATGCCGTGCAGCGTTCCCGTCTTCAGGTCCGTCGGATGCCGCCCTACGACCGAACGCCGGCCGGCAAGCGCGACCTTCGTATGGTTCTTGCCCTCCGACATCTCGAAATCCAGGCCGCGCCTCGCGGCAAGCCGGCGTAAACGCCGCAACAGCTCGGCCGGCTTCATTACTCAATTTCGGACATACATGTCGGTTTATCAAGAACCTGTCGACCGTATGGGCGCGCATTTCAGCCCCTCGCCGAACACTTGATCGAAACCGGGTCGCAGCACCGCGTCGATTTCGGCCATGGTCGCGGCGACGCCGAGGGCGGCGAGCGAGGTCACGCCGTACCCGGATTTTTCCGGGGCGTTGCCGCAAGGGATGATGCCGCGGTAATGGCCGAGGTCGGGATCGATGTTGAGCGCCATGCCGTGATAGGTCACCCAGCGCCGCACCCGCACGCCGATCGCGGCGATCTTGTCCTCATGGGCGCCGTGCGCGACCCAGACGCCGACGCGGCCCGGCCGGCGCTCGCCCTTGACCGCGAAATGCGCCAGCGTCCGGATCACCCACTCCTCGAGATGGTGGACGTAGCAATGCACATCTTCGCCGCGGCGGGCGAGATCGAGCATGACGTAGCCGACCCGCTGGCCGGGGCCGTGATAGGTGAAGCGGCCGCCGCGGCCGGCGCGGTGGACCGGCAGCCGGTGCGGGTCGAGCAACTCCTCGTCGCGCGCGCTGGTCCCCGCGGTGTAGAGCGGCGGGTGTTCGAGCAGCCAGACGAGTTCGGCGGCGGCGCCGGCGCGTATTGCGGCGACCCGCCGTTCCATCTCCTCGATCGCCGTCTCGTACGGCACCGCCGCGGCGCTCGTACGCCACTCGATGCCACCCGTCTCGGCGCCTGCCCCGACATCCATGCTGCTTGATATGGTAGCCCGGATTTGCTAATCACGCCGCCCCTGTCATGCGGTCGTGGCGGAATTGGTAGACGCGCAGCGTTGAGGTCGCTGTGGGGGAAACTCCGTGGAAGTTCGAGTCTTCTCGACCGCACCAAGCCGCCCGCACGCTACCGCTCAGCGCCCGCGACCGCATTGCGCCATTATGCCTGATCCCGACCGGGCTTGACCCGGCGGGCCGCGACTTCCTACCCTCGCCCGCATGCAGAATACCCGGCTTGCCTCGCTCGATTTCGATCTCGGCTCCGAGATCGACATGCTGCGGGATTCGGTGCGCGACTTTGCCGGGGAGCATATCGCACCGCTCGCCGCCGAGATCGACCGCAATGACCGGTTTCCGATCGAGCTGTGGCCCGAGATGGGCGCCCTCGGTCTGCACGGGATCACCGTCGAGGAGGAATTCGGCGGCGCCGGCATGGGCTATCTCGCCCATTGCGTGGCGATGGAGGAGGTCAGCCGCGCCTCGGCCTCGGTCGGGCTGTCCTACGGCGCGCACTCGAACCTCTGCGTCAACCAGATCCGCCGCAACGGCGACGAGGCGCAAAAACGCCGGTATCTGCCGAAGCTGATCTCCGGCGAGCATGTCGGCGCCTTGGCGATGAGCGAGCCGGAGGCGGGTTCGGATGTCGTCTCGATGCGGCTGCGGGCCGACAAGCGCGGCGGCCATTGGGTGCTGAACGGCACCAAGCTGTGGATCACCAACGGCCAGGTCGCCGACACCCTGGTGGTCTACGCCAAGACCCGGCCCGATGCCGGCGCGCGCGGCATCACCGCGTTTCTGATCGAGAAGGGGTTTCCCGGCTTTCGTCCGGGGCAAAAGCTCGACAAACTGGGCATGCGCGGCTCGCCGACCTCGGAACTGGTGTTCGAGGATTGCCAGGTGCCCGAGGAAAACGTGCTCGGCCGGGTCGATCACGGCGTGCAGGTGCTGATGAGCGGGCTCGATTACGAGCGCGCCGTGCTCGCCGCCGGCCCGCTCGGCATCATGCAGGCCTGCCTCGACCTGGTGATCCCCTACATCCACGATCGTCGGCAGTTCGGCCAGCCGATCGGCGAGTTCCAGCTGATCCAGGCCAAGGTCGCCGACATGTATACCGGCATGAACGCCTGCAAATCCTATGTCTACGCCGTAGCGCGCGCCTGCGACCGCGGCCTGACGACGCGCAAGGACGCCGCCGGCGCGATCCTCTACGCCGGCGAAAAGGCAACGGCGCTGGCGCTCGACGCGGTGCAGATCCTCGGCGGTAACGGCTACATCAACGATTTCCCGGCCGGCAGATTGCTGCGCGACGCCAAGCTCTACGAGATCGGCGCCGGCACTTCGGAGATCCGCCGCATGCTGATCGGGCGCGAAATCTTTACCGAGACGGCGTGACCTGACGGCCCGGTGCGCCAACGCCTGGCCGGTGGCGGTTTTTGAAAAAAGCCGCCGGTCCGCCGCCGGCCATCGCGCGTTATACGCCGAGAGCCCCGTCTCGCCGAAACCGGCGCCGAGGACCATCCCTCGGAGTGCGAGGCTATGTTAGGATGTGTCCGACGCAGAAGAGACGCGTGCCGGGTGCATGAACGAGGTCGCTGGAGACGCATTATCGAGCGCGCGAGCGATGCCGCGCATGAGCGGCCGCGGCGCGTCGTTGTCGATCAGGCTGAGCGCGGTCATCGTCGCCGCCACGGTCGACGAGCCGCGGGTGCTGACCGTTCGCATCGGCCGCGAGCCGGCCGAGGCGTTGCCGTCCGGCCCGCTCGAGGTCGAGCACCGCACGCTCGAAGTCGGGTTGCGCGCCTGGGTCGAACGTCAGACCCGCGAGAAGCTCGGCTATGTCGAGCAGCTCTACACCTTTGGCGACCGCGACCGCATCGAGACCGACGACGCCCGCCCGGGCCGCGCGCTGACGGTGGCCTATCTGGCGCTGGCACGCGAGGCGGTGCTCGGCGATGCGGCGGCCTGGCAGAGCTGGTACCGCTATTTTCCGTGGGAGGATTGGCGCACCGGCAAGCCCGCGGCATTGGCGCCGCTGGAGGCGCGGCTCGGCCTCTGGGTGCAACAGGCCGCAACCGAGGCGGAGGGGCGGCTGCGCACGGAACGGCTTGGTCTCGCTTTCGGCTCGTCGCGCAACGAGGAACTGGTCCTCGAACGCTATGAATTGCTCTACGAGGCCGGTCTGATCGAGGAGCGCCAGCGCGATTTCGCCCGGTTGGCGGCGGACGGCCACCCGGTTTTCGGGGTCCCGATGGCCGCCGACCACCGCCGCATCCTGGCCACCGCAATCGGCCGGCTGCGCGGCAAGATCAAGTACCGGCCGGTCGTGTTCGAACTGATGCCGCCCGCCTTCACCTTGTTGCAGTTGCAGCGCACGGTCGAAGCCCTGTCCGGCGCACGCCTGCACAAGCAGAATTTCCGCCGGCTCGTCGAGCAGCAGGGACTGGTGGAGGAAACCGGCGGGATCAGCGCCGAGACCGGCGGCCGACCGGCCCGCCTCGTGCGCTTTCGCCGCGAGGTCCTGCTCGAGCGGCCGGCCCCCGGCCTGCGGCTTCGGGCCGGCCGGAGGGCGACGTTCTGACGACGGCGCGATCTTGACAGCGCCGGCTTCGTCCTTATACTCATATCCAGCATAACGAAAGGCCGGGCGGTTGCCCGGCTTTTCCGGACCCGATAAATGCTCACTATGAGCATAAGGAGGCAAAATGCCGGAAGCCGCTGTCCCGACCGCCGCCGCAGCCCTGCCGTTTCCCGAACTCTACCGCCGGGTCGAGCGGCACATCCCGGCCTTTGAATGGCCGATACTGGCTGACGACATCGGCGCAATTCTCGAATTGAAGCGCCGGCGCAACGCCGTGATCCTGGCGCACAACTACCAGACGCCCGACATCTTCAATACCGTGGCCGACATCGTCGGAGACAGCCTCGCCTTGGCGCGGGAGGCGGTGCGCACCGACGCCGACGTGATCGTCCTGGCCGGCGTCCATTTCATGGCCGAGACGGCGAAATTGTTGAACCCGGAAAAGACCGTACTGATCCCCGACCTCGAAGCCGGCTGCTCGCTCGCCGCATCGATCACCGCGGCCGACATCAGGCTGATGCGCGAACGCCACCCGGGGGTGCCGGTGGTCAGCTACGTCAACACTTCGGCCGCGGTCAAGGCCGAGTCGGATGTCTGCTGCACCTCGGGCAACGCCAAAAAGATCATCGAGGCGCTGGGGGCGCCGCGGGTCATCATGCTGCCCGACGAGTATCTCGCCCGCAACACCGCGGCCCAGACCAAGGTCGAGATCATCGCCTGGAAGGGCCATTGCGAGGTGCATGAGCGGTTTACGGTCGACGACATCAGGGGCCTGCGCCAGGACCATCCCGGCATCGTCGTGCTGGCCCACCCGGAATGCCCGCCCGAAGTCGTCGCCGAATGCGACTTTGCCGGCTCGACCGCGGCGATGGCCGATTTTGTCGGCCGGGAGCGGCCGAGCCGGGTCGTGCTGCTGACCGAATGCTCGATGAGCGACAACGTCGCCCTGAAATACCCGGATCTCGATTTTGTCCGTCCGTGCAATTTGTGCCCGCACATGAAGCGGATCACCCTGCCGAAGATCCGCCGCAGCCTCGAAACCATGAGCCACGAAGTCACGATCGACCAGGCCGTCGCCTCACGCGCGCGACAAGCGGTCGAGCGCATGCTGGAACTCGGGTAAGGCCCTCCTCCCGTTGACGCCCTGGGCGGCTTGCTGCCCGCCCAGCCGCCGGTGCCGAGGGTCGAGCCGCAAACAGCAGATCGGGGCTTGCGAGGCAGCCTCGAAGCCGCGCCCCGGTCTCGATCTCGCAAGATCGAGAATATGGAAGCTCCACGCAGCTTTGGGGGGCAACGGCCGAAACATGCCGGCCGCCGCGCCGGGCCTCGCAGTTCCTACCGCTGATCCCAATTTGGACACACCGAAGTCGCCGATTGAAATTGACACACTGCTGTTTCGGGCCAAGGTTAAGCGGGATTTAATCTATGGGAGATCACGAATGCGAGGGATCATCGCCACCGCTTTGGCTGCGGGAACGCTCTACTTTGCCCCGGCTTCCGCCGGCCACGCACAAAATCTGATCCGGAACGGCAGTTTTGAGAACCCCGCACTCCCCGCCGGCAGCGCTGCCACCTTCTGCGCTCCAGCGTGCAAGGGGCAGAAGGATCTTCCGGGCTGGAGCGTGGTCGGCGTGACCGGGGCAAACATTGATGTTATAACCAAAGTCAACTTTCACGGTTTGCATTTTGACCCGGCGGTCGGCAAGCAATACGCCGATCTGAGTTCTTCGGGAACTCTATCCGGAATCGAACAAGCGGTGGATACGAAGCCCGGGACCAAGTACCTGCTAAAGTTTTTGGTTGGAGCCATTTACGATAACAACAAACGTCAATTCATTTGGTCCGGTGAGCAAGGTAGATGTATACGTCAACCGAAAATTGTTCTTGTCGTCGATAAATTTGGCGACGCCTGCCGATACCACGCAGGTATGGAGGCAATGTGTTGCGGTATTCAATGCCGCTTCCGCCAAAACATTTATCGCCTTCTTTGCCGGCCCCCCGCCGACAATCGGTCCCGACGGATTTGACAGCATCGATGGGGTCACCTTGGAGCCGGCGCCCGCCGGCACCGAACCTGCTCCATCTTGTATGTAGTGTTGCGAACCGGACGGATGGTTCCCGTTGCGGGCGATAAAATCGAGATTGCTTCGTCGCGAAGCCTGTCCTCGGGGCCGTGCAAAGCGCGGCCCCGAGGGCTCCTCGCAACGATGACCGCTTGCGACGTCATTTGCGACCCGCGGGCCTGACCCGCGGGGAAGCAATCTCGACGTCGGGTGCCGGCACCAAGCGTCTGATCCGTACCACGAGATCTGCAAATCCGCCTGAGCGCCGGGCTACCGCCTCCTCGGCGTTATCCGCCGCTCCAACCGGCGCTGCCGGCGGCGAGCCGCGCACCTGTCTCGGACGGGCCGACAAGTCGTCGCGCCCCGCGGCGCCGCCGCTGCCGGTCGATGGGGCGGCAATCCGACGGCGGTCCCGCCTCTGCCTCAAAACTCCATGTCGAGTTCCTCGAACTCGTCCGGCTCCTCCAGCGCGGCATCGCACCACAAAACCATTTCCGGCAAGGCCATGATCCGCTCGCAATAAGCGGCGCATTCCCGGTCGAGCGGCACGCCGTAAGTCAGGAAGCGGGTCACGACCGGCGCATACATGGCGTCCGCCATGGTTAATTTTCCAAACAGGTAGGGACCGTGGTGCGCGGCGAAGCATTCGCGCCAGATCGTGGCGATGCGATCGATATCGGCTTGCGCGCCGGACCACACTTTGAAGCCGGGGTGCCGGGCCTTCAAATTCATCGGCAAGGCCGATCGCAGATTGGCGAAGCCGGAATGCATCTCGCCGCAGATCGACCGGCAACGTGCGCGATCGGCGCGATGCGACGGCAGCAGCCCGGCCTGCGGCCTCAATTCGTTCAGGTATTCGGCGATCGCCAACGTGTCCCAGACCCGGATCCCGTCATGGTTCAGACACGGCACCAGGATCGACGGCGACAGCAGCAGCAACTCGGCGCGGTTGGCCGGGTCGTCGACCGGCACCGCCTCTTCGACGAACTCCAAACCCGCCATTTTGCACAGCAGCCAGCCTCGCAGCGACCATGACGAATAGTTCTTGCTGCTGATCGCGAGAACGGCCTCGGTCATAGCCGCACTCCTTTTACGGGACCGATCGGGGTGAGTTGTATGGAGCGGCAGCGAGCGGCTGGCAAGCGCATCCGGGCGGCCCCCGGCGTTCGCGGCAGCGGCGCTCCGCCGCTCGATGATTTCTCGATCCGATACCGCCGGTCGGGCGAGGTTGACCGCAACGCTCGCGTCGGCTGTAATTCCGAAGGTATTTTTCCGACGACAGAATTTCTGGCGGCAGGAACGGGCGTCGCGGGGAGTTCCGAAGATGATCGACGCGGTCGATGCGCTGGCGGACTATCGGCGCCGATACCCTGGCCCGCTTCCGACGTCGGGCGCCCGCATCTATCGTCAGCACGCTCCCGAATTGATCCGGTGCACGATCAGGCCGGCGACTGCCGAGACCTGGCTGCAATCGCATTTCTACACGCCGCAGGCGAGGCTGATCCTGTTGGAAATCTCCGCCCGTTTCGCTGCGCTGATGGCTGCCGACGCCTGGGAAGACCGCGGCGACGATGACCCGGTGGTGGTCCACGCCACGCCGAACCGCGCCGGCCGGATCGTCTGGAACGGCGCGCACCGCCTCGGCGCGGTGATGCTTCTCGCTCGCCCGTTCGATCTGCCGATCCGCTTCTGCCGTTAGACCCGCAGCGGGTGCATCAGCTTGGCGACGCGGTCCAGGATCGGCAGGACTTCATCGGCTTTGGCGGGCGGCACCGGGAAATTTACCCGCGCGACGCCGAGATCGCGGTAGCGCTTCAGCAGGTCCGAGTCTTCCGGCGCGCCGCCCAAGGTGACCTCCAGCGACTTCGGATCGCGATCCGACTCTTCGACCATTTGCCGGAAGCGCGGCAGGTAATCGAGCGGGTCGGCCCGCCCGCTGCCGGCGATCGGGATCCAGCCGTTCCCATAGCGGACCGCGCGCCGCGCCGCCCACGGAAAAGCGCCGCCGACGATGACCGGCGGGTGCGGCTGCTGCGCCGGCTTCGGCCAGGTCATCAACGAGTCGAACTTGACGATGTCGCCGTGGTATTCCGGTTTCGATTGCGTCCAGATCTGTTTCATCGCCTCGACCTGCTCGCGCATCTTCTTGAACCGGGTGGCGAAGTCGGTGCCGTGGTTCTCGATTTCCTCGGCGTTCCAGCCGCCGCCGATGCCGAACAGAAAGCGCCCGCCCGACACCTGATCGAGCGATGCGACGAGTTTTGCCGTCTGGATCGTGTCGCGCTGGATCACCAGGCACACCCCGGTGCCCAGCCTGAGTTGCCTGGTGACGGCGGCCGCAGCGGTCAACGTCACAAACGGGTCCATGACATCGTAGTAGCGCTTCGGCAATTCGCCGCCGCCCGGCGCCGGCGTGCGCCGCGGCACCGGAATATGCGAGTGCTCGGCCACCCACAACGACTCGAAACCGCGCTCTTCGAGCGCTGTCGCCAACTCGGTAGGCGAGATCGAATAATCGGTGAAGAAAATGGAAATGCCGAAATGCATCGCCTGTCCCCGCGGCCGTGGTTCGCCACGGGATGTTACACCGGCATGCCCATCCCCAAAAGCGCCTCCACGCCGGCCGGTCGCCCGACGATAATCGCCGGCGGCGGTATCTTCGCCTTGACTTCTGAGAACAAATCAGGTACGATGGCCCATCGGGCAAATCGGACAGACGATGCCGCCGACCGGCGTTCACCTTTGGCGTTTGAGTGAGGCGGGCGACAAGAGCCTCGGTGTATCGTGCACGCCGGAAGGGTTGTTTCTCGGCCGGACCGCTCTGATCGAGCGCCACGGGAGAGGTTATGAGGTCCGCGCATCGGCCGAGATCGAACGGCTTCTCGGCCCCGCCTACGGCTATCCCGGCATCGCGCTCGACCGGGTGATGCCGGGCCTTGGCAGGGTCGCCTCGGCATTGGGCGAGGGGAACTTGTGCCTGGCCCAGATCGCAGCCCTGCGGCTGCGGCTCCCGGATCTGCCCGACGGGATCTCGCGAGACGCCCTGGAGGCGGAGGACGCCCTGATCAAAGCGGCGCCGGGCGGTCCCGGGCTCGCCCGCGCCGGGTGGGACCCGGCCGAGCACCCGCGCGCCGGGGTTCCGCCCAATCCCGGCTGGTTCGCGCCGACGGGCGGCTCGGGAGCCGGTCACCCGCCGGAAATCGCCCAGAACGAGGAGGAGCGCGCGCCGGAGGAGCTGGCCGATCCCGCGGCCCCGATGCGGCAGGAGCTGTGGGACGCACGCATCGCCATCTTGCGCCAGCTCGATCCAGGCAATCCGAACCTGAGCTATTTGTCTGATCCCGGCTCGACACCGAGCCAAGCCGCGCTCGACCGCTTGAATGAGGCGCTCAGAGCCGCCGCCGTTGAGCGCGTGGCCAATTTTGTCATGCCTGGAGGTAAGCCAATCGGCCAGCAAGGAGGCAATGTTGACGTTAGGATGCTCGAAGGCGGGTTTGGGGGAGCAAGAAGCGCGTTCAATTACCTCCGCGTTGGCGGAACCCTTTATGACGGCGATTATCCCGGAACTATGGTAACGCTTCCCGGAGGTGCTGGATTTGTTGGGTTACGGACCAACGCACAGAATGTGCCCACAATCGACATCAACGTTCCCGCGGGGATTGGTGTGCTGCGCCTCCATTACCAGTGAGAGTTCGAATGGAAAGGATTGCGAAGATTGCCGAGGGCTGCACGCGTGAAGCGAGACACGATTATGTGGGCTTGTGGCAAATTGCCACCCGGGTTAGGCAGGAGTTTGGCGCGTTGACCGATGTGGGGGTAAAGCGCCTCTCCCTCGACGTAGTACGTCGGATCGTTGAACGAGGGCTGGTCCCCGGAGATTACCTGAAAAGCGGGTTCAGGATTTGGCATGAGGGCGGCAGTGATGCGATCGTCAACCGCATCTCCAGCGAATGGGACGCGGCGCGCGGAGATCCGACGTTAGCCAATCCAATTTGCTGGTTCGGCGTCAAGACGAGGTGAAATCGACCTCTTCGTGAATGCCTCGAAGAGCCCAAGTCGATTGCAGCAACGAGCTACGAGTTCGGTGGAATCTCTGTTCGGGCGGATCAGAGCCTGACCATTGTCAAGCTCCCCGGCAATGTGGGCTTCATAACGTTTCGCCCCATGTCTGGAGGCGGCTCGCCCGCTGTCGATATCAACCTGCCAGGCTTTTTTTTCATGAAAATACATTTCGTTGGAAGCCCATAATGCCAAATATGAGTCAGATCATCGATGGATATATGCAGGAATTGGGAGTCGATTACATTGCCCTCCCTCAACTTGCAACTGCTGCAAGACGTTGGCTCGGGGCCCGAACCACGGCGGAAGCGCGAAAGTTGAGCCTGGATATCGTCTGCCGTCTGTACGAGAGGGGGCTCAGGCCGGGCGATTATTGGGGTGGGGACTTCACCTATTGGCCGGACATAGGCTGCCGGGCGGTGCTCGACCGCATCGAGCGGGAATGGATCGCGGCCGGCGCCGATCCCAACCTGGCCGAGCCGATTTGCTGGTTCGCGCCCCGCTCGAAGTAGGACATTTATCGAGTGCGCGCGTCGCGGATCGCGCGCCAGACGCGTTCGGGGGTGGCGGGCATGTCGATGTGCCGGACGCCGTATTCGGCGAGCGCATCGACCAGCGCGTTCATGACCGAGGGCAAGGCGCCGGCGCAGCCGGCCTCGCCGCAGCCCTTGGCGCCGAGCGGGTTGGTCTTGGCCGGGACCGGGTGAAAGGCGCTGGTGAACATCGGCGCGTCCTCGGCGCGCGGCATCGCGTAATCCATGTAGGAGCCGGTCAAGAGCTGGCCGTGCTCGTCGTAGACCGTGCGCTCGCGCAATGCCTGACCGATCCCCTGCACGATCCCGCCATGCGCCTGGCCGGTCACCAACAGCGGGTTGATCACGACGCCGAAATCGTTGACGAAAGAATAGCGCACGACTTCGACGATGCCGGTCTCCGGATCGACCTCGACCTCGGCGATATGGCAGCCGTTCGGAAAGGCCGAGGTCGGGCCGTCGCTGATATTGGCGACATCGAGGCTCTGCGGCAGACCCGGCGGCAATTCGAGCCCGCTGCGGATCTGTTCGGCGAGCTCCATGATCCCGATCGCGCGGTCGGTGCCCGCGATGACAAAGCGGCCGGCATGGAATTCGATGTCGGCGACGGCCGCCTCCAACACATGGGCGGCGATCTGTCGGCCGGCCGCGATCACCTTGTCGCCGGCTTCGACGATCGCCACCCCGCTGGTCATCATCGATTTCGAGCCGCCGGTGCCGCCGCCGGCGATCAATTCGTCGCTGTCGCCCTGCAACAGCCGAATCCGGCGGAACGGGATGCCGAGCCGGGTGGCCAGCACCTGGGCGAAAGGCGAGGCGTGGCCCTGGCCGTAATCGAGGGTGCCGGTGATGATCGTCACATCGCCGTTGGGCTCGAAGCGGATGCCGCCCATCTCGCGGCCGGGCGGCCCGGTCAATTCGAGATAATCGCTGATGCCGCGGCCGCGCAGCCGCCCGCGCGCCCGGCTCTCCGCCCGGCGGTCGGCAAAACCGTCCCAATCGGCGAGGGCGAGCGCCTGGTCCAGCAGATTGGTGAAATCGCCGCTGTCATAGGTCGTGCCGTTCGGCGCTTTGTACGGCATCGCCTCCGGAGCGATGTGGTTCCTGCGGCGCAGCGCGATGCGGTCGATGCCGGTCTCGGCGGCGGCGGTCTCGACCAGCCGCTCCATATAATAATTGGCCTCGGGCCGCCCCGCGCCGCGATAGGCGCCGACCGGGGTGGTGTTGGTGAAGACGCACTTGGTCGTGACCTCGATCAGCGGCGTCTTGTAGACGCCGAGCGTGTTTCTGACCGCATTGCGCGTCGCCGGGCCGGGCGCCCCGTAGATCGCCCCGAGATTGCCGTGCCCGGTCAGCCGGACCGCGAGAAAATTGCCGTCTTTATCGAGCGCCAGTTCGGCCTGCATGTCGTGGTCGCGGCCATGACTGTCGGAGACGAAGCTGCCGGATCGTTCGTCGGTCCATTTGACCGGCCGGCCCAATTCGCGGGCGCCATGCAGAATGCAGTAATATTCGGCATAGGTCGGCTGCTTCATGCCGAACGAGCCGCCGACGCGCTCGGTCAGGATGCGGACCTTGTCGCGCCCGACGCCGAGCACGCCGGCGACGTAGTTGCGAAATCCGAACACGCCCTGGCAGCCGACATGCAATGTCCAGTGCTGCCGTTGCGGGTCGTAAACGGCGATCGCCGAGCGCGGCTCCATCGCATTGACGACGACCCGGTTGTTGCGCAGCCGCAGCCGTGTGACATGCGCGGCGCGGACAAAGGCGGCGGCGGTTTTTTCGCTGTCGCCGAAATGAAAGTCGAGACCGACATTGCCGGGGACTTCGTCGTAAAGGCGCGGCGACTCGGGCCGGTCCGCCAAGCCCGGTTCGGTCACCGCCGGCAGCGGGTCGATATCGACGTCGATTGCTTCGGCGGCGTCCTTGGCGGCGGCGATGCTCTCGGCGATCACCGCGGCCAGCGCCTCGCCGACATACCGCACCTTGTCGGTGGCGAGAGCGTAGCGCGTCGGGCTCAGCATCGGCGTGCCGTCGCGATTGTTGATGACCTGCCGCTCCGGCAGCGGGCCGAGCCCGCCTTTTGCCAGATCGGCGGCGGTGTAGACCGCGAGCACGCCCGGCATCGCCCGCGCCGCCGTCGCGTCGATGCCGCGGATCGAGCCATGGGCGTAATGGCTGCGGACCATCACCGCGTAGGCTTGGCCAGGCAGGCTGACGTCGTCGGCGTAATGGCCTTCGCCGCGCAATAATACCGGGTCTTCGCTGCGCGGCACCGGCTGGCCGATCGCAAACCGTTCCTCGGGTTCCAACAGTGCCGGATCGATAAAGTCGTCCATGGGGTGTTACCTCTTATTGTCGGCCGGTCCCCAGCCGATCGCATGACGCAGGAAATTGTAGCCGAGTGCGGTAAACGCGGCGCGCTCGCTGTTGTCCTTGCCGTAGCCGTGTCCGCCGGCGGCGGGTTCGTAGAAACAGGCTTCGCAGCCCATCGCCTGCAATTTCGCCGCCATCTTGCGGGCATGGCCGGGATGGACCCGGTCGTCGCGCCGGCTCGTCGCGATCAGGATCGGCGGGTAGCGCCGGCCCGGTTCCGCCATATGATAGGCGGAGATCTTTTGCAGAAACGCCCAATCCGCGGGATCGTCGGGGTCGCCGTATTCGGCGATCCAACTGGCGCCGGCATGCAGCCGCGAATACCGGCGCATGTCGATCAGCGGGATCGTGCAGAACAGCGCGCCAAACCGCTCGGGATAGCGGGTCAGCATATTGGCGATCAGGATGCCGCCGTTCGACCCGCCCTCTGCGGCGATGCGGCCGGGACGGGTCACGCCGCGGCGCACCAGATCGGCGGCGACCGCGGCGAAATCGTCGTGGCTGAGGCGTTTGCCCTGCCGCCGTCCCGCCTCGTGCCAGGGCGTGCCGAACTCGCCGCCGCCCCGGATGTTGGCGACGACGCCGGTGCCGCCGCGTTCGAGCCAGAGCTTGCCGATCGCCGCGTTGTACTGCGGCAACAGCGAAATGCCGAAGCCGCCATAGCCCGTCAAGTGCACCGGCGCCTCGCCGGTCTCGCCGGCCGGGCCGGTCTGCGTATAGGGGACCCGGGTCCCGTCCGCCGACACCGCCTCGTGGCGGGTGACGACGAGGCCGGCCGGGTCGAAGGCTGCGGGCGCCCGCTTCAGCACCTCCGGTGCGGCGCCCGGCCGCAGCAGCAGCAACGCAGGCGGCGTCAGCGGGTCTTGCACGGCGGCCAGCAGATCGCCGGTCGATTCCTCGGTGCGCACGTCGAGCGGCCAGACATTGGCGACGCCGATCTCGGGCAGACCGGCGATCGGCTCGCGCGACCAACCGGAGGCGGACGGGGTCAGGGTCTCGAACACCGGGTGCAGATCGTCGAGGATCGACAGGACGAGCCGGCCGCCGGACCAGAAAAAGCCCTGCAATGCGCGCCTTTCGCCGGGTTCGAACAGCCTGAGGAAACCGCGGTCGCCGGCGAGGAACGAGTGCAGCGAGATGCCGAGCACGGTGTCTGCCGGGTAGGTCTCGCCGCCGATGGTCCAGGAAAACCGCCGCTTGACCGCGAGCCAGCCGCGATGCCGTTCGAACGAGGCATCGCTCGGCAATTCGATCCGGGTTTTCGGCCCGGTGCGATCGCCGAGCCAGATAATCGCATCGAAAAAGCCGAGGCGCTCGGCAAATTCGATCTGCTCGGCCTTGGCCTCGCGGTCGAGATCGGCCGAAACCGCCATATGCTCGGCATCGGTCGCGAAAATCACCGGGGCCGCGCGCGGATCGGCGCCGCGAAGCCACAAGCGCACGGTGCGGGCATAGCCCGAATGGGTGGCCATGCCGTCGCCCAATGCCGAGGACAACAGCAGCGCGTCTCGATCGAGCCAGTCGATGTCGCTTTTGGCTTCCGCCAGCGCGAAACCGCCGGCCACGAACTCGCATGACGGCAAGTCGAATTCGCGCAACACCACGGCGTCGGCGCCGCCGCGCGACAAGTTCAGGATGGCGCGGTCGTGACGGCCGGGAATGGTGGAGGCGCCGCTCCAGGTCCAGTCTTCGCCCTCGCTGACGGCGAGCGCGTCGAGGTCGAGCAGGATCTGCCAGTGCGGGCTATCGCCGGCGAAATCGTCGAGCGATGTCGCCCGCCACAACCCGCGGGGATGCGCGGCGTCCTTCCAGAAGTTGAAGACCCGGTCGCCGCGCCGGGCGATGATCGGGAGATTGTCGGGACGGTCGTAGATCGCGGCCAGCATGTCGCGATCGGCGGCAAACCGCGCATCGCCGAACCGCGCGAGCGTTGCCCGGTTCTGCGCCTCGACCCAGGAGATCGCTGCTGGGCCGTCGATCTCTTCGAGCCACAGATAGGGATCGTCGTCGGGCGCTGCGACGGTCGGGCGCGGATCGGTCATGTGTCTTCCCTCCGGGCTTCGAGCAGATGAAAGACCGACCGGCAATGGGCGGTGAAGTCGCGCCTGACGATCGACCAGCCGGAACTGCGCAGCCGGTCTTCCCAGGCCGCCAGTTTGTAGCCGCGGTAGCCGATCTCCCACTGGTGGCCGCCTGCCGGCTCGGCGGCGAACTCCTTCAGGAACAAAAGTTTCTTCATCGAGAAATACTGGCTGAAACTGGTCCGGTTCAGGTAGACGTCGAGCGCCACCTGGAACGCCATGTAGGGGACCGAGACGATCAGGTTTCCGGCGCCGCTGCGGTGAAACGCCGACAATACCGAGCCGACGCGTTGCCACTCGATATGCTCGAGCGTCTCGCAGCACAGGATCGCGTCGTAGCCGGCGATCTCCTCGCCGTGCAGATCGCAAATGTCGCGATCGAGATGCGGGACATCCGGCTGGTCGAAGGCGCGCCTGCCCCGGTCGAGGGTGTGCACGTCATAGCCGGCATTGACCAGCAGGCCGGTCACCAGCCCGAGAGCCGGGCCGACTTCGAGCACCTTTTCGCACTCGGTCAGCCCCAGCAGATGCACCTGCAGCCACTGATGGACGATGCGTTTTTGCGTATAATAGGCGTTCCACGCCGCTTTCGACCGGGTCTCGGGCATCCGCGGGTTTACGCGGTGTCCGGTTTTTCGGCCCGGAATTCGGCGAACACCTTGCTCGCCATCATCAGCAACTCGCGGATGATCGGCACGCCGACATAACCCGACAGGTGAAGCAAGGCCTCGGTCAATTCCTCCTCGGTCCAGCCCTGGCGCAACGCCATGCGCAAATGCAACGCCAGTTCGGGTTCGCGCCCGGTCGCGGCATCGGAGATCACGCAGATCAGGGCCCGCGTCTTCAGATCGAGCCCGGGCCGCGTCCACAACGCGCCGAACACCGTCTCGGTGGCGACGTCGATGAATTTTTTCATGACCGGGTCGCTGTAGGTCTCGCGCGCGGCCCGCTCGACCGCCGCGTCGCCCATCAGCCGGCGCCGCATCGCCGCACCCTTTCGATAGAGTTCGCTTTCGGCCATCGCCTTGTCCTTGTTTTTCCGGGAATCCGCTCGCCGGCAATTCTGCCTCGCATCGGGGGGCGCGAACAAGCGGTGCGGCGCCGGGTGCTTCAGCGGCGACCGTTGCCTGGCCCGGCCCGGCCGACTTATGCTTCGACCGGGATTTTAACCCCGAGAGAGGAAACAACGATCACGGTCGAGCGGGCATCGGCAGGTTCGACCCGGTGCGGGCGCGGCCGCCGAACTCGCCTTCCGTTTGTCTTGTCGGCCGTAAGGCCGTCGCCACTTAGAGGAGAAAAGCCATGCCGGTAAAAGCGGGAGTCATTCGCGCCGGGGCACGCACGACGAGGCGGGGCGCCGCCGAAACCTTCACCGGCGTCGTCTTTCAGGACCCGGTGATCACCGCAGAAGCGCCGTCGCGCATGGGCGGCTCGGTCGTCACCTTCACGCCGGGCGCGCGCACCGCGTGGCACTCCCACCCGGTCGGGCAGACATTGTTCTGTCTGTCGGGCGTCGGCCGCATCTGCTTCAAGGGCGAGAAGCCGCAAGTGCTAAACCCGGGCGATACGGTCAATATCCCGCCCGACACGATGCATTGGCACGGCGCCTCACCCGACCGCCTGTTCGCGCATCTGGCATTGTCCGAGGCCGGCGAACGAGGCCAGGGCACCGCCTGGGGCGCGCATGTCAGCGACGCCGAGTACGGCGAAGCTCCGACTGCCTGACCCATTATCCAGCCTCACCCCTCTCCCCAAGACCCCCAAGGGCGGCTGGGAGAGGGGTGAGGACCAATGCAGCTACCCGTTGGATGGCTGATAGAGCCGTTCGTCGTAGGGGGCGCCGATATATTGCTGAATGTCGTTCCGGAACGTGACCGTGTGAGCGGCGCTTACGTGGGCGTCAAACGATCGGGAGTTCCGGAAGATCTCGATCAGTTGGAAGTGATTGGTCGTCGGTGACCAGGTGATCAAAGTGAAATATTTAACGCCCGGGTCTTGGAGGCTGTCCACTACGAACTGCTTGAGCAGGCGTACCGCTGCGGGCGGCGCGTTGCCTGCCGCATTCGGGATCAAGTCCAAATGCGTTACCACTACGATCTGTCCTACATTGGCGCCATGAACCGGTGTGCCAGCCAACAATCCTAAAATAATCACCGGCAACGCCCAACGAAACATACGCATCGGAATTCCTCCCTCGATCGGCAACGTCATGTCTGAATATTGCGCCACTGGACCTTTCAGCCGGTAGGCGGTCCAGTGCGCAGTGGATATCTTTACGTAAAAGGGTTTACTTGACGAAGGCTCCCGGTCGCTCGTCGAACGGCGCTTCCAGCAAGGGCTGTATGGCGTTGAGCAAAGCCTGGGTTTTGCTGGAACCGACAAAGGCCTGGTACGAGGCAGCGTCCTTCCAGACTTCGACGAGCGAGTAGAAATTCGAGCGCTGGATTTCCTGATTGACGCCAAAGCTGATTACCCCTGATGCCGCGTTCGCCAAACCGGCCAGCTGCTGCAGCTTTTGTCCGCCCTGCACCGTCTTGGCCGGTAGGAACTCGACGTAGACGACGACGTATTGCTGCTGATTGCTTTGCGCGGCGACCGGGCCGGAAAGCGCCCCCGCCGCAAATATCAGGAACGCCGACAACCAATACCTGACCGACATGGATTTCCTCCCACAGCGTTGTCGTTCTCGACTGAGACCGGGTGCGATTCGGACAAACGGCGGCACCTACGGGTCGAATAAGACGCACGGCAATTCAGCTTCTGCAAGCCCCATGTCGCCGCTTCGTCAGCCGCGAAAATGGGCTTCGCGCCGGCGGCAGGATCGCAGGCAAACGGCTATCCGCGTGCGCCGTACGCAGCGAAATTCGTGGCTCGTCCGCATCGACCATTACCCCCTCTCCGCCAGGTTCGGGGAGAAGAGGTAGACGCCTCGCGGTGCGCACCGGACAGATGATACCCTCCGGTGCGTAACTTGACCGAGATTGCTTCGTCGCTGTACCCCTAGCAATGACAAGCACTTACGCTGTCATTGCGATCCGCGGGCCTGACCCGCGGGGAAGCAATCTCGACGCGGACCTGCCCGCGAGCCAGCGTCTGGTTTGCACCCTAACGGTCGGCGACGAGCGGCAGGCCCTCTTCGCGGCGGACCTCGTTGATGATCTGCAGGACGCGCTCGCGATAGGGGCGGTACTGCACGCCGAATTCCTGCACGAGACGCGAGTTGTCGATCAGGTAATTGCCCGAGATCGCCTTGCCGCCGGTCTCCTTCTCAAAGGTGATCTTCGCGTCGGGCAGGAATTCGCGCACGATGTCGGCGATCTCGCCGAGGCTGATCGCAATCCCGCCGGTGTTGTAGATCCAGTGCTGCGGCTTGTCGGCCATGATCACCCGGGCGAAGATCTCGGCGATCTCGTCGACATGGACCGGGCAGCGCATCGCATCCTTGTAGGGGAACGAGACCGCCTTGCCGCGCGCCGGATCGGTGATGCAGAAGACGTGATCGACCGAGCCGACGATCTTGTCGTTGCCGGTCACGTTGGCCGGCCGGATCGCGGTGATCTCGAGCCCGTGCTTCTCGCGATAGTCCTGCGCCTGCCATTCGTTGAAGATCTTGTGCATCGCGTATTGGACGTGGCCGTGGCGAAAATCCTCCTCGGTCACTACTCGGTCGCCGTAATGGTGCTGCTCGCCGCTGACCGCCAGCGAGCTCGCATAGGCGACGCGTTTGACCCCGCAAAGGCGGGCCGCCTCGAAGCAATTGTCCATCCCGAGAATATTGAGTTTGAACGCGGCATGCGGCGGGTGTTCGCTGCCGAGATAATAGGCGAGGTTGACGACCCGCTCGGGTTTGGTCGTCGCCGTCACCGCCATCACGTCGTCGAACTGGGCGACATCGCCGCGGACGACGCGTACCCGCTTGCCGAGATGATCGTAGGATGCGGTGCCCGGGTTGATGTCCATGCATACGATGTCTTCGCCGCGCGCCGCCAGCAACGGGATCAGCCGGCGACCGATGAAACCGGTGCCGCCGAGGATCAGTGTCGTCATAGCCTTTCCTCCCAGGGGATCACTGCCGCGACGTTAATCGCCGGCCGAAGCTTGGGCAAGGAGCCGGCGCCAGTGTGTCCCCGGTTTGCGCCGGCCCCGGGGACCGCACCGGTCCCTTCGCGAAGACCCGCCGGACCGGCCCCAGACGCCGATTTTATGGGCTGCCGGGCGCCTTCGACCGGGTCCAGCGGCGCAGCGCTCCGCCCATGACGGTGGGCGTGCCGGCATAGTCGCGGATCAGCAGCGGACCGCCATCGCCGTTCGGCCCCGTCGGGCAATGCCAGCCGGTGGACGCGCTCGTCTTGGCGTTCCACGTCCAGCCGAGGACCCCGAACAAATTCCCGCCGGCTGCTTCCCTGTCGATCAGCGAGAGCACGTGGCGGGTGTACGCGGCGGTCCCGGAATCGCAGTAACGCTCGCCGAGTTCGCCGAGAATGACCGGCAATTGCCGGGCGATCGGCTCGAGCTGGCCGGCGAACATCGCATCGGTGCCGTTGCCCTGGACAAAATCGTAGACATGGGCGGAGGCGACGAGCTGATGCTGAGGATCGTCGGGCAGGTAGCTCAGCAACCGGGTCAGGTCGGCGTTGTAGTCGATCCCGCCGAGCAGGACCGGCTGCGTCGCCCCTTGCGATCGGATCGCGTCGACCAGCGATTGCAGACCGGCCGCGACAAAGCGGCCGCCATACACCGAATCCAGCTTGCAGCCGTTCAGCCAGCAGTTCCACTGGCCCGGCGGGCTGGGGTGCGGATTGTTCCAGGAGGCCATCGCGACTTCATTGATCGCGTCGAACACGATCCCGTGGTCGTCCGCGAAGGCCGCGGCGACCGAGCGCCAGAACGCCGGCAGGTGGTCGTTGTCGGGCATGTAGTCGATCTGCGTCGACTGATATGTGCCGGGGGCCGTGAAATGTGGAACGGGCACCACGTAAAGGCCGTTGCGGCGAAGCAAGGTTACATAGCTCTTCACCGCCGCGCGGTAGCCGGCGGCGTCGCCGCCGAGCGGCAGCCCGTTGATGCCGAGCCAGCAATCCTCGTTCAGGGTGACCCGCACGACGTTGATCCGCCAGCCGAGCATCGCTTTTACCGATGTCCGGTCCGCCGGGCCGTCGGCGAAGCCGGTGCTGTCGTAGGTGCAGCGGCTCTCGAATATCGCGCGGTTGACGCCGCGCAGCTGCACGGCCTGCCCGGCCCCGTCGACCAGTCGGTTGTCCAGCACCCGCAGCGTCGGCGAGCCGCCGGCGGACGAGCCGTTGTCGGCAACGGCGGCGCTCGCCGCGCTCCCGGTCTGCGCGAATGTTACCGAGAGCAGCACCAACGCGATTGCCGCGATGCATCGGCAGAGTGACCCGTACAGGAGGCTGAGGTCAGGCATCTTTATCATCACCTTGCGTGATGTCTCCCACCGGGCTCTCCGGCAGTGGCGGAAGACGGGTGCGTGGACGGCGACATCGGCAAATCGACGATATCGTCGACCGGCCGAGAACGACAAGGCCGCATCCGGCCCCGTTCGCTTCAGACACGGACGCTGCCGCTTTCGCACTCCCGCCATAGGCTCTAGTCTCGTCCGGGCAGACAGGCGAAGGGGCGTCTTTGATGACCGCTGTCATCCTGGCCAATTGCGCAGTCCTCGACGGCACCCGAAACGAGCGGCGCGAGGACCACCACGTCCTGGTCGAGGACGGGCTGATCCGCGAGGTCGCGGACCGGCCGATCGGCGCTGCCGCGGCCGAAACCATCGATCTCCGAGGCCGCACCCTGATGCCGGGGCTGATCGACGCGCATGTTCATGTCGTCGCGGTCGACCAGGTGCTGGCGCGTCTGTCGGAGCGGCCGGTCAGCCTGGTGGCGTTGCAGGCCGCCCGCGTGCTCGAAGGCATGCTGCAGCGCGGCTTCACCACGGTGCGCGATGCCGGGGGTGCGGATGGCGGGCTCGCCGAGGCGGTCGAGGAAGGGCTGGTGCGCGGGCCGCGGATTTTCCCGTCGGGTCAGGCGTTGAGCCAGACAGGCGGGCATGGCGATCTGCGGCCGCGCACGCGGTCGGCGTCGGTCGTTGCCTGCGCCTGCTGCGAGGGCGGGGCCGGGCTCGCCCGCATCGCCGATGGGGTCTCGGAATGCCGCCGGGCGGCGCGCGACGAGCTGCGCAAAGGCGCGACGCAGATCAAGATCATGGCCTCGGGCGGCGTCGCCTCGCCTTACGACCCGGTGTGGAACCTGCAATACAGCGAAGACGAGGTCCGCGCGATCGTCGAGGAGGCGCTGGCCTGGCATACCTACGTGATGGCGCACGCCTATACGCCCGAGGCGATCCGCCGTTCGATCGATTTCGGGGTGCGTTCGATCGAGCACGGCAACCTGATCGACCGCGCCACCGCCGAGCACGTCGTCGGCGCCGACGCTTTTGTCGTGCCGACGCTCGTCACCTTTGACGCAATGCACCGCTTTGGCCGCGACCTCGGGTTTCCCGAGGTGAGCCTCGCCAAACTCGGCGAGGTGCGCGACGCCGGGCTGCGGTCGCTCGAAATATTGCAGGCGGCGGGCGTCAGGATCGGCTTCGGCACCGATCTGCTGGGACCGATGCACCGCCACCAGTCGCATGAATTCACGATCCGCGCGGAGGCGATGGCGCCGTTCGACATCATCCGCTCGGCGACGACGATCAATGCCGAACTCCTGAACCGATCCGGCGAGATCGGCGTCGTCGCGCCAGGCGCCCGCGCCGATCTGATCGTTGTCGACGGCGATCCGCTCGCCGACATCTCGCTGCTCGACGGCCAGGGCGAGCATTTGACCCACATCATGAAAAACGGGGTGTTCTACAAGCGTATGTAGCCATCGGCGATCCTCGACAGGCACAGTTTCGCGTCGTAAGCTCTCGGGCATGGGCGCGGTGCCGTTCGACACGCTGAAACTTGCGCGCCGGCTCGAGACTGCCGGCTTTCCGCCGAAGCAGGCGGGTGACACTGCCGAGGCGCTGGCCGAAGCGATGTCCGGCGCCGGGCTCGCGACCAGCACCGACATCGCCTCGGTGCGTACGGAAATTGCCACGCTGGGCGCCGAGCTTCGGGCGGCAATCGCAGCGGTGAGGTCCGAACTGAGGGCAGAAATTGCTGCGGTGAGGGCGGAGATCGAATTGCTGCGGCGCGATCTGACGATCCGGCTGGGCAGCATGCTGATCGTCGCCGTCGGTATTCTGTTGGCCGCGATTCGCTATCTGCCGCCGCCCCGCTGACACAAGTCGAACGGTCGGTTTGGTTTACTCAGCGGCGTTCTTCCCGCCGTAGCGGCGGACGCGGAGATCGGCTTGCTCCTTGTGGCCCCAGAAGCGCTCGATCGCGCAGAGGCGGCTGCAATATTCGCCGACCATGGCGCTCGCCTCGGGGGTCTTGACCTCCTGATAGGTGCAGGTCTTCAGGAACTTGCCGACCCACAACCCGCCGGTGTAGCGGGCGGCGCCCTTGGTCGGCAATGTGTGGTTGGTGCCGATCACCTTGTCGCCATAAGCGACGTTGGTCTCGGGACCGAGGAACAGCGCGCCGTAATTCTGCAGGCGGCCGAGCCAGGCACGC
Organism: uncultured Alphaproteobacteria bacterium; assembly: GCA_963701815.1. Classification (GTDB taxonomy): domain Bacteria; phylum Pseudomonadota; class Alphaproteobacteria; order ATCC43930; family CGMCC-115725; genus AP-15. The sequence continues at coordinate 179,921 of CAVPBN010000003.1, forward strand.
GGCTGCCGGGTCAACACCTCGACATGCTCGGCGGCGATGCGGTCGGCCTCGGCGGCCATCTCATTGTCGTCGGCGCACAGGATGACTTCGCCGTAATCGCGCCAGGCGACGCCGGCGACATCGGCGGTGCGCAGAATGGTGAGCTGGCGGTCGATCTCGGCGATCGTGGCGTGAGCGAGCTTCTCGGAAGTCGTCAACAATATCGCCGGCGAGGTCGGCCCATGCTCGGCCTGGCCCAAGAGGTCGGTTGCGCACATCTCGGCGTCGGCGCTGTCGTCGGCAATGACCAGAATCTCGGTCGGGCCGGCAAACAGGTCGATCCCGACCCGGCCGTAGAGCTGGCGTTTCGCTTCGGCGACATAGGCGTTGCCGGGCCCGACCAGCATGTCGACCGGCTGGAAGGTCGCGGTGCCGAGCGCCATCGCCGCGACCGCCTGGACCCCGCCCAGCACATGGATTTCGTCGGCGCCGCCGAGATGCATCGCCGCGATCGTCTCGGGATGCGGGCCTCCTTGGTTCGGCGGCGTGCAGGCGGTGATGTGGCCGACCCCGGCGACGCGGGCGGTGACGATCGACATATGCGCCGAGGCGACCATCGGGTAGCGGCCACCCGGCACATAGCAGCCGACCCGCCCGACCGGAATGTGGCGATGGCCGAGCACCACCCCCGGCAAAGTCTCGACCTCGACATCCTTCAACGAAGCCCGCTGGATCTCGGCGAAATTGCGGATCTGCGCCTGCGCGAATTCGATGTCGGCGATGGTCTGCGGCGACACCTTGGCGACGAGCGCGGCGATTTCGTCGCCGGTGAGGCGAAAGCTCGGCGGCGACCATTTGTCGAAGCGCTCGCTGAGTTCGCGCACTGCCGCATCGCCGCGCCTGGCGACATCGGCGATGATCGTCTCGACCGTGGCGCTAGTCTTGGCGTCGGCCTCTTCCTGCTGGCCCTTCAGCGCGGCAGTCTTGATGTGTCGCGGCATCTGCGTGCTTCCTGTGGCTGTGACCCGCTTGCCCTTGGACAAAGAAATTATCACCGGACACGCCCGGCTGCGCTTTGTTTGAGTCGGTCTGGACGCTTGGTTGACGATATCTTATCTTCATATACAGATTTGTTCTGCCATGGTAACCCGATGGCCCTGAACATCAAGGATCCGGCGACCGAAAAATTCGTGCGCGAACTCGCCGCAGCAGCCGGAGAATTGGTTACAACCGCGGTGCGCAGAGCGGCCGAAGAACGTTTGCAGAGGGTTCGGCTGCGGCGTGGTGGACGCAGTCTGGCGGCCGAAATCATCGAGATTGGAAGACGCTGCGCCGCGTTGCCGGATGTCGATACCCGCTCGGCGGAGGAAATCCTCGGTTATGACGAGCACGGGCTGCCGCGCTGATGGTCATCGACAGCTCGGCAATCGTCGCGGTGCTGCTGAACGAGAAAAACGCCGCCCAAATCGCCCAGGCGATCGAGGCCGCCTCGCAGCGCCTGCTCTCGGCGGTAAACCTGCTGGAGGCCTCGATCGTGATCGAAAGCCGTAAGGGCGAAGCCGGCGGCCGCGAGCTCGATTTGCTGCTCTATCGCGCCGCGATCGAGATTGTCGCGGTCGATCAAGACCAGGCCGAGACCGCGCGCATCGCCTGGCGGCGTTTCGGCAAGGGCCGCCATTCCGCCGGGCTCAATTACGGCGACTGCTTTGCCTATGCTCTGGCAAAGAGCAGGGGCCTGCCGTTGCTGTTTCAGGGCGACGATTTCTCGCGAACCGACATCGATGCGGTTTCGCTGCAGCCGGACCCGACGCGGCCGGAAGTCGGAGCGAGCTGAGCGGGTGTGTCCTCATTCAATGACCTCGTCGGCCTGCGCGAGCAGCGAGAGCAGCGCGCCGAGGACGAGCGCCTTGGCGGTTTTGAGGTTGATGACCAGTTCGAACTTGGCCGGTTCCTGGATCGGCAGGTCGCCGGCCTTGGCGCCTTTCAGAATGCGCACGCCGCCCAATCACCACGCGGTCCAGCCGCCGTCGGCGAGCAGCGACGAGCCGGTGACGAGGGAGGCGGCGGGCGAGGCGAGAAACACGACCGCGGACGCCACCTCCTCGACCGTGCCGAGCCGGCCGAGCGGGACGCGGTCGAGCACCCATTTCTTGAACGCCGGATCGGCGAAGAATGGCCGGGTCAGCGGCGTGTCGATAAAGGTCGGGGCGATCGACACGACGCGGATGCGCTTGGGCGCCAGCTCGACCGCCATCGCCTTGGTCAGCCCTTCGATCGCGTGCTTGGTCATCACATAGACGGTGCGGTCGCGTTCGGAGCCGACATGGCCCATCTGCGAGGACATGTTGACAATGACGCCGCCGCCTTGCCCGACCATCAGTCGAGCCGCCGCCTGCGCCACCAGAAAAGCAGCGCGGACGTTTAGGGTCAGCAGCCGATCGAGGGTTTCTTCGTCAACTTCAAGAAAGGGCTGCGGCCGGTTGAGGCCGGCATTGTTGACCAGGATGTCGAGCGTGCCGAGACCGGCAAAGGCGTCGCGCATTGCTGCGGCATCGGTCACATCGAAGGGCAGCGTCCGCGCTTTGCCGCCTCTGCAGGCAATCTCGCGCGCCACGGTGTCAAGCTCGCTCGGTGTTCGGCTGACCAGCACCAGCTCGGCGCCGGCGCTGGCGAGCGCCAGCGCGACGGCGCGGCCGATCCCGCGCCCGGCGCCGGTGACGAGCGCCGTCTTGCCGTCGAGACGGAAGGGGTCGAGCGGCATGATCGCTAGCAAGCCCCTCTCCGCCCGCGAGGGGGAGAGGGAGGGGCCCGTCGCGCAGCGATGGGAGGGTGAGGTGGACGGCGCCGCAACTCAGCCCATCGGCCCCCCTCACCCTCCCTCTCCCCCCGGCCAGCGGAGGGAGAGGGTAAATATGCCTATCCCGTGCATTTACGTATCGTCCGCTCGAAGCCCTAAGCTCCGATTTCTCCCGCATAGGTTTCCAGCAGCCGCCATGCCGCCGGACCGGCACTTTCGCGCCAGCGTGCATAGAACGGGCCGAGCCGGGCCCGGAAGCTCTCGGTATCCGCAGTGTTGACCGCCATGCCTTTGCGGCGCCAATTCCTCAGCCCCGGCGGCATTGATCGTTTCGGTGTCCTGGCGTTGCAGCAGCGCAAATTTTTCGGCGTTGCGCTCGACGACTTCCTGGATGTCCCGCGGCAGGGCGGCCCAGGCATCGGCATTGGCGAGCAGCGTGAACCCGGACCACCAGTGGCGGGTCAGGCTCAGATGATTCTGCACCTCGTAGAGTTTGAGCGACAGGACGACGCCGAGCGGATCGCTCTGGCCGTCGAATTCGCGCGCCTTCAGCGCCTCGTACATCCGGTTGAACGGGACATAGCCGGCCTCGGCGCCGAACGCGGCGAAGAAATCGCGGGCGATCTCGCCGCCCGGGCTGCGGATCTTGACCCCGGCGAGATCGGCGGCGGTCTGGATCGGCCGGTTACTGGTGGTCAGATGATGAAACCCGTTCTGCATCGAGCGGCGGAAGGCATGGACCCCGTTATGCGCCAGCTCGCCGCGGATGCGGTCGCCGAGGGAGCCGTCGAGTGCGGCAAACACCGCCTCGGAGTCGCGAAAGGCGAACGGCAACAGCGGCAGCGCGCTGGTCGGCGCCAGCCCGCCGAGCGTGGCGCCGGCAACGAAGAACTCGAGCGCACCGCTGCGCAGATCGGCCAGCATCTGCGGGTCGGGTCCGAGCCGGCTTTCCGGGAACACCTCGACGTCGAGCGCGCCGTCGGTGTCGGCGGCGATCGCCCGACCCATCTCCGCCATCCGCTGGGCGGTCGGGCTGTGCGCCGGCTGGTTGAGCCCCAGGCGGCAGCGGTATCGCGGCGTCGGATCGTTCTGCATCGGCCGATGATAATCGACGATCGCCACACCGGAAAGCCGGCGACCTCTGCGCCGGCTACAAACCCTTTTCGACCATGTCGAGCAGGCGCTGGCCGATGGCGTCCCGCTCGGCGGGAGGCAGCTCGCGCAGCGGCCCGTCGGTGAACAGCATGGCCAGACCGCGCACCGCGGACCAGGCCAGATATTCGGCGCCCGGGCGCCGCTCGGCAGGCAGCGCGCCGGCCGCGACCAGCCGGTCGAGGGCGGCGCCGAGCAGCTGAAAGGGGTTGAGGCCGCTGTCCCCGGCCTTGGCCGGGACCGGGACGCCGCGGGTTTCGTCGGGGATCGCAAACGCGGTGCGGAACAGCCCGGTTTCCTCCTGGGCGAAGCGCAGGTAAGCGGCGCCGATCCCGCGCAAGCCCGCGCGAGCAGCGTCGGCGGGGTCGGTCGGCGGCGGCAATCGCGCCAATTCGGCTTCCATCGCGACGGCCAGCGCCGACAGCGCGGCCGAACGGACCGCCTGCAACAATTCCCACCGGCTGGCGAAGTGCCGGTACGCGGCGTTGGGGACGACACCGGCGCGCCGGGTGGCTTCGCGCAATACGACCGCATCGGGCCCACCGGCGCGCGCCAGCTGCATCCCGGCATCGAGCAATGCCCGGCGCAGATCGCCGTGGCGATAGGTGCTGCGCTCCGGCGGCCCGCTTGCCGCGCCCGTTGTCGTGTCGGTCGTCATTTATATGTGGACGCCGTCCATTTCCTTTGTTATAGCATTGTGGACGGCGTACACAAAGCCGTTTGTCTCAACCCGAGGGAGAAATCCGATGCAAGTCCAACCCTATCTGTTTTTCGACGGCAGCTGCGAGGAGGCGGCCGAATTCTACCGCCGTACCCTCGGCGCCCAGGTGGTGATGCTGATGCGGTTCAAGGACCATCCCGACCCCAAGCCCCCCGGCATGGTCCCGCCCGGCGGCGAGGACAAGGTCATGCACATGTGCCTGCGCATCGGCGGCACCGAGGTGCTGGCTTCCGACGGCGGGTGTCGGGGGCAACGCAGCTTTCAGGGATTCGCGCTGTCGCTGACGGTGGCCGACGAGGCCGAGGCGGCGCAGCGGTTTGCGGCGCTGGCCGATGGCGGTCAGGTGCAGATGCCGTTGGCCAAGACCTTCTTCTCCCCGAGTTTCGGCATGGTCGCCGACCGCTTCGGGGTATCGTGGATGGTCTACGTCGCGGCTTGAGCGACACCGCTGGGGGAAGCAACCGCCGTGGCGATTTGCGCCGCAAAAAGACCCCGGCCCGCCTAGGACCGGGGTCTTGCTCGACCGGGTCGGCGCGGCGCCGATTTGCAGGGACCCGTGCTCCGGATATCGCTTGTCGCCGGGCTCGGCCCACGGCTGTCCGGTTCAGGAAACGCGGTTGCGCAGTTGGGGCCGGACCTCAACCCCCCGCTCGTCATGCCCGTGCTTGTCACGGGTATCCACGTCTTCCGGCGCCGAAGCTGGGTCCGTGGGCACCACGTCTTTTTCTTGCAAGCCCCTCCATTGCAAAACGTGGACGGCCGGGTCGAGCCCGGCCGAGGGGATGTACTTCGAAGCATTTTAAGATCATCGTAAATCTGAACCGGACAGCAGTGGGCCGAGCCCGGCCGCAAACGGTGCAACGGTGACGTGCGGCTTGACACGCCGGTGCGGGTCAGAGCCCCGGCTGCGCCGGCAAATTGGCGGCGGCGACATTGCGCGGCAGCCGATCCGGCGAAGGCCCCGTCGTGGGGCCGATCCTGCGCTTGACAGCCTCGTCGGCGGCGGCTAGTAAGCCGCTGTTCGTGGTGAATTTGAGCCGACCGGCTTGCGCGCCACGTTAAAAAAAGCGCTAAAAGGTCGGGAGTTCGAAAGAAACCCTGGCCTGCGCGGGACCGGGGTTTTTTGTTGCCCGGATCGGCGCGGCCGCAGCCCGGAGAGACCCAGCCGATGGCCAAGCCCGTTCTGCCCGCCGATCTCGCCGCCTCCGTCGCGCCGGCGACCCTGCTGGTGCGCGGCGGCGCCACCCGTACCCTGCATGACGAGACCTGCGAGGCGTTGTTCATGACCTCGGGCTTCGTCTACGACGACGCCGCCTCGGCCGAAGCCGCCTTCGCCCAGGATGGCTCGCGCTATGTCTATTCGCGCTATCGCAACCCTACCGTGGCGATGTTCGAGGAAAGGCTGCGGCTGATCGAGGGGGCCGAGGCCTGCCGCGCGACCGCCAGCGGCATGGCGGCGGTGTTCGCCGCTCTCTTATGCCGGCTGCGCGCCGGTCAGAAGGTGGTGTCGAGCCGGGCATTGTTCGGCTCGTGCCATTACATCGTCAGCGAATTGCTGCCGCGTTGGGGCGTTGAGACCGTGCTGGTCGACGGGCGCGACCTCGGCGCCTGGGAAACCGCGCTCGGCGGCGGCGCCGCACTCGCTTTTTGCGAGAGCCCGTCCAACCCGGCGATGGAGATCGTCGACCTGACCGAGGTGGCGCGGCTGACCCATCGCGCCGGCGGCCTGCTGGTCGTCGACAACGTCTTTGCCACGCCGCTGTTGCAAAAGCCGTTGGCGCTCGGCGCCGACGTCGTCGTCTATTCGGCCACCAAGCACATCGACGGCCAGGGCCGCTGTCTCGGCGGCGCGATCCTCGCCTCGGAGAAATTCATCAAGGACGATCTCGGCCTGTTCTATCGCCATACCGGGCCGTCATTGAGCCCGTTCAACGCCTGGCTGTTGCTGAAGGGGCTGGAGACTCTCGAACTGCGCGTCGACCGGCAATGCGAAACCGCCGCGGCGGTCGCCGATTACCTCGAGCGGCATCCGAAGATCGCCCGGGTGCTCTACCCCGGCCTGCCGAGCCACCCTCAATACGCACTTGCCGCGCGGCAGATGAAGGCCGGCGGCAGCCTCGTCTGCTTCGACGTCGCCGGCGGCAAGGAGGGCTGTTTCCGGTTTCTCGACGCGCTGCGGCTGGTCGACATCTCGAACAATCTCGGCGATTCGAAGAGCCTCGTTACCCATCCGGCGACGACGACGCATTCGCGCCTCAAGCCCGAGGCGCGCGCCGAACTCGGCATCGGCGACGGGCTGGTGCGCTTTTCGGCCGGGCTCGAAGCCGCCTCCGATCTGCTCGGCGATTTCGAACAGGCGCTGAACCGGGTTTAGCGATATAAATATGTAATATGAGTCTCTATTGACATAGGAGATCCGTTTTTAATATCTGAGCCACATTCTCGAAGCGGTATTCGATCGCTTCGTGCCGGCAGAGGGCGGTATGGCTCAGATCGACAGCATCTCCAAACCCGAGGCGATCAAGCAGCAAAGCCGGCAATTGCGCGGCCATATCGCCCGCGATCTCGCCGACCCGGCGGTCCCGTTCGACAAGGAGGGGTATGCGCTGCTGAAGTTCCACGGGATCTATCAGGGCTACGACCGCGACACCGCGACCGAGCGCAAGCAGCGCGGCGACGACAAGATCTGGCAATTCATGGTGCGGGTCCGCATCGCCGGCGGGCGGCTCGGCGCCGACCAGTATCTCGGCCTCGACCAAATCGCCGGCTGCTGGGCCGACGGATCGCTGCGGATCACGACAAGACAGAGCATCCAGTTCCACGGCGTCGTCAAATCCGGCCTGCAGGCGGCGATCGCCGAGGTCAACGGCGCGCTGCTGACGACGCTGGCCGCCTGCGGCGATGTCGTACGCACGGTGACGACGGCGCCGGCGCCGATCCGCGACCCGGTCCATGACCGGCTCGAAGCCGATGCGCGCCGGCTGTCGGCCCATCTGCTGCCGCGCACCGGCGCTTATCGCGAAATCTGGGTCGACGGCGAGAAATGGCAGGACCCGGAGGCCTCCGCCGGGCCGGCGGAGCCGTCCGATCCGCTCTACGGCGACCGCTACCTGCCGCGCAAATTCAAGATCGGCCTGGCGGTGCCCGAGGACAACACGATCGACGTGTTGACCAACGACCTCGCGATCGTCGCGCTGTGGCAGGACGGCCGGCTCGCCGGCTACGATTTTCTGCTCGGCGGCGGGCACGGCATGACCCACAACAACCCGAAGACCTATCCGCGGCTGGCGACGCCGGTCGCCTTTGTCGAGCCCGAGGACCTGCTCGACGCCGCGGCGGCGGTCGTGCGCCTGCACCGCGATCACGGCGACCGCGGCAACCGCCGGCACGCCCGGCTCAAATACGTGATCGCCGAGCACGGCGAGGAGTGGGCGCGCGAGCGGCTCGCGGAATATCTCGGCAAGCCGCTCGAACCGTGCCGGCCATTGCCCGCCTTTGCCGTTCCCGATCATCTCGGCTGGCACGAGCAGGGCGACGGCAGGCTCTATCTCGGCATTCCGGTGGCGAGCGGCCGCATTATCGACGACAGCCGCGCGCAACTCCGCACCGCGCTGCGCGAGATCGTCGCCCGCTTCCGCTGCGACCCGATCCTGATGCCGAGCCAGGACATCATCCTCAGCGAGATCCGCCCGCAGGACCAAACTGCGATCACCGCGATCCTGCGCGCGCACGGCGTGCGCCTCGCCGACGACATGTTGCCGGCCGAGCGCTGGGCGCTCGCCTGTCCGGCATTGCCGACCTGCGGGCTGGCCCTGACCGAGGCCGAACGGGTGCGCGACGACATCGTCGCCCAGATTGCGGCGCCGCTCGCCCGGTACGGGCTGGAGAATGAGCGCCTCAGCATCCGCATTACCGGCTGCCCCAATGGCTGCGCCCGGCCCTATACCGGCGATATCGGCATCGTCGGGCGCATGCCCGGCTTCTACATGCTGTTTGTCGGCGGCGATTTCGCCGGCACCCGCCTCAACACCGCGATTGCCGACAAGGTCGCGTTGGCCGAAATCGGCGAGGTGCTGGACCCGCTCCTTGCGCGCTACGCCGCCGGACGCGGCGATGGCGAAGGGTTTGGCGATTTCTGCCATCGGGTCGGATTGCCGGTCTTGCAGCAGGCGTTGGCCGAGCGCCGCAAGGGTGCGGCCTGATGCTGCCGATCACGGTCGATCTGGCGCGGCTGCGGGTAATCCTGGTCGGCGGCGGTCCGGCCGCCTGCCGCCGGCTCGCTCTGCTCGACGAGTCGGGCGCCGACAGGCTGGAAATCTATGCCGTCGACGCCGGCCCGGCCCTGATCGACGCCGCCGGCCAAAGGCTGCGCCGGCGACTGCCGCGGGCGGCAGAGATCGCCGGCGCAAATCTGGTCTTTCTTGCCGGCCTCGCCGATCGGGCGGCGGCCGACATCGCTCGGATCGCCAAAGATGCCGGTGTGCTGGTCAATGTCGAGGACGATGCGCGCCGCAGCGACTTTCATTCGGCCTCGGTGGTGCGCCGCGGCGACCTGACCCTGGCGATCTCGACCAACGGCAAAAGCCCCGGTCTCGCCGCGGTGCTGCGGCGAATCCTGGAGCGCTCTTTCGACACCGGCTGGGGAGGCCGTCTCGACGAGCTCGCCGCGCTGCGCCGCGGCTGGCGCGCGGCCGGCGCCGATACCGCGGCGGTCGGCCGCCGGACCGAGGAATGGGCCGGCCGGCATGGCTGGCTCGCGGCGATGCCCGGCTCTTCCCAGGACCCGCGCCGGCCGCTAGCCTAGGCGACAATTGCGGCTTTCGGTCAGAGGTGAGGCATGGCGGTCATCGCGGTCATCGCACAGGGAATGATGGGGGCCGGCGTCGGCCGGCGATTGCACGAGAGCGGGGCGGAAGTGCGCACCCTCCTTTCGGGGCGCAGCCCGGCGAGCGCCGAGCGGGCGCGCGCAGCGGGCATGGTGGCGGCCGCCGACGAGCGGGCGTTGCTCGCCGGCGCCGATTTCCTTCTGTCGATCCTGCCGCCCGGCGAGGCGGAGCCGCTGGCCCGCCGGCTGGCGCCGGCCCTGGCGGCGCTCGGCCGTAAGCCGGCCTATGTCGACTGCAACGCGGTCAGCCCGCAGACCGCAATCCGCATCGCCGCGATCATCGGCCCGACCGGGGCCGATTTCGTCGATGGCGGGATCATCGGCGGGCCGCCGCGGCCGGGCTACAGCCCGACGATCTACGCTTCGGGTCCGACCGCGAGCCAGACCGCGGTGCTGCGCGATTGGGGGATCGATTGGCGCGTCATCGACGGCCCGATCGGCGCGGCGTCCGGCCTCAAGATGTCCTATGCCGGGATCACCAAGGGGTCGACCGCGATCGCCGCGGCGATGCTGCTGGGCGCGGCGCGCTTCGGCTGCGGCGACGCGCTGATCGCCGAACTCTCCGAAAGCCAGCCCGAGATGCTCAAGCGGTTCCGCAACGGCATCCCGCGGATGTACGACAAGGCCTATCGCTGGGTCGACGAAATGCAGGAAATCTCCGATTTCCTCGAACAGAGCCCGCCGTCGCGCGATATCTACGCGGCGATCGCCCGGCTCTATGCCGACCTCGCCGCGGCCGAAGCCGAGCCGACCCGGGCCCGGACAACGCGATCCGCACCCTCGACCACGTCCTCGGCCGGACCGCGGGCTGAGGGGCCACGGCCGGCCCGACATGCCGACATGGTCGCCGCCGCTGCGCATCGGCACGCGCGGCAGCCCGATGGCATTGCGCCAGACCGGCATGGTCCGGGATCGGCTGGTCGCCGCCCATCCCGAACTGGCCCGGGCCGACGCCGTCGAGCTGGTGACGATCCGCACCACCGGCGACCGGGTGCAGGATCGCCGGCTCGCCGAGATCGGCGGCAAGGGGCTCTTCACCAAGGAGATCGAGGAGGCGTTGCTCGCCGGGCGGATCGACATGGCGGTGCATTCGCTGAAGGACATGGAGACCTGGTTGCCCGACGGGATCGAGATCGGCTGCGTGCCGGCGCGCGACGATCCGCGCGACGCGTTTTTGTCGGCCAAGGCGGCCAGCCTCGGGGAATTGCCGCAACGGGCGCGGGTCGGCACTTCGTCGCTGCGCCGCCAGGCGCAGCTGCTGCGGCATCGTCCCGATCTCGTCGTCGAACCGATCCGCGGCAATGCGGATACCCGGATCCGCAAGCTCGCCGCCGGTGAGTTCGACGCCATTCTGCTGGCGTTGTGCGGACTAACCCGGCTCGGGCTGGCGGATCGGGCGACCGAAATCCTGTCGCGCGAGGTCATGCTGCCGGCGGTCGGCCAGGGAGCGCTGGCGATCGAATGCCGCGCCGGGGATGACGGGTTGCGGCAATTGCTCGCCGCGCAGCACGATCCCGCGACCGCCGCCTGCGTCGATGCCGAGCGCGCGATGCTCGCTGCGCTCGACGGCTCCTGCCGCACTCCGATCGCCGGCTTGGCGGAGCTCGACGGCGAGCGGCTGACGCTCGAAGGATTGTTGCTGAAGCCGGACGGCACCGGCGAGATTCGCGCCCGCAGCACCGGCGCGATCGGCGACGGTGCGATGATCGGCGCCGAACTCGGCCGCGAGTTGCGCCGCCGCGCCGGCAGCGCCTACGGGTTCGACACCTGACGGGCGAGCGCGACGAGAGCGGCTTCGCTGCCGTATCATCTGGTTTCGGCTGCACGCCGCGAAATCTCTTACCATCGTCGGCCCGTATCGTTAATTAACCTCCCGCGGAGTGAACCTTTCACCCTCGCCGGGGTTCGCCGAGAACGCAGCGCTCTCGGTTCTTGGCGGATAGACACCGTTTGCGTTGTCCGGGAGAGAGAGATGGGCCTGATCCTGCTGATTGTTCTGATCATCCTGTTGTTCGGCGGCGGCGGCTTCGGCTATCGTCGCTATGGCTACGGCGGCGGGATCGGCATCGGCGGCATTCTGCTGGTTGTCCTGATCGTCTACCTGCTGTTTGGTTACGGCAGGTTCTGAGGGACCGTCGCGCCGGCCCCGCGGCGGCGCGCAACTCGGAGAGACGGAACGACGGCCGGGCAGAGGGGCCGTCGACTACGATCGTTTCTTGTATTTGTCGTGCGGACAACCCATCTGCGTGCAGTCAACTCTGCGTTTCGGCCTGCGCTTCCCCGCTCGTCTCGAGCCACCGGACCTGCTTTCCGTTCCGTACCGAAGTTTGACCCGGTGCTCGATCGCGGGCACCGATAGATTCTCTTTGAAAAGGCTTAGAATGGCTACCGGAACTGTAAAGTGGTTCAACACGCAAAAGGGCTACGGCTTCATCCAGCCCGACGACGGCTCAAAGGACGTATTCGTCCACATTTCCGCCGTCGAACGGGCGGGCATCGGCAATCTTCACGAGGGCCAAAAGCTCACCTACCAGCTGGAGCGCGGCCAGCAGGGCAAAACATCGGCGGTTGCGTTGCAGGCGCAATAGCTCCGTAGATTGCACAGCGCCGCCCTTAAGGGCGGCGCTGTGCAATACTGAGAGGGTTGATGGCAATGGCGATCCACAAGTTTGCAGTCGGCCAAGCGGTCCATTTTTCGCCGGACCGTTATCAGGAATACACCAAGGGCGGGCTCTTCAAGATTGTTCGCCTCCTCCCCGAGGCCGGAAACGCGCTGCAGTATCGCGTCAAAAGCCAGACCGACGGCCACGAACGCGTCGTCCGCGAAGAGCAGCTCGGACGCTCTTAACAAGGTCGATACGACGACAGTCGACAACGGTGCGCGGTCTCGATCTCGGTTGCCTGCCTGAATTGGCGGCAAAGCGTCAGAACGGATCGAGTTCGGTGTCCCAGTAGAGATAGTCGCGCCAGCTTTCGTGCAGATAGTTGGGCGGGAAAGCGCGGCCGTTCTGCTGCAATAGGTAGGTGGTCGGCTGGATCGGCCGGTGGCGCGGGTACATCCCGCTCTCCCGCGGCAGCCGGTTGCCCTTCAGCAGGTTGCAGCCGCCGCACGCGGTGACGACGTTGTTCCAGGTGGTGCGACCGCCGCGCGAGCGCGGAATCAAATGATCAAAGGTCAGGTCGTGCGAGGGATACGGCTCGCCGCAATACTGGCACGAAAACCGGTCGCGCAAAAAGACGTTGAACCGGGTGAACGCCGGGTGCCGCGCCGCCGGCACGTATTCCTTGAGCGAGACGACGCTCGGCAATTGCATTTCCAGCGACGGGCTGCGAACGCGTACATCATAGTGGTCGATGATGTTGACGCGATCGAGAAACACCGCCTTGATCGCGTCCTGCCAGGACCACAGCGACAAAGGAAAGTAGCTCAGGGGCCGGAAATCGGCGTTGAGCACCAGAGCCGGGCAGTTGTCCAGGCTTACCGACACCAGAAAACCGTCCTGATCACTATTTCTCGCCGGTCGGCATAGCACGCAATTGCGACGGTTTGATAACGGATCGACCGGCCGCAGACAAGATCTGCCACGGGACGGGCGCGGCGCTCCCCCGGTTCAACGCGTCGGCACCGGCAATTCGCCGCGGTAGTCGTAGAAGCCGCGGCTGGCCTTGCGGCCGAGCCAGCCGGCTTCGACATATTTGACCAGCAGTGGGCAGGGTCGGTACTTGCTGTCGGCGAGCCCCTCGTACAGCACCTGCATGACCGACAGGCAGGTGTCGAGACCGATGAAATCGGCGAGTTCCAGCGGACCCATCGGATGGTTGGCGCCGAGCTTCATTGCGGTGTCGATCGCCTCGACCGAGCCGACGCCTTCGTACAGCACATAGACCGCCTCGTTGACCATCGGCAACAGGATGCGGTTGACGATAAAGGCCGGAAAATCCTCGGCCGCGACCGGCGTCTTGCCCAGCTTCAGCGCCAGGTCGCGGGTCAGGGCATAGGTGTTCTCGTCGGTGGCGATGCCGCAAATCAGCTCGACCAGGGTCATCACCGGCACCGGGTTCATGAAATGCATGCCGATGAATTGCCCGGGCCGGTCGGTCGAGGAAGCGAGCCGGGTGATCGAGATCGACGAGGTATTGGTCGCGATCAACGCGTCGGGCCGCAAATAGGGCGTCAATTGCCGGAAGATCTCGCGTTTGACCTCCTCTTTTTCGGTCGCGGCCTCGATCACCATGTCGCAATCGCCGAACTGAGCATAGTCGCGGCCGGCGCTGATGCGGGCGAGCGCCGCCGCCTTGTCTTCCTCGCCGATCCGACCGCGGGCGACTTGACGCGACAGATTATGATCGATCGCGTCGCAACCGCGCTGCAATGCCTCCTCGCTGATGTCGCTGATCACGACCTCGACCCCGGCGAGCGCGCAGACATGGGCTATGCCGGCGCCCATCTGCCCGGCGCCGATGACGCCGACGCGAGACAGACGGTCGAGAGCCACCCCCTGCCCCGTCACCGGCGGCGCTCGAGCTCGGCGGCGAGCTCGGGCAAGATCTTGAAAAGGTCGCCGACGAGGCCGTAATCGGCCACCTGAAAGATCGGCGCCTCCTCGTCCTTGTTGATGGCGACGATGACCTTCGAATCCTTCATCCCGGCGAGATGCTGGATGGCGCCCGAGATGCCGACCGCGATATAGAGTTCGGGCGCCACGATCTTGCCGGTTTGACCGACCTGGTAGTCGTTCGGGACAAAACCGGCATCGACCGCGGCGCGCGAGGCGCCGACCGCGGCGCCGAGCTCGTCGGCGACCTTTTCCAACAGCGGAAAATTGTCGCCGGATTGCATGCCGCGACCGCCCGATATGATGACCCGAGCGCTGGTCAGCTCCGGCCGCTCCGATTTCGACAATTCCGCCCGCACGAATTCGGAGAGCCCCGCCGCCTCGGTCGGCGCCACCGTCTCGATCGCCGCCGACCCGCCGGCCGCGTCGCCCGGCGGGAATGCGGTGCCGCGCACCGTGATCACCTTGACCCTGTCCTTCGATTGCACGGTGGCGAGCGCATTGCCGGCGTAGATCGGCCGCACGAAGGTGTCGGGGGAGACGACAGCGCTGATGTCGGAGATCTGCATCACGTCGAGCAGGGCCGCGACCCGGGGCATCAGATTTTTTCCGGCGGTCGTCGCCGGCGCCAGCAGGTGGCTGTAGCCTTCGGCGAGCTTGACCAGCAGCGGCGCCAGGTTTTCCGCGAGCCCGTGATCATAGGCGTCGCCGTCGGCGAGCAATACCTTGCGCACCCCGGCGATTTTTGCCGCCGCCTCGGCTACGTCGCGGCAATCTTTGCCGGCCACCAGCACGTCGACATCGCCGCCGGCGATCTCGCCGGCGGCGGCCAGCGCGTTGAGGGTCGCCGGCTTCAACGCCGCATTGTCGTGTTCGGCGACGACCAAGGCGGTCATCAGATCACCCGCGCCTCGGTTTTGAGCTTGTCGACGAGTTCGGCGACCGAGCCGACCTTGCGCCCGCCCTGGCGTTTTGGCGGTTCCTCGACCTTGAGCACAACGAGACGCGGCGTGGCGTCGACTCCCAGCTCCTCCGGCGTCGTCGTCGCGATCGGCTTCTTCTTGGCCCTCATGATGTTGGGCAGCGAGGCGTAGCGCGGCTCGTTGAGCCGCAGATCGGTGGTGATCACCGCCGGCAGTTTGATCGCGATCGTCTCCAACCCGCCGTCGACCTCGCGCGTCACCTCGGCGCTGCCGTCGGCGATCTTGATCTTCGAGGCGAACGTGGCCTGCGGCCAGCCGAGCAGCGCCGACAGCATCTGGCCGGTCTGGTTGCAATCGTCGTCGATCGCCTGCTTGCCGATGATCACGATCTCCGGATTTTCCTGCAGGATCACCGCCTTGAGCAGCTTGGCGACGGCCAATGGCTGCAATTCGGCGTCGGTCTGCACCAATACGCCGCGATCGGCGCCCATCGCCAGCGCGGTGCGGATCGTCTCCTGGCACTGTGCGGCGCCGAGCGACACGGCGATGACTTCATCGACGATCCCGGCTTCGCGCAGCCGCAGCCCCTCTTCGACGGCGATTTCGTCGAACGGGTTCATCGACATCTTGACGTTGGCGGTCTCGACCCCGCTGTGATCCGCCTTGACCCGGATCTTGACGTTGTAGTCGATGACTCGCTTGACCGCGACCAGCGCTTTCATGTCGTCCTCGCTTCTGCGGCGACGTGCTGGGCCCACCGTCCGTGCAGGGGCACAGGCGGCCCAGAACCTGGAGACGATTGTGCACGGGCACGGAACGAAGGCAAGACCTACCTCCGGCGGTGCAGACCCGGGCCGACGGACGTCGAGGGCGCCGGCGTCTTCGCGCGGCCGAGCGCGCGAAGCGGCTTACGAGCGATGGAACGGCGCGTCGAGGATTGCCCGCTGTGCCGGCGTCAGCGCCTGGTAGAAATCTTGCAATGCCGGCTTCGCGGTCTGCAGCCCGTCGAGCCGCGCCGCCAGGAATTGCTGCAATCGCTCCATCCGGTCCAGCAGGTTCGGCGCGGTCGCAGTCTTGAGCCCGGCACAGAGCTGACGCTCCTTCTGCTCCTCGGTCTGCGCGATCGCCTGCAGCTTGTCCCAAAGCGGACGCTGCGCCGGGGTCAAATCGAGCTTGGTCTCGACATAGGCGCGGCGAGCGGCGCGCCGGGCGAGCCGGTCGATGCAACGTTCCTGCGGGTCGGCTTGCCTGGTCATCCGGTGGCGCATCATCATCGGCCAGCCATGCGCGTCCCGGCCGCCGGACGGCATCATCGGCATTGCCGCCCCGCCGGCATCGCCCGCCGGCCCGCTGACGGCGGCGGGCTGGGCGTTCTGCGCGATCACCATTTCGGCCGAGCCGGCAAGGAGCGGGAGGGCAACCACCGCGGTCGCGACAAGGCCGGCAGCGAGCAATGTCCTTCTCACGAGCAACCTCCGGCTGGTTCCGGGCCTGATCGACGGACCCATTCGACAAAGCATATGCGGGCCGCCTGCGAACGATCCCCGGGATTTGCCGAGTTACCGGCAGCGGCGCTGGGCTCGGAGCGCGCGAATGTAATCGATTTTGGCTGGATCGCCGTCCTGCGCCCTTCGCACACGTTTCAGCGCGTGGCCTGATCGAGTTCCGGGTAGTGGCGGAAGATGCCTTCCTGATTGAACGCGATCCGGCGGCTCGACGTCAAATACGCGGCGATGCGCGGGCGGGCGGCCACCCGGTCGTGGAGGGCCGCGACCCGAGGATAATTCGGTTCGAGCGCCGCCATCGCCCGCGGAAACGCGTAGCGCAGCCCGGCGACGATCTGGAACAGCGACAAATCCGCATAGGAAAGCCGCGCGCCGACCAGATGGCGGTCGCCGGACGGGTTGCGCGACAGCACCCGTTCGAAATAGCCGAGATATTTCGGCATGCGCGATTTGACGAAATCGGCGGCCCGCGCCCGCGCCTGCGGCTTCTGGTCCTCGTAATAGAGGCTGCCGGCGATCGGATGATGGGTGTCGTGGATCTCGTCGACGAAATCGGCCAGCGTCAATTGCAGCTGATGCGTCCACAGCCGGCCGGCCTCGGCCACCGGGGCCAGCCGGTGCCGAGCGCCCAGATACAGCAGAATGTTGGCGGTTTGCCCGATCAGCAGCGGCCCCGCCCGCAGGAAGGGCGGGGCAAAGGGCGGCCGGTCGACCTCCTCGCCGCCGAGCAGGCGCAGCATCCCGCTCTCGCCGTCCTGCTCGCGGGCGACATCGACGTAATCGGCCGCGGCTTCGGCCAAGGCCAGCCGGACGAACTCGCCGCGCCCCTGAATGCCGGACCAGTAGTAGAGCTCGTATCGCATCCTTACCCGCCTGCGGCCAGGCGCACGCGCCCCGGCATCGGTCCCGTGTACCGGTCTAGGCTCGGCGCACGTAGCTCCGGCAGACGAGGCGCAGGCGATTGCTGATTTGCGCCCGGACATGCTGCGGCATCGGCGTCGACTCGCTGGCGCGCTTCCATTCGGGACTCTCCTGCACCTCGGGCCGGGTGAGATGATAGAGGGCCACGTAGCGCGGGTCGCCGCTCTTGGCCCGGAAGCGGCGGGCGCAGAGCACCCCGGGCACGCGGGCCAGCGCCGGCAAATGCTCGGTATCGTACCAGGCGTGGAACGCGGTCTCGACCTCCGGCGCCGGGCTCATCGCCACCAGCAGCAGCCCGCCGGCATCGGCCGGACCGGTCAGGTCGCCGGGCAGCATTTGCTCGCCCTCGAAGCGCAGCAGACGCCGGCATTTGCCGGTCACCCGCTTCGACCACGGCGACAGGTTTTCGCCGCCGATCGCGCGATAGGCCGGGCCCGCCAATACCGCCGGATCGGCGAGATCGTAGGTCGCAACCGATTGCTTTGCATCGGCGGCGCCGATCCAGCGCTGCAGCGACAAAAACCCCGGTACCCGCTGCCGCTCGGGGATGTGCTCGCGATCGTACCAGTCGTTGAATTCGTCCTCGGCGACATTCGAAAAATCGAGCGCCGCGATCAGCAGGCCTTTTGCCATGGCGGTTCCTCCGATTGGTTCAGTTCAATGCATCCAAGGCCATATCTGCCGGGGTGAGCCTCGACAGCGCCGGCGCCCGGCTCAAGGCGTCATGCCCTTGTCGGCGAGCTCGCGCCGGGCCGCCTCGTTCTTGTCGAGGTCGAACCCCATCGCGCGCAGGACAAAGGGCGCTTTGGTGAACTGGATGTTGGCGTATTCGACGATTTCGACGCGATTGCCCCACGGATCGAGAAAGTCGAGAAACGGTCCCGGCAGCAATGTTCCGCCGGCGGCCTCGACCCGTGCCCGCACGCTCGATCGGTCGTCGACGACGAGCCCGAAATGGCGGCGCCCATCCTGGTGCGGCGCCGCCGCCTCGACGATGTTGATGAACTGGTCGCCAAGCTCGATAAACGCATTTCCCGGCCGCTTCGCGCGCAGGGTGAAGTCGAAAATCTCGCCGTAAAAGGCGAGCGCCCGGTCGATATCGCCGACCTCGATGGCGACGTGGTTGATGCCGACGAGCTTGGGCTTCGGCAGCTCGGCATGGCTCGACTGGGTCATCGGCATCCTTCCTCTGGCCGGCTATCGCAACGCCCTCTATAGTAGGGTTCAAACCTGTCGCGGTCGATGCGAATCCGTCGGCTTTGATCGGCCGCCGCCGATGCGAGCGTGGCGCCGGCGCGGCCGGGAGCCGCCCCCGCTCGGGCAAAGGCCCGGCAAGGAGAGCCGCATGGATATGATCGCCAAACTGCCCGCGATGTCGGACGATGCGCTGTCCAACTTGCGCACCAATGCCAAGCGGCTGCAGCTGACCGGCAGCGCCGGCCAGCGTTCCGAGGCCGCGGTCCTGCTGCCGGCGGTCGAAGCCGAAATGAGCGCCCGCCGCGTCGCCCGGGTCAAGGCGATCCGCACTGCACCGCCCAAAGCCCGCGCGGCCGCCGATCGGCCGGCCCGAGCGTCGCGGCGCGCCGTGCGCGCCGACGAGTGCTGAGAACCGACGGGCCGTCGCCGAGAGCCGACCGGGAGAAATGGAATGTCGGTTGATTTGACCGTCGAAGGCGCGGTGGCGAAAATCGTGCTGAATCGGCCGGAGAAGCTCAATGCGCTGACCACAGATATGCGCGAGAGCCTGTGCGATGTCTTTGCCCGTCTGCGCTTCGACGATGCCGTGCGGGTCATTGTCGTCACCGGCGCCGGGCGCGGGTTCTGCTCGGGTGCGGATGTCGACCGCATGGCCGGTCAGGCGCATGATCTGCGCGCCGATCGCCAGCGTCTTCAACAGGGCGGCCACAATTTCATCCGTGCGCTGCACGCGATCGAGAAGCCGGTCATCGCCGCGGTGCGCGGCCCGGCCGTCGGCATCGGCTGGAGCATTGCCCTCGCCTGCGATTTGGTGGTCGCCTCGCGGACCGCCCGGTTTTCGCAGATCTTCCGGCGGATCGGACTGGCGCCGGACGGCGGCGCCATCTGGTTTCTGACCCGCCGGCTCGGCATGGCCAAAGCCAAGGAGCTGGTGTTTTCGGCGCGCTTCGTCGAAGCCGAGGAGGCGCTGGCGTTGGGCCTCGTCAACCGCGTCGTCGAGGATGACCGCCTGATGCCCGAGACCGAGGCACTGGCGGCCGAACTCGCCGATGGGCCGACTTTTGCGCTTGGCCTGGCAAAGAAGCTGTTCCACGCCGCCGTCGGTCCGAGCCTCGAGCAATATCTCGAAATCGAAAGCCTGGTGCAGCCGCAACTGCACCACACCGCCGACAATGCCGAAGGGGTCGCCGCCTTCCGGGAAAGACGGCCGCCGAAATTCACCGGCCGCTGAGCCTTCCGGCAAAAAAAGGCCTGCTGTCGAACTTTCGGCCGAGCCGGACGTTCGTCGCGTTCGGGGCGAAGGCAAACCCATCGGATATTTCACCGTGAGGAAACGGATACCATGCACATGATCGGCAGATGGGCGCGACCGGTCGCAGCCATCGCGGCGGCCTGGGCCGCCGCCTTGACCGCGGCCGCCGCGCTGGCTGCGCCGCCCGATGCTGCCGCGGCCGCACCTCGCTGCACGACGCCGCCGGTGTCGACGGCAACGAGCGGCCGGGTCTGCGGTCTGGCGTTGACCGTCGTCGACGAAGGCCGGACCGCCGACGTCGACACCTATCAAGGCATCCGCTACGGGCATGCCAAACGCTGGACGCCGCCCGTCGCTCCACCGCCCCCGACCGGCCTCACCCGAGAAACGGCGTTCGGGCCGGTCTGCCCGCAAGCGCCGGTGAAAGGCGTCGTTCAAAGCGAGAATTGCCTGTTTCTCAACCTGTGGACACCAACCCGATCCAGCGTCAAGCGGCTGCCGGTCATGGTGTTCATCCATGGCGGCTCGTTCGTCGAAGGCGCCGGCGACATGCCGGTCTATGACGGCGCCCGGCTGGCGGCGCGCGGCGATACGGTCGTCGTCACGCTGAACTATCGGCTGGGCGCGCTCGGCTTTCTGGCGGGCGGCAAAGGCGTCAACCACCTCGCCGGCAATTACGGCCTGCGGGACCAGCAGCTGGCTTTGCAATGGGTGCACGACAACATCCGCAGCTTCGGCGGCGATCCGGCGCAGGTGACGATCTTCGGCGAAAGCGCCGGCGCCATGTCGGTCGGGGCGCACCTCGTCGCCCCGGCCAGTAAGCCGCTGTTCAAGAACGCAATCATGGAGAGCAACCCGTACGGGGTCCCGTTCAAGACGCCAACCCAGGCGGCCGGCATCCGCCACGATTTCGACCAGGTGAAGGAGGTGGCCGCCTGCGACGGCAGGCTCGCCTGCCTCAGGCGGCTGCCCGCCGCCACGATCGTCGCCGCACAGGGAAAAGTCGCGCCGACAGGCAATGTATTGCAAGGAGCGTTCAGCGAGATTCTTGCCTGGTCGCCGACCGTCGACGGCACGCTGATCTCCGGACAACCGAACCAGGCAGCCATCGTCAGCCCGGTTATTGCCGGGACCAATCGGGACGAAGGCACCTTGTTCGTCGGCGACGCCTTCCCGAAGGGTCTGAGCGACACGGAGTATGAGGGATTGGTCGCCGTGATCTTCAAAGGCAGCGCGCCGTTCATATTGCTGAACAGCCGGTACAAGCCCGACGGCAAAGGCAATCTGAACCCGCTGTCCAATATTGTCGGCGATTATTTTTTCAGCTGTGCGACGCGGCATGTCCTCGATAATGCAAAAGGCGCCGCGTTCGGCTACGCCTTCATGCACCCGCCATCCTACTCGGTTTGGCCGCAGGCGGCGGCGGAGTGCCGGCCCGGGTCGGGACCCGATCGGGGCAAGGTGTGCCACAGCTTCGAGCTGCCCTTTGTCTTCCGCAACCCGGTCACCGTCAGCCTCCCGCCGGTGCAGCACAAATTTACTTCCGGGGAACAGGCGATGACCGACGCGATCACCTCTTACTGGACCGGTTTCGCCGCCGGCGGGGACCCGAATGACGGCGCCGGGGCGCCGCCCGCCTGGCTCGCCTACGGCAGCGCCGGCATCCGCCAAGTCCTCGATCTGAAGATCTCGCAAACCACCAATTCCGCGCTCAATTGCCCGCTGTGGGACAGCATCGGCTATAATCAGGCGTCGGCCTCGCTGTACTGAGCGCAATCCGGCCGCGAACTCGTCGAGATTGCTTCGCTGTGCTCGCAATGACCGCGTAAGTGCTTGTCATTGCGAGGAGTACAGCGACGAAGCAATCTCGGTCAAGGTAAGCACCGGGGGGAATCATCTGTCCGGTTTGCACCACCAGCTTCGGCCGGAGGCGCGGGTCAGTTGACGTGCACGCCGGCTTCCTTGGCGACCCGGATCCAGCGCGGGATTTCCGCACGGATCAGCGCGGCGAGGGTTGCGGGCGGCCCGCCGACCGGCTCGCCGCCGATCGCGGCAAAGCGGGCGACGATTTCGGGCTGATGGACGACGCGGTCGAAGGCGGCGCTGAGCCGCGCGACAATGGGTTTGGGGGTACCGGCCGGCGCCAGCACCCCGTACCAGGTCACCGCGGTGAAGCCGGGTAGGGTCCGCTCGATGGTCGGGAGATCCGGCAGCGCCGCGGCGCGACGACCGCCGCTGACCGCGAGGCCGCGCACCTTTCCGGCAGCGATCATCGGGATCGCGGCAATCAGCGGCGCCAGCATGACCTGCGCCTTGCCGGCGGCCACCGCCGCCAGCGCCCGCCCGCCGCCCTCGTACGGCACATGGGCGATATCGACGCCGCTGGTGATCTTGAACAATTCGAAACCGAGCTGGCTCGGCCCGCCCGCCCCAGCCGAGGCATAGCTCAGCTTGCCGGGATGGCTCTGGGCGTAGGCGATCAACTCTTCAACCAATTCGACCGGCAGCGACGGGTCGACCACCAACGCGTACTGCGCGACCAGCAACAGCGATACCGCCGCGAACGCGCTTTCGCTGTCGTAAGGCAGCTTGCCGAAAGTGCCGGGATGGATCGCGAAGGAACTCGGCGTGACCAACAAGGTGTAACCGTCGGCCGGCGCCCTGGCCACCAGATCGGTCCCGACGACGCCGTCCCTGCCGGCGACATAGTCGATGACGACCTGCTGACCCAGAGTCTTGCCGAGTTCCGGGCCGACCGCGCTGGCAACCGCCTGATCCGGCCCGCCCGATGGAAACGGCACGACGAGGCGGATCGGCCGGTCCGGATAGGCCGCCTGCGCTCCCGCGCCCCCCAAGCCCAGCCCGACCACGATCAGCAGCAGCAGCCGGATCGACATTCCCAAGGTCTTTCTCCCGATGGCCTCGTACGGCCGCCGCCAATCTCGCTCCGCGCCGATCTGGGCGCAACAATTGCGGTCGATCGCCGGCGGGAGTCGCCCGCCGCGCGGCGATCGTGGCCCTCGCCGGCGCGCCGGGCTAATCTTGCGCCAAATCTGCGAAGAATGGAGAAGCGGCGGATGCTCGACCTGCCGGCGGCGGTGGCCGCCGCCGTTTACGACCCATTGGTCGCCGCGCTGGCCGTATTTGCCCTCGCCGGGCTGCTGACGCATTTTTTGTTTCGCCGGCACGCCCTCGGGCGGGCGATCGCCCGAGTGGTCCTGCTGATCGCCCTGACGATCGTCCTGCTGCATGCCGGGGTCGTGCCTTACCAGAAGCTGACGCTGACCGGGACCCCGTTCCGGGATGCGGCGCATGCGATGTTGAAGATCGCCTGGTGGCTGTGGACCGCCTGGTTCCTGGTCGGCTTTCTGCGGGCTTTTGTCGTCACCGAGCACCGGCCGCGCGAGGGCAAGCTGATCCAGGACCTCCTCGCCGGCCTGATTTACCTGGCGGCCGTCCTTGCCATCATCGCCTATGTCTTCGACCTGCCGATTCAGGGCCTGCTGGCAACTTCCGGGGCCATCGCCATCATCCTCGGTCTCGCCTTGCAGAGCACCTTGAGCGACGTATTCTCCGGGATCGTGCTGAATTTCAGCCGCCCCTATCGGCCGGGCGACTGGATCAGCATCGACGGCGGCACCGATGGTCGCGTCATCGAGATGAACTGGCGCGCAACCCACGTGCTGACGGCAAAGCGCGATCTGGCGATCGTACCGAACAGCACTATCGCCAAGGCAAAGATCGTCAACGCCAGTTCCCCGTCCACCATCCACGGGATGACCGTGACGGTCCAGCTCGACGCCGCGACCCCGCCGACCGTCGGCGCCGAGATCCTCGAACATGCGGTCTTGAACTGCCGGCGGATACTGGCGACGCCGGCCCCGTCGATCATGGTCAAATCGATCACCGCGAGCTTCAGCGAATTCGACATCGGTTTTTTTGTCGAGGAGCTGGGGATGTCGACGGGTACGCAGAACGAGCTGTTCGATCTGATTTTCCGGCACCTGGCGGCCGCCGGCATCGAGCTGGCGACCGCGCCGAATCAGTTTTACCGGGCGCCGGATAAAGAGACCGGGGCGACCCGGCCCGCAGCCGTACGGACGCTCGACCTGGTCGCGATCTTTGCCGAGCTGACCGCGGCGGAGCGGCAGAATTTGGCTGCAAGCCTGAAGCCGCACCTGCATGAACGCGGTGACGTCCTGGTCGAGCCGGGGATGGTTTTGCAATCGCTGTTCATCATCGGGGCGGGCGTGCTGTCGTTTACCGCCGAGGCATCGGAGGGCGAGATCGAGCTGATGCGCCTGGGCCCGGGCGATCATTTCGGCGAGATCGGACTGCTGACCGAACACGCCCGCTTCGGCAAAACTATCGGCGCTGACATCGGCAACCGTCTACGAACTGGCCAGGGCGGATTTGTCGCCGGTGCTCGAGGCACGGCCTGCGGTCGCTCAGGAACTGTGCCACGCGCTCGCCCGGCGGCAGGCCGCCGGCCAGCTGATCAATGCGGCCGAGATCGGAGAGAATTTGCCGCCGAACCGGGTGGCGAGCTGGTTCGCCGACCACTTGCACCGACTGTTCGACCCGGCCGGCGTCCGATGAGCGAGCCGTTGTCCGCTGCCGAAGCAGCCCGATCGAAACCGCCCTCCCGGCTCAATCCGCGCCTGATCATCGCCGGCTGCCTGTTTGCCGCCGTCATCGGCTTGGCGATCTGGTATCTGGCTCGGCCCGAACCGTTGCTGGTGCAAGGCGAGGCTGAAAGCACCCGGGTCGATATCGCCGCGCGGGTCTCCGGGCGGCTGCTGAAAATCGAGGTCAGTCGCGGCCAAAACGTCTCGGCTGGCGCGACCTTGGCCGTCATCGACAATCCGGAGCTGGTCGCGGAATTGCGCGAAGCCGAAGCCGAGAAAGTGGTGGCGGACGCGGAACTGGAGCGCATCAAGGTCGGCACGCGCCCCGAGATCATCGCCCAGCGTAAAGCCGAAATCGACCGCGCCGCGGCCGACCTGACTTTCGCGCAACAGACCTTCAGCCGCACAAGACAGCTTGCCGCTCGGCAATTCGCGCCGCAGTCGAAGCTCGACGAAGATACTGATGCATTGACGCTGGCCCAGCGCCGACTCGACCAAGCCAGGCTCGCCTACGATGAAGCGGTGCGCGGCTTCACCGCCGAGGAGCATCAGATCGCCGAAGCCGATGTCGTCAAGGCAGCGGCTAAAATTGACACGATCAAGGCGCTGGTTGACCAGTTGAGGATAACTGCGCCGATCGCTTCTCAAATCTACCAGATTCCGGTCGAGGAGGGCGAGGTCGTCGTTCCCGGCCTGCCGCTGATGTCCCTGATCGATCTCGGCGACACCTGGCTCGGCTTTTCGCTGCGCGAGGATTTGATCGCCGGGCTGAAGGTCGGGGATCGTTTTACGGTCGAGATCCCGGCGCTCGGCAACCGCTCGGTTACGGCTCAGGTGCGGGTAATCGCGGCGAAGGGTGAATACGCCGGCTGGCGTGCGACGCGGGCTACCGGCGATTTTGATTTGCGCACCTTCGCGATCCGCGCCTACCCGGTCGAGAAGATCGATGGGCTGCGGCCGGGCATGAGCGTCTACACCGATTGGGCGAGGCGCTCGATGAAACCGCCGCCGCGCCCGGGCCTGGCGCTGGTCGCGTTGCGCGAAATCCGGTTTTTCCGGCGTGATCCCGCCGGATACTTGCTGGTTATCGTCGTCCCGCTGATCGGCTTTGCAATCCTGACCTGGACGTTCAGCAGCGCGGTGGTGCGTGGACTCGATATCGTCGTCGTCGATACCGACCGCTCCGACGTGTCTGCCGACCTTATCCAATCTATCGCGGCTGCACCCGGGTTGCGCATTGTCGGGCGCGCCGACGATTTGAAGAGCGCCACTCGAGCAATCCGCTCCGGCCGAGCGATCGGCGCGGTCTACATTCCGCCGAACTTCGAACTGGATATGCGCGCGGCGCGTCGACCGCAAATCATCGCCTTCTACAACGCCCAATACTTCACTCCGGGGAACATAGCCGCTAGAGGGTTGAGCGACTCGATCTCCGATGCCGTCGCAAAGTTGTCGCCGCGCATGACGTCCGTCTGCCGTCTGCCGGCGGCGGCTCGCTGGTTGTGGAGCAATACGTGCTGACCAACCCGGCGCTGAATTATGCCGGCTTTCTACTGCGCGCGGTGATGCCGACGACGTTGCATGTCGTCATTGCGATCGCCACGGCTTACGCGGTCGGCAGCGAGTTCTCGCGCCGCAGCCGACGGGCTTGGCTGCGTTGCGCCGACGGCAGCCCGCTGATCGCGCTGGCCGGCAAATTGCTGCCGCTGTTCGCACTGTTTTTTACCATGCTCGGGATCGAAGCGCTGATCCTGCACGCGGGGTTCGAACTGCCGTATCGCGGCAACGTGACGATGATGGTCGTTGCGGCGTTGCTGTTCGTGGTGGCTTATCAATCGCTCGCGGCCTTGGTGCTGTTGCTGGTCCGCAACCTGGCGCTCGGTTTGAGCCTCGTCGCGATCATCGCGTCCCCGGCCTTTGGCTTTGCCGGCGTCGGCCTGCCGGTGCTGGCGATGAACGGGTTCGCGCGGAGCTGGGG
This sequence comes from uncultured Alphaproteobacteria bacterium, assembly GCA_963701815.1. GTDB lineage: Bacteria > Pseudomonadota > Alphaproteobacteria > ATCC43930 > CGMCC-115725 > AP-15. The sequence goes on from CAVPBN010000003.1 coordinate 206,415, forward strand.
CGCGCTGCTGCCGTTGCGCTGGTACCAGCAGCTTTTGTTCGACCAGGCGGCTCGCGGTGCGTCGGTGCACGCCTCGGCGCCGGCTTTCGCGATCCTGGCCGGGATGGCGCTCGGCCTCTTTAGCCTGGCTTGGTGGCGATTGAGCCGGCTCCCCCGGCAGCGGTCCGGCGAAGAGGACCCGCGGCTGCAACAGGATGGCCGCGGCATCCCCGGCGGCTTTGTCGGCGAGTGGCGCCGCGTCCTCGCCGATCGCGGCGTATTCAGCCTGATGGTCGTGGCGCCGATATTTTACGGCGTATTCTATCCGCAACCCTATCTCGGTCAGCTCGTGCGCAAGATCCCGATCGCCGTGGTCGACGACGATCGCACCTCGTTGAGCCGCCGCCTGATCGAGGCCCTCGATGCCGACGAGGCCATCTCGGTCGCGGTCCGCGCCCCGGCTCTCGACGTGGCCCAGCAGGCGCTGTTCGCTCGCCGGGTGTTCGGCATCCTGGAGATTCCGCCCGATACCGAGCGAGAGGTGCTGAAAGGGAATAGAGCCAGGCTCCCGGCCTATGTCGATTCCGCCTATTTTCTCGTCTTCAATCGCACCTTGCAGGGGATCGTCGAAAGCGCCGCAGACATCAACATCACCGACATTTCGCGCGGTTCGCGTCTGGACGGTGCGCAGGCCCGGCTGGCGCTGACCGCGTCGAGCCCGGCCGAGCTATTGACCGAGCCGCTTTACAACCCGACCGGCGGCTATGCCAGCTATGTCGTGCCGGCCGCCTTTGTGCTGATCGTACAGCAGACCTTGCTGATGGGCGCAGCGACCCTGACGGCGCTGGGTTTCGCGGCGCGCCGGGGCGTCCGCACCATGGCGCCGGGGCCGAGCCGGCTTCTCGGTCGCGGCTTCGCCCATCTGGCGATCTATCTTCCGGCGCTGGCCCTGTTCCTGGTGATTCTGCCGCGGGTCTACGGCTTCTCGGCATTGGGAAGGGCGACTGATCTCGCGCTCTTTGCCGTCCCTTTCGTGCTCGCGACCAGCTTCATGGCGCAGGCCGCCGGCAGTTTCTTCAGGCACCGAGAGACGGCGGTTCTGATTTTTGTCGCGACGACTCTGCCGCAATTCTTTCTGGTCGGCGTGTCGTGGCCGCGCGAGATGATACCGCCGGCGCTCAATCAGATGCGCCGCATCTTCCCCAGCGAGTCGGCGATCGACGGGCTGGTGCGGATCGGGCAGATGGGAGCCCGCCTCGGCGAGGTTCGGGCGGATTGGATCTATCTGTGGCTGCTTACCGCGGGCTATTTCGTCCTCGCTCTTGCAGCTTCACGGCGCCGGGCGTCGAGCGATGCCGCCTAGAACCGGGGAGCACTTGCACACGATCGCGGTGCTGCTGGTGGTAGCGGCAGTAGCCGGCATCCTTGCGTTTTTGGTTCTGGGCTCCAGCGTGCCGGCGTCGCGCCCTCCCGGCGTGGTTCAGGCGACCGAAATCAAGATCGCGCCCGAAATCAGCGGCCGCCTGCTGCGGTTTGCGGTCGGTTCGGGACAAAGTGTGCGCGCGGGAGATGTCCTTGCCCGGCTCTCGAACCCTGAGCTCGAAGCCGCATTGGTGCTGGCCGAAGCGCAATTCGCGCAGGCTCGCGCCGCTCGCGATCGGGTTTACGCCGGCCCGCGGCAAGAGCAGGTCGACGCGCTCGCGCGCGACATCGACATGGCGAATGCAAATCTGACCTACGCACGGCAGCAATTCGCCCGCTCCTCGCAACTTGCAGCAGCCGGGTTCGCCTCGCATCAAGACCTCGACAAGGCGGCGACGGCGGCCGACACGGCGAGCGCCAATGTTTCGCGCGCAAAGGAACGATACCAGGCCGCCCGTCTCGGTCCCACCCGAGAAGAACGAGAGATCGCCGATGCCAGGGTCGCGAGCGCCGCAGCGGCTGTGTCCGTCGTCGCCGCCCGTGTCGCGAAGCTGCAGATCCGCGCGCCGGCGAACGGCTCCGTCGCCCTGCTCGTGGCCGAGCCGGGCGAGGCCATCGTCCCGGGCCAGCCGATCATGACGCTGCAGGCGGCCGGACGCCGCTGGGCGAGCTTCAATTTGCGCGAGGACCAGTTCGAAAGCCTCCGCATCGGCTCGGCGGTCCGCCTCGCCGCGTCCGACGGCATGGCCGGCATCGACGGCCATGTTACCGAAATCGTGCCGCGGGGCGAATTCGCGACATGGCGGGCTGCGCGCGCCGTCGGTGACCATGACCTCAACACGTTTCAGCTCCGCGTCGACGCCGACGCGAGAGACAATGAGCTGCAACCGGGGATGACCGTCCGACTGCGCCGGCGATAGCGCGATCAAAAGGCGAAGGCGTAGAGGCGGTCGTCGGCGCCGACATAGAGGCGGTTGCCCGCCGCCAGCAGGGTCTGGAAATGCCGCAATCCGGTCATTGCATGGCCGGCGCGCCGCCATCGAACAAGGTCTCGCCGGTGTCGCCCCGATAGCCGTGCAGCCGGTTGTCGCCCTCGGCGCCGACAATCCAGACGATCGGGTCCGCCCGCCCGTCGGTGGTCGTCACGATCGGCGCGCCGGCGCCGCTCGGCGCCGCGCACCAGGCGGTCGCGAGGCTCGGCGGCGAACCGCCGCGGATCTTCAGCACCGTCAATCCGCCGCGCCGGGCCGATTTCCCGCATTGCGCGCCCGATGCCTGGAACGCGACAAACACGCCGTCGGCAGCGGGATAGACGGCCGGTGCGGTGCGGATCGGTCCGGTCGACACGGTCTCGGCGACCAGACCGCCGCCGAGACCGCCGAGATCGTCACGGTCGAGCAGATAGGCCCGGCCGTCCTTGCCGAGCGCCAGGACCAGCGCCTGGGCGCCGTTGCCCTCCGGCAAATTCAGCAGCATCGGGTTGGTGCCGCCGAGATCGGCGTCGCGCCGGTCGAGGGCATGCCAGTCGGTCGGGGCGAAAAAATCCTGCTTGCGGTCGTCGCGGCGCAGATCGGGCACCAGGCGAAAGACCGCCTCGCCGTCGCCCCAGGCCGGGGTGTCGATCGTATTGCCGGTGGCGACGAACAACGACCGCCCGTCGCCGGCGATGCCGCCCGGCGCCCAGATCCCGCCGCCCGGCGCGCGGGTATGCCAGCTGACGACCTTGTGCGGGTCCTCGAGGTCGATGCCGACGACCCAGCCGCGATAGTCGCCGCAATCGCCGAAATGCCCGCCGTAAGGGACGTATACCCGGCCGCCGAGGGTGGTCAGGGCGCCGCGCTGATTCTGGTCGGACGCGTTGAAATGCGGGCCTTGGCCGGCGAGCGCCGTCGCGACATCGACCGGCCAGCCCGGCAAGGTTGCGCCGTCGGTCAGCGACAGAGCGAAGATCTTGTGGTGCGGCCCGTCGCCCTCGGCGACCATCGCATCGAGATAGACCGCCTGGGTCTTCGGATCGATGACCGGCGTGCCGGTGACCCCGAGCGGGTCGATATTGCCGCAGGGCTGGTCCGCCAGCGCCACCGGCCGGCCGAGCGTCCGCACCCACCGCACGCCGCCCGACTGCGCGTCGATCGCCTGCACCGTATCGCTCTCGGTCGCGACGATCAGCTCTCCGGCGGACCCGCCCGGAGGCTGCCAATAGAGCGGCTGGGCGTAGAGGTGGCCGGAGAAATGCGGGGCAAAGCCCCGATCGAGGCGGATATGCCGGGCCCGCTCCCAGGTCAGCGCCGGCGCCGCATAGGCGCCGCTGCGGTCCGCGCCGCCATGATAGGCGAGGACCGACTGGGCATGGCAGCTCCCGGCGACCGGCGCCGCCGGCAACAGCGCAGCCAGCACGCGCAGCAAACCGGTCGCGATCAAACGACGCATCGGATTTTTCGATCCCGGCTCAAATCCGCAAGCGGAACGGCATCGTAGACTGGTCTTGCCGCGATGAAGCGTGATATGGCGTCGCGGACGCCGCCAAGGCGGTCCCGGAACGGAGAAAATCCCGATGCGCCGCGCCCTGTCGACCGCCGCCTGGATGCTCGCCTTCGGGTCGGTCATGCTGCCCGCCTTGCCGGCGCTGGCCGGTTTCGGCGCCGTCGCCTGGGACAAGGACACCGGCAAATACGGCGTCAGTTGGAACCAGGCGACGCGCAGCAAGGCGGCCGAGATGGCGCTCAGCCAATGCGGGACCAGCGGCTGCAAGGTGGTGGGTCAAGTCAATCCAAAGCGATGCGGAGCGTTCGCCTCCACGGAAGACGGAAAGGGATGGGGTGCAGCGGGTCGAGCCACGATCGACGAAGCCCGGCTCGCTTCGCTCGCGAATTGTCGGAAGGCCAAGCTCGGGGAGTGCACCGTCCGGACCAGCGACTGCAACAAATAGGCGCCGTATTCACCGCACCTTTGTCGAGATCCGCAGCCTCGTGTCGACTTTGTTGTCCCTCTATCCGCCGCCGGCGACGCCGTTATTCCCTAGCCGGGCCCATTAAGCTTGCGCTCGCGGCCGATCACGGCGCCTTCGCGGATGTCCCGTGCGAGCGCCTCAAGGCCTGATGGCGCGTCCTCTTCAACGTCGTCGTCATCGAAGGTTTCGTGGGAGGCGTCGCGGTTTCCGGTCGCGGCGCCGGAGCAATCCATCTCACCGAGCGCTCCGGCAGTAAGACCGATGACGCGTCCGGCAAACTTGCGCGCGAACGAATTTGCCGCCGCCTCGGCAGCGAATTCAACTCGAAATAGCATACCCGGGGAGGTGAACGTATAATAGAACGTCGTCGGGTCGAATTGGCTGCGATCCAGCCAATGGTGCATCGCCCCGAGCCTCTCGGTTAGAGAATCCTCGTCGGGCAGACAAATTTCCACGGAGAACATGCCAAGTCTCCCAGAGTTTTGCATGCTGATAGATCTTGAGACCGCGGCCAGGGCATGATCTGTCTGCAAGCGGACAATCACGAGATTTTCCTGCGTTTCCGAAGTCCCTGTGTAATGAAGCTTAACGTGTGTCAGGTAAACGCAGCGTCGAGCTACGCCGGCACCTCCAGTCGTTTGAATTGCTAACAACGCCACCGCCGTACGGTTCCGTAACAAGAGTGCATCCGAAGAGCCTGGTCCCGGCTGGCGTTGCCGGCCTCTCCGATGCGGCGTCTCGGGCACCGCGTGGGGACATTGTGGGAATGGTATCCCACCGGGCTCAGCTAATGGCGGATCGGAGCCCATGAACGCACTGTCCACGCCGCTGCACTGGACCGACATGCTGCTGCGGCTCGCGTTGACGGTCGTCGCCGGCGTGCTGATCGGCTACAACCGAAGCGAGCATGGAAAGGCTGCCGGCATGCGCACGACGCTGCTCGTCTGCCTGGCAGCTTGCGTCGCCATGCTTCAGGTGAATTTCCTGCTTCCGACCGCCGGCCGGTCGCCCAACTCGTTCGTCATGAACGATCTGATGCGGCTGCCGCTCGGCATTCTCACCGGGGTTGGTTTCATTGGCGCAGGCGCGATCCTGCCGCAGGAACGCTTCGCCAGGATCTCGATCGAAGTCGCGGCAGGCGGCCCGGGAGAGGCCGAGATCCGGAGCCGGCTCCGGCCTGGCGGATTGTTGCCGATCGGAGGAATCCAGCTCACCGCCGACGGCGTCACCAATCAGCGCAGATTGGCCTTCCAGGTCCGCGAAGTCCGGAAATTCACCGATGCTTCAATACCGCAGGTCATCAATGGACTGGCAGCGCAGCCGGGAATAGTCAGGATCGAGTGGCGCGGGTGAGATCGACGTGCAAGCGCCGCCGCCCTACGGCGGCGAGCTCAACGCGCCAGGTCGCTGACCAGCGAGAAGGCCGAGCTGCGGCCGGTCTGGCCGCGGTAGACCTGCAAGTTTTCGAGCACCCGCTGGACATAGGTCCGGGTCTCGGCGATCGGGATCATTTCGATCCAGTCGACCATGTCGATCTTGCCGCCGCGCGGGTCGCCGTACTCGGCGAGCCACTGGCGGACCCGGCCGGGGCCGGCATTGTAGGCGGCGATCGCCAGCGCGTACGAGCCGCCGAAATCATCCATCAGCTTTTCGAGATAGGCGCGCCCGAGGGTGACGTTATAGAGACCGTCGGCGGTCAGCTGCGCCGGCGAGAACCGCAAATCGCTCTTGCCGGCGATAAAGCTCGCGGTCGCCGGCATCAACTGCATCAGGCCGAGCGCCCCCGACCGGCTGACGGCGCCGGTCTCGAACGCGCTCTCCTGGCGGACGATCGCCAACACCAGGGCCGGCTCGCTGTTGCCGCCGCCCGGCAGCGCCGTCGTCGGGTAGCCGTGGATCATCAGCGGGGTCCCGGCCGCGATCGCGCGCTTGGCCACGGCGATCGCGAGATCGACGCGCCCGCCGCGTTCGGCGAGATCGGCGGCCATCGCGAATTGCGTCGGGGTGGTCGCGTCGTCGGCGAGCTGCAGCAGGAAAATCTTGCTGTAGCGGCGTTCGCCGAGGGCAAAGAGAATGCGGTCGGCCCGCACCAATTCGTTCGCCTCGAACCGGGCGAGATCGGCGGCGTCCGGGACCGGCTCCGGGACCGGGTGCGGCGGCGCGTCGTGGCCGAGCTGATGAGCGGCGAGCTGGCCGTAAAAGGTCGCCATATGCTCGGCCCCGGCGGCGTACCATTTCGCGGCGAGGGCGGATTTCGCCTCGATCTCGGCCGCGCGGCCGCCCCAATACCCGGCCCTCGCCTTGGCGTAGGGCGAGGCGGCGCGGGTCAGGATGCGCGAGAAATGATCAAAGGCGAGCCGCGGGTCCTTCATAAAGCGCAGCGCGATATAGCCCTCCAGAAACTCGGCGTCGGCAGCGGCGTTGCCGTCGAGCGCGCCGTGCTGCTCGACGATCCGGTAGGCCAGTTTGAAGTCGCCGGCGGCCAGCACCCGGCGGGCGATGACCTGCCGTTCGGCCGCCCAGGCTTCGGGCCGCACCGGGTCGCCGGGATGGGCGAGCAGGATCTGCACCGCCTGGTCGGTCATCTCCTTCCGGCGCCGCCAGCGCAGCTCGGCAAACAGCAGGCCCGGGTCTGCCTGCAGCGCGGCCGGGACCCGGACGACGAGAAGATCGGCGGCGGGGGCCTGCGCGGCGAGCGCCAGACGCGCCTCGGCCAAGGCGCGCCCATCCGGCGGCAGCCGCCTCAGCATGTACCGCGCCGCCTCGATCTTGCCGTCCCACAGCAGCCGGTCGAGCCGCGCCTCGTCGTCTTCAGGGCGAATCGCCGCGGCGTGACGGGCGAGAAAACCCGCCGCGTCGACAGCGTTGAAATCCGCCTCGATCCAGGCCGAGCGCAATGCCGCGGCGCCGCCGGCGACATCGCCCGAATTGATCAGGATCTCGGCGGCGCGCACCCGTCCGGCGGCGCTGACCGGCGGGTAGCGCTTGAACCAACCGGCGGCGACCGTGTCGCTCTCGGCCGACAACGCCTCCTCGGCGTGCCGGCGCATCGCCGTTTGCGCCGGCCAGTCCGGGTTTTTTTCAATGAAATCGGCGATCTCGGGAAACTGTACCGGCGCCCCCGGGCTGGCGTAATCGACCCAATGCAACAGTTTGATCGGCAACGGGTCCTTGATCGAGGCCGCGTCGGCATAGGCGCGGCCCCAGTCGCCGGCCTGCGCCGCGCCGAGCGCCCCGCGGAGCGCCTGCCGATCGGCGTCGGACACGGTCTGAGCGCGCGCCGCTCCGGCGATCGCGAGCGTCAGCGCGGCGGCCCGCAAAAGGCGATCGAGCACGAGCAAGGTCGGCCCCCTCTTTCCTTGCCGAATCAAAGCTGTGGCAAAATCACTACGCGTATTTCTAAGTTCGGGCAAGCCGCACCACCAATCGTTGCAGCCTGACGACGGCCAGCGGCTTGAAGCGCCGGCCGCCGGGGATTATCGTTCCCCGCGATGGCTGCCATCTGGGAGGAACCGATGTTCAAGGGATCGCTCGTCGCGCTGATCACGCCTTTTCGCAATGGCAATGGCAAGGGCGACGTCGACGAGAGCGCGTTCCAGGAATTGGTGTCATGGCAGGTCGGACAGGGCACGCACGGGCTGGTGCCGTGCGGTACGACCGGCGAATCGCCGACCCTGGACGACCGCGAGCACCGGCGGGTGATCGCCCTCTGCGTCGAGGTCGCCAACGGCAGGGTCCCGGTCATCGCCGGCACCGGGACGAACTCGACCCATCACACGATAGAGCTGACCCGTCAGGCCAAGGCCGCCGGCGCCGACGCGGCGCTGATCGTCTGCCCCTATTACAACAAGCCGACGCAGGAGGGGCTGTTCCAGCATTACAAGTCGGTGCACGACGCAGTCGATCTGCCGATCGTGATCTACAATATTCCCGGCCGCTCATCGGTCGACATGTCGAATGCGACGATGGCGCGGCTCGCCAAACTGCCGAACATCGTCGGGGTCAAGGATGCGACCAACGATCTCGCCCGGCCATTGCGCATGCGCGTCGAGATCGGCAGCGACTTCGCGATGCTGTCGGGCGAGGACGCGACCGCGGTCCCCTATCTGGCGCAGGGCGGCGACGGCTGCATCTCGGTGACCGCAAATGTCGCGCCGGCGCTCCTCGCCGAGATGCACCAAGCCTGGCAGCGCGGCGAGGTCGAGACGGTCCGCCGCATCAACGAGCGCCTGATCCCGCTGCACGACGCGCTGTTCGCCGAAACCAGCCCGGCCCCGGTCAAATACGCCGCCTCGCTGCTCGGCAAGTGCGAGGCGACGGTGCGCCAGCCGCTGTGCGCGATCATGCCGGAAACGCAGGAGCGGGTGGCCAAGGCGATGCGCGGCGCCGGCCTGTTGAACTGAGCAGCCCGGCCGAGGGATCGTCCGGGCGCAGGTACCAGCGGTGAGAGCGGCCGACCACTTTGTCGCGCAGAACCGGCGCGCCCGTCACGATTACCTGATCGAGGATACGCTCGAAGCCGGTCTGGTCCTGCACGGCACCGAGGTCAAAGTGCTGCGCAAGGGCCAGGCCAGCATCGCCGAGGCCTATGCCGACGAGCGCGGCGGCGAGTTGTTTCTGGTCAACGCCAATATTCCGGAATACGCGGCTTCGGCGCACTTCAACCATGAGCCGCGCCGGCCGCGCAAACTGCTGCTGCATCGCAAGGAGATGAACCGGCTGCTCGGCGAAATCCGCCGCGACGGGGTCACGGTCGTGCCGCTGTCGATCTACTTCAACGAGCGCGGCCGGGCCAAGATCTCGCTTGGCCTGGCCCGCGGCAAGCGCAAAGCCGACAAGCGGCAGGCCGAAAAGGCGCGGGACTGGCAGCGCAGCCGCGCCCGCATCATGCGCAATGAGAACGCCTGACCTATCGGATGATTTTCGCGATGGTCTATATCAACTTTTTGATATTTGACCTGAAGATGAAAGGCGCCGCGACACAGCCCAAGGGTTGCGCCAAGACGGCCGCGAACCTTGAACCGAAATGGCCCGGAATAAGCATCTGAGAGACCGATCATGGGGGAGACAATTGCACTTGCTCTGAAGTATGGGGTTGTTGCATTCCCGACCATACTTGGAGACTACGGGATCGTCATGGCGCTGTTTGCTTTCTTTACCTTTATGCCGCTTGGACATCTAACTATCGGCGTGCTCTTGGTAATTCTTGGCATATTTTGGCCAAGGATTCCGGCGCAGGGTGAGCAACACATGATAAAAATCGGCGTCGGTAACTTACATCTCGATCTCCAAGGCCCTGCGCAAACTATATTACTCGGTATTGGGGCATTCGTGATAGCGGGATCTTTCGCAGAGACCATGTTACGCAGTTAGCAAGGACCAATCCGAGCAACATTTTATTCCGGCCCTCGGAAATTGAGTCGCCTCTCGGTCAGAAATGGATTTCGTATTCGGCCTGCCAGCGGATGGTCTGGCGCGGCGAGGCCGGGGTCAAGCCGAACAGGATGCCGCCGTTCCATTTGAGCGAACCCGGACCGATATGCGAGATCGTGCCGAAGAGTTGCGGCCCGATACGGTTGTCCTGCGGCAAGTGCGAATTGAAGCCGTCGAACCCGCTCGGCTGGCCATAGGCCTGAAAACCGGGCTCGATCGGTGTGCCGAACGCGAACCGGGTTTCCCAGTTGTACAGGAAGGACGGGCCGGCCGAAGCAAATTGACCCGACCTCTTTTTCCATGAACAGGTTCACCGTGTTGATCGTCCCCAGGATCTCCTTGCGGAATATCGGGCCGAAGGTGAACTCGTTCGGGTCATCCGGTAGAGTAGCCTTGCCGAACTCGGCAAAGAACCCGACATCCATCCAATACTGCCCACGTTCGGTGAACTGAAAGGTGTTCTCCCAGGTGACCTGACTGAATTGGACCGACTGTCCGGGCCCGGGCGCGCGTTCCGACTCGAGTTCGAGTTCGGTAAGCCAGAAGCCGTTGACGCCGTATTCGAATTCTTGAACGAAACTCGCCTCGCCGCTGTGGGCGCGAAGCGGGTCATAGCCGAGGTTGCCGATCGGTTCGATCGCGAACTCGCCGGCTTCGGCATCGGGCTGGTGGACTTTGAAATCGGCTGCGGCCGGCATCGCGGTCGCGGTGCTCAGAACGGCGGTCGCCAGGATTGAAAATTGGCTAATGCGTCGCATTCGCACCTCAACACAGAAGGCAGCCCGAACCGAAGACCGTTCGCGAGCGGTGCGGCGAAAGTCGGAAAGCCGTTTTCAGATCAGATGGATGCCGCTACCGCCGGACGCTCCGATGGCCCGCGTCCCGAGCAACCGCATCAGGGTCCCGATGACCAGCAGCGTGGCCAGATAGAACACCACCTGGATGCCGGCGGGCGCCGCGGAATAGCCGATCAGCACATGCAGCAGCAGCCCGACCACGCTGTTCTCGGTCAGGAACGCCGAGGTATCCCACACATCGTTGCCGAGCGCCGGCAACAGGTTCGCCTGCATCAGAAATGCGGCACCCTGCGAGGCCATGCCGGCGGCGAGCAGCAGGATCAACCAGCTGGTGACGGTGAACAGCCGGCGCAATGGGATGGCGAGCAGGCCGAGATAGATCAGCCCGCCGAGCGCGGCGCCGCCGGCAAGTCCGAGAATCCCGCCGGCCAGCATGCCGAGACCGCCCCCGCCGCCGGCGAGCGCTACGCCGTAGAGAAACAGCACGATCTCCGAGCCTTCGCGCAACACGGCGATGCCGACGACCAGGGCCAGCGCATAAAGCGGCCGGCTCCCGCTCGACACCGACGCGCCGAGACGCGCCGACGCCGACGCCAACTCGCGGCCGTGGCGGTTCATCCAGATGTTGTGCCAGCCCAGCATCGCCACCGCGGTGAACAGAATCGAAGCGTTGAACAGCTCCTGCCCGACCCCGCTGACCGCGGCGGCGATCGCGTCGGCGCCCGCGGCCACAAGACCGGCGCCGAATGCGCCGGCGGCTACCCCACCCGTCACCCAGAGACCGCGGCGCGGCACATCACGGCTGGCGGCCAGGACGATGCCGATGACCAGCGAGGCTTCGAGGACCTCGCGGAAGACGATGATTGCGGTCGCGAACATTCCCGGGTTCCCGCTATTTGACGATCAGGTGGCCGCGGGTCTGCGGGTGGAAATCGTCAAAGAACTCATATCGGCCGGGATCGAGGGGGCCGACAAAAACCGTGATCTGCGTGACCGGCGGGTACGACTTTTTCGCGGTGAAGCTGGGTGCTTTCGAATTCGGCCGGCGTCGGAGTGTCGTTGCGCACGACGAGCTTGACCTTGACCCCGGCCGGGATCGCGACCTCGTTCGGGACGAACTGATTGTTTTTGAGCGCGATCGAGACGCCGGGATCGTCAGCGACGGCGGGAACTGCGGCGGCGAAAGCGAGCAATGCCGCGATGCAGGCGATACGACGCATCGATGACTCCGGCGATGATGCGAATGCGAACCCTTCGCATCATCGCCGGACGGGCATTGCGAAGCAATCGCAAAATGCCGGGCGTTTCGCTGGCGAGCCATGCGTTGAACGCATCCCTTCGCCCGGTTCTTGCGCCGGATCTTTAGAGATCGAGGTGGCGGGTCAGGCTGGCAAATACCGTTTCGAACATCGCCGCGGTCAGCCTGCCGGTATTGGTGTTGAGACGGGAGCAATGATAGCTGTCGACCAGTATCCGGCCGTCGGACAGGGCGTGCAGGGCGCCGTGAGCGAACGCAAAGTCGCGGCGGCGCAGCCCGAGCGCCGCGAGCACCGCATAATGCGCGATGGCGCCGAGCGCCAGGATCGCGCGCAGGCCGGTCGCCATTTCGATCTCGCCCGAGAGAAACCGGCCGCATGCCGCGATCTCGGCCGGGACCGGTTTGTTCTGCGGCGGCACGCAGCGGACCGCATTGGCGATCCGCGCCCGTCGCAACCGCAACCCGTCATCGGGCCGAGCATCGTAGTCGGCCCTCGGCAAATCCGAATTTCCGCAGCGTGTCGTAGAGCAGCGCGCCGGCGAAATCGCCGGTGAACGGCCGTCCGGTGCGGTTCGCGCCCCGAAGCCCCGGCGCCAGCCCGACGATCAGCAGCACCGCCCGGTCATCGCCAAAGGACGGCACCGGCGCATTGAACCAATCCGGATGAGCGTCCCGCTGCGCATTGCGAAAACCCGCGAGCCGCGGACACAACGGACAATCCCTCGACGGCGGCGCCCTCGACGACGGCGCCGGCGGTGTCGGGGCCGACAGGGTCACGCTTCGTCGTCGGGTTCGACTCGCGGCCGTTGCGGCTCCTCGCGCCCGTGATAATTCCGGCTGATGCTCGGCGCCAGCTCCTGCAGGTCGATGAAATTGTCGGCCTGGCGGCGCAGATCGTCCGACACCATCGGCGGCGAGGAGCGCACCGTCGAGACCACCGAGACGCGGACGCCGCGGCGTTGCACCGCCTCGACCAGCCGCCGGAAATCCCCGTCGCCCGAGAACAGGATCGCATGGTCGATGAATTGCGCCATTTCGAGCATGTCGATGGCCAGCTCGATATCCATGTTGCCTTTGATTCGCCGCCGGCCCATGGCGTCGGTGAATTCCTTGGTCGGCTTTGTCACCATTGCATAGCCGTTGTAGTCGAGCCAATCCACCAGCGGCCGGATCGGCGAATATTCCTGATCCTCGGTCAGAGCCGTATAATAAAAGGCCCGAATCAACCGGCCTTTTGTCGTGAACAGGTCGAGCAGTCGCTTATAGTCGATCTCGAACGACAGACCGCGCGCGGCGGAATAGAGGTTGGCCCCATCGATGAAAATGGCGATCCGTTCTTCCGGGTAGAAAATCATTTGTCCCAAATTCTCCAATTGGCGAGGTAATAAATCCGAGTGTGTGATAGCATCGCCCCCCGGTCAAGCCTGCCGCCGCGCCTTCCGGTCCGGCCGGTCGGCGGCGGGAGGCGAGCGTGATTCTGATCGGCCTCGGCGGCAATCTGGCGAGCCCGCGCCACGGCCCGCCGCGCGCAACCCTGGAAGCCGCACTCGGCGCGATCGAGGCCGCCGGCATCGGAGTCGACGCCCGCTCCGCCTGGTATCGCAGCGAACCGGTACCGCGCTCGGACCAACCTTGGTTCGTCAACGCGGTGGCGACGCTGAGCACCGAGCGCGATCCCGCCGACCTGCTCGCGGCCTTGCAGGACGTCGAGGCCCGGTTTGGCCGCATTCGCGGCGAGCGCAACGCTGCGCGCATTCTCGATCTCGACATTCTCGACTATCGCGGCCGGTCGATCGAGACCGAAACCTTGATCCTGCCGCACCCGCGGTTGCACTTACGACGGTTCGTGCTGGTCCCGCTCGCTGAATTGGCGCCGCACTGGCGACACCGGCGCTTCGGGTTGACCGCATCGGAAATGCTGGCCCGGCTGACGGCGGGCGATGCGGTCTTTCGGCTCCCCGACGCCGCAGATTGCGACCCGAGCGATTGTGCTCGCTCGACCGGGCCGATATAACCCGCTCTCTGGTTCGCCTATGAGGGTGGTATGACCGGATTCGCGGCGGCCCGATCATACATGATCGAAAGCCAGCTCCAGCCCAACAAGGTCACCGATGAGCGGGTGCTCGCCGCGTTCGCCGCGGTGCCGCGCGAGCGGTTCGTGCCCGAGACCCTGCGCTCGAACGCGTATGTCGATGAAGATCTGCCGCTCGGCAACGGCCGCTATCTGATGGAGCCGATGGTGGCGGCCCGGCTGGTCCAGGCAGCGGCGGTCGCGCGCACCGACGCGGTCCTGGTCATCGGCGCAGGGACCGGATACGAGGCTGCCGTCCTTGCCGGCCTCACCCGCAACGTCACCGCGCTGGAGGAGGATCCGGACCTTGCCCGGCAGGCCCGCGCTGCCCTGATCGACCTCGCGATTGCGGCAGCCACCGTCGTCGAGGGACCGTTGCCGCTGGGCTGGCGGGAGCGGGGACCTTACGCGGCGATCCTGTTCGCCGGGGCGGTCGCCGAGGTGCCGGCCAAAATCTCCGGGCAACTCGACGAAGGGGGCAGGCTCGCCGCCGTCGTCCGATCCGAGGGCGGCATCGGGCGCGCTACCTTGACGACGCGCACCGGCGGCGTTTTCGCCCGTCGCATCCTGTTCGACGCCATGGTCCCGCTGCTGCCCGGTTTCTTCCCGAAACCGGCCTTTGTCTTTTGAGAATTTCGCATTGAGTTTCCAGCTCTCCCGAGCCCCGATGGCCAGCCCGGCCGGTTCGGCGCCGCCGCGGCCAGGTCCGGTCCGGTGTTCGAACGCGCGGTTTTCGGCGCTGTGCGGGTTTCTCGTGCTGATCGGCATGATTTCGGCTCAGGCTCAGGCGCAGACCCTGACCCAGGCGCTCGCCGAAGCCTATAACACCAATCCGCAGCTTCTGGCCCAGCGGGCATTATTGCGGGCGACCGACGAGCAGGTACCGCAGGCATTGTCGGGATGGCGGCCGACGGTCAACTTTACCGGACAAGTCGGCGGCGGGCGGAGCAGCCTCAGCCAAGCCTTCACCCGCAGCGTCTATGATACCTTCTACCAAAACAGTCTGAATTTGCAGGTGGCTCAATCGGTCTATTCCGGCGGCCGGACCGTGGCGCAGACCCGCCAGGCGATCGATACGGTGGAATCGACGCGGGCACAGACCCTGGCGGTCGAGACCTCGGTGTTCCAATCCGTGGCGCAAGCCTATCTCGACGTAGTGCGCGATCAGTCGTTGGTCGAGGTCAACCGCAACAACGAGCAGGTGCTGAAAAAGCAGCTCGAAGCGACGCAGGACCGGTTCCGCGTCGGTGAGGTGACCCGCACCGATGTCGCGCAGGCCGAATCGTCGCTGGCCCAGGCGACCGCGACGCTGATTGCCGCGGAGGGCGCGCTGGCGCAAAGCCGGGCCAATTACGTACGCGCCGTCGGTCATCCGCCCGGCCGGCTGTTGCTGCCGCGCGAACGACCGACGCTGCCGGCGACCCGCGAAGAGACGCAGACCCTGGCCGCGAACAATAATTTCAACGTGATCTCGGCGAATTTCGCCGAGCAGGCGGCGCGCGACAACATCAAAGTCGTGCGCGGCCAATTGTTGCCGCAGATCTCGATCGTCGGCGAGTCTCAACCGTACTTTTGCCCCGTCGATCACCCTGCCCGGCGCCCGCGAGGAATCGGCGACGATCGCCGCGCAGATGACGATGCCGCTCTACGAGGGCGGCGCTATCTATTCGCAGACGCGCCAGGCCGAGCAGACCGTCGGACAGCGCCGCAGTCAGGTCGACGATGCCCGACGGGCGTCGGTGCAGACCGCGACGCAAAACTGGGAATCGCTGAAGGCGGCGCGGGCCAGCGTCGAATCCTTTGCAGCGGCGGTGCGGGCGGCGCAAATCGCTCTGGAAGGCACCCAGCAGGAGGCATTGGTCGGCTCCAGGACCACGCTCGACGTGCTGATCGCCAACCAACAGTTGTTTACGACCCAGTCGCAGCTGGTCACCGCGGAACACGATTCGGCGGTGGCCGAATACAACATTGCCGCAGCGATCGGCCGGCTGATCGCGCCCGAGCTGCGCCTACCGGTGCAGCTCTACGACATGGACAGGCACTTTCGCGAGGTCAAGAATAAATGGTTCGGGTTCGGCGGCGGTCTCAAGGAGTGAGCTTGCCGCCGCCGGCAAGCCTGTTCGGCGCCCCGGTCAGTATAGTGTTCCGCCCTTTACGGTTGCTTTGATGTCGGATGCCAACTCCCCGCTCCAACCCGCGCCCGAACCCTCGATGGAGGAAATCATCGCCTCGATCAGCCGGACCATCGCCGAAGACGGCAGAGGCAATAAACCGGTCGCTCCGGCGGTCGCCGGCACAGCCGATATCCTCGATCTGACCGAAGCGGTGAACGAGGATGGCTCGGTGCGCAAGATCAAGCCGGCCGACCCGAGGGCGGACATGCCCGGGGTGACGAAGGACTCGGCGTCGACGGCGGCGAGCGTGCGGGTTGTGCCGGACCCGCCGCACGCCGACAGCGGCGCCGGCGCCAACCGCGACCGCGGCCCGCTCCTCTCGGCCGCGGCATCCGAGGCGGCGGCGACCGCCTTCGCCGGGCTTGGCGCGGCGCCGCCGGTGCGGCGCAATGACCCCGGCCTTGCGCTGGTCGCCGGCGAGCGCACTCTCGACGAGATCGTGTGCGACACGCTGCGGCCGCTGTTGCAGGATTGGCTCGACGGAACCTTGCCGGGATTGTCGAGCGGCTGGTGCGCGACGAAATCGCGCGCGTCGCCGGCGAGGCCGGGCGGCGCTGACCGGGCCGGGCAAAAACCTCGGCGGGGACCATTCGGCAATGCTGGACAAGACCTACCAGCCCTCCGCCGTCGAGGGCGGCAATACGCGCGTGGGAAGCAATCCGGCGCGTTCGCCGCCGATCCCGACAGCAGCAAGCGCCCTATACGATCATGATGCCGCCGCCGAACGTCACCGGCAGCCTGCATATGGGGCACGCGCTGACCTTCACGTTGCAGGACATCCTGATCCGCTATCGAGCGCATGCGCGGGCGCGACGCGCTGTGGCAGCCCGGCACCGATCATGCCGGCATCGCGACCGAGATCGTCGTCGCCAACCAGCTCGCCGAGCGGCAGATCGACAAGCACCAGCTCGGCCGCGAGAAATTCATCGAGCGCGTCTGGGAATGGAAGGCGGAATCGGGCGGCACGATCGTCAACCAGCTGCGCCGGCTCGGCTGCTCGCCCGACTGGGCGCGCGAGCGCTTCACGATGGACCCCGGCCTCGCCGCCGCGGTGCGCAAAGTGTTCGTGCAGCTCTACCGCGAGGGCCTGATCTACCGCGACAAGCGGCTGGTCAACTGGGACCCCGAGATGCACACGGTGATCTCGGATCTCGAAGTCGAGAACCGCGAGACCAAGGGCTCGCTGTGGCATATCCGCTACCCGATCGACGGCGAGACGGACGATACATCATCGTCGCGACGACCCGGCCGGAGACGATGCTCGGCGACACCGCCGTCGCGGTGCATCCCGAGGATGCGCGCTACGCCGATCTGGTCGGCAAGACGGTCCGGCTGCCGCTGGTCGGCAGGCTGATCCCGATCGTCGCCGACGAATACGCCGACCCGGAAACCGGCAGCGGCGCGGTCAAGATCACCCCGGCGCACGATTTCAACGATTTCGAGGTCGGCCGCCGGCATGGCCTGGCGATGATCAACATCTTCGACGCCGATGCGCGGCTGAACGACAACGCGCCCGAAGCCTATCGCGGCCTCAACCGCTTTGCCGCGCGCAAGCGGGTGCTCGCCGACCTCGAAGCCGCCGGGCTGCTCGAAAAGGTCGAGGACCACATGCTGATGGTGCCGCACCACGACCGCTCGGGCGTGGTGATCGAGCCGTGGCTGACCGACCAGTGGTACTGCAACGCCGGCGGCTGGCCGAGCCGGCGATCGAGGCGGTCGAGACCGGCCAGACCGTATTCGTGCCGCGGCAGTGGGAAAACACGTTCTTCGAATGGATGCGCAACATCCAGCCCTGGTGCATTTCCCGCCAGCTGTGGTGGGGGCATCAGATCCCGGCCTGGTACGGCCCCGACGGCACGATCTTCGTCGCCGAGACCGAGGCCGAAGCGCTGCGCCGAGGCCGAGGCGAAATATCGGCAAGGCGTCGATGCTGCGCCGCGACGAGGACGTGCTCGACACCTGGTTTTCGTCGGGGCTGTGGCCGTTCTCGACCTCGGGCTGGCCGGAGGAGACGCGCGAGCTCGCGCGCTATTACCCCGGCGACGTGCTGGTCACCGGCTTCGACATCATCTTTTTCTGGGTCGCCCGGATGATGATGATGGGGCTGCATTTCATGGGCGAGGTGCCGTTCCGCACGGTCTACATCCACGCCCTGGTGCGCGACGAGCGCGGGCAGAAGATGTCGAAATCGCGCGGCAACATCATCGACCCGCTGGAATTGATCGACCGCTACGGCTGCGACGCGCTGCGTTTTACCCTGGCGGCGCTGGCTGCTCCCGGGCGCGACATCAAGCTCGCCGAGAGCCGCGTCGAAGGCTACCGCAACTTCGCGACCAAGCTGTGGAACGCGGCGCGCTACGCCGAGATGAACGGCTGCGTCTCCGCCGACGGCTTTTCACCGGCCGACTTGCAGCTGACGGTCAATCGCTGGATCGCAACGGCGCTCGCCGATTGCTCTGCTGCGGTTACCGCATCGCTCGATGCTTATCGGTTCGACGACGCTGCCGGGGCGCTTTATCAATTCGTGTGGGGTACGTTCTGCGACTGGTATATCGAATTCACCAAGCCGATCCTGCAAGGCGAGAACGCGGCCGCCCGGGCGGAAACGCAGGCCGCCACGGCCTGGGTGCTCCGCTGTATTCTTCATCTGCTTCACCCGATGATGCCGTTCATTACGGAGGAGCTGTGGCGCAATTTGGCCGGCGAAGAGTCCGGCATGCTGATTGACGCGCCGTGGCCTCAATTGTCGCCGCTCAACGAAAATATATCGCAAGTCGCTGTAATGGATTGGATGATCGGTGTCATTTCCGCAATCCGCGCCGTCCGCTCCGAAATGAACGTTCCGCCGGCAGCGCGCATCCCGCTGATTCTGAAAGAGGTCTCGATTAGAGGAGATATCATCGAACAACGCGAGCAGATTGAGCGGCTCGCTCGCGTCGAGCTGAGGGAAGAGGACACGATTCCTCCCGCTCGCGGCATCGAATTGGTCGTTCATGGCGACACCTTCGTTCTTGCACTCGGCGGGATTGTCGATCCCGTGCGGGAAAAGGCTCGAATCTCGAAGGAGATCAGCCACGCCGACAGGGATATCGCCAAATTCGAGGCAAACCTTCTCAACAAGCAATTCCGCGCCAAGGCGAAATACGAGGTCGTCGAGGAACTCGAACAACGGGTGGACGGTATCCGTCGCCACCGCGACCGCCTCAAGGGCGCTCTCGACCGTCTTGCGGCGCTGTGATTGCCGAGATGGCATCAAAGGGTAACGCAGCCATGAAGCTCGACGAAGTGATGGAGATGGCATATCCGCAAAAGATTGCCAGAGACATCATTATCGGCATGGCCCGCCCGATTAATCAGCATCTCGTCAACCTCGTCGGTTTTCATTTTCCCGCCCTGTTGCGCGAACATTTCAAACGCGAGCTGAGAAATTGGCTGGACGAAATTCAACGCATTCGTTTGAAGCCGACGGCAAGAACGGGATCGTTCAGATTCTATTTTGATCCGCTGTTCGATTACCCGTTCGGTGGCGTCCAAGTCCCCAATATGCGAGCTTTGATGGCGCTGATCTCCAGCCAGTACGACGATATCGAGCCGGTCAAAAGGCCGGAAAAGATGGCCGAATGGCTGAAGGAGTTTCACACAAATTTGGCGCATCGCCTCCATGACGGCGAGGCTGTCCTCGACCTGATCCCCGAGTAAATCGCGGGCGGTTGCAACAATATGCGCGACGAACCCGGAGCGCGCTTCGCAAGCCCAAGGGATTTCGTCGCACGCGGTCTCGCGGCCCCCGATCAGGTCGACGAGATCCGGGCTGTGGCCGAGCGCTTTTCGGTCGCCGTGACCGAAGACATGGCGGCGCTGATCGACCCGGCGGATCCGCGCGATCCGATCGCGGCGCAGTTCGTGCCGAATGTTGCGGAACTCGCGACCGCCGATGAGGAGTTGGCCGATCCGATCGGCGACCGGCGCTGGTCGCCGGTGCCCGGCATCGTCCACCGCCATCCCGACCGGGTCCTTTTAAAGCCGACCCTGTTGTGCCCGGTCTATTGCCGGTTCTGCTTTCGCCGCGAGGCGGTCGGCAAGGCGCCGGAAATGCTCGACGACGCGGCGCTCGAAACCGCTTTCGACTATGTACGGCAGCGGCCGGAGATCTGGGAAGTCATCGTCACCGGCGGCGACCCGTTCGTGCTGGCGCCGCGCCGCCTTGCCGGGATCGTGCGCGCCCTCGACGAGATTCCGCATCTCGGCGTGATCCGCTTTCACAGCCGCGTTCCGGTGGTCGATGCCCGCCGTGTGCGGCCGACCCTGATCGCGGCACTGGCGGCGGAAAAGGCGGTCTACGTCGTGATCCACGCCAACCATCCGCGCGAGCTGACGGCGGCGGCAAAGGCGGCGGTGACCCGCCTGGTGCGGGCCGGCATCCCGGTCTTGGCGCAGACCGTTTTGCTGCGCGGGGTCAATGACGACGCGGCAGTGCTCGAAGCGCTGTTCCGCGCTCTGGTGGCGATGCGGGTCAAACCCTATTATCTGCACCATGCCGATCTGGCGCGCGGCACCGCGCATTTCCGCACCGGCATAGCAGCCGGGCAGAGCCTGGTGCGGACGTTGCGCAGCCGTGTCTCCGGCTTGTGCCAGCCGACCTACGTGCTCGACATCCCAGGCGGCTACGGCAAAGTCCCGATCGCACTCTGTGCGGCCTGCGCCGACGGCGCCTCCGGGCATTGGACTATCCTTGACGGCGCCGGAGTTGGGCACGCCTATCCGGCCGACCCGATCGAGGCGGAACCATAGGGGTGCCGGCGGCGGCCGCGGCAGGCGGTTCGACGATCGTCGTCGGCGGCGATGCGCTGGCGCTGCGCACGGCGCAGGAGCTGTGCGCCTTGCAGGGCCGTCGGATTGTCGTCCTGTGGCGGCAAAACCCGGACTTTGCGCGTATGGTCGAAGCGGTCGGCGCGGTCTTTGTCGCGGCCCAGCCGGACACCGCCGAGGGTGTCGAACGCGCCGGCGTCAGGCAGGCCGGTTCGATCATCGCATTGTCGCCCGACGACCAGCTCAATCTGCATGCCGCGCTGCTGGCGCGCGATGCCAATCCGCAGATCCGGATTGTGCTGCGCCAGTTCAATCGGACGCTCGCCGGCAAGATCGAACAGAACCTGACCAACTGCTCGGTGCTGTCCCTGGCGTGGCATTCGGCGGCTACCTATGCCGCCGTCGCCATCGACCCCTCCTGCTTCCGCGGGCTGCAATTTCCGGAGCCCGCCGGCCCGCTGACCGGCTTTGCCCTACGCACAGCCGAAAACTGCGAATTGGCCGATGTTACCGTCGAAGAGGCGGAACAAAAGCTCGCCGCCCGCATCCTCGCCATAGACGGCGAGACCGGGTTTGCTCGCGACACGGTCCTTGCCGCGCCGGCGGAGCTGATCGTCTATGGCGACATCGCCAGGCTCGAAAATTCGTCGCCGCGCCCGCCGGTCGACTGGACCGATCCGGTATTTGTTCGAAGGCTGCGGGCGTTCTGGCGCGGGCACCGCGGCAACCGCCGCCGCGTCGATCCGATCGTGCTGCGGCTGATCGCCGCCGCGTTCCTTATCTTTTTGATCGGCACCTGGCATTTCCACGACGTCTTCGGCGAAGGCTGGCTCGACGCCGCCTATTTTGTGATCACCACGATGACAACGACCGGATACGGCGATCTGAGCCCCAACCGGCAGCACCCGGTCGATGTCGTCATGGCGATGCTGCTGATGCTGTCGGGGATCACGCTGACCGGCCTGTTCATCGCGTTCGGCTCGTCGTTGTTGACCCGGGTGCAATGGGTCACGATGCAGGGACTGCGCGTCGTGCATCGCCGCGGCCATATCATCGTCTGCGGCGCCGGCAGCATCGGCGCCGGTGTGATCCAGCTGCTGCTCGCGCTCGGCAAACACTTGGTGGTCATCGAGTCCGCACCCGATGCGACCATCGTCGAACAGGCGCGCGCCCGGCATTTCGACCTGCTGACCGGCGATGCAAGCCGCGACGAGACCTTGGCGCTGTGCAATCTCGACGCCGCGCACGGGCTGGTGGCACTGACCAATGTCGACACGTTGAACCTCGAAATCGCGCTCGGGGCGCGCGCCCGCAACCCGACGATGCCGATCGTGCTGCGGATCGCCGATGCGAGCCTTGCCGAGTCGATCAGCCGTCATTTCGAGATCGAGACAACCTATTCGGCGGCGGCGCTGGCCGCCCCGGCCTTTGCCGGCCTGTCGCGCTTTGCCGGATCGCGTGGGCGCGTCGCCTTCGCCGGTCGGGAATTCGAGATCGGCGAGTTCCAGGTCGGCCGGCGGTTTCGCCGGACGGCGCCGCGCGACGCAATTTTGATTGCGGTGTCGCGCGGCGGCGGATTTGCCGTCGGCCATGATTTTGGCGAGCTGGTCTCGGGCGGCCGAGCGCTGATCCTGGTTCCGCCGGCCCCGTTGCGCGAAGGCGTCGACGCGCTCGCCGCGGCGGCGGGGCCTTTTTTGCTCGACGACTGACCGCTGATCCGGTCGGCCAGCCGGGCTTGGTCTCCAACCGGCACAGGCTCAGACGGCCAGTTCGCACCAGATCGGGGTATGGTCCGAGGCGCGTTCCTTGCCGCGCGGCTTCTTGTCGATCTCGCACGCCGCGACCCGGTCGGCCGCATGCGGCGACAGCAGCAGATGATCGATGCGCAGCCCTTCGTCGCGGTTCCAGCAGCCGGCCTGGTAGTCCCAGAAGGTATAGCGGTGCGGCTCGCGGTGAAACACGCGGTAGGCGTCGGTCAGCCCCTGATGCATCAAGGCCCGGAACCGCGAGCGCGCTTCGATCCGGCACAGCGCGTCGTCGCGGAACGCGACCGGGTCGTAGACGTCTTCGTCGGCCGGGCAAATGTTGTAGTCGCCGGCCAGCACGAACGGGATCTCTTCGCGCAACAGCTTTTGCGCGTGGTCGACCAGCCGGTCCATCCAGGCGAGTTTGTAGGTGAATTTGTCGGTGCCGACCGGGTTGCCGTTCGGCAGGTAGATCGCGGCGACACGGACCTCGCCGAACCTCGCCTCGATGTAGCGCGCCTGCTCGTCGCCCTCCATGCCCGGGAGGCCGCGCACGAATTCCTCGCCCGCAGCCTTCGACAGCAACGCCACGCCGTTATAAGAGCGCTGGCCGAGCGCCTCGACCCGATAGCCGAGCCCCGCAATTTCCAGAGTCGGAAAGTCGGCCGCCAGGCATTTCGTCTCCTGCAGGCACAACACATCGGGCTGATTTTCGGTCAGAAAAGCGAGCAAATGCGGCAGCCGCGCCTTGACCGAATTCACGTTCCAGCTGGCGATCTTCACGTTCGGGTTTAAGTCGGGTGGCGACGACGAATGTCAGCCGATCGAAAACGAATTGCCGCAGCCGCAGGACGAGGCCGCGTTCGGATTGCGGATCTGAAACGAGGCGCCCATCAGGTCCTCGACGAAATCGACCTCGGCGCCGCGCAGCAGGTCGAGCGACACATCGTCGACGACGACGGCGATGCCGTCGCGCTCGAAGACGACATCGTCTTCGTTCCTATGGTCGTCAAAGCTGATGCCGTATTGAAACCCGGAGCAGCCGCCGCCCGATACGGCAATCCGCAAAAATGCGTCCTCGGCCTGCTCCTGCACTTTGAGCGCGGCAATTCGGCGCGCCGCACTCTCGGTCAGCACGATCCGGCGCTCTTCGGTCTCGTCCATGCTCTCGGCCATCTCCCACCGCTCCGACCCCGCCGGTGCGCCTCGCGGCCACCACTCTGCGGTATGTAGGCATTCCGATCAATCCGGTCAAACCCGCCGCTGCCGCAGCCGCCGCGCTGCGTCGGGGATTTTCCGTGGGAAATCGGCTAGACTCGGGGGCGCTGACCAGGAGTTGCAGATGCTGCGCGCCCTCGAAGGCGGTCTCGGCCAGGAGCAATCTGCCGAGCCCGACGACAAGCTCGCCTGCCTGAGCGCGCTGGAGCGCAAGGTGCTGTGGCTGTCGAGCTGGATGATCCACAACGCGAACCATCTGCGCCCGAACCGGGACGGGCTCAAGGTCGGCGGGCATCAGGCCTCCAGCGCCTCGGTGGCGACCTTGATGACGGCGCTTTACTTCGACGTGCTGCGGCCGCAGGACCGGGTTGCGGTCAAGCCGCACGCCGCTCCGGTCTTTCACGCGATCCAATACCTGCTCGGGCATCAGACGCGCGAGAAGCTGGAGCGGTTTCGCGCCTATGGCGGGGCGCAATCCTACCCGTCGCGCACCAAGGACGGCGACATCGTCGATTTCTCCACCGGATCGGTCGGTCTCGGCGTCGGCATGACTTTGTTCAGCTCGATCGCGCAGGATTATCTGCGGCTGAAGCAATTGGTTCCGACCGATGACCCGCCCGGCCGGATGATCGCTCTGGCCGGCGACGCCGAGCTCGACGAGGGCAATATTTTCGAGGCGCTGCTCGAAGGCTGGAAGCACGATGTCCGCAACCTCTGGTGGGTCATCGACTACAACCGCCAGAGCCTCGACGCCGTCGTCTCCGACCGTCTGTTCGGGCGCATCGACGCCCTGTTCGAGATGATGGGGTGGCGCGTCGTCACCTTGAAATACGGGCGTCTGCTGGAGGCGGCCTTTGCCCGGCCCGACGGGCATCATTTGCGCGAGTGGATCGACGGCTGTCCCAACTCGCTTTATTCGGCATTGGTCTACAAGGGCGGCGAGGGCTGGCGCGAGCACCTTCAGCGCGACCTCAACCGCTGGCCCGGCATCCGCGCCATCCTCGACGATCACGACGACGGCGAGCTGCAGCGGCTGATGACCAATCTCGGCGGGCACGACATGGCGGCGGTCCTCGATGCCTTTCATGCCATCGCCGACGACCGGCCGACCTGCTTCATCGCCTATACGATCAAGGGCAACGGGCTGCCTTTTGCCGGGCACAAGGACAACCACGCCGGGCTGATGAACCTCGATCAGATGGCCTCGTTCCGGCAGGAGCCTCGGCATCGCGCCCGGCGTCGAGTGGGACCTGTTCGCCGGCCTCGATCTGCCGGCCGAGCGGCTCTCCGGTTTTATCGCGGGGGTGCCGCTCGCCGGAGCGGGGCGGCGCTGGCATAAGGCGGCGACGGTCGCGGTGCCGGCCAGCCTGCCGGTGCCGCGCGGCGACCGCCAGTCGACGCAGGAAGCGTTCGGCCGGCTGCTCGGCGACATCGCCGCCGGCGACAGCGAGCTGGCAAACCATATCGTCACGACCTCGCCCGATGTCACGGTATCGACAAACCTCGGTCCCTGGGTCAACCGACGCGGGATCTTCGACCGGTCCGAGCGGGCCGACACGTTTCGCGAGGAAAAGGTCGTCTCGGCGCAGCGCTGGGGGATGTCGCCGCACGGGCAGCACATCGAACTCGGCATCGCCGAGAGCAATCTGTTCCTGCAATTGGCGGCCCTCGGCCTCGCCGCCCCGCTGTTCGGGACCCGGCTGTTGCCGATCGGCACGCTCTACGACCCGTTCATCAAACGCGGCCTCGACGCGCTGAACTACGCAAGCTACCAGGATGCGCGGTTCATCCTGGTGGCCACGCCTTCGGGGATCACCCTGGCGCCGGAAGGCGGCGCGCACCAATCGATCGGCGAGCCGCTGATCGGCATGAGCCAATCGGGGCTGACGAGCTTCGAGCCGGCCTTTGCCGACGAACTCGCGGTGCTGTTGCGCTGGGCCTTTGCCGAGATCCAGCGCGAAGGCGGCGAGTCGGTCTATTTCCGGCTGTCGACGCGACCGCTCGACCAGCCGAAACGGTTGGTCGACCCGGAGCTGGCCGAGGCGATCGTCGCCGGCGCTTATTGGCTGCGCGAGCCGGGCCCCGATGCCGATCTGGCGATCGCCTATTGCGGCGCGGTCGCCCCCGAAGCGCTCGCCGCTTATGACCAGCTGGCGGAAGATGTGCCGCAGGCGGGACTGCTCGCGATCACCTCGCCCGACCGGCTGCATGGCGATTGGCGCGCGGCGCAGGCGGATGGCCGGGCCGGCGTCGCCGGGCGGCTGCTGGCCCGGCTGCGGCCCGGCGCCGCGCTGGTCACGGTCGGCGATTTTCACCCGGCGACGCTGTCGTGGCTCGGCGCCGTCGCCGGCAATCCCATTGTGCCGCTCGGGGTCGAGCGCTTCGGCCAGTCGGGCGACATCCCCGACCTTTACCGCGCTTACGGCATCGACGCCGACGCGATCCTCGACGCCGCCGCCCGCGCCTGTCTGCTGGCGCTGCGCTGAGACTGGGTCGGGCTTCGCCTATTGCGGGCCGCTGCGCATCGAGGCGGGCTGGCCGGGCAGTTTGAAACGCTGGCCGCTGTCGGTGACCTGTGTCGCCGGCGACCTTCAGCACCGACAGATCGCCGTCGATGAAGTTGCCGACATAGATCGTGCCGCCATCGGCGCTGAAGGCCGCGCCTTCGGGCAATTTGCCGACCGTGACCTCGCCGATCCGCGTGACCTTTTGGCCGTCGATCTTCAAGACGGTGACCGCGCCGCCGGGATGGTAGTACCAGGTGCCCGGCGGGCGGTTCGAGCCGCGCGCTTCGACCGTGACGGCGAGATTGCCGTTGGGGCTGATCGCCAGCCCTTCGGGCGAGTCGCCGACCGTGATGTGGTCGATGATGCGGATCGGCTTTGCCGCCAGGTCGATCACGCTGACCGTGTCGGCATTGCCGTCCGAGCTGCCGTTGTTTCCGGTATTGGCAATGAGCGCGAGCTTGCCGTCGGGGGTGATCGCGACGTTGTAGGGGTAGTTGTTCGCCGGCAGGTCGTCCTTGTTGTTGTAGGCGACCTTGCCGCCGTCGATCGTCAGCACCGCGATCTTGTCGGCGCCCGCCTTGACGGCGAGCGCGCGCTTGCCGTCGGGGGCGATGGCGACGGCGGATACCGAATTGGCGGCGGTGCCGACCGTCACCGTGTCGGTGACCTTGACCTCCTTGCCGGCGAGCGACAGCACCGAGATCGTGCCGTCGTGGCGGTTGGCGACGAGCGCGAGCTTGCCGTCGGGCGAAATCGCCATACCCGAGGGCTGCGCGCCGGCGGTGACCGTGGCGATGATCGCGGGCGGGCTCGCCTTCAGATCGACGACGAAGACCCGGTTGTCGGGGACCAGCTTGTAGGGCCCGGGCCCGGTTTTGTCCGGCTTCAACGAATTGGCGACCAAGGCGATCTCGCGCGACGGCGCGATCGCCAGATTGGTCGGCGGCCCGGCGATCGTATTGTCGAGCGGGATCGTCGCGACGATGCGCGGCGCCGCCGGCTGCGCGATGTCGACGATCGACAAGCTGTCGTGGCCGGGCGGCTGCGTCGTCACCTTGCCGTCGGGCGCGAAGCTCGGCTTTTGGTCGTTGCCGACGATCATGGTTTGCGCAAGGGCCGGCGCGAACCCGCACCCGAGCAGGCCCGCCGCCAGCGCAACGGTTTTGAACAAACTCACAGGCATCCTCCCTCGATCATGTTTCCCTCGCGCGGCGCCGCACCAGTCGTGTCCGCTATCGCCAGGCGGCGGGCCGGCTGCCGAAGCAATTGCTGCTCGACGCCCTTCCTGCCGCCATCGCGATCGGTCATCATAGCAAAATGACGGCAATCGCGATCCTCAAGCTGCAGCGGGCCGGCTTTAGCGACGAACAGGTCGAAGCCCTGGCCGAATTCACCGAAGCCGGGGTCGCCACAAAAAGCGATATTGCTCGGCTCGAGGCAGCGATCACCGCGATCGATAATAAGATCGACGGGGTTCGATCCGATCTCGAAGGCAAGATCGACGGGGCTCGAACCGATCTCGAAGTTAAGATCGAGCGGGTTCGAACCGATCTCGAAGTTAAGATCGAGCGGGTTCGATACGAGCTCGGGTCGGCGATCGAAAAGCTTCGGCACGATCTCGAACTGAAGATCGCCGAGGGCAAGACCGAGACGATCCGATGGGTGGTCGGCGTCGGCTTCGCCCAGGTCGCGATGATCCTGGCGGTGCTGAGGCTATTTCCGAGCGTGCACCCCTGACTGCTGCGCAAGACGGCGGTCAGAACCGATCGCATTCTCCCGCGGCTTTGACGCAGGCGGTGGCGTCGGCCGGCGGGTGCTCGCGTATCACGCGCAAGGCACCCGGCCGATCCCGCGCGTTGTCGCGCTCGCGACGCGGGCGCGGGAACTGCTCTGATCAATATCTTGTGTCCGGTGAGCTTGGAGTAATGGCGCGCCGGGGAAATATTCGAGCCTGATCCGACCCGCTGCAAAACCAGACATCAACGGAAGCCGGGGCGCGGAGAACTCGACCGCCGAGATCGATGCTTGGCGAGGACTTCTAAACGGTTTTCATAATGCCGATTATACGACATTGACGAAGCACGGCGGACGCGCAAGAAACACAACATATAGATTCGCGCCGACCGCGTTCACTTAACCAGCAGATCGCCATATCCCCATATAACAGTGCCGATACTTATCAACATTACAGATGTCCAACTGACTATGTTCTGTAGAGTGCTGTACTTATGGTATGTACTCCATGATTCCGCCAATGTGCCACCTCTGGTCATCTCCAACAAGTTAGAAGCCTTTGCGTAAGAAACGGCAGCAATTACAGTCATCAATGATCCGCTTCTCTGGAACCAGAGGTTAGCATGCTCTGATTTTGGTTTTAGCACAGGCACAAACGCCAATACACAGGGGAGGATGATTGCAATCATACATAGAGAAATGGCCCATAAAATCTCTCATCTTCCCTCCTTCATGTTGATCCGTCAATGCCTGAATTTCGGAAGGTGGGTCAGACATCAACTCTGGGTCTTCAGGTGCTTAAGTTTTCAGGACAAAAAATTCCACGCCGTTGGCAACCCCGTGCGGCACCCCGTTGTGGGTGTTTAACTCACCATCAATCAGTACCACGCCGTCTTTCCCGACAATTCTCACATTGCGCGCCCAAAATTTTTGGTGGGTTGCCAGCAGTAGAATTTTCTATAAGCGTTATTTCTGCAATCCGTTTCATTTTAGTCCCAATGTCGTAAACCTAACGATCAGGTAGTGCTGATCCCGCTGATTTTCCAGAAGACCGGTTATGCGCGGTTTTCGCGGCGATTTTCCATAAGCGCATTCTGCGACGAACGCGGTCCGGCACTAAGGCTGTTCCCGAGCGTGCACCCCTGACCACCGCGGCAGGCGGCCATCAGAACCGATCGCATTCCTTTGCGGCTTTGACATAGGCCGCGGCGTCGGCCGGCAACAGCAGGCGGTCGGCGACCAGCGCATCGGCGGCGGCCTTCACCTGGCGATATACGCCTCGCGGCTGCCGTAGCGTTCTTCGAGCGACGGCCGCGGATCGCCGGCGGCTTCGCGCTCCCGCCGGGTCCGGGCGAACGGGATCAGCGACCCGTCGCGGTCGCACAATTCGCAAGGCTGCGCGCGGTAGAAATTCCAGCCGGTATAGGTGCCGAGCGGCGCCGCGATCGGCGGCAGCCTGATCCCGGCGATCTCGTTGCCGTCGGCGTCGACCGCCGACACTCCGGTCTCGTAGAAATTGTCGAGGCGAGTCGGCGGATCGACCCAATCGACCGGCGCGCCGATGCGGTTGGCTGCCGGGGCCCGGGCCAAACCCGGCACGGCCGGCATCTCGATCGTTTCGGCGGCGACCAGGGTGCCGGCGGCGATCGACGGGACCCGGCTCGGCGGCGGCGCCCGCCCGGTTTTGACCCATTCCTCGAGCGCCGCCAGCAAGGCCCGCAACGCCGGGCTGGCGCTGTGCGGGTTGCGCGGGTTGACGCAGGGTCCCGGGCCCGGATCGGTCCCCGGGCCGCCGCCATGCTGCGTCCCGGCGATCAGGTAGACCCGCGCCGTCGGCGGCAGATCGGCGTCCTTCCGGCCGGCCGGGTCGGTATGCACCAGCGAGGCGCCCTTTTGCCAATATTCGGTCGAGGTGTTGACCTCGATCATCAGCGGATCGGTCGGCCGGCCCCTAAGGATCGCGCCGCGGGCGCCGGAGAACGGATCGGTGGTTACGGCGTTGCCGAACGGAAACCAATTTTCCGGATAGAGCCGGTCCTCGTGCTGCGTCGCGGTGCGGCCCGGCATCGCAAAGCCGTGATTGGCAAACACTTTGCCGGCGCCGGCGACATGGCTCAGCACGCCGTCGAAAACGCGCCGCCCATGCCCGTCGTCGTTCATGCCGAGTTCGAGAAAGTGGCGCAGAAACCGGCCGGCCTGCGACACCCCGAACGCCAGGGTGTGCTCGACTCCGCGCAGATCGCCCGGCGCATCCGTCGGCCGTGCGGGCATGATCATCGGGTTCGGCGTCCCGATCCGGTCGGCGCGCCGATAGCGCAGAAACGCGACGAGATCGCGGGTGGCGGCGAAGCCGACGCCCGCTACCGTGGAACCGGTCGCCTGATACCAGAGATCGTAGATCTTAAAAGGGGCGAATTGGGTCCCGGCCGGCAACAGCCGGATCGATTGCCGGTCGACAAACTCCCAGCCATCGGCCGGGACCTCGCTGCGGGCATCGCCTTCGCGGTCGCGCACGGTCAGCCGCGCCTCTCCCGGATCGGTCGAGGCGGCCGGGTATTTGAGCCGCACGACGTCGCCCTTGCCGGGCGCGCGGGTGCCGATATGGAACTCGTCGCGAATCCGCCGCACGATCGGCTCGCCGTTGCCGCCGAGCGCCGGCGGCAGCCGCGCAATCATGCCGTTATTGACGCGCGGCGCCGCCGAATCCCAGCCGGACCACACCAGGCTGTAGCCGCGGCCGAGCGTAAAGCCCAATCCCACATCGCGAGCCGTCTTTGGATTGTTGGTGTCGGCGTCGCCGCCGGCCTCGTCGATCCGCCCGAGGATCACCTTGCGGCCGCGATTGGTCACGTCATAGACCAGGGTCCCGCCGGGCCGCGGCTCAGCCGGGCGCAGGACGAAGAAATCGGCTTCGTACTCGACCTTGCCATGCCCGTTGCGCGGCGCCTTGTCGAGATCGACGATGGCCTGGTTTTCGGGCGCCGCCGGGTCGAGCTCGCCTTTGGCGACACCCTCGATTCTCAGGTAAGCGCCGGCTTCGGCGAAAGCCCGTCCGTCGGCGAATGGCTCGACCGCATCGATCTTGATCTCGACAATGGGCATGACCGAATTCCGATCCCGTGTGCAGCTTCAGTCGCAGTCGACAGGCGTATCACGGCGGCCGTTGCCGCGTCACATGACAACGGCAAACATTGGCGGTCGAGGATTGTCGAGATGCGGCGGCGCCGCCGAGGGGCACTGAAGGGAACAGTTTTATGCCGCATCACACGCCCCTGATCGCCACGATCGTGGGAGGCCTCGTTCTCGCCTTTATCTTTGGGTCGTTGGCCCATCGAATACGGGTTTCGCCGCTCGCCGGATACCTCCTCGCCGGTGTGTTGGTCGGCCCGTTTACACCGGGGTTCGTCGCCGATCCGGCACTGGCCGGCGACCTCGCCGAGATCGGCGTCATTCTTTTGATGTTTGGTGTCGGTCTGCACTTTTCCCTTAAGGACCTTCTGTCGGTTCGCGGCATCGCCGTGCCGGGCGCTCTCGCC
The DNA here is from genome assembly GCA_963701815.1 of uncultured Alphaproteobacteria bacterium. Lineage (GTDB taxonomy): Bacteria > Pseudomonadota > Alphaproteobacteria > ATCC43930 > CGMCC-115725 > AP-15. The sequence goes on from CAVPBN010000003.1 coordinate 238,048, forward strand.
CAGATCGTCCTTGCCGCGGCACTCGGAATGGGGCTGGGGTCGACCCTTGGCTGGAAGTTCGGCGCGAGCCTGGTTTTTGGGCTCGCACTTTCGGTCGCGAGCACGGTGGTGCTGCTGCGCGCCTTGCAGGAACGGCATCTCGTCGAGACCGAGCAAGGGCGTATCGCCGTCGGTTGGCTGATCGTCGAGGATTTGGCGATGGTGCTGACGTTGGTGCTGCTGCCGCCGATCTCGGGCCTGCTCGGCGCCGCCAGGGGGGCGACGAGCCTCGCCGGCGCGGGAAGCATCGCGGCGGCGCTGGGGATCACCTCCGCCAAGGTCGCCCTGTTCGTTGCTCTGATGCTCCTGGTCGGGCGGCGGGTCATCCCCTGGATCCTCCACCATGTGGCGCACACCGGCTCGCGGGAGTTGTTTCGACTTGCGGTTTTGTCCTTGGCATTGGGGGTTGCCTATGGGGCGGCGGAATTGTTCGGCGTCTCATTTGCGCTGGGTGCTTTTTTCGCCGGCATGGTGCTTGCCGAATCCGAACTCAGCCAGCGGGCCGCCGAAGAATCGCTGCCGCTGCGCGACGCTTTTGCGGTGCTGTTTTTTGTTTCGGTCGGGATGCTGTTTGACCCGACTATCGTGTTGCGGGAGCCGGGACCGCTGGTCGCAACATTGCTGATCATCGTCTTCGGCAAGTCGTTGGTCGCCCTGCTGATCGTGCTCGCATTTCGGCATCCGTTGCGGATCGGGCTGACGATCGCCGCGAGCCTGGCGCAAATCGGCGAGTTCTCGTTCATCCTGGCGGGGCTCGGGGTTGCGTTGGGGCTGTTGCCGGAACAGGGTCGAGATCTGATCCTCGCCGCCGCAATTCTGTCGATTCTGTTCAATCCCCTGTTCTTCGCCGCTCTGGATCGCCTTGGTCCCTGGCTTGATTCGAGAAGCGCCGACGCGGCGACCCGGCAGGAGGCGGCCTCGCCGGCATCCACCGACCTGCCGACCACCAGCCTCCAAAGACATACGGTTTTGGTCGGCTACGGCCGGGTCGGCGGCCGCGTAGGCGAAGACCTGAGGCGCGGGGAGGTGGCGTTCCTGGTCATCGAGGACCATCGCGAGCTGGTGGACCAACTACGGTCCGCAGGCGTCGAGGTCATTCACGGCAATGCCGCTGCGCCCGAGGTAATCAGGGCGGCGAATCTGGCCGGCGCGCATTGCCTGCTGATCGCCATTCCCGATGGGTTTGAGGCTGGGCAGATCGCCGAGCAAGGACGGGCGATAAACCCGAAGATCGAGATTGTCGCGCGCGCCCACTCCGACGCCGAGGTCGAGCACCTGAGTCGTTGCGGCGCCGATCTCGTCATCATGGGCGAGAACGAGATTGCGCGGCAAATGGCCAGGCATGCGCTGGCCCTCCGCCGAGCCGGCGCCGGGTTGGTATCGGAATGAGCGAACGGGGCGGAGGCGCATCCCACTCGTGCTCGGCCGGCGACGACTTTGCCGGCTGAGTTGCGGCTGCTCGCCTTCACGCAAAAATCGAAAAGCAGGGTCCGCGCTGCCGCGATGCGCCGGTCCGCCAAGGCTGGCATAATTACAGCACCCGCCTGCCGATGCCGCGGGCAATCCGAGGAACCAGCCGATGCCGGAACTCAACATTCTCAGTATTCAGCGGCTCAATCCCGCGGACCGGGCGCAGATCGAGGCTGTCGATCCGGCGGTCCGGTTCAGAGATGCAGGCGGCTGGTTCGACGGTGAAATTCGCGAGACCTGGTCGGCCTACGCCGCTTCCCGCTATCTGCCGCCCGGCGCCGTCGGCGCCGGCACCCGCGAAGCGCGCGATCGCCTGCTCGCCGAGGCAGAGATCGTCATCGGCGGTTTCCCCTTCCCGCTCGATCTGCGCACCCGATCGCCGCGGCTGAAATGGTTTCATCAGCGCCCGGCCGGCGCCAGCAATCTGCGCAATGGCGATCTGTGGGGCAGCGATGTGATCGTGACCACCTCGCGCGGCGTCGGCAACGCGCTGTCCATCGCCGAATACGCGGTGGCCGGTCTCGTTTATTTCGCCAAGGGCTTCCATCACGCGGCCGCCGATCGGACCGCCGGCGGGTTCAGCCCGCGCGCCTACCGGCCATTGCTGTTGGAGGGCAAGACCGCGTGCGTCGTCGGCGCCGGCGGCATCGGGCTGGAGGTCGGCAGATTGTGCGCTGCGCTCGGCATGCGGGTCGTCGGCACCCGTCGCACCGCCAGACCGGGAGAAGAGCTGCCGGCGGGGTTCGCCGAACTCGGCGGCGCCGGCGATCTCGACCGATTATTGCCCGATGCCGATTTCGTCGTCATCTGCTGCCAATGGACGCCGGAGACGACCGGCCTCTTCAACGACCGGCGCTTCGGCCTGATGAAAGCCGGCAGCGTGCTGGTCAATGTCGCCCGCGGCGAGATCGTCGACGAGGATGCGCTCGCCGATGCCCTGGCCGGCAATCGCCTTCGCGGCGCCGTACTCAACGTCTATGACGGCGAGTTCGAGCGGTTGCCGGATGCGCGGCTGTGGTCCGATCCGAGGGTGCTGATCACCCCGCATGTCTCGGGCGCCAGCGATCAGGGCCGGCATGGCGCGATGGCGGTCTTTTGCGACAATCTGCGCGCCTATCTCGACGGCCGGCCATTGCGCAACGTGATCGACTGGGCGCGCGGATATTAAGCCCGAAGCGACCGCCAAAATCCGATCGCGCCGGGTTACCGCTTGGCCGGGTCCGCTTGATTGAAAGGCCTGTGCGGGCCTCCTCGGCCCCCGACAATTGATGGTTGCCCGAAAAAGTTGCTAACCTGCGCTATCGAAGCGCCCGGATGCGCATCTGCACATGACGATACATTGGGGAGGCTGATAAACATGCGCCACGATCCGAGGCTGATCAAATCCGAAGACAAAATCGGGGAACTCCGGGCGATCATCCCGGATTGGATCAGGCAGCTGGAGCGGCCAGCCACACCGTGCATCGTTCCGGCGTTCGGGCCGCTCGAAGGCATCCGCGCGGTCGGCACCGGGGTGTTCGTCGCGCAGCCCTATATCGGCACGAAGCTCGCCGAGTTCGGCGCCGAGGTGATCCATGTCGAACGCCTTGGCGGCGACACCTTCCGCGCGACCGCGCCGCACCTGACGCGTGGCCCGCGCCCGCACGGCTGCGACGAGGCCGAAGTCTTCAAGAACAAATTGTCGCTCGGGCTCGACCTCAAGCAGGCGCGCGGGATCGAGCTGTTGATGGCGCTGTGGAAGATTTCCGACATCTGGCTCGAGACCTCGATCCCCGGTGCGCTGGAGCGCACCGGAATCACCAACGAGCTGGCGCTGGCGGTCAACCCGAGGCTGGTGATCGTCCGGGTCAGCACCTACGGCCAATATGGCCGCGAGGAGTATCTCGGCCGCGCCGGCTACGACGCGATCGCCCAGGCCTTCGGCGGCATGATGAACCTGACCGGCGACCCGGCCGGACCGCCGCAGCGCGCCAAGACCTATACCGGCGACTACATCACCGCGCTGACCGGCTGGGCGGCGACGATGATGGCGTTGTGGGAGGTCAAGAAAAGCGGTCGCGGCCAGGTCGTCGACCTGGCGCAATACGAGGCAGTAGCGCAGACCAATGGCAACACCCTGCCGCTCTATACCGGCGAGGGGCAGGTATACGGCCACACCGGCAACCGGCCGCCCGGGTTTCAGCCCTACGATACGTTCAAGTGCAACGACGGCTGGGTCTATATCAGCGCGCTCGGCGGCGCGATCTACGACCGAGTGGCGAAGTTCATCGGGCTCGACCCAATCGAATACAGCTTCGAGGCGTGTTCGAAGGACGCGGCCGCGGTCAATTCCGAGAAGGGACGCGAGTTTGACCGGCGGCTGCGCGACTATTGCGCGGCCCGCACCGCCGCCAAAGTCGAGATCGAGATGAACGCGGTCCAAATCGGCTGCGCCCGCGTCTTCAACGTCCGCGACCAGTACGAGGACCCGCACTACGCGGCGCGCGAGATGACCGTGCCGGTGCTCGACCGGCAGTCGGGCGTGCCGGTGCGCGTCTACGGGGTGGTGCCGAAAATGTCGTTAACGCCGGGCCGGATTTGGCGGGGCGCGCCGTCGATCGGCGACGATACGACGGACATTCTGCGGACCATGCTCGGTCTGCCGGAGGCGGAAATCGGGAAATTGTACGCGGACCTTACCGTGCACCGCACCGCACCGTTCACCGTGCCACAGGTCGAGGCGGTCAACCCATAGGGGCGTCTGCGACCGACGCCGAGGCCTCGGCGTCGGTCAAACTCCGCCGGCAGATGTCGACCCGTCGGAGGGTTGTCCCCGGCGCCGTTCGCATTCTGCGAGGAAGGCGCGTTCTTCCGGCGTGGATTGCCGGCCGAGAATCTCGTTGCGGTGTGGAAACCGCCCAAAGCGCTCGATGACCTCGACATAAGGGTGCCCGTAGCGGCGCAGCGACCCGCCGCGATCGGGGTTTCGCGGCAGCGCTGCGAACAACGCCACCGAGCGGCGTTGGTCGGCGACGAGCTCGCTGTGATGAAACGGCATATAAAAGAACAGCCGCCAGGCCTGCGCGACCCGCTCGTCGAAGCCGCGGACGAGCGCGCGGTCGGCGGCGGCGCGCGCCGCCGCGTCGGTCGCATACGAGCGCGGCGTGCCGCGAAACATGTTGCGCGGCGCCTGGTCGAGCAGCAGGAGCAGTGCGAGCGCCCCCTCGGGCGAGGGTTCCCATGACCCCAACTCCCCCGCAGCGGCGGCTTCATAATCGGCCAGAAACTCCCGGCGCAACGCCGCGTCGAATTCCTCGGTGCTTCTGAACCAGATTTCGCGATGCCGCTCGCGGTCGGGGTCGCCGGGCGGCCCGAACCAGAAATCGATCAGCGCCTGCGCCCGCTCGGGGAGGCTCACGGCGCGCCTCCGTCGATCAGCCGCTTGCGCAGAAAGAATTTTGCATGTCCCGGTGGGTAATCTTCCAGCATGGCGAACACCTCATATCCAAGCTTTTCGTAAAAGGGGCGTGCCTGAAAGCTCGCCGTCTCCAAGGTTGCGGCAAAACAGCCTCGTTCGACCGCATATTCCTCTGCCGCCTTGAGCAACCGGGTGCCATTGCCGCAGCCGCGCGCGGGCGACGCCACCCACAGAAATCTCACATAGAGCCAACCGCCCCAGAGGTGGCCCATCAGACCGCCCAACCACTCGCCGCGCCCGCTTTTCAGAAAAAAGCCGACGGGATACCAGGTCGCGATACCGGTTGCAGCGATGGCGTGGGCATCCAGTCCGTCGATTACCAGCCGGCTCAAGGCCTCACTCGGCAGCGGCTCGAAGACGATCTCGAGGCCTTTCATCCCAGCCTCCGAATCAGTTGATTGTCACCGGTACATGCTTCGCGATATCGAACATGCTGCAATCTCTGGGCAAGGAGGTGCAAGGCCAATGGCGGGCGCGCAGGTCCAAGGAACTCAGCGCTGAACATCGACGGTGGGACACTCGGGATGGAGCTGGTATTGGCGGCCGTCGTAGCGAACCTCGCAAGGTGTGTAGAGCCGGCGATACCCGTAGTCGCGCCGGCGGAGGACGGTGATGTTGTCAAAACCATCATCGTCGTAGAGTAGACGGCAGATACCGTCCCTCCCCATCTTCCCGATCAGCAGCTTGCAGCCGGCGCTGCCGCACCAGCCCTCACCTTCGATCAGATAGAGATAATCCCGGCGACTGCTGCCGTCGAGATAGGCTGAGGCAACCTTCGCGTCCGCCAGCATATCCTTCTCGAACTGGGGGACGAACCTCCAATTGCTGGCGTGAAACAGCTGACTGAGGCAGCGGACCTCATCGGCGCTGAGCGCCTTTTTGAAAGGCAGCTTCTCTGCGCTAGCGCCGGACGCCACGAGCCCCCCGACGAAAACCCCCAACAAAAATGCCCGCGTAGCCCGAGCGGAGCGTCTATTCATAAGCGGAGCTGGCGCTCCGTATCGTCGAGAAAATCGGTGACCGCTTCTTCCTGCGCCTCAGGGTCGGCGAGAAACTCGGCGCGGGTGTGGATGCAGTATTTTCCGTTCCAATTGCCGTTGGCGTCGGTCATCCCTGCCGCACTCAGGGCGTCGGGAATCATTTGACAACGTTCGAGAGCGCCGTCGCTCCGTCCGCCGAACTCAACGCTGCACGTCGACATTCGGACACTCGGCGCGGAGCTGTTGATATTGGCTGCCGTTGAAGCGAGCCTCGCAGGGCAGATAAAGGCGACGATACCCCTTGTCGCGCAGGGGAAGTACGGTGAAGGTGTACCAGCCGTAGCCATCGTAGAGCAGATGACATGCGTCGTGCTTCTGGGCCTCTCCGATCACCAGAGCACAGCCCGCGCTGCCGCACCAGCCGATATTATCAAATAAATAAACATAATCCGTTCGACCACCGCCATCGAGATGGACGTGACTAACTCTTGCCGCCGTGATCAGCTGATGTACTTCCTCGGACGGAGCACCCGTCCAATGACTAGCATGCAGCAATTCGGTCAAGCAACGTGTCTCATCGGCCGTGAGTGTTTTCGACCACTGAAGCCGCTGCGCGTGGGCGCCGCACGTAATAACTAAGCTGAGCAAAGTGGCATTTAGGAATACCAAGCAGCGAGACGCTGCTTGACTATTCATAGGGTACATCCGCGAAGGTACGCAGGCGCGTCTCTATCGCCCTTTCGGCGGGGCTAAGGTCGAGGCCGCGGCTTGTAAAGCCGTTGTTTGCGATCCGGCTTAGGTAGTCGTGGGTGGCCCGTGCTCCCCAGCGGTGGCCAGCCGCGATTAAGCCAGCTCGGCTCACTGTAAAACGGGAAACGAGGCCATCGATATCCGCGCCGATGAACTGGACCGATCCGTTCGCCCGGAGCTGGCGCTCCGTATCGTCGAGAAAATCGGTCAGCGCGTTTTCCTGCGCCTCAGGGTCGGCGAGAAACTCGGCGCGGGAGTGAACGCCGTATTTTCCGGTCCAATTGCCGGCGGCGACGATCATGCCGGCAGCCTGAAGCGCAGCCGGGGTCATCTGGTAGCGGCCGAGGGCGCCGTTGCTCCGTCTTACCTCGTCATAGCCGAAGTTTGGCTTGTCGGCGTTGCCTTCGGCGATGGCGAGGCGGTTGCGGAACTCGGCGTTCGGTTGGGTTTGCCAGGCGCGGGCGGCACGGGGCGGTCTGCGGCCGGGCGGGCGCTCTGCCCGAACGGGCGCGATCATGCCGGCGGCCTCGCCGCGAGCCCATCGGCCTCTTTGGTCGCGAGGCTCGGCCGGGTTGAAGTTGTATTTCAGCAGCGCCTCGGCTCGGGCGAGCCGCAGCACATCGTCATCCGAGAGATCCCCGAGCCCCAGCAGCACGGCCGAGATCATGGCCCGGCCGAGATCGCCTCGCTGTAAATCGGCGGCGATCAAGGAAAGTCTGGGGAGAAGCCCTTCGACATCGGGAGGCTGATCATAGGCGGCGGCGACGAACGTCGCCACCTCGTCCCGGCAGCGCACCCGATAGACACCATCGTGCAATTCGATCAGCGGGCTCGGCCCGAGAAACAGTCCGTCGGAGCCGCAATAAAGGCCGCGGCTGGAGCCGCGGCTCTCAGCCAGCTTGAACATTCGCGGTCCCGAATCCAGGAACAAACCATGAATATCTAGGCCGGCGCGCGCGCTCTTCAAGCCCTATCGCTCGTTTCACGCCGATGCGTCGTCGAGCAGGCGGACGAGGTGGCGGGCGTCGCGGCCGGTGGCGTCGGCAATCTGGTGGCGGCAGCTGACGCCGCAGGCGGCGAGGAGCGTGTCGGGGGGTGCGGCGCGCATCTTCGGCAGGACGCCGAGTTCGCCGATCTTCAGCGACATCTCGCGGTGCTCGGCCTCGTAGCCGAACGAGCCGGCCATGCCGCAGCAGGTCGAATCAAAGGTCTCGACCGCCAGATCGGGGATCAGCTGCAACGCCCTGAGCGCGGCGCCGACAGTCGCGAAGGCCTTCTGGTGGCAATGGCCGTGCAACAAGGCGGTGCGGCCCGGCATCGGCTTCAACGCGAGCCGAAACCGGCCGGCCGCACGTTCGGCATCGACGAATTCCTCGAAAAGCCGGGCCTGGGCCGCCAGCGCCTCGGTTTCGGCTCCCGGCAATATCGCCGGGAATTCGTCGCGCAGGGTCAACAGGCAGGAGGGTTCGAGACCGACGATCGGGGTCCCGGCGGCAATATGGGGCATCAGCGCCTCGACCATGCGCCGCGCCTCGATCCGCGCCTCGTCGACGAGGCCGGCGGCGAGAAAGGTCCGGCCGCAGCACAATGGCCGGCCGCGCGCGGGGTCGGGGGCGACGACACGATACCCGGCGCGCCCCAAGACACGCTCGGCGGCGCCGGCATTCTCCGGCTCGAAATAGCGGTTGAAGGTGTCCACCAGCAGCACGACCTCGCGCCCGCTCCCCGACGATGCTCCGCGATAGGGGTGGGCAGACCACACCGGCAATTTGCGGGCAGCGGCGAGCCCAAACAACCGTTCGCCCAGCTGCGCCAGAAACGGGAGCCGGTTTCGCAGATTGAGAAGCGGCGCAATGCGGGCGGCGTAAGGTGCATAACGCGGCAGCCAGGCGATCAGCCGGTCGCGTGGCGTGAGCCCGTGGCGCTGGCGGTAGTGGTGCAGGAACTCGATCTTCATCCGCGCCATGTCGACGCCGGTCGGACACTCGCGCTTGCAGCCTTTGCACGAAATGCACAATGCCATGGTCTCGCGCATGTCTTCGGAGACGAGCGCGTCGGGGCCGAGCTGGCCCGACAAGGCCAGCCGCAACGTATTGGCGCGGCCGCGGGTCAGATGCTGCTCGTCGCCGCTGGCGCGAAACGACGGGCACATGACCGCAGCGTCGCGCGCGCGGCAGGCGCCGTTGTTGTTGCACATCTCGACCGCGCCGGCGAACCCGCCCCATTCCGACCAGTCGAGCCCAGTGGCGAGCGGCAATGGCCGGTAATCCGGCTTGAAGCGAAACAGGCTGCGGTCGTCCATCCGCGGCGCGCGGACGATCTTGCCGGGGTTGAACAGACCTTCCGGGTCGAACGCGTCCTTGACCTCCTCGAACGCGCGGACCATGCGCGACCCGAACATCGCCTCGTGGAATTCCGAGCGCACCAGCCCGTCGCCATGCTCGCCCGAATGCGACCCCTTGTATTCGCGCACCATCGCGAACGCCTCTTCGGCGATCGCCCGCATCTTTTTGACCTCGAGTTCCTGTTTGACGTTCAGCACCGGCCGCACATGCAGGCAGCCGACCGAGGCATGGGCATACCAGGTGCCGTAGGTGCCGTGCTTTTCGAAGATGCGGGTCAGCCGCTCGGTATACTCGGCCAGGTCTTCGAGGCGCACCGCGCAATCTTCGAGAAACGAGACCGGTTTGCCGTCGCCTTTCATCGACATCATGATGTTGAGGCCCTGCGCGCGCACCTCCCAGACCGCCTGCTGAAAACCCGGCTCGATCGCCTCGACGACGCCGCCGGGCAGACCGAGATCGGCCATCAGCCCGCCCAGTTCCTTCAGGCGGCGCAGATTGTCCGCGGCGTCGTCGCCGGAGAATTCGGTCATCAGGATCGCCGCCGGCTCGCCGACGACAAAGCGGTCGACGACGGCGCGGAACATCGGGATGTCGCGCGACAATTCGATCATCGTCCGGTCGACCAGCTCGACCGCACTCGGCCCCAATTCGACGATTTTCCGGGTCGCCTCCATCGCGCGGTAAAAGCTCGGAAAATGGCAGACTCCCAGCACCCGGTGCGCCGGGATCGGCTGCAGATCGAGCTCGATCTCGTTGAAGAAGGCGAGCGTGCCTTCGGAGCCGACCAGCAGGCGGGCCATGTTGTGGCCGCCGCGCGCACCGTCGCCGTCGATGCTGTCGATGTTGTAGCCGCCGACGCGGCGCAGCACCTGCGGGAAGCGGCGGGCGATCTCGTCCGCCTCGCGCCGGTGCAACGCCCGCATCCGGCGGACCAGGCCGCGATAGCGCTCCGCCATCGCGGTCTCGTGGGACCGAGTTGGGGGATCATCCGAAAAATTGCCGGGCACCTCGCCGAACCAAGCCGTGGTGCCGTCGGCGAGCAACGCGTCGATGCCGCGCACATTGTGCACCATGTTGCCGTAACGCAGCGAGCGCGAGCCGCAGCTGTTGTTCGCGGTCATGCCGCCCAAAGTCGCCCGGCTGGCGGTCGACGGGTCGACCGGAAAGAACAGCCGGTGCGGCCTGAGCGCGCGATTGAGCCGGTCGAGCACCACCCCCGGCCCGACCCGCGCGCGACGCGCCTCGACATCGACCGCGACGATGCCGTCCATATATTTGCTGCAGTCCACCACCAATGCGCGGGCGACGGTCTGACCGCATTGCGAGGTGCCGGCGCCGCGCGGCAGGACCGGCACGCCCTCCTCGCGGGCGATCGCGATCGCCGCCGCCGCATCCGCGCGCCCGCGCGGGACGACGACGCCCAGCGGCTCGATCTGGTAGATCGAGGCGTCGGTCGCGTACCGTCCGCGGGTGAACGCATCGAACCCGACCTCGCCGCGGATTTCGCGGCGCAACCGGGATTCGAGACGCGAGATGTCGGGATTATCGAGGGGCATCACCAAGTTCGGAGATATGCGCGGGGCCGCAGCTTAGCGAGCCCGCCGGGAACTGAACAGCGACGAGCCGCACCGGCCGCGGCCGAAGCCATTTTTGCGGAGCATCGAGATGAGGTTCGATACCCGGCGTTTCGCCGCCGCATCCGAAACGACGGCGCCGGACGGATCGGCGGTTCGGGTGTTGTGCGGGCTTTCGGGCGGCGGCATGGCGATGTTCACGCTGCCGTCCGATGCGGTCGCCAGGGCGGTCGCTCATCGGACGGTCGAAGAGATCTGGTACATCGTTTCCGGGCATGGCCGCATGTGGCGCCGGCTCGGCCACGATCAGGAAACCGTCGAACTCGCCCCCGGCGTATCGATCAGCATCCCGGCGGGCGCGCATTTCCAATTCCGCTGCGACGGCACCGACCCGCTCTGCGCCGTCGCCGTCACGATGCCGCCCTGGCCCGGCGCCGACGAAGCCTATCCGGTAACCGGAATTTGGACGCCGACAGTTTGACCACGGCTGTCCGGTTCAGGAAACGCGGTTGCAAGTCGCCGCCGGACCTTAACCCCCGCTCGTCATACTCGTGCTTGTCACGGGTATCCACGTCTTCCAGCGCCGAGGCTGGTTCCGTGGATGACCGGAACAAGTCCGGCCATGACGATCTTTGGTTGTACCGCCGATACGTCCGTCTCGCATTCTCCACTCTACGAAGCGGAACCGGACAGCCGTCGATCAAGTCCGGCCATGACGATCAGTACTGGCATGATTGTCTGGCAGTGACTCCCTTTGAAATCTGAGCCGGCTGACGCGGCTTGTAGGGGTCGCGCGCTATCTGGGGCCTCGCGCGGTCGGGCGGCCGGAGACGCGAACTTCGTGCGGCTCGTAACGAGCTATTGCCGGCGCCGCGGTCGCGCGCGGCAGGCTGAGGTCGGAGACACGCGCCCCCGTTACATCTTCGAGCCAGAGGAAGGGGCGTAAGTCGGGCGTCGCGCTCTCGAACGCAACCCGCGTGATCTCGATGTTTCGTACATGGCGTGCGAACAGCCCTTGCGCCGGCAGAGGTCCGAACATGTCGGTCTCGGGATAGGCATTCTCCTCTTCGGGCGGGACGACGCGGGTCAGCAGCTTTGACCCGCCGCCCCGATGCACCAGACGGATGTCGCGGATGGTAACGTCTTCGACCGGGTGACCGGGAATGCCGCTGATGATCGCCGGCACGTCGCTCTCCGGCGCGTGGCAGGTCAAATTGCTGATCGCAACCCCGCGCAGCGCGCCTGCGCGCGTCCCCGGGGGCCCGCGCAACCGCGCACCGAGGCGCAAGAAGACCGGCGCGCCGCGGATGTCCCGCATTGTAATATTCCTGATGACGACATTCTCCAGATCTCCGCCGTCGACAGTTTCTAATGCCAGGCCGAGGCAGCTTTCGCACACGCAATTCTCGATGGTGATGTTGCGGAACCCGCCGTTCGACTCGGTGCCTAGCTTGATCCGCCCCATCATACACTTTCGTTCCCTAACCGACCCTCCTGCACTCGTAAGACGAGTACCGCTGCCGTCGAGCATCGCGCCGATCCGGTAGCCGCCGGTGACATAGCAATTTTCGATCGTGACGTCTTCGGTCGCGCGCGGATGACCGAGCGCCAACGAGCTCTTCAGGCAAATACTGTCGTCGTGCGGCGAGTTCACCCGACAGTTCGATACGCGTACCTTTCGGCACGAATTTATATTGATGCCGTCGCGGTTGGTGTCGATCGTCAGGTTCTCGATACTCAGATCGTCGACGCCGGTTGCGAGGACGGCGAAATGTCCGCCGGCGAGGATCGAAAAATCGCGCAGGGTCACGTTGCGGCAGTTCTTGAGCGCGATTGCCTTGTCGGCCGCTTTGGGCGCCAACGCCGAAGGCTGTCCGTCGATTGCGGCAGAGTCGCGGCTGAGCCCTCTTCCCCAGATCAGTCCAGGCCCGAGGATCGCGATATCGTGCACGCCCTCGCCGCAGATCAGGCTGTCGTGGAAATGGCTGTGTCCGAAATCCTGATACTGGTCCCACGGGTTCGGTTCGGCCATATCGTAACCGCCGGCAGGGGCCGCGAGAATGGTTGCGCCCTGCGCCAGGCTGAGCGTGACATGGCTTTTCAAATGGATCGAATGGCAGGCATAGGTGCCCGCGGAAAAGTACACGACGGCGCCCCCGGCGCGGGCCGCCGCCGCGATCGCCTTGTTCACGGCCGCGGTGTCGATCGTCGCACCATTCCCGACCGCACCGAAGGACCGCACGTCGAAAACGTTCTGCGCTGGCCAGCCGAGGATCGCGGAGCCGGTTACGCCGGAGACGGCAAGCCGTAGAAAGCTCCGGCGGCTCCGGATCGAATGTGCCATGCATCCAATAATAAGGCCAACAAGCGCTAAAATTCTTCTCCAAAAATACTTAATTCCGATGGTATGCCGCCCTGCCGCATTTCTGCGGCGCCGCATGGGAAATCACCGCCGGCGGCTGAACGCCCGCCGCCGTCGCCGGACGGTGTCTCCCCGAACTCGCCGATGAGGTAGGGCGGCGAGCGGCTGTTCTCCACAGACACGGTCGGGATGCGCCGATGCGGCGGCGGCGATCAGGCCTTTTGCGGCACTTTGGCATTGTGCGCCGCTCCGG
>CAVPBN010000004.1:0-232815 GCA_963701815.1 uncultured Alphaproteobacteria bacterium
CTGTCGGACTGGAGTTTAGCTGATCGAGGATTGGAACGCGGCGTGGCATTGCGTCAGCGAGCGACGGATGGAATGAACAAGGTTCGGAGCATGGCGGCGCGGCGAGGGATCAACCCGGATCCCGTTTTGGTTGACGAGTCTGGGGTTCCCTGCTCCCTTACCTGGCAGCGAGAGGACGAAGATCCGCTTCATGTTCCAGGCCATCGTCAGCAAGCTCCACTCGCGCGGACCCCCGCTTCCGCCAGGGGCAGGCTTGTATGGGGCATTCGCTGTCAAGTGCTGTTGCGACGTCAGTCCCGGCCAAACCCGAGGGGTAGGCCGACCGCCTGCAACTCCTCGAGGTCGAGCTCGACGATTGCCTGGAGCTTGTCCGCCAGCCCTAAGCTTTCGAGGTTTTGCGGCAAGTTCTCCAGCCAGGCGCGGTACTCCTCCTGCAGATCGAGCAAAGCGGCCACCGCTGTGGACCAGCGTGTCGGCCGTGGGGCGATGCGTCGGGTCGGTGCTACGGGCGGCCTGGGGTTTTGCTGGCGCAGCTTGGCGCGGTGCCGGGCTTGGCGTTCGGCCGGGCTCATCGGGACGGTGCCGATACGCGGTCTGGGCATGCTCAGCTTCTATTGTCAATCGTGACAGTCACGTTTCCCAGGATGATCGATGATCCGAGGGGAGCTCGCCATTGGGCGCGGGAGATCGCGCCTACACACTTGTATTTGGTGGAGGATCGTGCACCCGCACCGGTTCGGGTTGGCCTTTGGGGCGCAGTTCCCGGCCGCCGTTCTTGAAGTCCCCACGGGACAAGCCCGTGGGCTGAAGGCCCACGATCAATTCCTTCTTCTTGGTATCGACCGAGATGGCCGGCTGGCCGGCCGCCTGAAAGCCGATCACCTGGGCGTTGATGTGCTCGAACTGGGCATCGCGATCCGGATGGCTGGCCCCTTCGCGGGTTTTGCGGTTGGCCTGAAGACTAAACCCAAGATGCCGCAGCAGCCGGCCAACCAGCTTGTGGCTGGCGACAAAGCCACGCTCGACCAGCGCGCCGGCAAGATGCCGCTGGCTCTTGCTGACCCACAGCAGGGCTGCGGCCGGGTCGCCGCGAATGGCCGACTGGACCATCTCGGCAAGCGCGTCCAGCAGCCCGGCTTGCCGGACGATCGCCGCTTTGCGACCGCCGCCGGCCCGGCGAACCCGCCCGGTGAGATGGTTCTCGCCGCCGCGAAGTTCGGCCAGGCCGCGACCGATCGTGCTGCGCGCCACCGCAGTCGCCGCGCACACCGCCGTGACCCCGCCGCGGCCCGCCGCCAGCGCTTCGCTCGCCGCTACCAGCCGGCGACCCCGCTCGTCAAGAAAGGGCGACACCGCCGCAAAACGGGACTTGATCGCGCCGCGGTCAATCATCCCGCCACAATAGCGACGCCACAGCCCTCGGACTATCTACATATTGATTCTTTTATTGCGTTCTTCACTCAATCCTGATTCTTCCATCGATTCGATTGTTTCGTCCCAGACCCTTACTGCCGCAAATGGCCGCCGATGTCCTGATCGCCGACAAGGCCTTCGATGCCGATGCACGGGTCCTCGAACCCTCGGCGCAAGCCGGCAAATTAGCCGTCATCCCGCCGCGGTCAAATCGCCTGACGCCGCGCGAATTCGACCGGCACCTGTAACAAGGAGCGCCACCTCATCGAAAACTCGCTTCTGCAAACTCTAACTACGACAAAACCGCGCGAAATTTCCTCGCCGCCATCCACCTCGCCGCGCCTATCATTTGGCTCAATTGACGACACGCCCTAGCCTTCCCCGTTGCCGCCAGGACAGACCGCACCCGCGCCAGAGGGAAGGTCTTCGCGATCACACCCAGGCTGATGTAATCCGTAATTCGCGTGCCTTCCGGAAGTGCCGCAACCGTTCGTGCCATCCACCGTTCCCCCACCCCAGCGAAGGATAGCGCGGACGGCGCCTTAAAGTGAATAGTATTGGGTTTGGGCGAGGTGCGACGCATCATCGATGGAGATATGCAGCACGTTGGTAAGCGCTCGGTGAAGGACGCCTGCCGCTGAGGTCCAGCGCCGGTTCGAGCATGTGACCTGGGCCCTTGAAGCTCCGCCAGATCTGGGTAGATTCCGATCAAGGGGGGCGCCGACGCCGCGATCGTCTGCGCCGAGGCTTGGCTGAAACCGCTCGCCGCGGCGCTCGGCGAGTGCATCCCGCTCGAAACCGAGCGGCTATCACCTGATGATCCCCGATCCCGAAATCATGCCGCGCATCCCGACCGCCGACGCGGACGGCAAATTCGTCGTGACGCCGATGGCGGCCGGGCGGCGCTTTGCCGACACCGTCGAACTGGCCGGCCTGTCTGCCCCGCCGATTGGCGAGGCGCCCGGATTCTGCTCCAACAGGGCCGCAGGATGCTTCCTGGCCTCGCCGCCGATCATGCCGAGGAACGCATCTCGGTGTGGATGGCCCATCGCGGAGCCTGCCCAATTCATTGCCTGCGCTCGAGACCTCGCGGGCGCCGCCGGACGTGATCTACGCCTTTGGCCATGGCCATGCGGCATGACTCCGGCGCCGGTGACCGGCACGGTCGTCTCCGATCTCGTCGCCGCCTGCCCGCCGTCGATCGACATTGCGCCGTTCGCGCCATCCCGGTTTGCCTGAGGCCTGTTCGGGCGCCTCGCGGTCCGGCATCATGCTGTCCGCGTGTGAGCAGCGGTCAGGCGGCAATATGGCGGAGACATTCCCCGACGGGTTTTTGTGGGGCGCCTCGACGGCGGCCTATCAGATCGAGGGCGCGGTGCACGACGACGGGCGCGGACCGTCGATCTGGGACACCTTCTGCCAACTGCCGGACAAGATCGCCGGCGGCGACACTGGCGACATCGCCTGCGACCACTATCATCGCTGGCCGGCCGATATAGCCTTGATGCGAGAACTCGGGCTCGGCGCCTATCGCCTGTCGACCTCGTGGCCGCGAATATTGCCGGAAGGCCGTGGTTCGGCAAACGCCAAGGGCCTTGAATTCTACGATCGTCTGATCGACGGCCTGCTAGAATCCGGCATCGAACCCTGGATCTGCCTCTATCACTGGGACCTGCCGCAGGCGCTTGAGTATCACGGGGGCTGGCAAAACCGCGACACGGCCCATTGGTTTGCCGATTACGCGCATTTGACGGTGCGGCGGCTCGGCGATCGGGTTAAGCACTGGGCCACATTCAACGAGCCTAACGCCGCCTGCGTCCTGGGCTATGGCGAAGGCGTCCACGCGCCGGGAATTCGCGGCCGGATGACCGCGCTGTCGGCGATGCATGTGATGAACCTGGCGCACGGACTCGGCATAGAGGCGATGCGCGCCAATCGCGCCGACCTGTTGCTCGGCGACATCTACAATTTTCATCCGTACGAACCGGCGAGCGACCGTGAGGAAGACGAAATCGCGGCACAAATGCTCGACGCGCTGTGGAACCGCTCGTTTCCCGATCCGCAGATGCTCGGCCGTTACCCAGAGCCGCTCGCCGCCGAGATGGAACCTCTGGTGCAGCCGGGCGATTTCGACATCATTCGGCAAAAGCTCGATTACTTCGCCTTCAATCACTACACGCGCAATCGCGCAAGGCGCGATCCGGACCATCCATTCTTGGCCGCCACATTGCCGCCGCCCGCCGGAACCAAGATAACCGATATGGGCTGGGAGATCGCGCCCGACGCGCTCCGCCAGGTCCTGATCGATGTCAAGGGGCGCTACAGTGGAGATCTACCGGTCTACATTCTCGAAAACGGCGCGGCCTTCCCCGACCGAATCGATGCCGCGGGGCATATTGGCGATGCCGATCGCATCGCCTATCTGCGCGGTTATCTGGGGGCGGTGCAGGACGCGATCGCGGCAGGCGTCCCGGTGCGCGGCTATTTTGTCTGGTCCCTGCTCGACAATTTCGAGTGGGCGCTCGGCTACAGCAAGCGCTTTGGCCTCGTCCATGTCGACTACGAAACGCAGGAACGCCGCCCGAAGGATTCGTTCGATTTCTACGCCGAGCTCGCCCACGGCGCGGGGCTCGAACGGGAATAGCCTCGGTGCCGACGCGGGCAAGGCGGCTGAGCAGCCGATCATTAGGCAGGGTCCGCCGCGGGGCAGATGGTGGCATCTGCCCCGCGGCATCCGGTCGGCAGGTCGGGCTTAGTTGATCAGGCCATAGAACTTGCCGGCGTTCTCGCAGGTCATTTTGTGGGTGACATCGGCCGGCAGGTGGCTGAACTGCTCGTCGATATACTTTTTCGACTCCGGCCACACCCCATCCGGATGGGGGAAGTCCGAGCCCCACATCAAGGTTTCGACGCCCATATCGTCGATCAGTTTGGTGCCGACGCGATCGTACTGGAAGGTCGCCCGGCACTGATTGCGCCAGTACTCGCTCGGCAGCTTCTTCAGCTTCAGGTCCTGGTACTGGTCCTTGTACTCGAAATCCATGCGGTCGATGACGTAGGGGATCCAGCCGATGCCGCTTTCGCCCAGCACCATGCGAATGTTCGGAAACCGCTCAAACACCGCGGCGCCCATCAAATCGGTCAGGATTGTCGCCAAGGTCATCTGGAACCGGCACAGCCCGCTATAAGTCATGCGCCGCGCAATCGTCGGTTCGAGCGACTTGCGGAGTTCGGGGTCGGTCGCCGGGAAGGTATGGAAATGCAGCGGCAATTGAGTCTCGTTGACCGCCTCCCAGAGGGGATCCCACATCGGATGCCACATCGGCGTCATGTGCCAGGAGCACGACAATTCGACGCCCTTCATGCCCAGCTTCGCGACCCGGCGGACTTCCCGCGCGGCGCCCTCGATGTTGCTGTAAGGCAGACAAGCCAGCCCGATCATCCGGTCGGGGTAGTAGCTGACAAAATTGTGCATGAAGTCGTTATAGA
Source organism: uncultured Alphaproteobacteria bacterium (assembly GCA_963701815.1). Lineage (GTDB taxonomy): Bacteria > Pseudomonadota > Alphaproteobacteria > ATCC43930 > CGMCC-115725 > AP-15. The sequence goes on from CAVPBN010000004.1 coordinate 4,903, forward strand.
TGCGCAGCATCTCGTCGGCTGCTTCCGGATCCTTCATTTTGGCACAGGCGGCCAGGATGCCGTATATAACCTCGGCGTCGACGCCATCGCGGTCCATGTCCTTGACGCGCAGGTGCGGATCGCCCGGACGCCGGTCGCCCTTCTCGAAATAGTCCCTGTAGAGACCGGCCTCGGCCATCTTGTCGGCACGCAATTGCTTGCCCGGGACCCACGGTGTGCCGGTGGCGCCGACGCCGCCGCATAAGCCGTACTCGGCACCCTCGTTGTCGGTCCAGCGCTTGACGCCGTCCTTTTCGGCAACATAAGGCATCAATTCCCTGAGCTTGCTCGAAGCGTTCGAGGTGAACAGATCGGGCGGCAGCCAGAGCATGTCGAGATGGCAATCGGCAGAGATGCGCCGGTACTGCATGAACATGGCCTCCTCAAATTGGACGCGGTGCGACGATCAGACCCACCGCGTGAACCTTATGTGAGTTTTCAAGCGGCGGCCTACGTCGATCTGCGCAGGGCTACGATGCAGCAAGGTCAACTCTGTTGCCCGCGCCCAGCCAACCCCATCAAGGCGCCGAGCCGCTCCTTATCATCGAGCAGCGCCCGGCTCGGCTCCGGCAAAGACGATGACGCCGCGGTCGAGCACGATCGCGTTGTCGGCGAACTCGAGCGCCAGACGGGCATGCTGCTCGACCAGCAGAAGAGCCAGATCGTCCTCGGATTTTAACCGGTCGAGCCCCGCGAGAAGCGCATCGACGATGACCGGAGCCAGCCCCTCGAGCGGCTCGTCCATCAGCAGCAGCGACGGGTTGCCGATCAATGCGCGGCCGATCGCCAGCATCTGCTGCTCGCCGCCCGACAGCTGATTGCCGAAATGGCGCCGGCGTTCGGCGAGCGAGGGGAAGAAATCGTAGACCCGGGCGAGCGACCAGCGGCCCGGGCGCGCCGCGACGGCTAGGTTCTCCTCGACCGTCAGCGACGGAAAGATCTCGCGCTCCTGCGGCACAAAACCGATGCCGAGCCGAGCGCGGCGATAGGACGGCAGACCGGCGATCTGTTGCCCCGCGAAACCGATCTTGCCTCCGTGCAGCCGCGTGTATCCCATGATCGTGGCGAGCATTGTGGTCTTGCCGACGCCGTTGCGGCCGAGCACGGTCAAGGTTCCGCCCGGCGGCAGATCGAAGGCGATCCCTTCGAGCACGATTGTCTCGCCATACCCGGCGCAGACCTCTTCGAGAACGAGGCCTGCCTCGATCATGCCGGCACGCGCTCGCCGAGATAGACCTGGCGGACCCGAGGATCGGCGGCAATCGCCGCCGGCGGGCCTTCGACCAGCACGCTCCCCTGCACCAGGACGGTGATCTGCCGCGCCAGCCGAAAGACCAGGTCCATGTCGTGCTCGATGATCAGGAGTGCGATGTCGGTCGGGAAGCGCCTCGATCACCTCGATGATGATGCCGCTTTCGCTCGACGGTACGCCTGCCGCCGGCTCGTCGAGCAGCAGAACCTTGGGATCGAGCGCGAGCGCGACGGCGATCTCGATCAGGCGCTGGCGGCCGTAGGCGAGTTTACTGACCGGCCGCAGAGCCTCCTCGCCGAGGCCCAGCCGCTCGACCAGCGCGAAGGCCTCGTCGATCGCGGCGCGGTAATGGCCGGCCGGGCGGAACAACCCGCCGCCGATCCCCTGTCGCTCGCAAATCGCCAAGGTCACGTTTTCGAGCACGCTGAGGCGGCGAAACAGCGCGGTGATCTGAAAGGTGCGCACCAGGCCGCGCTTGACCCTCGCCGCCTGCCGCAAATGCGGTGACGTCGGTGCCGTCGAGCAGGATGCGCCCGGCGTTCGGCGGCAATGCGCCGGTCACCAGCTCGACAAAGCTGGTCTTGCCTGCGCCGTTCGGCCCGATCAGCGCGTGCCGCGCGCCATGTTCGAGGCGGAAATCGATCGTGTTGGCGACGACGAGCGCGCCGAAGCTCTTGGTCAACCCCCAGGTTTCTAGCGCCGGGTTCATCGTCCGGACCCGCCGCGCGAACCCAATCGTTCGGCCAGACCCAGGACGCCGCCACGGGCGAGGACGACCAGCAGCACCATCAACAGACCGATCCAGAAATACCAATAGACCGGGTCGATCGCGGAGAAGCGATCCTGCGCGATCATGTAGAGCGGCACGCCGATGAAAGCGCCGTAGAGCCGGCCGACGCCGCCGATGATCAGCATGATCAGTACGGTGCCGGAGCGATCGAGGCCGAGAAAGGTCAGGCCGACGAACCCCGCCGTTTGCGCAATCAGCGCGCCCGAAATGCCGGCCAATGCCGCCGAGAATGTGTATACGACGAGACGCCGCCACGCGACCGGCGCGCCGATCGCGTGCATGCGGCGGATATTTTCCCGCATGCCGACGAGAGAGCGACCGAACGGCGAATGAACGACCCGCCGCGCCATGAGCCAGCACAGAAACAGGACGACCAGGCAGTAGCAATAGGCGGTTCGGCCGAAGAGGTCGAACGGGAAACGGCCGAAAATCGGCCAGACCTGCATCCCCTGGAGCCCATCGTCGCCACCGGTCAGCCAGCTCGCCTTGTTGACTGCTTCGTACAGCATGGAGGCAACGACCAGGGTCAGCATCAGCAGGGTCAGACCAGCCGTGCGCAAGATGACGAGGCCGGATAGCAGCCCGATCAGCGCCGCCACCGCCGCTCCTGCCAAAAGACCGGTGATCGGCTCGCCCCAGCCATGAGCGGCGAGGAGGCCTGCAGCGTAGGCGCCGGCGCCGAAAAACGCGGCTTGGCCTAGGGTGACGATCCCAGCGTAGCCGAGCACCAAATCGGCCGAGAGCGCGAACAGGATCGTCGCCAGGATCTGAGCGCCGAGCGGCAGGTAGGAGGGGAAGGCGAAATAGGCCGCGACCGCGATCAGCCACGGCGCCAATTCGGGCAGCGAGAAATGGTGGCGCCGGGCAAAACTGACGACAGCGCCGCGGTCGGCCATCACGCCCGTCCGAACAGGCCGTGCGGCCGCCACAACAGTATTGCCAGAGTCAGAGCATAGATGAAGAAGGCACCGAATTGCGGCGCCAGAAACTTTGAGGCGGTATCGCAGACGCCGAGCAGGACCGCGGCAAAAAATGGTCCGCGGATATTGCCGAGCCCGCCGACCGCGACGACGATCAGGAAGTATATCAGGTTCTGCAATGCATAGCCCGGATTGACCGACAACAGGTCGGCCCCCAGCGCACCGCCCAAACCGGCGAGCCCGCTGCCGAGAGCGAAGGTCGCCATGAACAGTCGCGAGGTGTCGATGCCGACCGCCTGGGCCATCCGCAGATTGTCGACGGCGGCGCGCACTCGGGCGCCGAAGCGGGTGCGCTCGACCGCAAGCCACAGTCGCCGTCACCAGTGCGGCGCCGCACAGAATCAAAAAGCCGCGGTAGGCGGGAAAGCTGCGGAACCCCAGATCGACCCGGCCGCTGAGCCACGCCGGCGGCTGCAACGGCTGCTGCAAGGGCCCCCATAGATAGGTCGCCCCGGCCACCGACATGAAGGCAAGCCCGATCGTCAACAGCACCTGGTCGAGTTCGTCGCCGCCGTAGAACTGCCGATACAATAGGCGCTCGACCGGGATGCTCGCCGCCGCCACCGCCGCCGTCGCGCCAAGCAATGCCAACGGAAACGGCACGCCCTGGTGCTTCATCAGGCTGGTCGCTACATAGCCGCCGGCCATGGCGAAGACGCCGTGCGCCAGATTGACGAACCCCATCAGCCCCATCGTCACCGACAAGCCGACCGAGATCAGATAGAGCACCATCGCGTAGGCGAGGCCGTTGAATGCGATGTCTACCGCAGCCGAGAAAACATCGTGCATCGCCGGAGGGCCGCTCGACAGAGATTATTTCGGCGGATTCAGCTCTTTCCACGGATCCTTGACCATCGGGATCGTCGCGATCTCGACATTGGCGAGCTTGCCGTCCACCTTCTCGACACGCCGGATATAGATGTTCTGGATGATATCGCGTGTCTTAGGATCGATCGCGATCGGCCCGCGCGGGCTGTCCGGGTCCTTCCAATGGGAAAAGAACGCCATCGCCTCGTCAGCAGTAAACTTGCCCTTGGTTGCCTTGACCAGGTCGAAGATCATCGCCATCCCGTCCCAACCGTCGACCGAGAAGAAATCGGGGATGGATTTGTCGCCGTAGGCGCGCTTCCACGCCGCCAGGAAGGCCTCGTTGGCCGGCCGCTTGCCGGCGACTGAATAAGTGCCGGAGGTAATTAGGCCGAGCGGTATGTCGCCCATATTCGGTAATTCCTCGTCCGGGAGCAGATCCTGGGGTGCAGCGATCTTGATCCCGGCCTCGCGCAGGCCGACCTCGCTGATCGCCCGGATCATCGCCGTGGCCTGGGTGCCGGCCGGCACGAAGATGAAGGCGACTTGGGGCTTGGCGTCCTTGATGCGGTGCACGAACGGTGCAAAGTCGGGATTGGCCAGCGGAAACCGGTCGGCGCCGACAATCTTGCCGCCGCCATCGGTGAAGGCCTTGGTAAAGGCCGCCTCGGCATCATGGCCGGCGATAAAGTCGGTGACCGCGGTGTACCCGGTCTTCCAGCCCTGCTCCGCCGCCCATTCGCCGATCGGGTAGGAGACCTGCCACAGGGTAAAGGTGACGCGCACCACATAGGGCGAGAGCCGCGGTATCGAGACGCCGGCGGCGGCGTAGCTGAGCACCAGAGGCACCTTCGCCTGCGCGGTCATCGGCGCCACCGCGGTGGCGACCGGCGACAAGACGACGCCGGTCAGCAGCTGCACATGGTCGCGGGTGATCAACTCTTGCGCCAGCCGCTTCCCAACCTCTGGGTTGGAGGTGTCGTCGCGCTTCAGGATCTCGATCTTGACACCGGGCGGCAGGTCTTTCTGATGTTCCTTGACATAGAGATCGGTGCCTTTCCAGCCTTGGTCGGCGGGTTGGGCGACAAAGCCGGTAAAGCTGTTGATCAACCCGATCCTGACGGTTTGCGCCGATGACGGCGCCGCAGCCGAGACAAGCGCGGCGCCGATCAGCGCCGCCCGCGCCAGTTTGAACAGTCCGCACCGCATCGCGAGCCTCCCTGCAGGATTTCTCGCGGCAGGTTAGCACGGGCCGCGGTTCTCGGCCGGCGCAATCTCGACGTTGGGCGGGCTACGGATGCCGACCGATGGCCCACAGCACCGTCAACGAGAGCGCATAGAGACGGGCGACGGCAAATGCCGCCGCCGCTGCGCATCGCGTCCACTTCGCCAAACCGTATCCGCGCTGCGTCCGCGGCAATATGACGGCGCCGACGAACAGCAGCACGGCGACGGCTGCAAGCAGGCGGATCAGCCGATCGTCCGGCATCCGGCCTCAGTCAAAAACGGCGAGCCGCCGCTGCCGGAAGGCGGCGTCCGACCCGCGCCGCCGATCGGACCAGCTATCCCTAGGCCCGGCCGGCAGCCAGGTTGTCGCGCCGTTTGGCGGCGGCGGCAGCCTTGGCGAAGTCGTCCTCGGCAAAAGCCGTAGAGGCGGGCGCGACCGCTCAGGATCTCGCCGCCGATCGCGGGGTGATGCTGGCATTGGTCAGCACCCGGTTCGAGACTTCGGGGAAACTCGAATTGAAATGCGGGAAATCGCTCGACACGCAGATATTGTCGGAGCCGCCGAGCAATTCGACGGTGGCGCCGACCTCGCGCTCGCCGCTCTCGATCGTCGAGAAGCAGTTGTGCTGCCAATATTCGAGCGGCGACAGTTTCAGATAGGGCGCGTCGGAATCGTGGTGCTGGCGCAGATCCCATTCGATCCGGCCCAGCAGCCCCGGCACCCACCAGCTCTGCGCCTCGAGAAACGCCACTTTGAGGCGCGGGTAGAACTCGAAGATGTCGCCCAGCATCAGCGCGATCAGCCCCAATTGCATCTCGGTCGAGTGGCTGGCGACATGGCGCATAAAGCGGTTTTCGCCGAACCGCGGCTCGATCGTCGAATAGTACGAGCCGGTGCCCTCGTGGAAGCAGAGCGGGACCTGCATCTCCTGCAGCATGCCGTAGAGCGGGTCCCAATAATTGGAATGCCAATGGTGGCCGTTGACGTAGTTGGGCCGAACAAAGGCGCCGACGCCGCCATATTCGGCGACGCAGCGGTGCAATTCCCGACAGGCGAGGTTGACGTCATGGATCGGCAGCATCGCCGCCATCTTCAACTGGTCAGGGCTGTGCTGGATGAATTCGTGCAGCCAGTCATTGTAGGGGCGCGGCAGATCACGGCCGAGAGCTGCGGGTCATGTTGTCGCGCGCCAGGAACGACAGGCCGGCGGTCGGAAACAGCACGGCGACGTCGACGAACCGGTATCCCTCTTTCATCCCTTGCTCCGCTTACTGTGACCATGCGCGACGTGGCCTCGCCATCGGCGGCGTCTTTTGCGGGATGTATTGCGCTGCTCCGGCCGGCGTCGCCAGCCGAATCCGGCCGCGCGCCGAGCCGGAGCCCGCACGATTATCGCACCAGCGCCAGCACCGCCAGGTAATGGGAGGCGGCCCCAGCCAGGACGAAGCCGTGCCAGATCGCCCGGTGAAACGGCAATCGGCGCCACAAAAAGAATACAATCCCGATCGTATAGAATGCGCCGCCCAGCATGATCAGGCCCGCCACCGGGCGCGAGGAGACAGCCGGGCCGACCGCGATCATCGCGGCCCAGCCGAGCGTGACGTAGATCGCGGCGGAGCGATGGATGCGCCCGATCGGATAGCGCAGCTTGACGAAAATGCCGGCGGCGGCGATGAGCCAGACCATGGCGGCGCGGCCGTAACCGCCGCCGCCGATGGCGAACGGGGTGGCGGTGGCGGCGATCATCGCAAAGATCGCGGCATGGTCGAGCCGGCGCAGCAGCCCGCGGCGCGGCGAGTCGAGCGCTGCCGCGTAGCACAGCGCGCAGCCGAACATTACCGGCAATGCCGCGGCATAGACTGCGATTGCGGCGACGATCGGCGCCGTGCGCGGCGCGGCGAATGCCGTCGCGAGCAAGGCGATTGCGCCGACCGAGCCGAGCAGCAGCCCGGTTGCCAGCACGGCGAAATCGCCTCTGCGCTCGGCCGGGCTCGACGACCATGCCGGCCGAACGGGCCGGCGCTCCGTTCCGATCCCGGCCGAGGCGGTCGCTTTCGCCGATGCGGTCACCCGGCGTCGGGCTGTTTCGAGGGATGCGCCTCGGCGAAGGACGGCATCGCCATGCAGTTGTCGTGAATCCGCATGATCCGCGGATAAGGGTCGAGCGGGCAGTCGAAGGTTTTGGCCGGGGTGACCTGCGTCACCAGGCAGATGTCGGCGATAGTCGGGTGCGCGCCATGGCAGAACGCCCCGCTCGCCGGATGCTCGGCGAGCAATGCCTCGATCGCCGCCAGCCCAGTGGTCAGCCAATGTTGGATCCAGCCGGCTCGCTGCGCGTCGCTGAGCTTCAGCTCGTCGCTCATATAATGCCGGATGCGCGGTACGATCAGCGGATGTGAATCCGCGGCGTTGATCAGCCCGACGGCGCGCACCCAGGCGCGCGACGCCGGGTCGGCCGGCAGCAATGGCGGCTTCGGGTAGCGCTCTTCGAGATATTCGAGAATCGCCAGCGACTGGAACAGCTTGACCTCTCCGTCGATCAAGGTCGGCACGACCATCTGCGGGTTGATCGCCCGGTAATCGGCGGCGAACTGGTCGCCGCGTTCGAGGTGCAGAAACGTGTCGTCATGCGCCAGCCCCTTGAGGTTCAAGGCGATGCGGACGCGGAAACTAGCCTGTGAGCGGTAGTAGGTGTAGAGTTTCAAAAGCATCTCCGATCGGATCGGCGGGACCGTGGTTGATCGCGACCGGCTGGTCAATATCACCTTTCGCGCAACCGCCCGATCGGTCCGGACGATGCGAATATCCGCAGGCTGAGGCTTCTCGATGGGGCATATCGACCTTCGCTCGGACACCGTGACCCTACCAGCCGCCGGCATGCGGCAGGCGATGGCCGCGGCGCCGGTCGGCGACGACCAGTATGGCGAGGACCCGTCGGTCAATCTGCTGCAGCAGCGGATTGCCGGCCTGCTCGGCAAGGAGGCCGCGCTGTTCGTGCCGAGCGGGACGATGGCAAACCAGATCGGCCTAAAGATCCTGACCCGTCCTGGCGACGAGGTCGTGCTCGGCGACGAGGCGCATATCGTCTGGCATGAATCGGGCGCCGGCGCGGCGAATTCCGGCGTGCAGTTCTCGGTTGTCGGCCGGAGCGGCCTGTTCACCGCCGCCGATCTGCGGGCCGCCTACAAACCGCCCGGGCATATCGTCTTCCCGCCGACGGGTTTGGTCGCGGTCGAGAACACCCATAATCGCGGCGGCGGGGTCGTCTTCCCGCAAGATCAGGCCGAGGCGATCGGCGCCGCGGCGCATGAACTCGGCATCGCCAGCTATCTCGACGGCGCCCGGCTGTTCAACGCCGCGGCCGCTTCCGGCCGCAGGCTCGCCGATCTCGCGGCCCCGTTCGACCTGGTCTCCGTGGCTTTGTCGAAAGGTCTCGGCTGTCCGGTCGGCAGCGTGCTCGCCGGCCGCTATGCCGATATCGCGCGCGCCCACCGCGCCCGGCGCATGTTCGGCGGGGCGATGCGTCAGGCCGGCATTCTGGCAGCGGCCGGGCTGTGGGCGCTCGACCACCATCTCGACCGGCTGGCCGAGGACCATGTCAATGCCCGGCTGCTGGCCGAAAAGCTGGCCGGGTTGCGCGGGGTCGAACTCGACCTGGCGACCGTACAGACCAACATCGTGATCTTTCGCATGGCCGAGGGCATGCCGGACGCGGCGGCGATCGTCGCGAGGGCCGCCGAAGCCGGGGTTCTGGTCTCGGTCTTTGGCGTGCGCACCGTGCGCGCTGTCACCCATCTCGATGTCGGCCGCGAGGAATGCTGCCATGCCGCCGATCTCCTCGCCGATATTATCGAGCATTGCTGACCCGCGATCCCTTGGTGGGCGGTGCCGGACAGAGTGCGAGCAAGCGTGCTCGCGGATTCGTGAGCGCCCTTTTCGGTTGGCGTGCGCACCGGCATTTCGGCGAGCCGCAGCAGCAAGGTCATCAGCCAGGTCGCCCATAACAACGCCAGGGACCGCGCCGCCATCTTGTCTGGCGCAGCCCGGAAATCAACCCGTGTGAGCAGGTACAGGTGCTGGCGAGAAATTCGACGAGCGCCGCGCGTTTGGGCTGGTGGCCATTCTCGTCGAGCGGCCGCGATAATTCCGTGCCCTGGCGCGCGGTCAGCGTGTCGGAGAACAGCAGGTCCGAGCCAAATGCCGTCTTGATCCTGTGATTTTTCGCGAGCGTGTACGCTTTGTCGGTGGCGGCAATAACCCGAAGTTGCTGATCCCGGCTTTGGCCGGTCAGGCAAATGGAGTCGTCGTCTCCGACAAATGGCTGGATGCTCAACCAAACGCCCTTCTCGGACATCACCTTGGCCGTCGCTTCGTCCATCAGATGACCATGCTCGATGCACCTGGCCCCGGCGGCGATCGCCCTCTGGATCGTCGCCGACGTATAGGCGTGCACCGTGGCGTAGGTGGCCCAGTCTTCGGCCGCTTCGACCCCCGCGCGCAATTCGAGCTCGGTGAAACCGGCAGCGTCCAGCGGGCTGCGCGGTGTTGATATGCCGCCGCTTCCCACGAGCTTGATCTGCGATGCAGCCTGCATGAGTTGCTCGCGCACGCGCTGCCGGACCGCATCCGGCCCATCGGCGATGATGCTGCCGCCCGATTGCTCGACGCGACTGAGCGTGCCGCCGACACTCGGCAGGTCGGACAACGGACGCAGGTCGCCATGCCCACCGGTGGCCGTTATCATGGCGCCCGACGGATAAATGCGAGGGCCCGGCACGAGCCCTTCGTCGATCGCCTGCTTCAACGCGAAGGCAGGGCCGCCAAGATCCCGGACCGTGGTGAAACCGCGCATCAATGTGCGTTCAGCCTCCGCGCTGGCGGCGAGATGGATGTAGCCGACCTCCGCGGCCATCAAAGCCGAGAGCGGCAGCGCGGCAAAGATGGAATGCCAATGCGCGTCGATCAGGCCCGGCATGAGGACCAGGCCACCGCAATCGATCACATGCGCACCGTCTGGCGCAGCCGGGTTGCCCTGCGCCACGGCCTTGATCCGGTTGCCTTCAACGAGCAAGCGAAGACCGTCGCGCAATGTGCTGGCGCTTCCGTCGAACAACCGGAAATTCGTGAACAGGATAGGCCGCGGCGGCTGCCCGGCCACCGGCGCCGGCTGCGCAGTGGCGAATTTAGGCAGGCCAAGCGATGCAAGCGAGGCGCCCACACCCGCAACAAAGCCGCGTCGTGAAAGATCCGCACCGATCCGACGCGTCAGAGATTGAACTTCATGCCTATGGCAGAGGCAACCGGCATGACCGGCCAAATCTGGCTCATTCGATGTGCAGGACAGCATGCCCACCTCCCCAACGAGATTAGGTTGATACAAGCGATCTCGCGCGCCAAAGAGCCTAGCGCTCAAAATCTGTTTCGATCCGGTCTCGCTCGAAGTGCCGCGCTCGTGTCCTGCGAAATCGAACGGGCCGGCGCGCCACTCTTTTTGCCTCTGCGGAAAGCCTAACCTCGGTCTGCTCACGGGGCGGCTCTGGGAAGCCTGCCTGGAGATTTCCCTTCGATACCTGCGGCTCGCGCTTGATCCGATCATCAGCCTCTACGCTGGCGGCCTGTAGGTTCGCGAGATGAACTACAACCGGGCTGGGGTGGCACCTATGGCGGATTTGTCGGTTTCCGACACCGCCGCAGCCGGCACAAGCTCGGCTGCCTGTCGGACACGGTGACCATGGGCAAATTCTTGCCTCGCCTTACACGGAGTAGGAGCAGAATAGCGCCTTGGGGGGATCGCGCAGCGCCAGGGGCGAGCAATCGGTGTCGAGGGCAGGCTCGTCGAGTGCGACGGCGTCGCGATCGCGATGGGGCTTTGGTCGATCCTGGCTTCGTGGCTGCCGCTGCCGGCGGTGTTTGGTTTGACAGGCCACAGCCTCGTCTTCGACACCGGAACAGCTATCCCGGTGGAGGCCGCTTTCATCGAATGCCGGGAGCGGAGCGGGGGTGATGTTCACACCCGAACTTTTCCCCGCACCGATGGGGGCGATGTGCCGCATTATGTCGCCGGTCCTGGCCTCGGCGACGATCGTGGCGCGGCAAGCATGCTATCGCCCGGCCACCTGAACGCGCCCGCGACAGGTGAAGCGATGGCGGAGCTGATTGTCGACGGCACCGCTCAGACGGCCGACCTGGCGCCGTTCGACACTGGCACGCCTGCCGCACCTCGACCCGGGGCGTCTGCGCCCGAGCACCTAAGCTGCGCCCGCGGATGCATGTTCCCGACGTGGGCGTGTGGCTGCTCAAACGGTATGACGAGTTAGCGACCGGCCGAGGCTTTAGCGACCACGCGAGGCCATCATCGCCTACGACGGTCCATCCACATATGTTGGACAGGGACAGGCGAATCATGATCTTAAATACATGGTTTTATTGGCGTCCCCTACCGGATTCGAACCGGTGTTGCCGCCGTGAGAGGGCGATGTCCTGGGCCTCTAGACGAAGGGGACGAGGCGCTCGGCATTAGATAGCGGCTGTGTCGCAGCGAGGCAAGCGGATGGTCCGCTGCCAGCCGATTCACAGAAACTCCAGCTTATTCCCGGAAATTGAGGTATTGTAGCGGCTGCTCGACCTTCAGTTCGCGCACGGCGACGATGGCGCTCTGCAGATCGTCGCGCTTTTTGCCGGTTACGCGAACTTCCTCGCCCTGGACCGAGACCTGCACCTTGAGCTTCTTGTCCTTGATCTCGCGGATCAACTGCCGAGCGAGATCGGCCCCGACCCCCTGGCGCAGCGCGATCGTCTGCCGCAGCGTGTTGCCCGAGGCCTTTTCCGGCGGCTTGTAGTCGAGCGCCCCGGGCTCGACCTTGCGCCGGGTCAAATGCACCTTCAGCAATTCGTGCATCTGCTTGAGCTTGAGATCGTCGTCGGCGATCAGGGTGAGGGCGCCCTCCTTGCGTTCGATTGTGCATTTGCTGCCCTTGAAGTCGAACCGGGTGGCGATCTCGCGCGCGATCCCGGCGATCGCGTTGTCGACCTCGGCGAGATCGATCCGCGAGACGATGTCAAAGCTCGGCACGGGCAATGTCCTCCGCAAATGATCTCGCACGCTGCGATATAGCGCGAACGGCCGCGCCGATCAGCCGGAATCGAGTTTTTGCCGGTTGAAAGCCGGTTGCCCCATCGTCGCCTGCAGATGGGTGCAGATGGGCGGCGTCGACCGTCGGGCGGCGCGGCCGTTCGGTCCTCGCCTCGGCGTTCGCCCCGAACTCGGTATCTTCGGTGCCGGCAGTCATCGGTTCCTCCGTCTCGCGTCGCACTTGCGCAAGCTCCACCGGAGCCGCCCGGGTTCCGTTCACTTGCTGCGGCGAAAGGTGCGCGCCGTCGCCATCAGCGCCGGCTCGGGAGCAACCGGCGACGCCCAGCCCAGCACCCGGCGCGTCGTGCTGTCATCGACCTGCAGCGACAGCGTCAGCCGGGCTACCAGAGGACCGAGCGGCGGCAATGCGCGCAGCGCGGCGAACACAGTGGGCGGGACGGCAAACAAGCGAATTCTGCGGTCGAGCCCGGCCGCCAACGCCCGCAGCAAGTCGGGCGTCGCCAGGTCTACCGCGTCCCGTGCCAGCAGAATCCGGCCGGCGGCGCTCGGATGGATACAGGCCGAGGCCGTCAGATCGACGAAGTTGTCGAGAAAAATCAGGCTGCGACGGTTGTCGACGCCGGCAAAGGGCAGCGGCAGCCCGCTGCCCGCGAGCCCGATCAGCGCGCGGAAATTCGCCTTGACACCCGGGCCGTAAACCAGCGGCGGCCGCAGGATCACGAGTTCGGGTCCGCATTCGCGCGCCGCCTTCAGCAAGGCGCGCTCGATAGCGAGCTTGGCCCGGCCGTATTTGTCGCGCGGCTGCGGCGGGGTGTCGGGGCGGAACGGCGCGCCCGGCGCAGTCGCCTCGCCGATCGCCCGGATCGAGCTCATATGGACGAAGCGCTTTACCCCGGCCGCCGCGGCCGCCCGCGCCAACCCCGCCGCGGCTTCGGCCTCGTCGATCTGCGGTGCCTGATCGATGAGCCGCCGATGCGCCCGGGTCGCCAGATGCACGACGACATCGATTGCCGTCAGCACCTCGGACCAGTCGGTGCGCGGGCCGATCTCGCCGAAGGCGCGCAGCTCGATGCCGGCGGAGGGCGGCGCCGTGGCGCGGGTCAGGCCGATCACACTATGGCCCCGCCCGGCGAGGCCGCGGCATAGCGCGCGGCCCACGAAGCCGGCTGCGCCGGTCACCAGAATGCGCGCCAGGCCCCGCCCTCCGCCAAACCTGCACCCCTCCGATTGCGCAAGCGATCCGACGGCAAATGCCTTAAAGACGATTGCGCTTGGCGGCAAGACCGCGCCGCCGCACCTGGTTTCTTCGATCGCCTCGGTCCGCTATGGCCCTCGTCGCTGCGCACTCCTCCGGCCCGTCGCGGCGTTCCGCGCCGATGGCGGGGCCGCGCCCGAAGCTGCTCTTTCTGGTGACCGAGGACTGGTATTTCTGCTCGCATCGACTGCCGGTTGCTCGGGCGGCGCGCGACGATGGCTTTGACGTCGTCGTCGCCGCCCGGGTGCGCGGCGATGGCGAGCGAATCCGCGACGAAGGCTTTGCCTTGCGGCCCCTCGCCTGGCGGCGGCGCGGCGACGGCGTCTTCGGCGCTGGCCGGGCGATTGCCGAGATCGCGGCGCTCTATCGCGCCGAGCGGCCGGACATCGTCCATCACGTCGCGCTAAAGCCGGTCCTCTATGGCGGCATCGCCCGGCGCCTTGCCTTTCCCCGCGCCGATGCCGGTCCGGTTGCGATCAGCGCGGTGATGGGCCTCGGGTCGGGTTTTTCCGGTACCGGTCTCCCCGCCCGACTGCGCCGGCTGCTGCTGCGCCCGGCCCTGCGTCTGACCGCTGGCGGCGGCCGGGGCTGGGTGGTAGCGCAGAACCCAGACGACCTGGCCGTCCTGGCCGGGCTCGGCATCGACCGGCGGCGTCTCGTGCTGATCCGCGGTTCGGGGGTGGATATCGGCCATTTCGAACCGCTGCCGGAACCTCCTGACACTGTCATCACTATTGCCCTGGTTGCGCGAATGCTGCGTCAGAAGGGCGTCCTCGACGCGGTTGCCGCCACTCGGCGGCTTCGCGCGGGCGGATTGCCGGTCGAGCTGTTGCTCGCCGGGCCGGTCGATCCCGACAATCGGGGGTCGCTGAGCGCCGGTTCGCTGGCTTCGCTCGCGGCCGAGCCGGGGATCGACTGGCTGGGCCCGGTCGCCGATGTGCGCGAGGTGTGGCGCCGCGCGGGGATCGCGGTGCTGCCCTCGACCTATGGCGAGGGCGTACCCAAGGCCTTGCTCGAAGCGGCGGCCTGTGCCCGGCCGATCGTCGCTACCGACGTCCCCGGCTGCCGCGAGGCAGTACGCGCCGGCGAGACCGGCCTCCTGGTGCCGCACCATGACGTCTCCGCGCTGGCCGAAGCGATCTCCCGTCTCGCCGGCGACGCGGCATTGCGTCGGACGATGGGGCAAGCCGGCCGCGCGCTGATCGCCGGTGAGTTCACCGAGTTCTGCCGTCGCCCGCCAGACTCTCGCCCTCTACCATGCAGCGATAGAACAGAACCCCGCATGCTGGGCGGCGCGGCGATGAAGCGGGTCTGGCTCGCCGCCGCGGGGCTCGGCGGCTTTTTCTCGGTCGCTGCCGGGGCGGTCGCCGCACATCTTGCCGCGGGCGACGCGCATTCCGCCGAATTGCTGCATACCGGCGCGCTCTACGGCATGGTTCATGTTGCGGCCCTGCTCGCCGTGGCGGGGATCGTCGAGCGTCGCGGGCCGCCGGGCTTGCCGCTGATGGTCGCGGGATGGAGCTTTGTTACCGGCGTCGCGTTCTTCAGCCTGAGCCTCTTCGCAGTGGCATTGACCGGTATCGAGTGGTTCGGCCGGGTGACGCCGTTCGGTGGCGGCGCGCTGTTGCTCGGCTGGGCCGCGCTCGGCAGCGAAGCATTGCGCCGGTGCTGACTGGGCTCGCATCTGCCATTTCCCATGGCGCCATTCCGCACGTTATGCTTGCGCGCTGCCGCTCTGGCCAGGTGCCGAGCCGGTATGCGACACTCCGGCGGGTTGCCGCTGCGAGGTCATCTATGACGTTGCTCTACACCCATCCGGACTGTCTCGAACACGACCCCGGCAGCCATCATCCAGAAGCGCCGGCCCGCCTGCGCGCGGTGCTCGACGCCCTGGCGGAGGCGCGGTTCTCCGGGTTGGAATGGCGCGAGGCGCCGGAGGCGGAGCTCGGCGATCTGGTCCGGGTCCATTCGCGGCGGCATGTCGACCGCGTTCTCGGCGCCGTGCCGAGATCGGGTCTTGTGGCACTCGACGCCGACACGATTCTGTCGCCGGCTTCGGGCGCCGCGGCGCTGCGAGCGGTGGGTGCCGTCATTGCCGCGGTCGATGCGGTCGTCACCGGGCAGGCGGGCAATGCCTTCTGCGCCGTGCGACCGCCCGGGCATCACGCCGAGCCCGGCCGGTCGATGGGGTTCTGCCTGTTCAACAATGCGGCGATCGGCGCGGCGCGGGCATCCGCCGTGTACGGGCTCGACCGGGTGGCGGTCGTCGATTTCGATGTTCATCACGGCAACGGCACCCAAGCCGCGTTTGAAGACGACGGGCGGTTCTTTTATGCCTCAACCCATCAATATCCGCTCTACCCCGGCACCGGGGCAGCGAGCGAGACCGGTCTGGGCAACATCGTCAATGTTCCGTTGCGCCCCAATTCGGGTTCGGGCCCATTCCGGCTGGCGATGAGCGAGCGCATCCTGCCGATGCTCGATACGTTCCGCCCCCAGCTGATCGTGATCTCGGCCGGCTTTGACGGGCACCGCAGAGACCCGTTGGCGCAGCTGATGCTGGAGGATGCGGATTTTACCTGGATCACCGGAGAGCTGATCGAAATCGCCAAACGTCATGCCGAGGGCCGCATCGTCTCGACCCTCGAGGGCGGCTATGATCTGGCCAGCCTTGGCGCCTGCGCCGCCGCGCATGTCGGCGCGCTGATGGCGGCGTGACCGGCGGATCGGCCTGAATTTCTGGCCGGGGCCGCCAAAGGAGGCGCAGCCACCTTCGCGCTGTTAACTAGAACGCAGCAGGATATGCGCGTATCCTGTTAAACGGGATGCCGATGGCCGATCAGACCGTGCCCGACGAGATTGCGATGATGAGCTTCGAGGACGCACTGGCCGAACTCGAACAAATCGTGCGTCGCCTCGAAGCCGGGCAGGTCAAGCTCGACGAGGCCATCCTATCCTATGAGCGCGGCGCGCTGCTGAAACAGCACTGCGCCAGAAAGCTCAACGAGGCGCAGCAGCGGGTCGATCGAATCGTGGTCGGGCCGGATGGCGCCATCACCGCGGAGCCGGCGAACCTTGACTGAGACGCAATGGTTGCGAACGACTTCATTCCCCGCAGCGCTGGCGGATGCGGCGGAGCTGACCGACGCCGTGCTCGATCGGTTGCTGGTCACGCCACCCGGTCTCGAAGCCAGAGTTTACCAGGCGATGCGTTATTCGGCGCTGGCGCCCGGCAAACGCCTTCGCCCATTTCTCGTGCTGGCCGGCGCTGCCCTTTTCGGCGTCGCCCGGCACTGCGCCCTGCAGGCGGCGGCGGCAGTCGAAATGGTCCACGCCTATTCGCTGGTGCATGACGATCTGCCGGCGATGGACGACAGCGATCTGCGGCGTGGCCGGCCGACCTGCCACAAGGAGTTCGACGAGGCAACCGCAGTGCTTGCCGGAGACGGTCTGTTGACCGCCGCGTTCGAGGTTCTGGCGCATCCCGACACGCATGCCGATCCGGCGGTGCGCTGCGAGCTGGTCGCCGCACTCGCCGCCGCGGCCGGTTCGGCCGGCATGGTCGGCGGTCAGATGATCGATCTGATCGCCGAGGGACAAAGCCTGGACATCGGCGCGATCACCCGGCTGCAGCGAATGAAGACGGGCGCGCTGATCGCCTTCTCCTGCGAGGCCGGGGCGATTCTCGCCAAGGCGCCGGACGAACCGCGGCTGGCCCTGCGCGGCTATGCGCATGATCTCGGGCTCGCCTTCCAGATCGCCGACGATCTGCTCGATGTCGAGGGTTCGGCGGCTGAGACGGGGAAACCGGTCGGCGCCGACGCCGCCGCCGGAAAGACCACCTTTGTCTCGATCCTCGGACCCGCCCGCGCCCGGGCCCAGGCCGAGCTTCTGGTCGGACAGGCGGCGGCTCATCTTGATTTGTTCGAAGGAAGAGCGGAACTTTTACGAGAGGCAGCGCGATTCGTCATCGCCCGCCGCACGTGAGGAGCGCAGCTTTGGATGCGAAACCGAATCGCCCGATCTCCAATCGGACGCCGTTGCTCGACCGGATCGATATTCCGGCCGATCTGCGGCGGCTGCCCGAATCGGATCTGCGCCAGCTCGCCGACGAGCTGCGCGCCGAACTGATCGATGCGGTCTCGATCACCGGCGGCCATTTCGGCGCCGGGCTCGGCGTCGTCGAGTTGACCGTGGCGCTGCACTATGTCTTCGATACGCCCCATGATCGGCTGATCTGGGATGTCGGGCATCAGGCCTATCCGCACAAGATCCTGACCGGACGGCGCGACCGCATCCGCACGATTCGCCAGGGCGGGGGGCTTTCCGGGTTCACCAAGCGGTCAGAAAGCGAGTACGACCCGTTCGGCGCCGCGCACAGCTCGACCTCGATCTCCTCGGCGCTCGGCATGGCCGTCGCCCGCGACTTCAATGGCGAGCGCCGCAACATCGTCGCCGTCATCGGCGACGGGGCGATGAGCGCCGGCATGGCCTATGAGGCGATGAACAACGCCGGGGCGATGGATTCGCGGCTGATCGTCGTCCTCAACGACAACGACATGTCGATCGCGCCGCCGGTCGGGGCGATGAGCGCCTACCTGTCGCGCCTGCTTTCGTCGAAATCCTTCATGTCGTTGCGCCATCTCGCCGGCGAAGTGGCCCGGCATCTGCCGAAGCGGCTCGAACATGCGGCGCGCCGCGCCGAAGAATTGGCGCGCAGCTTTGTCACCGGCGGCACTCTGTTCGAAGAGCTCGGCTTTTATTACATCGGCCCGATCGACGGGCATAACCTCGATCACCTGCTGCCGGTGCTGAAAAACGTCCGGGACGGCAAGGAATCCGGGCCGGTGCTGGTCCATTGCGTGACCGAGAAGGGCCACGGCTATCTGTCGGCCGAACAGGCCGACGACAAGTGGCACAGCGTCGCCAAATTCGACGTGGTCACCGGCGCGCAGGCGAAATCGACCCCGAAGGCGCCGCAATACACCACCGTATTCGCCAAGTCACTGATCAAGCATGCCGAAACGGACGACCGCATCGTCGCGATCACCGCAGCGATGCCATCGGGCACCGGCCTCAACCTGTTCGGCGAACAGTTTCCAAGGCGCTGCTTCGATGTCGGCATCGCCGAGCAGCACGCGGTGACGTTTGCCGCCGGTCTCGCCGCGGAGGGGATGAGGCCGTTTGCCGCCATCTATTCGACATTTCTGCAGCGCGCCTACGACCAGGTCGTGCACGACGTCGCGATCCAGAAATTGCCGGTGCGGTTCGCGATCGACCGAGCCGGGCTCGTCGGCCAGGACGGGCAGACCCATGCCGGCTCGTTCGACCTCGCCTATCTCGGCGTGCTGCCGGGCTTCGTCATTATGGCGGCCGGCGACGAGGCCGAGCTGGTACACATGGTGGCGACCTGCGTCGCGATCGACGATGCGCCCTCGGCGGTGCGTTTTCCGCGCGGCGAAGGGGTCGGCGTGCCGTTGCCGGAGTTGGGCCTGCCGCTCGAGATCGGACGCGGCCGCATCCTGCGCGAAGGTACCACGATTGCCCTGTTGAGCCTCGGCGGGCGGCTCGCCGAATGCCAGAAGGCGGCGCAGGAACTTGCCGCCTACGGGTTGTCGACGACGGTTGCCGACGCCCGCTTCATGAAGCCGCTCGACACCGACCTGGTCGACCGCCTGGCGCGCGAGCACGAGGTGCTGATCACCATCGAAGAGGGCGCGATAGGCGGTTTCGGCAGCCACGTGCTGCACCATCTGGCGATGCGCGGCCTGCTCGATCACGGGCTCAAGATCCGCACCATGGTCTTGCCCGATGTCTTTCTCGACCACGACAGCCCGCAGGCTCAATACGATCAGGCCGGCCTCAATGCGCGCCACATCGCGGCAATGGCCTTGTCGGCGCTCGGCCGCGAAATAGCCGAGCAGCCGGCGCGAGCGTAAGAAAATTCCTACGACCGCGCCCCGTTCATGATTGCGCGCGCTGCGAGGACATGCCCGGACCGCATCACGGCGCCGGCAGGCAGCGGGCCGATCAGTTGCTCGCCGAGCGCGGACTTGCCGAGAGCCGCGCCAGGGCGCAGGCGCTGATCCTGGCCGGTGTGGTTTTTGTCGGCGATCGCCGGGTCGACAAGGCCGGCATGCTGCTCGCCCGCGACGTGCCGCTCGATGTCAGAGGGCGGGATCATCCCTGGGTCTCGCGCGGCGGCGTCAAACTCGCGCATGCGCTCGATCATTTCGGTGTCGACACGAGCGGGCGGATCGCCCTCGACATCGGCGCCTCGACCGGCGGTTTTACCGACGTACTGCTGACGCGGGGCGCCCGGCGGGTTTACGCGGTCGATGTCGGGCATGGTCAGCTCGCCTGGAAATTACGCCAGGATCCGCGCGTCGTCGTCCGCGAGCGGGTCAACGCACGTGCGTTGACGGCCGCCGACATCCCGGAAGCAGTCGATCTGATCGCCTGCGATGCCAGCTTCATCGGGCTCGCCACCGTGCTGGCGGCGCCGCTCTTGCTCGCCGCCGAACAGGCAGTGCTGGTGGCGCTCGTCAAACCGCAATTCGAGGCCGGCCGCGCCCAAATCGGCAAGGGCGGGATCGTGCGTGATGCTAAGGTTCAGCAGGAGGTTTGCGAGCGCGCCGCGCTGTGGGTCGCCGCGCAACCAGGATGGATTTCGGTCGGACTGGTCGAGAGCCCGATCCTCGGTGCGCAGGGCAATCGCGAATTCCTGCTTTATGCCCGAAAGAGGGCCGGCGATGACCGATCCCACCGCGCCGTTTGATGGTTTCAGGCCGACGGCGCTCGAGTTTTTCGGCGAGCTGCGAGAGCACAACGATCCGGCTTGGTTCAAGCCGCGAAAGGCGGTCTACGAGGCCGAGGTGCTCCACCCCTTGCGGGGTCTGGTCGCCGCGGTAAGCGTCGCACTAGGCCGCGCCGGATTGCCGCTCGTTGGCGATCCCGGCCGCGGGATTTTTCGCATCTATCGCGATGTGCGCTTCTCGGCCGATAAGCGGCTGTACAAAACCCATGCGGGAGCGGTGCTGACCCGCTCGGGCGGCAAGCGCGACCCGGGCCTCCTCTATCTGCATGTCGAGCCCGGCGCGTCGATGGCGGCGGCGGGTTTCTGGCATCCGGAACCGGCGCTGCTGCACCGGTTGCGGCGCGCCATCGTGGATGACCCCGACGAGTTCCTGGCGATTGTCGACCGGCTGCGCGCGGCGGGCTGTCCGATGTCCGGCGGCGACGGGCGGCTGAGCCGTCCACCCCGCGGTTTTGAAATCGCCAAGGGAACCCCGGTCGCCGAGCATGTCGGCTGGAAATCGTTCACCGCCCACATCTTGCTGACCGATGCCGAGATGCTGTCGCCAGGGTTGGTGGAGCGGATCGTCGGCTTCGCCCGCACCGCGCTGCCATTGCTCGAATGGGGCTGGCAGGCGAGCGAGGACGATATCCCGGCGCCGCTGCCGATTCGCCGGCCGGCCAGGCCGTTGGCAAAACCCGACTTTTAGCCGGCGGGATCGAAAGCTAGGCTGCGGCCGAGTCCTCGGATGCGGAATAGGATGCCACCGCATCGACGACCGATTGCAGGTCGGCGAACCGGAACGGCTTTTCGAGCAATGCCGGCAGTCGGTGCCGCGCCGCCCGATCGGCACGGAATTTCTGCCCGCTCAGCGTGATCGTCGGCACCCCCCGCGCCGCCCATTTTCTGCCGAGGCAAGCGCCCTGGCCGTTGCCCAGCACAAGGTCGGTCAGCACGACGTCGACCTGCTGGGTGGTCAGCCATTCGGCGGCTTCGGCCGCATCGGCGCAAGCCGCAACGTCATGGCCGAATTCGATCAGGATTCCGGCGATGAACCCGCGAATTCGATCGTCCGATTCCGCCAACAAGATCCGTGCCATTGGCTGCCCAGTTCCGGGGTGAGAGTGGCCCGGCGCCGATGGCATCGTAAATGTTCTAACAAAGCGTGAAGGTGGTGGTTGAACGCTGTTGTCTTGGGGCCGTGGGGCGCCGATCGCGACGGCTACCGGAAATTCCGCGCCGGGATGACGATGTCGCGAGCCTCGTGTCCGGGCATTTTTTGGGGAAGGGTAAAAAACGGTCTCGGAGCCGGCCGGGCCGGATCGCCGGTGCGCTCACGCAAAGTATCGAGACGCGGGCTCAAATCTTCGAGTCGCTCGGCGACGACATGAATGACCCGCTGCTCGCGCTGCAATTTGCCGGTGCAGCACAGCAAGGTCGCGCCGAGCGCGGCGCGGCGAAACCGTTCGAGGATGGCGGGCCAAAGGATCAGGTTGGCGATGCCGGTCTCGTCCTCGATGGTGATGAAGACGACGCCGTTGGCGCTGCCCGGACGCTGGCGGATCAGCACGATTCCGGCGATCGAGAGCCGGCGGTCGACCGGCAGCCGGGAGAGATCGGCGGCGGCGACGCGGCCCTCGCGGGCGAGATCGCGGCGCAGAAAGGCCAGCGGATGCCGCTTCAGGCTGAGGCTGAGGCTGGCGTAATCCTCGACGACATGCTCGCCGAGCGGCATCGGCGGCAACAACTCGGCTGCTCGTGCTTCGCCCGGCGTATTATCGCCCGCCGGGAGACGCCGGGGCCCTTTGCCGAGCGTCTCGGCGGCGGCGAAGAGCGGCATCGGGGGCTCGCCGAGCGCCTTTAATGCCCACAGCGCCCGGCGGCGGTCGAGCCCGACCGAGCGGTACGCATCGGCCCCGGCTAGGCGCTCGAGCGCAGCGCGACCGAGCCCGCTGCGTCGCCACAAAGCCCGCGGGTCCGGGTATCCTTCCAGCCCTCGCGCAGCGATGAGCCGACTTGCATCGGCCTCCGCGAACCCTTTGATCTGGCGAAAACCGAGGCGCAGCGCGAGACGATTGCCTGTATCCGGACATCCGTCATTCCCGCGAACACCGGAATCCAGAGCTCCAGAGCCAGTTGTTCCTCGCTGGACCCCCGCTTTCGCGGGGGTGACTGACGGTTCGAGGGTACAGTCCCAAAGGCTGCGATTGATGTCGACGCCGCATACCTCGACCCCGTGCTCGCGCGCATCGCGTACGATCTGCGCCGGCGCGTAGAACCCCATCGGCTGGCTGTTGAGCAAGGCGCAGGCGAATACGTCCGGGTAAAAGCATTTGATCCAGGCCGAGACATAGACGAGGAGCGCAAAGCTCGCCGCATGGCTTTCCGGAAAACCATAGGTCCCGAACCCTTCGATCTGACTGAAGCAGCGAGCTGCGAAGTCGCGGTCGTAGCCGTTGCCGACCATGCCGGCGACAAATTTGTCGCGGAACAGATGGATGTCGCCATTGCGCTTGAAGGTCGCCATCGCCCGGCGCAACCGGTCGGCCTCCTCCGGGGCAAAGCCGGCGCCGACGATCGCGATCTGCATCGCCTGCTCCTGGAACAGCGGCACGCCCAGGGTCTTCTTCAGCACCTGGCGCAATTCGCCTGACGGGTAGGTCACCGTTTCAAGCCCGGAGCGCCGGCGCAGATAGGGGTGCACCATATCGCCCTGGATCGGCCCCGGCCGCACGATCGCGACCTCGATGACGAGATCGTAGAACTCGCGCGGCTTGAGCCGCGGCAGCATCGTCATTTGGGCGCGGCTTTCGACCTGAAAGACGCCGAGCGAATCGGCCTGGGACAGCATTTCGTAGACTTCGGGCTGCTCGGCCGGCACCGTGGCGAGTTCAAGCTGCCGGCCATGATATTGCTCGATCAGCGCGAAGGCTTTCCTGATGCAGGTCAGCATGCCGAGCGCCAGGATGTCGATCTTGAGGATGCCGAGCGCGTCGAGATCATCCTTGTCCCATTCGATCACGGTGCGGTCGGCCATCGCCGCGTTCTCGATCGGCACCAGTTCGGATAACGGTCCGCGGGTGATGACGAACCCGCCGACATGCTGCGACAGGTGGCGCGGAAAGCCGACGAGTTCGGCGGCGAGGTCGAGGGCGAGGCGCAGGGTATGGTCGGCGGGGTCGAGCCCAGCCTCGCGGACCCGCCGATCGGCGATCGGATCGCTGCTCCAGCCCCAGACGATGCCGGCCAATGCCGCCACGACATCGACCGAAAGGCCCAGCGCCTTGCCGACCTCGCGGATCGCCGAGCGCGAGCGGTAGCAGATCACGGTGGCGGCGAGCCCGGCCCGGTCGCGGCCGTATTTCTCGTAGAGGTACTGGATCACCTCCTCGCGCCGCTCGTGCTCGAAATCGACATCGATATCGGGCGGCTCGTTGCGCGCGGCGCTGATGAAGCGCTCGAACAATACGTCGATGCGTGCCGGGTCGACGGCGGTGATGCCGAGGCAATAGCAGACGGCGGAATTGGCAGCCGAGCCGCGTCCTTGGCAGAGGATGCCGCGCGTCTTGGCGAACCGCACGATGTCGTGCACGGTCAGAAAATAGCGGGCGTAATCGAGCCGCCCGATCAACTGCAATTCATGGTCGATCAGATCGCGGATCTTGTCGGGAATGCCGGATCGGCCGTCATTCCCGCGAAAGCGGGCGGGGGTGACCGAAGAGCCAAAACGTTCGGCTGCACCGGCCCAGGCGAGTTCGGTCAGCCGCTGCTGCGGGGTGCGGCCGTCTTCGGCCGTCTCGTCCGGATATTCGTAGCGCAACTCGTCGAGGCTGAACCGGCAGCGCGCGACGATTTCGCCGCTGCGCCTGACCGCGTCCGGATAGAGGCGAAACAGCCGGGCTATTTCGGCGGGCGGTTTCAGATGGCGTTCGGCATTGGCGGCCAGGCGAAAGCCGGCCTCGGCCAGCGTGCAGCCGTACCGGATGGAGGTCAGCACATCCTGCAACGGCCGCCGCTCGGGGCCGTGATAGAGCACGTCGTTGGTCGCAACGAGCGGCAGCGCCGCCGCTGCGGCCAAGGCCGCCAGACCGGCGATGCGCCGCGCATCGTCGCCACGATAGAGTTGATGGGCGGCAAGATAGGCGCGGCCGGGGAAATCGGCAGCGATCCGCATGGCAAACAAGCCGAATTCGTCCGGGATCGCCGCTATATCATAGGGCGTTTCGGGATCGGAGAGTGCTTCGGGCGGCAGTACGACGATGATCTGGCCGGCGCCGTGCGCGACCACATCGGCATAGTCGAGACGGCATTCGCCCTTGGCGGCGCGGCGCTTGCCGACGGTCAACAGCCGCGTCAGCCGGCCATAGGCGGCGCGATCCACGGGGTAGACGAGAAGGCCGGCGCCGTCGGCCAGATCCAGCCGGCAGCCGACGACCAGGCGCAGTCCGGCGGTCCTTGCCGCCTGATAGGCGCGCACGATGCCGGCAAGGCTGTTGCGATCGGTGATTGCTATCGCATGATGGCCGAGTGCGGCTGCGGTCGTCACCAGTTCGTGGGGATGCGACGCACCGCGCAGAAACGAGAAATTGGTCGTGACCTGCAATTCGGCGTAATCGACCGGGCTCGTCACGGCGCGTCCCCGAACGGCGATTTTGTCATCGCGAGGCGCGCTCGCAACGACCGCGCAAATTGCGATGCGGCTCAGGCAAAGATGCCATGGACATACCAGCGCGGCGGCTGGCCTTTACCTGGAAGGCCGGCCCGGAACAGCCAGAAGCGCCGCCCCTCCCGATCCTCGACCCGGTAATAGTCGCGGATCGCGTCGACCGCGCCCGATCCATCGGCGCGCCACCATTCCTCGGCGATCCGCTCCGGCCCGTCGGCGTGGCTCACCAGATATGCCCGCCGCCGCCAAGTGAAGCGGAACGGCGGCGCGTCGGGCAACAGCCAGAAGGCGGCGACCGGCTCCGGCGGCTCGAACAACCGGACCGGCCGCGGCGATTTGCCGGAGACCCAGTCAGCGGCAGGGTGGAGACCGGCACCGACCGGCACTCTAACCGAGGCCCGCTCCGGGATGTGGCTTTGGCCCGGCTCAAGCCGATAAAGCGCCGCCGGCCCGAGCTTGTTGCCGAGCCGGTCGAGCAGCGCCGCGATGTCTCCGGTTCCCGCGCCGGCCGGAGACCCGGCAAAACCGATCTGCTCGGCTGCCAAAGGCTCGACCGCAAAGGCGGCGAGGATCATGTCTTCGACGCCGAGACCGGGATCGACAGTGTCGAGCCGCTGTTTGAACAGTGCGGCAAGGTGGTGCGGATCGCGGCTGGGGCTGGCCGTTCCAAGCGCGATGTGCTCGACCCGGCCATCGACCCGGTAAAAGGCGAGATCGAGCCGCCGCGCTCCGCTCCCTTCCCGCGCCAGGCGAAGACCGAGATCCTCGGCGAGGCGCTCGGCCGCAAGCGCGAGATCGGCGGGATCGGCGATCGGCTCGGCAAAGCTCAACCGCACCCGGCGCACCGGCGCTTCGCCAAGCGGCGACAGCGGCTCGGACAGATGGCCCTGCGCCTGATCGAGACGCAGCGCCACCTTGTCGCCGAAGCGGCGGGCGAGGGCCGCGCGCGGCATTGCCATAAGATCGCCGACCCGCTTCAAGCCGACCCGCCGCAGCCCTTCGGCGGTGGTCGGGTCGAGACGCAATGCCTCAATCGGCAACCCGGCAAGGCCGGCGCCGCAATCCCCCGGCGGCAGGATAGCCGGGCCGTCGCCGACCGGCATAAAGCGGGCCAATGCCCAGGCGGCGCCAAGGGTGTCGGCAATGGCGACACGGCAGGCGATGTCCTGACGGGCGAGCCGGGCCGCGAGATCGGCGGCGAGCGCCGCTTCCCCGCCCCACAGATGCGCCGAGCCGGCGATCTCGACCCGCACCCCGTCCGGTCCGTCGGGCGCCGTCCACGGGCTGTAGCGGCCGCACCATTCCGCCAGCCGGCGCAATGCCGTCATGTCTTCGGCGGGCTCGGCGGCGACGGCGGCGAGACCGGGCACAAAGGAGAAAGCGTCGGCCAGCGGCATTCCCGGGGCGAGGCCTGCGGCGGCTGCCATCGGGTTGACCGCGGCGAGAAGCCGCCGCCCGGCGGCAGCGATCACCGTGGCGAACGGCGTCGCGTCAGCCGGCATGCCGGATTTTGCCGGCCGGGATGCTGCGGACCGGCGCATCCGGTCGATCGGCCAGTGCTGCAGCCACAGATACAAAATCCGCCGCATCCGCCATCCTCCCTCTCGCCCCCTCGATTTTCCCCGTTTCGATATCCCAGCATGCCGGCGCGCCGGCGCGGCAGCGCATCAACTCGATCCGCCAGCACGGGCGCCCGATCCCCGGCCAACCCGCAACCCGGTGCGACGGCAATGCAGCGATCCGCCAGCGCGTCGTCGCCGTGTTCGGCAGATCGCGTTCCCGCGCCGCCTGTTCGCCGTCACGCCAGCGGCGCAGCACAAAGGCGGTGACGCCGTAATGTTCGGCACCGAGTTGCAGCCGGCGGCTCGCCACCGCCGGCAGGGTGCCGATTTCGCCGACGACCGCGGCGACGCCGGCGGTGCGCAACCCTTCCTCCATCGTCCACAGGATCGCAGCGTCGGGTCGCGCCCGAACCAGCACCAAGCGGCCGGGATCGAGCCCGCGCGCGGCCAGACCGGGGCCATAAAGGTCGCGGCGCGGCGAACACCACAGCACGATCCCATCGGCAACCGGCGAAGCGGAAAGCCCTCGCCGGTTCTCACCCGGCCGCCCGGCGGATCCCGCCTTTCCCAGCGGGGTGCGGAGCGGAGAGCTGATGCCGAGCCGCCCGAGGATGCCGGCGGCGAAAGCGGCAGCCAGCGCGCCATCCTCCTCGTCGCCGCCCTGCCCCAGGATCTCGTGCAGGGCGCCGCGCGCGAGGCCGCCGCCCGGCAATGCCCGATCGATCGCGGCGATGCCGAAGGGCAAGACCCCATGCGCCGCCATTGCCGGCCGCTCAATCTGCCGAACCCGCTCGCGCAACGCGTGAGAAAGGCCGTTTGACATGCCCGCCAAACCATCCTTATTTTAGTTCCCTATTTGTTCTAATAGCTGCATCCTGTCAACCCGCCTTATGCGGCGCGGTTTGACGATTCGGCGGCACGACAAATACCGTCGCGGGTGCTTGGTTCGGCAGATTGCGACATAGATGTACAATTCAGCCCGCACGGCCTCCCGCTGCAGCGCAAAAATTGGTATACGGTACTGTCTCACTTACCGAGATCGCACGATGCCCCGACATCACCACGGCAAGGTTTTGATCATCGGCGCCGGCCCGGCCGGCTACACCGCGGCGATCTACGCGGCGCGCGCCAATCTCGAACCGCTGCTGGTCAGCGGATTTCAGCCCGGCGGCCAGTTGACGATCACCACCGATGTCGAGAACTACCCCGGCTTTGCCGAAATCATCCAAGGCCCTTGGCTGATGGAGCAGATGCAGCGCCAAGCCGAGCATGTCGGCGCCAGGGTCGTCGTCGACGAGATCACCGCGATCGATCTCGGCCGCCGGCCGTTCGTCGCCACCGGCGATTCGGGCGACATCTATGTCGGCGAGACCGCGATCCTTGCCACCGGCGCCCAGGCGCGCTGGCTCGGACTGCCGAGCGAAGACAGGTTCCGCGGCTTTGGGGTTTCCGCCTGTGCGACCTGCGACGGCTTCTTTTTCCGCGGCAAGGAGGTGGTCGTCGTCGGCGGCGGCAATACCGCGGTCGAGGAAGCGCTCTATCTGACCAACCACGCGCGGCAGGTCACTCTCGTCCATCGCCGCAATGCTTTGCGGGCCGAGAAGATCCTGCAAGACCGGCTGTTCCGCCACCCGCGCATCGCCGTCATCTGGGACAGCCTCGTCGAGGAGATCCTGGGCGTGCCCGAACCGCCCGCCGTCACCGGTGTCCGGCTGCGCAACCTGCGCACCGGTGCGCTCGTCGAGCATGCCTGCGAAGGCGTGTTCATCGCCATCGGCCATACCCCGGTGACCGGGCTCGTCGCCGGGCAGCTGCTGCTCGACCCGGAGGGCTATGTGATCGCCCGGCCGGATTCGACTGCGACCGGCGTCCCAGGGTTTTTTGCCGCCGGCGATGTCAAGGACAAGGTATTTCGCCAGGCCGTCACTGCGGCCGGGATGGGCTGCATGGCGGCGCTCGAGGCCGAGAAGTTTCTCGCGGCGCAGGAAGCCGCGACGATGCAGGCGGCCGAATAGGGTGACGGCCGACCGAGGGAAGTCGCCGCCGGGGGTAAGGGCATGGATTGGGACAAGTTGCGGGTCTTTCACGCCGTCGCCGAAGCGGGCAGCTTTACCCATGCCGGCGAATCGCTGAACCTCAGCCAATCCGCCGTCAGCCGCCAGATCAGCGCGCTTGAGGAAAGTCTCAGCGTGCCGCTGTTTCATCGGCACGCGCGCGGGCTGATCCTGACCGAGCAGGGCGAATTGCTGTTCGGCACGGCGCGCGAGGTGTTCGCCAAGCTGTCGATGGCCGAAGGGTTGATCACCGAATCCAAGGATCGCCCGAAAGGGCCGCTCAAGATCACCACCACGGTCGCTTTCGGGTCAAGCTGGCTGACCCCGCGGATCCGCGAATTTCTCGATCTCTACCCCGAGATCCAGGTCACGATGGTCATCGACGATACCGAACTCGACCTGTCGATGCGCGAGGCCGATGTCGCGATCCGCATGTCGCCGCCGCGCCAGCCCGATCTTATCCAGCGCCATCTCGTCAGCGTGCCGAGCCATATTTATGCCTCGCCCGACTACATCCGAAAGCACGGCATGCCGCAGAAGCCCGAAGAACTCGACAAGCACCGCCTGATCGTCTACGGCGAGGATTCGCGGCCGCCGGTGGCCAACGTCAACTGGCTGCTCGATGCCGGCGCCCAGCCCGGGCAGGAGCGCAAGCCGATCCTCGCCGTCAATAATTTCTATGCGATGCTGCGCGCGGTGGGCAGCGGGCTCGGCATCGCCTCATTGTCCGATTTCATGGCCAGCGAAGACGGCAGTCTGGTGCGCGTATTGCCCGAACTGACCGGGCCGCCGACCGAAGCCTATTTCGTCTATCCGGAAGAGCTGCGCGCATCGAAGCGGATCAATGTGTTCCGCGACTTTCTGTTGCGCAAGGTGATGGAGACGCGGCTCGGCTGATCGCCCGAAGAGGGCGGGCTCGACCCTGATGTTTTCGGTTTCCAAGTGAATCCCGGGGCATTTGGAGCATTGCGGTTTTTGCAGATGAGCCAGAAGAAATTCCCGGTGGCGCCGGTGCGTCGAAACCGCCATCTTCTGCCCAGGCGATGATGCATCGCCAAAGATTTTCGGCAGCGGTGTTGCCGATACGGATTTCCGGGACTTGTGCCCGGGAAGAGGGTCTTCGGATCCTTACGTCTCCCAGACGTGAAGCCTCCCTGTTCAAACTTGGCCGGAACTTTCAGTTCCGGCCATTCTCTTTTGCGCAATTGGCGCCGGGGTCCTCCCGGGGTTTCATGGCGCGCTGACGCGGGCACGATAGCCGATGTCCCCGCGTTCCGAGTGGCTCACAGCACCTCGAAGAGGCCGGCAGCGCCCATGCCGCCGCCGACGCACATGGTCACGACAACCCAGCGCCCGCCGCGCCGTTTGCCCTCGATCAAGGCATGGCCGACCATGCGCGCGCCGGACATGCCATAGGGGTGGCCGATCGAGATCGCACCGCCATCGACATTGTAGCGCTCCGGGTCGATGCCGAGCCGTTCGCGGCAATAAAGCGCCTGTACGGCAAAGGCTTCGTTCAATTCCCACAGATCGATGTCGCCGATCTTCAGCCCGTGCCGGGCCAGCAATTTGGGCACGGCGAAGACCGGGCCGATCCCCATCTCGTCCGGCCCGCAGCCGGCGACCGCGACACCGCGATAGGCGCCGAGCGGCTCGATCCCGCGGCGCTCGGCCTCTGCGGCTTCGATCAACACCGAGGCCGAAGCGCCGTCGGAGAGCTGAGAGGCATTGCCGGCGGTGACGAACCGGCCCTCCTTGACGCTTTGCCCGTCGCGGAATACCGGCTTCAACCCGGCCAGACCGGCCAAGGTCGTCGACGGCCGGTTGCCTTCATCCTTGTCGAGCGTCACCGCCACCGACGCGCTCTCGCCGGTATCGCGGTTGTCGACCCGCATCAGCGACGGCAACGGTGCGATTTCGGCCGAAAGGCGCCCCTCGGCCTGGGCCGCCGCGGTGCGAAGCTGCGAGGAGAGCGCATATTCGTCCTGCCTGTCGCGCGTCACCTGATAGCGCTCGGCGACGATCTCGGCGGTTTCGATCATCGTCATGTAGAGATCGGGCCGGTGCTCGACGAGCCACGGGTCGTGACTACGGTATTCGTTGCGCTTGTCGTTTTGCACCAGTGAAATCGATTCGACGCCGCCGCCGACCGCGATGGTCATGCCGTCATGCACGATCTGTTTCGCCGCTGTCGCGATCGCCATCAGCCCAGAGGCGCATTGCCGGTCGATCGTCATCCCGGCGACGGAAACCGGCAGCCCGGCGCGGATCGCCGCCTGGCGCGCGATGTTGTAGCCGGAGGAACCCTGCTGCAATGCGGCACCGAGCACGACGTCCTCTATCTCGGCCGGATCGACGCCGGCGCGCCGGACCGCTTCTGCCACGACATGGCCGGCCAACGCCTGCGCCTGGGTATCGTTGAAGGCGCCGCGATAGGCTCGGCCGATCGGGGTGCGGGCGGTCGAGACGATGACGGCTTCGCGCATAGTGTCCTCCCTGGCAGGTTCCGGCTGCCGATCGCCCGGCAGCTGTTTCTCGGCGGCGCCGCATCGCCTCCGCCGTCTCGTCCACTTCTCAAGGATGCGCTTTTCGGACCGGGCGAACAATACAGGCGGATTTCGCGCAACCCCCTCCCGAAAAGGAGCGCGGTCATGTAGCATCGCGCCTGCAAATTCTCGCAAGGAGAGAGTGATGTCCGACGCCTATCCGCTGCCCTCCAGCGATCCCGCCAGCCTCGGCTTTGCCGCCGGGCCGTTGCAGCATCTCGACCGGCTGATCCGGCAGCACATCGAGGAGGGGCGCTATCCCGGGGCGCAGATCGCGTTGGCGCGGCATGGGCAACTGGCTCTCTTCCGCAGTTATGGCGACGCCAAAACCGAAGGCGGCCGGGCGCCGGCGACCGGAGAGACGTTGTTTCTGCTGTTCAGCCAGACCAAGGTGCTGACCAGCTCCGCGGTCTGGGCGCTGATCGAAGAAGGCCGGCTGTCCTTCATGGACAAGATCGCCGACCATCTGCCGGAATTCGCCAAGCGCGGCAAGGGCGAGATTACCCTGCATCAGGTGATGACCCATCAGGGCGGGTTTCCGTCCGGCGACGTGACCCAGGCGACCTGGACCGACCATGCCCGGATGCGCGCCGAGGTCTGCGATTTCTCTCTCGATTGGACGCCGGGCACACGGCTGCAATACCACCCGCGCGCGGCGCACCTGACCCAGGCGATGGTCATCGAGGCGGTTACCGGCCGCGATTACCGCGACGTGATCCGAGAGAAGGTGTTGGCCCCGCTCGGTCTCGGCAACGACATTTTCGTCGGCGTGCCGGCGGACCAGCAAGGGCGCTGCGCCGACACCTACGCGCCGGAGCCGCGCGACAATTCGGCCGAGTTCAAGGCGGCCGGAATGCCGAGCGGCGGCGGCTACGCGACCGCCCGCGGCATGGCGGCGTTCTATCAGATGCTGCTCCGCGGCGGCCGGCTCGGTGCGGTGCGAATGTTCTCGCCGCGATTGATCGGTTACGTCACCCGCAGCCACACCGGCGAGCGGGGCGACGACGCGATGGGCGGCATCCCGATGCATCGCGGTCTCGGGCCGCATGTGCGCGGCGACAGCGACCGCATCCGCGGGCTCGGCTCGATCGCAGCGCCGCAGACCTTCGGCCATGGCGGGGCCGGCACGTCCTATTCCTGGGCCGACCCGACGAGCGGCGTGTCGTTCACCTATATCAGCAATTTCGTTTCGCCCGACCCGTTCCATTCGGCACGTCTCGACCGGGTCGCCAACCTCGTTCACGCCGCGATCGACTGACCGGCCATGGCGCCGCGGGTCGATCCGGTCCGCATCCGACCAATGCTGCCGGCTCGCGCCGATGTCGTGATCGTCGGCGGCGGCATCATCGGCACCAGCACCGCGCTGTTTCTGGCGCAGAAGGGCGTCTCGACCCTGCTGTGCGAGAAGGGGCACATCGCCGGCGAGCAGTCGAGCCGCAATTGGGGCTGGTGCCGCAAGATGGGCCGCGATCCGCGCGAATTGCCGCTGATCATCGAGAGCCTGCGGCTGTGGCAGGGCATGAACGCGCTGACCGAGGCCGAGACCGGCTTCCGCCAGT
Source organism: uncultured Alphaproteobacteria bacterium (assembly GCA_963701815.1). GTDB lineage: Bacteria > Pseudomonadota > Alphaproteobacteria > ATCC43930 > CGMCC-115725 > AP-15. The sequence goes on from CAVPBN010000004.1 coordinate 37,530, forward strand.
CCGGCATCATGTATCTCGCCGAGAACCCGGCCGAACTGGCGGCAGCTCGAAACCTGGCTCGATCATGCCCGCCAGTACCAGCTCGACACCCGTCTGCTGACCCGCGCCGAGGCCCTCGAACTGATGCCGGGCCTCGTCGGCGATTGGGCCGGCGGCCTTTACACCGCCAGCGACGGCAAGGCCGAGCCGCAGCGCGCCGCGCCGGCGATCGCCGAGGCGGCGCGGCGGCACGGTGCGGCGATCGTCACCGGCTGCGCGGTGCGCGGCGTCGAAACCGCGGGAGGCCGGGTCGCCGCCGTTGTCACCGAGCATGGGCGCGTCGCCTGCGGCTCGGTCGTCGTTGCCGGCGGTGCCTGGTCGCGGCTCTTTTGCGGCAATCTCGGCATCGAATTGCCGCAGCTCAAGGTGCTGGCGTCGGTCATGCGCACCGAGCCGCTGGCCGGTGGACCGGAAGTCTCGGCCTCAGGCGGCCTGTTCGGCATCCGCAAGCGCCTGGACGGCGGCTACACCGTGGCGACGCTGGGGGTGCGCACGATCGACCTCGTTCCCGACAATTTCCGGCTGTTCCGCGCCTATCTGCCGGCGGCAAGGTTGCACTGGAAGAAACTGCGGTTTCGCGTCGGCAGCCGCTGGGTCGAGGAATGGCGGATGAAGCGGCATTGGGCATTGGACGAGGCGACCCCGTTCGAGTCGGTGCGGGTGCTCGATCCCGAGCCCGATGCGTATGTTCTCGACCGGGCGCGGACTGCCGTCGCCGAGGCATTGCCGCTGTTTCGCGACGCGGTCGTGGCAGAAAGCTGGGGCGGCCTGATCGACGTGATGCCCGATGCAATCCCGGTCATCTCGCCGGTCGATAAGGTGCCCGGCCTGTTTATCGCCACCGGCTTTTCCGGGCACGGTTTCGGCATCGGCCCCGGCGCGGGCAAGCTGGTCGCCGACATGGTCGCCGGCGACCCGACCCTGGTCGACCCGGCACCGTTCCGCCTCGGCCGCTTCACCGACGGCTCGAACCCGCGCCCACACCCGCTGGCGAGCTGAACAAGAACCCATTGCCGTAGGCGGCCATCGACGACTCAGCGCCGCAAGCGGTTACTCCAATCGCTTGGACGCTCGTCCGATGTCTCGTGCTCGGAGCGTCACGCAAAAGGGGGGAGAGATGCGAGCATTCCCGCCCCAATCGCTGAGTTTTCTTCCGGCTCCAAACACACCTCTTGTGAACGGCATGACCGTCTCGCTCATATTTTCGCATATTTATTCAAAATTGTTTAACCGGCGAAGGCGCGCAGATGGGCGACCGAGGCGCCCGGAGCGGCGAACAACACATTCTCGACGTCGACCGACTGGAGCCAATTCAATCGCGCGATGATCTCCTCGGGGGTGCCGAGCACAACCCACCGGTTTTGCGTCGCTAACGGAATAGCACCGACTATCAAGACGTCACCGTTCGCATCGTGCAAGGCGATGGCGCTTTCCCGCAGGCAACTTTGCGCGCCAACGCCACGTCGCCGGTTGGGAAAGGGCCTTTGGTGAATTTGCGGCGAATACGCAACCAACTGCGCGCCGCTCGGATTGGCTTCGTGGCCGAATTAACGATGTTTTTATTCCAAGTGCCGAAGAATTGGCCGGTCACTTGGGTGTCGCGTGAGTGGCCGCGTGCTGCCGGACCTACCTGACATCGAGGCGACGCCCGAACGGATTTTCCTGGAGTGGTAAAATGAGCGATAAAGAAAATATGCGGCGATTTAAAGTGGCTATACTGCTTTCGGCGGTTTTGCTGGCCTCGGCTCTGCCGGCGCGGGCGCAAGTTCGGTACGCCCGCATTCTGGGCTCGAATGAATCTGTTACAGGTGTTCGCGGTGACGGCCGCGGGAATGTTGTGCTTACCGGTAGCTATCAGAGTGGGGGCGCAACCCAGGGGTTGCTTTACCAGGGACCGTTATTTCCATCCATGTTGGGCAAAATCTACAAGCCGGTTCCGACGTTTTCGGGTCAAACGGTGACCTCATCGCTTTTCTACGGGCCGAACACGTCGGCGTTCGATCCCAGTCTTGGGGCAGGCAACGTCCGGGTCGTTGGAAGTTATCAGCAGAGCACCGACAGTAAAGACCATGGGCTTATTTATACAGGGCCACTTTACTCGGGGACGAAGGTTCCCGTCGGCGCTACATGGAAAGAGATCAATGTGCCGAGCGACCTGGCGGGCGGCGCCGTCCACGACACGATCCCGCATAGTACAATGGGTGATCTGGTCGTCGGGAACTATGATCTGACATCGGCGCCGCTGTCGACGGGGAACGCCTTCATCTACAATATCAGGACGTCCTCGTGGAAACTCTTTGACTTCAACGGCAGCATGACCAATGAAACCTCGGCCTATGGCATATGGTATAACGGGCGTAATTCTTATACGATTGCGGGCGGAACCGATAATCACGGGATCCAAGAGGGGTTTCTGGTGGATTACAACTCCGTGTCGGGGAAATTTTCCAATCTAACGCTATACGAAAGCGGCGTGTTAACCCATTTTGAGGGCATCACCCGTACCGCAGACGGGTTCAATCTGATCGCGACCACGCGCGCGGGCGCGGCGTTCGCTTCGGTGAGTATCCGGCGTGACGGATCGTTCAGCAACGCGGACTGGACACCGATCTCCTATCCCGGCAGCAATCTCAGCACCGGCAACAGCGTATATAAAAACGTCGCGATGGGTGTTTACTCTGTGTATGGTTCGGGCTCCATTCATTCCTATATCGCTGGGGTCAGGATGCCTTAGCCCCCTCAATATCGATCGTTGAAGTTGGACTGTCGCCGCAACCCGGTCGTCTCTCGGCGTCCAACAAACCCGCAGCGGCTCGCAAGACTTTTAGGGCTACAGCCCGACAATCCCGGTCTCGATTACCGTTATTTCGGTGACCCCGCGGCGCGCCGGCCTTCGGCCTTGCCGTCGCCGAGGCATTGCCGCTGTTTCGCGATCTGGTCGTAGCCGAAAGCTGCGGCATGATCGCGACCCGACCCTGGTCGACCCGGCACCGTTCCGCCTCGGCCGCTTCACCGACGGCTCGAACCCGCGCCCACACCCGCTGGCGAGCTGAGAGGGTATTCGGTTCGACGCGGAACCGCGTCCCGACGCGAAAACCTTGCGCTGCATCGCGACCGGGTCAGTCGAGCACCTGGCGCAGCCGACGGGAAGCGACAACCAGCAGGGCGAGGTCGGGACCGGCGCCGATGCGCAATTCGCCGGCCAGGGCATCGGCCGCAGCGAGCGCAGCAGCATGGGCGGAAATCCAGGCGGCGACCGGGTCCGGTCCGCCGGCGTACCCGCTGGTCAGCACCCGCAGGGCGAGATCGCCTTGCAGCGCCAGGAGGTCGTCGATCATTGCCTCGGCGGCGAGCTTCTGCCAGCGGGTGTCGGCCGATAGCCGGCGCGCGGCGGCGCGCATCTCGTCAAGCGCAAGGCGCGCGCCGATCCGGTAATAGATGCCCGCCGCGCGGTCCAGCGGTTGGTCCGCGCGCTCGGCCAGATCGGCAATGTCGAGGGCCGGGGCCAGAAAAGGGATCCGGGACATCTCTGCGGCAAGCGCGCCGGGCACGCCCGCTTCGCCGAGGCGCCGCCCTCGCTCGGCGGCGAGGCGCTGGTCGTCGGCCGGCAGCAAATCACCCAAGGAGGCGGCAAGAAGACGGACCTTGGGGCTGAGCGCGCCAACGTCGCGACCAAGATCGGTGCGCCTTGCCTGCAACAACCCCGCTGCGGCATGTTCGACGAGCCCCCGGATCTCGTTCAGCATCTCGATCTGGACCCGGGCAGCCACCTTGTCGTCGAGCGCTTCGATCTCGGCCCACAGGCGTTGCAGGTCGAAGATGTCGCGCACGATCAGATAGGCGCGCGCGGTCTCCGCCGCGCTGCGACCGGTTCGCGCCAGCATGTCCGGGACGAAGGTGATTCCGGCACGGTTGATCAGGTCGTTGGTGACTACCGTCGCGACGATCTCGCGGCGCAGCGGATGCGAGGGGACCAAGAGACCGAGCCGGTCACGCAGGGCGGCGGGAAAATAATTACGCAAGGTCTCGACGAGTTCGGGCAAGTCGGGCAGGTCCGACGTCAACAGCTCGCCGTCGAGCGACATTTTCGCATAGGCGAGCAGGATCGCGAGTTCCGGGCGCGCCAGTCCACGACGCTGCCCGGCGCGGCGCGCGAGGGCTTCGTCGTCGGGCAGAAATTCGAGTGCGCGATCGAGCCGGCCCGATTTTTCGAGCTGGGCGATCAACCGCATCTGCCGGTCGAGCGCGGCGGCGCCGAGCGCCTCGGCAATCGACAGGGCTTCGCCCTGCAGATAGTTGTCGCGCAATACCAGGGCGGCCACCTCCTGCGTCATGCCGGCCAATAGCGGTTCCCGCTCCGCTGCCGCCAGTGCGCCCGCGGCAATCGCGCGGTCGATCAGGATCTTGATGTTGACTTCGTGATCCGAGGTGTCGACGCCGGCGGAATTGTCGATCGCGTCGGTATCGATTGAACCGCCGGCGAGCGCAAAGGCCACCCGGCCGCGCTGCGTCACCCCGAGATTGGCGCCTTCGCCGATCACCTTGGCGCGGGCCTCGTCGGCGTTGATGCGCACCGCGTCGTTGGCGTGGTCGCCAACCTCGGCGTGGCTCTCGTCTCGCGCCTTTACATAGGTGCCGATGCCGCCGAACCACAACAGGTCAACCGGCGCCATCAGCAGCTTGCGGATCAATTCGGCCGGCGTCAGGCTGTTTTCGGCGATGCCGAGAACGCGCTGCATCGATGGGCTGACCGGCACCGATTTGGCACTGCGCTCAAAGACGCCGCCACCCGCCGAGATCAGGGACCGGTCGTAATCGCTCCAGTTCGACCGGGGCAATTCGAACAGCCGCCGGCGTTCGACAAAGCTCCGTTCCGGATCGGGCTCGGGGTCGATGAAGACATGCCGGTGATCGAACGCTCCGATGAGCCGCAGGTGGCGCGACATCAGCATGCCGTTGCCGAACACGTCTCCCGACATGTCGCCGACCCCGACCGCGCTCAGATCGCCGGTCTGGATGTCCCGGTCACGCTCGCGAAAGTGCCGTTTGACGAGTTCCCAGGCGCCGCGGGCGGTGATGCCCATTGCCTTGTGGTCGTAACCGTTCGATCCACCCGAGGCAAACGCGTCGCCGAGCCAATACCCGTACTCCGCGGCGATGGCATTGGCATAGTCGGAGAAACTCGCAGTACCCTTGTCGGCGGCAACGACCAGATAGGGATCGTCGCCGTCGTGACGGACGACGCTCGGCGGAGGGGCGACCCGGTGCCCGTCGGCGCCGTCGGCGACGATGTTGTCGGTCAGGTCGAGAAGCCCGCGGATCAGGATCTTGTAGCATTCGACAGCTTCGGCACCGAGCCGATCGAGCGCCGCCGGCGGCTGCTTGATGACGAAACCGCCCTTTGATCCGACCGGGACGATGACTGCGTTCTTGACCGTCTGCGCCTTCATCAACCCGAGGATCTCGGTGCGAAAATCCTCTTTGCGGTCGGACCAGCGGATGCCGCCGCGAGCGACCTTGCCGGCGCGCATGTGCACGCCCTCGACGCGCGGGCTTGCAACATAGATCTCGAATAACGGGCGCGGCAGAGGCAGCAGGTCAATCCCGCTGCTGGCAAGCTTGACCGCCAGATAGGGTTTGGGCTCGCCCGAGGGCAATTTCTGATAATAATTCGTGCGCAGCGTCTTGAGGACGAGGCTCAGATAGCTGCGGAGGATCCGGTCTTCGTCGAGGCTCTCGACCCGGTCGAGGGCATGGTCGATCGCCTGCACCTCGCCGATCGCGGCGAGCGACGGGTCGCCCGGCTCGACCGGATCGAGGCGGATATCAAACAGCCGGATCAGCCGGCGCGCGATCTCCGGATGGGCGGTCAGCGCGTCTTCCATGTAGGCTTGGCTGAACGTGGCGCCGGCCTGCCGCAGAAACTTGCCGTAGAGACGCAGCACCGATATCTGGCGCGCCGACAGACCGGCGGCAAAAACCAGGCGATTGAACCCGTCATTCTCGACCCGGCCGGTCCAGACCGCGATGAGCGCCTCTTCGAACCGCGCCTTGACGGCCTCGGACGCCGCACCGAACGCCGCCTCCGACACCGCGGGCCGGGCGGCAAGCTGGAGTTCGTCGATCCATACGGCGATCCCATCGACGCCGTCGATCCGGTACGGCTCCTCGGCGACGACGCGCAGGCCGAGGTTTTCGAGTATCGGCGAGATGTCGAAAAGGGCGACCGGTTCGCGCGCCCGATAGAGGCGCAACCCCAGGCCCTGCCCGTCATTCCGGGCATGGAGCGAGACCTCGATCGGCGAGCCGTCGAGGACCAACTCGATCCGGCGCAGGTCGGCGATTGCCTGATCGACGCCGGTCCGAGCCTGATAGGCGATCGGCAGCGGCAGCAGGCGGCGGCGCCATTGCTGCGCCGCGACATCGCCGAACGCAGCCGCCGCGGCTTCTTCGAACCGGTCCGACCAGCTCCGTCCGGCCTCGGCGAGCTGTCGCTCGAGCGCCTTGACGTCGACCGCCGGTATCGCGCCGCGGGTGGTCCGGACTACGTAATGGATGCGCGCCAGCATCGACTGGTCGAGATGAGTATAGAAGGTCGCCAGCCGGCCAGCGAAGGCGCGTTCGAGGATCGCGGCGAAGCGCTGGCGCAACTGGGTATCGTAACGCTCGCGCGGCGCGTAGACGAGACAGGAGACAAACCGTTCGAGCCGGTCGCGGCGGACGAACAGGGCGATGCGCTGCCGGTCCTGCAGGTCGAGAACGCCGATGGCGGTGTCGAGCAGCTCGTCTTCGTCGGCCTGGAACAGCTCGTCGCGCGGCAAGGTCTCGATGATGTTCAACAATGCCCTTCCGTCATGGCTCGTCGCCGAAAGTCCCGCGCGTTCGACGATATGGCGCACCTTGAGCCGCAGCAGCGGGATCGCGCGCGGATCACGGCTGTAGGCGAGCGAGGTGAAAAGCCCGAGGAACAGGCGGACCCCGACGACCTCGCCGCCCGGGCCGAAACGGCGCAACCCGATTGCGTCCATATGCGCGGTCCGGTGGACGGTCGAACGGCGATTCGATTTGGTGACGACGAGTAGTTCGCGCTGCCGCACGAAATCCTGCACGTCGGACGGCAGCGAAGACAGATCCCGCAACCCGTCAAAGATCGGATAGCCCGGATCGCGCAAAATCCCCAGCGCCGTTCGCGTCGGCTCGGCAGCGCCGGCGAAATCATATTCGCGATAGCCGAGAAAGGTGAAATTGTCGGCGTCGAGCCAGCGTAGAAACTCCGCAACCTCGGCTCGCTCGGCCGGTGGTACAGGCGGCCCGTTCGGACCGGCGAGTTCATCGAGAAGCGCCCGCAGCGCAGCCCGCATCGGCTGCCAATCCTCGACCGCGATGCGCACATCGGCGAGGATTGCGGCCAAGGCCTCGGTCAGGCGGGTCAGCTCGGCCGGGTCGGCCTGACGGGTGATCTCGATATGCATCCACGACTCGCCGAGACCCGCTTCGTCCCGGTCGCGCACCTCGCCCAGCCGTCCGCCCGGATTGCGCGCGACCCGCAGGATCGGATGAATCACCAGAGCAACGACGAGGCCTGCCCGATTGATCGCCCCGGTCACAGAGTCGACGAGGAACGGCATATCGTCGTTGACGATCTCGACGACGGTGTGCGGCGACGCCCAGCCATCGGCCGCAAGATCCGGGTTGTAGACCCGGATCTTGGCCTGACCCGCGCGACGCCGACCGGCAAAGCGCCACAGCGACAGCGCCGCGCCGGATAAATCGCGCGGATTTCGCTGGAGGACATCGGCCGGGGCGACGTGGCTGTAGAATTCGGCAACGATCCGCTCGGCGATGGCGGGCTCGCCCGGGCCGAGCGTCGCCGCGGCCAGCGCTGCCGCCTGGCGGACGAGCTTTTCCTTTTTCGCTGCTTCCGACTTGCTTGTCGGGTCCGGCCCGGCCAGTTCCATTGTGCTCGTCATGCGACCTTCAGCTGCTCCGATATTTGCCGCTCCGGCACCGGCGCCCGTGCTGATTCTATTTGCTGATAAACACTGGTTACTCCGTCGCGTCCGGGCAAGCTCCGATGCGGCGCCGACAACTCTGGAATGTCGCGCCGGCTTTGGTGATCATGCCCAGGCGCGCCCGGCCATCTCTGAACCAAACGGCATTCCCCGATGCGCATTCGACCGGCCCTCCGCCGCGGCATGATCTACCTGTTGCCGCTTGCGGTCCTGCTCGCGGCGGCAACGGCGCGGATCGTCGTCCCGGATCTGCTGGCGCGGCTGTCGCTGATCTCGTTCGACTTCTACCAGAACATGGCCCCGCGGAAGGCAGAGAATTCGCCGGTCACCATCGTCGACATCGACGAAGAGAGCCTCCAGGCGATCGGCCAATGGCCCTGGCCGCGAACCAAGCTGGCCGAACTCGTCGATCGGCTCGCCGCAGCCGGCGCCGCGGTGATCGCCTTCGACATCGACTTTGCCGAACCCGACCGGACCTCGCCGGCGATGCTGGCCGATCTGCTGGCGGAAAATCGCGTCGGCGCCCAGCAATCGCAAAACCTGCTTGCGGCATTGCCCGATCCCGACCGGCGATTGGCGGAGGCGATGCGGACCGTGCCGGTGGTGACCGGTTTCATCCTGTCCGATCGGGGCGACGCCCGGCCGCCGGCGGCGAAGTCGGGGTTCGCCTTCGCCGGCGCCGATCCGCTGGGCCATGTCGGCGGTTTTCCCCGAGCCATCGCTAATTTGGCGGTCTTAGAAGCTGCCGCCAAAGGCAACGGATTTCTGAACCAGTCGGTCGATTGGGACGACGTGGTCCGCCGGGTGCCGCTGATCCTGACCTTGAACGGCAAACCTTATCCCTCGCTCGCCGCCGAGGCATTGCGGCTTGCGCTTGGCGCTTCGACCTATCTCGGCCGCGCCGCGGGCGCCAACGGCGAAGCGAATTTCGGCCAGAAGACTGGCCTGGCGGCGATCCGTATCGGGCAGTTGGTGGTGCCGACCGACGCCGCCGGGGAGGTCTGGCTGCACTATGCCCGGCCCCAGCCCGGGCGCACGATCTCCGCTGCCCGGATCCTCTCCGACAATTTCGACCGGGCGCGGATCGCCGGCCATATCGTGCTGGTCGGCACCTCGGCGGCGGGTCTGGTCAATGATCGGCAGGCGACCCCGATCGCCCCGAGCGTCCCGGGGGTCCACATTCATGCCCAGCTGATCGACCAAATCCTGCAACAATCGTTCCTGGTGCGCCCCGACTGGGCGGTCGGCGCCGAAATTCTGTTCGCGTTGCTGATCGGCGCCGGGCTGATCCTGGTCTTGCCACGGATCGGCGCCCTGCCGAGCGCCGCGCTCGGCGCCGTTGCCGTTGCCGCAGCCCTCGCCACGTCGTGGTTCGCCTTCAAATACGCGCAGCTGCTGATCGATCCGGTCTATCCGTGGGTCGTGCTGACGCTGGTCTATCTGGTGGCGTCTCTATTGGGCTATCTGCGTACCGAGGCGCGACAGCGCCAGATCCGCAGCGCATTTTCCCGGTACATGTCGCCGCATTATGTCGAGGAACTGGCGGCGCATCCGGAAAAACTCGTACTCGGTGGCGAGATGCGGACGATGACGATCATGTTCTGCGACATCCGCGGTTTTACCTCGCTTGCCGAGGGCATGGACGCGCAAACACTGACCCATTTCATGAATACCTTCCTGTCGCCGATGACCGAGATCATCACCACGCTCAAGGGGACAATCGACAAGTATATCGGCGACTGCATCATGGCGTTCTGGAATGCCCCGCTCGACGATCCCCAACAGGCCGGAAACGCGGTCAGCGCCGCCCAGGCGATGCGCCGCCAACTGGTGGAGCTCAATCGCGGCTGGGACCGCGAGGCGCGGGCCGCCGGCAGCCGCTTTCTGCCGGTCCGCATGGGGATCGGCCTCAACACCGGTCTGTGCTGCGTCGGTAATTTCGGTTCGGAGCAGCATTTCGATTACTCGCTGCTCGGCGATCCGGTCAACCTCGCCTCGCGGCTCGAGGGACTGGGCAAGGTTTACGGCATCGATCTGGTGATCGGCGAAGAGACCGCCGCACAACTCGACGATCCGGCCTTGATCGAGGTCGATCTCGTCGCGGTCAAGGGCAAGACCCAGGCCGGCCACGTCTTTACCCTGCTGCCGGAGGCGGTCGAGGATCAGGCGTTCGCCGGCCTTCACGCGAAGCTGCTGCAGGCCTACCGCCGGCAGGATTGGGAGATGGCGCTGGGCCTGCTCGATGACCCCCGGCTTGCCGCGGCGACCCATCTCGCCCCGGTCTATGACCTCTACCGGCGGCGGATCGCCCATTTCCGGGGGGCGCCGCCGTCGCCCGATTGGGACGGCGTGTTTACCGCCGAGGAAAAGTGAAGCGCGGCAAATGTTTAATGCTTAACGGCAGGGCGGCGATACTCTCATCGCAAATTTACCAATTTTGCGGCAGTGTTAAAGCACAATCGACTTTATTTTAGCCGTAATATCGACGATAATCGACAGTGGACGGCACACAAGGAATCAGAGGAACGCGTGCAGCGGTCGCCTGAGGAAAACAGCCGATGAGCGTCAAGGAATTTCAGGTTTGCCGGCGCGGCCGCGACGCCCGCTGGGTGGTCACCCTGGGCAATGCGGTATACGGCGCCTATCTCGACAAGGAGCAGGCCTTGCTCGACGCCGTCGAGGCCGCGCGCGACGCGGTTCTGCACGGCGGCGATGCGCAGGTGTGGGTCAGGGACCATTGCGGTGCAGCCCGCGTTTTCTGAGTCTCTCCCGAACGTCGCCGCCCAACCGACATCGTTCCGGCTCCTGCACCGCAAGAGCGGGACCGGCAGGGAGCGGCGCTGTCAGTCGAGCATGGCCAACATCTCGGCGGTGACCAGGGTCACGCCACCCTCGCTGCGATAAAAGCGCTCGGCGTCGCGGTCCGGGTCCTCGCCGATCGCCAGCCCCTCGCTGATCCGGCAGCCGCGGTCGACGACGACCTTGGTGAGCCGTACGTGACGCCCGACATCGACATCGGGGAGCAGTACCGCCTCCCGGGTCTGTGCGAAGGAATTGACCCGGCAGTTCGAAAACAGCAGCGAACGCCTGACCGTGGCACCCGACACGATGCAGCCGCCCGATACCATCGAATCGACCGCCATGCCGCGCCGGTCGTCGTCATCGAAGACGAATTTTGCCGGCGGCAATTGCTGCTGATAGGTCCAGATCGGCCAGTTGGGATCGTAGATATCGAGTGAGGGTACCGGGCTGACGAGATCGAGGTTGGCCGCCCAATAGGCGTCGAGGGTGCCGACATCGCGCCAATATGCATCGGCCTCGGGCGTCGTCTTGACGCAGCTTTCCTCAAAGGAATGCGCAACCGCGAGCCCTTCGCTTACCAGCCGGGGGACGATGTCCCTGCCGAAATCGTGACTGGAGCCGGGATCATGATGGTCGCGTTCCAGTTCGGCATAGAGGAAATCGGCGGTAAACACATAGACGCCCATGCTGGCGAGCGCCCGGTCGGGCTTACCGGTCATCGCCGGTGGATGCCGCGGCTTTTCTTGAAAATCGACGATCCGCATCGATTCGTCGACCGCCATAACGCCGAAATCGGAGGCTTCGGCGAGAGGCACCTCGACGCAGGCAACCGTACAATCGGCGCCTTTCTCGACATGGTCCAGCAACATATTCGAGTAGTCCATCTTGTATATATGATCTCCGGCCAAGACGACAAAGTATCGTGGCCCGGCAGCACGCAGAATGTCAAAATTCTGGTACACCGCGTCGGCGGTGCCGCGGTACCAGGTCGCCTCGTCCAGCCGCTGCTGCGCCGGCAGCAGATCGAGAAACTCGTTCATCTCGGGGCGCAGAAACGACCAGCCCATCTGCAAGTGACGCAGCAGGCTGTGCGCCTTGTATTGGGTCAGGACGGTGATCCGGCGGACGCCCGAATTGATGCAGTTCGACAAGGTAAAATCGATGATGCGAAATTTGCCGCCGAAAAACACTGCGGGCTTGGCGCGCCGGTCGGTCAGCTGTCTCAGCCGGCTGCCCCGTCCGCCGGCAAGCACGAGGGCGAGCGCCTGGCGCGCCAGCCTTTGTTGAATGAACGCGCCCGACAGCATGTCCCTCTCCTTACGCCGCGGCCCCGCGACGATCGCGCGCAAAACCGGCAATCTCGACGCTGCCGGGCGCTGCCCGATCGGGCGCCGCCGCTGGGTAAGGTTTGCCCGGTACCGCTCGGAACAGACCTGCAACCACACTTCCCGGGTTGCGCCGCCGAAAGGATAGACAATGCGCACGACCGCGGCAAACGCCGCGCGGGTACCGCAAAGCCGGGCGGTGATGCGATTAGAGTTAGACTTAGCCTGGTTAAAGAATGAATCTGGAGAGGTCGGCGTTCTGCGCCAGCACCCCGACCTGGTCGCGCACATAAGCGCGGTCGATTTGGACCAGGGTCCCGTCGGGCAGGTCGGAGGCGGTGAAGCTGATCTCCTCGAGCAGCCGCTCGAGTATCGTGTGCAGCCGCCGCGCGCCGATATTCTCGACCGCGGCGTTGATTTCCTCGGCCAGCAATGCCAGGTCGTCGATCGCCGCCTCGTCAAAATCGAGGGTGACGCCCTCGGTCGCCAGCAACGCCTTGTATTGCTTGATCAGGCTCGCCTCGGGCTCGACCAGAATGCGGCGGAAATCGCCGCGGTCGAGCGCCTTCAATTCGACTCGGATCGGCAGACGGCCTTGCAATTCCGGCAACAGGTCGGACGGCTTGGCCTGGTGGAAGGCCCCGGACGCGATAAACAGAACGTGGTCGGTCTTGATCGCGCCGTGCTTGGTGGCCACGGTCGTGCCCTCGATCAACGGCAGCAGGTCGCGTTGCACGCCTTCGCGGCTGACATCCGGCCCGCCATATCCGGCCCGCTCGCCGCGCCCGCAGATCTTGTCGATCTCGTCGATGAAGACGATGCCGTTCTGCTCGACCATGCCGATCGACTCCCGCACGACCATTTCCTGGTCGAGCAGCTTGTCGCTCTCCTCGGCGATCAGCACGCGATAGCTGTCGGCGACGGTCATCTTTTTCGGTTTCGAGCGCGAGCCGAAGGCTTTGCCGAACACGTCGCCCAGGTTGAGCATCCCCATCTGCGCGCCGGGCATGCCGGGGATCTCAAAGGTCGGCAAACTCGCCGCCGCGCTCTCCTGCACCGCGATCTCGATCTCGCGCTCGTCGAGCGCGCCCTCGCGCAATTGCTTGCGGAATTTCTGGCGGGTGTCGGCGCTGGCAGTGGTGCCGACCAACGCGTCGAGTACCCGCTCCTCGGCGGCGATTTCAGCCTTGGGTCCTACCTCGCGGCGCATCCGTTCGCGGGTCATCCCGATCGCGATCTCGACCAGATCGCGGACGATCTGCTCGACATCGCGGCCGACATAACCGACCTCGGTGAATTTGGTCGCCTCGACCTTGACGAAGGGGGCCTGGGCCAGCCGGGCGAGGCGCCGTGAGATCTCGGTCTTGCCGCAGCCGGTCGGTCCGATCATCAGGATGTTTTTGGGCAATACCTCCTCGCGCAGCTGCGAGGTCAGCTGCTGGCGCCGCCAGCGATTTCTGAGCGCGATCGCGACCGCCCGCTTGGCGGCGTGCTGGCCGACGATGAAGCGATCGAGTTCGGAGACGATCTCGCGGGGGCTGAAGGAGGGCATCGGCTCAACTATCGAGTTTCTCTAAGGTGATCTTGTCGTTTGTATAAATGCAGATTCCGGCGGCGATCGCCATCGCCCGGCGGGCCACCGTTTCGGCGTCGAGGCCTTCGAGGCCGATCAGCGCGCGCGCAGCAGCGAGGGCGTAACCGCCGCCCGAACCGATGCCGATGATCCCGTCCTCGGGTTCGAGCACGTCACCGGTCCCGGACAGGATCAACGACACATTCCTATCGGCGACCGCCATCATCGCCTCCAGGCGGCGCAGGTAGCGGTCGGTCCGCCAATCCTTGGCCAACTCTACACAGGCGCGCGAGAGCTGGCCGGAATATTGCTCGAGTTTGCCCTCTAGCCGCTCGAACAGGGTAATCGCATCGGCGGTGGCGCCGGCAAAGCCGGCGATGGCTGTGCCGCCGACAAGCCGCCGAAGCTTGCGCGCATTCGACTTGACCACCGTCTGGCCCATCGTAACCTGGCCATCGCCGGCGATCACCACCTGGCCGCCCTTGCGCACGCAAAGGATCGTCGTGCCGTGCCAAACCGGTTGTGCGGGATGATCCATCGTCGCTCTCGAATGTAAGGCGGGCCGGGACCGGGTCAAGGCGGGGGTGGGGCCAGGTCGAGGATGGTGGCAGGCATGCGTCGAAGTTGCTAAAAGGACCGGGCTGCAACCACGTCTATTCGGGGAGCGCATCGTGCGGGTGGCAACGGTCGAACGCAACACCAGGGAGACGCGGATCAGCGGCCGAGTCGATCTCGACGGCAGCGGCGCCGCCGAGATTTCGACCGGCATCGGCTTTCTCGATCATATGCTCGAGCAGTTGGCCAAACACAGCCTGATCGACGTCTCGCTGCACGCGGTCGGCGATCTGCACATCGATTTCCATCACACCACCGAAGATACCGGCTATGTGATCGGCGAGGCAGTGTCGCGCGCCCTCGGCGGCCGGGCCGGGATCGCGCGCTACGGGCATGCGGTGATCCCGATGGACGAGACGCTGACCCGGGTCAGTCTCGACGCCTCGAACCGCCCCTACCTGATCTGGAAGGTGGCCTTCACCCGACCCAAGCTCGGCGAGATGGATACCGAACTTTTCAAGGAGTGGTTTCAGGCGTTTGCCCAGTCGGCGGGCGTCACGCTGCATGTCGAGAACCTTTACGGCGAAAACAATCACCACATTGTCGAATCCTGCTTCAAGGGGCTCGCCCGGGCCTTGCGCCAGGCGGTCGAAATCGATCCGCGGCGGGCGGGTGCGGTGCCCTCGACCAAGGGCGTGCTCGGCGGCAGTCTCGGATGATCGTCACGATCGTAGATTACGGCTCGGGCAATCTGCGTTCGGCGGCAAAGGCCTTCGAGCGCGCTGCAGCAGAGATCGAGATTGCGGCCGAAATCGTCGTGACAAGCGTGCCCGAAACGATCGCAAGGGCTGACCGGGTCGTGCTGCCCGGCGTCGGAGCGTTTGCCGATTGCCGCCGTGGGGTCGCCGCAGTCCCCGGTCTCGAAGCGGCGCTGGGAGAAGCGGTGACGGTTCGCGCGCGCCCGTTTTTGGGCATCTGCGTCGGCATGCAGCTGATGGCCGAGCGCGGCCTTGAATTCGAGACGACCGACGGCTTCGGCTGGGTTGGCGGCGAGGTGGTCGCGATCGCGCCGTCTGACCCGGCTCTCAAGGTCCCGCATATGGGCTGGAACGAGATCGAGCCGAGGGCCGCGCATCCGTTGTTGGCCGGGATTGCCGCCGGCGCCCATGTCTATTTCGTCCACAGCTATCATTTCCGGCATGGCAATGCGAAAGACCTGCTGGCGGTCACCGATTACGGCGGCCCGCTGGCGGCGATCGTCGGCCGCGACAATCTGGTCGGGACCCAGTTCCATCCGGAAAAGAGCCAGGAGTCGGGGCTGCGGCTGATCGGCAACTTTCTGCGATGGCGCCCATGAGCGACGCGCTGAGTTTCGATGCGACGGTTTCGTTCGAGCGGCTGACGAAGTATGCCGGGACCGACCTCGACGATCTGTCCGAGGCGACCGAGCAGGCGATCGCCGAGGGCGGCGGATTTGGCTGGCTCAAACCGCCGCCGCGTCAGGTTCTCGAAAATTACTGGAAGGGCGTGCTGCTCGTGCCGGAGCGCCGCCTCGTCGTCGGCCGCCTGGACGGCATCATCGCCGGTTCGGCGCAGCTCAGCCGGGCGCCGCGCAACAACGAGGCGCAGGCATTCGCCGGCACCCTGACCAGCGCTTTTGTGGCTCCGTGGGCGCGCAGGCGCGGCCTCGGCGCCGGCATCGTGCTGGAAATCGAACGGTTGGCGCGGGAATTGGGTCTGGCGGTGCTCAATCTCGATTTGCGCGATACCCAGCGCGCGGCGATCCGCCTCTACGACAGGCTGGGCTACGAGCGCTGGGGCATCCACCCGGCCTACGCTCGGGTCGATGGTTCGATCGTGCCCGGTCACTTCTATTTCAAGCGGCTCGACAGCGAGCCGGCGGCGCAGTGATCCTCTATCCGGCGATCGATCTGAAGGACGGCGCCTGCGTCCGCTTGGTGCGCGGCGAGATGGCGAGCGCCACGGTCTTCAATCGCGACCCGGCGGCCCAGGCCCGGCAATTCGCCGATGCCGGCTTTGCCTGGCTCCATCTCGTCGATCTGAACGGCGCCTTTGCCGGCCGGTCGATCAATGGCGAAGCGGTGCGCGCGGTCCGCCGCGCCGTTACTCTGCCGATCCAGCTCGGCGGCGGTATCCGCGACCGCTCGGCGATCGACGCCTGGTGTGCGTTCGGCATCGACCGACTGGTTTTGGGCACCGCCGCGCTGCGCGACCCGGCGATGGTGCGCAGCGCCGCCCGCGATTATCCGGGTCGGATCGCGGTCGCCATAGATGCCCGCGACGGCCGGGTCGCGGTCGAGGGCTGGGCAGTCACGACCGAAATCGGCGTGATCGAGCTCGCCCGGAGGTTTGTCGACAGCGGCGTCGCCGCCGTCGTCTACACCGACATCGCCCGCGACGGCGCGCTGAGCGGGGTCGATCCGCAGCGGATCCGGAAATTGGCGCGCGGCATCGAGATTCCGGTCATCGCCTCGGGCGGCGTAGCCTCGCTCGCCGACATTGCCGCGCTCAAAGAGGGCGAAGCGGACGGCATCGCCGGGGTGATCTGCGGGCGGGCGCTTTATGACGGCCGGATCGACCCGCAGGCGGCATTGCGCCTGGCTGCCTCCGGCCCCGGCGGACCGGACCCATCATGCTGAAGATGCGCGTCATCCCGTGCCTCGACGTCAAGGACGGCCGGGTCGTCAAGGGCATCAACTTCGTCGATCTGGTGGATGCCGGCGATCCGGTGTCGCAGGCGCGGTTCTACGATCGCGAGGGCGCCGACGAGCTGTGTTTTCTCGACATCACGGCCAGCGCCGAGGGGCGCGATACGCTCTACGACGTGGTCCGCCGCACCGCCGAGGAATGCTTCATGCCGCTGACGGTCGGCGGCGGGGTGCGCACGGTAGAGGATATCCGCCGCCTGCTGCTCGCCGGCGCCGACAAGGTGTCGATCAACACCGCCGCCGTCGCGCGCCCCGAATTCGTGCGCGAAGCGGCGCAGAAATTCGGCAGCCAGTGCGTCGTCGCGGCGATCGACGCAAAAAGCGTGAGGCCGGGCGAGTGGCAGGTCTTCACCCATGGCGGCCGCCGGCCGACCGGCGTCGACGCCGTCGCCTGGGCCGGCCGGCTCGCCGATTACGGCGCCGGCGAGATCCTGCTGACCTCGATGGATCGAGACGGGACCAAGTCGGGGTTCGACATCGCCTTGACCCGCGCCGTCGCCGACGCGGTGCGCGTGCCGGTCATCGCCTCGGGCGGCGTCGGCACGCTCGACCATCTGGTCGAGGGGATTCGCGACGGGCACGCAACCGCGCGTGCTCGCCGCCTCGATCTTTCATTTCGGCACCTGGCGGATCGCCGAGGCCAAGGCCCGGATGGCGGCGTGCGGGATCGCAATAAGGCGCTGAAATGCCGAAAAAATCCGGGTCAAAAGAGCTGCTCTCCAAAGAGCCGGCGCCGAACGGGACGGGTCCGGCAGAACCTGTGCCGGTTGCGCTGGGGCCGACGCTCGACCGCTTGTGGGGGGTGATCCAATCGCGCCGCGGCGCCGATCCGCAAAGCTCCTATACGGCGCGGCTGTTCGCCCGCGGTCGCGCCAAGATCGCGCAAAAACTCGGCGAGGAGGCTGTCGAGGCGGTCATCGAGGGGATCAGGGGCGATCGGGCCGCGCTCGTCGGCGAGAGCGCCGATCTGCTCTATCATCTGTTGGTGATGTGGGCCGATGCCGGGATTTCGCCGAACGAGATCGCCGCCGAGCTGACGCGGCGCGAAGGCAGGTCCGGGATCGACGAAAAACGCGGTCGGGCCAATCTATGATCGCCATCAATTTTGCCGGAGGGCGTCGTGGCCTATGATCGAGACAACGTCTTCGCCCGCATCCTGCGCGGCGAACTCCCGTGCAGCAAGGTGTACGAGGACGACCACGTGCTGGCGTTTCACGACATCAACCCGCAGGCGCCGACCCACATCCTGGCGATCCCGAAGGGCGAATACGTCTCGTTCGACGATTTTTCGCAACGCGCGTCGCCGCAGGAGATCGCCGCGCTGGTCCGCGCCGTCGGTGAGATCGCCCGCCAATTCGGCGTCGCCGAAACCGGCTATCGTATTCTCGCCAACACCGGTCCGGCCGCCCACCAGGAGGTGCCGCATTTTCATCTGCACCTGTTCGCCGGCCGCGACCTCGGCGGCATGCTGCCGCACCGCTGACCGGTTCGCCCGGGGGTTGGCCGCGGGCTGCGTCAGCGTCGGGGCGCGCCTTCCGGCAGGGCCGGCAGGCGGCGATAGCTCAGCGCCTCGGCCACGTGCCCGCGGGTGACGGTGGCGCCGCCTTCGAGATCGGCGAGGGTGCGGGCGACGCGCAATACCCGGTGGTAGCCGCGCGCCGACAGCCGCAACCGGTCCGCCGCGCGGATCAGCAATTCGCGGCCGCTCGGCTCCGGCGTCGCCACTTCGTCGAGCAAGCGCGCCATCGGCCTCGGCGTTGGTGCCGATCGGCCGGTCGGGCGACAAGGCGGCGTAACGTCTGGCCTGCCTGGCGCGGGCCGCGGCGACCCGGCGGGCGATCGCAGCGCTGTCCTCGGCCGGCGGCGGCAGGCTCAGATCGCCCAGCGACACCGCCGGCACATCGATGTTGAGGTCGATGCGGTCCAACAGCGGGCCCGAAAGCCGCGCCTGGTATTCCTCGGCGCAGCGCGGCGCCCGGCCGCAGGCGGTCTCGGCAAAATGGCCGCAGCGGCACGGGTTCATCGCCGCGATCAACTGAAATCGGGCCGGATAGGTGACATGCCCGCTGGCCCGGGCGACGGTCACCCGGCCGGTTTCGAGCGGCTGGCGCAACGCTTCGAGCGCGGCGCGGTTGAACTCCGGCAATTCGTCGAGAAACAGCACCCCCTGATGCGCCAGCGAGATCTCGCCGGGGCGGGCGCGGGTCCCGCCGCCGACCAATGCCGGCAGCGAGGCGGAATGATGCGGGTCGCGAAACGGCCGCTCGCGCGTCAGCCCGCCGCTGCGCAGCCCGCCGGCGACCGACTGGATCATTCCGAGCTGCAGGGCCTCGGCCGGTTCGAGCGGCGGCAGGATGCCCGGCAGACGCGCCGCCAGCATCGACTTGCCCGAACCCGGCGGGCCGACCATCAACAGGTTGTGGCCGCCCGCGGCGGCGATTTCGAGCGCGCGCTTGGCGCTCTCCTGGCCCTTTACATCCCTGAGATCGAGCCCGGCCGACCCGGAAGCGGCAAGCCGCGGCTCGGGCGGCGGCAACAGCTGCGTGCCCTTGAAGTGGTTGACGATCGCCAGCAGGCTCGGCGCGGCGATGATCTCGATCGGTCCGGCCCAGGCCGCCTCGCCGCCGCAGGCGGCCGGGCAGATGATGCCGCTTTCGCGGGCTGCCGCGGCGAGGCCGGCGAGCAACACGCCGGCGACGCTGGTCAGCGAGCCGTCGAGCGACACCTCGCCGAGCGCCGTATAGCCGTCGAGCTCTGCGGCCGGCAACACCTCCAGCGCGGCCAGCAGGCCGAGCGCGATCGGCAGGTCGAAATGGCTGCCCTCCTTGAGGACGTCGGCCGGCGCCAGGTTGACGGTGATCCGTTTCGGCGGCAATGCGAGCCCGAGCGCGTTGAGCGCCGCCCGCACCCGCTCGCGCGACTCGGCGACCGCCTTGTCCGGCAGGCCGACGACGGTAAAGCTCGGCAGCCCCGAGGCGATCGTCACCTGGGTCTCGACTTCGATGACTTCGACCCCGTGGAACGCCACCGTCCGGACCCGCGCGACCATGCCCTACCGCCCCTCCAGCACGCGGGGAGTGTAGGAGGATGCCGGCACTGACGCCAGCGGCGAAACGACAGCGCGCCCAGCGGCCCGGCTGAGGCTGTCGGTTCAGAGCCGGTCCGGATCGAAGGCGAGCACCGCTGCGCCCGCGCGCAGGCCGGCCAAGCAACCCGGCGCCGGGGCCACGAAATGGTCGGCAAAAAACCTGATCGGTCGCGAGCTTGGCCGACAGATATGCCGGATCGCCTTGGCCGGCGGCCAATTGTTGCTCGGCGGCTAGCGCCTGCCGCGCCATCAGCCAGCCGGCGCATACCGTGCCGAGCAGCCCGAGATACGCGACCGACCCGGCCGCCGCCACGGCGTCATCCGCCTCGATCAGCCAGGCGGTCGCGGTTTCGAGCGCGGCCACTCCGTCCTCCAGGGTGCGGGCAGTTTCGGCCAGCCCGGCCGGGCCGGACGCCGCCAGAGCCACGGTCTCGCGCATCTCGGCGATCAACGCCGCTGCCGCTTCGCCGCGGTCGCGCTTCAGCTTGCGGCCGACCAGGTCGCCGGCCTGGATGCCGTTGGTGCCTTCGTAGATCGGGGCGATCCGGGCGTCGCGCCAATGCTGCGCCGCACCGGTCTCTTCGATATAGCCCATGCCGCCATGCACCTGAATCCCGGTCGAAGCGACGGCCACCCCGAGATCGGTGCACCACCCCTTGACCACCGGGATCAGCAGATCGGCCCGGCGTTGCGCATGGAACCGCTCGGCCGTATCGGCAAGATGCCGGCTGCGGTCGATCACTGCCGCGGCGTAATAGGCGAGTGCGCGCATCGCCTCGGTGGCGGCGCGCATCCACAGCAGCATCCGGCGCACATCCGGGTGATGGATGATCGCCGGCGCACCGCCATCGACGCCGGCCCCGGCTCCCGAACCCGCGGGGACGCCGAGCGGCCGGCCCTGCACCCGGGTGCGGGCGAAGTCGCGCGCCTGCTGATAGGCCCGCTCGGCGATCGCCAAACCCTGCACCCCGATATTGAGCCGGGCATTGTTCATCATCGTGAACATCAATTCGAGACCGCGGTTTTCCTCGCCGATGCGCCAGCCGATCGCGTCCTCATAGGCGAGCACGCAGGTCGGCGAGGCATGGATGCCGAGCTTGTGTTCGAGGCTCAGGGTCTGGATCCCGTTGCGCGGACCGAGGGCGTTGTCCTTGCCCGGCAGAAATTTCGGCGCCAGGAACAGCGACAGCCCCCGGCTTCCCGGCGGTCCGTCGGGGCTGCGCGCCAGCACCATATGGACGATGTTCGCGGCGAGGTCATGGTCGCCGTAGGTGATGAAGATCTTCTGGCCGGTGATCCGGTAATGCTCGCCCCATTCCGGGTCGTATGCCGGGACCGCGCGGGTGCGCAGCGCGCCGAGATCCGACCCGGCCTGCGGCTCGGTCAGGTTCATCGTCCCGGTCCATTCGCCGGAGACCAGCCGGCCGAGATAGCGCGCCTTCTGCTCGGCCGAGCCATAGGCCTGCAGCACTTCGATCGCGGCCATGTTGAGCAACGGGCACAGCGCGAAGCCCATGCAGGCCGAGCTCCACATCTCGGCCACCGGCACCGCGAGGGCGAACGGCAGACCCTGCCCGCCATATTCGGGATCGGCGGAGAGCCCGTTCCAGCCGCCCTCGACATGGCGCCGATAGGCCTCGCGAAACCCCGGCGGGGTCCGCACCACGCCGTTTTCGAGGATGCTGCCGACCCGGTCGCCCGGTCGGTTCAGCGGCGCCAACACCGTTTCGGCGAGCCGCGCCGCCTCGCCCAGGATCGCTTCGACCACGTCGGGGTCGGCGGTCTCGCCGCCCGCCGGTCCCGCGGGCGTCTCCAGCGCAAAGCGCATATCGGCGAGCGGCGCGGCATAGGTCACGGGACGATTCCTCCGGCTGGGGCGCCCGAGTGTAGCCGACCGCCGGCCCGATCGGAACCGCCGCTCACAGGGATGGCCTGGTCGGAAGCGGGGCTTCGAGTTCCCCACCCCCTTTCAAGAAAGGAGGAGGGCGATTGTGGCGGCCTCTTATCCGTTGAGCGATCTCGGACCGCTGACGAACGGATTGCCCCGCAGATAAAATCGCAGCAGGCGGTCCGCATCCCGCGAGATGCCGATCCTGATGCTCCGTGCGATTTCGCCGGGTTCGCGGTCACCTCGTCCGAGCCATAGAGGGCCTTCTCGGCAAAGATCGAGCCCATCGAGCAGATGATCGACCCGCAACGCCGCGGCGAGCCTTCCTGGTCCTCGCGCCAAGTCGCGCAAGCGCTCGATGCCGCGATTGAGCCGCATGATCGGGACGCCTTCGAGCGGCTCGATCGCCCTGATCAGGACGCCGGCTCCGATCCCGGGCATCTCGCTCGATACATTCAGCATGTATGAGCTGCCGTAGGCGAGATAAATATAGGCGTGCCCGGGTTCGAGAAACAGCGAACGATTACGCCGAGTCATCCCCCGGTAGGCGTGCCCGGCGGCGTCGCCGACGACATACGCCTCGGTTTCGACGATACGACCGCTGGCGACGCCCTCGGGCAACTCCCGCACCAGCACCTTGCCAAGGAGACAGCGGGCGAGAGAGACCGTATCGATCGGCAGCTCCGCGCGGGCGAGCGGCAGGTTGCCATCCTTACGACGGCTAGGTTTCAGGGCATCCGCTCGACCCATTGCGCGCGCGAAGGCCCCGGCTCGAACGGATCGCCGAAATACTGGGTCTCGCGGGCCACCTTCCCATCGAGGAACTCCATGATGCTCACGGTGTAAGACGGCCGCCCGTCATAGGTCAGGACATATTCGGTGACCCAGAGGTCGCCCGCGCCGATTATCCGCCGCACTGCGAAGCGTTTCCGGTTCGGCTGCGCGGCGCGAGACGACTGAATCTGCCGCCGCCCGCGGATGCGCTCGCCCGATTGCGGATATTCGAGCACCGCGTCCTCTCGATAAATCTCGTGCTCCGCCTCGAAATCGTTCGCATCGGAGGCGGCCCAGTGGCGATCCAGAGCCGCTCGGATCTCTCGGTCTTCCATATCAAATCTCCTTTGGCAATTCAGCCCCATTCTTTCGCGCTTCTGAGCTTGATGGCGCCGAGCGCTTCAGAATTGCATATGGACCTTGAAGCCGAAGACGGCCGCGTTTCGGATGTTTGACTGGGCGTTCGGTCGGATGACGTATTGGAACTCCGGTCGGAAATCCACGCCGCGATACGCGTGGATGTTGTAATTGGCTTCGACGAACATTTCGTGGGTTTGCACGCCGGTCGCCCCATTGCTGAACGGAACGGCCAGTTCCGCCTGTTTGGTCTGCACCGCGCCGAGCGGGCCGCTGATCGTGTTGTAGTTGAAGAGCAACCCGACCGCGTCCTGCGGCCGCGCCCGCCAGAAGCCGCGGTCGACAAGGCCCGCGAAGTATTGTTCGGCAAAGGCCGAGACGTTTGGGTTGTTATGGGCAAATCCGGCGAGTGCGATGATGCCGTCCTGGTCGCCGTCGCCCTGGCGAACCAGCATCTGGTCCGCCAGCACCCAGAGCTGCGTGTCGCGGGAACGCCCTGGGGCAGGCTGTCCCGGGCTTGCCGGCAGCGCGCTGAGGAAGCTGTCATAGAGCGTCGTGTCGTAGCCGAACCCGAACTTGTAATGTCCGAGCAGATCGTGGGGGCCCAGCGACGGTTCATAGGCGAACTCGACCGGCACATACACCCCGCTCGCCTGGGATATGTTGTTCGGGAAGCCGCTGCCGAAGTACCTGTTGGTATACAACCCCTGGTTCACTTCATAGACGCCGGTTTCCAGATAGATATCCGGCGTTGGATGCCAGCGGATCCGGCCCGCCCATACGCCGTCGGGAAAGGCGCTGTGCCCGAGATCGCCGGCCGGCAAGGCCTTCGGGTCACCGCATATGGCGTTGTTCATAAAGTTGCAGTAAAGCGCTGAGCTGGCGAAATCGTTTTCGACGTTCATTTGCCCAGCGGCAATGTCGAGGCGGTTGCCGAGCAGGGTCTGCTCGGCATAAGCCGAGACGAGATGCACCAGGACGTTGCCGCTGGCGCCGTAGATTTCCTGCACCGGCGCCACGCTGTCGCCGATCAAGATGCTCTCGCTGTAGCCGGAGCGACTGACGAAGATGACGTGGGTAGAGAGCCCGGTGATGCCGGCGCGGCGCTGCCAATCGATATCGATCCCCAGACCCACCTGATTGGCGAAGGTCGCCCCCTGGGTGACGCCGCCGCTGACATTGCCGGCAAACTCCGACGTGAAATCAAGCAGCACATAGATGCCATGGCTTGCCAGATCGGTATGTATCCCGCCGGGATCGCCCAGCAGGTGCTCGACCTGCGGGGCGACATAGGCGGGCGGCGGCGATGCCTGCGTCGGCGGCGAGCTCGGGCCGGTATCGCCATCGCGACCGCTCGCGGTCGTCTGGGCCGCGGCTGGCGATGCCAGAACCGGACCAAGCAGCAGCGCCAGCAAGACAAGACGTCTCATCTCCGGCTCGCACGGAGAGGCGGCGGCTAGCCGCTTGCCAAAGCGTCCTCGATCTGCTCCAGGCTTCGTCCCTTTGTCTCGGGCACCCTCAACGCGACGAAGACCAGCGCCGCGACGCTCAGTATGGCGTAGACCAGAAATGCGCCGGCGCTGCCGAGCGCTCCCACCAGGTCGAGAAAAGTTGCCGCGACGATCAGGTTGAACCCCCAATTGGCGACCGTGGCGAGGCTCATGGCCCGGCCGCGCAGGGCGAGGGGAAAGATCTCCGCGATCAGCAGCCAGAACACCGGCCCCAGCCCGATCGCAAAAAAACCGACATAGGCGGCAACAGATATGACCGCGACCCAGGCAAGCTGGCCCGACACGCCGAGATAAAAGGCGGAACCCAGCACGAACAGCGTCGCCGCCATGCCGCCGAGGCTCCAGAACAGCAGTCGCCGCCGGCCGAGCCGGTCGATCAGACGGATCGACACGATCGTCATGATCACATTGACCACGCCGACCCCGGCCGTCGCCAGGATCGAGGTTGCGGCGGAAGGCAGGCCGGCGGATTGGAATATCGTCGGCGCAAAATAGATTACCGTGTTGATCCCGGTGATTTGCTGAAACATCGCAAGGCCGATCCCGATGACGAGCGGACGCCGCAGACGCGGTGCGAGCAGTTCCGACGCGCTCGCCAGCTGCCCGCCCTCGCGCGCGAGATCTGTCCGCAGAGTATTGAGCTCGCCCGATACGTCGGCGGTGCCGCGCAGGTGATGCAGCGCGCGCTCTGCGTCTTGCATTCGGCCGTGACCAGCAAGCCATCGCGGGCTCTCCGGAAGAAACAGCATGCCGGCGGAAAGGATTACGCCGGGCAAGGCTCCGAGAGCGAGCATCCAGCGCCATCCTTCGGACGCTCCGGCCAGCGCGAAACCGACCAGATAGGACACCAATATCCCGCCGGTGATGCAGAGCTGGTTCAGCGATACGATCGCGCCGCGGTCGCGCGCCGGCGAAATCTCGGCGAGATAGAGCGGCGTCAGCATAGAAGCGACGCCGATCGCCAGCCCGACGAGAAAACGGCCGAGCAGCAGGATGGTGAGGCCCTGGGCGACGGCGGAGATGACGGCGCCGGCAATGAACAGCACACCGGCGCCCAGGATGACGCGGCGGCGACCGGCGCGGTCCGACAGCTGTCCTGCCGCAGCCGCACCGACCGCCGCGCCCGCCAGCGCAATCGCCACGACGACCCCTTGCAGGGTCGATGAGAGGGACATCACCTGCCGGATGAAAAGGAGAGCACCGGAGATGACACCGGTGTCATAGCCGAACAGGAGGCCGCCCAGCGCGGCCACAGCCGCTATGAAATAGAAGTTCATGGCTTCTCCTGTCCGTTAGGTTGCGAATGCGAAACCCTAGCACAACCTCAGGATAGGCGCGAAGGCGTCTCGCCGGAATTCACCGGGCGGTCCACTCCTCACTGCGGGTGCCGCTCGGTCCTTGGCCGCGGCGGGCGAAGGGCCTACAAAGCTGCCTTGACATGTGCCGGCCGAGGAAGGACCGATGCCCGACAGTTTGACGACGACGAATTCGCCGATCATCGCCGCCTACCGCGCCGCGACCCCGGGGTCGGCCGCCGCCTTTGACAAGGCCGGCCGGTTGTTTCCGAGCGGGATCACTCATGACAGCCGCTATATCGAGCCCTACGGGCTCTATATCGACCATGCCAAGGGACCGCGGAAATGGGATGTCGACGGCCGGGGCTATGTCGATTATTTCGGCGGTCACGGCGCGTTGTTGCTCGGCCACTCGCACCCCAAAGTCGTGCAGGCGGTGCATGAGCAGATCGAGCGCGGCACCCATTTCGGCGCCAGCCACGAGCGCGAGGTCGCCTGGGCCGAGTGGATCTTGCGGCTGATCCCGTCGGCCGAGCGGGTGCGTTTTACATCGTCCGGCACCGAGGCGACCTTGATGGCGGTGCGGCTCGCCCGCGCTTTCACCGGCAAGTCGAAGCTGATCCGCTTCAAGCATCATTTCCACGGCTGGCACGATCATATGACCTCGGGCTACACGAACCATTTCGACGGCAGCCCGACGGCCGGCGTATTGCCCGGGGTGGCCGGCAACGTGCTGTTGGCCGACCAGAACGACGCCGCGGGGCTGGCCCGGCTGCTCGACCGGCACGACGACATCGCCGCTGCGATCATCGAGCCGACCGGCGCGCATATGGCGCGGGTGCCGATCGACCCGCATTTCCTCGATGCGCTGCGCGAGCTGACCCGGCAAAAGGGCGTGCTGTTGATCTTCGACGAGGTCGTGACCGGCTTCCGCGTCTCGCCCGGCGGCGCCCAGGCGGAATACGGGATCGCCCCCGATCTGACGACATTGGCCAAGATCCTGGCCGGCGGCCTGCCCGGTGGCGCCGTCACCGGGCGCAAGGACATTCTCGACCTGCTGGACTTCCAGGTGATGAAGGCGTCGGATCGCGAAAAGATCGTGCATCCCGGCACCTTCAACGCCAATCCGCTTTCTGCGGCGGCCGGGGTCGCGGCGCTCGAGATCGTCGGCACCACCGACGCCTGCCGTCAAGCCAACCGTTATGCCGACAATTTGCGCCGGCGGATCAACGAGGTGTTCGAGGAGGAGCATGTGCCGTGGGCGGCTTACGGCCTGTTTTCCAACTTCCACATTTTCACCAACCCCGATCGCGTCTCGATCGTGCCGACCGGTTTCGACCCGCTGCGGCAATCGGCGGAGAGCCTGACCGGCAACCGCCAGGCCGGGCTCGTCCAAAAATTCCGGCTCGCGATGATGGTCAACGGCGTCGATTTCAACGGCGGCCCCGGCGGGCTCGATCTCCGCCACCCATGGCGAGGCCGAGCTCGAAGACACCGTCGGCGCCGTCCGCGCCAGCCTGCGCATGCTGAAAGACGAGGGCGAGATTTGAGCTGACGCCGCGTCGACGGCCATTGACGCGCCGATAGCGCAAAGGCCTACTGCCGCCTGATCGGGTCTTCGGTTAGTCGCGCGCTGCGCGAATGGCGGGACGGCGATGGCGGATGCGGCGGCAGCGGGCGCGCGGCTCGGAGCGGTGCCGGCGTTGGGCCGCCGGCTGCTCCTCTCCGTCGCCGCCTGCTACAGCGCCGAGGGCGAGCGCCGGCTGCTGTGGTTGCCGGTCTTTTTCGGCGCCGGCATCGGGATTTATTTCTCGCTGACCGTCGAGCCGCCGTGGTGGCTCGGCATCGCCGGCGCGGTGGCGGCAGGCGGTCTGGCCTGGGCGGTGCGGCGTTATCCGCTGGCCAGCGAGGCGGCACTGGCCTTGCTGGTCTTCGCCGCGGGTTTTGCATTGGCCGGCGAAACCACGCGCGAACATCAGGCGCCGATGCTGCAGCGGCGGCTCGGGCCGGTCGCGGTCACCGGCAGGGTCGTCGATATCGACGCGCTCGAACGCGGGTGGCGGCTGATCGTCGCCCCCGATCCGTTGCCGGGCCTCGATCCGGGCGATCAGCCTCGGCATCTGCGGCTGCACATCCCGGCGACGAGCGACCCGCTCGCCCCCGGCGATCGCGGTGCGCCTAAAGGCGGTGCTCTATCCGGTGCCCGGGCAGATCCTGCCCGGCGGCCACGATCTGCAGCGCGAGGCGTATTTCGCCGGGATCGGCGGGGTCGGCTACAGCTATGGCGGCGCCCGGCGCGTCGTCGACCCGGCTTCGGGCTCCGGCGGCTGGCGCGAGGCGTTGCGCGAATTGCGCGCCGAGATGATGCGGCGCATCACCGCGGTTCTGCCCGGCTCGACCGGCGGCGTCGCCTCGGCGTTGATCACCGGCAAGCGCGGGGCAGTCGCCGAGCCGGTCAAGCAGGCGTTTCGCGATTCCGGCCTGTCGCATCTGCTGGCGATAGCCGGGCTGCATCTGGGCCTGGTCGCCGCCTTTGTCTTCTTCGTCGTGCGCGGCGGCCTGGCATTGATCCCGCCGGTGGCGCTGCGCTACCCGATCAAAAAGATCGCGGCGGCGGCGACCTTGGCCGTGCTGACCGGCTATCTGCTGATCTCGGGCGCGGCGATCCCGACCGAGCGCGCGTTTGTCATGAACGGCCTGGTGTTTGTGGCGATCCTCGTCGACCGGCTGCGGATCTCGATGCGGGTCTGCGCGCTCGCCGCCTTTGTCGTGCTGGCGATCGACCCGGCGAGTTTTGTCGGCGTCAGCTTTCAGATGTCGTTCGGCGCAGTGGTCGCCCTGGTCGCGGTCTACGAGACCTTTGGCGCGCAGCTCGGCCGGGTATTGCGCGGCCACTCGCTGGCCGGGCATGTGCTCGGCTATTGCGGCGCGGTCGTCGTCACGACGGTGATCGCGACGATCGGCACCTTGCCGTTCTCGATCTACCATTTTCATCGTCTGGCGCTTTATTCGCCGCTCGCCAATGTCGTGGCGGTGCCGCTCAGCGCGTTGTGGACGCTGCCCTGGGGGGTCGTCGCATGCCTGCTGATGCCGTTTGGACTCGAGCGGTTGGCATTGGTGCCGATGGGGTGGGGGATCGACGCGACGATCTGGGTCGCCGAGCGGGTCTCGGGCCTGCCGGGCGATGTATGGGCGATGCCGCGGCTGCCGCCGGCGGGTCTGGTGCTGATCGCCCTCGGCGGGTTGTGGCTGTGCTTGTGGCGCGGCCGATGGCGGCGCTATGGCGTCGTCGCCGTGATCGGCGGGCTCGCCGGTATGGCGCTGACCCGGCCGCCCGACATCGTCATCGCCGATATCGGCCGATTTGTCGCCGCCCGCGCCGCCGACGGGCATTATTTCGCCGCCGCCGGCCGGGGCGAGAAGATTGCCGGCTCGCTTATTGGCCGAGGAGACCGGTGCAGCGTTGGCGCCTTGGCCCGAGGCCGTCGCAAATGCCGCCCAACCGCGTGCCGGCAGCCCCATTGACGGGCTCGATTGCGCCGGCGAATTGTGCCGCTATTCGGCGCGCGGGCAGCATGTCGCGATCGTCACCGGTACCGGGGCATTGCCGCTCGAATGCGGCGCCTGGGACGCGATCGTCAGCCAGGTGCCGGCCGGGTTTCGTTGCCGCGGGGTCGTGCCGGTCATCGACCGGATCGATTCATGGCGCGCGGGCGCGGTGGCGCTGTGGCTCGATGCCGGCGGCGTCGCGGTCGAAAGCGCCAACGGCAGCCGCGGCGACCGACCCTGGGTCCCGCATCCCCGCCCGCGACCGCACGCGCGCAGGACGGCGAATTTGCTTCACAATGATTGATTGAGCCGCAACCCCGCGACCGGCCAGTCGACGGCGACGAGCCGCCCGGTCCAGGAGAGGGTGACGAAGGCGGTGCGCAGATCGGGGCCGCCAAAGCAGATGTTCGTCGTCATCGGGTCCGGCATCGGGTGGTGCTCGATATGCCGGCCGTCCGGCGAGACCACCGTGATCCCGCCATTGATCAGGGTGGCGACGCAGATCCGTCCTTCGGCGTCGAGCGCCAGCGAGTCGAAGCGCTGATAGCCGCCGACCCCGGCAACCAGTCGGCCGCCATGCGGCGACGGCCACGGCTCCTTGCGCAGAAGGCCGGGCTCGACGATGTCGAACGCCCACAACCGCGCCGGCTCGGTTTCGGCGACGTACAACGTTTTTTCGTCGGGCGACAGGCCGATCCCGTTCGGCGTCACCATCGGAAATATCGCCTCGGCGATCAGCGAGCCGTCCGCCTTGGCGTAATAGACCGCGCCGCGGTCCATTTCGCGCGCCCGGACCTTGCCGAGATCGGTGAAATAGATCCCGCCCTGCCGGTCGATGACCAGATCGTTCGGCCCCTTCAGCGCAACCGGACCGGCCGCGCGATAGAGGCATTCGACGGCGCCGGTCGCGAGGTCGATCCGCTCGATCCGCCCGCCGGCGTAATCGCGGGCCTGCAGAATCGGCCGCTTACGGCCGGGCTCGACATGCCATTCGAAGCCGCCATTGTTGCAGATGTAGCATTTGCCGTCGGGTCCGATCGCCGCACCGTTGGGCCCGCCGCCGGGTCGCGCCAGCACCGTCTTGCCGCCGTCGGCGGCGATGCGGGTAACCGAACCGGCGGCGATCTCGACGAGCACGACCGAACCGTCGGCGAGCGCCACCGGCCCCTCCGGGAAATCCAAACCCTCGGCCAGCGTGCGGATCTCCATCACCTGACCCTTTCGGGGCCGAAGATTTCACGCTGCAATTTCAAGACCGTCGATTCAAGGCCGCGCGCCGTCCGGCGACATCATCGACCAGTACCAGGCAAAAAATTCCCGGTCGAGTTGAGCCGGCGGCCCCGCCGCGTCGGCGGCGGCGAGCGACAGCCCGTCCGCCACCGGATCGCTTGCCGGGTTCTGGGTTTCGCACACGCGGAAGGTCCCCGCCGGCCATTTCGACCAGCTGGAAATCGGTCTGCCCGGGAAATTTGGGGATCAGGCGCAGCAATGCCGCTCGCTCCTCCCGCACCATCATCAGGCTGAGCGGGCCGAATTCGTGCGAACTGTCGAAGTCGGCGCAATCCTCGAAGAACAGATGCGGCGACGATCTCAAGAATTGAAGGGCGTACTTCCAGTTCCAATTCGTGCGATAGCGCATCCGCCGGGTCACCACGGCGTCGGCGAGCCAGGCCGGGACCGAGGCGGTCGTCTGCTCGCGGGGTTCGCCCGTGCCGGAGAGATCGACAAAGATCAGCCCATCGCGGGTGTCGACCGGATAGCTCGTCATCCGCAGCCGCGCCGGGTCGATCCGCGAGGACAGCGCCGGCTCGACCAGCCGTCCGTCGAGCGCATATTCCCAGCCGTGATAAGGGCAGACCAGCCGCGCGGCCGGTCCCTCCTCGGCGTCGCAGACGGGATAGCCGGCGTGGATGCAGACATTGCGCAGCGCGTGCAGCCTGCCGTCCACCTCGCGCGTCACGACCAGCGAGCGGCTGCCGGCCTCGACGCAGAAATAGCGGCCGCTCTCCGCGAGGCGGGTGGCGTGATCGACGGCCATCCAAGGCCGGACAAAGATGCGCTCGCGCTCGACGGCGAACACCCCGGTGTCGTCGAACAACGCAGGATCGGGCATGATTTCGCCGTCTCCGTTCAACTGTTCTCCAAGTGCGTCAACGCTGGCGTGAAGTTCCATCGGCGGGATCCACTGATTGTCCGTTCGCTATCGGCGATAGACTGAACCCGGGCGGCACGAGCGCGTCAAAGGAATTGTGCCGGTCGGGACATGTTGCGTGGTTCTGGCAGAGCGTCGGGTTTGGTATGGCGTCGGTTTGGCGTCGCATCAGCCGCGGCCGAGGGCCGACACATTCCCGCTCACGGTCCGGGTCTCGCTGTCGAGCCTCGATCGGGCGGCGGCAAGCTCGCGCTCGAGCGTCGCGCTGCGGCGCCGGCAATGGCGCAGTTCGCGGCGGCGGCGGCGGCCGCCGATCCAGGCGGCGGCGAGGCCGACGGCAAAGCCGACCAGCAGCAGAAAAAACACCAGCAGGTAGAGCGGCGCATCCACCAGAAACGGGAATGGCCACAGCCCGAGCCTGATCGGCTGGCGATTGGAGGCGGCAAACAGGCCGCAAGCCACTGCGACGACCGCGGTAGCCAGCCAAAAAGCCATCCGCATTCGAACGGGCCCGGCAGCCGATCGGGGCCGGCTCAGCCCGGTTCTTCGACCTGGTTCAAACGATCGCGCAACTGTTTGCCGGTCTTGAAGAATGGAATGTGCTTTTCGGCGACGCGCACGCTGTCGCCGGTGCGCGGGTTACGGCCGATCCGGGCGTCGCGGCGCTTTACCGAAAAGGCCCCGAAGCCGCGCAACTCGACTCGATCCCCGCGCGCAAGGGCCGCCGCAATCTCGTCGAATATGGCGGTGACGATGACCTCCACGTCGCGCTGATACAAATGGGGATTGGCTTCCGCGAGCTTTTGCACCAGCTCCGATTTGGTCATTGTCATCGTCGCTCCGCGCCAAAGGCGATCACCCGAGCCTGCCAAAGCCGCGGGCGAGCGTCAACCCGATGCAGTCTCCGACCGCTCCCTGTCTTCGCGAGTGGAGACAGGGAGCGGTCGGTCGGCGCCGGCAGACGGCCGGCAACGGCAGCGAAGCGATGAGGCGACGATTCAGCTCTTGTCCTCGGCCTCGCCCTGCCGATCGGCATCCTGCCGACGGGCGCGATTGATGGCGGCGCCGAGAATCTCGCCGAGGCTGGCGCCGGAATCGGACGAGCCGAATTCGGCCATCGCCCGCTTTTCCTCGTCCACCTCGCGCGCCTTGATCGACAACGTCACCTTGCGTGTGGCGCGGTCGATCGTGGTTACCTTGGCGTCGACCTTTTCGCCGACGGCAAAGCGGTCCGGCCGCTGCTCGCTGCGATCGCGCGACAGCTCCGATTTGCGGATAAAGCCGAGCAAGCCTTCGCCGACCGTCACTTCGACACCGCCCTCGGTAATCCCGGCAATCGTACCGGTGACGACCTCGCCCTTGCGCAGCTTCGACATTCCGGCCTCGAACGGATCGGCCTCGAGCTGTTTGATGCCGAGGCTGATGCGTTCCTTCTCGACATCGATGTCGAGCACCTTGACGCGGACGGTTTCGCCTTTGTGGTAGTTGTCGATCGCGTCTTCGCCCGACCGGTTCCAGTCTATGTCGGTCAGGTGCACCATGCCGTCGATATCGCCAGGCAGGCCGACGAACAGGCCGAACTCGGTGATGTTGCGGACCTCGCCCTCGATTTCGTTGCCGATCGGATGCGCTTCGACAAAGGCCTCCCACGGATTGGCCAGGGTCTGCTTGAGGCCGAGGCTGATCCGGCGCTTCAGCGGGTCTACGTCGAGCACCATGACCTCGACCTCCTGGCTGGTCGAGACGATCTTGCCGGGATGCACGTTCTTTTTGGTCCAACTCATCTCGGAGACATGGACCAGCCCTTCGACGCCCGGCTCCAGTTCGACAAAGGCGCCGTAGTCGGTGATATTGGTGACGCGTCCGCGGAACTTCGCGCCGGCCGGATATTTGAGTTCGACGCCCTCCCAGGGATCGGCTTCGAGCTGCTTCATGCCGAGCGAGATGCGCTGCGTCTCCGGATTGAAGCGGATGACCTGAACTTTGACGTTCTGACCGATATTGAGGGCTTCGGAGGGGTGGTTGATCCGCCGCCAGGCGATGTCGGTCACGTGCAGCAGCCCGTCGACGCCGCCCAGATCGACGAAGGCGCCGTAATCGGTGATATTTTTGACGACGCCGTTCAGGATCTGCCCTTCCT
This sequence comes from uncultured Alphaproteobacteria bacterium, assembly GCA_963701815.1. GTDB lineage: Bacteria > Pseudomonadota > Alphaproteobacteria > ATCC43930 > CGMCC-115725 > AP-15. Next base: position 71,319 of record CAVPBN010000004.1, read on the forward strand.
TGAGACTGGCGACCAGCTCGGATCGCTGCTCGGCGCGGCTCTCTTCGAGCACGGCGCGGCGCGACACGACGATGTTGCCGCGCGAACGGTCCATTTTCAGGATTTGAAAGGGTTGCGGCGATCCCAAAAGCGGGGTGATGTCGCGTACCGGGCGGATATCGACCTGACTGCCGGGCAAAAACGCCACGGCACCGTTCAGATCGACGGTGAAGCCGCCCTTGACCCGGCCAAAGATGATACCCGTCACCCGCTCGTTCGCCTGAAAGCCCTTTTCCAGTTGGGTCCAGGCCTCCTCGCGCCGCGCCTTCTCGCGCGACAGCTGGGCCTCGCCGTTCTTGTCCTCCATCCGCTCGAGGTAGACCTCGACGGTGTCGCCGACATTGAGACTGCCTTCGTTGCCGCCGGCAGCGAATTCCTTCAACGGCACGCGGCCTTCCGATTTGAGGCCGACATCGATCAGCACGGCATCGTTCTCGACCGCGATGATCCGGCCCTTGACCACGGTCCCCTCCAGACCATTGGCCATGCCCAACGACTCGTCGAGAAGTGCGGCAAAGCTGTCCTTCGCCGGCGCCTCCCTGGTTTGCAATTCCACAGACATTCCCTCTCCTCGATCCCGACGCAACATACAACCGCTCCGCCGGGACTGAAACGGAGCGCTTCCGCGCAAACCCGATCGGGCGCGGCGGTCCGACCTGGACCTAAGGTTGAAGCATTGCGCGATCAGGGCGTCGCCGCAAGCGCGCGTTGGACAAGCACCGCCGCTGCATCGAACACCCGGTCGGCGTCGAGCGTCGTCGTATCGATGACGATGGCGTCTTCAGCCGGCACCGTCGGCGCCGCCGCCCGCGTCGCGTCGCGCGCGTCGCGCGCCTGCAAATCCTGTAGGACCGCATCGTATATAGCCGAGACGCCGGTTTGCTGCAACTGCCGGACCCGGCGGCGGGCGCGGGTTGCAGCATCGGCGCACAGAAAGAATTTGAGATCCGCATCCGGGCAGACGACCGAGCCGATATCGCGGCCATCGAGGACCGCGCCGCGGGCCGGCGCCGGGGGTGCGGCGGCAAAATTGCGCTGAAAGGCGAGCAGGGCCTTCCGGACCCCCGGGATCGCAGCAACAACCGAGGCTGCCGTTGCCACGGCTTCGCGGCGCAATCGCGGGTCGGACAGCAGATCTGCGTCCAACCGCCGGGCGGCGTGCTCGGCGACCTCGGGATCGGCCGGATCGCCCGACCCGTCCAGGACGAGAAGGGCAGTCGCCCGATAAAGCTTGCCGGTATCGAGATGCGCCAGGCTGAAGCGATCGGCGAGGCGGTCGGCCAGGGTACCCTTTCCCGAAGCTGCCGGCCCGTCTATGGCCACGACAAACGGCCGCGCCCTCATGCGATGGCGCCGCCGATGCGGTTGAACAGATCTACAAAATCCGGAAAGCTCGTCGCGATCGGCGCCGCGTCGTCGATCCGGATCGGCTGCCGGGAGGCGAGACCGAGGACCAGAAACGCCATCGCGATCCGGTGATCGAGTTGCGTTGCGATCAGCGCGCCGCCCTCCGGCGGGCCACCTTCGCCCTCGATGGTCAAGTCGTCGCCGTTGATCGCGACACGCACGCCGCAGCCGGCGAGACCGGCCGCGATCGCCGACAAACGATCGCTTTCCTTGACCCGCAGTTCGGCCAGCCCGCGCAGGACCGTGCGCCCGCGGGCGCAGGCGGCGGCGACGGCCAGGATCGGATATTCGTCGATCATCCGCGGCGCCCGCTCCGCCGGGATGTCGGCGCCGATCAAGCTGCCGGCGCGGACCTGCAGATCGGCCACCGGTTCGCCGCCTTCCTCGCGCGGGTTCAGCAAAGCTATGTCTGCCCCCATCTCGCGCAGGCACTCCAACAGGCCGGTACGCAGCGGGTTGACGCCGACGCCTACGATCGTCACCTCCGATCCGGGCACTATCAGGCCCGCGACCAGCGGAAATGCGGCCGAGGACGGATCGCCCGGCACCACGATCGGCGCCGCGGCCAGTTCCGGGAAACCCGCGACCGTGATCCGCAGCCCGCCGCCCTCGGCCGGCTCGGCCGTCACCGCGGCGCCGAAGTGGCGCAGCATCCGCTCGGTGTGGTCGCGCGTCGCCTGCGGCTCGACCACGGTGGTGGCGCCCGGCGTGTTGAGCCCGGCCAGCAGCACCGCCGACTTGACCTGCGCCGAAGGCACCGGCAGGCGATACTCGATCGGGATCGGGTTTTCGGCGCCGGTCACGGCCAGCGGCAGACGTGCCCCGTCGCGCGTCAGGAAGTGCGCGCCGAAACGGCTCAACGGCGCCGTGACCCGGCCCATCGGCCGGCGCCGCAGGGAGGCGTCGCCGGTGACGAAGGCGGTCAGCCGATGGGTCGCCAGCAGGCCCAGCAACAGTCGCGCCGCGGTCCCGGAGTTGCCGAGGTCGAGCAAATCGTCCGGCTCGGCAAAACCGCCGACCCCGACGCCGTCGACTGTCCATTTGCCATCGCCGGCCGGTGCGACGGCAGCGCCGAGAGCGTTCAGAGCGGCGGCTGTAGCGAGCACATCCTCGCCTTCGAGGAGGCCGGCGATCTCGGTGCGCCCGACCGCAAGCGCCCCCAGCATCAGCGCACGGTGTGAAATCGATTTGTCGCCGGGGACTCGAATGCGGCCGGACAGCGAGGTCCCCGCCGGCATCGACGTCAGCGGCGCCGGCATTTTCAGGGTGGAGGGGTTAACCATGGCGCTCGGCGAGCCTCGATCTGCGGTCAAACCGGTTGCGACAGCGCCGGCTCGGCCCATATGCTGGTGCCTGGCGCCGCGGCCAGTCTGCTTTTGACAGGGTGAAGCTCGCAAGGCAATGCCGCGTCGACCGGATCTGCCGAACCCCCAATGGAGCAAATGGTGGCCAAACCCGAATGGGGCGCCAAGCGCATCTGCCCGAGCTGCGGCGCGCGCTATTACGATTTGTTGCGCAAACCGGTGATCTGCCCGAAATGCGCCACGCCGTTCGATCCCGAGGCATTTCTGAAATCGCGCCGGTCGCGCCCCGCCGCTCCGGTCGAGAAGGAGCTGGTGCGGGTAGGCGCCGAGGAGCTCGAAACCGACGACGTCGAGACCACCGAGGAGGAGGGCGCGCCGGCGCTCGAAGAAGTCGAGGAAGAGGACGAGGAATTGCTCGAGGACGCCTCCGAGCTCGGCGAAGACGAAGACGATATGGCCGAAGTCATCGAGAAAGTCGAAGACGAGGAGCCCTGAGCAAGCAGTCGGCCTGCGGCCGCCGTCAGCGAGCCGATTTTGGCTCCGGCGCGATGGATCTCTGCAAAGGGAATGAGACGGGATGCGTTTTCCCGGCGGATTGGCCGGCCGACCGACATCGAGTGCGCCGGCGCCGGCGCCTTGCGGGCGGCGATGCTCGGCGAATTGACGGGCCCACCGGCCGGCGCGGCGCAAGATAGCTGCCGGCGGCGGACAGTGAGCATAATGGCGGAGACGGACGATTTCACGGCATTCGGGGTTGAGCCGGGGTGGTCGTTCGCGATCCGGCACCGGGTGCGTTGGAGCGAATGCGATCCGTTTCGGCATGCCAACCACCGCGCCTATTTCGAATGGTTCGAGGAAGCCCGCAACCGCTATCTCGAAACATTGGGTCTGGCGGCATTGTCGACGGCGGCGCCGGGCCCGGTCATCGCCGAAACCGGCATCCGCTATCGCCGGCCGCTCGGCTATGGCGATCTGGTTCTGGTCAGCGCCCGCACGATCCGGCTCGGGCGGACCAGCTTCGAGATGGAATACGCGGTATGGCATCGGGGGCTGTGCGCGCGCGGGAATGCGGTACTGGTCCTGATCGTCAACGCGACCGGCGCAAAGATCCCGCTGCCGCCGGAATTGCGCCGGGCTATGCTGGCCCGCGATCCCGGCCTGAGGGAGGCCGGCGGCAACCTCGGAGTCTCGGCATGAAGCGTGCCGTCATCGTCATCTGCGACAGTCTGCGGCGCGATCTGATCAGCGCCGAGGATGCACCATTCCTGAGCGGGTTCGGGCAGCGCTCGGCCCGATTTGCCAACCATCGAGGCGTGTTTCCGTCGACGACGCGGACGAGTGCGGCATCGATCGCAACCGGCTGCCTGCCGGCGCGTCATGGCCTGCTCGGCAACACGATGGCGATCGACGAAGGCGACGGTCTGGTTTGCCTGTCGGTCGGCAAGCCCGATTTCCGCGACCGGCTGCACCGCGCCACCGGTCGTACCCTGCACCGGCCGACCCTGGCCGAACGGCTCGCCCGGATCGGCCAGACCGCGATCGCGTTTTCGAACGTATCGCCGGGCGCCGCCTATTTTCTCGATCCCGACGGTCACGGCTGGGTCTACAACCCCGCCGGCAGCTTTGGCCCCGGGCGCCGGGCCCTGCCGGCGCAAGAAGGGCTGATGGTCGGCAAGGGTGCGGTCGGCGACGATGCCGTAACCGAGCGCTTCTGCGGCGAGGTGTTGCGCGAGCGTGCACCGGCGCTGGCGTTGCTGTGGTTGTCGGAGCCCGACTACACCGGCCATCACACGCCGCTCGGCTGCCCGGAGCATCGTCTTGCTATCGCCAGCGCCGACGCGAATGTCCGCCGAGTCGCCGAGACGGTCGCCGAGCTCGATCCGGATGGCGGCGAGATCCTGTTCATAGTCGGCTCCGACCACGGCATGGAGAGCGTCGCCGAGACCATCGATCTGGTGGCCTTGCTGGTCGAAGCCGGGTTGAAGCGGTCCCCCGGCTCGTCGGATGTCGTCGTCGCGCCGAACGGCACCGCGACCCTCCTTTATTTCGCCGAACCGGAAAGCGCTCTGGTCGGCAGGGTGGCGCGGTTTCTCGAAACCCAGCCCTGGGTCGGGCAGGTCCTCGTCGAGGATGCGCTCGCGGCAATCGGGCTGCCGACCGATACGGCCTTGCGGATCGCGCTGTCGTCGAAAGCCGACGATCGTCTAAACTCCTACGGCGTCTCGGGTCACAGTCATATCGTCCTCGACGTTCTGCTGGTCGAGGCCGGGCCACCCAGGGATTTCAGCGGCTTTGGCCAGCATGGCGGGCTCGGCCGGAATGAACAGAGCCCGTTTCTGTTCATTTCCGGCGGCGGCTTTGCCGCCGGCGCCCGCCACGGCCCATCGTCGCTGATCGACATTGCGCCGACGGTCCTGCGGCATCTCGGGTTGGCCGCCGACGGCCTCGACGGCCAGCCTCTGCCCCTCCGTCCCGCCGACATCTGAGGAAATTCGCGGCTCTTCAATTCGGTTTTTTCAGAGTGGGCAGCCGGCGAGGCGATTTCATCGGCAGCGTCGAAAACTCGACAAAGATTTGGCGGTTCGTCGAGAACAAGCCAAAGCCTGACGGGCTTAAACCGAACTGCGCTTTTTCCGGGTCGCGCTTCAGCGCCTCAACGGTCGGGGTCGACCGCAAAATCGCGAGGGCGGTCGATCCGGCGCCGAAAGCGTAGAAAGTAGGGCGCTCGCCCAACGGTACGCGCTTTCTCCTCGTAACGCGTCGGCGGCCAGTCTTCGCAGCGGTCGCGCCAGTCGGCAGGACGGCGGGCCAACCACTCGAAGGCCCGATGGTCCGTAAGCCGCTCGAGCATCCAGGACAAATAGCCGCAATGATCGGTCGCAAGCCGCAGTTCGGCGCCGCCGATCATGATCTCGGCGAGCCGGTCCAGCGTCTCGCGCGACACGATCCGGCGCTGATGATGGCGCCGTTTTGGCCAGGGGTCGGGAAACAGGATAAAGACGCGAGCGATCGATGCCGGCGGCAGGGCCGCAATCAGCAGCCGCGCGTCGTCGGCAAAGATGCGGACATTGCCGAGACGAAAACGCTCGATCTCGGAAAGCAATCGGGCGATTCCGTTCTCGAATACCTCACAGCCGAGCAAAACGGTCTCGCCGTGCCGAGCGGCTTGCGCGGCGAGGTGCTCGCCGGCGCCAAAACCGATCTCGAGCCAAACCTCGCGCGCCGCCGCGCCACACAGCGCAAACGGATCGATCTGGCCGGATGGCGGCACGGATACCGCCAGGCTCGGCAGCAATTCGTCGATCAGCGCCTGCCTGCCGGGGCGCAGCGCCCGGCCCCGCCGGCGGCCGAAGACCGGCCGGCACTCGGCAACCTCGTGATTCACAGAAGATTAAAACGCGCGCCGCAACTCGTCGGCGAGATCCAACCTTTCCCACGAGAAACCGCCATCGGCTTCCGGCGCCCGGCCGAAATGACCATAGGCCGAGGTCTTGGTATAGATCGGCCGGTTCAGGCCCAAATGGGTACGGATGCCGCGCGGCGACAGATCGACCAGTTCCTGCAGCAACCGGGCGAGTTTGATCTCGTCGATCCCGCCTTCGGTGTCGACATAGAACGACAGCGGCTTCGCCACGCCGATCGCGTAGGCGATCTGGATCGTGCAGCGCTCGGCCAACCCGGCGCCGACCACGTTCTTGGCCAGGTAGCGTGCGGCGTAGGCGGCCGAGCGGTCGACCTTGGTCGGATCCTTGCCTGAAAAAGCGCCGCCGCCGTGGGGTGCCGCCCCGCCATAAGTGTCGACGATGATCTTGCGGCCGGTGACCCCGGCATCGCCGTCGGGGCCGCCGATCACAAACAGCCCAGTCGGGTTGACGAGAAAATCTGCCTCGTCGCACATCCAGCCCTCGGGCAGGGTGGCGACGACATAGGGCCGCACTATCTCGCGCACCTCGTGCTGATCGATCTTGTCCGAGTGTTGGATCGAGACGACGACCTTGGTTGCCCGGACCGGCTTGCCGTTGACATATTGCAACGTAATTTGGCTCTTCGAGTCGGGGCCGAGCAGCGGGGTTGTTCCGGCATGGCGCGCTTCCGACAGGGCGCGCAGCACGGCGTGGGCGTAGAAGATCGGCGCGGGCATGAACTCCGGCGTCTCGGTGCAGGCGTAGCCGAACATCATACCCTGATCGCCGGCGCCCTCGTCCTTGTTGCCGGACGCATCGACCCCCTGCGCTATATTGGCCGATTGGCTGTGGATATGGCAGGTGACATCGGCCGTCTGCCAATGAAAATTATCCTGCTCATAGCCTATATCGCGGATCGCCTGACGCGCCACCGCGATCAACCGGTCATGGGTGATCGCGGCGGGGCCGCGCACCTCGCCCGCGAGAACTACCCGATTGGTCGTAGCCAGGGTCTCGACGCCGCAGCGCGCCTGAGGTTCGGCGGCAAGAAAAGTGTCGACGATCGCATCGGAAATGCGGTCGCAAATTTTGTCGGGGTGGCCTTCGGACACCGACTCGCTGGTGAAGACAAAATCGCGTTTGGCCAAGGGGCTGCCCTTTCTTAAATCCGCAAGACGACCGGGAGAGGCGCCGCTTGTTGGTGCAGTCTCGCGGGTCGACCGTCAAGCAGGATTTTCGAGACCGCGACACCGTGCCGGAGGCAGCTATTTCTCGGAGGGCCGCTCCCCGCTCAACGCCAGTGCTTTGGCGAGTTCGAACAGGCGGCGGCGGACGACCGTATCGTCGATCCGGTAATAGGCGGTGACCAATTCGACGGTCTCGCGCTTGCGCAATGGATCGGAGTTCGAAGCTCTCGGCCGCGGGTTCGGCAAAACCGGCGGGAATGGCCGGCGCGCGAACCGGATCCATATCGTCGAAAAAGAACGAGACCGGGACGTCGAGAACGCGGCTTAGATCATGCAGCCGGCTCGCGCCGATCCGGTTGGCGCCGCGTTCGTATTTCTGCACCTGCTGAAAGGTCAGACCGATTGCCTCGCCGAGCTTCTCCTGACTGAGGCCGAGCATATTGCGGCGCAAGCGCACCCGCGAGCCGACATGGACGTCGATCGGGTTTGGCTTGTCGCCCTTTTGCCGGCCTGGCCGCCGGACCTGTTGCTGCATCGCCATCGTCGATCGGTCGCTTTCCGAGTGCAAGTCAGGGATTTTTATAGGACATGTCTTCGTATGTGGTCAACAAAATGTTTCAACCTTGAATAGGCGGCCACAACCTGAGTGATGTATTTATCCTCAGCGGAGACGGAATAACACAGGCATTGCCCCGAGAAACAGAGTTGCGAGCAGCATCCAGCCGCCGGCCCTGGCGAACAGCGTAGGCTGCCCCGCCGCGGGCAGTTCGACATCCGCATGGCCGATTGCGTCGAGGTTGACACGGGCCGGAACCCGCCCGTTCGCGTCGATCACCCCGCTTACCCCGTTGTTGGCGACGCGAACGAGCGGCAGCCCCTCCTCCACGGCGCGGGTGCGGGCGATCGCGAAATGCTGAAACGGGCCCGAGCTGCGCCCATACCACGCGTCGTCGGTGAGGTTCAGCATCCAGCTCGGACGCGCCGCATCGTCGACGACGGCGCCCGGGAAGATCACCTCGTAGCAGATCAGTGGAGCAAAGGCCGGAAGCCCCGGCAGCCGCATCGTGCGGGGACCGCGGCCGGCGCTCAGATCGAGCGTGCCGGCGGTGATCTTTTTGAACGGCAGGAACTTGCGAAACGGCACATATTCGCCGAACGGAACGAGATGCGCCTTATCGTAGCGGGCGACGATTGCAGCATCTGCGTTTAGCGCTTCGAGGCTGTTCCATACCTGTTCGACGGGGCCCGGCGGCGGGTTCGCCCGCAACGCGCCGGTGATGACGTAGCCGTGCTCGGGGGCTATCGCGGCAATCGCCATGCGCGCCGGTAAATCGCGACCGAGGAAAAACGGCACCGCCGCTTCGGGCCACAATACCGCGGCTATCGGGCGGGCCGCCGCCGCCGAGCTGAGCAGCAGAAGCCGCTGGAAATTCGTCGTCGCGGCGCCGGGGGCCCATTTCAGGCTTTGTGGTGTCGAGGGCTGGACGATGCGCAGCCAGATCCCGCTGCTGGCCGCCGGGGATGTTTCGAGCCGTATCGCGCCCAAGCTCGCCGGCGCCAGGATCAGCAGCACTGCCCCGATCGCCGGCGCCAGGCGTCGGCCCGGCGAGAGCGGGGCTAAACTCGGCGACCCGAGCAGCGCCGGCAAGGAAGCGGCCAGGACCGTCAAAAACCCGAGGCCGTATATGCCGATCCAGGCGACGCTCTGCAACACGGCGATCGCCCCCGGAAACCCGCCCGACCAGGCATAGCCGATCAGGTTCCACGGGAATCCGGTGAAGGCGTGACCGCGTACCCATTCGGCCGCGGTCCAGGCGAGCGCAAAGGCGAACACCCGAGCCGGCGGCGGCAGACGCCAATGTCTGGCGGCGAGATGCGTGACGAGCAATGCGAGGCCGATGTAGAGCGCAAGGAGGGCCGGCAGTCCCACGACCGCCGGCGGCACCAGCCACCAGAAATCGGCGATGTCGACAAACAAGGCCCCGGCGATCCAATAAAGGCCGGCGATAAAGAAGCCGCAACCAAAGCAATAGCCAAGCCGGAAGGAAGCTCCTGGTCCGGCACTGCCGTCGTCGAGCCACAACAGCCCCGGAAACGTTGCGACCAGGATCGGCGTCATATCCATCGGCGGGAGGCTCGCCACAGTGGCGACGCCGAGCAGAAAGGCGAGCCCATAGCGCCGCCAGCCGGAGAGGTGGGCTAACCTGGCCGCCAGCCGGCACAGCGGCGTCTCGACCCGCGCGCCCGACCGAACCCGCAAAACCGAGACCTCAGGCACCGCCTGCGCCCTTCTTCGCACCGGCGGCCGGCAAGCTCCTGATGCGCAGCCGCTGGATGCGGCGCGGATCGCCGTCGAGGACTTCGAATTCCAGCCCCGAGGGGTGTGGGATCACCTCGCCGCGCTTCGGCACCCGGCCCGCCAGCGCGGAGACGAGCCCACCGAGAGTCTCTATTTCCTCCTGATCTCCGACCGGGCGCAACCGAAGTCCCAGCCGCTCCTCGAGCGCGCCGATCGAGGTGCGCGCCGCCGCGATAAGCGTGCCGTCGGCGCGCTCGGTCAGGCTCGGCCCATCGGCCACATCATGCTCGTCCTCGATCTCGCCGACGATTTCTTCGATCAGATCCTCGATCGTCACCAGCCCGTCGATGCCGCCGAATTCGTCTACCACCATCGCGATATGGGTGTGCGCCTGCCGCATCTGCACGAGCAGATCGAGGATCGGCACCGACGGCGCCACGAACAGCACTTTGCGCAGGATCGGCACAAGTTTGGTATCGCGCCGCTCGGCGACCGGGGCGAGGACATCCTTGACGTGGATAAAGCCGATCACATCGTCGAGCGTGTCGCGATAGACCGGAACGCGCGAATGGCCTTGCTCGACCATGGCTTCGACAACCTTGGCAAAGGGCGTCTCGACATCGAGGGCGACGATATCGACTCGCGGCACCATGACATCGGCGGCGGTCTGGTCGTGGACCTTCAAGACATTGCCGATCAGCACGCGTTCATCGGCGGTCAGATCGCGCGAATCCTCAGAGGGGAGTTCGTCTTCGATCATTTCGTCGATGGTCTCGCGCAGCGAGTTGCCGTTGCGCGGCCTTCGAAGCAACCGCAGAAGGTGGCGCAGGCGCGCGAACGGCCGATCTTGCTCAGGCTGGCCGCTTGGCGTCGGCTCGGGGTCGGGCATTGGAAAACTTTACATAATATCGCGATACGGGTCCGGCACCCCCAAAACTTCCAATATGGCGGTTTCCAAGGTTTCCATCGCCGTCGCCTCGGCCGGGGTGCGATGCTCGTAACCGAGCAGGTGGAGGACGCCGTGCACGGTCAGGTGACGGAGATGGTCGGCGAGCGGCTTGCCCTGCTCTGCCGCCTCGCCGGCGACGGTCTCAAACGCGAGCACGACGTCGCCGATCAGCAGCGGCGCCTCGGGGGGCACCTGTTCGCCCGGCTCCCAGGCTGAAAACGCCAGAACATTGGTGGGCCTGTCGAGGCCGCGGTAATCGCGATTGAGACGCCGTTGGCTGGCGTCATCCGTCAGACGAATGCCAAGCTCGGGCCGGCGCAAAGACAGCCGCGCTGCCGCCATGCCGCGGACGAGGGCGAGACGGCCGGCGAGACGGGCGTACTGTTCGGCTTGCGGACAAGCCACGCCCCAACCGGCGCAAGGCGCGGCGACCTTGATCGAAATGCCGGCAGGGATCACGTCGCTCCTCGCCATTTACGCCTGGTCTTTTTGCGTTTCGCGAGCGGCTGGGTCGCGCGCCTCGTACGCCCGCACGATGCGGGCGACCAGATCGTGCCGGACTACATCTCTATCTGTGAACCGCACCGTAGCGATCCCGTCGACGCCGCTCAGTGTTTCGAGTGCCTCGGCGAGGCCGGAATGCACACCGGCAGGCAAGTCGATCTGGGTCGGGTCGCCGGTTACGACCATGTGCGAGCCCTCGCCCAGCCGGGTCAGAAACATCTTCATCTGCACCCCTGTCGTATTCTGAGCCTCGTCCAGGATCACAAAGGCGCGAGACAGGGTGCGCCCGCGCATGAAGGCGATCGGCGCCACCTCGATCTCGCCGGTGCCGAGCCGCCTGGCGAGTTGGTCGGCCGGCAGCATGTCGTTGAGCGCATCGAAAATCGGCCGCAGATAAGGATCGATCTTGTCGCGCAAATCGCCGGGAAGAAAGCCCAAGCGCTCGCCGGCTTCGATGGCGGGCCGGGACAGGATGATGCGCTCGACCTTCCCGGTCATCAGCAGGTCGACCGCGGCGGCGACCGCCAGATAGGTCTTGCCCGTCCCGGCCGGCCCCAGCGCAAAGACCAGTTCGTTGTCTCGCAACGCTTTGATATAGGCGGCTTGCCCCGCCGAGCGAGCGGCGATGCGGCGTTTTCGGGTGCGAAACCCGGCATCCTCCCGCCAGAGGTTCAAGCTGCTGTCGCCGATCTCCGCCTCGGCGAGCCGGATCGCCGCCTCGACCGCCGGCATGTCGATTTCCTGCCCGCGCTTCAACCGGTCGTAGAGCCGGGAGATCGCCAGGCGGGCAGCCTCGGTCGCCGAAGCCGGGCCTGAGATCGCCAACCGATTGCCGCGGGTGACGATCGAGACGCCGAGACGCCGCTCGACCCGATCGAGGTGCTGATCCCGTTCGCCAAACAGCACCGGCAGCAGCAGATTATCGTCGAATTTGAGTTGAGTGCGCCCTTCGCCCGCCTCGCCGATGGTTTCGGGGGAGAGCGCGCTCATGGCGTCGAAGCCTCCTTTAGAATCCCGGAAAGGCTATTGGCGTCGACGCCGGAAATCATGATCGGCAGGACTGTGCCGATGCGGTCCCGATCGGCGGCTGCGTGGACGCTTTGCAGATAGGGGCTGCGCCCGGTCAATTGGCCCTCGTACCGTCCCGCCTTTTCGAACAGCACCGGCAGGATTCGCCCGACCCAGGCATCGTTGAAGCCGCGCTGCTGCTGCGCCAGCAGCGCGTGCAGTTCAGTCAGCCGTTGCGACTTCACCCGCTCTGCCAGCTGACCGGCGGCCGATGCCGCGGGAGTGCCGGGCCGAGGCGAATATTTGAACGAAAACGCCTGGGCAAAGCCGATTTCGCCGACGAGGTCGAGCGTCGCCTGGAAATCCGCGTCGGTCTCTCCCGGAAAACCGACGATCAGATCGGTCGACAATGCCAGGTCGGGCCGGGCCGAGCGCAACCGGTCGACCACCTGCCGATAGTCGTCGGCGGTGTGCCGCCGGTTCATCGCCGCGAGGACCCGGTCGCTGCCGCTCTGCACCGGCAGGTGCACAAAGGGCATCAACTGCGGCACGTCTCGATGGGCGGCGATCAGCCCGTCATCGACATCGCGCGGGTGCGACGTCGTGTAACGGATGCGCTCGAGCCGGGGCTCCTCGGCGAGGCTGCGGATCAGACGGCCGAGTCCCCATTGCCGCCCGTCAGGGCCGTCGCCGTGGTAGGCGTTGACGTTCTGGCCGAGCAACGTGATCTCGCGCGCTCCCGCGGCGACGAGTTGACGCACCTCGGCCCGGACCTGCGCGACTGGGCGCGAATATTCGGCGCCCCGCGTATAGGGCACGACGCAAAAGGTGCAGAACTTATCGCATCCCTCCTGCACGGTGACGAAAGCGCTGACCCCCGACGCCATCCGCCGCTCGGGCAACGAGTCGAATTTGGGTTCGACCGGAAAACTGGTATCGACGCCGCCACCGGCAACGTCGAGGCGCGCCAAAAGATCGGGCAGGCGGTGATAGCTTTGCGGGCCAAAGACGAGATCGACAAACGGCGCTCGGCGCTTGATCTCGGCACCCTCGGCCTGGGCGACGCAGCCGGCCACGGCGATCGTCATCGTGACGCCGCGATCGGCCTTGCGCGTCTTCAATCGGCGCAGCTTGCCGAGTTCGGAAAACACCTTTTCCTGCGCCTTTTCACGAATGTGGCAGGTGTTCAGGATCACCAGGTCGGCGTCGTCCGGCGCGCTCGACTGAACAAAGCCGAGGGGCGCCAGCAATTCGAGCATGCGCGCCGAATCGTAGACATTCATCTGGCAGCCATAGGTCGCAATAAAGACGCTTTTGCTCAAGGGACCCACCCTTCCGAATATGGATCGGACGTTCTCACCGGGCCGCCGCCCCAGCGATCGGCGAGGCGGCAGCCGGGGGCGGCGCAGGCATCGGCTGCGGCCGGCCGGCATTGGCTGCGGCGAGCCCGCCGGCGATCCGCGCATGGCAATATCCGCAGAGCGCCTTGCGCGACGCAAAATCGGCGAGATACGTCGGCGGGTGAAACTCGATCACTACCTCGACGATGCCGAGGCCGATCATGTTCCACAGATGCGGCGCCAGATCGGCCGCGCCATACCAGGCGAAGAACGGACGGCAGAGACGTCCGAGCGGAATGCCGTCGAGCCGCGTATAGGCGATCGACACCGGCTGAACGACGACCGGCGCCGCGAGCTCTTTGCTTTCGAGCGCGGCGAACAGGGCGCTCTTGAACGGCAGCACGCGACTGCCGTCGCTGCTGGTTGCTTCAGGAAACAGGATCAACGCGTCGCCGGCCTCCAGCCTTCGGGTCACCGCGTCACGCTGCTCCCGCGCGTTGCGGATCCGCCGGTCGACAAAGACGGTCCGCTGGAGTTTGGCGAGCCAGCCAAAAAACGGCCAGTCGGCGACTTCGGCTTTGGCGATGAACGAGCCGGGGATCAGCGAGCCGAGCACGGCGATGTCGGCATAGGAGATGTGGTTCGACGCGAACAACGCCGGGCGTTCCAGTGTCGGCATACCGACCGAGCGCACGCGAATCCCGAGGAAACGGCAGCACTGGCGGTGGTAGAGGCAGGGCAATGTCACCGACCAACGGCAGCGGAAGGCGAGGCCCACCGCCTGCACCGGCATCAGGCTTGCGGTCCAGGCGAGATAGAGGCAAAGACGCGTGATCCTTAACGTCACCGAGCCCATTCGGTCACGCCGCCGCAATCGGCTGTTATCGGGCTCTCGCCGAATTGACGCCCGTAATGGCGCGAATATTTCTGGGTCACGAGGTCGGTCTTGACCACCACGCAGACGTCCGTGGTGTTGAACGGCTCGTCGATCACGGCCCCGTCGCCGATAAATCCGCCGAGGCGCAGATATCCCTTGATCAAGGGCGGCAGAGCCGCGAGCGCCCGGCCCGGGTCGATCGCTCCGGCAGCCAGGCGGCACATGTCGACACGGCGTTCGGCAAGCGCTTTCGGGCGCAGCGCCGGCGGGGCAAGATGGTAGTGGTAAAGATAGGAGAGCGGCGTTGCCAGGGCGTTGGGGTCGGTCCCGGGCAGGCTGGCGCAGCCGAACATCAGCGTGATGCCGTAATGGAAGACATAGGCCGCGATACCGCCCCATAATAGCTGGATCGTCGGCCGCTGGCGATAGGCGGCGTCGACGCAGGAACGGCCGAGCTCGAGGATCTCCCCCGGATATGCCTCCAGTGCGGCGATGTCATATTCAGCCGCCGAATAAAATGCGCCGAGCCGTTGGGCGGCCTCGCGCCGGATCAGTCGGTAAGTGCCGACCACCGCACCTCGGCCGCGGTCGACGACGAGCAGATGATCGCAATTGCCGTCGAAGCGATCGGCGTCGCGGCGTCGCAACGCCCCACCCGGCGCGCGGGCACCCAGAGCTTCAAAGAAGACTCGATAGCGCAGCGCCTGTGCCGCCTCGACATCGGCTACGGTTTCCGCCAGCCGAACCTGCAGCCGACCCGACGAGATATTCACGAGTCGCCCGCCGGTTCCCGGCATCGTGCCCCCGATCGAAGAGGCGGGCGCCTTGTCGAGGCTTACGATCACGCTGCTAACCGGGTGCGTTGGACTTCGCGGGGTCGGCCCCGAAATTTGGGAGTAACCGCGGCGGCGCCAAAACTCCGAACGGAAGCTGCAGCCTCATTCGTCGCCGGGCCTGGGTTTGCGGTCGCGCGGCACGGCATAGAGTTCGAGCCGATGTCCGACGAGATCGTAGCCGAGCTGAACCGCCACGGCTCGTTGCAGCTTCTCTATCTCCTCATTGCGAAACTCGACCACCCGCCCCGACTGCAGGTCGATCAAGTGATCGTGATGGTCGCTGGGCATCTCCTCGTAGCGAGAGCGGCCGTCGCCGAAATCGTGGCGTGCCAGAATGCTTGCCTCTTCGAACAGCCGGACCGTGCGATAGACGGTGGCAATGCTGATGTGCGCGTCGATCGCGGTTGCTCTGCGGTAGACCTGCTCGACATCGGGGTGATCGGCCGAATTGGACAGGACGCGGGCGATCACCCGGCGCTGTTCCGTCATCTTGAGCCCCTTGTCGAGGCAGAGCTGCTCAAGCCGCGAGATCATCGCCTCTCCGTCGTCGCGGGGCTCCTCCGAGGCACTATAACCCAACAAATCGCGCGTCGCTACGACCGGCCTCACCGGCGAGCCTGGCCGCCCTACGGCCGCCCGCAGCGGACCCGCTCAGGCGACCGGTCGCCGGGCGCGCGTGCCGAGGCCGATTTCTTTGGCGAGCCGGCTGCGCTGGCGCGCGTAATTGGGCGCGACCATCGGATACTCGGAGCCCAGCCCCCATCGCTCGCGGTAGGTCTCGGGGGTCATGTTGTAGGCGGTCTTCAGGTGACGCTTCAGCATCTTCAGCTTTTTGCCGTCTTCCAGGCAGACAATAAAGTCCGGATGCACCGATTTCTTGATCGGGACTGCCGGCTGCGGCCGCTCGGCCGGCGCGCTCGGTACGCTGCCGATATTGGCCAAGGAATGGTACACTTGGTTGATCAGCTGCGGCAGATCTCCCACCGACACCGTATTGTTGGAGACATGCGCCGCGACGATTTCCGTCGTCAGCGCCAGCAAGTCGCTACCTTGGTCAGAGTTGTTCATGACAATGGCCCCACCATAACGTCTGTTCACCAAATATAAGTAACAATCGCCGACGAGGCAATCCGGTTAATCGCCGTTTTTTGGCAGTCCGGGCGCAGGCAAACGAATTCGATCTCGACTGGAAACACGGCGAAAGACAACGCGTCCGCGCCGGCCAATTCAACGCGGAAGCGGCGCGGCCGGAAATGTCAGGCGCAGCACCAGGGCGTCGATCGACGTCCCTCTCCGCCGATAGTAATTGCGCCGTCGGCCGGTCTGAACGAACCCGTTTCGGGCGTAGAGCGCGCGGGCCGCGACGTTGTCCGCAGCGACTTCGAGCACGACGCTGCGGGCGCCGATGTTGCGGGATTCGGTACAAATCGACTTGAGAAGGATCGTTCCCATCCCGGCCTGCCGCCGCTCCGGTGCGACTCCCAGTGCTACGACCTCGCATTCGCCGCCGAGGCCGATCGCCAGGGCGAAGCCGACCGGGTCGCCGGTCTCCCAGGCGATCCGCCCGAAGAACCCGGGCATCCGGATAATTTCGCAGACTGCCTTCGGGTCCCACGGATCCTGTGGGAAGCAGCTTGCATGCAGCACTGACAGCGGCGTCGCCAGCGAGCAGGCGGCCGGGGTCAGCGGCTCAAGACGGTGGGTCATGGGGCGCCGGGCCCGCCGGCCGGGGCGCCAAGGTCACATCCGGCGGGCGCAGATAGACCGGGCTCGCTCGCCCGATCCGACCCGCCTGCCAGAGGCGCAGCGCCGCCCGCGCGACACCCATCGCTACAGCCGGCAGATCTTCGACGACCGCGGTGCACGGGCGTCGCCCCAGCGCGGCGGCGGCACGGTATGCCGCGTCCCCCGCGATCAGCATCGGGTCGCAGCCGGCAATCCGCTGCACCCGCTCGGCGAGTGCGTCCGGCATCACCGCTGCCGGTTCGCCGAGCGGCCGGCGCCGATCGTCGGAGAATACCCTGCGATCAAAAAACTGCAGATAGAGGTCCGTGCGCCGACTTTCCAGCACCACGAGGAGGACAGGGCCGCCCCGGTCGTGCTCAGCCTCGACTTTCTGCGAGCCGCCGCGCTCGGCAGCGGCGGCGACAGCCTCGAAACCGGTCACCCCCAGCAGCGGTATTCCCGCGGCCAGTGCGACGCCCCTCGCGGCGGCGAGTCCTACCCGGATCCCGGTGAAGCTGCCGGGTCCGACCGTCGCCGCGATCAGGTCGAGAGCCGACACCGGCAGCGACGCATCGCGCATTGCCGCATCGACCATCGGCAGCAGCGCTTCGGCCTGACCATGGGTCATATCCGCGGCGCGCAACGACAACGGCTCGCCGCCAGCGGAGACGGCGACGGAACATCCCGACCCCGCCGAATCGATCGCGAGGATAACCGGGTCGGCGCCGCGGCCCGGCGCCCTCTCAGCCGGGTTCAGACTGCGCGCACCTCGACCACCTCGGGGATGTAGTGGCGCAGCATGTTTTCGATCCCGGCCTTCAGGGTCGCGGTCGAACTCGGACAACCCGAGCAGGAACCCTGCATGTGAAGATAGACCACCCCGTCCTCGAAATCTTCGAAGATGATGTCGCCGCCATCCTGGGCTACAGCCGGGCGTACGCGGGTCTCGAGCAGTTCCTTGATCTGCGAGACGATCTCATCGTCTTCCGCGTCGCCGGCGGCCGGCATCTGGTCGCCGGGGCCGGCCAGCAATACCGGCTGGCCTGCGGTGAAATGCTCCATCAGTGCAGCGAGAACAGCCGGTTTCAGCTGATACCAGTCGCTATCGGCGCTTTTGGTTACGGTGATGAAATCAGCGCCGAGAAACACCCCGGCGACTTCCGGCAACTGAAACAGCCGCATGGCCAGCGGCGAGCGTTCGGCTGCCGCCATATCGGGGAAATTCGCGGTGCCCGTGGTCATAACCGTGCATCCGGGGAGGAATTTGAGCGTTGTCGGGTTCGGCGTCTGCTCGGTCTGGATGAACATCGCTGGCTCCGCTAAAGGGGGAAAAGTGCGTCGATTCTGCGATTGGGGCAGGTTCTTACCTTGGGGGGGTGGTGCGCTTAATCAAGCCGTGCGCAGCTTTCGTCCCGACGAAGCTTAGGGGCGCAGCAGCCCGCTGATCTCCTTCACCTCGCGCAGGATCGGGTCGGCGATCGCATGTGCGCGCTCGGCGCCGCGGCGCAGGACCCGGTCGATATAGCCGGGATCCGCCATCAGCCGGCTCATTTCGACGCCGACACGGCCGAGGATCTCGACGGCGATCTCGACCAGCGCATCCTTGAAGAACGAAAAGCTGTGCCCGGCAAAGCGGGCAAGCGCCGCCTCTCGCGACATCCCGGCGAGGGCGCCGTAGATGCCGATCAGATTGTCGGCTTCGGCCCGTTTTTCGAGTTCGGTAAGAGTGTCGGGCAGCAGCTCGGGATCGGTCTTCGCCCGGCGGATCTTCAGCGCGATCATATCGGCGGTGTCGGTCATGTTGATGCGCGAATAGTCCGAACCGTCCGATTTCGACATCTTTTTCGCGCCGTCGCGCAGGCTCATCACCCGCGTCGCCGTGCCGAAGATCTGCGGCTCGGGCAGCGGAAAAAAATCGCGCTCGTAACGCCGGTTGAATGCCCCGGCGATATCGCGCGACAGTTCGAGATGCTGCTTCTGGTCCTCGCCGACCGGTACGTGCGTAGCCTTGTAGACGAGGATGTCGGCCGCCATCAGCACCGGATAGGCGAAGAGCCCCAGCCCCGCCATTTCCCGCTGCTTGCCGGCCTTTTCCTTGAACTGCGTCATCCGGTTGAGCCAGCCGAGCGGGGTCAGGCAGCCGAGCAGCCAGGCGAGTTCGGCATGGGCGGGGACCATGCTCTGGTTGAAGATCGTGCAGCGCTCAGGGTCGATGCCGGAGGCGATATAGGCCGCCGTCACCTCGCGCGTGCTGGCCCGCAATTCGGCCGGGTCCTGCGGCTGGGTCAGCGCATGCAGGTCGACGATGCAAAAGATGCACTCGTAATCCCGTTGCAGCGCAACCCAGTTGCGGATCGCGCCGAGATAATTCCCGAGATGCAAATTGCCGGTCGGCTGAATGCCGGAAAAGATTCGGTTCATCGCGCCTGTTATCCCGGCCCTGCGCCGCCGGTCAAGCCGGACGCCGCCGCAACCGCGCCAAAAGGAGGCGCCAATCGGCGATCCCGAGCGCCAAGGCCAACAGCGTAAACACCGCCGCCCCGCCGCCGACCAGACCGGCGAGCATGCCCAGTCGCACCGGCAACGGCCCGGCCGTCATCGGGGCGGCGGCGACGCGCAGCATCATCAGCACGGCCCCCATCACGAGCGCCGCCAGCGCGATGCGCGGCAGATTACGCCGTGCTCGCCGGTCAAAGCGGAAATGCCGGCGACGGGTCAGCACCGCCAGCAGGCTCAGCGCGTTGACCCAACCGGCCACGCTCGTCGCCAGGGCGATCCCGACATGCGCCAGAAACTGCATCAACACCAGGGTCAGAGCGAGATTGACCGTCATCGCCCCGATCGCGATCTTGACCGGGGTCGCGGTGTCGTGGCGGGCAAAAAACGCGGGCGCCAGGACCTTGACCAGAACAAAGGCCGGCAGTCCTGCGGCATAGGCCGCAAGGGCTTTGGCGGTCGCCGCGGTGTCGGCCGGGCCAAACGCGCCGCGCTGAAACAGGACGGCCAGGATCGGCGTCGCCAATGCGGCAAGAGCGATTGCCGCCGGCAGGGTCAACAGCAATGCCAGTTCCAGCCCGCGGTTCTGGGTGGCGACTGCGGCATCGAGATCGCCCTGCCGCAACTGGCGCGACAATGGCGGCAGGATGGCGGTGCCGACGGCGATGCCGACGACGCCGAGCGGCAATTGGTTGAGGCGGTCGGCGTAATAGAGGTAGGAGACCGACCCGCTTGCGAGCACCGAGGCAAGGGCGGTCGAGATCAGGAGGTTCAGTTGAGTGACGCCGGCGCCGAGAACGCCCGGACCCATCACTTTGAGGGTGCGGAGCACGCCCGGCGTCAGCCGCGGCGCCGGCAGCCGCAAAGCCAGCCCAGCGCCGGCGCAGCAAAACATCAACCACAGGAACTGCGCCAGCCCGGCAGCGCTGACCGCCCAGGCGAGCGCCCGGCCGTCATGCCAGCCGAACCGCTTGGTCATCACCAGCGCGGCAATCAGAAAAAGATTGAGCAGGATCGGCGTTCCAGCCGCGGCAGCGAAGCGGTCGACCGAATTCAGCACGCCCCCTTGCAGCGCTACGAGGGCGATGAACAGCAGATAAGGGAAGGTGATGCGCGACAGCCCGACGGCGAGGCCGAACTTTTCGGGGTCGTCGGCGAACCCGGGGGCGATCGCCCTCATCACCGTCGGCATGAAGATTTCGCCGAGCAGCACGAAGGCCAGCAGCGCCGTCAGCAGCACAGCCAGCGCATCCTCGGCGAAGATCCGCGCCGCCTCCTTGCCGTGCTCCGCCACGGTGCCGGCGAAGAGCGGCACAAAGGCGGCGCTGAACGCGCCCTCGGCAAACAGGCTGCGAAACAGGTTCGGCAGGCGCAAGGCCACGAAGAACGCGTCGGCGACCGGGCCGGCGCCGAGCAGCGCCGCAGTCAGGACATCGCGGACAAAGCCGCAGACCCGGCTGGCGAGCGTAAAGGAACCGACCGTGGCGACGGAACGCAGCAGGGCCATGCCCTCTCCGTGTAACGGAAAACCGTGATCGAGAAAACCGCTCGCGCTTGTCTTTTCGCGGGCGATCGGTAACCGTTCCGGCATCGACAACCCCGGAGGCGGAGCATGGCCAGGACCAGAATGGGCGTCGTCGGCTGCGGCGGTCGGATGGGCAGGATGCTGGTCGCCGAGATCTCGGCAACAAAAGATTGCGCCGTCGCCGGCGGCAGCGAGGCGCCCGGCAGCGGCTACGTCAACCAGGACATCGGCGAACTCGCCGGGGTCGGGCGGATAGGGGTTCCGATCGGCGAGGCCGTCGACAAGCTGATCCGAGACAGCGATGTGGTCCTGGAGTTCACCTCGCCGGCGGCCACCGCCGAACATGCCGCGCTCGCCGCCACGATCGGCAAGCCGATGGTGATCGGCACAACCGGTCTGTCGACCGAGCAGGGCGACGTCGTACGGCTGGCGGCGCAGCGCATCCCGATCGTCTGGGCGCCCAATATGAGCCTTGGGATCAATATATTGCTGCACGTCGTAGAAGAGACGGCGCGCCGGCTCGGCCCCGATTGGGACATCGAGATCCTCGAAATGCACCATCGGGGGAAAGTCGACGCCCCGTCCGGCACCGCTCTTGCCCTCGGCCGCGCTGCCGCGGCGGGTCGGGCCACGACGCTGGAAGCGGTCGAGCAGCGCGGTCGCGACGGCATTACCGGGCCGCGCGGGGTCGGCGCCATCGGCTTTGCCGCGCTTCGCGGGGGCGATGCCGTCGGCGACCATCACGTGATCTTTGCCGGTGCGGGAGAGCGTCTCGAACTGGGCCACCGCACGACGAGCCGCGCGGTGTTCGCCAAGGGCGCGGTACGCGCCGCGCTGTGGGTGATCGGCCGCCCGCCCGGCCTCTACGGCCTCGACGACGTGCTCGGTCTCTGAGCCGCCGCACCCGCCCACCCGACTACGCTTCGGATTATGCCGGCGACGATCCGGGCGGTCGTTCGGGCGCCGGTGCGAAGTGGAACGAACGGCGCCAGTGCCGGAGCGCCTCGCCGATCGTCATGGCGAGGTCGCGTCGGGCGGCCGGCGCCAGGAAATCGGCGATCGCCACGGACCGGCCGTGCGATCCGACGACGAGACGGTTCGAATGGCCGACTTGCTCGTCGAGCACCACCCGCAACCAGAAGGGCTGAAACCGCCAGACCCGACGCTCGCCGCGGGCGCTGACCCGCTCGACGGTAAAGACATCGTCGGCGAGGCGGATGGTCTCGCGACAGCGGGCGCTGCGGTAATTGAGCCGGAAAGCGGCATAGACGAGAGCCACGTCGAGACCGAAAAAACCGACCACCGGCCAGGCGCCGAACGAAACGAAGGCAACGCCGACGACGACGCTGATCAGGCCGAGAACCAGCATCAGAATGCGAAAACCGCGCGGCGGAAGGCTGCGGTGCGGCAGCAACACCCGCTCGAAGATCAGGCGACCGAGCGGCGCCGGCGTCGCGGCAAATGGGCTGCTGGCGGTCATATAGAGCGAGCATACCGGGGGCGGGCCGCCGCGCAAAGGGACGGCCACGCAGCCAAGCTGTTTGTCGCCGAACCCGGTCGCCGTTACACTCGCGGCTGATGCGATCCTTTGCCAAACGCGAAATCGGCGAACTCTATCGGCGGCTGGAAGAGACGCGGCCAATCCCCCGGACCGAACTCGAATTCATCAACCCGTTCACCCTGCTCGTTGCCGTCGTCCTGTCGGCTCAGGCGACCGATGTCGGCGTCAACAAGGCTACCCCCGCACTGTTCGCGCTCGCCGATACGCCGGAAAAGATGCTGAGGCTGGGGGAAACCCGGGTGGTCGACCTGATCCGGACGATCGGCCTGTTTCGCACCAAGGCCCGAAACCTGATCGCGCTGAGCCAAATCCTGATCGAGCATCACCGCGGTGAGGTGCCGCGTGAGCGCACGGCCCTCGAAGCGTTGCCGGGGGTCGGACATAAGACCGCGAGCGTGGTGCTGAACGTCGCGTTCGGCGAGCCGACGATTGCCGTCGACACCCATATCTTCCGCGTCGCCAATCGGACCGGGTTGGCGCCGGGCCGCACTCCGCTTGCGGTCCAGACCAAGCTCGAAGCCGTCACGCCGGCGCGCTACAAGCGCTACGCCCATCACTGGCTGATCCTGCACGGCCGTTATGTCTGCAAGGCGCGCAAGCCCGAATGCCCGGGTTGCGTCCTCGCCGATCTCTGCCGTTTCGAGGCAAAGACCGGGCCGGCGGAAATGATCGCCGCGCGGGCCGCATCGCCGACGGCAGCCGACGCAACGATCGGCGCGCGCACACCCGCACGCGACCAAGGAGGGCCGCTTCGTCGAAGAAAATCCAGGCCGCCGGGAAAGTCTGCGCCGCGAGCCGATCGGCTCGGCCGCGGGAAATCCCCCCGCGACGCCCCGGCTTAGTACCCGGCGCGGACGGGCGCCGCGTCTGCGGTGACCTTGGCGTCCTCGGCCGGCGGTTGCGCCTGGATGTCGCCGGAGATCTGGCCGCCGCACTCGATCTCGATCTGACCGTAGCGGATCGTCCCCGAAACGCGCCCACTGGCCTTGATCAGCAGGCGCTTGCGGACCGTTAGATTCCCTTCGAAGCGGCCCCGTATTTCGGCCTCCTCGATCGCCGCCGAGCCCTTGAACAGGCCGCTTTCGGCGATATCGACGTCGCGGCAGTTGGTCAGGTTGGCCTCGACGCTGCCCTCGACGATCAGCATGTCGCAGGAGGTGACCTCGCCCGAGAGGGTGATCTCGCGGCCGACGATCAGCTTGCGTATCTCTGCGTCGTTGCGCTGCGGTTGGGACGCCGGGTCGCTGACGCGGCGCTGCGCTTCCAGTATGCGGCCCAAATCGGGCGGGCGCGCCTCGGGGACGCGCGGCGGCATCGTCGGGGCTCGGGGCGGCGCCGCCGCCGGCCCGGTAGGACGGGCCGGTTTCAGCGGAATGCCCAGATCATCGGACGAATCGGCCATTTTAGGGTCCTCTGCCTCGGTTCTCTTGCGGATGAACATGGATTGGGCACCCGATCAACGGTGTTGAAGGGCTGTATCGCGGAGCGCGACGGGGCAGACTGGATCCACGCCATCGCCTCGAATACAGGCATCGCGAAAGTCGCGACGATGATCGGCGGGACAAATCGGATACACGACGACATGACAGGCTTTTGCGATCGCCATGCCGCTCGATAATGCCCGTCCCCCGAACCGTCGGCGCACTGACTTCCCCCAAACCGGACGATACCCGTTCGGATCGGCGAAGAGAACGAGATATTTAAGAGTAAGGCGGCCGAAGCATCGCCCGGCAGCGTCAGTTGCGCTGGTAATGCCTGCACTCGATCCGCAGATGGTCCTGGAAATGCGGCCGCAGCTTCCGCGTCCACGGCGTGTCCGCGGCCTGGCGCCATTCGGCCGAGCGGATCGCCTCCGGCGAGGACAGGTGATAGAGCGCCACATAACGCTGGGTGCCGCCGGTGCCGCGGTAGCGGCGGGCGCACGATACGCCCGATACCGAGCCCAAGGCCGGGATGTGCTCGGTGTTGTACCACTCGTTGAATTCGGGCTCGTGCTCGGCGGCGACGTTCATGCCGATCAGCAGCAGCGCTGCGGCGTCGGCCGGGGCGATTCGGTCGCCCGGAAACAGCTGCTCGCCCTCGTAGCGCAGGATGCCCCTGCGGAACTTGGCGGTGCGCTTGGTCCAGGGCGACCCGTTGTCGCCGCCGACCGCGAGGTAGGCCTGGCTGTGCAACACGCCGACATTGTCGAGGTCGTAGAGCGCCACCGAGACCTTCGGCTCGGTCGTGCCGATCCAGCGGTCGGCATTGACAAACCCCGGCACCCGCAGGCGCTCCGGGACGTGTTCGAGGTCATACCAGTCGTGGAACTCGTCCTCGGGTGCTGCCGAGAAATCCATTGCTGCGATCAGAATGCCCTTTGCCATCGCTTCCTCCCGAATCAGACGAGACCTCGATGCGCCACCGCGGATGAGGCGGGTTGAAGCGGATCTTGTCCTTTCATCGGGCCGCGCACAACGTCAGACTGACGCCTGACTTCATGGGAGGCAGAGATGGAAGACAAATGGATCGAAAAGCTAGCGATCCAGGAGTTATGTTCGCGCTATAGCCAAACGAGACAAGCCGTCACCGTCGCTGTGGCGTAGCGGCGGCGATAGCCTGCTGGCGAAAGAGTAGATCGGCGGCCTGCTTCTGCAGGTCCGAAAGACCCGCGTAGAGGCTGTCGAACGCGACGGCCAAGCGCTCGGTGTTGTCGGCGTAGGCGCGGGCGATCCGAGCATACGAATGCATGTTGTCAACGGCGCTCATCGTCGCCACCGACCCCGCGCGCTGCGCAAACAGCGCATCGGTGCTTGCCGCATTGTCGCGCATCGCCTGGGCAAAGGCCGACCACAACGGCATCTGCGCCTCGGTAATGCCGAGTTGCGCTTGCAACTTTACTATCCGCTCGTCGACAGCGGCCCGGGCCGCGCCGGAAAGCGCCGGCGGCGCGGCATTCGATACCGCTGCCTGGGGCGCCGGCGGTATCGGTGTTGCCGATTGGCTATCGCAGACAGCGGGGACGAGCAGGGCTGCCGCGGCGGCGGATACGATCCGTGCGGCAGAGACGCGGCGCCGTCCGGCGATCAGGCGATTCAATGCCAGCGCCCCCTCCAGCCGGCAAAGCCGTGGCCCTGCCACGCCTCGCGCCAGCCGCCGGACCGGGGACCGGGCCATGGCCCTTGCCGACCGGAAATAGGGGAGCTGTGCCATGCCGCGTGCGAATGACCGCCGGCGACCGATGCCCAATGCGCCCGGCCCGACGAACCGCCTGATCCGGTTCGCGCGGCGCCGAACCTCCCGCCGGGGTGGCCGAAGGCGATGGCGGTTTCGCGAGGGCCGCCGCCGGTGATGAAGCCGCGCGACCAAAATACCGGTCCGATACGCGCGAACGCCAGGACCGGCGGCGCGATCACCAGGGCAAAGGCGCGCGGGGCGAAGATCACCGGCGGCGCGGCCAGCGCGACGACGATGCCGGGCGGCGGCAACAGCACGATCGGCGGCGGCACCGCGGCGCCGATCAACGGTCCAGCCGGCGGCAGTGGGTTGGCCGCCACCGGCGGGACGGGCGGGTGTCTCGGAGCCGCGGCGATCGGCGGTGGCGCGATCATCGGTAGGCCGAGCGCGATCGGCGGTGGGGCAGCATAGATCGGCGGTGGGGCGATGATCGGCGGCGGCGCGACGATGACGCCAAACGACCCGGCGAAGATTGGACCGGGCCACGGCCAGAAGCCGGCGCGCCAGCCCCCCAGCCCCAGCCCCAGGGGTGGGGCCAGCCCCATCGGCCCCAGCCGCCGCGCCACACATGAGCGGACGCGCGCCAGCCGTTCTCGCGCCAAGCCTCATGTCCGTGCCAGTCGTGCCCGTGCCACGCCTCACGTCCATGCCAGCCGTGGCCCCCGCCTTCGCGCCCGTGCCAGCCGCCGGCCCCACGGCCACCCTCTTCGCCGTGCTTTGCCTCGGCCGGGCGGGCCGCCGAGATCGCCACCACGGCCGCCGTTACAATCAGCAGCTTGTAGACATTTCTTCTCATCGGCGATGATCCTCCCGGCACCTCGTCCCTTGCTCGTTAGGTGGGCACGTTCCGCCTTGCGGTCTGAATCTAAAAAACGTCAAAGCGTCGTTAACATTCCGAGGGGTGGTCAGATTTTCGCTATGATCGACCCATTACGATCGCAAGGAGCGAAGGATGACCGCCGCCACACCCTTTTTGAAACACGCCGACAAACTCGGGCCGCTCGCCTCGCGCTATGTCGAGGTCGAGGGTCTGCCGTGGAAGCCGACCCCGTGTCCCGGCATCGACATGAAGGTGCTGATGGAAGAGCCCGAGACCGGATTGCTGACGGCATTGTTCCGCTGGCAGCCCGGCGCCGAATTGGCCCTGCACGAGCATGTCGAGATCGAGCAGACCTTTGTCCTCGAAGGCAGCCTCGTCGACGACGAAGGCGAGGTGCGCGCCGGCGACTATGTCTGGCGCCCCAAGGGCAACCGCCATCTGGCGCGCTCGCCCAACGGCGCGCTGGTGCTGTCGTTTTTCCTTAAGCCGAACATTTTTCTCGCCGGCGAGGCCGCCGGGCGGGATCTGCGCTGATGCCGCCGGTCCAATCGGCGCTTCGTTGTCTTTAAGGAGATCGAGGCCTACAGCACCGACAGCGCGGCCTCGGGCGGGCGGCCCAGCGCGGCCTTGCCACCCGAAATCACGATCGGCCGCTCGATGACGATCGGGTTTGCGACCATCGCCGCGATCAGCGCGTCTTCCGACAACGCCTTCGGGTCGATGCCGGCGGCAGCGGCCTCTTTCCTGCGCAGCAGCCTTGCTGCCGGCATTTTCAGCTGGCCGAGTATTTTCCTCAGTTCGGCCGCGGAGGGCGGCGTTTTCAGATATTCGATAATGGCCGGCTCGGCCCCTCTTTCGCGCAACAAGGCCAAGGTCTTGCGCGAGGTGGCGCAGCGCGGGTTGTGGTAGATCGTCACTGGCATTCGCATCCCCCGTTTCGGGCAAAGCTTCGAACCTCCCGCATGATAACCCGGCCGCCTTCCCCGGTGCGGGGTTTAATTTTGCCCGCCCAGGGACAAATTAGACACCGGCGCGTTATCTCGAATACCGAACGAAGCTCAATCGGAGGAGGAAAAGATGCCCGACCATGTCTACCGGATCATCGAGGTCGCCGGCTCATCGGAAAAGAGCATCGAGGATGCGATCCAGAACGCCGTCGGCCGGGCGTCGCGCACCTTGCGGCAGGTCGGCTGGTTCGAAGTCCTCCAGACCCGCGGTCATGTCGAAGACGGCAAGGTGGCGCATTACCAGGTGATCCTCAAAGTCGGTTTCACGCTCGAAGACGATTGATCGGCGTCAGCGGTGCTCAGCGACGGGCCCGCGCAGCCAGCGCCGCCGTCGCCCCGGTCAGGGCCGAGACCAAGCCGGCAAGGCGGAAGGTCGCCCGATAGGCCGATAAAAATCCGTCTGCCGCATCGTGGCCGGCGGCCAGCGCAGAGGCCTGGACGGTGTGGAACACCAGGGTCAGCAGGGTCGCGCCGCCAACGATCCCTAGCGTGCGGGTCAGCATCGCCAGACTGCCGGCGATGCCGCGATGCCGCGCCGGGATCGCCGCCATGACCACGTCCATATAGGCCACCTGGAACAGGCCGACGCCGAAACCCTGCAACACCAGCGTCGCGCCGATAACCGGCAGCTGGTGCGGCGCGGCCGGGTCCCAACCGCCGACCAGGGCCAGCCCCGCACCGCCGAGGACAGCGCCGAGCAGCATGATGCGACGGGCGGGGACATGCTCGATCAGCCGGCCGGCAAGCGGCGAGGCGGCCATCGTGCCGCCAAACGAGGCGGCGAGCATCGCTCCGGCCATCGGCAGGGACAGCCCGGCGAAGCGCACCAGATAGTAAGGCGCCAGCAGCAACACCGCAAAACTAGTCAGGTAGACCAGCACACTGGCGGCGTTGACCACAGCAAAGCCGCGGATCCGAAAAAATTCGAGGTTGACGATCGGCTGGGGGAATCGGCGCTCGCGGCGAATGAACATGCTCAGGCAGACGAATGCGATCACGGCCAGAGGGATTGCCAGATAGTCGTGGTCGGCGAGCCGCGGGACCTCGTTCAGCGCCAGCAACAGGCTGCTGATCGCCAGCGTAAGCACGACCGCTCCGACGATGTCGAGCGGTTCTCGCGTTCCCGGCCGCGGGTTGGCCGGCAGCCCGTCGGCAAGGATCAGCGCGACCAGCGCAATCGGCGCCCGAAACCAGAATACCGCCGGCCAGCCCCAGACATGCACCAATGCCCCGCCGAGCAGCGGCCCGACTGCCGAGGCGATCGCGAACATCATCGTGAACGCGGCCACCGCCCGGCTGCGCCGGTGCTCGGGATAAAGCCCGGTCACCAACGCCGGCGCGACGCTGATCACCAGCCCGGCGCCGATGCCCTGCAACAGCCGGAAGAACAGCAGCCAGCCATAGGCCGGCGCCAGCGCGCACAACAGGAATGCGGCGGCGCTCCACAACAACCCGATGCGAAACACCCGGCCATGCCCAAAGATGTCGCCGACCCGGCCAAAGGCGAGCATCAGGCTGGCATAGGTCAGCACGTAAGCGATGACGACCCATTGGATCATCTCGATCGGCACGTGGAAGCTTTTGGTTATATCGGGAAAGGCGATGTTGACCGCGGTGTCGAGCGGCACGCCGGCGGCGCCGAGGCCGACGCACAGCAGGCGCAGCCGCGTCCGTGCGGCGATCCGCGAAGGCTGTTGCCGGCGCACCGGATCAGGTTCCCGATCGGGGGGCGGGGTTGGCTGCTCGGTGCGCAATATCAAACTCGGGGATTCCGGTCGGGCTGCCGGGAAGCCGGCGCGTCAACCCGCCTCGAACCCGGCCCTCGGCGCCGCGAGTTCGCGGATCTCGCGGACCGGCGGCGGATCGGGTGCCGGGACCTCGCGTCCCGCCGAAAACATCACGCGGACTTCCGAGGGCGTCAATGTTTTGCAGGGCGGGCGTTTCGCCGATCGCACCAATTCCGAAGACCCGCTCGGCACCGGGATCGGGGGCATCGGCGACTCCTCTTCGAAACCGCGTTCGCCCAAGCGGAGTTGTCCGCCCGGGCGTATGATCTTTGTTCGTCGCGGCATTGTAGAGAGCTGAGGCGGGCCGGCGCCAGCCGGTCGATCCCTGTGGCGCCGAATTGCTGGGCCTGCCGCAGGCGCAGAAAAGCCCCGATCGGGGGAGATCGGGGCTTCTGCTCTCCATCGGTTTGCCCGTCCGACGGGGAGAAAATGCATCGTTGGGGGGACATAACGATGCCGAACGGATAATGCGAGTTTCGCCGCCTCGATGCAATTCATATTTGCAGATTTAACCACGAATTGCGCCCATTCCGGCCGCAGCAGCGGAGCTGTCGTCGGTCCTTCCGCCCTTCCCGGAGGCCGCCCCGGGACCGAGTTGCGCGCGTGCCGAGGCCAGTTCCGCCTCGTCCCAATAGCCGATCAGGATGCCCGATCCGAGTTGACGGCCATCAGCATAGGCCGCGATTTCTTCGTCCGTTCTGGTGATCCGGTTATGGTCGCGCAGGGCCCAGTCGAGGAGAGCCCCGCGCAGGCGTGCGCGCTCGGTTTCGCGGCGCGGATCGGCGCCCAGATCATGCAACTCCTGCGGGTCCGTCGCCAGATCGAAAAGCATCGGGCGGAACCCGGTCGCATGCAGGTACTTCCAGCGCCCGTCATAGACCATGAACAGTCGGCATTGACCGATCGGCTGGTTCAATGTCAGCCGCGCTTCGAGCATCGCGTAGTCGTATTCGGAGAACGCATAACGCCGCCAGTCGCCGGGTACGGCGCCGTGCAGCCAGGGCAGCAGCGAGCGCCCTTCGATGATTTGCGGTTTGGCGGCGCCGCCGAAAAAGTCGATGAAGGTGGGCGCCAGATCGATCGCCTCGACCAGCGCTTCGCACACCGTGCCGCGGGTCTTATCGGCATCCGGCAGCGGGTCGACGACGATCAGCGGCACCTTGACCGCGCAGTCGTGAAAGAAATCCTTTTCGCCGAGCCAATGGTCGCCGAGATAATCGCCATGGTCCGAAGTGAAGACGATCATAGTGTTGCCGGCGATCCCGCGTTCGTCGAGAAAGCGGAACAACCGGCCGAGCTGATCGTCGATCTGCTTGATGAGCCCCATATAGGCCGGAACGACCCGCCTCCGGACCTCGTCGCGGCTAAAGTTGCGCGACGGCCGCATCTCCATCATGGCGCGGTAGACCGGGTGCGGGTCATCGCGTTCGGCCGCGGCGCGCACCGGCGGCGCCACGTCGTTCGCGCCGTAGAGCGCGTGGTAGGGTGCCGGCGCGATATAGGGCCAGTGCGGCTTGATGTAGGAAAGGTGCAGGCACCAGGGACGGCCGTCCCGCGCCGCCTCGTCGATGAAGGCCATGGCCCGCCCGGTCGTGTAGGGCGTTTCCGAGTGCTCCTCGGGGATGCGGGCGGGCTTGTCGGCATGGGCCAACAGCCAGCCGTTCAGCACTTCCCCGTCGACGCCGCCGGCCGAATTGGCCCAGTCCTGCCACGGGTTGGCGGCGACGAAGCCGTGCGCTCGCAGATAGTCGTCGTAGCGCGACCCCGGCCGGCCCGACGGATGGAGGCCGTCGTCGCGTTCGAACGCCTCGAAGCCGCACTCGCCGAGATGCACGCCCTTCGCGGAGCGTGGGTCGATGCCGAGCCGCGCCATGCCCTCGGCATCGGCCGCCATATGGGTTTTGCCGACCAGCACGTTGCGCACGCCGATCTCGTTCAGATGATCGCCCAGGGTCGGCTCGCCGGCGCGCAGCGGAAACCCGTTCCAGTTCGAACCGTGCGAGCGCATGTAGCGCCCCGTGTAAAAGCTCATGCGCGACGGACCGCAGATCGGCGACTGGACATAGGCGTTGGTGAAACGCACCCCGCGCGCGGCCAGCGCGTCGATGTTCGGTGTGGCCAGGTGCGGGTGCCCACAGCAGCCGAGATAATCGAAGCGAAGCTGGTCGCACATGATGAACAGGACGTTTCGCTGGGTCACGACGGACTTATCCTCACAATGACAGCAAGCGCGGCAGCCACAGCGAGATCGCCGGGATGTAGGTGACCAGCATCAAGACCGCGAACATGACCGCATAGAACGGCCAGATCTCGCGCACCACCGCCTCGATGCTGACCTTGCCGACCGCGCAGCCGACGAACAGGATCGAGCCGACCGGCGGATGGCACAGCCCGATGCCGAGGTTCAACAGCATGATCATGCCGAAATGCACCGGGTCGACGCCGAATTTCATGACCACCGGCAACAGGATCGGGGTGACGATCAGAATTGACGGCGCCATGTCGAGAACGCAGCCGAGCCCCAGCAGCATCGCGTTGATCAGCATCAGGATTACGTATTTGTCGCTGGACAGCTGCAGCAGCAGGGCCGTTACCCGTGCCGGCACCTGCATCAGGGCCATGACATAGCCGACGCTGGCGGCGAAGGCGATCAGGGTCATCACCATCGCCACGGTCCGCATCGTCCGGTGAATCAGGGCCGGCAGATCGCGCCAGCGATAGTCGCGGTAGACGAACATCGTGACGAAAAAAGCCCACAGGCAGGCAATGGCACCCGCCTCGACCGCGGTGAAGATGCCGCCCAATATGCCGCCCAGAATGATCAGCAGGGTGACGAGGCCCCAAAACGCGTCGACGGCGATACCGATCGCCCGATGCCACGGCACGGCCTCGCCCCGCGGGTGGCCGTTGCGGTAGGCGAGGACGAGGCACAGCACGATCAGCGACGCGCCGAGCAGCAATCCGGGCATGACCCCGGCCATGAACAGGCTGATGATCGAGATCGTGCCGCCGGTGGCCAGCGAATAGATCACCGCGTTATGGCTCGGCGGCACCAGCAACGCCTGGACCGAGGCGCTGATCGTCACATTGGTGGCGAAGACGCGGGGATAACCGGCCGCCTCCATCTGCGGGATCATGACCGAACCGATCGCCGAGGTGTCGGCGACCGCCGAACCCGAGATTCCGCTCAGAAACGTCGTGGCGAGGACGTTGACCGCAGACAACCCGCCGCGCAGGCGCACCATGCCGACCAGCGCATCGGCGAAGGCGACGAGCCGCCGGGCCATGCCGCCTTCGGCCATGATGGCGCCGGCCAGCACAAAAAACGGGATCGTCAGCATCGCGAATTTGCTGACCCCGCTCGACACCTGCAGCATCACCGCCTCGGGCGAAATGCCGATCCACCAGGCGCCGACCAATGCCGCCAACCCCAGCGCAAAGGCGATCGGCATGCCGAGCGCGATGCCGAGAAACAGCGTGCCGATCACGGCCAGGATATCCACCGGCGGCGCCTCCGGGCCGGCTCAGTCGCGGGCGGCGTGGGGCGGCGGCCCGATCAATACCCGCTCGACGACAAAAAGCAGAATAATGGCGCCGCCGATCGGGATCGGCAGGTAGGTCACGCCGACCGACAGCGCCGGAAACTCGGCAACGGATTGATGCCAGGTGGTGTGGACGAGCCCGATGCCCCAGATCATCATGAACAGGCTCAACAACGCGACGAGCGCCTCGGCCAGTTGCTCGACCAGATGCCGCGGACCCGGCGGCAGCAGGCGGACCAGCACCGACACCCGCATATGCGCGTCGACGCGATAACAGGCGGCGGCGCCGACAAAGGTCAGGATCACGGTCAGCAGGATCGCCATCGGCTCGGGCCAGGCTGCGGCGCGGTTCAGGACATAGCGGGTGTAGACGCCCCATGGGATGACCAGCGAGATCAGCACCAGCGCCGTGCCCGCGGTCACGACGCAGAGGCGATAGAGCGCCTCCATCGCCGCGCGAAGGGGCCCCTCGCCACGACCCTTTTCCGGCATACCGGGAGAGGGAGGCGGCCGTGCAGCGGAAGAGCGAGCGGGACGGGCTGATCGATCCATCGATCCAGCTCTCAGAGTTCAACCCAAAGCGTTACCAGCGGATGCGCGTGCAAAAGCTTGCCCTGGCGCCAATTCGTCTTGGCCCGGCTTGCCCCACGGCTGTCCGGTTCAGCTTTGTCGAGTGGAAATACGATAAAGGCGTATCACCGATACAACCGAAGATCGTCATGGTCGGGCCCGCTCCACTGCTGTCCGGTTTCGGATATTGGTTAATTTGGCGATTGCAGTGGAGCACCAGCACCCCATGGCCGGGGCTTGACCCGTGGGCCGTCAGCCCACGGACTTTGTTCCGTGGGCACCCACGTCTTTTTCTTGCAAGAGCCCTCCATTGCAAGACGTGGACGGCCGCGTCAAGCCCGGCCGAGGGGAAGGATGTGCGCCGGAGCATTTGAAGATCATCGTAAATCTGAACCGGACGGCAGTGGACCCGTTCCGTGGGCCTGAAGCCCACGGACTTGATCCGTGGGCATCCCCGGACCCAGCCCCGGCGCCGGAAGACGTGGATACCCGTGACAAGCACGGGCATGACGAGCGGGGGCTGAGGTCCGGCGGCAACTCGCAACCGCTCTTGGTGAACCGGACAGCCGTGGGCTTGCCTCGGGGCCTTCAGCCGGCCGAACAAGTCCGCGCAAGACATATCCTTCATCTTGCTTCGTATGCCGCTGATTAGAGGCTGACCCAATATGAACTCCGCCTTTGCAACGGGTTATCGTCACTCCCGCTTTCGCGTCGCTTTCGCGGGAATGACGAGGAGGAACCTCAGCTCACCGCCTCGATCTGTTTGATCAGCGCTTCGTGTTTGCTGCCGTACTTGTCCCAGACCGGTTTGACCGCCTGCTGGAACGGGGTCTTGTCGGTTATCGCGATGATCTCGATCCCAGCCGCCTTCATTTTGGCCATCGCCTCCTGTTCTTTGATTTGCCACAGCCGGCGTTCGTCGAACTGCGCTTCGCGCGCCAGTTTTTTGATCAGCGCCTGATCGTCGGCCGACAATTTGTCCCAGGAAAGCCGCGAGAACACCAGGATCTCGGGCACGATCAGATGCTCGGTCAACGTGTAATATTTGGCGGCCTCGTAGTGATGGTCGAAATAAAAGCTCGGCGGGTTGTTTTCGGCGCCGTCAACGACGCCGGTCTGCAAGGCGCTGAACACCTGGTCGTAGCCCATCGCCACGCCGTTGCCGCCGAGTGCCGTCATCATGTCGACAAATATCGGGTTGCCGATGACCCGGATCTTGAGGCCCTTCAGATCGGCGATGGTCCGGATCGGCTTTTTCGTGTCGTAGAAGTTGCGCGCGCCGGCGTCCATCCAGGCCAGCCCGACGAGATGGGTATTCGGGCTGTCGGTGACCTTGTCGAGCAATTCCTGGCCGATCGGGCCGTCGACGACTTTGTCCATATGCGCGGTGTTGCGGAACAGGAACGGCAGGTTGAAGACGTTCAGCTCGTCGACGACCGGCCCCAGAGCGCCGACGCTGACGCGGGCGAACTGGATCGCCCCGACCTGCGCCTGCTCGATCGCCTCCTTCTCGCCGCCGAGCTGCATCGAGGGATAGATCTGAATGCTGAGCCGCCCGCCGGTCGCGGCGGCGAGCTTTTTGCCCATATCCTCGAGCGCCTGGACCGTCGGATAGCCTTGCGGATGCACATCCGACGCCTTCAGCACGACTTTTTCGTCGGCCGCCCGCACGGCGCCGGCGAACAGGCCGATCAGCGGCGCGGCAACGCCGAGCTGCAGCGCGCGACGTCTATCGATCATGCGAACATCCTCCCTCGCTCCGGCCGGCGGTTTCCTGTTCGATCGCCCCGACCGATCCGCCTTGCTATACAAGGTCCGGCGCGGGCGCAACCCGGCCCGCAAGCACGGGAAGCGCGCCATCCTCGAACCGGGC
The DNA here is from genome assembly GCA_963701815.1 of uncultured Alphaproteobacteria bacterium. GTDB lineage: Bacteria > Pseudomonadota > Alphaproteobacteria > ATCC43930 > CGMCC-115725 > AP-15. The sequence goes on from CAVPBN010000004.1 coordinate 106,595, forward strand.
CGGGCGCCCTCTACCGGCGCTGCCGGACGATAGCCGCGGCTACGGTCCCGCCGGCGCTTCCGGCTTTTCGATCAGCGCGAGGCTTTCCATGGCGAGGCCGTAGCCGAGCAGGTCGTGCATCTGCCGGCGCAGGTATTCGGTAAAGAGCAGTCGCGTGTAGCGCAACAGCAGGGTCGGCCTTTTGGTCAAATCCTCGGCCAATTCCCAGGCGCGCGCCATCAGTTTGTCGGAGGACAAGACCTCGGCGACCAGGCCCAGCCGCAACGCCTCGGCGGCATCCAAGGTCTGCCCGGTCATCAGGAAGTAGCGGCCGCGGTTGATGCCGAGCAGCAGCGGATAGACGATGTGCATGCCGTCGCCGGGAACGACGTCCGAGGCGAAATGCGCCGAATCCTGGAATTGCGCGGTGTCGGCGGCGAGCACGATGTCGCATAAGAGCGGGATCTCGGAATGGCGCCAGGCGGGGCCGTTGATCGCGCTGATCATCGGCACTTCGATGGCGAGGAGGTTCATCAGCAGATGCCGACCCTCCCAGTGGATGCGGTCGATCCGCTCGATCGACGGCCGCGACGGGAAGGACGAGGTGCCCGGAGTCGCCCGCGGCCCGGAAAATTCCGTTCCGGTCCCGGTCAGGATCACGACCCGGTTTTCGCGGTCGGCTCCGATGTCGTGAAACAGTTCGGGCAGTTCGCCGTGCGGCAGAAACCCCCAACGCAGCGACTGGCCGTCGCTATGCAGGGTGACCTGCAGGATGCCGTTGCGGCGCTCCATCCGAGCCGATTGGTACTTGCCGGCGTATTCCTCCAACGCGCTCATTTTGGCCTCCCGAGGGCTGTGACGGAGAGAAGCTAGCGCATCGCCGCGTCTCGGCGCGAGAGGTGTCGCCCGCATCCCGCGAGTGCTATAAGATTGCGCGACGGCATTTCAGGGAGAGCGTCATGTCTGTGATCAAAGCCTTCGATCTCGCTTACGGGCGGCTGCGCTCGCCCGATCTCGACAAGCAGGAACAGTTTCTGACCGATTTCGGCATGGTCCGCGCCGATCGCACCAAAACCGCGCTCTATATGCGCGGCACCGATGCGCCGCACCACCTGCACGTCACCGAATTGGGCGAGCCGCGCTATGTCGGCATCGCCGTTCATGCCGCCGGCATGGACGACCTCGAACGAATTTCGCGGGTCGAGGGCGCCTCGAAGATCGAGGACATCGACGAGCCCGGCGGCGGCAAGCGGGTGCGGCTGACCGACCCCGACGGCTATCAGGTCGAAATCGTCCACGGCATGCAGATGCTCGACCCGATCCCGGTGCATCGGCCGAAGGTCAATTCCGGCGAGGACAAATATCGCCGCAAGGGCGAATTGTTCCGGGTCGACCCCGGCCCGTCGCACATCAAGCGGCTCGGCCATTTCGTGGTCATGAGCAAGAACTTCGAGAAGACGCTCGGCTGGTATCGCGAGATGCTCGGCTTCCGCTGCTCGGACGAATTTTATGCCGGCGACAAGAGCAACGTCGTCGGCTCGTTCAACCGGCTCGACCGCGGCGACGACTACGTCGATCACCACGCGTTCTTCTGCATCCGCGGCGACAAGAGCGGCCTCAACCATCTGTCCTACGAGGCCGCCGACATCGACGACGTGATGGCCGGCCACGAGCATCTCGAAGGCAAAGGCTACCAGCATATGTGGGGCATCGGCCGCCACCTGATCGGCAGCCAGCTGTTCGACTACTGGGCCGATCCGTGGGGCCGGGTGCATGAGCATTGGGCCGACACCGATGTGCTGAATGCCAGCACTCCGCCCAATCTGTTGGAGCGCGGCCAGGGCACCGGCGGACCGTGGGGACAGCCGATCCCGCAAATCTTCATGGGCCACGCCTCGCCCTGATTTTGGCGTGACCGCGCGGTTTCCGGGCGCGGCCGCAAACGCAAAACCCTCCCCCGATTGCGGGGGAGGGTTTTTGTCGGGCCGCCGGGGTGCTTATCACAAAGGACAATGACGGTAATCGGATATTAGAATATCTCACGAGGAGAGAGTTTATTTGTACAATATTCGCATATTTAGCATTTTCCGCGTTCATTTTATCTGTCATTTGCAGCATGTCTGTAGGTCTGAGCAGTATCAAAATTGACGCTGTGCAGGACTGGCCATATATAGGGATTTTAGTCAAGGCGCCCATGTGGACATATTTACGTGGGTTGGTAATAGTCATGATTTCGTTGGCGATATCTCATCTTATAGTGGTTACCTCACTGGGAATATACTATCTTATGGATCGCCTTTATCGCCATGATCGACAAATCACAACGAAAAAGAACGATCCAAACAAAGCTGCCTGATTTGACCAAGTCAAATCCTCCAGACGAAACCTGATACTCACAAGGTGAGGTAGGTTTCGTCCTCACAGGTTGACAGATGATATATCGCGATTTCGCTCAACGGGAATAGGAATAGCCGTAATAGGGCGAATAGCCGTAAGGCGCCGGGTAATAGGGCTGCGGTGCGGCGTAATAGGCCGGCGCGGTGCCGTAATAGGTGTTGGGCGGGTAATAATAGGGCGCCGGGGCGGCGTAGACCGGTGCGGTCGAGGCGATTGCGGCGCCGGCCAGCACGCCGCCCAGAATGCCGAGACCGACTGCCCCACCGACACCGGGGCCGTGCGCTTGCGCCGGGGTCGGGATCGCCGTCAAGGACAGCGCGGCGATCGCACCGGCGACGACCGCGGCTTGCGCCGTCCGCTTCAGCAGACCGGAATGCCGCGCGGCGGCCGGCTTCGGTTCGGATGCAGTAATCTGCGGGTTTTGGGTGTTGATCGTCGACATGACCGTCTCCGGTTCTCGATGAGGGACGCCGCTCGGCGATCCCGACACCCCGGAGATGGTCGTGGCGGCCGCGACCGGCCATCTCGCAGAAGCCGCAGCGAGCCTCGCCCGCAACCCCGCAGACCGGCTCCGTCAAATACCCGATTTGTTCTCAGCTGACTGCGTCTATGGCGCGGCCAGATGGCGGACCAGATCGCGGGCGTAGCCCGGCAGCTCGGTCTGGCGACGGACGCAGATCGTCAGGTTGCGGACGGCCCAGTCATCCTCGAGCTCGATGCGGCGGATCGACATCCTCCCGGCATGGCGCTCGGCGGTGGTGGCCGGGACGATGCCGACGCCGACATTGCATTCGACCAGACGGCAGACGGCGTCGAAGCTGCGCAATTGCACCCGCAGCCTGAGCCGGCGGCCGATCCGGTCGGCCTTTTCCGACAGAAAGCGCTGCAATGCGCTGGTCCGATCCAGACCGATGAAATCGTAATCGAGCGTCTCGGCAAAGCTGATCTGCGCGGCTCGCGACAGCGGATGACCCTCTGCGGCGACCAGCACGAAGCGGTCGGTGCGAAACGGCAAGGTCTCCAGACCCGCCGTCGTCACCGTGCCGGCGACGATGCCGATATCGGCGGCGCCGTCGGCGATCGCGGCAACGATTTCGTCGCTGAGCCGTTCCTCCAGATCGATGTTGACCTGCGGATGGGCGGCGAGAAATGCGCTGAGCGCCTCGGGCAGGAATTCGCTCAGCGCATTGGTGTTCGACAACAGGCGCACCTGGCCGCGGATGCCATGCGCATATTCGGCGAGCTCGCCGTGCATCCGCTCGGCCTGCTGCAGCAAGATGCGGGCATGTTGCACCATCGTATGCCCGGCCGGGGTCGGTTTCACCCCCTGACGCCCGCGGATCAGCAGCGGCGTGCCGAGAGCGTCCTCCATATTGCGGATGCGCGTGCTCGCGGCGGCGATCGCCAGATGCATCCGCTCCGCGCCGCGGGTGATGCTGCCGGCCTCGACGACATTCAGAAAAAGCCGCAGATCGGCAAGATCGAAGCGCATCGACCGACTCGTACGTTTCGGATTCAGCGAAATCAGCCTGCGCCAAATGCCGATTGTGTCAAGGCCGGTTACTGACCAGATTTCTGTAAAAGCGAAAGATGATCAGATGCAAGCCTATCCGATCGACGAGCACGCGTTCGACGTCGTCATCATCGGCGGCGGCGGCGCCGGTTTGCGCGCGACCCTCGGCACGACGGCGGCCGGCCTCGGCACCGCCTGCATAACCAAGGTATTTCCGACCCGCAGCCATACCGTCGCGGCGCAAGGCGGCATCGGCGCCGCTCTCGGGAATATGGGCGAGGACGACTGGCGCTGGCACATGTACGACACGGTCAAAGGGTCGGACTGGCTCGGCGACCAGGATGCGATCGAGTACATGTGCAAGAATGCGATGGCGGCGGTCGTCGAACTCGAACACATGGGCATGCCGTTTTCGCGAACCGAGGACGGGAAGGTCTATCAGCGCCCGTTCGGTGGCCACACCGTCCATTGGGGCAAGGATTTGGCCAGGCGCGCCTGCGCCGCCGCCGACCGCACCGGCCACGCGATGCTGCACACGCTCTACCAGCAATGCCTAAAGCACAATGCCGTGTTCTTTATCGAATATGTGGCGCTCGATCTCTTGATCGAAGACGGGGTCTGCCGCGGCGTTGTCGCCTGGTGCCTGCAGGACGGCAGCCTGCATCTGTTTCGCGCGCAGCTCGTGGTGTTGGCGACGGGCGGCGGCGGCCGCGCCTATTTCTCGACGACCCAGGCGCATATCTGCACCGGCGACGGCTATGCGATGGCCTTGCGCGCCGGCCTGCCGTTGCAGGACATGGAATTCGTCCAATTCCACCCGACCGGCATCTACGGCGCCGGCTGCCTGATCACCGAGGGGGCGCGCGGCGAGGGCGGCTATATGACGAATGGCGAGGGCGAGCGGTTCATGGAGCGCTATGCGCCGCACGCCAAGGACCTCGCCTCGCGCGACGTGGTCAGCCGGGCGATGGCGATCGAGATCCGCGAGGGCCGCGGCTGCGGGCCGCAGCGCGACCACATTTTGCTGCACCTCGAGCATCTCGACCCAAGGGTGTTGCATCTGCGGTTGCCGGGGATTTCAGAGACCGCGAAGATCTTTGCCGGCGTCGAGGTGACGCGCGAGCCGATCCCGGTATTGCCGACCGCGCATTACAACATGGGCGGCATCCCGACCAATTATCACGGCGAGGTATTGAACCCGGCCGCGGACGACCCGGAGCGCATCATGCCGGGGCTGATGGCGATCGGCGAGGCCGCCTGCGTCTCGGTGCACGGGGCCACCCGGCTCGGCACCAATTCGCTGCTGGATCTCATCGTCTTCGGCCGCGCCGCGGCCGAGCGCGCCGCCGAGATCGTCGAGCCCGGCGCGCGCCCCGGCATGTTGTCCGCGTCGGCGGCGGAGCCCGCAATCGCCCGGTTCGACCAAATCCGCCACGCGCACGGGCGGCTCAAAGCCGGGGCGATCCGCCTCGCGATGCAGCGGACGATGCAGGACCATTGCGCCGTGTTCCGCACCGCCGCCGTGTTGCAGCAAGGCCTGGGCAAAATCGGCGACGTCGGTCGGTCGCTGCGCGATCTGGGCGTCGCCGACCGCTCGATGGTCTGGAACACCGATCTCGTCGACGCGCTCGAACTCGACAATATGATCGGCCACGCCGAAACCGCTCTGCACAGCGCCCTCTACCGCACCGAAAGCCGCGGCGCCCACGCCCGCGAAGACCATCCCCTGCGCAACGACCGCGACTGGCTGGTGCACACCCTCGCCTGGCGCGACAGCGACGGCCGGGTACGCCTCGGGACCCGCCCCGTGCATCTCCATCCATTGTCGAACGAAGTGCAGGCGTTCCCGCCGGCCGAGCGGGTGTATTGAAGCGGCTGGCTGCTAATCGGTCAGCCCGGTGCGGAATCCTTGACGCCAGGTCGAATAGCGCGGGCGCCATCCCAGTTCGCGCGCGGCCCTGGCATTTGATGCACCGCGGATCTCGTTCATCAGCGCGAGCCCATGCTCGCCGATCAGCAACCGCCCCAGCCAAGAGGGGATATGGCGCGGCGGCGCCGCGCCAATCGCCGATGCCAGAGCCGGCAGCCATTCGGCGACGGGGGCGGGTTCGTCGTCGACGATATTGCAGATGCCGGAAGCGGCCGATTCGATCGCCAACAGCGTGGCCGAGGCCGCGTCATCGATATGGATGAATGACCACACGCCGGTCCCGGCGCCGACGATCGGAAACCGCCGTCGGCGTATCGCGTCGACATAGGTTCCGCCGTCGGCGAGCGAGGTCCCCGGACCGTAGAACCAACCGTATCGCAGCGCGAACCCGCCGACTGTCAGAACCGCTTGTTCGAGATAGCGGATGGCGCCCAGGGTGGCGCGGAATTGCCGAGGCGGATCGGGGTCGAGCGGATCGTCCTCGGTCTTGACGGGTCCGCCGATCCGGGCATACGGCCATCCGGCGAAGCTTTGAGCGACGAAGCGGCGGACGCCTGCCGCGCGCGCCGCGGCGATCAGATGATCCGTTCCCTCGGTGCGCAGCCGATTCGTCGACCGGAAATCCAGGTCGAAACGCCGCAGGTTGGCAAGGGACGATATGGCCGTCAGTTCGTGCACGACGACTTCGGGCCGCGACGCAGTCACAGCCTGGAGCACGGCCTTGCGATCGAGCGCGTCGGCGACGACCGGCTCGGCCCCGACCGCCCTCAGGGCAGGAATTTTGGCCGCGGACCGGGTCATGCCGAACACCACATGACCCGCCCGCGACAACAACGGAATTAGACGCCGCCCGATCGCCCCCGAAGCGCCGGCAACGAACACGCGCATGACAACATCCTCGTTCGGCCTTGTCGTGAGGCGAACGCGCCCAACTGCGTCTTGGTTGCTATAGCGCGTAGGACATGGTCACGGTGACCCGGCCGCCATGCCTTGTAATCTGCTTGCGATCGGCAGCGATGCTGCGCAGAAAATTGTGCAGCCCGACATAAGCGGCGGATTCCTCATTCTCGATGTCGCTCTCCAAAGGCGCCGGTGCGGTCGCCTGCTCCGGAAGAAAAGCGGTGCGGCTGCCCTGATATTGAATCTCCAATCGCAATTCCGGACCGCTCCAGAAGGCCTTGAGAGCGCCGGGCGGATGGTGCAGGTGGTTTTGCTGACCAGCGGCGAGCGACGATGACGGAAGCAGCCTCGCGCAGCGCCGGGCATCTGCCGCCCGTCAGCGCGGCCGACGCGACGAGCGCTGCGCCCGGCCTGGGTGAGGTCGGGATCGATCAGGCCGCCGCCGGACAGACGAATTCGACCGGCATCCGCCCGGAGATTTCCATACATGCGTCCCGCATTCGCGCCGACGGACATCTCGGTTGCGCTGACGAGATCTGCGCCCCGGGGGATTGTCGGCTGACGCAAAAACGGGCAATGCTTCCGTGGCTGCCGCCTGTGCAGCGCGCCCGCGGGGACCATTCGACAATGAACATCGACAAAGCCGTCAACATCGAAGACCTGCACCGGATGGCCAAGCGGCGGCTGCCGAAGATCGCGTTCGATTTCATCGAAGGCGGCCTCGAGGACGAGCGCGGCCTCGAAACCAACGTCTCGGCGTTTCACAAGCACCAGCTGTTGCCGCGTTACCTGGTCGACGTGTCGCAGCGCGACCAGTCGAAGACGATCTTCGGCCAGACCTTTGCGAGCCCGTTCGGGATCTCGCCGACCGGCGGGGCGGGGCTGTTCCGCTTTCATGCCGATCTGATGCTGGCCGAGGCGGCGCGCGACGCGAACATCCCCTACATCATGTCGGGCGCCAGCAACGATTCGATCGAGGCGGCGGCCAGGGTGGCGCCGAAGAATCACTGGTATCAGCTCTATGCCGCGCGCGATCCGGCGATCAACGCCGACCTGATCCGGCGCACCGCCGATGCCGGGCTCGGCGCACTGGTATTGACCGTCGACACGCCGGTCGGGTCGAAGCGCGAGCGCAACATCCGAAACGGCTTTGCCAACATCCGCGGCGGACTGTTCCAGGCATTGAGCCTCAAACCCGCGATCCTGGCCGAGGCGTTGACCCATCCCGGCTGGATCGTCGAATATTTCAAGCGCGGCGGCGGCACCCCGATGCTCGGCAATTGGCAGCCTTATGCCCCGCCCGGCGCCGATGCCGAAGCGGTGTACAAATTCACCTCGTCGGTTCGGCCGTTCAACGCCCAGACCTGGCGCGATCTGGAGACCTACCGCAAGTTGTTTCCGCGCGCGCTCGTCGTCAAAGGCATCATGAGCCCGGCCGACGCGTTGCGCTGCGTCGAAATCGGCTGCGACGGCATCCTGGTGTCGAACCATGGCGGGCGCCAGCTCGACCAGGCGCCCGGATCGCTCGACGTATTGCCGGCGATCAAGGCTGCGGTCGGCGACAAGCTGACCCTGCTGCTCGACAGCGGCGTGCGCCGCGGCGCCGACATCCTGATAGCACTCTGCCTCGGCGCCGATTTCTGCTTCATGGGGCGCCCGACCCTCTACGGCGCGGCCGCCGGCGGCCTCCCCGGCGTCAAAAAGGCGATCGAGATCTTCGTCAACGAGATCGATCTCGTCATGGGCCAGATCGGCTGCCCGAGCCTCGACCAGCTCGGCCCCGATTTCCTGTGGCAGGACGACTGGCAAAAGAACCGCTGAACCGGAACGGCTCGGGCTCGAACCGAGGCTCTGTCTCGCTGGCGGAGAGCGGGATCTCCTCCGGCTTATCCGCTTTCCGCGGCGCGACGCGGATCTTCTGCTTGGTAATTTGCCGCGGTTTGCGCGGTCGGCGAACGCAGTTCGCAGCCGGCCATCGCCTCGAGGATGCGCGCCGCGACCGGAAACCCGTCCTGGCCCCAGCCCTTGGCCTGAGCGCGGTGCAATATGTCGTGGGCGAGCAGGCCGAGATTTGCCGGTGCGGCGACCTCGCGCGCGAGGTCGCAGGCCAGGTGCAGATCCTTGGCGACGATGTCGAGCGTGCCGCCGGCGGTGAACGCACCGGTCAATACCGAGCGCGGGATGTTGTCGAAGGTGCGGCTGGCGCCGGCGCTGAACGGCACGATCTGCGCCAGCACGCCCGGATCGATCCCGGCCTTGGCGCCGATCAGCAGCCCTTCGAGGGCGGCGACGAAATTGGTGTAGCCGAGATATTGGGTGACGAGCTTGGCGACGCAGCCGGCGCCCGCCTCGCCGACATAAAAGATGTTGCGGGCGATGGCCTCGAACAGCGCGCGGCAACGGGCGAAGACCGCTCGATCGCCGCCGACCATGACGGTCATGCCCGGCGGGCGCCCGCTGACCGGCGCATCGAGCATGTCGACACCATGGGCGCGGCAGGCTTCGGCGACACGGCGCGCCGTCGCGGGAGCGTTGGTCGTCAGGTCGATATAGATGCCTCCGGCAGGCATCCCGGCGAGGATGCCGGTCGACGGGTCGAGCGCTGCCGGCAGCATCTGGTCGGGCCCAGGCAGCGAGGTGAACACGATTTCGCTGGCGCTCGCCACGGCGCCGGGGCTGGCAGCCGCCACAGCGCCGCGGGCCGCCAGCGTTGCCGTCGCCTCGGGCCGGATATCGTAGATCGTCAGGCGGTGGCCGGCGTCGATCAGGCAACCGGCGATCGGCGTGCCCATTGTTCCGGTGCCGATAAACCCCAGCTGCATCTCAAGGCCCTTTCCGCTCGACCTGCGGCGTCAAACTACCGCGGCGTCCGGAGCGAGACAATCGCGTCCGGGTACAGCGCTCGGCTATGCTGCCGATATGCCATCCCACGGAGGACATGATGCAGATTGGCTTCAACCTGCCGATCAGCGGCCCGATGTCGGATCCCGCGACCGTGACGCGGCTCGCGCAGCAGGGCGAGGCGCTGGGGTACGATTACCTGACCCTTACCGACCATATCGTTCTGCCCGACCTTAAAGTGCCGGGCTATCCCTATTCCGAGAGCGGCGAGTTCTTCGGCGAAGGGCCGCAATGCCGGCACGACCAGCTGACCGCGGCTGCCTATATCGCCGCCAAGACCTCGCATATCCGGCTGGTGCTGGCGGTCATGGTCGTACCGTACCGGCCGGCCGTGCTGGCTGCCAAAATGCTGGCGACGCTCGACGTGCTGTCGGGCGGCCGGCTTGTCGTCGGCATCGGCGCCGGCTGGCTCGAAGCAGAGTTTGACGCGGTCGCGACGACGCCCTTTTCCCGGCGCGGCGCCGTCACCGACGAATACATCCGGAGCTTTTTGACATTATGGACCGAGGAAATGCCGCGTCTCGACGGCGACTGGGTCAAGGTCGACGGCGTCCGGTTCGAGCCGAAGCCGGTGCAAAACCCGCATCCGCCGATCTGGGTCGGCGGCGAGAGCGGGCCGTCGTTGCGTCGTGCCGCCCGGCTCGGCGACGCCTGGTATCCGATCGGCAGCAACAACAAGCACTTGCTCGACAGCCTGGCGCGCTATCGCGCCGGTATCGCGCGTCTGCGCCGGTTCGCTGCCGAGGCCGGCCGCGACCCGTCCGAGGTCGCGCTGACCTATCGGATCAAGCGCTATGGCGAGGCGGTGCCGGACCGGGCATCGGATGGCGAGCGCCGACTCTTCTCCGGCGCCGCCGCCGATATCGCAGACGATTTCAGGGCGTTGCGCGATCTCGGCGTCACCGCCGTCGACATCGATTTCGAGCGGCCCGAGGCCGCGGCGTCGATTGCCGAGATGCGCCGCTTTCGCGAACAGGTAATCTCACGGCTGTAGCTCGACGGTTCGGGCTTGCAGAGTCAGTCCCGGCGCGCGGCCAACCAGGCGTCGACGGGGCCGGCGGTCATCGCGGCGGTCTGAACGATCCTGTCCAGTTGCACCCAGACCCCGTCGAGCGCCTCGGCCATGCGTTCGGCGTCGGCCAAGGTCTCGGCCAGCAGTTCGGGATGGTTTCGCAGAACCGATTGCGTGACCTCGAGGGCTTCCTCGGCATGACGCTCCTCGACCTTCTGCGAGAAGCAATCGGCGAAATAGGGCTCGTCGACAAACGCCGGAAAATGCACCGACAGCGCCTGCGCGAGGGCCCGCATCCAATCGACCGACATCATCTCGATCGCGCACCATGGGCCGAGCGAGCGGGCATAAAGCGTTTTCGCCAGACATGCAAAATCGGCCGTTTCCCCATGCAGACGGCGGCTGAGCCGCTCGGGCTCGCCGAATTCCTCGTCGTCGAGCACGCAGGCGGCGCCGATATTCGCGAAAGCCCGGGTCAGCTGGTAGTGATGGGTATCGCCGCCGGGGAGGCCGTCATCGTCGATGAAAATCTGCAGCTTGCGCTTGCGCAATGCGGGGCTGTCGAGGTGCGGGAGGTAATAGACCGCGGCACGGGTGGCGTGCATAGCCGATTGGTAGAAGAGATGGAGTTGGCCGAGAAAATGCGGGTCGCTCGCCGCCGCGTGCGGCAGCGCCGCGAGATGCGCGAAGAACGGCATTCGCGACGGCTGGTGCGGCTCGAGCAAGGCCGCCAGTATAGTGGGGAACTCGGCAATTTCAGGATTTTCCGGCTCGGCGATGCTCGGTCTGCGATCGGCCAAACCACTCCCAACTCCCACTTCCGCGCCCTCCATCGCCAGGTTGCCTAAAAGGCTGTGGGGTCTATAGCGCCCAATTCGTAAACTCGCGGTTAAACCCCGCCGAATGCCGGCGGCGGTCGGCAAATGGTTCTGCTGCGGCGGTTGGCGGCACAATTAACCTTGCATTTATCGGATTGCCCTAGGGTCGGCATCCGGCCAGTCCGGCCGAGCGGCGGAGTCTCCCGATCGAATGAGTGCGGCGGCGGGGTCCCGGAGCGGATTGGCGATCGGCTGGCTGACCATGTTCGCGGTCGGTACCGATCTGTTCGCGGTCTCGCCGCTGCTGCCGCTGATCGCCGCCGCTTTCGGGGTCTCGCCGGCGGTTGCGGGGTTCAGCGTCACGGTGTTTTCGCTGACCTACATGATCGGCGCGCCGTTTCTCGGCCATATCGCCGACCGGGTCGGTCGCCGCCGGATGCTGTGCTGGTGCCTGGTGATCTTTGGCGCCGCCAATCTGTTGACGGCCCTGGCCGGGAATTTCACCGGCTTGCTCGCCGCCAGAACGATCGCCGGGGCCGCGGCGGCGGGGGTGTCGCCATCGATCTATGCGCTCGCCGGCGGCGCAGCACCGGTCGATCGCCGCGGCTCGTGGCTGGCCTTGGTCGCCTCCGGCCTGCTGGTGTCGCTGACGCTCGGCGCACCGATCGCCGGAATGGCCGGCGCCTCGCTCGGCTGGCCGGTCGTCTTTGCCGCGATTGCGGCGGCGAGCTTTGTCCTCGCCGCAGCAAACCACCGCGTCTGGCCGACGGAGCATCATCAAGCGGACCGCGCCGCTGCGACCGAGCCGCTGACGGCGAGCTTGCTGGCGGCGCGGCTCGCACCGATGGTCGCGTGGAGCACCGCGCTCTACGGGGTCTACACTTATCTCGGCGCCGGGCTGGCCGCTGCCGGCTTTTCGACCGGAGAGATCGCCCGGGTGATCGTCATCTACGGAGGCGGGGCGATTGCCGGGGTGATGCTCGGAGGGCGTTTGACGGATCGGCTCGGCGCCAAATCGGCGAGCAGCGTCAGCCTCGCCGGCCTCTGTTTGTCGCTGGTTCTCGTACGGCTGGTCTTCGATGTACCGATGCTGCTGGTGCTGGCCTTGGGCGCGGCCTCGGCAATGGCGCAGCTGTTCTTCCCGGCCCAGCAGGCCGGTCTGGTCCACGATTTTCCCGCTCGGCGGGCGACCGCGCTGGCCTGGAACAACGGCGCGCTTTTCCTCGGCATATCGCTCGGCTCGCTGATCGGCGGGCAAGCCGTTTCGACCGGCGGCTTTGCGGCAAACGCCATGGTCTCGGCGGGTTTCGCGGCAATCGGGTGGATCATAAACCAAGCGGTCGTGCCGGACCCGCTGCGTCTCGAGATCAAAGCGATCGACCGGTTCCGGTGAGACTGTCCGGCGGCGTCCCCGAGCGAGTCAGGCGTCGGCGAATGCCGCAGCCGTCTGAGGCACCAGCGGCAATGTAATGGTGACGACGGTCCCTGCTCCGAGACGGCTTTCAATGCTGAGGCCGCCGCCGTGCAATTCGACGACAGCCTTGGCGAAGGGCAGGCCCAGCCCGGCTCCCTGGTGCTGAGCGTCGTAGGCCGAGTTTACCCGGTAGAAAGGCTGCGTCACCAGCGGGATGTCCTCGGCCTGCATGCCGATCCCGGTATCGCGGATGGAAATCTCCAGATGCTCGTCGGCGACCCTGCCCGACACCGTCACCCGTCCCCCCGCCGGGGTAAACTTGATCGCATTGCCGAGGAGATTGACAAAGACCTGCTTCAGTTTGGTCGGATCGATATCGAGCGCCGGCCAAGCCAACGGATCGTCCGCGACCACAATTTCGACATCGCCGGCCTTTGCCACCGAGCCGAGCATCATCAGGCTGTCCGAGAGGGCCGGGCCGGGCCGCGCCCGCACCCGCTCGATCTCGAGCTTTCCGGCCTCGACCTTGGCAAGATCGAGCATTTCCACGACCAGCGAGAGGAGGTGGGTGCCGCTTTCGTAAATGTGCTGCGCGTAATCCTTGTAGGCGGGGATGCCGAGCGGTCCGAGGACCTCCCGGTAGGTCATCTCGCTAAAGCCGATGACGGCATTGAGCGGGGTTCGCAATTCGTGGCTCATATTCGCCAGGAACATCGACTTGGCCCGGTTCGCCCTGGCCAATTCCAGCGTCCTCTCCTCGACGCGGGATTCGAGGGTCGCGTTCAGTTGGCGCAGCTCCTCTTCGGCGCGCTTTTGCGCCGCCTGACGCACCACCAAAGCATCGGCCATCGCATTGAACGCGGCGCCGAGTTCGCCGATTTCGGTGCGCGAGTTGCGCACTTGCGCGCGCGCCCTGAAATTGCCGTTGCGCCACTCTGTCGTAACCTGGAGCAGGCCGTTGATCGGTTCCTGAAGGAAGCGGCGCCCGCCGGCGATCGCCGCCAGTGTGGCGGCCAGGAGGCCGACCAAAATCAGCGCGATGCCGCGTTGCGTCGCGGCGTCGATCGCGGCAAAGGCTTCGGCTTTCGATTGGCCGGCGCTGAGAAAAAAATCCCGCGGCGGCAATGCCGGCGGCACATATCCGAAGATGCGGGTAACGCCGTCGACGCCCTTGGCCTCCTCCCATCCGGTTTTATCGCCGTCCATGATCGCTTCGTGGCTCTTTCGCATGTTCTTGCCGACCAGCGCGTCGGGGTTGGGCAGCCGGGCGATGATGTTACCCATCCGGTCTGCGATCAGGATCGAGGCGGTCCGCGACAGCCCGCGCTCTTTGAGGTGCCGGGACAGCCAGCGCAGATCGAGCCCGGCGAACACCACACCGGCCGGATGGCCGTCGGCATCGTCGAACTTCAAGGCAAAGCGGATCATGCGCTGGCCATTGGTCCGGTCGCTCCAGTAATCGCCGACGGCGAGCCCGTCTTGCGCCAGCGCTCGTTTGAAAAATACCTGATCGGCAACCGAGGTATAGGATACCGGGTCGCTGGAACAAAATATATGCCCGTTAATATCCGCGGCGGCGAGTTGGTTGTAATTGTCGTATTTTTTCTCTAATTTTGCAAAAAGCGGGTCACAAGTAGCCGTATTCAGGGATTTAACGGGACCCAGCTGAGCCAATGCCAACAACAATTGGCGGGCACCTTCGCGCAATTCACCGATTTCTTCGCCGAACTGGTTCGTAATCTGTACAACGCGCTCGCGGATATCGGCCTCGCGTGCCTTTCGCAACTCGTACTCGTTGTAAGCCTGGATTGCGAGCGCCGGAAAGACGGCGATCAGCACGAGCACGAACAGCCTCAGGTTCAAGCTGATGCGGGGCGGGGCGAACCAGCGGCTTACGCCGGTTTCCCGATCGGGTTGGGGGCTCGCTTGCAGGGTCATTGGACCGCTTCTCCCAAAATAAGGAGCGCCCGGCAGATCGCTGCCCGCGCCGTGCCGAAACGCCATCCGGGCTGCTTCGTTCTGGGAATTTATGGTATGAAAATGATAAACCGCGAATTAACGACGAAGTCTTTTAGATTTTAATCGAGTTGGATCGGCTTGCGGCGAACTGCGCGCGCGGGGAGAGCTTTTTTGGTCATGCGGGACCGGGTATGGCCCGGCGGCTCGCCGTCGAACCGAGGGGCCTCAGCCGGTCTCCATCGGAAGAGACGGGTCGTTCGCCCATTCGCTCATCGATGCGTCGTAGAGCTTGACCTTCGGGTGGCCGAGCATGACCAGCGCCAACGCATCGGCGCTCGCGGCGATTCCGCCGCCGCAGTAGGTAATGACTTCCTTGTCGAGTGCGCCGACCTCGTCGAACCGCCGTCGCAATTCCTCGGGCGGGAGGAAGGTGCCAGTCGCCGGATCGAGCAGATGCGCCGCCGGAACATTGACGCTGCCCTTGATCCGCCCGAGGCGGCCGTAATTGTTGCCGCCGGTGCCGGCATGCACCTCGGGCACAAGCGCATTCAGGGTGCACACGCCGGTATCCCCGATCGCCTGCAGCACCTCCTCTTTGCCGACCATCAACGGTCGCTCTTCGCGGACCGCGAAATTGCCGGGCGGGCGCGGCTTTGCCGGTCCGGTCTCGACCGGACGCTTCTCGCGGGCCCATTTCTGCCAGCCGCCGTCGAGCACCGCCGCGTCGTCGAAGCCGAACACCCGCAACAGCCACCATACCCGCGTCGCCCATTGCGGCGTTGTCGTGCTGTAGGTCACGATCCGCGTCCCCTCGCCGATGCCGAACCGGCGCATCGCCGCCGCGAACGCTTCCGCGGAAGGCTTCATGAACCGGAAGCGATGGCTGGCGTCCGACAGATCGGCTTGCAGATCGACGAATTGCGCACCCGGGATGTGGCCTTTTTCAAAATCCGCCCGACCCGGCACGACTTGGTAGGTGGTCTTCGGGTCGGGGATCAGATGTGTCGTGCAATCGAGGACGCGCAGCGCCGGATCGTCCAACTGGCGTTCCAAGGTCTCGGTGTCGATCAGGAATTCGGGATGGGCAAAGCCGGGGGCGGTCATCGCGGTCTCCCTTCAGCGCGACAGCGATAGAGATGCCGCAATCGCGGGGCGGCGGCGGTGGAAATCGGTCGCCTGCTCAAAGGCGTGGCCGACGCGCATGACGCCGGCTTCGTCGAACGGTTTGCCGGCAATCTGGAAGGCGAGCGGCAGTCCATCCTCAAAGCCGATCGGCACCGATAGCGCCGGGCGTGCCGGTCAGATTGAAGGGACCGGTGTAGGAGGCGCGCTCGACGGTGCCATAAGTCGGCAAACGCGTCGATGCGCGGCGCCGGGCCGGTCGCGTTGGCGCAGACCGCGAGGTCGAGACCGTCGATCGCGCGGGCGAATTCGACGCAGAGTTCGCGCCGCTGCCGCGTCGCCTCGACATAATCGGCGGCGCTCAGAAACGCGCCGAGCGCGATCCGCGCAAACATGTGATGGCCAAAATCTTGCGGCCGTTCGCGGAAATCTTTTTCGTGCAACGCATAAGCTTCGGCGATCATGATCAGCCGATTGGCGTCGAGATAGTCGATCAGCGGCGACAGTTGCAGATCGACGAGCCGCGCGCCGAGGCTCTCCAATGTCCGGCAGGCGGCGTCGAAGGCTGCAATATAACCGGCGGTCGGCGCACTGTCCGAGCCAAAATCGGCGACCGCGTCGCGCTCGTGGAAATGGCGGATCGACGCCGATCGTTGACGCCGTCGAGCCGCGTCGCCAGCGCCGCCCGATAATCCGGGACCGGAACTCGGCCGAGGCCGGGTCAGCGGGATCGTAGCCGGCCAGAGCCTGCATCATGATCGCGCAATCCTCGACCGTGCGGGTCAGCGGGCCGCAATGGTCGAGCGTGTAGGAGAGCGGGAAGACGCCGCGCCGGCTGACCCGGCCATAGGTCGGCTTCAGCCCGACGATACCGCAATACGCGGCCGGGCCCGCGGATCGAGCCGCCGGTGTCCGAGCCCATCGCCGCGGCGCAAAGGCCGGCGGCGACGCGCGACAGCCGAGCCGCTCGACGAGCCCGCCGGATAATGCGCGGTGTTCCACGGGTTGCGCGCCGGCGCAAACGGCAGCGTGAAATCCGGCCCGCCGATCGCGAATTCATGCGTCTCCTGCTTGCCGAGCAGGATCGCGCCGGCATCGCGCAGCTTCGCCCAGGTTTCGGCGTCCTCGTCGGGCATATGGTCGAGATAAGCGCCGCGACCCGGCCGTGGTGCGGATGCCGCGCGTCTTGTAGATGTCCTTGAGACCGATCGGGATGCCGTGCAACGGACCGCGCGGGCCGGCGGCGGCAAGCGAGCGCGCCGCCTCCAGCGCCGCATCGCGCAGCACCAGCACATAGCTGTGCAATTCGCCGTCGAGCGCGGCGATGCGTTCGAGATAGGCCTCGGTCAGCGCGACCGGGGAAAGGCTGCCGTCGGCGACGGCGCGGCTCGCCTCGGCGATAGTCAGTTGGGTCGGGTCCATCGCCGCCGCTCACGCTCTCGGGTGGACGAAGATGTGGGCGGGCTCGGCCGCCCGGTCGCGCGGCCGGCGCACCGAGCGCTGCATGCGCTCGACAAAGCGATAACCCTGCCGCAATTCCTCGAACTGGGCCGGGGTCAATTTCAGCCCGGCCTGCTCGACGAGGAGAGCGAAGCGCTCGGCGGAGATCGGAGTGGGCATCGGGTCCTCCTGGAATCAGCCGAAGATGGCGCGACGGCGGTCGAGGCTGGCGGCAGGCCACACCTCCTTCGAACTGTAATAGGCCTCAAAGGCGGGGACATCGTCGGGCAGCGTCACCCAAGGCAATTTCGAGCGGACATAGATGTGCACGTCGGGCGGCAGCGCGCCCGGCTCATCGAGCGTACCGACGCGGACGAAGCGCAATTTGGCCACCCCGCCGTATTCGCTCCATACGCCGATCCGGCAGGTCGGGCAGCGATAGAGGCGATGCGGCCGGCCGCTGTCGGTCGGCATCTCGACGGGCTGCGGATCGCCCGACAGCAAGGCGATCCGGTCGGTTTCGATCAGCGCGTTGACCGCGAAGGCGGCGCCCGTTTGCCGCTGGCAGTCGCGACAATGGCAGCAATGGACGAACATCGGCGCGGAGTTCAGCCGATACCGCACGGCTCGGCATGAACATCCGCCTTCGAGCGTTGCCGGCATCGGGTTCACGCCGCCTGCGCCATCGGAGGAAAGTTCTTCGGCAGGCCGGCTTTGGCGATGGCGCCGTACTGGACGACGCCCGGCAATGCGCCGTGGACGAGTTCGCGCACCGCGACCAGCCGGTCGAGGTCGATGCCGGTGTCGAAGCCCATCGCCTCGAGCATAAAGGCGAGATCTTCGATGACGATGTTGCCGGTGGCGCCCGGCGCATAGGGGCAGCCGCCGAGCCCGCCCAGCGAGGCGTCGAAGGCGCGCGCGCCGGCGTTCAGCGCCGCCAATACATTGGCGAGGCCGAGCCCGCGGGTGTCGTGGAAATGGCCGTGCACGCGCAATGGTGCCACATCGGCGATGACCCGGCGGAACACGCGCTCGATCGCCGCCGGCTGGCCGTAGCCGACCGTGTCGGCGAGGATGATCGCGTCGGCGCCGGCCTCGGCGACCTCGACCGCGATCCGGCGCACCCGGTCCTCGTCGACCGCCCCCTCGATCGTGCAGCCAAAGGCGGTGGCGAGCCCGCAGGCGACGCGCGGGCGCTTGCCCTCGGCGGCCGTGCGGCACAGCGCCACGACCCGGCGGAAATCCTCGACGGATTCCTCGGTGCTGCGGCGGACATTGGCGCGGTTGTGGCCCTCGCTGACCGACAGCACGAAATTCATCTCGGGCACGCCGAGCGCCAGGCCGCGCTCGGCGCCCTTGAGGTTCGGGATCAGCGCCGACACGGTCAGCCCGGGCAGCGACATCGCATGGCGCACCACCGCCTCGGCGTCGGCGAGCTGCGGCAGCAATTTGGGCGGGACGAACGAGCTGACTTCGATCTCGCGCACCCCGGCGGCGTGCTCGGCGTCGAGCCAGGCGATCTTCTGCTCGGTCGGCATGATCTCGGCGAGGCTCTGCAGCCCGTCGCGCATGCCCACTTCGCGCACATAGGCAGGTTCGCCCATTCCGTCCTCCCGATAATGCTGGCGTTCAGGTGCATTCAAAAGCTTCACTTGTCCGCGGCCGCCAATGTCCACGTCGAAACTCCTACCACACCGGCGCAGGCCGGTGCCCGTGGCGGACTGGGTCCCGGCCTTCGAGCGTGTGAAGGAATTGGTCTCGAAAGGAAAACCGGGTGCGGCACGACCGCCGTGCGTGGTTCGAGACGCGCCTTCGGCGCTCCTCACCATGAGGCATGCTGTTGGTGGCATTGAGAAACCACCTCATCCTGAGGAAGCCGCAAAGCGGCTGTCTCGAAGGACGCACCGTGCCGATCTAGCCATCCTTCAATTCCTTCACACGCTCCTTCGCCGGGAAGGCAAAAGAACGGCGCAGCGCTGAATCCTCCGAATGCGTCTGAGCACTGGCCCCGAAGCTAGTCCCGGCGCGTCACCGGGGCAACCGTCTCAGACGACGTGTTCCGGGGTCAGCGCGCAGATTTCGTCGCTGTCGGCAAGCTCGATCTGGATTGTCGAATGGGCGATGCCGAAGCGGTCGTGGAGCTCGTGCGCAATCGCGTTCAGCGCGGCGTCGCCGGGATGGCCTCCCGGCATCATCAGATGGCAGGTCATCGCCGTCTCGGTCGTGCTCATCCCCCAGATGTGCAGATCGTGCAGCGCGGCTACCCCCGGCAATGCCGCGAGGTGCGCGCGCACCGCATCGGCGTCGAGCCCCTCCGGCACCGCGTCGAGCGCGAGCCGGATGGCGCTCTTCAGCAATCCCCAGGTGCCGACGACGATGACCGCCGAGATGACCAGGCTGACGGCCGGATCGAGCCACAGCCAGCCGGTCAGCCCGATCGAAGATCCCGGCGACGACGACCCCGGCGGTGACCAGGGTATCGGCCGCCATATGGGCAAAGGCGCTCTTCAGGTTGAGGTCGCGATCGCGGCCCGACGCGAACAGCAATGCCGTCGCCCCGTTGACGACGATGCCGATCGCCGCGACCCAGATCATGACGGTGCCGGCGAGCGGGACCGGTTCGCCGAGGCGCAGAATCGCCTCCCAGGCGATGCCGCCGGTGACCACCAGCAAAATGACCGCGTTGGCGAGTGCGGCCAGGATCGAGGTCGAGCGCAGCCCGTAGGTGAACCGCCCGCTCGGTTCGCGGCGGCTCAGCATCGCCGCACCCCAGGCGAGGCCGAGCCCGAGCGCATCGCCGAAATTGTGGCCGGCATCGGCGAGCAAAGCGAGCGAGCCGGAGACTACTCCGGCGACCGCCTCGCCGCCGACATAAACGAGGTTCAGCGCGATCCCGATCGCAAAGGCGCGCCCGTAATCCGGGCGCGGATGGCTGTGGACGGCGTGATCGTGCGGCATCGGGCGCGCCTGAGTGGTAACGCGCCCCGAATATAGCCCGAATTCCCGGCCGATTGGTAAAGTCGCGTCGGCCGAATTGCAGACTTGACAGCGGACCGCAGGGCGGGCGGAGATGCCCCGAGGAGGAACCGACCATGCTCGACGGCTATATCTACACCGCTCTGCGCACGCCCTTTGGCCGCCATGCCGGCGCGCTCGCCCGAATGCGGCCCGACGACATGCTGGCCTCGGTGATCTCGGCGGTCGTCGAGCAGGGCCCGTTCGACCCGGCCGGGATCGAGGATGTCGTCGTCGGCTGCGCCAATCAGGCCGGCGAGGACAGCCGCTGCGTCGGGCGCCACGCCGGTCTGCTCGGCGGGTCTGCCGATCGAGGTCGCCGGGCTCGGTGTTGCAGCGCAATTGCGGCAGCGGTCTCAACGCGATCGTCATGGCGGCGCAGGCGATCACCTGCGGCGAGGGCGAGGTGTTTGTCGCCGGCGGGGTCGAGAGCATGAGCCGCGCGCCCTATGTGATGAGCAAGGCCGAGAGCGCCTTCGGCCGCGACGGCCGCATCTTCGATTCGACGATCGGCGCGCGCTTTCCGAACCCGAAGATCGAGCGCCTTTTCGGCGCCGACACGATGCCCGAGACCGCCGACAATCTGGCGCGCGACTACCAGATCACCCGCGAGGCCTGCCGATGTGTTCGCCGCCGGGTCGCAGCGCAAATACGCCGCCGGCAAGGCCGACGGGTTCTTCGAGGGCGAAATCATCGCGGTCGAGGTGCCGGGCGGCCGCGCCGGGCCGGTCAAGGTCGGCGAGGACGAGCATCCGCGCCCGCAGACCGATCTGGCCGCGCTCGCCCGGTTGCGGCCGTTGCAGGAGGGCGGCGTCACCACCGCCGGCAACGCCTCGGGCATCAATGACGGCGCGGTGGCGATGATCGTCGCCAGCCGCAAGGCCGGCGACGCCGCCGGGGCCGAGCCGCTCGCCCGCGTCGTCGCCAGCGGCGTCGCCGGGGTGCCGCCGCGGATCATGGGGATCGGCCCGGTCGAGGCGTCGAAAAAGGCGTTGGCGCGCGCCGGCTTGACCCTCGCCGACATCGACGTGATCGAGATCAACGAGGCCTTTGCCGCCCAGGTTCTCGCCTGTCTGCGCGGGCTCGAACTGTCCGTTCGACGACAGCCGGGTCAACCAGAATGGCGGGGCGATCGCGATCGGCCACCCGCTCGGCGCCTCCGGCCCGCGCATCGCGCTGACCGCGGCGCGCCAATTACAGCGCACCGGCGGCCGTTATGCGCTGGTGACGATGTGCGTCGGCGTCGGCCAGGGCATCGCCGCGGTGCTCGAACGGGCGCATTAGCCCCAGAATTGTTAGATATCATAAGCCCCGGGAAATGGTCGGCGGCGTGCAGCGGATCGTCGTTCTCGGCGGCGGCTTTGCCGGATTGTGGAGTGCGGTCGGCGCCGCCCGGAAACTCGACGAACTCGAGATCGGCCGCGACCGGGTCGAGGTCACCCTGGTAGACCGCACCGCCTGGCATTCGATCCGGGTGCGCAACTACGAGGCCGAACTCGACGACACCCGCGTCCCGCTCGACGCGGTGCTGGGGCCGATCGGCGTCGGCCGCGTCGAAGCCGAGGTGACCGGCATCGACTTTGCCGGCCGACAAGTCATTTGTTCGGGGGGCGCATCAGCTCTGCCCTATGACCGGCTGGTCTTCGCCCTCGGCAGCCGCCTGGTGCGCCCGCCGATCCCGGGCCTCGCGGCCCATGCCTTCGATGTCGACACCTACGATGCCGGCTGCCGCCTCAACGCGCACATCGCGTCGCTGCCGGACGGCCCGCCGCGGCCCGGCCGATACACCGCGCTGGTTATCGGCGGCGGCCTGACCGGGATCGAGGTCGCGGCGGAGTTGCCGGGCAAGATCCGCGCCGCCATCGCTGCCGGGGCCGGCGCGCCGCGCGTGATCATCGCCGACCGTCAGCCCTGGATCGGCTCCGACATGGGCGAAGCGGCGCGGGCGGTCATCGACGAGGCGCTGTCGTCGCTCGGCGTCGAACGCCGTCCCGGCGTCTCGGTTGCCGCGATCGACGAGGCGGGCGCCGCCTTGTCGAGCGGCGAGCGGATCGACGCGGCGACGATCGTCTGGTGCGCCGGCATGCAGGCGCACCCGCTGACCGCCGCTTTCCCGGTCGAGCGCGACCGGTTGGGCCGCCTGCCGGTCGACGCATCTTTGCAAGTCAAGGGGATGACGGCCGAGTTTGCGACCGGCGATGCGGCCTGGTTCGCGATCGACGGGACCCACCCCTGCGTGATGTCGTGCCAGCACGGCCGGCCGATGGGCCGGTTCGCCGGCCACAATGTCGTCTGTCATCTGCTGGGTCTGCCGATGCTGCCGTTGCAGATCGACTGGTACACGACGATCCTCGATCTCGGGCCCTGGGGTGCGGTCTGCACCGCCGGCTGGGACCGGCAGGTCGCGACCACCGGCGACGCCGCCAAGCGGACCAAGATCATGATCAATCGCGACCGGATCTACCCGCCGCGCTCCGGCGACCGCGCCGAGATTTTCGCCGCCGCCGCACCCGTCATCCAGGCGCCCCCCGCCTTCTTTCGCTGACCGGCGAGGACGGCTCCGCGCCAGGATCGTCCAGCACCCGAAGGGCTTCGCTTAGGCCGACCCTAAAAACGTCGCCAACTCATCGCGGGAAGATCGACCGGTTCTGCCCCCACAGCAGTCATTCCCTTCCCGATCCAGGGTGTCTCAGCTCGGTGGAATCCCGTCCTTCGCCGCAACCGCCGCCAACGGCGAGGGAGCACCGGAAGCCGACCGCGGCGGTAGCATACCACGCAGGCGACCCCTTGACGGGCGCTCGACCGGCGGCGCAGCGCGGTAAAAGGAAAGCGCCACGGGGGGACATGGCGCTTTCACATTTTAGGGAGCAGCGTGGCGGTTGGGGGTATTGCCCTCCGCAGCGCGGAGGCTGCTCTCTATGATTGAAAACACCGGATGAGGTGGCTAGTTCCGTGAAACCGGTGGAACAAGGTTCAGGTCAGGATTCACCGCTGCGGCTGCAGCAACTGCTCCGCGACACCGCGCGGCGCGACCGGGCCGCGTTCTCAGCACTTTATACGCAAACCTCGGCGAAACTATTTGCCATCGCCCTGCGAATCATCGGGCAGAGAGAGCCAGCCGAGGAGGTGTTGCAGGAAAGCTTTGTCGCTATTTGGGAGCGGGCGCACGATTACGACCCGGCGCGCGGCTCGGCGATGGGGTGGCTGGTGACGATTGTGCGCCATTGCGCAATCGACCAGCTGCGCCGCCGCGCCGCCCGCGCGGAGAGCCGCCGCGCTCCCGAAGAAGCCCTGCTGACTTTGATGGCGCCGGAGAGGGCGGATAGCCGTGCCGAGCTCAGATCATTGCAGCGCTGCCTCGGCGAACTCGAGCAAGAGCCGCGCCGTGCCGTGCTGCTCGCCTATTGTTACGGGCTGACGCGCGACGAGATCGCGGCTCGTCTCGCTGTGCCGGTCGGAACCGTCAAGAGCTGGCTTCGGCGCAGCCTCGAACGTTTGAAGCGGTGTCTCGATAAATGAGGTACGACGCTCCGGAAATACGCGAACGGCTCGTTGAGGACTACGTCCTCGGCACTATGCCGCGCCGGGCGCAGCGCCGGTTCGAGCGGCTGATGGCCACCGACATGGAGCTGGCGCGCATGGCCGGAGCCTGGGCCGACCGGTTGGCGCCGCTCGACCTGGCAACGCCGGCCGTAGCGCCGCCGGATCACGTCTGGCAAGCAATCGAGCGGCAGATCGGCTTGGAGACCGTCGCGCCATCGGGGCCGCTCCGCCGCTGGCTGGAATTGCTCGCGTTCTGGCGTGTCCTCTCGCTCGCCGGCAGCCTGGCGACGGTGGCGCTCGCCTTCCATATCGCCGTCTCCCCACGGCCGATCGCGCCGACCGTCGTGGCCGTGCTCGCCGGTCGCGGAGGCGAGCCGGGTTGGGTCGCCATCGCCGGGCCGACGCCGGGCAAGGTCGTTGTTTCGGCCGTCGCACCGCACGCCGAAAACAGGCCCCACGCCTTTGAGTTGTGGGGCATCGCCGGCGGGCCGCCGCATTCGCTCGGTCTGTTGCCACAGCATTCCGGCAGCGCCGTGATCCTCCAGGTGGCTCAGCTGCCGCCGCCCGGTGGCGTGCTTGCGGTAAGCTTTGAACCGCCAGGCGGCTCGCCGACCGGGTCGCCGACCGGTCCGGTTTTGTACCAGGGCAAAGTTCTGGTGAGGCCGCCCTGATCTGGCGCGCCACGGTTCGTGCTTAAATTTCTTCTTCTACCTGCGTCGAAAGCGACGGCAGCGCGCCGGCGAATGTAGAGTTGGGCCGGAAGAACCGCGACTCCGGCCACCCGGGGCGGCCGGCGGAAGCGCATCGTCGCTTTCGACAACAACCGCGGCACCCTCAAGATCGGCGCCAAGGTGGTCAGCCGTCTGTACATCATTTTCGAGTGATCGAAGTCGCGCTGCCACGGCACATGTTCGCCGACATCCTGTCGCTCATCGAGCGGCTGCGGGCGCCGCCTGCTTCGGCATATTAGCGGCGAGATCTGATGCGACGGACGACGCCGGCAAAGAGGGGCGCGTTTAGAGGGCAAACTGCCCGTTCCGGGCCCCGCGAGGCCGAACATGTCGCCGAAATAAATTCTTCGCCCCTGCATCCGCGGTCGGCACGCCTGCGTAGTAGCTGCAGGTGGCGATCTGCCGCTATCGGTGCGGGCGCTGTTTTTTCGGCCCTTCTCTGGACCCATGCCCGCAAGGATCCAGTAGTTCTGACGGGAGAGTAGTGATGCAACCTAGCCGACGCCGAACGGGCGCCGTTGCCACAGCCGCAAATCCAGCCGCGCAGCCGATCGGGCGGGTCCCGATCGCAGCAATGCTGTTCGGAGCAGCAATTGCCGTCACGCCCGGTACGCCCGCCGATGCGTCCAGCCATCGCGAGGCCCCGTTGATCACCGAGACACCCAAACTCGACGGCACCGATTTTTATATGTTCCGCAGCTACGAACCGGGCCGCAGCAATTTCGTTACCATGATTGCCAACTACATTCCCCTGCAAGATCCGGGAGATGGCCCTAATTACTATGAGTTGGATCCCGCCGCCGCTTATGATATCAGGATTGATAACACCGGATCGGGAACTCCGGCCATCACATTCCGCTTTCACTTCACGAATACCGGCAAAAACCTGTCGCTCAAGGTCGGCAATGCGAATGTTGCGGTACCGCTCGTCCAAATCGGGCAAGTCGGCGTCCACGGCAATCCCAAGGACACGGCCAATCTCAATGTCATCGAGAGCTATACGTTGGGCATCATCCGCGGCGACCCGAATACCGCGAAAATCGAACCGATCACCGACGCCGATACCAATTCCGCTCAATTCATCAAGCCGGTCGACAACATCGGCGCAAAGACGCTTCCCGACTATGCCGCCTATGCAGATCATCATATTTATAACATCCGAATTCCGGGATGCGGCAGAGGTCGTGTCTTTGTCGGGCAACGCAAGGATCCGTTTGTCGTCGATTTGGGCGAAACCTTCGATCTGGTGAACATCGCCCATCCGGTCGGCGAAAAATTCGCCAATTCGGGACGAGACGATCTCGCCAGCAAGAATGTGACTTCCCTGATCCTGGAAGTCCCGACCAACTGTCTCGCCAAGCAAGATCCGGTTATCGGCGGCTGGACCACCGCCAGCAAAATCGCTCCTAACCCGCCGCTCTACAGGCAAGAATCGCGGCTCGGCATGCCGCTGGTCAACGAATTGGTCATCGGGCTCAAGGACAAGGATACGTGGAACGCCAGCCAACCCAAGGACGACGCGCAGTTCCTGACCTACGTCACCAACCCGACCCTGCCGGAAATCCTCGGAATATTGTTCGGCAACGCCGGCGTCGAGGCGCCGACCCTGTTTCCGCGCAGCGATCTGGTGGCGACCTTTTTGACCGGGATCAAGGGCATAAACCAGCCGGCCTCGGTGACGCCAGCAGAGATGCTGCGGCTCAACACGAAGACGGCAATTACCCCGGCCGCTCGGCAAAACCGCCTCGGTGTCATCGCCGGCGATGCCGCGGGCTTTCCGAACGGCCGCCGCCCGGGCGACGATGTCGTCGATATCACATTGCGGGTCGCGATGGGCCGGCTGATCTCGCTCGGACTCTTCGGCAAGCCGTCGCAGGCGCCATCCGGCAAACTCGACTTTACCGACGGAGCGATCGTCAACGCCGGCTTCTTCGACAACAGCTTCCCCTATATCAAGACGCCGCTCGGCGGTTCGCCCGGCACGGCTCAGCCGAGCCGGCCGCTGCCGCCAAATCCGATCCTGCCGGGGCCAAATCCCGTCGCCGGTCCTTGACCTGACCGCCAAAGGCCGATGGCGATCATCGGTCGGCGATATCCGTCGGCGCCTCGGCGCCGGCGGGTTGCCGAGCAATCCTCACCAACATGGCGTCCGACCCTCGGCTGCTTGCTGGTTGCGCTTGGCATCGCCGCGCCATCGGCAATGCACGTTGCCGCTGCCGCACCCTACCGGCCGCAAGACGACGCGCAGGTATTGGAACGGCTGCCCGGCGCAGGCGACGCCACCACGCGCACGCTGCGCCAGCTGCACGCGCAACTCGCCCGCTCGCCCGACGATTTGCAACTGGCCCTCACAGTTGCCCGACGGGACATCGAAATCGGCCGCGGCGAAGCCGATCCGCGTTACGACGGGCATGCCGAAGCGGCGCTCCAACCGTGGATCAACCGCCCCGACCCACCGATCGGCGTGCTGGTGCTGCGGGCCAATCTGCGCCAGACCCGCCACGATTTTCCGGCGGCGCTCGCCGATTTGAAGCAGGTGCTGGAGCGCGACCCCGAAAATGCGCAGGCTCGCCTGACCCGCGCCATCATCCTCGAAGTCGAAGGTGATTATCCGAACGCACTCGGCAACTGCCTTGCGCTGGCGCATCTGGCCGAGCCGCTGGCGACCGCGATCTGCGTCGACGGGGTCACCAGCCTCAGCGGCCGCGCGCAAGCCGGTTACGACGATCTGAGGGCAATGCTGGCCCAGACTCAACCTGGTGGCAACGGGTCCTTGCGGCTGTGGGCACTGACCGTGT
The DNA here is from genome assembly GCA_963701815.1 of uncultured Alphaproteobacteria bacterium. GTDB lineage: Bacteria > Pseudomonadota > Alphaproteobacteria > ATCC43930 > CGMCC-115725 > AP-15. The sequence goes on from CAVPBN010000004.1 coordinate 134,067, forward strand.
TGGGCGAGACTGCGGCGCGTCTCGGCGACGCAGCCGAGGCCGAACAGCATTTCAAGGCGGCATTGGCGCTCGGGATCCGCGATGTCTACCTGCTCGGCGCCTATGGCGATTTCCTGCTCGATCAACACCGGCCGCAGGACGCCCGCTCGCTATTGGCAAACGAGGTGCGTATCGATCCGCTGCTGTTGCGGCTGGCGTTGGCCGAGAAGGCGCTGGGCAGCCCCGAACTTGCCGCCCATATCGCCGATCTGAGCGAGCGCTTTGCCGAAGCGCGATTGCGCGGCGACAACATACACCAACGCGAGGAAGCGTGGTTCACCCTCGATCTGCTCGATCGGCCCGCTGCCGCGCTGCGATTGGCAGAAAAAAATTGGACCGTGCAACGCGAGCCGGCGGATCTGCGGTTGCTGCTGCGCTGTGCCATCCGGGCCGGCGTGCCGGCGGCGGCGCGCCCAGGGCTCGACTGGCTCGCCAAATCGCATTTGCAGGATCGGCAGGCCAAGCAACTCGCCGCTCAATTGGAGGAGCCCAAATGAGGCGCTTGATCGCCGCCCTCCTGATCGCCGCCGCCAGTTTCGCTGCAACGCCCGGGCCGGCAGCGGCACACAAATCAAGCGACAGTTACCTGATCCTCACCGTCGCGAATGGCCGGATCAAAGGGCAGTGGGATATCGCATTGCGCGACCTGGATTACGCAATCGGCATCGACAGCAATAATGACGGGGCCATTACCTGGGGCGAATTGCGCGCCCATCACCGGGCGATCGCCGCTTATGCCCTGTCGAACCTGAGGCTGACGGCCGCGGGACAGCCCTGTCAGACCTATCCGACCGAGCATCTCGTGGACCAGCATAGCGACGGCGCCTATGAGGTCTTGCGTTTTGCAGTCGACTGCCGATCCTCATCGCAGAACTTGAATATCAAATATTCGCTATTATTCAATCTCGATCCGCAGCATCGCGGCCTATTGCGGCTGGAAAAAGCCGGCTTTACCTACACTGCGGTGTTCAGCCCCGATCACGACAATTGGCGATTGAACGAGAACTCGATCGCCCTCGGGCAGCAATTTCTCGATTATTTTCGGACCGGGGTGTGGCACATCTGGACCGGCTTCGATCACATCCTGTTCCTGTGCGCGTTGCTGCTCCCGGCGGTCCTCGAACGCCGGCAGGGACGCTGGCAGCCGGTGGCGAATTTCCCTCAGGCGTTTTTCGAGGTGATCCGGATCGTGACGGCGTTTACGATCGCACATTCGATCACCTTGAGCCTTGCCGTGCTCGGCTTCATCAGCCTGCCCTCGCGGCTGGTCGAATCAGCGATTGCCGCCTCGGTCGTGGTCGCCGCACTGAACAACCTCTTTCCGCTGATCGAGAAACGGCTATGGATGGTGGCCTTCGGTTTCGGCCTGATGCACGGGCTGGGCTTTGCCGCCGTGCTGACCGATCTGGCGCTGCCCAAAGCGGCGCTCGCGGTCTCGCTGGTCAGCTTCAATCTCGGCGTCGAGGCGGGGCAAATGGCGATCGTCGCTTTCGTTCTTCCGCTCGCTTTCCTGTTGCGGCGAAGCTGGGCTTATCCGCGCGTCATCCTCGGCGCCGGTTCGCTTGCCATCGCCATGCTCGCCTCGGGCTGGCTGCTCGAACGCAGCCTGAATGTCGCAATCTTTTATTGACGGGGCTTTTACTGCCGTAACAACGCTGCTCGACAAGCTGACTGAGGTGACGATAGCCGCAGACGCGTGAGTAAGCGCGGATCAGTGGCTGCACGCGCATCTTCCGAGGCGAACTCCGCACGTCGCGCCTAGTTGACCTCTTAGACGCAGGGTCTTGTGCAAACGTCCGCTTTTTGCCGACTCGGCCATCCGCTGGTGGTGGTCAGGAATGGCTCTTAAGGGTCGAATCCGGCGGTTCCAACATGGCCTCGCAAACGGCCGGTTTCGGCGCCCGATCAGGAATCCGACGATTGGGCGCGTTTCCGATCGTCAGGTCTTGTCGAGCCAGACCGTGTCCTGCCGGCCGATGTCGTAGACGCCGAAGTAATTGGCCGGGTTGAGGCCCTTGACGTAGCTGTACCAGACGTCGTTGATCTGCTCCCAGGCGATCGGCAGCAATGGCGGGTTCTGTTCCATGATCTGCTCGGCCTGGCGCACCAGCGCCTGACGCTTCTCGGGATCGACCTCGCGGTCGATCTGGTCGGTCAGCCCATTGAATTTCGCGTCGTCCCAAAACGAGTAGTTCTGCGGCCCGCCGAAGCGATACCAGGCGTTGAAGTAATCCGACGGGTCGAGCAGCGTCGAGACGATCGCGCCGATCGCCAGATCGTAATGTCCGTTCTGGGTATCGTCGAACCAGACCAACTCGACGACCGTGCGCAGCTTGCAGTCGATGCCCAGCCCCTCCTGCAGCATCGCCTGGGTGGCCTGCGACCACAGCTTGAAGCTCGGCACGTCGCGCACCAGGAAATCCAAATCCTTGATCCCGTTGGGATAGCCGGCCGCGGCGAGCAACCCGCGCGCCTCCTTGATCGCTGCGGTCGTGTCGGCGTCGTAGCCGACCCGCTTGAACAGCTCCGGTTTCGGCGTCGCCCATTTCGAGAACGGGTAGATGAACCCGCCGACCTGCATCGGGGTCACGTCCTTGACGACCTCGACCAATGCCGGACGGTTGAAGGCGAGGTGGAAGGCGCGCCGGACCCGCGGATCGTCGAACGGTTTGCGCTTGGCGTTGAGCCATACCGCCTGGATCACGCTTTGATTGTAGCGGGCGACCGACATGCCCGGCGTACCCTTGGCCTTGCGCCAGGTTACCGGGTCGGTGATGCGGATGTAGTCGACCCGGCCCGACAGCACCGCCGAGCCGAGTTCGGTCGAAAACGGCAGCGCGTGGTAAAACGTGACCCCGTCGAGATACGGCAGCCCCTTGTTCCAGTAGTTCTTGTTTTTGGTCATCTCCCAGCTCTCGGTCTCGACGAACTTGCCCGGGAGGAACGGTCCGGTGCCGGGATAGACCCTGACTTTCTTCAGGTCGTAATTGTAGTCCTCCAGCGTCTTCTTGCGAACGATGACGTTCCAGCCGCTGGCGAACGCCCCCATGATGAAATCGACCGGGCGCGGCTCGGCCAGCTTGAACTGCACCGTGTATTTGTCGGGCGCGGTGATCTCGTCGACCGCCCGGAACAGCACGCTGCGGGGGATGCTGACCCCTTTGGGCGGCTTTCTGATGCGGTCGAAGGTTGCTTTGACGTCGGCCGAGGTCAGTTCCGCGCCGTCGTGAAACTCGACGCCCCGGCGCAAATGGAAGGTATAGGTCTTGCCGTCCTTGGCGATCTCCCAGCTTTGCGCCAGGTCGGGAATGATCGTCTGGCCGTCGCGCGGATCGCGGCGCACCAAATTGTCGAACATGACCGTCATCGCGCCGAGGGTATTGATCGTACCGGATTGGTGGATGTCGAAATGCGGCGGGCGCATCGAGATGCCGACCCGCAGCACGCCGCCCGATTTCGGGTTCGGCTCGGGGGCCGCGAGCTGGAATTTGGAGCCGTCAAATTCGAGCGGGACCTCTCCGGCGGCCTGCGCCGGCCGCCACGACAGCCCATAGGCCCCCACCGCCGCGGCGGCGGCGCTCGTCTTCAGGAAATCGCGGCGGTTTTGCCGCGAGCGGACGGAGCGCGCGTCGGTCATGACGTTTTCTTCCCTTCGGATGTTTTCGCTCTGTTAGTCTGCCGCGCCACGATATCACCGAATAGCCGGGTGTCACCCTTGAATAGCGTAAGGACCGTTGGAAATCCACGCGTCGAATTGCAAGCGCAGTCGGCCCCGCTGTTGGAGATCGACGATCTCCGGACCCATTTCTTCACCGGCGCCGGCATCGTGCGTGCGGTCGATGGGGTTTCTTTTACCGTGCGGACCGGAGAAACATTGGGGGTGGTCGGCGAGTCGGGCTGCGGCAAGAGCGTGACGGCGCTGTCGGTGCTGCGACTCGTCGCCGACCCGCCGGGACGGATCGTCGGCGGCGCGATCCGGTTCGAAGGCAAGAACCTCCTCGAGCTGAGCGAGAGCGAGATGGAGGCGGTGCGCGGCAATCACATATCGATGATCTTTCAGGAGCCGATGACTTCGCTGAACCCGCTGCTGACGGTCGGGCGGCAAATCGGCGAGGCGATTGCGCTGCACCAGGGGTTGGCGCGGCGGCCGGCGATGGAACTGGCCGTCGAGATGCTGCGCCGGGTTCATATCCCGGTGCCCGAGCGCCGGGCGCACGCTTATCCGCACCAGTTGTCGGGCGGCATGCGGCAGCGCGCGATGATCGCGATGGCGCTGTCCTGCAACCCCAAACTCTTGATTGCCGACGAGCCGACCACGGCGCTCGACGTGACCATCCAGGCGCAGATCCTCGACCTGATGCGAGAATTGCAGCAGACGCTCGACATGGCGGTGATCCTGATCACGCATGACATGGGCGTCGTCGCCGAGAATGCCGACCGGGTCATCGTCATGTATGCCGGGCGCAAGGTCGAGGAGGCGAGCGCCGACGATCTGTTCGATTGTCCGGCGCACCCGTACACCCGCGGCCTGCTCGGGTCGGTGCCCAACCTCGAAGCGGCGGCGCAGGCCAAGGCGCATCGCAGCCGGCTCAATGAGATCAAGGGCATGGTGCCTTCGCTGGCCAACCTGCCGCAGGGGTGCAGCTTTGCGCCGCGCTGCGACTTGGCGAGCGAGAAATGCCGCGCCGCCTATCCGCCGCTCGAACAGCGGCGCCCCGGGCACTGGGTCGCCTGCTGGCACGCCGACCGCCTGTTGCAGGGCGCCGCATGACCCGCCAAAGCACGCACGGCCCGCTGCTCGAGGTCCGCGGGCTGAAAAAGCATTTCCCGATCCACAGCGGCGTGTTCTCGCGCGTATCCGGCCACGTCTATGCGGTCGACGGCGTGTCGTTCCATATCGAGCGCGGCGAGACGCTGGGGCTGGTCGGCGAGAGCGGCTGCGGCAAGTCGACGGTCGGCCGCACCCTCTTAAAGCTGGTCGAGCCGACCGACGGGAAAATCTTCGTTCGCGGCGCCGACATTACCGGTTTGGGCCGCGCCGAGATGCTGCCCTATCGCCGGCAGATGCAGATGATCTACCAGGACCCGTTCGCCTCGCTCAATCCGCGCATGCCGGCCGGCGAGATCGTCGGCGAGCCGCTGACGATCCACGGGGTCGGCGGCGGCGCCGCGGAACGCCGGGAACGGGTGGCGCAATTGTTTGCGCGGGTCGGGCTGCGGCCCGAACTGATCCATTCCTTTCCGCACGAATTCTCGGGCGGCCAGCGCCAGCGCATCGGCATCGCGCGGGCATTGGCGCTGAACCCGGAGCTGATCGTCGGCGACGAGCCGGTCTCGGCGCTCGACGTGTCGATCCAGGCGCAGATCATCAATTTGCTGATCGATCTGCAGGAGGAATTGCAGCTTTCATATCTGTTCATCGCCCACGATCTCGCTGTGGTCGAGCATATCAGCCACCGGGTCGCGGTCATGTATCTCGGCCGCATCGTCGAGATGACCGACAAGACGAGCCTGTTCGAGACGCCGCTGCACCCCTACACCGAGGCATTGCTGTCGGCGGTGCCGATCCCCAAGGCGCGCGCCAAGGGAAGGAGGCGGGTGATCCTGACGGGCGACGTGCCGAGCCCGATCGACCCGCCTCCCGGCTGCCATTTCCACGCCCGTTGCCCCTACGCGATGGCGCGCTGCCGGATCGAGGCGCCGAGCCTGCGCGAGGTTACGCCGGGGCACCTCGCCTCGTGCCACCTGCACGATGCCGGCGTCCGCTTCCCGCTGGCGCAAACCGCGAGCGCCGCTTAGATAACCGGGATGGCCGAACCTGCGATAAAACCGATGAATCTGGACGCGTTCCTGCGCTGGGACGACGGCACCGATACGCATTACGAACTGATCGGCGGCTTCCCGGTCGCGATGGCGCCGCCGGCCGCCGCGCACCGCATGCTGGCAATGCGGTTGGGCTCGCGGATCGACGCCGGCCTCGAGGGGCGCAGACCCTGCAATGCGCAGGGCGACGCGGGAGTGGCCCGTCCGGATCACGAGGATACCTATTTCGAGGCCGACATTGTGGCGACGTGCGAGCGCCACGAATTCGGGCAGCAGGCGCTCAAGGAGCCGTTTTTGCTCGTCGAGATTCTTTCGCCGAGCACCGAACGGCATGACCGCCGCGTCAAATTGCCGATCTACCGACAGATCGATTCCGTCCAGGAAATTCTATTGATCGCTTCGGACGGCATCTATGCCGAAATCCATCGTCGAAGCGGTCCGCAGTGGATCACCGAGATCGTGCGCGGCCGTGACGCGGTGCTGGGCCTTGCCTCGGTGCCGATCGAGATCGGGTTTGCCGAACTCTACGACGGGATCGCGCTCGCGGACCCAGAGTAAGACCTTACAGCGCGCCGCGCAGGCGCGGGTCGATGATATCGCGGATGCCGTCGCCGAGCAGACTGAAGGCGAGCACGGTCAGGGTGATGGCGAAGCCCGGGAACAGGACGAGCCACCATGGCGGCACCAGGCCGCCGTTCAGCGAGTTGGCGAGCATGTTGCCCCAGGTCGGCGTCGGCGGCGGGATGCCGACCCCGAGAAAGCCGAGCGCCGCTTCGATGATGATCGCGACGCCGAGATGGGTCGTCGCCAGGATCAGATAGGGGGCGACGCATTGCGGCAGGATGTGCCGCGCCATCATCCGCAGATGCGAGGCGCCGAGCCCGCGCGCCGCCTCGACATACGCCATCTCCTTCAGCGACAGGACGACGGCGCGGATGACCCGCCCGCCGAACGGGATGCGGGTGATCGCGATCGCGACGATGACGGTGCCGAGGCCGGCCCCCAACGCCATCGCGATCGCCATCGCCAGGATCAGATCGGGGAAGGATTGCAGGAACTCGATGATGCGCTGGCTGACGATGTCGAAGCGCCCGCCGAAATAGCCGCTGGCGAGGCCCCACAGCGCGCCGAGCGTGGTGCCGAACAGGACCGCGCCGAACGCCACCGCCAGCGAGGCGCGGCTGCCGTAGATGACCCGGCTCAAGGTGTCGCGGCCGATCTGGTCGGTGCCGAAATAATGCGGGGCGGCGGGCGGCTTGGTCAGGTGCAGAAAATCCGATTTGAGCGGCGGGAAGGGCGCGATCGCCGGCGCCGCCACGGCGACCAGGATGATCGCGGCGGCGACGCAGCCCCAAAACGCCGACATCGGCGAGCGGCGGGCGAAATTCCACAGCCCCCGCGCCAGCGACGCCCGCGCCGGCGGGGACGCCCGGTCGAGCGAATGGACGGTCTCGGGTTCGACTGCGGTCATCGGTAGCGGATCCTCGGATCGAGCCAGGCGATCGTGACATCGACGAGAATGTTCAGCATCACGATCACCAAGGCGTAGAGGAACACCAGGTTCTGCATCACGAAAATGTCGCGCTCGCTGACCGCGATGAACATCGAATAGCCGAGCCCCGGGGTGCCGAAGGCGCGCTCGACCGGGATCGAGCCGGCCAGCACGAAACTCAACAGAATTCCCGACAGCGTGACGACCGGCAGCAGCGCGTTCGGCAGCGCGTGCAGACTGATCACCCGGCGCCGGTTCAGTCCCTTGGCGCGGGCGGTGCGCACATAGTCTTCGCGGATCACCTCGAGCAGGCTCGATCGCGCCATCCGGGCGATGTAGGCGGCCTGACCGAGCCCGAGCACGACCGCCGGCCCGATCACGATCTGCAGGTTGCGCCACGGTTCGGCAAACAGCGAGGCGCCGGCGAGCGGCGCGCGATAGCCGAACCAGAACAACAGCGCCAGCACGATCAGCATGCCGAGCCAGAAACCCGGCACCGCCAGGAACAGGATGCTGAAAAAGCGCGAGACATTGTCGCCGAGGCTGTTGGGTCTGAGCGCGCTGACGATCGCCACCGGGATGCCGACGATCCACGACAGCACGACCGATATGAAGGCAATCTCAGCGGTCAAAGGTCCTCGCCGCGCGATCATCTCGGCGACGCTCTCGGCGCGGAAGAACGAATGGCCGAAGCTGCCGGTTACGATATCGCGGATCCAGTGCAGATACTGGACCGGCAACGGGTCGCTGAGCCCGAGCTGCGCCATGTACCGGGCGCGCTCGGCGGCGGTCAGCTTGGTGAAGCCCTCCATGCCGAAGATCGCGACCAGCGGGTCCCCGGGCAGGACGCGAAGCACCAGGAATACGACGATCGATACGCCGGCCACGGTAAGCGCACCGAACGCCAGGCGGCGGGTGATGTAGGTATACATGATCCGGACTCGCCGCCTCTACTCCCGGCAAACAGACTGGTGCGTTTGATAAGGTCCTTCGCCGCCGTCTCCTTATGGGGTCGGCACCCCGATCGACTTCAGCCGGGCATGGGCACGGCCCGCGCGCGTTTTCATCCCGTCGAGATACGTGCTCACATCGTTCCCCGGCAGGTTCAGCACCTTGCACCCGAGCTGCCAATATTCCTCGATCTGCGCCTCCGTCTCCGCCGATCCCCGAGCGAGCTTGCCGTGTGCATTGCATGCCGCCGCGATCCGCCGCACCGCCGCTTTGAAAGTCGGGTGCTCGAGGTCGAGGTGGACCCCAAGCTGCGCGCTCAGGTCGGAATGCCCATAGGCGATCATGTCGATCCCCTCGACCGCCGCGATCTCCTCGACATTCTCCAGGCCCTCGAGCGACTCGATCGACGGGAATATGATGATGTTCTCGTTGGCCCACGGCGCGTATTCGGTGGCGTGGCGGCGGCCGTAGCTCTTGTATCCGGTGTGCGGCCCCTGGCCGGAGATGCCCCGGTTGCCGATCGGCGGATACTTCGCCATGCGGACGATCGCTCGCGCCTCCTCGGCGGTTTCCACCTCCGACACCTGGATGCCCATGATGCCCTGATCCAGAATGCCGGGGATCAGATGCGCGAACGCCTTATGGAGCCGCACGATGGGCGAGACGTTCGTCGCCTGGAACCAGCTCGCCAGATTGGCGATCGTCTCCATGTCGAACGCCCCGTGCTCGTGGTCGATCGCGCAGTAATCGAAGCCGGCCGCCTCGATGATCCGGGGAACGCCGCGCGAGGCGAACTCCTTGAGCCCGGTGCCGAGCGCCGCTCGCCCTTCGCGCACCGCCCGCCTTATGCTGTTTTCTTTCATAGCATGCTTCTTTCCAGGCTTCCTTCAGTCATTCGAGTCCGTCATTGGGCTGAGATGCGGGTCCAGCCGCTCGGCTGGTATCCGCGGCAAGCTCGTCCAATCGTTGATCGCCCCACGATCGGCGACGAGATTGCACGGCCGGACGAGCATCATCAACCTCGCGGTTGGCTATTCCGCCGCCGCCAGCATCTTCAGCTCTTCCGCCGCCGACAGGATCGGCACGCCTTCTATCGATTTCGAGGGCTGCCCATCGACGCCGACCAGCGGCTTGCCGACCAGCGTCACCCGGTAGAGCTGGCGGTCGAAATCGGATTCGAAGATGTCGGTCGGCGCGAGGTGCACCGTCGAGCGATTGTCCCAAAACGCGATGTCGCCCTCGTTCCACTTGAAGCGCACGGTGTATTCGGGGCGCGTGACGTGCTCCCACAGGATTTCGAGGATCTTCTGGCTTTCGCGCGGCGTCAGCCCGACGATCGATTTGAGGAATGACGGGCTGACATACAGGATGCGCTCGCCGGTCTCGGCATGCACGGTCACGATCGGGTGCTCGCTTTCGAGCGCCCGCCGCTTCACGCGATCTTTGTACTCGTCGCTGCGGCTGGTCTCGCCGCGACTGCCGAATTGGTGGATGCCGCGCAGCCCGTCGACAAAGGCGCGCATGGTCGGCGACAGCGCCATATAGGCGGCGTTCAAGTTGGTCCAGAACGTGTCGCCGCCGTAGGGCGGGATCGTGACGCCGCGCAGGATCGAGGCCATCGGCGGGTTGACCGCGGCGGTGATGTCGGCATGCCAGCCGGTCCACGGCGTCACCATTTGCGCCTTGCGGTTTTCGTTGGCGAGCCGGTTCTTGGCGACCGAATAGATTTCGGGATGGTCGTCGAGATGGCCGAGCACGGCGTGACCGATCGTCGGCTCGCCGAATTGCCGCGCCATCGCGACGTGCTGCGCATGATCGAGATGCTGGTTGCGAAAGAAGACGACCTTCCATTTCAGGAAGGCGTCGCGCACCTCCTTCACCTGCTGCGGCGGCAACGGCTTGGTCAGATCGACACCGCGGATTTCCGCACCGATATGCAGGGTCAGCGGCACGATTTCGATGCTTCGCGGCGTCTGTAGGGACAGCGACATCTTTTGTCTCCTCCACTCGAGGCGGGCGGGCCGACCGGCTTGGCATTTGTGGATAGAGTGCGCAATCAACCCACTTGCGCTCCCTCACTCCGGCAGTGCCGCGATCCGGTCCACGCCAGGGGCTTCACGGTCTACCACGAACCGGTGTTGGCCATGCTGGTCCAGGGTTCGGCAGGCGGCAGCGCTTCGCCGGCCTGCAGCAGCTCGAGGGAGATGCCGTCCGGCGTGCGGATAAAGGCCATACGGCCGTCACGCGGCGGGCGGTTGATCGGCACGCCGCGGGCGATAAAGGCGCTGCAGGTGTCGTAGATATTGTCCACGGCGTATGCGAGATGTCCGAAATTGCGGCCGCCGGCGTAGGGCTCGGGGTCCCAATTGTAGGTGAGTTCCACGGCAGCCGCCTCGTCATCGGGGGCGGCGAGGAACACGTTGGTGTAGCGGCCTTTCTCGTCCGGACGGCGACGGATCTCGCGCAGGCCGAGCACCTCGAAGAAGGCGATGGTGTCCTCAAGCGAACTGACGCGGATCATGGTGTGCAAATATTTGGTCATGGGGTGTCCTCCGGTCGGCGTGTTCATGGCGCGCGGCAAACGGGTCGAGGTGTGGCGATGGGGATGGTCGCGATGGCCACCAGGATTATCCAAATCGGCTGATACCACAAAAGCGAAACGTCCGCTTTGAAGATCAAGGGAGATTCGGCGGAACTGCCGCCTCGGGCGCGAAGCTGGCATCGACCTGCCGCAGCAACTACGCCCGCTCGCCACCCCATGTGCCCCACGCCCCCCGCCGGGTGACCTCGGAGCTTTACCGGGCGCGAGACGGCGTCGCCGGGGACCCCGTCAAGATCGTCTGGGCGGTTTCCATTCCGCTGCCCAGCGCCGCCTCGACCGTGCCCATATCCGGCCCGGCATAGAGCGCCTCGCCGGAAAAGAAAATGGCGCCGCCGTTCGGTTTGCTCAGCAGGGACTGCGCCTCCCTTGTCTTGGGTGTGGCATAGGAATAGGCGCCGCGCGCGAACGGGTCGTTGCCCCAGTCGATCGCTCGCGAGGCGACGAGATGCCTCCTGATGCGGTCAGGCGGCAGGTCGAAAATCTCGGCGAGCGAGGCGAGCCCGATATCGACGAGTTCAGCCTCGGTCAGCGATGATACTCGGTCGGCCTTGGGTCCCGCCAACCAGCCCGTCAACACCAGATCTGCCGCCGGATGCTGGGTCCACCAGGTCGGGACCGTTGCGTCCGAAAGCAGAAACGACAGGTCGGCCAGGTCTCGGCCGCCGCGATCGGCCCACCATTTCGTGGCAAAGCGCAGCAAAATCTTGACGACGTTGCCGAACCCGATATCGGCAGCCGCCGCCGCGCGCTCGCGCTCCGCCGATGGCAGCGCGATTTCGGAGAGCAGCGGCAGCGGCACCGCGAGGACCGCGGCATCGGCCTCGAAGGCGGCGCCGTCGTCGCAGCATGCGGCGATGCAGTCGCCGCGCTCGTCGATCGCCGTAACGGCGGCGCCGAGATGGATCGCGGCGCCGTACCTGCGGCATTCGGCTGCGAGATGCTCGACGAGCGCGCCGTAGCCCTCGGCGATCCGCCCGTGCTGACCGTCGTCGCGGGCCAGCCATTCGTCACGCAATGCCAGGGTGCTGGCGCGGCGCGGGTCGGCCGCGTCGTAACCCTCGACCGTCCGCGTGATCGATCGCCGCAACTCCTCGTATCGCCGATCGCCAAAATGCGTCTCCAGGAACTCGGCGATCGGCAGATCGGCTTTGACCTCCCGCAAGGCCTGGTGGAACCGGCCCATATGCGGGGGCGAAGTCTCGGCGGGCGACAACGCGCCGGTGCGGACACTCCACCGCGTCCCGCCGCGCGGCGACAGCGAAAGCCGCGCCTCGCGCATCAAGGCGCGGGTCAACGGCGCGGCGCCGTGGACAAACTCGGCGCCGCCCTCCGCCGCGTAGCCGAATTCCTCGGCGGGCAGTGGGCAGATGCGTCCGCCGCATCGTTCGCGCGCCTCGAGTATCGTCACTCGCCTGCCGGCGCGGGCGAGCTCGCGGGCGGCCATCAGCCCCGCAGCGCCGGCGCCGATTACCGCGAAATGCGTCAGATGCCGAGGGGTCATCCTTCACCCTGAACGAGAGCTGCGGCGCGCCCGCGAGCGGTCCCGGCCACCCGAACGACCGGCCCTTCAGACAGGCCGGCCGCCGGCATGCGAAGAGTTGATCGTAAACCTCCAGCCGTCGGGTCCGGCAAGGTCGAACGAGTCATGGATGCGGCCGCGGCGTACCGGCGACGGCGACAACCCCTTCTCGGCGTAGTCGCGGTGGACGGCGTCGATGTCGTCGACCATCAGGTCGAAGGGCGCTCCGGTGCCGGGCTCGGGCGACGGTTCGGCCCGGCGCACGACGACATGCGTACCACCCCGCAGCTCGAGCACCGCCAGCTCATCCATGGTCACGATCGGGCGCAAGCCGACCGTCTCGAGCCAGCGGGCCGCGGCGCCGACATCGACGACATTGAGGCGCACATGACCGACCGCGACCGGCGGCCGTTGATCGGTGACATCAGACATGGCTGTCTCCCCTTCGCTCGTTGTCATCGCGCAGCCGTTCTCCGGCGGCGCGCGATCATTATCGCCGGAGCGGCCGCATCGGTCGAGGCGATAGGCAGCATCGCCGCGGCGGTTCTCGGCGAGACGCCCCGATGCGTCAGTCAATCCGAGTCCCTTCGGCGGCCACAGCCCTTTGAACAGCGGGGCGCGCCAGCATCTGCGCGCGATGTTTGATGATTCGGGGCAGTTTGGCGGTGTCGACGCCGTCGCCTTCGATCCAGGAGGCGATGGTGAAGAGGTACGGATCGCAGATCGTGTACCGCTCACCCATGACCCACGGGCCCTTCGCGAGCCTGTTTTCGATCAGCGCAAAGCATTCCGACACGTTCGACGGCACTTTGCGTTTCATCGCCTCGATGGCTGCGGCGTCATCCGCCCACCGGCTGCCCCGCATGCGATGGGCGTGCGCGACATGCACGGTCGAGCAAAGATAATTGTTGAACTCCTGGACCTGTGCGAGGGCGAACGGGTCCGCGAGAGGGGCGAGTTCGGCGTTCGGGAAACATTGCGCCACAAAGCACAGCAGTGCCGGGGTTTCCGTCAGCGTGCCGTTTTCGGTGACCAGCGCAGGAACGCGCCCTTTCGGGTTTACCGCCAGGTATTCGGGGCTCCGCTGGCCTTGGGAACGGAAATCGACCGGCACCGCCTCGTAGGGCGCGCCGGCTTCTTCGAGCGCGATGTGCGTCGCCAGCGCACAGGTGCCGGGGGCATAGTAAAGCCTGAACATGAGGGTCGTCCTTTCTAGATGACAGAGGCCGGGCGCCTTCAAACGGCGGCAAGCTCGGCGATGCCGAGACCGCTGACCTCGACCACCGCGTGGTCGCCGGCCGCCGGGAACCGGATCGGCACCATGCTGCCGGTCATCACGATCATGCCGCGCCGCAACGGGGTCCCGGCGGCAGCCAGCTTGTCGGCCAGCCAGGACAGCGCGTTCAGCGGGTTGCCCATCACATCGCCGCCCTTGCCGCTGCCGATCTCGGCGACCGTTGATCGTCAGCCGCGCGGTAAGGGCGGCCAGATCGAGGCGGCGCCAGTCGGTGACCGGCGGGCCGAGCACGACACCTGCATTCCACACATTGCCGGCGACCATCGCCGCGGCGCTGAGCCGTTTGTAGTCGTGGCGCAGATCTTCGAGGAGTTCGATCGCCGCCATGCAGCTTTCGACCGCAGCCGCGACCCGGGCCTGGTCGCCGCCCTGCGGCAGGTCCTCGCCGAGCCGCACCGCGATTTCGGTCTCGATCCCGAGCCGGCAATAGGCCGCCACCGGCAACTCGGCGCGGCGGTGGTATGTCTCGGTCGCGAAGATTGCGCCAAAGCACGGCTCGTCGACGCCGCACAATTTTTGCATGATCGGTGTGGTCAGCCCGATCTTGTAACCGACGACGGCGCCGCGTCCGGCCGCGCTCTCTATCGCCTCATAGGCGGCGCGGACCCGATAGGCTTCGTCGAGGTCGGCGGGGATCAATTCGGCCGGCAGGATGTCGATGGCCCGCCGCGCGCGGAAGATCGCGGAAATTCGTTCGGCCTTCCGGCTGGGATCGAGAGTGGGCATCGGCGGTCTCCGTTACTGTTCGCGTCACTCGCCTACTCGGCGAACGGCGTTAAAGCGCCTGCTTCCGCCCGGTTTCCGAAGCGCGCATGATCGCATCGAGCAGCCGGTGGCGCGTGACCGCGGCGGCGAAACCGGGGTCGGCGGGCTTGCCGTCGCGGATGCGTTCGGCCAGCCGCGCATAGAGCTGGGCGACATTGTATCGGGAGTCGCCCGGCACTCCGTCCGGCACCCAGCGATATCTTGTCGGCACCGGCAGCTCGGCTAGTTCTGCCGCAATGCCCTGTGCACCCCGTACCGTCAATTCCTGCCGTTGCATCGAGTCGCGCGAGGTCGCGGTCAGGGTCAGATCGCCGTTCTCGCCGTGGATCTCGAACAGGAACGCGGCGCCGCGGGTCATGCCGCCGCGGATCTGGAACGACGCGACCGTGCCGTCACCGACGATGCCGTTGACGACGAGCTGGTCCGGCGAGTTCTTCTCGACCATCTCGCCGGTCGATTGCAGCGCGATCCGGTCGCGCTGACTGACCGCGAAGGCGGTCAGCTCGCGAAATTCTCCGAGGCAGTAGCACAGCGCGTCGATCTGGTGCCCGCCGGTGATCGTCAGCAGGTTGGCGCCATTGCGCGCGATCGGCCTGATACGCGCGATCGATCGTTGCCCCCCAGTTCGGCGCGCAGCCGATCATCGTTGCGGTCAATACCCGGCCGACATAGCCGTCGGCGATCAGGTCCCTGGCGAAGTTTATCGCCGGCGACATCCGGCCCTGCAACCCGACCGCATGCCGGATGCCGCGGCGCTCCGCCGCGTCGAGCATCCGCCCCGCTTCGTCGCTGTCGCGGCCGAGCGGCCACTCGCAATAGACGTGCTTTCCGGCCTCGATCGCCGCCATGACCGGTCGGTAGTGATCGGGCACCTTTACGCTGACGGTTACCAGATCGACGTCGGGATGCCGCGCCATCTCGGCGGGATCGGAGAACGCGAGCGCGACCCCGTAATGCCGCGCCGCTGCTTGGGCTGTTTCCTGTCGGGTCGTGCAGACCGCAGCAATTTCAAACTGCGGCAGTGCGCGCAACGCCGGGATGTGGGCGATCGAGGCAAACCCGCGGCTCGCGCTGGCCCCGACAATCCCGACCCGAATCTTGTTGCTCGCCGCCATCAACCGCTCCCGCGAAAGGCGCCCCGTTCCCGATCGCCGCCATGCTGCGCCAGAATGCCGCCCATGGTCAGGGAGGGTGCGGATGGAGCGTACCACTTGGAGACGGACTGCGCGAATACGCTGCGCGAAAATGGTCGAGCGGCGATACCGCCTTGGCGGGCCGCAACAACAGCGACGCATCTCTTCCGCGAACGCCAAGGCGGACCGTATTGTTTACGGCGAATTCGGCGATGAGGATTCATCATGTTGACGGACCGATACGAACTTCCCTTGTCTACCGCCTCGTCCGCCGCGCGGGACGCCTACGTCGAGGGCTGCGAAGCGAAGCTGACCATGTACCCCGGCGCGATCGAGGGGTTCGATCGCGCCATCGCCGCAGATCCGGGCTTTGCCCTCCCCCATGCCGCCAGGGCGCATATGCTGCTGGAACGCGGGGACGCGGCGGCGGCGCGCGCGTCGATGGCCGCGGCCAATACCCTCGCCGCCGGTCTGTCTACGCGGGAAGGCAGCCATATTGCATTTTTCGACCTGCTTGCGGCGGGCGACTCCGAAGCCGCACTTTCGGCATTGCCCGCGCACCTGAACGCCTGGCCGCGCGACGCCCTGGTACTCGGCACCACCGCATTCACCAACGGCCTGATCGGCAGTTCCGGCCGCGCCGGGCAGAAACGCGCGCTGCTGGACCTGCTGGACAGGCTTGCCCCGAGCTACGGCGATGATTGGTGGTTCACCGCCCATCATGGCATGGCGCTCTCGGAGAATGGGCAGCGCGACGCCGCCCGCCCCAAGATCGATCGGTCCCTCGCGCAAAATCCGAAGAACCCCTGGGCGGCGCACGCCCGCGCGCACCTCTGCTATGAGGAGGGCGATGCAAACGCAGCTCGCGCCTTCCTGTCGTCTTGGCTCGCCACCTATCCGCGTAACGGCTTGTTATACAGCCACCTGAGTTGGCATCTGGCGCTCGGCGACCTCGAGGCCGGTGATCCGGCGGCAGCGTTCCGGCTGTTCAGGGAAGCCTTCTCACCCGATGTGCACAGCGGCCCGCCGCGCGGGAAGCTGAACGATGCGGTTTCGTTTCTGTGGCGCTGGGAACTCGCCGGGCACCCGCGCGACGCAGACGCATGGCGCATGATGCACGACTTCGCGATCAGCGCGTTTCCGCGCGCCGGTGCGGCCTTTTCCGACATGCACATCGCGCTGGCTCAGGTCGTGGCCGGCGATGACGAGGCGCTGAAGGCACGTCTGCGGCAGATCGACGAGCTGGCGCACGGCGGTCGTTATCCGTCCGGCCCCTTCGTTCCCGCAGTATCGCGCGCTTTCGCCGCCTTCGAACGGCGAGATTTCTCCGCCGCGATCGATGCGCTCGAACCGATTGCCGGCGAACTCGAACGCATCGGCGGCAGCCGCGCGCAACTCGACCTGGTCGTGTTCACCTTGTTGAAGGCCTACGTCAACGCGGACCGCCCGGACGATGCGCGCCGGATGCTGAGCGTGCGGCGTCCGGGCTCGCCAGGCATTCCCATTGCCGGGTTGGAGGCGGCGCACTGATCGACGAAACGGCGGCCCGGCGTGCTCGGCCGGATCACCGAGCGTCGATGGGCGGCGCAATTGTCCCAAGCCGTCCGCGAATTGCTCCCAGGCCGCCGCGGCTGACTCGCGCTCCGATGCTTTGGTCCGCAACGTCGCTTGCATACGGAGACGGAGGCAGCGGATAAGTGTGACCGGAATGTTACCGCGGTCGGCAGAACGAAACCGGGCCCTGATCGCGATCAGCAAAGGTGCCGCAAGAATCTTCGGCACTGAAGGGAGTTGATGGACATTTCCGCCGCCGTGACGATCGTGGGTGGGCTCGGCCTGTTTTTGCTCGGGATCCATCACCTCACCGAGGGGCTGAAGGGTCTTGCCGGCGACTCGCTGCGCCGTGCGCTGCAAACGCTGGTCGGCGGCCACCTGAGCGCGGTGGTGTCCGGCGCACTGTTCACTGTCGCAATTCAATCCTCAACCGCAACGACACTTACCGTCATCGGCTTTGTCAGCGCCGGTTTGGTAACCTTCACTCAGGCGGTCGGGGTTGTCGTCGGCGCGACATTCGGCACGACTTCGACGCCGTGGTTGGTCGCGATCTTTGGCTTTCGCGTAAGCATTTCTACCGGGGCTCTGCCGATGCTCGGCGTCGGCGCCTTTCTTTGGCTGATCGCCAAAGGCAGAACGCGCTCCCTGGGAGCGATCCTCGCCGGTTTTGGATTGCTTTTTATCGGGATCGAATACCTCCAGACCGGAATGGCCGGCATCTCGTGGAACCTCGATGCCGTGGGCGGAAGCGGTTTCGGCTGGCAGTGGATTCTCGCCGGGATCGGGATCCTGATGTCGATCGTCATGCAGAGTTCCAGCGCCGCCGCCGCGACCACGCTCGTAGCACTGCATGCGGGCTCGCTGACGTTTCATCAGGCCTGTGCGATGATCGTCGGGCAGAGCGTCGGGACCGCGGCGACGAGCGCGATGGTGGCGATCGGCGCCGGGCTGGCGGTGCGGCGCGTGGCATTGGCGCACATCGTCTACAATGTCGGCGTCGGCATTCTCGGCATTGTGCTGCTTCGGCCGATCACGGCGGCCGCGGGCTGGGTCGGTTCCGAATTCGATGACCCCGAAGGGGTGCTGGCCCTGGCGGCATTCAGCAGCATCTTCAAACTCGTCGGGGTCGCCGCGTTCTATCCGTGGCTCGATCGTTTCGCGCGTTTGATCGTCAGCATTTCCGGCAAGGGCGCCGAGTTCGGCCGTCGCCCATCTCGACCCGACCCTCGCCGCGGCGGGAGGGGCTGTCGCGCTCGAGGCCGCCTGGCGGGCGATTTTGGAGGTCGCGCGCGGCTCGATCGACGCTATTCGCCGCCGCCTCGCCGGCGAGGCCCCCAATTACGACCCGCCGCTCGACGCGGTCCGACAAATCGAACACTTTATCGAGTCGCTGTCGCTGGAGACCACCGATCTGGGCGCCTTCGAGCCTCGTCTCGTCCGGCTCTGCCACGCCCTGGATCATCTGACGCAACTGCATCAGGATCTGACCGAGGTTCCCGCGGCCGTCGGCGGCTGGCAGCCCCCGGCCGGCTTCAAAGCCGGCTCGCATGCGCTTGCGGCATGGCTCGACGCCGCCAAAGCCCCCGCGGCGGCCGCCGATCCGGCGATCTTCAAGGCGCTCGATGATGCCTCGAAACAGCTTACCGCCGAATGCAAAACCGGCCGCGACCAGATGTTGGAGGGGGTCGCGCTGCAGCGAACCCCTACGGCGACCGCCCGCGCTGCACTCGACGCGCTTACTTGGGCCGACAGCACGCTCTACCACGCCTGGCGTCTGGCCGAATCGGTGAGGATCGCCGCCGGCAACCGGACGGCCGCTGCCTTTTGATCGGGGAGCAAGGATGAGCACGTCACAGGCGCCGATGAAGCGCAAGGAATACGAAAAGGCGCTGCGCAAGCTGCAGGTCGAGCTCTGCGCGCTGCAGGACTGGGTCAGGCATAATCGTCTGCGCGTTGTTCTGGTCTTCGAAGGACGCGACGCAGCCGGAAAGGGCGGCACGATCAAGGCAATCACCGAACGGGTCAGCCCCCGCGTGTTCCGGGTGGTGGCGCTGCCGGCGCCATCGGACCGCGAGAAGGCGGAAATATATTTTCAGCGCTACCTCTCGCATTTCCCGACGGCTGGCGAGATCGTGATCTTCGATCGCAGCTGGTACAATCGGGCCGGCGTCGAATACGTGATGGGCTTCTGCACAAAAGCGCAGCACCGCCGGTTTCTCAAGGTGTGCCCCGAATTCGAACTGTTCATCGTCGACGATGGCATTCTGCTTATCAAATATTGGCTGGAAGTCGGCGACCGGGAGCAGAAGCGCCGCTTCGAGGCGCGCATCAATGATCCGCTGCGCCAGTGGAAGCTGAGCCCGACAGATCTTTGTTCGCGCAGCAAATGGTTTGAATACTCGCGCGCGCGAGACGCCATGTTCAAGGCAACTAATACGAAGTACGCACCCTGGTACATTATTCGCTCCGACGACAAACGGCGGGCCCGCCTCAATTGCATCCGTCACCTGCTCGATATGATGCCTTATGAAAGCGTGCCGCGAGAGGAGACAAAACTGCCCGACCGCGCGATGAGCGATGCTTACGACGATATAGCGACGCTCGAAGGCATGCGGTTTGTGCCGGAAAAGGCATAGGCGACCGAAAGGGGCACGTGATGTCCGCAGCAGTGACCGCCAACGATCGGGACAAGACCGCAGCCTGGCATGCTGTCGCAGCAAACGAAGTAATCAGCTTGCAGCAGACGGACGCCGTACGGGGACTGAGCGCGGGCGAGGTGTCTCGGCGTCTTGCCGAATTCGGGCCAAACCGCCTGCCGGAGGGCAAGACGCGGGGGCCGTTTGCGCGATTTCTCGCACAGCTCAACAATATTCTGGTCTATGTGTTGCTGGCCGCCGGCTTTGTAAAGCTGATGGTCGGTCTGTGGCTCGACGCGGCGGTGATCCTGGGTGTGGTGATCATCAATGCCCTGCTCGGATTCCTGCAGGAGGGCAAGGCCGAAAAGGCCCTGGATTCGATCCGCAACATGCTGTCGGCCGAGGCCCGCACGATACGCGGCGGAGAGACCCGCCAGATCTCGGCCGAGGAGCTGGTGCCCGGCGATGTCGTGCTCCTCGAATCGGGCGACCGGATCCCCGCCGACCTCCGCCTCGTCGACGTGAAGAACCTCCGGACCGAAGAGGCGGCGCTGACCGGCGAGTCGGTGCCGATCGACAAGACCACCGAAGCCGTCGCGGCAGCGGGCAACGGTGGGGGACCGTCAGGGGATGGCCTTTTCCGGGACGCTGGTCTCGACCGGGCGCGGCAAGGGTGTGGTGGTTGCCACGGGCAGCGACACCGAGCTGGGGCGCATCAACCAGTTGATGGCGGGGGTGAGCGTGCTGGACACGCCATTGCTGCGCCAGATCAAGAAGTTCGGCTACACGATAACCGCCGTAATCGCCGTCGTCGGCGCGATCGTTTTCGCCTACGGCAGATGGGTGCGGGGGATGGACTTTGTGGCCATCTTTCAGGCGGTGGTCAGCATCGCCGTGTCCGTGATTCCGGAAGGACTGCCCGCACTGATCACCGTCACTCTGGCGATCGGCGTGCAGCGCATGGCGCAACGCAACGCCATCATCCGGCGGCTGCCGGCTGTGGAAACGTTGGGGTCGGTCTCTCGCATTTGCTCCGACAAGACGGGGACGTTGACGCTGATGGAGATGATGGTGGTGTCGGCCGCGACTGCGCACTCCGTCGCCAAGGTAACCGGCGAGGGCTACGCCCCCGCGGGCGAGGTCGTCACGGGCGTCGGGGCGGCGCCGGCGGAAGACCCCGTCCTCGGCTTGATGGGACGGGTCTCGATGCTCTGCAACGACGCCGAGATCCGCCAGGAAGATGGGGTTTGGAAAGTCGAAGGCGACCCCACCGAGGGGGCGCTCTACCCGTTCGCCAGCAAACTCGGCCTCGAGCGGCAAGCCGAGCAGGCTGCGTATCCGCGGATCGACGCCATCCCGTTCGAATCCGAACACCGCTTCATGGCAACCCTGCACAAGGATGCCGCCGGCAAACAGTTTTTGCTGGTCAAGGGTGCGCCGGAGGCGATCCTCGACCATTGCGATCGGCAAGCGGGCGGCGGCGGGGAGCCGGAACCTCTCGACCGCGAACATTTCCTGACGGCGTCGGATGGACTGGCGGCGCAGGGAGAGCGCGTGCTGGCCTTGGCCTGGCTCGACAATCCAGCGCTCACGGCCGGGAACCTCGGACCGGCGGACCTGCCGAAGAATTTGGTTTTGCTCGGCCTGATCGGGTTGCTCGATCCACCGCGGAAGGAAGCCATAGAGGCGGTGGCCGAGTGCCATGAGGGCGGCATCCGCGTGACGATGATTACCGGCGATCACAAAATCACCGCGGCGGCGATCGCCAAGATGCTCGGCATCGGCGACGGCAAAACGGCGATCACCGGGGCGGAAATCGAGGAAATGGACACCGCGACGCTGCAGGCGCGGGTCGGCGACGTCGATGTCTTTGCGCGCGCGAGCCCGGAGCACAAGCTCCGCCTCGTCAAGGCTATTCAGGCGAACAAGCAGATCGTGGCGATGACCGGCGACGGGGTCAATGATGCGCCGTCCCTGAAGAAGGCCGATGTCGGCGTCGCGATGGGGATCAAGGGCACCGAGGTCACCAAGGAGTCGGCCGAGATGGTGCTCGCCGACGACAATTTTGCCT
Source organism: uncultured Alphaproteobacteria bacterium (assembly GCA_963701815.1). Classification (GTDB taxonomy): domain Bacteria; phylum Pseudomonadota; class Alphaproteobacteria; order ATCC43930; family CGMCC-115725; genus AP-15. The sequence continues at coordinate 155,949 of CAVPBN010000004.1, forward strand.
CGATTACCGCCGCCGTTAAGGAAGGGCGCACCGTCTACAACAACATCGAGAAAGCCATGCTCTTTATGCTGCCGACGAACGTCGCCCAGGCGCTCGTGATCATGGCGGCCATCTTCCTCGGTTTCACCGCGCCGATCACCGCACCGCAAATCCTTTGGGTCAACATGGTGACCTCGGTGGCGCTCGGGCTCGTGATCTCTTTCGAGCCGCACGAGCTCGATGTCATGCAGCGACTGCCGCGTGCGGTCAACCGCCCGATCCTCGACGGTTTTGGCGTCTGGCGAGTTGTCTTCGTCGGACTTGCGCTGCTGGCACTGACCTTGTGCGCGTTCTTCTGGATGAAATCGAAGGACGCATCGGACGAGCTGGCCAGGTCAGTCGCCGTCAACGCGCTCGTGATCGGTCAGGTCTTCTATCTGCTCAACAGCCGCTATAAGCTGGATTCGTCCCTGTCATTCAAGGCTCACCTCGGCAACAGGTATTTGGCGATGGGCGTTGGCGCAGTCGTCGTGTTGCAACTTCTGTTCACCTACGTGCCGCTGTTTCAGGAACTGTTCGAGACTGCGGCGATCCCGCTTGGGGTTTGGCCGTGGCTGTTCCTCGGCGGCGTTGTGTTCTTTCTGGTCGTGGAAGCGGAGAAGCTGATCATTCGCATGTCGCGTCGCGGCTTCGGCGTTCCGGTTCCGGCAAAACAGGCAGCCTGAGCCGGTTTTGGTCGTCGGACGCAGGGGTGGGCGGCCGATGGCACACCCGTCGGCCGTCCCGGTGGCGCATACTGCATAATCCCGGAAAATTCGCCATCCCGAGGACCCGATCGGCTAATATCTGCGGCGTCACCCGACACGGAAGAGGCCGCCCGCCATGCTGTCGAAAGCCAATGCCGCAATGTCGCAGATCCATATGCAGATCATGTGGAGCCGGCTGATTGCGGTCGTCGAGGAGCAGGCGCAGACCCTGGTTCGCACCGCGTTTTCGACGACGGTGCGCGAGGCCGGCGACCTGTCGGCCGGGGTCTTCGACCGCGACGGCAACATGCTGGCGCAGGCGGTGACCGGCACGCCCGGCCATGTCAACTCGATGGCGGCGGCGGTCCGGCATTTCCTCGACGCGTTTCCGCTGAAGACGATGCGGCCGGGCGATCATTACATCACCAACGACCCGTGGCTGACCTGCGGCCATCTGCACGATCTGACCGTAGTCAGCCCGACGTTTCTGCACGGCGAGCCGGTCGGCCTCTTCGCCAGCACGGTCCATGTCGTCGACATCGGCGGTCTCGGGATGGGGCCGGACGGGCGCCAGGTATTCGAGGAAGGGCTGTCGATCCCGCTGATGGCGCTGGCCCGCGAGGGGCGGATGAACGAGGATCTGCTGCGGGTGATCCGCGCCAATGTGCGCGAGCCGCTGCAGGTCGAGGGCGACGTCTACGCGCTCGCCGCCTGCAACGACGAGGGCAGCCGGCGGCTGGTCGAGATGATGGAGGAGTTCGGCATCGCCAATCTCGATCGATTGGGCGAACACATCATCGAGACCTCGCGCGAGGCGACGATCGAGGCGATCGGCAGGCTGACACCGGGCACGTACAAAAACAGCCTGACGATGGACGGCTATGACCGCCCGCTGACCCTGGCCGCCGAGATGACCGTCGGCGGCGAGGGCATCCACGTCGATTTCGCCGGCACCTCGCCGGCCAGCGCCTTCGGCATCAATGTCGTGCTGAACTATACCTTGGCCTATACCGCGTTTGGCGTGAAATGCCTGGTCGCCCCCGAGGTGCCGAACAATGCCGGCTCCTTGGCGCCGATAACGGTCGGCGCCCCCGACGGGTGTCTGCTGAACGCCAAACGGCCGCGCGCGGTCGCCGCCCGGCACACTGTCGGGCATATGCTGCCGGATCTCGTTTTCGGCTGCCTGCATCAGGTCATCGAAGGCGGGGTCCCGGCCGAGGGGGCGTCGTCATTGTGGATCCCGCAGATCTACGGCGGCGCCGACGTGCTCGACGAGCTCGGCATGGAGGAGGGCAGGGCGCCGCCCGAGATCAGGCCGTTCAGCACCGCGATCTTTCACAGCGGCGGTGCGGGCGCGCGGCCGGGCAAGGACGGGCTCGACGTGACCGCCTTCCCGTCGGGCGTGCGCACGATCCCGGTCGAGGCGACCGAAACGGTGGCGCCCGTCATCTTTCGCAGGCGCGAGTTCCGCGAAGGCTCGGGCGGCGCCGGACAATTCCGCGGCGGGCTCGGCCAGATCATCGAATTGGGCGGCGCCGACGGCACGCCGATCGCGATGCTGTGCAATTTCGAGCGGGTCGGCAACCCGGCCCGCGGCCGCGACGGCGGCGGCGAAGGCGCCCCCGGCCGCGTCACATTGGTCTCCGGCCGCCCGATCGGCGCCAAAGGCCGGCAGAGCGTCCCCGGCGGCGATTTCATCCGCCTCGAACTGCCGGGCGGCGGCGGCTTCGGCGACCCCGCCGCCCGCGACCCCGAGCAGGTCGCGGCCGACGTCGCCGACGGCCTGATCTCGCGCGACGCGGCCGAGCGCGATTACCAGGTAGCGCTCGCCGCCGATGGCGCCCTCGACCATGCCGCCACCGCAAGGCTGCGCGCGGGGTGACGAACGCGCGCGCACTCGTCGAAACGCTGCCGCCCGCCGGGCTCACGGAGGCAGTCGCGGCGTTGTGGCGGCTGCGGCGGCCAGGTCCCGGTAACTTGTTCCGGGCGCCGGAGTTCGTTCGCCTACGCGATTTCTGCCACGCCCACTATGCCGCTGCCGGCTCCGAGTGGAAGGATGCGCTGAGCTTCCCGCTCGGGAACGCGCTGGAAGCGCTCGGCTTGCCGTGCGGTCTTCCACCGGGGAAGCTCGGTCTGGCGCTCCCTGCCAATCGCGCTTCGATACAATTGCACAAGGCCTTCGAACGCGAAGAGGCCTCCCGCGCCCGTAGAGTCGTCAATCAGCTCGTCAGAGCAGCCCTTGGAGACGCCCCTCTCGGATCTCGTGAAGCATATCTAAATTCGTTGGGATAGTGTCCGATGCGGCTTCACCCGCATGCGCGCCAGCGCATGATCGAACGGGGAGCGAGCGAGGACGAAGTGGCGGCGACGATCGGCGACGGCGAGCGGTTTGCGGCCAAGTTCGGCCGCGAAGGCTTCCGCCGGAATTTTGGGTTCGACGGGATCTGGCGAGGGCGCCGCTACGCGATCAAGCAGGTCGAGGCGTTCGCCATATTCGAGGATGGCGATTGGCTGGTATCAGCGTCATCGTCAAGTATTTTTGACCTTAGTTTCAGAGGAGGCCGCCATTGTGCAGCTCAGCTACGATCCTCGCCGGAATGTGGCGTATCTTCGTCTCCGCGAGCCGGCGGGAGCACAAGTCGAGACTCTCCGGCTGAGCGACGAACTGAACGTCGATCTCACTGCGGACGGGACCGTCTACGGGATCGAACTGCTCAACGCGAATGAACAGCTGCGGGGGGCCGATGGCGGATCGCTGGTGCTGATCGACGAGGTCGCCGGCCGCCGCACCGAGGTGCCGCTGCCGGAATTCGCTTGAACCTGCTTGGGGGTGAGGCCGTCGCGTCGCCGCTACCAGACGATTTGCGCGCCGTACGCGGCGAAAATCCGGTCGCCGGTGGCGATCGGGATGCCCTCGGCGAGCGCTTGGGCGATCATCATCCGATCGAACGGGTCCCGATGGAGCCGAGGCAAGGTTGCAAAGCGACGCAAATGGAGGAAGGCGATCGAGAGAATCGAAAATCCCTCGTCAACGACGATGGTTTCGAGGTCGTCAGGAAGGATCAGCTTTCCCGACGTGTCAAGTGCGGGCGGGCTGTTAACCCGGCTTCCCTGTGCGTCGTTGCAATCGCCGCTGTCGAGATACGCGCTTCAGCTCGCGGGCGTCGCACCCCTCTTTAGGTCGATCTTGGTCGTGCACGGGATTTCCGGCATCGCCTCTGCGCCAGCTATCGGCGGCTGGGCGGCGCCGAGGTCGGCGAGCAGGGCGCGCCAGCAGGGGTGGCGGCGCAGCAGAAAACGGCCGGCTTCCTCGGTCGTCTGCAATTGCGGACCGGTCAGGGTCCAGCTCGTCGGCACATCCTTGGCCTTGTCGCGCAGCGCGATATGCGCCGGCGTGTCGGCCGGGATCTGGTCGTAATCGACGGTGATCCCGTAGATCTGCATGCCGGCGAATTTGGCCGAATTGCGAGCGCCGGCCGAGGCCTGGGCCAGCTCGCCGAGCAATGCCGAAAGCGCCGCTGCGGAGTTGGCCGTGTTGGCGTCGATCGGGGCCGACGTCACCGTCTGGATCTGGCCGACCAGACCCGGCTGCTGCGGCTGCCGGTAAAGCCGGTTCGGCGGGTCCGAGCGCGCGTTGACGACGATGACCGCGAGCCGGCGGATCTTGCCTTCGTTGATCGAACGCAACACGGCGGCATCATCATAGGGCGCGATCAGCGCCGACCTCAGCGACCGGGTGCCGAGATTGTCGGCAAGCCCGCCATCGAGAAAATAGAGATAATCGATCCGGCGATACGGGTCCCGCCCGTGCCGCAGATCATTGGCGTAACGGGCATCCTTGTACTCGGCCAAATTCAGATAGGGCGTGTAGGGGTTCGACAGATCGTCCCTGATCCACTCGCCGTTGCGCAGCACGCCGCGGCAGCCCTCGGAGTAGTCTTTAAACGCGACCGGGGTCAGCAGGATCGGAAAAGCCGCCGATGCCGAGACTGCCGTCGCCACCGGCAGCGCGTCGTAATTCGAGCAAACGTCGTCGAGCCGGCGCGGGGCCATCGCAAACGTCTCGCCGCCCGCCATATCGGTTGCGTTCAGCACGATATAGGGCTTGCCCGGCTGGTTCAGCGCGGACAGGGTCGCGCCGTGGAAGAGCCGATCGTTGAACAGCGCTTCTTCAGCTTCGATACGGGTGATGCGGCCGGTAACCAGGCCCAGCAGAGTGATCGGGTTGACCGCGTCGAGTTCGAGCGTCGCCATATTGTCTTGCGTCAGAAAATCGCTGCGCAGCCCGTCGAGATCGCCATCCCAATGACCGGGCGCGCGATGCAGGCCGAACCAGGCGGCGGTGACGCTGCCGCCCGACACCGACGAGATCAGCTTGACGTCCTCGCTCAGCGCATGCGGGCCGTCGCCGGCGGCGTAGCGCGTTTGCGACATCTCGCGCAGCACCGCTTCGGCGAGCGCGGCGGCGCGCGAGCCGCCGCCCGAAAAGGTCATCAGGATCACCGGGCGGTCCGGGCTCGCCGGATCGATGCTGCGCCGGTCGCGATTGGCTTCGCCGGCCTGCAGCGGGGTGTTTTCGAAGTGTGTGCTCGCGCATCCGCCGACCAGCAGAACAACGAGCACGAGCAGAATTTGTCCTCGCATCGCGCTCTACGCCTTGCCGAATCGAATGTTCAGCGGCCGGCCCGCGGTCGTGCCGCTGACCAGACCATACCAATGGGTCGGGGCGTATCCGGAACCCGACAACGAGACGACATAATAGTTCGGCTGGACTATCAACTCGGTCTCGGTTTCGCCGACGACGTTGCCGCTGGCGATTACGTCGCGGATGTCGTCCGGGTCAAAGGTCACGACAACGTATTCCATTCCGACGCTCCTCCGCCGACCGAGATTAACCAAGAATCGCGGCAGCAGAAATACCGGCCGCAGCAACCGGCCGAATCGGCGCCGTCCTTCGGGGTGTCGAAACCGCGACTGCACGGCCCTGCGGCTTGGTTTTGGGGCTGTGGTGGACGCCGGCGCCGACGCGGCGTAAAATCCGGGCATGATCCCGCCGGCCGGTCTCGCGCCCTTTGCGTCGAAGCCGGAGGAGTCTCGCGGACGGCTCCATCCGGAGCCCGAGCATGCGGTGCGGTCGGCATTTCAACGCGACCGCGACCGCATCATTCATTGCTCTGCTTTCCGCCGGTTGACCCATAAGACGCAAGTCTTTGTCTACCACGAGGGCGACCACTACCGGACGAGGCTCACCCACAGCCTCGAGGTGGCCCAGATCGCACGCACGATCGGCCGTGCTCTCGGCCTCGACGAGGATCTGGCCGAAACATTGGCGCTGGCCCACGATCTCGGCCATACCCCGTTCGGCCATGCCGGCGAGGAGGCCCTCAATGCCGAAATGGCCTGCTTTGGCGGGTTCTCGCATAACGACCAGACTTTGCGCATCCTGACCCGCCTGGAGCGCCGTTACGCCGAGTTCGACGGCCTCAACCTGACCTGGGAATCGCTCGAAGGCACGGTCAAGCACAACGGGCCGTTGCGCGGCCCCGGGCATAGCGCACCCGTTGCCGCCGACTATCGCCGAATACGACTGCATCCACCCGCTGGCCCTCGAAACCTTCCCATCCGCCGAGGCGCAGGTCGCCGCCCTGGCCGACGATATCGCCTACAACAATCACGATATCGACGACGGGCTGCGCGCGGGATTGTTTACCGTCGCCGATCTCGCTGCCGTGCCCCTCGTCGGGCCGGTCTTTGCTTCGGTCGCCTCGCGCTATCCGTCGCTCGAAACATCGCGATTGATCCATGAATCGATCCGCCGGCTGATCGATGCGATGGTCGGCGATCTGCTCACTGAAACGCGCTCGCGGCTGGCGGCGGGAAACGTCGGGTCGGCCGACAACGTCCGACGGCTCGCCGCCCCGGTGGTCGCGTTCTCGGCCGAGATGCAGCGCAACGACCGGGCCCTCAAGGGGTTTCTGTTCGAGCGGATGTACCGCCATCATCGGGTCAACCGGATGAGTCAAAAGGCACGGCGCGTCGTCCACGACCTGTTCGGGCTCTATCTCGGCGAGCCGGACTGCCTGCCGCGCGAGTGGCGGCTGCTCGCCGCCGGCGCCGACGATCATCATACCGCCAGGATTGCCGCCGATTACCTCGCCGGGATGACCGATCGTTTCGCCCTTGAGGAGCACCATCGCTTGTTCGACGCCTATGCCCATACATGACCAATATTTTCCGCGATGTCAGAAGCCTCGTGCTGGCGGCGCTCGATGATCTCGTCGCGATCGGTGAACTGCCGCCAAATCTCGATTTGACGCGCGTTGCGGTCGAATTGCCGCGCGATCCCGCGCACGGCGATCTCGCCACCAATGCGGCGATGGTCTTGGCCAGGACCGTCAAATCAGATCCGATGGCGCTCGGCGCGCGGATCGCCGCCGCCCTCGCCGAACGCCCGCTGACCACCGGCGACTATCGCGGCGGCGCCTTCGCGGTAAACCTCGCCAGGCCGGGTTTTTTGAATATCAGGCTCGCCCCGGAGATCTGGCACGCGCAATTGCGCTCGATTCTGCGCGCCGGCATCGGCTATGGCGATTCGGCGTCGGGACGCGGCGAGCCCGTCAACGTCGAGTTTGTGTCCGCCAACCCGACCGGGCCGATGCATGTCGGTCACGGCCGTGGGGCCGTGGTCGGCGACGCGTTGGCCGCGCTGCTGGCCAAGGCCGGCTTTGCCGTGCATCGCGAATATTACATCAACGATGCGGGCGCCCAGATCGACATCCTCGCCCGATCGACATATCTGCGCTACCGCGAAGCGCTGGGCGAGGCGCCCGGACCGGTCCCCGAGGGCCTGTACCCCGGCGATTATCTGATCGAGACCGGTCGGGCGCTCGCATCGCGCGATGGACGCAAGTGGCTCGGCCGAGCCGAACCGGAATGGCTTGGGCCGGTCGGCGATTTTGCCGTCGAACAAATGATGGCGCTGATTCGGACCGATCTCGCGGCGCTGGGTGTGGCGCACGATTCGTTTATGTCGGAGCGTTGGCTCGTCGGGCAGGGGGCGGTCGACGAATGCCTGGCCGCGCTCGATCAGCGCGGGCTGATTTACACCGGGGTGCTGGCCGCGCCGAAGGGGAAACTGCCCGACGATTGGGAGCCGCGCGAGCAGACCCTGTTCAGCGCCTCCCGGTTCGGCGACGATGTCGACCGGCCGCTGAAGAAGTCCGACGGCTCGTGGACCTATTTCGCCGCCGATGTCGCCTATCATCGCGACAAGTTCCGCCGCGGCTTCGGCAAGCTGATCGACGTTTGGGGCGCCGATCACGGCGGCTACGTCAAACGAATGCAGGCGGCGGTCCGGGCGGTGACCGACGGGGCGGCAACGCTCGACGTCAAGCTGTGTCAGCTGGTGAGCCTGTTCGACAAAGGCGTGCCGGTGCGGATGTCGAAACGGGCCGGCACTTTCGTCACGTTGCGCGAAGTCATCGACGAGGTCGGCAAGGAGGTCTTTCGCTTCATCATGCTCACGCGCCGGAACGACCAGGCCCTCGATTTCGACTTCGCCAAGGTCACCGAGCAGTCGCGCGACAACCCGGTTTTCTATGTGCAATACGCCCATGCGCGCGCCGCCTCGGTGCTGCGCCACGCCGCCGAAGCCTTCCCCGACGAGACCCTGTCGGACCAGGCGCTCGGCGATGCGCCGCTCGAAAAATTAGCCGACCCTGCCGAAATCGCGCTGATCCGTCAGCTTGCCGGTTGGCCGCAACTGGTCGAGGCTGCGGCCGAGGCCCACGAGCCGCATCGCGTCGCGTTCTATCTTCAGGAGGTGGCGGCGCAATTTCACATGTTGTGGAACAAGGGCCGCGACGAAGCGACGTTGCGGTTCATTCTGGCTGCCGATCCGGCGCTGACCCGCGCCCGGCTTGCTCTGGTGCGCGGCGTCGCCATCGTCATCGCTTCCGGCCTCGCCGTGATCGGCGTCGAGCCGGCCGAGGAGATGTAGCCATGTCCTATCAATTCGGACCGGCTGATTCCGGGCAGCGTGTCGAGTTTGCCGCCGATCGCCGCGACGACGAACCCGCGCCGACCGCCGGCCGCGGCCTGACCGTCGCGTCGGCACTGCTGGTCATGGTTTTGTTCGCGGGGGGGTTGTGGTTCGCCTATGTCGAGGGGACGCGTCGATCGAACGCTGCCGGCGGCGAAGTCCCGTTGATCCGGGCGGACACGCGGCCGATCAAAGTCAAGCCGACGGACCCCGGTGGTCTGCCGATCCCGGATCGGGCCATGTTGATTTATGATCCGGACCGGCAGATGCCCGAACACCTGCTGGCTCCACCGGAGAAACCGGTGGCTCGGCCGACGCCGCCGGCGATGCCTGCCGCGCCGGCACGCCGACTTCGGTTGCAGCGGGCGGGCCGGCGACGACGGTCGAACCGACACCCGCGCCGCCGCAGACGGCCGAGCCATTCGCCAAATCTGCGCCCGCTGCGGCAAAATCCGAGACCGTCAAGGTGCGGCCCGATAAGACCGGGGGCATCCGGCTGCAGCTCGGCTCGGTGCGCAGCGAGGATGCTGCGCGCCAGGAATGGGTCCGGATGAAGCGGCATAATGCCGATCTGCTCGGCCATCTTTCGGCGAATGCAATCCGTGCCGATCTCGGCGAAAAAGGGGTCTATTTCCGCATTCAGGCTGGCCCGGTCAGCGACCTCGCTGCCGCCGATCGGATTTGCAGCGAACTCAGGCAGCGCAACATCGGGTGCATAATTGTCCGGTGATACCTCCGGGGCCGCCGAGAAAACGGGCGTGCTCGCGGCCGGCCCGCGTGCGGTCATCCTCGGCTGCGCCGGAGCTGAGCTGACCGCAGGCGAACGGCGCTTTTTTGCTGCCGCCGATCCGCTGGGCTTTATCCTGTTCCGTCGCAACTGCCGTGAACCCGCTCAGGTCCGGGAGCTGACGGCGTCGCTGCGTTCGTGTATCGGACGCGCCGACGCACCGGTATTGATCGATCAGGAGGGCGGCCGGGTCGCGCGCCTGCGGCCGCCGGATTGGCGCCGCTATCCGTCTGCTGCGCAGATAGCCGCTTTGCCGGACCCGCCGGCGGGCGAAGCGGCCCGGCTCGGCGGCCGATTGATGGCCGACGATCTCGCGCGGCTCGGCATCACCGTCGATTGTTTGCCGGTGCTCGATCTGCCGGTCCCCGAGGCGGACCCGGTGATCGGCGACCGCGCTTACGGCGCCGAACCCGCTCGGGTTGCCGTCCTGGGTCGGGCGGTGTGCGCAGGACTACTCGCCGGCGGCGTTTTGCCGGTCCTGAAACATATACCCGGTCATGGCCGCGCCAGTGTCGACAGCCATTACGCCTGCCCGCAGGTCGGGACCGATCGCGCAACCTTGTCCGATGCCGATTTTGCTCCCTTCAAGGCACTTGCCGCGATGCCTTGGGCGATGACCGCCCATATCGTCTACACGGCAATCGATCGGACCGCCCCGGCGACGTTTTCGCCGCATGTGATCGCCGAAATCATCCGCGGCGAAATCGGCTTTGACGGGGTGCTGATCTCGGACGACCTGTCGATGCGCGCTTTGGGCGGTGCAATCGGCGACCGGGCGCGGCGCGCGCTGGAAGCCGGCTGCGACCTCGTCCTCCATTGCAACGCCGATCGCGGCGAAATGGAGGAAGTGGCGGCGGCGGCGCGGCCGATGTCGGCTGCCGCCAGGGTGCGTCTCGCGCGCGCCGAAGCGATGCGGCGGCGCGAGCCGATCGCGTTCGACCGGCAGGAAGCCGAACGACGGTTCGATGAATTGCTGTCGGGCGCGCAGCAATGATCCCAGGGATGGCGATGCTCTACCAGGCCAGCACCTGGGTGTTGCCGGTTGTTTTCGCAGTGACCTTGCACGAGGCGGCCCACGGGTTCATCGCCTATCGCTTTGGCGACGATACCGCCAAGCGGGCCGGGCGCATCACCGCGAACCCGCTCAATCACATCGACAGATTCGGGACGATCATTCTGCCGGCGCTGCTGATCCTGCTGCGCTCGCCGTTTCTGTTCGGCTACGCCAAGCCGGTGCCGGTCAATTTCGCCCGGTTGAACAACCCGCGCCGCGATATGGTGTGGGTGGCGCTTGCCGGGCCGGCGACCAACGTATTGCTCGCGATCGTCTCGAGCCTGCTTTTCTACAGTGTGATCTTGATACCTCCGAGCCCGGCGGAGTGGGTGGCGGCAAATCTGATTCATTCGATCCAGATCAACGCGGTGCTGTGCGTCTTCAACATGCTTCCACTGCCGCCGCTGGATGGCGGCCGGGTCGCGGTCGGGCTGTTGCCTTCGGCATTTGCCGTGCCGCTTGCACGGGTGGAGCGTTATGGAATCCTGATCGTGATGCTGCTGCTGTTCGTCATCCCTTACATCGGCGAAAGGGCGGGCTTCGATTTCGACATCATCGGCCGGGTGATCGGCGCGCCGACCGAGGGCTTGATCCGCTTCATTCTGATGATCACCGGGCAGAACGGATGACGTCGAAGGACGCCCCCGGCCCAAGGCAACTCGTGCTCGATCTCGACGGCTATGAGGGTCCGATCGACCTGCTGTTGGCGCTGGCGCATTCGCGCAAGATCGACCTCACCAGGATTTCCATCCTCGCCCTCGCCGACCAATATCTCGCTTTCATTTCGGCGCAAACCCAGTTCGACCTCGAAATCGCGGCCGATTACCTGGTCATGGCGGCTTGGCTCGCCTACCTGAAGTCGCGTCTGCTGTTGCCGCAGCCGCCGGCCGACGACGAGCCGAGCGCCGTCGAACTGGTCGCGGTGCTGGAACACCGGATGAGGCTGTTGCAGGCGATGCAGACCGCAGGCAGGCGGTTGATGGCAAAACCGCAGCTTGGTCGCGACGTATTCTCGCGCGGGGCCCCGGAGGAGATCGGCGCGGCGGCGGTCCCGACCTGGCCGCTCGGGCTCTACGAGCTGTTGCGGAGCTATGCCGAACTCCGTCGTCGTCGCTCGGCCCAGGTGCTGGAGATCGCTGCGTCGGTCTTTCATTCGATCGACGCTGCTTTGCTCCGCTTTGCCCGCTTTCTCGGCCGGGTGCCGAATTGGCGCGAGCTGGCGAGCTTTGTCCCGGAGGAACTGTGCGGCGGACCCTCGGGCCGGTCGGCCCTCGCGGCAACCTTCGCCGCAGCGCTGGAACTTGCCCGTTCCGGTCGAATCGAACTGCGCCAGGATCGGGCCTTCGGCCCGATCTGGCTGCGCAGCCCGGCATCGGCGAGCGCGGGCAGGGCAGGTGGGAGCGCGCAACATTGAGCGATCGGGCGGAGCAGTTGCGCCTCGTCGAAGCGCTGCTGTTCGCGTCGGCCGAACCGCTCGACGAGGACGCGCTGGCCCTGCGACTCGACGCGAACGCAGAAAAAATCCCCGGTTTGCTCGCCGATCTCGCCGGGATCTATGCCGGCCGCGGTGTCAACATCGTGCGGCTCGCCGGCGGCTGGGCTTTCCGAACTGCGCCCGATCTCGCCCCCGGGTTGCGCCTGGAGCGGCCCGTCGCGCGCAAGCTGTCGCGCGCGGCCGTGGAGACGCTGGCCATCATCGCCTATCATCAGCCGCTTACCCGGGCCGAGATCGAGGAGATCCGCGGGGTGGGCTTGGGCGGGGGCACGCTCGATATTCTGATGGAAGCCGGCTGGGTCCGTCCGAGAGGGCGGCGCGCGAGCCCCGGCCGGCCGCTCCTTTGGGTAACGACTCCGGGCTTCCTCAGCCATTTCGGCCTCGACGGTCTGAGCGACCTGCCCGCGATCGATGAGTTGCGCGCCGCCGGCCTTCTCGATCCGACCCCGCGGAAATCCGATGGGAGTGGATCGGCGGCGAGCAAGGAAACATAGAAAACAGTGCCCGGGTTCGGGTGCGTTTTAGTGTTTGGGTCACCGGCAATGCGCGACAGATCGCTGATGGGATCGGTGGAAGGTGTCAGGCGGAAGCTGCGGGCGCTAGCCGCGGTGGTCGATGACCCCGGCGCCACCAGACCCGAAAAGGTCAACGCGGAAGCTCTCAAAGCGCGGCTGGAGCAGCGGCTCAGAAAGACCGGGGCACCGGCAGGAGACTGGACGGACAAGCTCTTTCGGCTCGGCGGCTCAGCGAGGAAAGTTGCCAAATCCACAGCGCCGGCAGCCCCTAAGGGAGACTGGACGGACAATGCCCTCCGGCTCGGCAAGGTGCTGCGTCGGGGGTATCGAAAATGGTTGTCGCAATAGCTCCGATCGAGGCACTCCGGCAGTAACGCCCGCCCTCATCGACCGAACGAACAGAGCTCTCAATCTGCGTGGTCCACGGCGTCCAAAAAGCGGACATACTCCGCCGGCAACCCATGCGCGCGAGCGCCGTCTCGCAGCAGAGCGATGTAGCGGAGCGACGGTTTGCCGTCGGCCTCCCTGCCTTGGGCCAGGTAGGCGACGGCGCGGATCGAGCCGCCCCTCGCTGTCTTCGGCCTGGATCGCCACGTGGCGATAACCCCTCCCCGGCACTCCTTCCGTCGCATCCAAACGCATCAGATCGCGTCGGGTTATGCGATAGAGCACGCCCCAGACCTCCGCTTCGGGGTCGGGACACAAATTCGCCGGGGCGGCCCTGCCGGCCGGCCTGCCGCCCAGATTGAAGCGCAGCCGATAGCCTTTGGCGCGGCCGGATCGCCACTCGAACGGTTGCATGCCGCGTCGGACCCGAAACGCACTGTCGTGCATGTTGGAGCCGTAGGCGAAATACCAGATCTGGTCGGTCGGACGACCTTCGAGACAAAGCCCGCGCAACCGGTAATAACAGCGTGATAGAAGCCACGACTTTGCGATGAACCGACGCAGCCTCGGCCATAGCCGTCTCCGTGCCCTGCGCGTCGGCAATTCCCGGGTGGCTTGGTTGCCGACCGTCACAGCCGACTCGCTTCCAGTCCGCCGGGATGGTTTTGCCCGGCGGCGGTTATGCGGTGCGCGTGGATTTCCGGCTCCTGGTCATTGTGGTCGACATCACCTGCGGGTCTTTCCAGCTCGCGTTCGTATATAGTCGTCACCGCAAGGAGCATAGGCGGCGGCGATGATCGTGAACCTGAACAAATACCGGAAGAAGCATCAGCGCGCCGAGAGCGAGCGGCGTGCGGCTGAAAATCGGGTGCGCTTCGGCCGCAGCAAACAGGCCCGGGAGAATGACTTGCGCGAACGCGAGCGGGCCGCCAAACGCCTCGACGACAAACGCGTAGACTAACTCGGCCTATGCCGGCCGCGCGAAGCCGCGCCGCAGTCGGCCGTCCCCTGCGGGGGGCGCGCGCCGCAGCTTCCCCGATCGGGAAGGATCGGCGCCGATGAACCGACCGTTGCTTGTCGTCGATGGCAATTCGTTCGCGCATCGCGCCTATCACGGCCTGCCCAAGTCGATCCGACGAAGCGGCAACAAGGGGGGCGGCGCGATCGTCGGTTTTGCGAACTTTCTGTTGCGGCTCTATGCGCAGGAGCAACCCCGCGGGGTATTCGTCGGCTGGGACACGCTCGATGCGCCGACCTACCGCCACCGGGCGCTCGAAAGCTATCAGAGCGGCCGGGTTTTCGACGCGGAACTGCTCGATCAGCTCGACATCCTGCCGCAGTTCGTGGCGGCCTGCGGGTTCGCCTGGGCAAAGGCGCCGGGGTATGAGGCCGACGACTTCCTCGCCGCCGCGGTGGCGCAGGAAGAACGGCGCGGCGGCACCGCGGTCGTGGCGAGCGGCGATCGCGACGCCTTTCAGCTTGCATCCGATCGGACGACGATCCTCCATCCGGTGCGGGCCGGCGAGCTGGCGCGCATCGGCCCCGCCGAGGTGCGCGAGCGCTACGGGGTCGAACCCGGGCAGGTACCCGATCTCATCGCGATCCGCGGCGACCCGTCCGACAAAATCCCCGGCGCGAAGGGCTTTGGGCCAAAGACCGCAGCAAGCCTTCTGCGCCGGTATGGTTCGCTCGAAGCTGCCCTCGCCGACGGACGGTTTCCCGCCCAGGCGGAACGAATTGCGGCTTTATCGATCGATCGCGACGATGGATGCCACAGCGCCTCTACCCTGCTTGCGGGACCAGATACCCGCCTGGGCCGCCGCGGCGGCGTTGGCTCGGGAGTGGGAGCTGATCCGTCTCGCCGATCGTCTCAGCGAACTCGCGCACTCCGCGTCAGTCGCTTGAAGCTCCGGGGAAACGGCGAAGATCGCAGGGTGGCCGGTATGTCGAGGCGGCTGACGGCCAGCTCGATCCGCGAGCGTTGAGCGCAGGGCGGAGCGGTACGGAATTCGGCGCAGCAACCTGCGCCGACCGAGAGTTTCAAGCGCGGTCGCACAGACTACATAAAGCCCATGGATGCGCCGTGTCCCGGCGCGCGCCGGCCGACACGCGATCGTTGCGGCCCAGCCGAGGAGGGGATCGAGGATGGAACTCGAGAAATATACCGACCGCGCCAAGGGGTTTCTGCAATCGGCGCAGACTTTGGCGTTGCGGCGCGGCCATCAGCGGCTGACGCCGGAACATCTGCTGAAGGTGCTGCTCGAAGATGCGGAAGGCCTGTGCGCCAACCTGATCCGCGCGGCCGGGGGCGACCCGAAGGCGGCTCTGACCGCCGTCGACGCCGAGCTGGACCGGCTGCCGCGGGTCGAAGGCTCGGGTGCCGGCCAGGTCTACATGTCGCCCGAGTTGGCGCGAGTCTTCGAACAAGCCGAACAATTGGCGCAGAAATCGGGCGACAGCTTTGTCACGGTCGAACGGCTGCTGCTCGCCTTGGCGGCGGCAGCCGGCACCGGCGCGGCCAAGGCATTGGCGGCCGCCCGGGTCGATGCGCAGAGCCTCAACCGGGCTATCGAGGAGGTGCGCAAGGGGCGCAAGGCCGACAGCGCCTCGGCCGAGGAAAGCTATGATGCGCTGAAGAAATACACCCGCGACCTGACCGAGGCGGCGCGCGAGGGCAAGCTCGATCCGGTCATCGGCCGCGACGAGGAGATCCGGCGCACGATCCAGGTGCTGTCGCGCCGGACCAAGAACAACCCGGTGCTGATCGGCGAGCCGGGTGTCGGCAAGACCGCGATCGTCGAAGGGCTGGCGCTGCGCATCGTCAACGGCGACGTGCCGGAAAGCCTGAAGCACAAAAAGCTGCTGTCGCTCGATCTGGGCGGCCTGCTGGCCGGCGCCAAATACCGCGGCGAGTTCGAGGAGCGGTTGAAAGCGGTGTTGTCCGAGGTCACCTCGGGCGCCGGCGAGATCGTCCTGTTCATCGACGAATTGCACACCCTGGTCGGCGCCGGCAAGGCGGAAGGGGCGATGGACGCCTCGAACATGCTGAAGCCGGCGCTGGCGCGCGGCGAACTGCATTGCGTCGGCGCCACGACCCTCGACGAGTACCGCAAGAACATCGAGAAGGACGCCGCACTCGAACGCCGCTTTCAGCCGATCTATGTCGGCGAGCCTTCGGTCGAGGACACGATTTCGATCCTGCGCGGGATCAAGGAGAAATACGAGCTGCACCATGGCGTGCGGATCAACGACGCGGCGATCGTCGCCGCCGCAACCCTGGCCAACCGATACATCACCGACCGGTTTCTGCCGGACAAGGCGATCGACCTGATGGACGAGGCCGGTGCGCGGCTGCGCATGACCATCGATTCGAAGCCCGAGGAACTCGACGAACTCGATCGCCGCATCGTCCAGCTCAAGATCGAGCGCGAGGCCTTGAAGAAGGAGACCGATCCGGGCTCGCGCGATCGTCTGCAGCGGCTCGAACACGAACTGAGCCGAACTCGAGCAGCGCTCGGCCGAGCTGACGGCGCAATGGCAGGCCGAAAAGGAGAAGCTCGCCGGCGCGCAGAAGCTCAAGGAACAGCTGGAACAGGCCCGCCTCGAACTCGAGCAGGCGCAGCGGCGCGGCGATTGGGGCCGGGCCGGCGAACTCGCCTACGGCATCATTCCCGATCTCGAAAAGCGGCTCAAGGAGGCCGAAGCCAAAGAAGGGCAGGGGATGATGGGCGAGGAGGCGGTCACCGCCGAGCAGATCGCGGCGGTGGTGTCGCGTTGGACCGGCGTGCCGGTCGAGAAGATGCTCGAAGGCGAGCGCGGCAAGCTCTTGCAGATGGAGAATGCGCTGAAGGCCCGCGTCGTCGGCCAGGACGAGGCGATCGCCGCGGTGTCGCAGGCGGTGCGCCGCGCGCGCGCCGGACTGCAAGACCCGAACCGGCCATTGGGCTCGTTCCTGTTTCTCGGGCCGACCGGCGTCGGCAAGACCGAATTGACCAAGGCATTGGCCGAATTCCTGTTCGACGACGAGCGCGCGATGGTGCGCATCGACATGTCCGAATTCATGGAGAAGCATTCGGTCGCGCGGCTGATCGGCGCGCCGCCCGGCTATGTCGGCTATGAGGAAGGCGGCAGCCTGACCGAGGCGGTGCGGCGCCGGCCCTACCAGGTGATCCTGTTCGACGAGGTCGAAAAGGCGCATCCGGACGTGTTCAACGTGCTGTTGCAGGTGCTCGACGACGGCCGCCTGACCGATGGGCAGGGCCGCACGGTCGACTTCCGCAACACCCTGATCTCGCTGACTTCGAACCTCGGCAGCGAGTACCTCGCGAATTTGCCGGAGAATCAGACAGCGGATGCCGTCCGCGCCCAGGTCATGGAGGCGGTGCGCGCCGCCTTCCGGCCGGAATTTCTGAACCGTCTCGACGAGATCCTGCTGTTCCGCCGGCTGTCGCGCGACGACATGGTCGGCATCGTCGATATCCAGCTGAAGCAGCTGCAAAAGCTGCTGGACGAGCGCAAGGTCGCGCTGGACATCGAGCCGGAGGCGAAGACCTGGCTGGCCAACGCCGGATACGACCCGGTCTATGGCGCCCGGCCGCTGAAGCGGGTGATCCAGCGCGAATTGCAGAACCCGCTGGCGGAAAAGATCCTGGTCGGCGAGATCCGCGAAGACGACACCGTGCGGGTCGTCGCCAGCCCGCTCGGCCTGCTCCTCGAGCCGGTGCGGCACGATGACGATCCGGCCGTCATTCAGCACGCAGCCCAGTAGCGTTGAAGGGCCGAGCAGGCCGCGCTCGGCGCGGCGGATGACGGCATCGGCCGTGCCCTCCATGCGATCGGGCTGGGATTCGGCAGCCGAGAAGTAGTAGGGTCCGCCGCGAACCGATCCAGATAGAATCGCGGAGGACACCTGATGGCTGTGGAAATCCTGCAGAGCGCGCTGGCCGGCATCGCCTTCATCGGCTGTGCGATGACGGCCGCGAGTTCCGGCGCTGCTGCCGCACCGGCAGCGGGCGCGCCGCACCCGCATGCCGGGCGGCGGCGCGAGGTCGTGGTCAACGGCAAGCGCGTCAAAACCGTCGATGTCCACGCCCATTGCATCGTTCCCGAGGCGGCGGCGGTGATCAACCACCCGCTGGAAGCGCCGGGTTTGTTATGGTCGAACCTGTCGGACCGCATCGCGCGAGATGGACGCCGAAGGGATCGATGTCGAAGCGCTCAGCATCAATCCCTATTGGTATCGCGCCGAAGCCGATGCCGCGGCCGAGCTGATCAAGATCCAGAACGAGAAACTGGCCGAAATGTGCGCGGCCACGCCGGACCGCTTCGTCGCCTTTGCGACCGCGGCATTGCAGCATCCGCAACTGGCGGTCGAGCAGATCGACTATGCGGTCAAAAAGCTGGGCCTGCGCGGCCTGTCGATAGGCGGCAGCGTCGCCGGACAGGAATTGGCCAACCCGAAATTCCATCCGGTCTGGGCCAAGGCCGAGGAACTCGGTCTGCTGGTCTTCATGCATCCGCTCGGCACCCGCGAATTGGAGCCGAGCGGCCGGCTCGGCGGCAGCGGCCTGTTGACCAACACGATCGGCAATCCGCTCGAAACCACGATCGCGCTGTCGCATCTGATCTTTGAGGGGACGCTGGACCGCTTCCCGGGGCTCAAGATCTGCGCCGCGCATGGCGGCGGCTTTCTGCCGTCCTACGCCGCGCGCTCGGACGCCGTCATCACCACCTTCCCGAACCGGGTCGGCCCGCTGCCGAAAAAAAAGCCGACCCAATACCTGAAGGACGGTCAGCTCTATTTCGATTCGATCATGTTTACCCCGGAGGGGATGCGGCATCTGATCGCCGAGGCCGGGGTCGGCCAGGTCGTCGTCGGCACTGACTACCCGTTCCCGTGGAACCGCGTACCGGTCGATCACATCCTGTCGATCCCCGGGTTGAGCGACGACGACAAGATCGCGATCCTCGGCGGCACCGCCGCCAAGCTGCTCGGCATCAACTGAGCCGGCTGCCCGGACCGGTGGGCGCGCGCTGCTGGTCCTACGGCGCGTTGCCGGCGGCGAAAGCGTCCCAGCCGGTGCGGCGCAGCGCACAGGCCGGGCAGTCGCCGCAACCATAGCCCCAATCGTGATGACGGGTGCGGTCGCCTAGATAGCAGCTGTGGGTTTCCTCGCGGATCAGCGAGACGAGCGGGGCGCCGCCTAGTCTGAGGGCGAGCGCCCAGGTCGCCGCCTTGTCGCGCCGCATCAGCGGCGTGTGGATCACGAAACGGCGATCCATCCCGAGCGACAGGCTCACCTGCAATGACTTCAACGTGTCGTCGCGGCAATCGGGGTAGCCCGAATAATCGGTCTCGCACATGCCGCCGACCAGATGGCGCGCACCGCGGCGATAGCCGAGTGCGGCCGCAAAGGAGAAAAAGATCAGGTTGCGGCCGGGCACGAAGGTGCTGGGCAGCCCGTTCTCGGCAAAGGCGATGACGGTGTCCCGGGTCAGCGCGGTATCGCTGATCCGGCCGAGCACGCCGAGGTCGATCAGATGGTCGTCACCGAGTTTCTGCTGCCACCGCGGAAACTCGCGCCGCAGGCGGTCGATGACGGTAATCCGGCAGTCCAACTCGACGCGATGGCGCTGGCCGTAATCGAAGCCCACGGTTTCGACCAGCGCGAACCGCTCCAGCGCCCAGGCCAGACAGGTGGCGGAATCCTGGCCGCCGGAAAACAGCACCAGGGCCGAGTCGGGATTTTTGTCGGCCGGCAATAGAGCCTCGCTCACCCGCTGCGAGATACCCCCGGACCGCGGCTCCGGCAACCGGGCGGAACGGCGCTCAGCGGCGTATCAAGGATGCGCACAGAAAACCGAGGGCAAAGGCGACCGCGAGGCTGATCAACGGGTTCCGCTCGACCTGCCGGGAGACGCCGCCGACCGCGCGCTCGCCCTCGGTCGCCAATCCCTTGGCGATATCGGATGTTCGGTGCTCGCCCTCCTTGGCCCACTGCTCGCCGGCCTCGGTCAACTTGCGCAAGGTCTGCGAGACCTGCTCGACAACCGAGCGCAGCCCTTGCATCGCTTCGCTCGCGCCCTCGACGGCCTTGCCGTCGGCGCTTTCGCCGCCGCCATGCGATCTTCCCTCTTTCTGATGTTTTTCAGCGGCCATGGCCTCAGGCCTCCCTCGATTACCGCGACGGCAACAACCCTGTCGTCAACACCGGGCGGGGCACGCCGCTTCGGTACTGTTATAATAGAGGAGTATTTGCCCAGGAGAAGCGATGCCCGCGAACGCCAATCCCTATCTCGCCCTCGGCGTGCGGCCGTTCATCAATTGCTGCAGCGTCCGCACGATGCATGGCGGCAGCCTGATGTTGCCGCAGGTGCGCGAGGCGATGGCCGAGGCGTCGCGCTGGTTCGTCAATCTCGACGAACTGATGGCGGCGGCGGGCCGGCGCCTCGCCGAACTGACCGGGGCCGAATTGGGGATCGTCACCTGCGGCAGCGCCGCAGCGGTGGCGCTCGGCACCGCCGCCTGCGTCGCCGGCAACGATCCGCTGAAGATGCTGCGGCTGCCGTTTACCGACGGCATGGTCAACCGGGTGGTCATCCCGCGCGCCCAGCGTTTCGCCTATGACCAGGCGGTGCGGATGATCGGCTGTCACATCGTCGAGATCGATACCCGCGAAGACCTCGACCGGGCATTGGAAACGCCGGCGGCGATGGTCGTATTGCTCGGCAAGAACGAGCATTTGGGACCGTTGCGGATCGAGGAGATCGCCGCAACCTGCCGGCCGCGCGGCATCCCGATCATGGTCGACGCCGCCTCCGAGCACCTCGAACGGCCGAGCCCATGGCTGGTGCGGGGCGCCGATCTCGTCGTCTACAGCGGCGGTAAATTCCTGCGCGGTCCGCAGACCAGCGGGCTGTTGCTCGGCTCTCGGCACCTGGTCGAGGCGGCATGGCGCAACGCCTCGCCGCACCAGGCATTGGGCCGGCCGATGAAGGTGTCGAAGGAGGACATCGTCGGCGTCCTGGCCGCGGTGGAGCATTGGTTCGAGGCGCGAGACCGTGCCGCGCGAGCGGCAGCGATGCTACGACGACTGCATGCTGATCGCCGAACGCCTCAAGCAGATGCCGCGAGTCCTCGGCGAGATCGTCGAGCCCGAAGGCGTCGATCGCGTGCCCCGGCTGCGGATCGCGTGGGACCGCTGGCATTACCCGATCGGCGGGCTCGAATTGCGCCGGCATCTGCTCGACGGCGAGCCGCGGATCATGCTCGACGACAATTCGGCGAGCGAGGACGGTATCGCGATCGACCCGTTCCAACTCCAGCCCGGCGAGGCGGCCCAGGTCGGCGAAGCGATCGCCGCGGCCCTGCGCGGCGCCGCCGGCGCGGCGCCGCTCGACCGGCATTCGTCGACGGTCGACATCGCCGGCGACTGGGAATTGCGCGTCGATTTTCTGCGGGGCATGCGGCTGCACAAGCTCGTTCTCGACCAGCGCGGCGCCGAGCTTGCCGGCCGTCACCACTCGGCCCAGTTCGAGGGGCCGCTCTCCGGCTGGGTCGACGGCGATCGGGTGCAATTGCAGTTCACTTCGCGCTACGAGGCGAACACGCTCTTTTATCAGTTCGAAGGCGAGGTTCGGGACGGCGCGATGAGCGGGACGGCAACCCTCGGCGCCGCGAGCGACGACAGCCCGGGCATGCTCAATCGCGGCCAGTTCGGCGCCGCCCGATGGCGGGCAAGCCGTATGACCTGATTTTCGATCGCGGTCACGCCCGGTTTCGCGCGATCAGCTGGCGGGCGATGATGATGCGCTGCAATTCGTTGGTGCCCTCGCCGATGACCAGAAACGGCGCGTCGCGATACAGGCGTTCGACCGTGAACTCCTTCGAATAGCCGTAGCCGCCGTGGATCCGCATCGCTTCGAGGCTGACATTGACCGCCGCCTCGGAGGCGAAGAGCTTGGCCATCCCGGCCTCCATGTCGCAGCGCTCGCCCCGGTCGTAGGCGCGGGCCGCGTCCTCGAGCAGCAGCCGCGCCGCGCGCACCTGGGTCGCCATGTCGGCGAGCTTCAGCTGGATCGCCTGATGCTCGCAGATCGGCTTGCCGAAGGTCTTGCGGATTTGGCTGTAGGAGACCGCCTCGTCGAGTGCGGCCTGGGCGATGCCGACGCCGCGCGCGGCGACGTTGATGCGGCCGAGTTCGAGCCCGCCCAATGCCTGCTGCAAGCCGCGCCCCTCGCTGCCGCCGATCAGCCGGTCGGCCGGGACACGGTAATCGCTGAACACCATCTCGGCGGTGTCGATGCCTTTGTAGCCGAGCTTTTCGAGCTTGCGCCCGACCGTGAACCCCGGCCCTTTCTCGGCCAGCAACAGGCTCATGCCGCGATGGCGCGGTTCGGCCGCCGGGTCGGTCTTGACCAATAGCGCGAAGCACTGGCCGTGGATGCCGTTCGAGATCCAGGTCTTGGCGCCGTTGACCACATAATCCGCAGCCGTCGCGCCGGGCGACGGTGCGGATCGCCTGCAGATCGGTGCCGCAATCGGGCTCGGTCAAGGCGAGCCCGCCGCGGATCTCGCCGGTCGCGAAGCGCGGCAGCCAGGTTTCCTTCTGCGCCGGCGTGCCGAAGCGCTCGACCGCCGCCGCCATGATCAGGTGCGAGTTGAAGATGCCGGCCAATGACATCCACACGCTCGACACCTTCTCGACGATCCTGGCATAGGTGCCGGCGCCGAGGCCGAGCCCGCCATACTCGACCGAAATCGTCGCGCCGAAGAGCCCCAGCGCCGTCATTCGCTCGACGATCTCGGCGGGCCAGATGTCGTCGTGCTCCAGCGCGTGCACGTGCGGCCTGACCTCGCGGTCGAGAAACCGCGCGACGCTGTCGAGGATCAGCGTTTCCTGATCGGTGTCGGGGATCGTTATATCTGTCATTCGGAGAGCCTAATATATCGGCTGGGTCGGCGTCAGCATTGAAGCCGAAAAAGCCCATGCGGGGAGAAATACGATGAGCCGACTGCTGCGCCGTCTGTGGTCGAAGGCGCTCAGTAATCAACCGTCCTGGATTGAGCCGGCTGAGCTGAAGCGGCGGCTGGAAGCCGGCGATCGAATATTGGTATTGGATGTGCGCGGGCCGGACGAATTTGCCGGTCCGCTCGGGCATATCGACGGGGCGGTCAATCTGCCGTTGCCCGACCTATCGACGCAGCTCGATCAGCTGGCAGCCGACCGGCGGCCGGTCATCATGGTCTGTCTGACCGATAAGCGGTCGGCCCGCGCCGCCGCCGAACTCGCCGCCGCCGGGCATCGCGACGTGGCGGTGTTGCGCGGCGGCATGGATCGCTGGCGACGCGAGGCGATCGGCGGATGAGGACCGCCTGCCGGCTCCACTGCGGCGTATCGCGGGGGAGCAGCGGTCCAGCGGTATAACTACACTTGTGTCCGCTGCCCCTCTGTTCTCGTCATCCCCGGCGCAGGCCTGGCGCAGGCCGGAACCCATACCAGCCTAGGCACCGGCCGGTGCCTGTCCTCGGGCCGGCCGCAGGCCGGACCCGTGGGCCGGTGTGACGACGTACTTGGTCCGATCTGTCAGCACCGCCGCGGTAAATTCGCAAATCCTCGCGTCAATTCTGCATCAATAACGGCGCCAGCATGTCGGGGTCGGTCAGCATCGGGTAATGCCCGGCGTCGATCTCCAGATATTTCGCACCGAGCTTTTCTGCGGTGCGGCGCTGGTGCGCTTCGCCCGGATTGGCGGCGCGGCGGCAGCGGATCACCGTCGCCGGCCAGGTCTGGCCCCAGAAGCTTTTCAGAGACGCCGCCTCCTCCATCGCCGCGATCGGGTGCGGCGTGTAGCGCGCCAGCGCGTAGGCGCGCAACGCCGGTTCGAGATCGGCGAAGCTGCGCTTTTCGGCGTCCTCGCGCGACGGCGCCACCGCCAGCGCAGTGGCGACGCGCGGGGTCGGCCGGTTGACGATTTGCGCCACCCGCTCGCCGTCAACCAGCGCCAGCGCGTCGACAAAGACCAGCCGCCCGATGCGCTCGCGCGCCAATTCGGCCGCCCGGCACAGCACCATGCCGCCGGAGCTGGTGCCGGTCAGCACCACATCGTTCAGATCCTGATAAAACAGCAGTTCGGCGATCTCCGCGGCGTGGGTCTCGACGGTGATGCCGGGGCGCAGCGCATGCCGGCGTTCGCCGCAGCCGTCGAGCGACGGCGCATAAACGCTGTGACCGGCGGCAGCCAGGCGCGCCGCCGTCGGTTGCCAGATCCAACCGCCCTGATACGCCCCATGGATCAGCACATATGTCGCCATTTCTTTCTCCTTTGCCGATTTTGGATGCCGGCCGGGCCTGCGAAGGCTCGATGTGGCTGGCCGGGTTCAGTTGCCGCCGGTCACGTCGATCGTGACGCCGGTGACGAAATCAGCGTCGCTCGACGCCAAAAAGCAGATGACGCGTGCCTGATCCGACGCCTCGGCGATGCGCCGCAGCGGCGTCCTCTCGATCTCGGCCGCCTGGTCCTCGGGGCTCTGCTGCTCCCACCGCGGGCGGATGCGCTCGGTCAAGGTGCGGCTCGGCGCGATCGCGTTGACATTGATCCCGAACGGCCCGAGCTCAAAGGCGATCTTGCGGGTGAAGGCGATGATCCCGCCCTTGGCCGCGGCGTAAGCCGCGCTGCTCGACCCGCTGAGCCCGCGCCCGGCGATCGATGAAAGATTGACGATCTTGCCGTGGCGCTGACGTTTCATGACCGGCGCCACCGCGTGACAGAACAGGAAGGTGCCGTCCAAATTGAACGCGATCAGCCGCTGCCAGTCGGACAAGGTGAGCTGGTCCATCGTCGCCCCCGGATGGGGGATGATCGTGCTGCCGCCGACCGCGTTGACCAGAATGTCGATCGTGCCGAATTCCTCGGCGACCGCTGGGACGAGCGCCTCTACCTGGGCGGCGTCGAGCACGTCGGCGTGCCGGGCGTGGGCCAGGCCGCCGGCCGCCCGCAACGCGGCGACGGTGTCATCGAGCCGGCCCGGATTGTTGTCGACGCCGATCACGGTGGCGCCTTCGCCGGCCATGATGTCGGCGGTGGCGCGCCCAATGCCGCTCGCCGCCGCAGTGATCAGCGCGACCTTGCCGGTAAATCGCATCGGTTCCTCCCGTTGGTGCCATGCGCGGTCCGTGCCGCGCGCCCGGCCTGCCGCCTTGCCGAGCTTCGCACCAACGATCGCCGGCGCAAAGCGCCGAGTCCGATCGGGCTTGGCTTCGATCTGCATGCTTGGTTAGGCTGCGCCGGTAATCGGGCTGCACATCGGCGAGGTCGCATCATGGAATTCGGCATGTTTCACGAGTTTCCGTCGCTGCCGGGCCGCACCGAGAGCGAGGCCTTCGACGAGGCGCTCGAACAGGTCGACGCGGCCGAGCGTTGGGGGCTCGACGTGATGTGGCTGGCCGAACTGCATTTCGAACCGCGCCGGTCGGTCCTGTCGGCGCCGCTCAGCATCGCCAGCGCCATCGCCGCGCGGACCCGGCGCATGAAGATCGGGATCGCCGTCCAGGTATTGCCGTTGTGTCATCCCTTGCGCCTCGCCGAGGAAGCGGCGACCGTCGATCAGCTCAGCCACGGCCGGCTGATCCTCGGCGTCGGTCGCAGCGGGGTCGCGCAGACCTATCAAGCCTACGGCGTGCCCTACGCCGAGAGCCAGGACCGCTTTCGCGAAATTCTCGACATTCTGCAGCGGGCCTGGACCGAACCGAGTTTTTCCTACGAAGGCCGGTACCATCATTTCAAAGAGGTTTCGCTGGTGCCGAAGCCGTACCAGAAGCCGGTGCCGCCGATCCGCATCGCCGCCAGCACGCCCGATACCTTTCCGGCGATCGGTCGGCGCGGCGCCCCGGTCTTCGCCTCGGTGCGCCACACCACGTGGTCCGATCTTGCCGGGCAGGTCCGCAGCTATCAAGACGCCTGGGCGGCCGCCGGCCATCCGGGCCGCGGAGAGGTATACGTCTCGGCCCCGACCTACCTCGCCGAGACCGAGGCGCAGGCCCGCGCCGAGCCGCGCGACAGCATCATGCATTTTTATCGCGAGCAGGCGGCCCTGTTGGAGGGGGCGGCGAAGCTGGTCGATCCCGCGACCGCCGCGCGGCGGATGCAGCGCGTGCACCAGCTTCGCGCCCGCAGCTATGAGGATGCTTTGGAGATCGAACGTGCTGGTCGGCACTCCCGATCGAATCGCCGAAAAGCTGAAATCGCTGCAGTCGGAAATCGGCTTGAGCGGCATCCTCGCCGAATTGAACTGCGGCGGCCTGATCCCGCATCGGCAGGTATTGCGCGCGATGCAGCTGCTCTGTCAGCAGGTCAAGCCGCGGTTTCCCGGGTAGAAGCGTCCGCCTGGGCGCCCGGCCTGGGTGCTGTGGGGACGAGGTCCTTCCGGAGCCGGCTCTAAATCACCAGGCGGCCGCCGACGACCAGCAGCACGCCGGCGAGGGTGAGCCGCAATGCCCGGTCGGGGACGCGGATCGTCAGCCAGCTGCCGACGATGATGCCGGGGATCGAACCGGTCAGCAACGATCCGAGAACGGCGGTATCGACCGAGCCGATCAGCCAATGGCCGATCCCGGCGATCAAGGTCAACGGCACCGCATGGGCGATGTCGGAGCCGACAATCCGCGGCGTCGACAGCTTCGGATAAAGCAGGATCAGGGCGGTCACGCCGAGGGCCCCGGCGCCGACCGACGAAACCGAAACGAGCACGCCGAGAACGGCGCCGACGACGACCGTCAGAATTGTGGTCCGGCGGGCGCTGATCTCGGGAAGGAGTGCATTGTAGTAGGCCACCAGCGAAGTGCGGAAGAGTACCGCCAGAGCCGTCGCCACCAATGCAGCGCCGAGCGCGCGCGAGATCAGGCGCGCGGCCTGAGCGCTGCTCAGATCGAAATGCGAGAGTACGATCAAAGTCAGGGCTGTCGCCGGTACGCTGCCGGTCGCCAGCCGACGGACGACCCGCCAATCGACGGTATGGGTATAGCCGTGCACCACGGTGCCGAAAGTCTTGGTCACCGCGGCGTAAAGCAGGTCGGTGCCGACCGCCGTCACCGGATGGATGCCGAACAGCAGGATCAGCAGCGGCGTCATCAACGAGCCGCCGCCGACCCCGGTCAGGCCGACGAGGACGCCGACACCGAAGCCGGAGAGCGCGTAGAGCGGACTAAAGAAATGGCTCAAATTCATCGAGTCCGCTTCGCCGCCGGTTTGGATGCGATCACGATGACCGGACGGTTGCACCGCCGGGTGATAAGGGGCGCGCCCGCGATCGGCGCAGGCGCCGGACCCCGCGAAATGTCGGCTTCGGCCAAAACGACGAACCTCCCGAGCTGCTCAACCAGCCTTGCCTGCCGCGTCCCCGAGCGGCTGCCGATTGCTGCGACGCTCCCTTAAACTCACCGCCGCTCAATTTGCCAGCGCTATGGTTAAATGCAGCCGACAGCGCGCCCTGTGGCGACCGCTTGGTTACCTTTGCCGGCTCAAAATGGTAACGTGATGCCGAATCTCGTCGCGGCGATTGAGAAATTCTCTACGGAAATCTCATTTTATTTTTCGTTTATTGACGATATGCCTACCGATATTTCTCACACCGCCTTCTGGTCTCTTGTTTGGTCGACGTATTCCGGAACCCGAAAATAGATCCACAGCAGATTTGCCAGCAGTACCGCGCCGGTGACCAGGAATACCCAGTGCACTCCCATGGTCGCCGCCACGATTCCACCGCTGATCGGACCGAGCGAGTTGCCGAGAAACATCGCCGACGAGGTGATGCCGTACACCGTGCCGCGCTCGGCCCGAGGGACAAGACGGCCGACCAGCGCATTGGCGGTCGGCAATATGCCGCCGATGAACAAACCCACCGCGAAGCGCTGGGCGGCGAATGTCCAAAAGCCGGCGGCAAAGGCCTGCGGCAAGGTCGTCAGGGTGGCTCCCAGCAGGCAGATCAGCAATACCCGGCGATAGCCGATCTTGTCGCTCTTGTTGCCGAGAAACGGCGCCGCCATGACGTTGGCGAGCCCGGTGATGGAAAAGGCGATCCCGCTCAATGTGGCGATGTCGGGCCGCTCACCGACCAGCTCCTTGACGAACAGGGTCACCACCGGCTGCACCGAAATCTTCACGAACGGGTCGGGATCCGGGCGGGCGGCGAGCGACCGGACGAGCGATGTCGCGGCGGCTGCGATTCCGGCGAAAAGTCGGCGAAAAAATGAATGACATTCATGCATTGCTGCTCTACAGTTTTTGCAAGGTTCGCGTCAGGGACCGATTTCAACTGAGAGGCGAATGCGATGGCGGCGGTCGACAGCGCGCAGAACATTCCATGGTGGAAGGAGCCGACCAAGGACCAGTGGTACGCCTTTGGCGCAGCATGGTTGGGATGGGTTCTAGATGCCTTTGATTTCACTGTGTTTTTGCTGATAATGGTGCCGATCGCCAAAGAATTCAACGTCCCGCTGACCGACGTCGCGATCGTCTTCACGTTAACCTTGTGGATGCGCCTTGTCGGCGCAACGGCGGCGGGCTGGATGGCGGACCGGATGGGCCGCAAGACACCGCTGATGATCTCGATCATCTGGTTC
Organism: uncultured Alphaproteobacteria bacterium; assembly: GCA_963701815.1. Lineage (GTDB taxonomy): Bacteria > Pseudomonadota > Alphaproteobacteria > ATCC43930 > CGMCC-115725 > AP-15. The sequence continues at coordinate 184,573 of CAVPBN010000004.1, forward strand.
TCGGTGTGCAATTTCATCGCCGGGTTCAGCCCGACCTTCTGGTTCCTCCTGCTGTTCCGCACCCTCCTCGGCATCGGCATGGGCGCCGAATGGCCGTGCGGCGCGGCGCTGGCGATGGAAACCTGGCCGACCCGCTCGCGCGGCTTTATGAGCGGCGTGTTGCAGGGCTCATGGGGTCTCGGCTTTCTGCTGTCGAGCGCCTGCTACTGGTTGCTCTACGACCGCTTCGGCTGGCGCGGCATGCTGTGGATCGGCATTTTGCCGGCATTGGCGATCGTCTATGTTCGCTTTTTCGTCAAGGAACCGGAGGTTTGGATCGAGAACAACCGGTTGCAGAAGGCACAAAACCGGGTGGTCAAGGCGCCCCTCGCCGCGATCTTCCGCCGCGGCATCATCGGCAATGTGCTCAACGCCTGCTGGTTCCAGTGCGCCGGCTTTGTCACCTATTATTCGATCAACGCGCTGTTCGCGACCCATCTTCAAAAGGATCTGGGCCTGTCGACCGCGTTGATCGCCACCCCGATCATGCTGTCGAATTTGTTGGTGTTCCTTGCGAGTTCGAGCTGGGGAATTTTCTCGGACCGGTTCGGCCGGCGCTGGGCCATGATCCTTCCGGCTCTGATCTCGATGGCGATCGTTCCGGTCTATCTGTTGTCGCAGGATACGTTGGTGATCGTCGGCGGTTTCGTCTTGATCGGCTTGTTCGCCGGCGGTGGGATGTACGGTCAGATCCCGGCTTTCCTCAACGAGCGCTATCCGACCGAGGTCCGCGCCACTGCGAGCGCCTTCAGCTACCATGTCGGCGCCATCGCCGGTGGGCTGGTGCCGCCGATCCTGACCTACTTCGCGACGAGCCCAGGCTGGAACCTCGGCTTTGCGATCCCGATGCTGATCGGCGCGATGCTCGGGCTGGTCAATTTCGTCGTTGCGCTGCTGCTCGGTCCGGAGACTAAAGGGACCGAAATGGTGGCCGATCTCGTCATCGCCTGAGCAAAACTCGTTCGATCAGGCACAAGGGGCCTCGCCCTCCGAAAGGGCGGGGCCTTTTGTATCCCCGATACCGCCCAAAAGGGAGATCCGACAAAAAACCAAGAGACATCCGCTAAGACCCCCTCTACAATTTCTGCAAAAGTCTGCCTTAAGGATCAGTATTTCTCAATGGGAGGCGCGCTATGGCGACGGTCGTCGAAAATTTGAAGCCTATCCCGTGGTGGAAGGAGCCGACCAAGGAGCAATGGCTGGCCTGGTCGGCGGCATGGCTCGGCTGGACGCTCGACGCGTTCGATTTCACGATTTTCCTGCTGATCATGCTGCCGATCTCGCAGGAGTTTCACGTGCCGCTGACGGCGGTCACCGCGGTCTTCACCCTGACCCTGTGGATGCGGCTGGTCGGGGCCACCGCCTCGGGCTGGCTCTCCGACCGGATCGGCCGCAAAAAGCCGCTGATGATTTCGATCGGCTGGTACTCGGTGTGCAACTTCATCGCCGCATTTTCGCCGGCCTTCTGGTTTCTGTTTCTGTTTCGCGCATTGCTCGGCATCGGCATGGGTGCCGAATGGCCCTGCGGTGCGGCATTGGCGATGGAGTCGTGGCCGATCCGCTCGCGCGGCTATATGGCCGGCGTGCTGCAAGCCTCATGGGGCATCGGCGCGCTGCTGTCGAGCGCCGCCTACGGTTTGCTCTACACCTCGATCGGCTGGCGCGGTCTGTTGATGATCGGCGTCCTGCCGGCCCTGTCGATCGTCTATGTGCGGAAGTTTGTGCAAGAGCCGCCGGTCTGGCTCGAAAACCGAAGGCTGCAGCGCCTGCAGCAGCGTGAGGTCAAAGTGCCGCTGCTCAAGATCTTCAAGCGCGGTCTGCTCCACAATACCATGACCGCGTGCTGGTGGATGGCCAGCGCCTTTGTCGTCGGCTACTCGGTAGGCGGGCTGTTCCCCACTTATCTGCAAAAGGACCTGCACCTCAGTCCTGGTCTGGTCGCGCTGCCGGTCATGCTGCAGAGCATAGTGTTCTTTTTGTCGGGGTCGCTGTGGGGTTGGATGGCGGACCGCATCGGCCGCCGCTGGGCGATCATCATCCCCGCCCTGCTGACGATCCCGATCACGCCGCTTTATCTGATGGGCGGCAATTACGCGATGATCGTCGTATTCTTCACCATACAGGGCGCCTTCGGCGGCGGCGGCATGCATGTTCTCTATCCGGCTTATCTCGCCGAAAGATTTCCGACCGAGGTGCGGGCGACCGCGAGCGGGTTCGTCTATCACCAGGGCGCGATCTTTGGCGGCCTGACGGCGCCGGTGATCACCTATTTCGCCATCAACTGGCATTTAGGGTTCGCGGTCCCGATGGCGATCGGCACTATTCTCGGCTGCATCAGCGTCGCCGCCGCGGTGCTGGCCGGCCCGGAGACGCGCGGCAAGGAGCTGGTCGCCGAGCTGTCGGTAGCCTGATACTTTCCGGCATCGATCGGCTCGGTCTTTCGCGCGAGCCGATCGGCCGGCCCGCGGCCGGCGTCCACCGATCCGGGGCCGGCCCGCGGGCATTTTTTACGGATGCGGGCGGGTGGCTTGGGTCAGGGATCGGAACATCAATCTCGATGGGGAGGAATGGGACAATGCCGGGATGGCGCAAGACCGCGACCCTGCTGCCGAGCCTTGTCGCCGGGCTGGCGCTCGGCGGATTGACCGCCTTGCCGGCATCGGCCGCCGAGCCGATCAAGATCGGCTTTGGCATGGGGTTGACCGGCGGCCTTGCCGCCAGCGGCAAGGCGGCGCTGCTGGGAATGAAGATCTGGGAAGACGAAACCAACGCCGAGGGCGGGCTTTTGGGCCGTCCGGTCAAGCTCGTCTATTACGACGATCAAAGCAACCCGGCCACGGTGCCGGGGATCTTCACCAAATTGCTCGATGTCGACAAGGTCGATCTGGTCGTCGGCGATTACGGCACCAACCTGCTGGCGCCGGCGATGCCGGTCGTGATGGCGCACCAGATGACGTTCCTCGGGCTGTTCGGGCTCGACGTCAACGGTCAGTTCCACTACCCGAAATATTTCTCGATGGTGCCGACCGGCGGTCCGCATCCGGCGCAAAGCTTCTCGAAGGGGTTCTTCGATCTGGCGGCGGCGCAGAACCCGAAACCGAAGACCCTGGCATTGATCGCCGCCGACGCCGAATTCGCCCGCAACGCCGCCGACGGGGTGCGCGCCAACGCCAAGGCGGCCGGGCTCGAGATCGTCTACGACAAGACCTACCCGCCGACCACGACCGATTTCAGCCCGATCGTGCGGGCGATCCAGGCGACCAACCCCGATGTCGTCTTCAGCGCCTCCTATCCGCCGGATTCGGTCGGCATGGTGCGCGCCGTCAGCGAGGTCGGCCTGAAGACCAAACTGTTCGGCGGCGGGTTGGTCGGGCTGCAATACGCTTCGATCAAGACGCAGCTCGGGCCATTGCTCAACGGCATTGTCGACTACGATTTCTGGGAGCCGGCAAAGACCCTGCAATTTCCCGGCGTGCTCGACTTCTTGAAAAAATATCAGGCCAAGGCGGCGGGCGCCGGGGTCGACCCGCTCGGCTATTACCTGCCGCCCTTCGCCTACGCCAATCTTCAGGTGCTCGCCCAGGCGGTCGACGCCACCAAGGGCCTCGATCAGGACAAGCTCGCCGACTACATCCGCCAGCACACGTTCAAGACCATTGTCGGCGACGTCAAATACGGACCGAATGGCGAATGGGCCGAGCCCCGCGTGCTGGAGATCCAGTTCCACGGCGTAACCGGCAACAGTCTCGACCAATTCAAAACCGACGCCAAGCAGACGATCCTGTGGCCGTCGAACTATTCGACCGGATCGATGGTATACCCGTACGCGACAGCGAAGGAGTAGCGGCGGGCGCTATTTTTTGCACCCGCTGGTCGTGATCGTGCAAAGCAGCTTGCCCGAGGGGCTGTATTTCGTGATCGTCGTGGTGCTCGTGCCCGCCCCTACATTGGCGACAAAGAAATCGCCGGCGCTGTTGAAGGCGATGCCGTAAGGCAGGTTGAGGCCGGCGGTAATGGGGTTACCGATCTGTCTGCCCGATGGATCGAAAATCCTGAGTTGGTTTGCGCCAAGAATTCCATCGGTCGCATAGAGACGGCCGTTTTTGGTGTAGAACGCCATATAGGTCGGCGTGAAGCCGGGCGTCGGTATCTGCTCCAAAAACCGGCCGCCCTGCGAAAATATGCTGAACGAGTTGCCGTTCGGCGTCTCGGAATTGGCAACCCAGGCATTTCCGGTCTTCGCTTGGAAGACGATGCCGACCGGGTAGACGACGCCCGAGCTGATCTTGTCGACGCCGCCTCCTTTGCGGAAGATCTCGATTTCTCCGAGCGTGATATTTCCGTTCGTGCGATTGGCGACCCACACGTCGCCTTTGCCGTCGATCTGGACGCCCGACGGGTTGTAATTTTTATCGGTATGCAGAAGCTTGCCGGGGATCAGCTTGCCGGCGGGATCGTAAACCCGCACCTCCTGCTTCGCATAATCGCTCTCGTAGAGATTGCCCTTCGCGTCGAAGGCCAGCCCGGCCGGATTAATGATCCCGGCCTTGATCGTTCGATCGGTCAGCTGCGTGCCGTCCTTGTCGAAGACCAGGATCTGGCCCGGCGTCGCACAGAACGTGTTGGCGGCCCAATGATTGGCGACGAACAGCTCGTCGTGGCTGTTGATGGCGAGCCCGATCGGGCAATCGACGGGTATCGCTGATCTTGCCGCGGCGATTTCGGGGGCGTTGCCGGGCGTTGCCGATAAATCGGTGCCCGCCGACGCGACATCTCTGGGCGACGCAGCCCAACCGCTGCCCACGGAAAAGAAAATCGCCAGGCTGACGATCGCGGCGATAGCAGCCGGGCGCCCGCCTTCGCACAGTCTGTGCATAACGTTCTCCCCGTTCGAAACAACTAAAATCAATTGTATATTTAAATGAGGTTCGGGTCAATATATCCAATGATCCGGGATCGGCAAATTGAGGCTTGGCGAGTACGCGGCCCGGATACCGGCGTCGCGCGCGCCGGTTGATCGGAGCGCGGTTTGGCGGCAGGTTGAACCGGGAGAGCGTCGCGGGAGCGACACCCAGCGAGGGAAGCGGAGCATGAAGGCTGATTATGTGATCGTCGGCGCGGGTTCGGCCGGGTGCGTGCTGGCCAACCGGCTGACCGAGGACCCCAACGTTCGGGTGTTGCTGATCGAGGCCGGCGGGCGCGATTGGAACCCCTACATTCACGTCCCGGCCGGCTTCATGCGGCTGCTGAGCCACCCGACCCTGACTTGGAACTACCATGCCGAACCCGATCCCGGCACCAACGGGCGGGCGATCCTCTACCCGCGCGGCCGGGTGCTCGGCGGTTCGTCCTCGATCAACGGGCTGATCTATGTCCGCGGCCAGCCCGAGGATTTCGACCATTGGGCGCAGCTCGGCAATCGCGGCTGGGGCTGGGACGACGTCATGCCCTATTTCAAGAAGGCCGAAAATTGGGAGGGAGGCGAAACCGAAGTCCGCGGCAAGGGCGGCCCGCTGTTCACCTCAAAGATGGACCAGCCGCCGCTATGCGCGGCGGCGATCGAGGCCGGCAAGGAGATCGGTCTCGAATACCGCGACGATGTGAACAATCTGCCGCCCGGCGCCGGCGACAGCATCGGCTGGTGCCAGCAGACCCGCGGCGGCCGGCGCCGCGCCAGCACCGCGCGCAGCTATCTGCGCCCGGCGATGAAGCGGCCCAATCTCGAAGTCGTCGTCAAGGCCTTGGTCAACCGCATCGTGTTCGACGGCCGCCGCGCCGTCGCGGTCGAATACCAGCGCGGCGGGGTCGTCGAACGGGCCGAAGCCGGGCATGAGGTGATCCTGTCGGCGGGTGCGGTCAACTCGCCGCATCTTTTGCAGCTCTCCGGCGTCGGCGCGCCCGAGCATCTCGCCCGTATCGGCATCCCGGTGGTCCACGAACTGCCCGGCGTCGGCCGGAATTTGCAGGACCATTACGTCGTCCGGATCAGCTATCCGGTCGTCGGCATGTCGACCGTCAACGAACGCTCGCGCGGCGTGCCGCTGGCGGGCGAAGTATTGCGCTATCTGGTCACCGGCAAGGGCATGCTGACCTACAGCGCCTCGCTGGCCGCGGCCTCGGTCAAGGTGCTGGAGGAATCGGCGACGCCCGATATCCAATGCAGCATCGCGCCGGGCAGCTTCAAGGACGGCCAGATCGGCGAACTCGACGATTTCCCCGGCATCACCGCCGGCGCCTGGCAGATGCGGCCGCTCTCGCGCGGCTATGTCGAGGCCAGATCGGCCGATCCGCGAGAGGCGCCGGCGATCAATCCGCGCTATATGAGCGACCCGACCGACCGCCGCGCCGTCCTCGGCGGCCTCCGGTTCGTGCGGCGTCTGTTCGCCGCCCCGTCATTGGCCAGATATGTCGGCCCGGAACTGCTTCCCGGCGCCGCGACAAGCACCGACGACGAGCTGCTGGACTATGCGCGGAACAAGGGTTCGACCGTCTATCACGCGACCTGCACCTGCAAGATGGGCAGCGACCGGATGGCGGTGGTCGACGACCAATTGCGCGTCCACGGGCTCGAAGGCCTGCGCGTCATCGACGCCTCGGTGATGCCGACCGTGACCTCGACCAACACCAACGCGCCGACGATCATGATCGCCGAGCGCGGCGCCGAACTGATCCGCCGCGCCGCCCGCGAAACCGCCCCGAGGGCCCGGGCCGCTTGATCCGGGGCTGGCGGCGACCGTGCGCTTCCACTACCCACCGGAGGTCGAATTGATTTTGTAAATGGGCTTTCTACGACTTTGGGCGGGTTCCGAGAAGGACCTGGGCACAGGATGTGTAGACACACCCGCCACTAAATCCTTTCCAGCATCGCATGCTGAAAACGGTCCGCGAGGACGATGAGAAGGTTAGCTGTAAATTCTACATGATCCACGATATCGAGAGCGGACAGGTCTGGCGGATCGCCATGGGCGACGCTATGTCGCCAGCCGACCACTTCCTTGTCTAGTCGAATTCGGAACCGTTGCATGGACGAGAGATCGATATTCAGTACGTAAAAATTTTCCGCAAGGCGTGCAAAACTAAGGTTTGATCGTGCCTCTACAATAGAGTTGTCAAACGAGTTCAAAATTGCACTCTAGCCGCGTTTGAAGATCTTCTACGAATTGTCGTCTAGCATCGTACGAGTGGCTCCGTGCTTTCAAAGACTTGAAATCGGCATGAAAGGCGCCTAGAAGCAACATCCAGTCCGTATCGCGGATCTTGCCGCCTCGGTCTCGGAGGAAACGAATATAGGCGCCCACACACTCATTGTAAAACCCCTCCCAATTCGCATAAGCCAGGACGACAGTGGCTTTTGAGTTCACGCCAGCAGGATCAGGCACTCTGTCTGTGCTGAACCTCCGCTTGATTTCGGATAACTCTCTAGCTCTTCGAATGCGGGCAGTATCAATCTCGTCAAAATACTGATCGAGATCAGGCATAAGGATCGAACCACCGCGACCCAAATGCAACGCTGCGCTGGAGCCGAACCGTCCCGCGAAGACCCTGGCGCGCTCATTTCTGCAACTTCGGGCCGCTGCCAGAAGCTCACCAACCTTAGCTTTGACGAATCTATCGGGGTCCTCGGTCGCGAGTATCGCGTCTTTGTGCACGCGCTAGGCCGACGCAAATCCCTTCCAGTGCTCTTAGTGAAAACCGCGGAGCGATTTCAGCCGGTCGATCCTCTGGCGGAATCAATGCTTTGTCTCCGAAGAGACGATATAAGGTCTCGACTGCCCAGCCGATCTGCGCGAGGACGACCTCACTGGCGTGCTCATTCATGACTTTTAGGATAGCCTGATCAAGGAACTCCTGCACATCTCTCCCTTTCGGGAATTCCTCGTAGGTGTGGACGGTTAGGCGAACCGCATATTCTAAATCCTTCTGAATTTGTTTCTGATCCTCAGTGATGCGGAAGATTTTCTGAAAGTCATCACGTTGTACGAACCTTCGTAACTGTTGAGTGAATTTGAGATCCGCGAGAACCATCGAGCAAGTTCGAACCTCCTGCTCGTTGGCGTAAGCGCCACCCCGGTTAAGCCGCTGAAAGCAGATCGAACTTCGTCTTGGGATCACTCGGATGCTTCAGGATCTGAAAGTCGATCCGATGACGCCGGAAAAACAACTGGAGCGCTTTGTCGAGCGTCTCCTCGTCTTGCTCTTTCGCCTGCCAAACCATGCCATCGAGTGACGGTAGGTACTTCGTCCCGAGGAGCTTTGACCGTCTCATCTCGCCACTGTCAGGATCTTTCAGGACCCCCATAAACTCAAGGACTGTTGAGATCCGCTGGAGACCGTCTATAAGCTCCCATGTTCCGTTCTCATTTTCATAGACAAATGCCGGCGGAATTGGGATGCCTATTAAAATGGACTTGACGAAATTCGACTTTCGGTCGTCAGACCATCGAAATAGACGTTGGAAGTCTGGAAGAATGTTCAATTCCGCGGTTGCATACATGTTAGCTACTTCACCAATCGTAATTTGGACAGTGTCTGTGCTGACGGTACGCTTGGCTTCGTCGATCTCGTCCTTGAGCATGCTCTTCGTCCGGCCCAGTGGTTGGGTAGAATTTTAGCACATCAGGGGTTTCCGGGTACTTTTCGAGTGGAGGTCCGCTTCAGACCTGGCTGGTGGGCACGCGAATCGATTGAGTCCCTAGTGCACTGACTTACTCAGAAGGTTCACATTGAAGAGGAAATGTGCCATGATCGAGCATGGCACAAGAACTCTGTGTGATCGTCTCCAGCGAAGACCGGGCGCGGCTGGCCGCGGTCATCGCCGACCGCAACCGCCCGCGTAAGCACGTCGATCGGGCACGCATCGTTCTGCATTCGGCCGACCGGTTGGCCGCGGCCGAGGTGGCGCGGCGAGCCGGGGTCAGCCGGCCGGCGGTGTGGCGATGGCAACGGCGCTTCGCCGAAGCCGGAGTGGAAGGCCTGCTGCGCGACAAGACCCGGCAGCCCGGGCACCGCACCGCTGCCTCAGGCCGTCATAGCGCGGGTGCTCGCGGCAACCTGCGCCGAGCCGCCCGGCGCGACCACCCATTGGACCGGGCGAGCGATGGCGAAGGCCGCGGGCATCAGCCTGGGCTCGGTGCAGCGCATTTGGGCGGCGCATCGGCTTCAACCGCACCGCATGCGGACCTTCAAGCGCTCTACCGATCCAGCTTTCGCCGAGAAGGTCGAAGACATCGTCGGCCTCTACATGGACCCGCCGGCCCATGCCGTGGTGCTGTCGATCGACGAGAAATCCAGATCCAGAGCCTGCCCCTGGCACGAACAGGGGCGCTCGACCGCACCCAGCCCGGCCTGCCGCTCAAACCCGGCAAATGCGGGACCATGACCCACGACTACAAACGCAACAGCCTGCCCCCAGCGAAGGCGGGGGGCATCACCACGCTGTTCGCCGCTCTCAACGTGCTCAACGGCGTCGTCCTCGGGCGCTGCATGGCGAGCATCGCCATCGCGAGTTCATCCGCTTCCTCAATGCCGTGGAACGCGCCGTGCCGGCCGGCAAGATCATCCACGCCATCCTCGACAACTATGCCACCCACAAGCACCCCAAGACACGCGACATGGCTGGCCGACCACCCGCGATGGGTGTTCCACTTCACCCCGACATCGGCATCCTGGCTCAACGCCGTCGAGAGCTTCTTCTCGACCATCACCCGCCGACGCATCCGCCGCGGCGTCTTTAAATCCGTTCGCCGATCTCGAACACGCCATCGCCGCCTACATTCGCGAGCACAATCAAGACCGCAAATCCCTTCATGTGGACCAAACCCGCCGATCTCATCCTCGCCAAACTCAGCTCGTTTCCCTGTAACTTCCGTATAAATCAGTGCACTAGGACGAGGTTTTTGTGATCACCCGGAAGCTCGTAAAATCAATCTCTTGCACGTCACAAAAGTAGATGCAAACGACGGCGCCTATATTTCGTCTTACCTGGCGACCCGAATCCTGCGACATGCGGGCGTCACTCGCCTCCGGCTGTATTCGCTTTTTGGCGAAGTAAGCGGCCTCACGCCACCTCGGCGGCCATCTTGTGGGCTTTTTCGACGGCTTCGTCGATCGTGCCGACCATGTAGAAGGCGCTTTCGGGCATGTCGTCATGCTCGCCGGCGACGATGCCCTTGAAGCCCTTGATCGTGTCTTCGAGGGTGACGAAGACGCCCGGGCTGCCGGTGAAGACTTCGGCGACGTGGAAGGGCTGCGACAGGAAGCGCTGGATCTTGCGGGCGCGGGCGACGGTCAATTTGTCCTCTTCGCTCAACTCGTCCATGCCGAGGATGGCGATGATGTCCTGCAGCGATTTGTAGGTCTGCAGCACGCGCTGGACATCGCGCGCGACCTGGTAGTGCTCGTCGCCGACGACGCGCGGATCGAGCATGCGCGAGGTCGAATTCGAGCGGGTCGACCGCCGGATAGATGCCGAGCTCGGCGATCTGCCGCGACAATACCGTGGTCGCATCGAGATGGGCGAAGGAGGTCGCCGGGGCCGGGTCGGTCAAATCGTCGGCCGGCACATAGATCGCCTGCACCGAGGTGATCGAGCCCTTTTTGGTGGTGGTGATGCGCTCCTGCAACGTGCCCATATCGGTCGCCAATGTCGGCTGGTAGCCGACCGCCGACGGGATGCGGCCGAGCAGCGCCGAGACCTCGGAACCGGCCTGCGTAAAACGGAAAATATTGTCGACGAAGAACAGCACATCCTGGCCTTCCTGGTCGCGGAAGTATTCGGCGACGGTCAGGCCGGAGAGGCCGACGCGGGCGCGGGCCCCCGGCGGCTCGTTCATCTGGCCATAGACGAGGGCTGCCTTCGAGCCGGGTCCGTCGGCGGTGATGACGCCCGATTCCATCATCTCGTGATAGAGGTCGTTGCCCTCGCGGGTGCGCTCGCCGACCCCGGCAAAGACCGAGTAGCCGCCATGCGCCTTGGCGATGTTGTTGATCAATTCCATGATGATGACGGTCTTGCCGACGCCGGCGCCGCCGAATAATCCGACCTTGCCGCCCTTGGCGTAGGGCGCCAGCAGATCGACGACCTTGATGCCGGTAATCAGGATCTCGGCCTCGGTCGACTGATCGATGAATTCGGGCGCCGGCCGGTGGATCGGCGAGCGCAGCTTGGTGACCACCGGGCCGCGCTCGTCGACCGGCTCGCCGATCACATTCATGATGCGGCCCAAGGTCTCGGGGCCGACCGGCATCATGATCGGCTCGCCGGTATCGACCACCTGGGTCCCGCGCACGAGCCCGTCGGTGGTGTCCATCGCGATCGTCCGCACGACGTTTTCGCCGAGCTGCTGCGCCACTTCGAGCACCAGGGTGCGGCCCGCCGCGTCGATATGCAGCGCGCTCAGGATCGCCGGCAATTCGCCGTCGAAATGGACGTCGACGACGGCGCCGATGATTTGGGTGATCGTGCCGATGCTGTTTCTGGCCATTGAATTGAGGTTCCTTTGAGCTCTTTGTCATCGCGCGTGCAGCGAAGCAATCTCGCGCGGAGCCCACTCATCCCGGCGAGATTGCTTCGTCGCTGCGCTTTTCGCAATGACGGTCATGATTGTCACAGCGCCTCGGCGCCGGAGATGATTTCGATCAGCTCCTTGGTGATCGCTGCCTGGCGCGTGCGGTTGTAGTTGAGAGTCAGCCGGTCGATCATCTCGCCGGCATTGCGGGTGGCGTTGTCCATCGCCGTCATTCTGGCGCCCTGCTCGCTGGCCGCGTTTTCGAGCAGGGCCGTGTAGATCTGAATTGCCAGGTTCTTCGGCAGCAGCTCGCCGAGAATCTCCTCTTCCGACGGCTCGAATTCGTACACCGCGCCGGCGGCTGCTGCCGCATCGGGCTCGCTGCCGGCTGTCGCCGGCGCAAACGGGATAAGCTGCTGTGCCGTGACGATCTGCGTGATCGCCGAACGGAAGCGGTTGTAGACGATCGTGCAGACGTCGAACCCGCCCGCCCGGTAGAGCACGAGGACGCGCTCGGCGATGTCGCGGGCCTCGTCGAAGGACAACCGGCGACGGCCGATATCGGTCAGGCTGTCGTGGATCAGCCTTCCGTAATCGCGCCGCAACCCGTCGCGCCCCTTGCGCCCGATGGTCAGGATCATCACGGTTTTGCCCGCCGGAACGAGCGCGCGGATCAGCCGGCGCGCCTCGCGCAGGATCGTGGCGTTGAAACCGCCGGCCAGACCGCGGTCGGAGGTGGCGACGAGGATCAGGTGGGTCTCTTCCTTGCCGGTGCCGACGAGCAGGGGCGGCGCCCCGGGCATGCCGACCATTCGGCCCGCGAGCGAGGCCAGCACGCGCTCCATCCGCTGCGCATAGGGGCGGGCGGCCTCCGCCTGTTCCTGCGCCCGGCGCAGCCGCGAGGCGGCGACCACCTTCATCGCGGCGGTGATCTTTTGGGTGGACCTGACGCTGCGGATGCGGACCCGCAAATCTTTCAGGCTGGGCATCGGCGACGCTCGGCCGGCAATGAAAGGTTGTCGTGACCGGGTTCGACCCGGCAGTGACGGGCGTAGGGTGGCATGTTCTCGCTGCCTGCTAGGCGAAGGTCTTGACGAAGCCGTCGAGGAAATCGCCGATGCTTTTCTCGACCGCCGGCGAGATCTCGCGCTCGGTGCGGATCGCCGTCAGCAATTCCGGCGATTTGGCCCGAAGTTCGCTCAGCATCGCCGCTTCGAACCGGACCACATCGCCGATTTCGACCGTATCGAGATAGCCGCGGGTTCCGGCAAAGATCGACACCACCTGCTCCTCGACCGGAACCGGGGCGAATTGCGGCTGCTTCAACAGTTCGGTGAGCCGGCCGCCGCGGGCCAGCAGACGCTGCGTCGATGCATCGAGATCCGAGGAGAACTGCGCAAAGCTCGCCATCTCGCGGTATTGCGCCAATTCGAGCTTGATCCGCCCGGCGACCTGCTTCATCGCCTTGATCTGCGCCGCCGAACCGACCCGGCTGACCGAAAGCCCGACATTGATCGCCGGGCGGATGCCGCGATAGAACAGCTCGGTCTCGAGAAAGATCTGGCCGTCGGTGATCGAAATCACGTTGGTCGGAATATAGGCCGAGACGTCGCCGGCCTGGGTCTCGATGATCGGCAATGCGGTCAGCGAGCCGGCGCCGTGCTGATCGTTCATCTTCGCCGCCCGTTCCAGAAGCCGCGAATGCAGATAGAACACGTCGCCGGGATAGGCCTCGCGCCCGGGCGGCCGGCGCAGCAATAACGACATCTGTCGGTAGGCGACCGCATGCTTTGACAGATCGTCGTAGATCATGACCGCATGCATGCCGTTGTCGCGGAAATATTCGCCCATCGCACACCCGGAATAGGGCGCGATATACTGCAACGGCGCCGGCTCGGACGCGGTCGAAGCGACCACAATCGAATATTCGAGCGCTCCGTAATCCTGCAAGGTCTTGACTATCTGGGCGACGGTCGAGCGTTTCTGGCCGATCGCGACATAGATGCAGTAGAGCTTGCTCTTCTCGTCGGTGCCGGCATTGGCCTGTTTCTGGTTGAGAATGGCGTCGATCGCCAGCGCGGTCTTGCCGGTCTGGCGATCGCCGATGATCAACTCGCGCTGTCCGCGTCCGATCGGCACCAGCGAGTCGATCGCCTTCAACCCGGTTTGCACCGGCTCGTGCACCGATTTGCGCGGGATGATGCCGGGCGCTTTGACCTCGACCCGGGTCCGGGTCACGTCGACGAGCGGGCCTTTGCCGTCGATCGGCTCGCCGAGCGCATCGACGACGCGCCCGAGCAAACCGCGGCCGACCGGTACGTCGACGATGGCGCCGGTGCGCTTGACGATATCGCCCTCGCCGATACCGCTGTCCTGGCCGAAGACGACGACGCCGACATTGTCGCTTTCGAGGTTGAGGGCCATGCCCCTGGTTCCGTCGGGGAACTCGACCATCTCGCCCGCCTGGACCTTGTCGAGGCCGTAGACGCGGGCGATGCCGTCGCCGATCGACAGCACCTGACCGACCTCGGCAACGTCCGCCTCGCTGCCGAAATTGGCGATCTGCTGCTTCAAGATCGCCGAAATCTCCGCCGCGCGAATTTCCATGTTCATCCCTTCAGAGCCTGGCCGAGAACGAGATCCCGGTCAGAAATGATCTTATGACTACCGTTTGCATTTCGCTGTGTGCGGGAAGCCGCGGCCCAATTCTTCGCCGGTTGCCGGGGATCGTCGCCGCCGCGCGGTAACGGATAGCACGTGCCGACTACCTGCGCAATTTTTGAACCGTACGCTCAGCCGGCCGCTTTCATCGCCAATTGCAGGCGATGCAGTTGGCTCCTGACCGAACTGTCGACCATGCGCGAGCCGACCTTGACGATCATCCCGCCGATCAGTGTCGGGTCGACCCGCGCTTCGATCGAAACCCGGCGCCCGACGGTGCGCCGCAGCTGCTCGTTCAGCTGGCCGAGCTGGGCCTGGTCCAGGGGCCTTGCCGTCATGACCTCGGCGGTGACCTCGCCGCGCCGAGCCGCGAGCTGCGCCAAATAGGCCTCGATCATCGCCGGGACCGCAAACAGCCGCCGGTTGCGGGCGACGACCATCAGAAAGTCGCAGATCAGCGGCGACAGCCTGGCAGCTTCCGCCAAGGCCGCAATCGCTTTTGCCTGTGCATCGCGCGACAAGATCGGGCTGCGGATCAGCCGCGTCAGATCGGCGCTGTCAGCCAACATCGCCCGCAGCTGGCGCAAATCGGAGGCAACCTCGTCGAGCGCCCTGCGCTCATCGGCGATCTCGAACAACGCCATCGCATACCGCCGGGCCAAGCCGCCGACGCCGGCCGTTTCTGAAGCCAATGTTACGCCATCCTCGCGGACCGCCTCGGCGCAAACCGGCAGCAGTCTGTCCTTCCAGCCATCGGATCGCAGTCGAACGGCGGTGCCAGCGTCTGATGCACCCCGCCAAAATCGCGTGGTGAGTAACATAGATGGAGGACCCAGGCAACGGCCGGTCGCGGCTTGGTGTCGATGCCCTGGGTCGCCGGCGCTCGTGGCCGGCGCTCCCCCGATCCCCGGCGTCGGGTGGCGGTATTCGCGTTCACGCCGTCCGGCATCATTGAGGTTTCTTTGAGAGATGCGCCGGTACGGTCCCCTCGGAGATATGCCGAGCCGATCATCGGGTCAACCTGGCGCGACTGCGAGCTGCGCCGGAGGTTTTTTGAACGCTCCTCCGGCAATCGTCGAGCGCCGCGGAGGCGGAAGTCCGGGCCAACTCCCTGCGCTGACCGGGTTGCGCGGGCTTGCGGCGGTCACCGTAGTGCTGTTCCACCTCGGTGTGCTTGCCGGCGGCGCTCTTCCGCAGATTTGGGACCGCGGCTATCTGGCCGTCGATCTCTTCTTCTTTCTCAGCGGCTTTGTCCTGACCCACGTTTATGGAGGTCGCTTCACCAAACGGTGCAGCCGGCAAACTTTCGCAAGATTTCTCTGGGCGCGGTTCAGCAGGGTCTATCCGGCAAGCCTGTTCGCGACACTCATATCCATCTTGTTGTTCACCGCGAGCGGGCTCCCTTTCCCCGCAGGCGCTTTCTCACAGGTAACTGCAAACCTGACGCTGATGCAGATACCATGGCTGGAGACTGTCGTGCTGAACGACCCGGCTTGGTCCATCTCTGCGGAATTATACGCTTACCTGCTGTTTCCTATTCTCGCGCCGATCATTATCAGATTGAGCGGTCGCGTCGCCGCGATGCTCGGCACTGTTTTAGTGATCGGGGTCGCGCTCGATCACATGGTCTTCAGTCCGTCGCAGGAAGCGACCGGATGGATCGCGCTGGTCCGCGCGCTGTCCGAGTTTACGGTAGGCATCTTCGCCTACCGGTCCTACAGCGAGCGTCTTTTTCGGAACATCTGGGAAAAGGATGTCAGTGCGGTTGTCGTGATCGCACTGATAATAGGGGCATGTTTTACGGGGGTATCGGACGGCCCGATTGTCATCCTTTTGTTGGCGCTCCTTTTAGTTTCGGTCTGCAATTCCGGGATAATTCTTAGATTGCTCAGCGTTTCGCCGCTGATATGGTTGGGTGAGATATCATATTCACTCTATATATTCCAAAAAATTCCGCTGGTGCTCGCGGTCCTTCTGTCCGGTTGGCTCGCCATGCACGGTTACGGCGGTGCCTGGCTTTCGCCGGTCGCAATCTTGCTGACTCTCGGCTGCGGCGCCCTCGTACACCGGTATGTCGACGTGCCGGCGCGTGCCGGGCTCCGTCTGCTGCCGGATCGGGTGACGGCCTTTGCCGCGGGCAGTCGGAGCGCGTCGACCCCTCCTCTGCCGCCGGTATCGACGGCCGCCCCGAAGCGGACTCCGTGAGACGCCAGAGAGCTGCGCCGGCCCCGGGATCTCTGGGCGTTGCCCGCATCTCGAACCGAAACTTTGATCGCACGACATTTGCGCATCGCGGACGCGGCAGGACTGCACCTGTCCCCCAATTGACCCGCCGGGTTGGACACCGGATGCTGCCCGAAATTTGCCCCGGTCGAACGGCACGCCGAGCCGGTGTCGAGCGGCGAACATGGAAGGGGTTGCGACATGGCCGAGTGGACCGAGACCTATCGCGGCGCCGTCGCGCCGTGGGAGTGCGACGTGACCGAGCATTTCACGATCGCCTATTATTTCGACCGCCTCGACCAGGCGGGGGCGACGATCGCCGACCGGCTCGGTGTCGGCGACGATTTCAGCGCCGGAGTTTCCGCTCGGCTGTTCAACCTTCGCTTCACCCGCGAATTGCGCGCCGGCGACAGTTTCCAGGTCGAGAGCGCCGCGATCGGGATCGACCCGGTACTGAAAATCGGGCACCGCTTTGTCGGCGCAGCCGGCGGCGAGACCTTGACCTGGGTCGAGGAAATCTGGGAGTCGCCGCTCGCCCGCCTGACTGCCGAGGGTCGCGCCGCGATCGTTCGACAGCTGGCCGCCTGGCAGGCGCCGCCGATGGAGCCGCGGCCGGAGCCCAGGACGATGACCGGCGCCGTCGCCACGGCGCGCGGCCGTGCCAAGCCGGCCGATTTCGACGAGCACGGACGCTTTTCGCTGGCCGCCTATGTGCACCAATTCACCGACGCGGTCATCCAAATCTCGGCGGCGATCGGCATGACCGGCGATTATTCGAAGCGCGAACGGCGCGGCTATTCGACGTTCGAGCTCGTATTGCGGATAACCGCCGCGCCGCGGCTCGGCGAACCGTATCTGGTCGAGAGCGGCATCACCCATTTCGGCGGTTCGTCGCTGCGCCTTCTGCACCGGATGTCGGACCCGCGCACCGGCAGCGAATTCGCGCGGCTCGGTCAATTCGGCGTCCAACTCGATCTCGACACCCGCCGCCCGACCCGCTTGCCGGATGAGATCCGCGCCCGCGCGGCGCCGTTGCTGCTGCCCACCGGTTGACCCGGCCGCCGCAGCCCGGTCGCCCGAGCTTGTCACGCCTCTTTTCGTCGCCGGGTGCGGCTGATCGGTTGCCCGCCAAAGGGAGGGCGACCGCATGCGAGACGCGCCGATCACGGTTTCGTGTAAGGAATAATCCGCTCGTGGCGGAGTCGTGCTGGGTAGGAAGCGCGTTCTTGCGCTCCGGCCCGCGCAACACCGGGCGCACAACCGGGAGGACAGACCGCATGAAACGACTATTTCTTCGCCGTCTCGCGCCTGTTGCGGGCGCGGCAATCGCCCTCATCGGCGCGGCCGCCATCGGGGCGGGCGATCCGGCTGTTGCCCAGACCAACGCCTATACCGTCACCCCCCTCGTCTCCGATCTGGGCGGTGCGCCGTTCCGGGACCGAAACCTCAAGAACGCCTGGGGCGTGGCCTTCTCGCCTGCCGGCAGTCCGTTCTGGATCTCCGATAACGCGACCGGCAAATCGACGCTCTACGCCGGTGACGGCACGCCGCAAAGCCTCGTCGTCAAGATTCCCAAAAAAGGCGGCGGCGCCTCGGCGCCGACCGGCATCGTCTGGAACCCGGCCGCGTCTTTTCTGGTGCCGGGCACGACGATCCCGGCCGTCTTCATCTTCGATACCGAAGACGGGACGATCGCCGCCTGGGCCCCGACGCTTCCGGATACCAGTAAGGCGGTGCTGGTGCCGAACTGCTGTGCCGGTGCGGTCTATAAGGGGCTCGCCTTCGGCGTCAACGCGGGCGGTCCGTTTCTGTTCGCCACCAATTTCCACGCCGGAACGGTCGACGTGTTCGGCCCGGGCTTCAGCCCGGCGACCACCGCCGGCGGAATTCAAGGATCGTCCGGCATTCCGAAGGGCTACGCCCCGTTCGGCATCCAGAACATCGACGGCAATCTGATCGTGACCTACGCCTTGCAGGACAAGGCCAAGCACGACGACGTCCCCGGCGACGGCCACGGCTTTGTCGATGTGTTCGACACCGACGGCAATATGCTCAAACGTCTGGCGAGCCGCGGCGGGCTGAATTCGCCGTGGGGCATGGCCCGCGCGTCGTTCAACTTCGGTCCGTTCAGCGACGACATTCTGATCGGCAATTTCGGCAATGGCTGGATCAACGCCGTGACCCCCCCGAACGGGAAGCTCGTACTGCTCGACGACGCCAACGGCGGCCCGCTCTTTATCGACGGGCTGTGGAATTTGGGATTGGGCGGAGGCAAGGGGTCGAGCCCGTCGACGCTCTATTTCACCGCCGGCCCCAACGGCGAGACCAACGGGCTGTTCGGTACGATCACGCCAAAGTAACGATGTCGACGCGATCGGCGGGCGGCGACATCCGCCCGCCGGTCGCACCACTCCGAAACCGCCGAGCCGGTCCGCTCCGCTACATCGGTCGGCCGGGTTTGGCTTCGCGGAACGGGGTGTTGGTTTCGGCGAGGCGGCGCAGCAGCGGCGGAGGGCGCCCAGCGTTCGCCGTAGCGCTGGTGCCAGGCCGCGATCTGGCGATAGACCTCGGCCACGCCGATGCCGTCGGCCCAGTACATCAGCCCGCCGCGGTAGCGCGGGAAGCCGAAGCCGTTGAGCCACATCACGTCGATGTCGCCGGCGCGGTAGGCCTTGCCCTCTTCGAGGATGCGGCAGGCTTCGTTGACCGAGGCGAACAACAACCGGCGCAGGATCTCCTCGTCGGTGAAGCTGTGCTGCTCGACCCCCATCTCCGCCGCCTTTTCCTTGATGATCCGGGCGACTTCCGGGTCGGGGTGGGGGGTGCGGTCGCCCGGCTCGTAGCGGAACCAGCCGGCCCCGGTCTTCTGGCCGAGCCGGCCCATCTCGACGATCGCGTCGGCGATCGGCAGTTTGCGGTAGTTCGGGTTCTGCGCGGCGCGGCGCTGGCGGCTGTCGTAGCCGATGTCGAGCCCCGACAGATCGGCGGTCGCGAACGGCCCGATCGGATAGCCGAAATCGACCATGACCTTGTCGACCTGCTCGGGCAGGCAGCCCTCTTCGAGCATGATGGTCATCTCGGTGCCGAACGGGGTGCGGCTCCGATTGGCGACAAAGCCGTCGCCATTGCCGGCCATGGCGCTGATCTTGCCGATCTTGCGGCCGAGATCCATCGCCGTCGCCAAGGTGTCGGGCGCGCTTTTCGCCCCCTTGACCACCTCGAACAGTTTCATGACGTTGGCCGGGGCGAAGAAATGCGTGCCGGCCACGTCCTGCGGCCGCGTCGTCGCATTGGCGATCACGTCGATGTCGATGCCCGAGGTGTTCGAATACAAGAGCGCGCCCGGCTTCATGATTGCGTCGAGCTTTTTGAACACTTCTTCCTTGACCGGGATGCGCTCGAAGACCGCCTCGATCACGACGTCGGATTGGGCGATGTCGTCATAGCTGGTGACCGGCTCGATCAGCGCGAGCCGGCGGTCCATCTCGGCCTCGGTCAGGCTGCCGCGCCTGACGCTGGTCTGGTAATTGGCGCGGATGCGCGCCAGGCCGCGGTCGAGCGCCTCCCGGCTGACTTCGAGCAGTTTCACCGGAAAGCCGAACTCGGCAAAGCTCATCGCGATGCCGCCGCCCATCGTGCCGGCGCCGACGATCGCCGCGGTCTCGATCGGGCGCAACGGCGTCTCGCGCGGGATGTCGGGCAGTCTGGCGACCTCGCGCTCGGCGAAAAAGGCATAGCGCAGCGCCCGCGCCTCGGCCGAGTTTTCGAGCTCGTCGAACAATTCGCGCTCGCGCCGGACGCCGTCGTCGAACGGCATATTGCAGGCGTTTTCGACCGATTGGATGGCGTGATAGGGCGCCTTCTGGTTGCGGGCGCGCCGCGCGATCGATTTGCGCATCGCCTCGAAGAGGCCCGGGTCGGCCTTGGCCTCGGCGAGCTTTTCGTCATGGTCGCGGATGCGCGGCAACGGGCGGGCATCGGCGACCCGGCGGGCAAAGGCGATCGCCGCCTGGCGCAGATCGCCGCCTTCCGGCGACCAATTCGTCGATGATGCCGAGACGATGCGCCTCCTCGGCCGGCACATGGCGGCCGGACACGATCATGTCGAGCGCCGCCTTCGGGCCGATCAGCCGCGGGAGCCGTTGGGTCCCGGCGCTGCCCGGAATGATGCCGATCAGCACCTCCGGCAACCCGACCTTGGCGCTCGGCACGGCGATGCGATAGTTGGAGGCGAGCGCCAGTTCGAACCCGCCGCCCAGCGCATAGCCGTGGATCGCCGCGACCACCGGCTTTCGGCTGGCGTCGAGCACGTGATGCGGGCGGCGGCCGTCGACCGGCGGCGGCCGGTTGGTGCCGAAAGTGCGGATGTCGGCGCCGGCGATAAAGCTGCGGCCGGCGCCGATCAGCACCATCGCCCGGATCGCCGGGTCGGCGTTGCCGCGCTCGACATTCTCGACGATGCCCTCCGGCACCCCGGGCGACAGCGCATTGACCGGCGGGTTGTCGATCGTGATGACCCCGATCCCGTCGACGTTTTCGAAACGAACCAATCGCGCCTTCGGCCATGTCGTGTCCTCCCGTAGAAATCACCAATGAGGCAATGAGGCAGTGAGATGTCATAGCATGAGCCGCCGGATGCCGTCTTTCAGCACCGCCGTATTGAAATTGAGCAACAGCCCCGTACGCATTCCGCTCAGCTTCATATAGGTCAGCAGCTGCGCCTGATGAATCGTCAGCAAGCGTTCGACGGTCTTCAATTCCATGATAATCTGGTTCTCGACAACGAGGTCGAGCCGATAACCGCACTCAAGACGAATCGACTTGTACGTAACCGGCAACGGGACTTGCCGTCGGAACGTCGATGCTGTTTTGTTTGAACTCGAAGCACAAACATTCCTCGTACGCTGAATTCCAGCAAACCGGGGCCGAGCTCCCGGTGCACATCTATGGCGAAGCCGATAATCTTTTCGGTCAGCAGATCATTGTCGTGTGATGATTGCCGGAACATCGCAGCCTCTCGTTGTCTCACTGCCTCATTGTCCCAACTACACCGTTGCCTGCGTACCCAAGATCACGGTGGCTTGCGACGACAATACGCCGCCGTTGCCGTGGGCGAGGGCGGTTTCGCACTTGGCGACCTGGCGGGCGCCGCATTCGCCGCGCAGTTGCCGCACCGCCTCGATCAGCAGAAAGAGGCCGTACATGCCGGGGTGGCAATAGGAGAGGCCGCCGCCATTGGTGTTGACCGGGAGAGCGCCGCCGGGCGCGATGCGGCCGCCCTCGACAAACGACCCGCCCTCGCCCTTCTTGCAGAAGCCGAGGTCTTCGAGGAACAGGATCGTGTTGATCGTGAACGCGTCGTAGAGCTCGAGCGACATCGATGTCGGCTGGCCCGAGCCCGGCCATCGCATAGGCGGCGCGGCCCGAGTGCGAGCGGCGCCGGTTACGGTCAGGTCGGGCATGCTCGAAATGTTGGCGTGGGTGATCGCCTGGCCGCAGCCGAGCACATAGACCGGCGGCTTTTTCAGCGAACGGGCATGCTCGGCGGTGGTCATCACGACGGCGCCGCCGCCGTCGGTGACGAGGCAGATGTCGCGCACCGTGAACGGCTAGCTGACCATCCGCGCCGACAATACCTCGGCGATCGTCAGCGGCTGCTTTTCCCAGGCGGCCGGGTTGAGCAGCGCCCATTCGCGCGCCGCGACCGCGACCGCCGCCAGTTGCTCGCGCGTCGTGCCGTATTGGTGCATGTGGCGCGAGGCGGCGAGCGCATAGGCGGTCGACGGCAGAAACGGCCGGAACGGGGTCTCGTACGGGTTGTATTCGCGCACCGAGGCGTGGCGGCGGCCGATCGTGCGCTGGGTCGAGCCATAGGCGATGACCGCCACCTTGCACAGGCCGAGCTGCAAGGCCGCCTGGGCATGCGCGACATGAAACATGAACGACGAGCCGCCGAGGATCGTCGTGTCGATAAAGGCCGGCGAAATGCCGAGATATTCCGCCAGGTTGAGCCCCGAGGTGCGGCTCTGCGCAGTGGCGCAGAGCAGCCCGTCGACATCGCGCAATCCGAGCCCGCAATCGGCCAATGCGCGGTGGATGCCCTGCGCCATCAGATCGATCGCGCTCATATCCCTGGCGACGGCGCCCAGATCGGATTCGGCGACCCCGACGATCGCCGCAGCGCCGCGCCGCAGCCCGTCCATCACGCATTCTCCAGAGGGGTCAGAGGGGCGAAGACCGGGTAGGCCGGCTCGTCGCCATCGGGCCGGTGGACGCGGAATTTGACGCGCATGCCGATCTCGACCGTTTCGGCCGGAATGTCCTCGACCCGGCTCATCAGCCGGAAACCTTCGTCCAATCGATCAGCGCCACGTTGTAGGGGGCGCCCTCGCGCGGATGGGTGACCGTCGTCGCATAGACCGTGCCGAGCCCGGCGCTGACCCGCCATTCGAGCCGGTCGCTGCCGGTATAGGGGCAGATCACGCGCGGATAGAACACCGCCCGGTTCGCCTCCGGGCTCCACTGATAGGCCAGTTCGCCCCGGTCGAGATATGCCTGATAGACCGCCAGCGGCGATTCCGCAATCCGCTCCATCGTCCCTCCCTCGCCAACGGCGCATTCTGTCGGCCGCCGGGTACAGGCAGCAAGCGTTGGTGCTCAGACGCATCTCGGATGATCCAGGGCGGCGCGCCAAGCCCTCGCCTTCCCGGCTGGAAGGCCGGTGATCTATCGTCCGTAATGGGCACCGGCCTTCGCCGGTGTAGCGGAGATTTTCACGTGAGCGCCGTGGGCCCGGGCCGTGTCATCGGTCCTTTGAGTGGGTCTGAGCATTCGTCGATTTGTGGTAGGCTGGCGGTCACCCCGCAGCGCGGCTGCAGGCCTGCGGGCATCCCTCGCACCGACGGGAGCAGAAATCGGCGATGGAAATGATCCTGACCGGCGACGTGAATTTGATGAATGTGACCGATCCGGCGGTGCCCTTTGCCCTCGTCGAGGGTCGGCTGCGCGCCGCCGATATCGTCTTTTGCAACCTCGAATGCTGCCTCTACCAGCCGCCGAACCGGCATTCGGTCGAACAGGAGGGCTTTTTCGCCGACCCGCTGGCCGGCGGCGAGGCGTTGGCATCGGCCGGCGTCGCCGCGGTCGGCGTCGCCAACAACGTCAATTACGGCGAGGCGGCGATATTGGCGTCGTTGGCTCGGCTCGACCGGCTGGGGATCGCGCATGCCGGCGCCGGGGGCGATCGGACCGAGGCGCGGGCGCCGGCGATCGTCGAGCGGGGCGGGGTGCGGTTCGGCTTTTTGCAGCGCAGCTCGGTCTACTGGCCGACCAATCACGAGGCCGGCGAACATGCCGCCGGCATCGCCGTAATCTGCGGCCATACCGCCTACCGGGTGCCGACGCACGGCAGCCGTCCGCCGGCCAACCGCCCCGGAGTGCCGCCGGAGATCGTGACCTGGGCCGACAAGCAATATCTGCGGTGGCTCGCCGAGGACATCGCCGCATTGCGCGAGCGGGCGGACGTCGTCGTCGCCTCGTTTCACTGGGGCCTGCATCGCGAGGTGTTGGGCTATATGAACGAAATCGGCCATGCCGCGATCGATGCCGGCGCCGACCTCGTCATCGGCCACGGCCCGCATTTCTCGCTGCCGGTCGAGATTTATCGCGGCAAACCGATTTTTTACGGGCTCGGCAGCTTTTCGTTCCACACCGGGCACGGCGGCGCCCGGCATGGCGACTGGCTCGGCATGATGGCGACGATTTCCTTGGAGCAGGGGCGTGTCGAGCGGGCGGCGTTCGAGTTCGTCCGCCACGACGAGCACAATCATACGATCCTGCGCAAACCCGCCGACGAGCCTGCCATGTTCGATCAGATCGCGCGGGAGAGCCTGGCGCTCGGCGCCCCGCTCGCCGTCGACGGCGACAAGATCGCGATCGCGCTGCGGGCTTGACGCCGGCCGGTCGCGTCGGGCTTAGATTCGGGCGACCTGACGCCCCCCGACCCAATCGATAGGAAGACGATGCCCAAGATCACCTATGTTCACCCCGACGGCGCGCGCGAAGTGCAGGATGTCGCGGTCGGCACCAGCGTCATGCGCGGGGCGATCCTGAACGGCGTCGACGGCATCGTCGCCGAATGCGGCGGCGAGATGATGTGCGCGACCTGCCATGTCTATGTCGAGGAGCCGCAATTGCCGCTGACCCCGGTGCAGTCCGACGACGAAAAGGCGATGCTCGAATTCACCGCCAGCGAGCGCAGGCCGAACAGCCGGCTGAGCTGCCAGCTGGTCGTCACCCCCGAAATGGACGGTCTCGTCGTCTACCTGCCGGAGTCGCAGGTCTGATGCCGGAGCCGGTCGTCGCCATCGTCGGCGCCGGCCAGGCCGGTTTTCAGACCGCGTCGTCGCTGCGCCAGGAGGGGTTTGCCGGCCGCATTCTGCTGATCGGCGACGAGCCGGTATTGCCGTACCAGCGGCCGCCCTTGTCGAAATCCTACCTCGCCGGCGAGAGCGGTCTCGACGAATTGTGGTTGCGGCCCGAGAATTTCTACGAAAAGCAGCGGATCGACTATCTGCCCGGCGAGACCGTTATCGCGATCGACCGGCCGGGCCGCCGCCTGCGGCTGGGGTCGGGCCGGGAATTGGCCTGCGACCACGTCGTGCTCGCCACCGGGGCGCGCAATCGGCCGCTGCCGGTGCCCGGCGCCGAGCTCGGCGGCGTGATGGGGCTGCGCACCTTCGCCGACGCCGATACGTTGCGCCGGCGATTGGCCGAGGCGCGCGACGTGGTGGTGATCGGCGCCGGCTTCATCGGCCTCGAATTCGCCTCGGTGGCAATCGGCGCGGGCGCCGCGGTCCACATCCTCGAAGTGACGCAGCAGCCGATGGGCCGCGTCGTCTCGGCGCCGGTCTCGAAATTCTTCACCGAGGCGCACCGGCAATGGGGCGCGACGATCTCGCTCGGCGCCGCGGCCTCGCGGATTTGCGGCGGCAACGGCCGGGCGACCGGGGTCGAGACCAGCGATGGGCGGCGACTTCCGGCCGATCTCGTCATCGTCTGCATCGGCGTCCTGCCGAACGCCGAGCTCGCCGCCGCCGCAGGCCTTTCCGTGTCGAACGGGATCGCCGTCGACGATCGCCTCGTCACCGACGACCCGGCGATCCTGGCGATCGGCGATTGCGCCAGCTACCCGACCCGCTTCGCCGAGGGACGGGTGCGGCTCGAAATCGGTGCAGAACGCGGTCGACCAGGCGCGCTGCGCCGCCGCCCGGATCGTCGGGAAGCCTGCCGCTTACGACAAGGTGCCGTGGTTCTGGAGCGACCAGGGCGACCTCAAACTGCAGATTGCCGGCCTCGTCATCGGCCACGACGCTGCCGTCGTGCGCGGCGAGCCGGAGGGCCGCAGCTTTTCGGTCTTCTGCTTCCGCGACGGGCATCTCGTCGGCGTCGAGTCGGTCAACCGCCCCGCCGACCACATCGCCGCCCGCCGCATCCTTGCCGCCCCGCCCTCGCTGACCCCCGACCAGGCCGCCGACCCGGACTACGACCTCAGGGCGCACGCGGCGCGCAAGCCCGGCTGATCCAGCATCGGCGCGCGGGGTGGCGCTTCGGCGCGCGGCGCTTTTTGGACGCTGCCGCGTTTGACCGAAGTTTCGGGCGTGCGCTCTTGGTGCCGCGCACGACCTGGCCGTAGCGCTCTTTTTAACAGGCGAGCCGCGGCGACTGGTCACTTGAGAGGTCCGTCAGGCGCGATGTGGATCGTCTTCACGATGTTGCGGAACTGACCCATATCGTGCTCATAACGGGAATCGGTAGTGATGAGACAGGCGGCGATGTCGATCCACGTTTCCGGGTTGTCCGGCTCGGTCTTGCGCATCGTATATATCTTCACGCTGATGCGTCCGCGGTCGAGGTACTGACGGCAACCGGCGGCGGCGCGGTGGCCTATTGTCCATCCCTTCAACCACACCACCCGCCTGACCCCCAGGTCGGGACAATTGAGCTGCGCCAGGCTCGCGGGGGTGAGCGCATCGGTGGCCACGTTATAATCGGCAAAGACTGCGACATACGGTCGGCGATCAACCCCGCAGATCGGTAGGTAGTCCAGATAAATTGCAATTCCGTGATTGGTGTTTTCGCTGACACAGCCGACCAAGCCATCGGGCACATCGACCGAAAATTCATAGTCGACATTATCGTAGTGCCGGCCCGGCGCCGGTGTACTTGCCGCAGCCGGGACTGTGAATAAAACAAGGTAGAGCGCGCCGAGCGCGCGAGCGGCAGTCAAAGATTGCTCCTCTTCGCCTGCCATTCTCTTAAATGCCGAGGAACAGAGCGGATCGCGCGCGTGACGTTTCCGACCCAGTCGGTATCGACTTCGTTGTAATGCGCGCCCTTCAGTCGTCGAGCGAATTCAAGTGCGCTGGTGGCGCCGCGAACGACCGGCCCGAATTTTTTTTCCCAGTATGTAACAGCGTCGGCGATCGAATTGTACGCAACATTCCGGCCACCGGCGCGGGTGAGTCCGAATGGGTTGTTGAGATCTCGATCGTGCTGGTTGAGCCAGCCGCTTTCGTGGACAGCCAGGCCCAATATCCAAGTCTCGTCGATGCCGAGTCTTTCGGCGAGCGCGTGCGCCGGCGCATAAAGGGTATCGAAGAATTTGTCGGGGTCGCCGGTCTGGTACTCGGCGCCGGGCGGCGGCTTCCGCGCTGCGATCGGGAGTGCGCGCATGTCCTCGTCGCCACTCCACCGGCCGCTGCCGAGGCCGTTTCCGGCCGGAACGCGCGGCTGCGCGGGGTTGAACCCGGCCTTGACTGTATCGGCTGCCGGGTCGACGCGCATCGTCTTCAGCATATCGCCTGGGGCCATGCCGCGCGCCAACAGCCGAGCGGCGCGTTGCAAGCGCGAGCATGCCTCATCTTCATCCGGCAGTTCCGGCAGGCCGGTCAGCGCCAGTTCGATCGACGCCAGGCAGTCGTCGCCCGCTTGCCAATACCTCCCGGCGCGACGGATATTGCCGAGAACCGCGGATGGGACCGGCTGCCGATACGCGACCGCAAGCAATGCCAGGATACGCTCGCCGGCGTTGTCGGCGGCCGGTTCCGAGTCCTGCCCGGCCGACCGGCCGATCTTTGCGAGAACGGTTGCAGCGCCGAGCACCAAGCCGTCTTCGGTCAACGCCAATGTAGGGTACAGCGGTTCGTGTCCGGCGCCGTGCCGCTGCTCCGCATCGGGAAGAGACATGTGTCGTTGTCGCGATGGTTTGAATGCCGGACTTTTACATCAGTCGGCCCGCCTTGTCGAGAACAAACCATGATCGACCGTCCGCCGACGGAGAAATCTCGCGCGTTCTCGCATTCCCCGATGCGAGTAGAGTGGTAAGCCTAATCGACGGCAGCGGCCAACCGATTGGCTCTCCTGACGCTATTTCAGCGGGCCGTCCGGGGCGATGCGGATGGTCCGGACGATCTTGCGGAATAGGCGCATATCCTGCGCATAGCGTGAGGAACTGGTCGTCAGTTGTGCGTTAACTGTAATCCAGACCTCTGGGTTTCGAGGATCGGTTTTGCGCAACGTCATGAGTTTTATAATAATTATTCCTGAATTAAAATATACGCGACAGCCGGATGCCGATCGACCGCCGAGACGCCAGCCTTTTAAACGAAATATCTCCCTGGCCTCGTCATCTCTGCAATAGACTTTAGCGAGCTCTGAGGGTGTGCTGGCTTCTCCGGCAGTGTTATAATTTGCGGAGACGTCAACGAATCGTCTATTACGATAATCATCGTCGCATGACAAATGCCGATCTAAAAGGATATCTACCCCATTGTTCGTCTCTTTGGTAACACACCCCAAGAGTCCGACAGGTATCTCGACCGAGAATTCGTAGTCTAGGTTACTGTAGTGCCGGCTGGGCGCCGGCATATATCCCCCAGCCCAGACTGTTGCACAATGCCCGCAGATCGCAATGACAACCCCGAACACTTCCTTCACAGGTCACCTCGGCGCGATTTCCAGCCCAAAAGGCGCCGGGAGACGGATCGGATTGTGTCCGTTACACCCTCTCTCCAGTCCGATGTAGCAGAGTTGTAGCCGGATGCCCACAATCGCCGCGCAAACTCTGTTGGAGTTTTTGCACCGGTTACGACCTTACCGTAGCGTTTCTCCCAATAAGCTATGGCCTCGGCTATCGAATCGTAAGCCACATTCCGGCCGCCGCGATGGGTGACGCCGAACGGGTCGTCCAGATCCCGGTTGTGCTGGTCGAGCCAGCCGCTCTCATAGGCGGCCAATCCCAGGATCCAGGTCTCGTCGATGCGCAGCCTCTGGGCAAGGACCTGTACCGGCACGTAGAGAGTGTCAAAAAATTTGTCCGGGTCGCCGATTTTATACTCCGCACCGGCCGGCGGCTTCTGGGCAGCGATCGGGATGGCCCGCATCTCCTCGTCGCCACTCCATCGGCCGCTGCCGAGGCCGTTTCCGGCCGGAACGCGCGGCTGCGCGGGGTTGAACCCGGCCTTGACTGTATCGGCTGCCGGGTCGACGCGCAGCGTCTTCAGCAGATCATCTGGGGCCATGCCGCGCGCCAACAGCCGAGCGGCGCGTTGCAAGCGCGAGCACGCCTCATCTTCATCCGGCAGTTCCGGCAGGCCGGTCAGCGCCAGTTCGATCGACGCCAGGCAGTCGTCGCCCGCTTGCCAATACCTCCCGGCGCGACGGATATTGCCGAGAACCGCGGATGGGACCGGCTGCCGATACGCGACCCCAAGCAATGCCAGGATACGCTCGCCTGCGTTGTCGGCGGCCGGTTCCGGGTCCTGCCCGGCCGACCGGCCGATCTTTGCGAGAACGGTTGCAGCGCCGAGCACCAAGCCGTCTTCGGTCAACGTCAATGTAGGGTATAGCGGTTCGTGTCTGGCGCCGTGCCGCTGCTCCGCATCGGGAAGAGACATGTGTCGTTGTCGCGATGGTTTGAATGCCGGACTTTTACATCAGTCGGCTCGCCTTGTCGAGAACAAACCATGATCGACCGTCCGCCGACGGAGAAATCTCGCGCGTTCCCCCATTCCCGGGTACGAGTAGAGTGGTAAGCAGAGGCGGGGCGAGGGCGATGAGCGAGGAGATCCTGATCCGCGGCGGCATCCTGATCGACGGCGGCGGCCGGCCGGGCGAGATCGGCGATGTCGCGATCCGCGACGGCCGTATCGCGGCGCTCGGCGGCTCGTTGTCGGCCGGGTCGGCGCGGGTCATAGAGGCCGCGGGTCTGGCGGTGGCGCCGGGCTTTATCGACATCAAGACGCATTCCGACTTCACCCTGCCGATCAACCCCAAGGCCGAAAGCAAAGTGCGCCAGGGGGTGACGACCGAGATCGTCGGCCATTGCGGGTTTTCGGTGGCGCCGGTGTTGCCCGGCAAGCTCGAACTGATCCGCGATTATTTGAGCGCCAGCGCGCCGTGGCTGCCGTTCCGCGAGACCGGTTTCCCCGAATATCTCGACAATTTCCCGCCGGTCGCGGTCAACGCCGGCATGCTGATCGGCCATCACACCTTGCGGCTCAATGTGATGGGCATGGCGGCGCGGACGCCGACCCCGGCCGAACTGGCGCAGATGACGGCGTTGCTCGAAGACGGGCTGAACGCGGGCGCGCTGGGCCTCTCGACCGGGCTGTTCACGCCGCCCAGCAGCTATGCCGAGCGCGACGAGATCGTCGCATTGTGTACGGTGGCGAAGCGCCACAACGCCGGTTATTTCACCCATCTGCGCGACGAGTTCGAACAAGGTCGTCGAGGCCGTCGAGGAGGCGATCGACATCGCCCGGACCTGCGGCGTTCATGTCGAGATCGTGCATCTGAAATGCTCGGGGCTCGACAATTGGGGCAAGGCCGCGCGCATTCTGGCGATGATCGAGGCGGCCCGGGCGGAAGGCCTCGCCGTCGATTGCGATTCTTATCCGTATCGGGCGGGCAGCAATCCGCTGAAGAACCTGCTGCCGCAATGGGTCCAGGAGGGCGGGTTGGAGGCGATGCTGGCGCGTCTGGCGTTGCCCGAGGCGCGGGCGCGGATCGGCGCGGAGATCATCCGCGACGGGCTCAACAATTGGGGCCGCATCCCGTCCTGGGACTGCGTGCAGATTTCGATCTCGCCGCATCTGCCGCAGCATGCGGGACAGAACGTCGCCCAGATCGCGGCGGTGCGCGGCTGCGATCCGATCGATCTCGTCTGCGATTATCTGATCGAGGACAAGGGGGCGACGCGGGTGCTGATCACCTCGATCGCCGAAGACGACATTCGCGAGATCGTGCGTTCGCCCTCGGCATTGGTCGGGTCGGACGGCAATTGCGTTGCCGATTACGGCGTCGTCGCCCAGGGCATGCCGCATCCGCGGTTTTATGGGACCTTCCCGCGGATCATCGGCCGTTACGTGCATGACCAGCAATTGCTGCCGCTCGAACAGGCGGTGCGCAAGATGACCGGTGCGACGGCGCAGGCCCTGCGCCTGCGCGATCGCGGATTGCTCAGGGAAGGCTGGCGCGCCGATATCGCGATCTTCGACCCGGCCGATTTTACGGATCGCGCGACCTACGCCGATCCGCACCAGTATCCGAGCGGCGCCCGAACGACGGTGCTCGTCAACGGGGTCGTCGTTGTCGAAGACGCCCGCCACACCGGCGCATTGCCCGGCAGCGTACTGCGCCGTGCCCCCGACGGTTCGGTCGGCTGACCCCGACCGACTCGCCGGGCCGGGCCGCATAAAGACCAGACTATCACCCTACTTGCGCGCCTTTGAGCAACTGAAGACCCATCTGCACCTTGCTCTTCAAGGTCTTTTGAGAAAGACAAGTAATCAAGCACAGCTTCTCGCAAGCGATCGTGTCATGTCGGACGATGCGAGCCTGCGGGCTATACCAAATCTCCTTTGCGGTTTGCGTCTTCACGTTGCCGATCGCCGGAAACCCGTGCGTACACACGACGACGTCGCCATTTGTTGAAATGAAGTAATTGCGCAGCCCGACCCGGCAGGGCATCACGTCCCGCGGCGCCTTCTTTTCCCGAAAGTGATCCGGCATCAAAGCCAGCACGCTCGCAGGCGGCAGGATGGCTGCTCCGGCTCGCTTCATCGAGATGACTTTATCTATGACCTCCTCGAATTCCGGCAGCTCCGCTTCCTCTATCCAAAGCTCGTCATACGTCTCCTGCGTCCACCGTTCCATCGGCTGGGGGCTCACACAATTTGCACCGACCGCCTTCGTCCACTCGATGAGTTGAGGCAGGTATCTGAAGTTTTTGGCATTTATGGTGGGTTTTATGATGATCGGAAACGAAACATCCTGCCGTTTCCGTTCCTCCACCAGATAACCGATCCCTGCGCTGAGCTTGTCGAAAAGTCCCGGATATCCCCGGATATAGTCGTGCACCTCGGCATTTGGCGCGTCGACCGAGATATTGATATTGAACGGCTTTGCAGCGACCACCTTTTGAGCATTACGTTTGGTCAGTGCCGACCCGTTTGTCGTTACCCCAGCCGATATCTTATTCGCGTTGCACCACGCCAGCAAATCAATGAACCCGGGCTTGATGAACGGCTCTCCACCACTAAAATTTATTGAATATGGACCCACAAAGTTCTTGATGCTCAGCAGGGCTTGCTTCCATTCTTCTATCGTTAATTCGTCGGCGTAATGTTCCTTCCTCCAATATTCACAATACCTACATTTGATATTACAATGTTCATTGACTAATCCATAGAATGTCACTGGTTTTGTTAAGTCATATCCTGCCTTTAAGTAGACCTCCTCGGCGACGGCATTCTTCGTATGCATCCAACCCAATTCAATAAGCGTGGTTATATCCATTATCGGTCTCCATCGGATATCCCTCGAGGGGACGTGGAAGCACTACGACCCTATCGAGAACTGCTCCGCCCCGTTTCCGAAAACAGTGTATTATGCGGCGTTGCCTGCGATTTGTAAACTGCGTAGTTTAGTTAACGGGTCGGTGCTTAATAATGGCTGACATTTATTAATGTTAAACAGCGTTAATTGACTAAAATTAACCTTAATTAAGGTTAGCTGACTCTATGGGGTGGCGGGACGACTGCCCCGTCTGTCAATGCCGAGTGAACTTTCCCCATTTGTGCCGAAGTAAAATTCCCCAGTTTTTTGGTCAGCCGGCCGGCTGATCGAGTGGTTGCAATTTTGGCGGACGTCCGCGGCGGCGTGGAACGGCTGCCGGGAATGGCGGATTGATGAGCGCCTTGGAGCGAAGGTGCTCGGGCATCAGGTCGGCGTGCTGGCGCAGCCGGTAGCTGGACCCCTCGATTTGGATGACGACGGCGTGGTGGAGCAGGCGGTCGAGCAGCGCGGTGGCGACGACGGGATCGCCGAACACCTCTCCCCACTCGGCAAAGCCGCGGTTTGAGGTCAGGATCATCGCGCCTTTTTCGTAGCGGGCGTTGACGAGCTGAAAGAACAGATTGCCGCCGCCCTGGACCACCGGCAGATAGCCGATCTCGTCGACGATAAGGAGCGCCGATCGGCAGAACCAGCGGATGCGTTCGCGCAACTGGCCCTCGCGCTCGGCCTTGGCGAGGACGCCGACGATGTCGGCGAGGGTAGTGAAGTAGACGCTGCGGCCCGCTTTGACGGCTTCGACGCCAAGCGCCACGGCAAGATGCGATTTGCCGGTGCCGGGTGGGCCGAGGAAGTGGACGACCTCACGGCGGTCGACGAACTGGAGTTCGGCGAGAGCGAAGACCCGCTCGCGGTCGAGCGAGGGCTGAAAGGAGAAGTCGAAGCCGGCCAGGGTCTTGATCGTTGCCAGGCGCCCCATGCGCAGCGCGGTCTTGATGCGGCTGGTCTCACGCACCATCAGTTCCTCGGCCAGGAGCATGTCGATCAGCTCGAGCGCGCTGGCTTCGCCGCGTTCGAGCTGGCGCACCGCATGGTCGAGCATTTCCAGGGCGCGCGGCATTCTGAGGGCGACCAGGGTGCGCCGGATGCGTTCCAGGACGGGCAAGCCTTCGCCCGCCGTGATCATGGCCGACCACCTTCGGCGGCGAGCCGGCGGGCGACCGCCTCGTAGAAGTCAAGCGACCGGCGCGGCACGACATCGCCGGCCCGGCCGATCGGGGCTGCTCCGGCGCCGATCGCTGTTGCCGCCGGCATCGGCATCTTGCGGTGGCCGGGAGCCAGGCGCCGTTGATGGCGCCCTTCGAGCACGGGATGGACGGCGATCAGCCGATCCGCCTCAAAGATGCGGATCTCGTCGGCCAGGCTGTGCACCTCGACGACGCGTTTACGGGTGGCGTCGGGCACGCTGTAGAGATTGCCGCCGACGCTGACCATGCCCTCATGCGAGACCCGCCGCTCGAGCTTGAGCACGGTGCGGAACGGCACCAGCGGCAAGGCCTGGAACACGAGCTTCTCTTCGGCAAAGGCTTCGTTGACGACGCGCTGCGTCGTCGCATGCACCCGTGGGTTGGCCACCGTGCCGAGCCAATGGGCGAGCTGCGCGTTCAGGTCGTCGAGATTACGGAAAGAGCGGGCGAGAAAGAAGTCCTCGCGGATGTAGCGGAACGGCCGCTCGACCTTACCCTTGGTCTTGGCCCGGTAGGGGCGGCAGGCCTTTGGGTGAAAGCGGTAATGCCCAGCAAAGTCGATCAGCGCGCGGTTGTAGATGATATGGGCCTGGTCGTCCTCGCCGATCACCGCGGTCTTCATCCGGTCGTAAAGGATCTGGCAAGGCACTCCGCCCAAGGCCGCGAAGGCCGCCATGTGACAGCGCAGCACGGTCTGCAGGTCCTGGTGTACGACAAAACGCGCCCAGATCAGCCGGCTGTAACCGAGCACCAGCGAGAACAGCCAGACGATCCGCGCCACGCTGGGCTCGTCGGTGAAGACCACCTGAAACTGGGCAAAGTCGACCTGCGCCTGGTCGCCCGGCGGGGTCTCGAAGCGCACCTCGAACCCGGGTGTCGGTGACGGCCGCACCGCGCGCAGAAAATCGGTCACCGCGGTGTAGCCGCCGTCATAGCCGTGCTCGCGGATCTCGCGTAGCAATCGGCTTCCGGTCAGGCCCGGATAGGCGACAACCCGCTGCCGCAGATACGCCTCGAACGGCTCAAGCCGCCGCGCTCGCCGTTTGCGCGGCCCATAACTCGGCGGTTCCAGGCCGCGCTCGATGTATTTGCGTACCGTCTTGCGGTCGATCCCGACCCGCCGCGCGATCGCCGAGACGCTCAGCCCTTGCCGGTGAAGATCCAAGATCATGACAAGCTCCCCAAGCTGGATCACCGCCTCCCCCTCCCGCCCTCGGAAGGGATCATCAAACGGCGCGCCGCCCGCCTTCCCGGGCGCGCCCCGGGAAGGCGGGGATCACATCTGGGGAAGATTTAAACGGCGCTTCTGGGGAGAATCACACCGGCAGCCACACCGTCGGATCCGGCATCGACAATCAAATCATACATGAAACGAGGGGGTTACGAGAACTCCTGCCGGCCCCTTCACGCCATTTGACGAATTATTCGGGCTGGGTGGTTCTTGGGGGCGCTCATTTTGGTCAACGGGCCCGGCCTGCTCGTGAAATGACCTTGCAGGGTGATACAAAGCCGTTCCCGATCTGCGTCGCTGGATACGGATGACCGGAAAAACGCTCGCTCTCGTCGGCGCTCCCACGACCACCATTCCGGGGGATCGCGCCGCAATTTCCGAGCTGCCCCCGGCGGGAAGCCTTCCGACAACAAATCCCGGGTGACACAGCTCTAAATTTTAGGCGTCGGCATCAACTCGTATACGGGTTCGACAGAAAACAACTCGGTGCCGGACAGGCCTTTGGTGTTTGTCCGGCTATTCGCTCCAGCGAGTCGCAACTGTTCGAAATGTCGTCGTGCCGGAGTCGCTCAAAGTCCGCAGTTCGGGTAATTTGGGTATGGACAATACGGGTATGCCGGGGCCGGATAGGCCGTACTGGCAACGGCGCCGCCGACGATGGCGCCCGCCGCGACGCCGGCAGCGACACCGCCCCAACCGCCCCCGTAATAACCTCCCCCGTAACCGCCCCCGCTGACGGCGACATTGCGGTTGACATTGACATTGTTGAAGTTGGCGCGGTTGCCGCCGCTGATGTTGGCGCGGTTCCCGCCGCTGATGTTGGCGCGGTTGCCGCCGCTGATGTTGGCGCGGTTGCCGCCGCTGAAATTTCCTCGGTTGCCGCCGCTGAAATTGCCTCGGCCGGCACCGGACCAGGAGCCGCCGCCGCGACCTCCGCCGCCACCGCCGCGATAACCGCCGCCACCGCCCCGAGCGCCGCCACCGCCTCGGCCGCCTCCTCCGCGCACGAGTACCAGCGGCGCGCCCGTCCCCTCCGGGGCGGTGGCGGTGATATCGCGAACCATGCTGCCGCTCCAGGCGGCCGGGGCGGCGGACGCCTCGGCAGCCGCCACTGCGATGAATACGATCGGCGCCATGCAAAGCAGACACTTCGTCATCGTTGCAGCCTCACGCGCTGTATTCGACTCCGAATTTCTGTCCGGCTCGCACCCGGGGGCGGGCGTCGGGCTTTATCGACATATGGCCGGAGCCTCACCGAGAATCTACCCGCCGGATCGCTACGGTCGGGATATTTCCGAGGGTGACTCGCCGACGCATCTTTGTCAATTAGAGCGGCTGATTATGGTATTCTATATATCCGATCGGTTGAAACGGCCTGCGATGCCGCAGCCACGGTAATGTCTGCGGAGACAGAATTTTCTTGCCAGCGGAGCAACGCGATGAATGGGAAGACCGCCTTTGTGCTGTTATCGGGCGTGCTGTCGGGCTCGCTGTGCGCCTGCGTCGCAACCTCAGGGCGCGGCCGCACCGGCGCCGCCCCCGGTGGCCGCAGCTGCACCCGCACCCGCGCCAGCCCCGGTAGCCGAGCCGACGCCCATCAGCCGTTGGGTCAGCATCCAGGGGGCAACGTGCAAAAGGCTGCTGGAGTTGTCGGCAGACGATCGGGCTGCGGCATCGCTGTTCTATGTGGGTTATCAGGCCGCGCGGTTCCGCAGCAAAGGGATCGATGTGGCCGCGATCCCCAAGGCTGAGGAGTCGGCGGAAAGCTACTGCGCAGAGCATCCTGACAAACCGGCCGTCGAGGCATTCAGGCAGGCTTATCGACAAACCTTCACACGATAGAGCGCGCCCTTCCAGAAGGGGCGGATCGCTGGACATTCGCGGCGAGCGCGACCGGTGTTGCGAACCTCGTGCTTGAGGTCATTGACAAGCTGCCCTCGACGCCGGTCGATCGTCATCCGTCTGCGCTTTGGAGGCCGTCTGTATGAAATGGCGACCGGGCGGTAATATGCGATTGTGATCGCCGGCATCGGAATGGTCCTTTGTTTCGGAGAGCGGGAGCACCGGCTGATCGATCTCGCGGAAGGCTTCATCGGGCCAGCCCATCTCGCGCTGCAAGTCCCATGGGACTGATGTTCCCGAGGCTCGAATGCCGGCCCGACCGCGGCCGCCGCCCCGCCCCCTCGCTCCCGTCAGCCTCGCCGGCGCGCGGCGTGTTCGGCGACGCGCAGGCCAAAGAGGCAGGCCTTGATCAGCCCGCCGACATAGCCCAGCGCACCGCCGCCCTCCAGCCCGCCGGTGGCGCCGCCGGCGGCGTAAAGCCCGGCGATCGCCAAACCATCCGGCCGCTTTACCCTGCCGTGCCCGTCGATGGCGATGCCGCCCATCGTGTTGGTAATGCCGGCGCAGATCGGGATCGCAAAGAATGGCGGGGTTTCGATCCGCCGCGGCATGCCGCTGCGGGCCGAGCGCTCGGGCAATAGGGTCATCAGCCGGTTGAAGCGAACCGCGTCGTTGTACTCGGCGACGGCCGCGGCCAGGTCTTCCGATGGCAGCTCCGCCATCTCGGCCAATGCCTCGATCGTATCGGCCCGGTGCAATGTGCCGCCGCCCTCACGCTGCACCCGCTTCCCGTTGACGGCATGGCCCTCGCGCCGCAGCAGCACGTGCAGGCGACGGTAGCCGAACCGCCGGCGCTCCTGGGCCAAGGCTTTCAGCCGCCCGCGCAATGCCACGTCATCCGGTCGCACGCCTTGATAGCGCACGCTTGTCCGGTCGCTGCCGATCACCCGGCGGGCCCGCCGCTCGCCGATCTCGAAGCTCTGACGCAGATACGCCGTCGCCTCCCGACGCGCGGCGGGCGTCACCACTTCTTCCCAAGAGGTCCTTCAGCGCGGCGTTGTCGAGCATGGCATCGGCCAGCATCCGCTTCAGCCGGCCGTTCTCGTCCTCCAGCGCCCGCAACCGCTTCGCCTCGGACACTTCCGGACCGCCGTACTTGGCTTTCCATTTATAGAAAGTCGCCGAGCTGACGCCGTGTTTGCGGCACACCTCCGCCGTCGGAACCCCAGCCTCCTGCTCCCGCAATACTGCGATGATCTGCTCTTCCGTGAACCTCAATCGCTTCATCGTCCGTCCCTCTCGTTGGGCCGGACTAGCCTTGCCTGGAGGAGTTTCAGGGGTCATGTCACCGCCGGCTAGGTCGGCGACCCCGGTCCATAGTTTGCGCTTCCCGATCACAACCATCGTGCGATAACAGGCAGAAATTACGAAATCCACTCTCGGTCCCCCGTCAAGGTTGCCGGCTCCTTCGGTTTACCGGTCACCGGAGGGCGGCAGAAGCGCTCAGCCCAGTGTGCCCAAGGGTTTCCCAGGCGCGTGACGAAATGTCCTCGTGTCGAGGGATCAAGGGAAATCAACTTGCTGGCATCGCCGAATTGAGCTATGTCTGCGGGTCCATGGCCGAGAAGAACCTATGTCGGACATAATCGTCATCGAGCCAGGGCGGCACGAGCGCAACTATTGGCGCGACCTGTGGCGCTATCGCGAGCTGTTCCGAGTGCTGGCTTGGCGCGATATTGCGGTCCGCTACAAGCAGACTGTGATCGGTGTAGCCTGGGCGGTGATCCGCCCGCTTCTCACCATGGTCGTCTTTACTATAATTTTCGGCCGCCTCGCCAAGCTGCCGTCAGACGGCAGCGCGCCCTACCCGCTGATGGTCTTCGCCGGCATGCTGCCGTGGACGTTCTTTGCAACCGGCCTGAGCGAGGCGTCCAACAGCCTCGTCAACAACGCCAATCTGATCAGCAAGGTGTACTTCCCGCGGTTGATCGTGCCGACCGCGACGGTGGTCGTCGCTTTCGTCGACTTCCTAATCACCTTCGCGATGTTAATCGTCCTGATGGCGTGGTACCGATACCCGCCAAGCTGGCAAATGGTCGCTTTGCCGGCTTTCGTCATGCTGGCCTTTTTGGTGAGCATTGGGCCCGCGCTGTGGATCACTGCGCTCAACGTCAAATACCGGGATTTCCGCTACGTGATTCCGTTCATCGTGCAATTCGGCCTCTATGTCTCCCCGGTCGGCTTCAGTTCGAGTATCGTGCCTGAAAAATGGCGGTTGCTCTATTCGCTCAATCCGATT
Organism: uncultured Alphaproteobacteria bacterium; assembly: GCA_963701815.1. Classification (GTDB taxonomy): domain Bacteria; phylum Pseudomonadota; class Alphaproteobacteria; order ATCC43930; family CGMCC-115725; genus AP-15. Next base: position 223,477 of record CAVPBN010000004.1, read on the forward strand.
GTCGGCGTCATTGAGGGTTTTCGCTGGTGCATTCTCGGCGGGCAGAGCCGGCTCTATCTGCCCGGTTTCGTGGCAAGTGTGTTGGTCTCCGGCTTTGTCCTGTGGTCTGGAATCCACCGCTTTCGCCGGACGGAAAAAAGCTTTGCCGATTTGATCTGAGTTCGCTTGAACCCGCAACGCCGATGTCCGACGCGATCATCACCGTCGAAAACCTGTCGAAAAAATACCTCGTCGGACACCAGACGGGCCCCCAGGGCCGCTCCCGCTATTTCACGCTGCGGGACGTCGTCGGCCGCGCGATCCACAATGTCGCTCGCAAGACGATCGACATGGCTAGCGGACGACAAGTCGTCCAGGGCGACGAGGTCGAGGAGTTCTGGGCGCTCAAGGATGTCAGCTTCGAGGTCAAACGCGGCGAGGTTCTGGGCATCATCGGCCGCAACGGCGCCGGCAAGAGCACCCTGCTCAAGATCCTGAGCCGCATCACCGAGCCGACTTCCGGGCGGGTCGTGCTGCGCGGTCGCGTCGGGAGCCTCCTGGAGGTCGGGACAGGCTTTCACCCCGAACTCACCGGACGTGAAAATATCTTTTTGAATGGTGCGATCCTTGGGATGACGCGAGGCGAGATTATTAAAAAATTTGACGAGATCGTCGCGTTTTCCGAGGTGGAACGTTTTTTGGACACGCCGGTTAAACGCTACTCTTCTGGCATGTATGTCCGGCTTGCCTTCGCCGTTGCCGCCCATCTTGAGCCTGACATCTTGGTCGTGGATGAGGTTCTGGCGGTAGGTGACGCCCAATTCCAGCAAAAATGCCTGGGGAAGATGGACGAAGTCTCCCGTCGCGAGGGCAGGACGGTGCTATTTGTCAGCCACAATATAGCTGTAATAGAAAATTTGTGTAAGACCTCTATTTGGCTGGATCACGGTGCCACGCGTCAATATGGCAACACCAAATCGGTCGTTAGAGGGTATTTATCGCAGGGATCTTTAAATCGCGACCGTATTATCAACTTGGACAAACTCCCGAGACCGCATTTCGGTGGAGACGAATTTCATTTAATTTCCCTGGAATGGTTATGTGATTTGCCGTTGCGGCACGGTGAAGAGGTTAGGGCACGAATTATGTTTGAAACCCGAACCCAGGTGGCGAATGCTGCCCTCGTGGTCGACTTTTGTGACCTCAGCAGTAGGCAAATTTTAGCTTACCATAGCGACCTTCAGGGGGCGTACCGTCCAAACCTGCCTCGAGCAGGAGCATACGCGGTTGACGTTGAGATAGATGCATTGCCCCTGCACCCGGATACCTATACCCTTGACATTTGGTGCGGCGCTCACGGCGTTGGCGGCCCGTTCGACTGCGTCCGCACGGCTCTCCAATTCGAGGTTCTGCCCGGTCCGACAACGCCAGATTTCCTTAGTGTTTACGCTTGCTCTCGCGTGCATCTCAAGAGCAAATGGGTGTGGAATTTGGGAGACTCTTCGACGCCCAGGTGCAGTTACCCTACCGACGGCCGGTGAAGTCCCGGGCCTTTGGGGCATGCTGCCGGATCACCGCCCGCTGGCCGCGATAGGCTTTATCATGGCCAGTATCAGCTGCTTCATCGATCCAACCGCTCCGTACTCCGCCGTCCTTCAGTGCATTATAACACGATCATTGGACGGGCGGCTTTTGCAGAGGTTCCCTAAAGTAAACGACGTAATCGGCGGTTCAATTCTACCTTGAGAGGATTTATTCTGGGCGAGCACTTCATCGACGTATTGATCCCGGTCTTTAACCGAGCCGGGATTGTCCGGGCCGCGATCGAGAGTATCCAGGCGCAAACCGTCAGTAACATCAGAACTCCTCATTGTCGATGACGGTTCGGTCGATGATACCCCCCGTTTACTCGCGGAGATGGCGGCCGGCGATCCGCGCCTCCAGATTATACGCCAACGGAACGGCGGGGTCGTGTCAGCACGCAATGCGGGGTTGGCCCACTGTCGCGCGGAGTTCGTTGCAAACCTGGATTCGGACGATCTTGCTTATCCACAAAGGTTCGAACACCAGCTTGCCTACCTGAGGGAGCACCCGGAATGTGGAGGAGTCTCCGGGGCGGTTCGGCAAATCGACGAGCATGGTCGAATTCTTGGCGGTGCTTCGGCTTGGCTCACCGGATGACGCCGATGCCAACTGGTTACCGGCGAGGGAACCATATCTGATCCATTCTTGCCTGATGGCGCGCCTGTCAACATTGCGCGCAATGGGCGGCTACCGACACGTCGTCTATGCGGAAAACTCGGATCTCTATTGGCGGATGCAGGAGCACGGTCATCTGCACAACATGGATGCAGTGCTGGGCGAATATAGGATGCATAGTGCAAGTATCTCAGGCAGCTCGGTGAGTAACGGTCGCACGATGGCCCTGAGTTCTCAACTCGCTGCCATTTCGGCGCTCCGAAGACGGACGGGCCGGGTGGATCTTACCTTTGCGGAGGAGGCGGTAGCGCGCTACCGTGCAGGTAAGTCATTAGCGGAGACTCTTTAAGTTGGGATGCCACGGTCTCACTCCATCGGAAGCAGAACATCTCGAGATTGCCTTAGCTGCCAAGCTGATGGAGCTGGCTGATTATCGGCCGTATGAACTAGATTTGGCCGATTGCAGGTTTATAGGAACGGCACTGGCGAAAGGGATGCGTTCTGTGAACGCACAAAACCAAGCTGAGCTTACACGTATGGCATTGAGAACAGGCGCGCGCCTCGTCCGCAAGGGTCTCCTTAGGGAAGCGTTCGCCGTCGTTCCATCCTCGACCTATCCAAGGGCGACTGTGGAGTTAGCAAAGCGATTTGCGTCGGGACGTTTGCCCTCAAAATAAATGGCTGATTTGTTGGATGTGGTTCACGACTGTGTCCCGCGGAACTCGGAGCAATACTAGTTCCGAAGACCATCGCCCGCGGTCATTGCCATGGGTAATGCGCGTACCGGGCCAAACCCCCATAATTCCGCAAACGGGAATCGTCCAACGCCCACGATATTGGAACGTAGGTTAGCCGTGTCTGATTGTAGACTTGCAGTGATAATTCCATTCTTTCAACGCAAACCGGGGATTTTGGCTCGTGCGCTTCGGTCGGTGGGACAGCAGAAAATCCCGGATGGTTGGCTTGTTGAAGTGATCGTAGTCGATGATGGCTCGCCATGTCCGGCAGAAGGTGAAATCGGAAACCTCACATTTGATGGCCCGTTGAGATTAAAGGTGATCCAGCAGCAACATGGCGGTGTAGCGGCGGCTCGCAACCGGGCGTTGGACGAAGCGGACAAGGACACGGCACTCATTGCCTTCCTGGACTCAGACGACACATGGCCCGCGACCCATTTAGAGCGGATGATTAGGGCGCTGACTGCCGATTATGACTTCTGTTTCACCGACAGTAGCAGAATCGGCTTCTACGAGTCATACGTTCGTCAGTATGCGATCGAGACGGGCAGATACATCGCCCTGGCAAATAAAAAAAGCGATTTCAGTGTGATTGAACCGGAACAATTTATGGCGCTAATGTTAAAGGAGAATCCGGCCCAGACCTCTACGGTAGCATATAAGCTGCGCATAGCGCCACATCTTCGTTTTGATACAAGACTGAAGGCAGCCGGAGAAGATCTCCTTTTTTTTTGCAGCCTCGTCTCACGAGTAGAGAGTGTAGCTTTTGACCACCTCAACTGCGTCGAATGCGGTCTGGGTATGAATATGTATTTCAGCAACCTCGCGTTTGACAGTCCGAAACGCCTAGATATTTGCATAGATGAACTCATTTGTAGAAGACTAATTGAGAAGACAGTCGAACTATCAACACCAAGTAAAATACAAAATCGCGTATTCATAAAGGATTTTAAGCGACATCTTGCCTCTCAGATTGCGAGAAGTCTGGTGAAATTTCCGGCTCGTGTTCCGAAGCCGATCATTGACCTCATCAAGAAGGACACTGTAACAGCGATATTGCTGCCGTTGGACATTGTTGTGGCCGGGTTCACGAAGCTTTGGCGCTACGTGAACGTGAAGCACCACGGCTGACGGTCGATGAATCGTGAAGCTCGCCCGCAGTTCCAATCCCTGGCGACCAGGGCCGCGAGCCGCGAGTTGTTGCGCCGTCTTGGCGCAACCGGCGATAATGGGCGGGTGTAGGGCTCTCATCGCGTTCGACGCGGAGGCGGATGCGGTGCAGGTAGAGGTAAAAGGCGGCGAGCTTGGCGACTTCCCAGATCCCCCGCGGGTGGAAGACGAACGGATTTTCTCGTGCGAAGCCGGCGCCGCGCTGGCAGCGCAATTTGCACCTAAAATAACCGCCTTGCAGGGCGCTGCCGAATGGCTGTTTAGGGGTCGAACGCGGCGGTTCCGATGTGGCGTCTTGAACGGCCGTAATCGGGCGATCGCGAACGCGTCGCCGAACGCCTTGACGGCGTTGTCGAAGATAACGCCGTGATCGCGGAAATTCTCGACCGCTTTCGCGTCGCGCCACTCAAATCGCTCGTCTTCCATAAGATACGGGATACCCGCAGTTTGTGCAAGTGTCCGGGATTGTGGGGACAATGGTGACAGTCCGCTCAACCTTCTTTGCGTCCGCTCGCCGCGCAACTGCTGCCGCCGCCGCTGTGTGCCATCGATCCGGTGGAGCACCTCGGGATCGACGTGGAGTCAACCGTATTGACCCGCGGCGTGTTCGGCGGCGCGCAGGCCGAAGAGGCAGGCCTTGATCAGCCCGCCGACATAGCCGAGCGCGCCGCCGCCTTCGAGCCCGCCGGTGGCGCCGCCGGCGGCGTAAAGCCCGGCGATCGCCGAGCCGTCCGGCCGCTTGACCCGGCCGTGCCCGTCGATCGCGATGCCGCCCATCGTGTTGGTGATGCCGGCGCAGATCGGGATCGCGAAGAATGGCGGGGTCTCGATCGGCTGCGGCATGCCGCTGCGGGTCGAGCGCGCGGGCAACAGGGTCGTCAGCCGGTTGCAGCGAACCGCGTCGTTATAGTCGCGACGGTCGCGGCCAGCGTCTTCCGGCGGCAGCCCCGCCGATCTCGGCCAATGCCTCGATCGTCTCGGCCCGGTGCAACGTGCCGCCGCCGGCGAGCAGTTGCGGGTTGGGCGGGATCTGCGCCGCCCTGCCGGCGGTCTCCCAGATCGGCGCGTCGCAGATCACCGTGGCGCAGAGCGGGTCGTCGAGCCGGGCGAGGTCGTTGGTGATCGAGATGCCGCCCAGCCCCTCGTCGAGGATCCGGCTGCCGTCGCCGATCGACGACGATCGCGGCGGTCGGCGACCGCGTCGATCTGCGGATAGGGCCACAGCCCGTGTTCGTCCATCGCGTCGCGGCTCAACAGATGGCCGTAGAAGCGGTCGAGCCGGGTCAGCGCCGCACCCGCCGCCTGCGGCCATCGCAGCCCGTCGCCGATCGCGGTGCCGGCATGGCGCATCAGCACCCGGTCGGGCCGCGGCCCGATATGACTGGCGGAACAGCTCGGCATTGCCGGGAAACCCGCCATCGGCGATGACGACCGCGCCGGCGCCGAATCGCAGCTCCGCGCCGTCCCTGTGCGCCGTGACGCCGACGACCCGGCCGCGCTCCAGGCGCAGCGCCGCCGCTCTGGCGCCGAAGAAGAGCCGGCCCTGGCGCTCTTCGAGCCGCTGCTGCAAGTTCGCCGAGCATCCGGTCCGGGCCGCGCCCCTGCCAATCCTGCCCGGCGACCGCAGCGCGCGGCGGCGCCAAGGTAAAGCGGTGCCAGTTGATCGGGCTGGCCTGGGTGAAAGCGGCGCCCTGGCTCGCCAGCCAGTCGACCGTGCGGCCGGCATCGTCGGCGATCGCCGCGGCCAGTTCGGGATCGGCCTCGCCGCCGGTCTGGCGGTTGATCGCGGCGACCAGCTCGTCCGGGTCGAGCTTCACATCGTGGTAGGAGACGTGAAAAATCCCGCCGGCCCAGCGCGAGCTGCACAGATAGCGCTCGTCGGCGCCGGCTTCGAGGACGGCCGTGCGCAGCCCCAATTCGGCGCCGCGCACCGCCGCGCACAGCCCGGCGAAGCCGCCGCCGATCGCCACCAGGTCGAAATCCATCGGGTCGTTCATCCAATCCTCTGCGCGGGGTCGCGGCGTCATCTCGCGGAGCGGCGTTGACACCCAAGCCGCGGCGCCCGCAAGCTGCCCCGATGCCTACAAGCGCAGGAAGCCCGCTGATGCCGGCCGGCGCCAACCGGCCGCTCGCCGGCATTACCGTGCTCGATTTGGGCCAGGTCTACCAGGGGCCATACGCGACCCTGTTGATGGCCAAGGCCGGGGCCGACGTGATCAAGATCGAGCCGCCGCAGGGCGAGCCGTTGCGCCGCCGGGCGCCGCCCGGCAAGAGCACGACCTTTCCGATCGCGATGCTGAACTCCAACAAACGCGCGATCACCTTGAACCTGAAGCACGAGCGCGGCCGCGCGCTGTTGTTCCGGATGGTCGAGCGCGGCGACGTGTTGCTGGAGAATTTCGCGCCCGGGGTCATGGACCGGCTCGGCGTCGGCTGGGAGGTATTGCACCCGATCAACCCGCGCCTCGTCTACGCCTCGGGCTCGGGTTATGGCCTGACCGGGCCGGATCGCGACAATCTGGCGATGGATCTGACGATCCAGGCGGTCTCCGGACTGATCGCGGCGACGGGCTTTGCGGACGGGCCGCCGGTCAAGGCCGGCCCGGCGGTCGTCGATTTCATTTCCGGGATCCATCTCTACGCCGCCACCCTGACCGCGCTGTTCGAGCGCGAACGCACCGGCCGCGGCCGCCTCGTCGAGGTGGCGATGCAGGAGGCCGCGTACGCGACGCTGACCTCGCAATTGCACGCCTATTTCGAGACCGGCAAACCGCCGCCGCGGACCGGTAACGCCAGCCACGGCCGCGTGCCGTTGAACGTCTATCCGACTAATGACGGCTATGTCGCGATGAACATCGCCGTCGAGGAGCACTGGCACAATCTGCTCAAGGCGATGGGACGCGAGGAGCTGCGCGACGATCCGCGCTTTGCCGATAACGCGGCGCGCGTCGCCAACCGCGAGGCGATCGACGCGCTGGTCGCGGCCTGGACGCGGCACCCTCGGCAAGATGGAGGCGTTCGCGATCGCCAAACGGCACCATATCCCGCTGGCGCCGGTGCGCGACGTCGACGAGGTCATGCGCGACCGCCACATGCACGAGCGCGGGATGCTCGAATGGATCGAGCACGACGAGATCGGCCGTATCGTCGTGCCGACGACGCCGTTGCGCATCCACGGCGCCGACCCGGTCGAGACCGTGCCCAGCCCCAAGCTCGGCCAGCACAACCGCGAGATCTACGGCGGCTGGCTCGGATTGTCGGCCGCCGAGATCGCCGCGCTCGAACAGGACGGCGTCATCTGAGCCGGCCGATGACGGTCTGGCCCTGGGCTAGTTCGGCACCCAGGCTGCGGCCCTGATCTCGCCGAATTCGCGCGCGATCTTGCGCCAGGAGGCGCCGGCATCCTCGGTGACGTACACCTCGCCGAACAGGCTGAACGCGACGATGCGGTCGGCGTCGGCGGGATGCGTGGCGAGGCCCCACATCGTGGCGTTGGGCTGGGTGGGGAGCGGCAGGATCTCCCAGGTCTCGCCGAAATCTGTGGTGCGGAGCACGTGCCCCTTTTCGCCGGTCGTGGTCTCGCCGCACCCGGCGAACAGCACGCCGGGATCATCGGCCTTGACCGCGATGCCGCGGGCATAGGGCAGCGGCCATTTCTCCCTGATGCCCAAGGGCTGCCAGGTGTCGCCCAGATTGTCGCTGACAAACACTTCGCGCGCCGTGCTGGCGTAGAGGCGCTTGGGCTGCGTCGCCGCGATCGCCACGGCGTGGATGTCCGGGTCGTACAAACCCGCCTCGAGGTGCGTCCAGGTGTCGCCGCCGTCCAGGCTGCGGAAGACGCCGTCGATTTCCACCCCGGCCCAGACGATGCGATGATCGTCGGGGTCGACGACGAGGCCGGTCACGAAGGGTGTGCCGATCGAGCATTCGCGGGCGATGTCGACGGCCAGTTTCTCCCACTGCCGTCCGCCGTCGCGCGAGCGATAGACCCCGGCCGGGCGCGTGCCGGCAAAGAGAATATCGGGATCGACCGGGTCGATGGCCAGCGACCAGATCGTCGGCAGAGCCCCATCGGCGCCGATGCGCTCCCACTGCGCCCCGCCGTCGTGGCTCGACGAACAGGCCGGTATCGCCGCCCGCGAAAACGGTATGCGCCTCTGTGGGATGGGCGACCAGCGCCTGGATGCGGCTGTTGAGCGGAAACGGGGCGCGATGCCGCGTCCACGACTGTCCGGCATCCGGGCTGTGCCACACGCCCCAGCCGGCCGTTCCAAGACAGATGCTGTAATTCGCTGCCATAGGCCGCCTCCCTTCGTCTCGGTCACTGCCCGCCGGTCACTCCGATAGTGCTGGAGCAATCTGCAACCGGGCGCACCCCCTCACCCAGCGTCCGGGCAGGTTCGCCTTCAGCTCGCTAACGCGGGTCCCCCTCCCCCAGTGGGAGAGGGAAGGGTGAGGGGGGCTGTCGCTGCCGATGCCATTGATCGAAAACGCACTAACCTTTCTTCGGCGACCAGCCATAGGCCTTGGCGCAGGCGCCGCCCATCAGCATCGCCCGCTCGCTGTCGCTCAGGCGGTCGGTCTTCAGGAAGGGCTCGACGGCCTGCTCGTAGTTGACGACGGCGAACGCGCGCGTCCAGTCGGTGCCCCACAGGCAGCGATCGAAACCCCAGGCGTCGAACACGCGGTCCAGCGGGTCCCAGATGTCCGGGAACGGATACGGCTCCCGCGACAGCGTGCAGGCGCCGCTGACCTTGATCACCGCGTTCTTGCGCTTGGCGAGGTCCAGCACCTTCGGCAGGTCGGCCCAGGGCTGCGGCGGCGCGGGCGGCACGCGCGGCTGCAGGATGCCGAGATGGTCGATGATGAACCGCGTGTCGGGGTGGCGGTCGATCAGCGCCGTGCCCGCGTCCACATTGCCCCAGAACAGCACGTTGACCGGGAAATCGTGCCGCACCGCCGCGCGCAGGATGCGGTCGAGGCCCGGGTCGTCCGGCGCGCGCTTCGCCTCCTTGGTCAGCATGATGCGGATGCCGACCGTGCCCGGCGTCTTCTTCCAGTCGGCGATGACATCGGCCACCGCCGGATCGTCCGGGTTGACCGGCTTGACGAGGGCGAACCGGCCGGGATGGGCCTGCTGCACCTCGACCGCATAGCTGCCGTCGTACTGGTACATCGAAAAGGCGGAGATGTAGATCGCGCCGTCGACGCCGACCTTGTCCATCGCCGCCACCATCTCGTCGCCGGTGACGTG
>CAVPBN010000005.1:0-65951 GCA_963701815.1 uncultured Alphaproteobacteria bacterium
GCGCACTCGTCCGTACCTGGCCGGCGGCGTCGAACAGGACCGCCCGCGTGCTGGTCGTCCCCTGGTCGATCGCCAGGACATAGGCTGATCCGGTCATCACCCGGCTCCGGCGGCCCGCCCGTTGCCGCGGCGGGATTTTAACAAGCCGTGGCCGGTAAAGCCAGCGACCGCGGCATCTCGCCGAGCCTGCCGCTTGGTGGGCAGTGCCGGGACTTTCGATGGAGACAGGCTCGGGCGGCAACGTCACGGGTGTTGCCTAGCTGCTGACCGAGACCGATGCAAAGCGTTGGCAGCTCCTTCACGAGCTAATTCAAGGCCCTAAAACAATAGCTTATCTCAAGAACCCGACACTCCCGAAGCAGAAAATCCGACCGAATGATCCTCGCGGCTGCCGCCGATTGTGCTCGGTGAAGCGCCGACCGGTTTCGGGTTGACACGACGGGCGCCGAGGTGATCGAAGATTGGCCATGAGCGAACCCGCTGACGTTCTCGATTTTCTTCGCACCCGGTTCACGAGGCTCGACGATCGTCTGGACCGCGTCGACCGCAAGCTCGACGAGATTGTCACCCGGCTCGGCGCGCTCGAGCGCAAAGTCGCCGGCATCGAAATGGATTACGCGGGCATTCAGCAGCGGCTCGACAATGTCGATCGCCGGCTCGGCCGCATCGAGCACCGGCTTGAGCTCGCCGGCGATACGATGGCGCCGACATAAGGCGCGAGCGGAAAGTGGTCCGCTTCAACCGGTCACCCTTATACGTCAGGACGCGCCGGCCCCCCTTTAAGCGGGGCGCGTCATCGGCGGAAACCCGTTCGCCGCCGCGATCCCGCCCTTGATCCTGGCCCGCGCCGACGAGGTCATCGAATGAGGCGCCGCGAGTTGATGCTGTTGCTGGGCGGCGCGATGACCGCGCGCACGCCCTGCGCGCGCAGCAGAAGGCGATGCCGGTGATCGGCTATCTCGGCAACGGCTCGCCCGGCGCGGGTGCAGTATATCTGGCCGCGTTCCGCCAGGGACTGAGCGACACCGGCTATGTCGAGGGAAAAAACCTGGCGATCGAATACCGCTGGGCGGAGGGGCACTATGATCGACTGCCCGGATTGGCCGCCGAACTCGTCGGCCCCAAGGTCGACGTAATCGCGACGGGCGGCACCCCTGCGGTACTCGCGGCAAAAAGCGCTACCTCGACGATCCCGATCGTCTTCTCAAGCGGCGACCCGGTCGAGGGCGGCCTGGTCGCCAGCCTATCCCGGCCGGGCGGCAACCTCACGGGCGTCAGCACCATGAACACCGAGATGACGCCGAAGCGGCTCGATCTGCTGTCCGAACTGGTTCCCCAGGCCGGCGTGATCGCGCTGCTCTCGAACCCAAACAATCCGGGTGCCGAGCGTCAGACGCGAGAGGTGCAGGAAGCGGCGCGCGCGAAGGGAGTGCAGCTCCATGTCCTGAAGGCGAGCATCGAAACCGAGATCGACTTCGCCTTCGCGACCCTCGTCGAACTGCATGCCGGCGCGCTCATCGTCGCCAGTGATTCCTTCCTTATGAGCCGGCGCGACCAGCTCGTGGCATTGGCGGCACGCTATGCCGTTCCGGCGATCTATGACTTTCCCGCGGCCGGTGGCCTGATCAGCTACGGGCCGAGCCTGACGGCCGCCTATCGCCAGGTCGGTATTTACGCCGGCAAGATCCTCAACGGCGCCAAGCCCGCCGATCTGCCGGTCGTGCAGCCGACCAAATTCGAGCTGGTGGTCAATCTCGAAGACCGCCAAGGCGCTCGGCCTCACCATTCCGCCATCGATCCTCGCCCGCGCCGACGAGGTCATCGAGTGAGACGGCGCGAGCTGATGCTGCTGCTGGGCGGCGCGATGACGGCGCCCCGCGCCCTGCGCGCGCAGCAGAAGGCGATGCCGGTGATCGGCTACCTCAGCAGCACCTCGCCCGGCCCCTATCTGGCCATGTACCGCCAGGCGCTGAGTGAAATGGGCTACGCGGAGGGACAAAATTTGGCGATCGAATACCGGTGGGCGGAGGGCCGTACCGATCGGCTCCCCGCATTGGCTGCCGATCTTGTCGACCGCAAGGTTGACCTTATCGCGGCAACCGGCGGCATCGCTTCCGCTCGGGCGGCGAAAAACGCGACTTCGACGATTCCAATCGTTTTTCTCATTGGCACGGATCCGGTCGCAGATGGTTTGGTGGTCAGCTTCACCCGGCCGGGCGGCAACCTCACGGGCGTGACCCTGCTTATCGAGGCCCTGTACGCAAAGCGGCTCGATCTGCTTGCCGAACTCGTCTCCCAGGTCCGCGTGATCGCCTTGCTCGTCAACCCGAATGGTGTGAACGCCGAGGGCGTCATAAGAGAGGTGCAGGAAGCTGCGCGCGCGAGGAGGCTACAGCTCCATATCTGGAAGGCCGACTCCGAAGCCGAGATCGACGCTGCGTTCGCGAGCCTCGCCCTACAGCACGCCGACGCGCTCATCGTGAGCTCCGACCCGTTCTTCGATACCCGTCGCCAGCAGCTCGTGGCGCTGGCGGCGCGCCATGCGGTTCCTGCGATCTATGCATGGCGTGAATTCGCTACGACCGGTGGCCTGATCAGCTATGGGGCCAGCCTCGCCGATGTGTATCGCCAACTCGCCGTTTATGTCGGAAAGATCCTCAACGGCGCCAAGCCGGCCGATCTGCCGGTCCAGCAGCCGACCAAATTCGAGCTGGTCGTCAATCTGAAAACCGCCAAGGCGCTCGGCCTCGCCGTGCCGCCATCGATCCTCGCCCGCGCCGACGAGGTCGTCGAATGAGGCGCCCTTCACTCTCGCTGCGGCTCGAGCCACGCCGCGAGATCGTCGAGCGTGATCCGCAACGCCGCAGCGATCTTGGCGAGCGCGGCGAAGCTGCCGGGCTTGCGCCGGGTCTCGATCTCGCTCAGGTAGCTCGGCGCGACCCCGGCGGCGGCGGCAAGCGCCTCGCGGGTGAGGCCGCGATGGGCGCGCCAAACCCGGACCGGGTGCTCGCCGTCGATGAGCCGGCGGACGAGCTCGGCCGGGAGGTAGTCGGCGCGAGCCTTCTCTTTGCCGATGGCGCGCTCGCGCGCTTCGACCCCGTCGAGAAAGGAATTGTCCTCGGCGTCCTCGAGGCGCTCGATGAGCGCCTCGTATTCGGCGCGAGTCAGGGTCACGGTGTCGGTGCTGTCGCTCATCGGTATATCTCTCTGCGGTGGGCAACATGCTCCAATGTAACGGTCGCGGCAGCGCGGTCGATGCGGCAGACCGCGCGCCAATCGCCGTGCCGCACCCGTATCCGGTCCTCGTGGCCGCGCATTCGACGGGCTCCGGGATGCGTCGCGAAGGGGTCGGCAGCGAAAGCCTCGACTTTGCCGAAGAGCGCCCGCCGGTCGCGCCCAGGTAGCGCGGCGAGCTCCTTGGCAGCAAGCAGAGAAACGGTCAGCCTCAAGCTCGCATCGTCGCCGCTGGCGACCGCGTTGTCAACCGGAATTTGTCGCCAATGGCGACACCGCTCGCCATTTATCCTCGCCCGCGCCGTCGAGGTCATCGAATGAGACGGCGCAAGCTGATGCTGCTGCTGGGCGGCGCGATGACGGCGGCCGGCGCACTGCACGCGCAGCAGAAGGCGATGCCGGTCATCGGCTGGCTCGATGCCACCTCGGCCGGCTCGCGCGCATCATATTTGGCCGTGTTCCGCCAGGAATTGAGCGAAACCGGCTATGTTGAGGGCCAAAATTTGGCAATCGAATACCGCTGGGCGGAGGGCCGCTATGATCGACTGCCCGCATTGGCCGCAGACCTCGTCGGCCGCAAGGTCGACGTGATCTTGTCGACGGGCGGCGTGCCGTCAGCAGTAGCGGCAAAAAGCGCGACCTCGACGATCCCGATCATCTTCATGTCGGGGTCGACCCGGTCGAGTTCGGCCTGGTCGCCAGTCTCGCGCGGCCTGGCGGCAACGTCACGGGCGTCAGCGGCATAACCGTCGAGCTGACGCCCAAGCGGCTCGAGCTGCTTTCCGAGCTGGTTCCCCGAGCAAGGCTCATCGCTCTGCTCGTGAACCCGAACAACAGGGCTGCCGAGGCCACGATTCGAGACGTGCAGGAAGCGGCGCGCACGAAGGGGGTGCAGCTGCCGATTCTGAAGGCCGCCACCGAAAGCGAGATCGACGCCGCCTTCGCCTCCCTTGTCGAACTGCAAGCGGGCGCGCTCGTCGTCCAGGCTGATCCTTTCTTCATTAGCCGGCGCGAGCAGCTCGTGGCGCTGGCATCACGCCATGCCGTCCCGGCGATCTATGCGTTGCGTGAATTCACCGCTTCCGGCGGCCTGATCAGCTATGGAATGAGCTTTACGGCTGTCTATCGCCAGGTCGGCATTTACGCCGGAAAGATCCTCAAGGGCGCCAAGCCCGCCGATCTGCCGGTCCAGCAGCCGACCAGATTCGAGCTGGTCGTCAATCTCAAGACCGCCAAGGCGCTCGGCCTCACCATTCCGCCATCGATCCTCGCCCGCGCCGACGAGGTCATCGAATGAGACGGCCGGCTCCGGCTCCGGCTCCGGCCACTGCTGTCCGGTTCAGATTTACGATGATCTTCAAATGCTTCGAAGCACATCTTCCCCCTCGGCCGGGCTCGACCCGGCCGTCCACGTCTTGCAATGGAGGGGTCTTGCAAGAAAAAAACGTGGGTGCCCACGGAACAAAGTCCGTGGGCCGACGGCCCACGGGTCGAGCCCGGCCATGGGGTACTGGTGCTTCTCTACAACCGCCAAATCAACCAATATCCGAACCGGACAGCAGTGGGCTCCGGCCTGCAAAGACCCGCCGCGCGGCTGTTGACACCATGCCGTCAGGCCGGATTTTGACCGGGGCGACGAGTTCTATCGGTGGCTCGGGTGGTATTCCAAATCCGCAGTTCGGCGCCGTGGCGAGTAAAAGCGGCGGGCTATCGCGACGCGGGGGAATCTCAATCACGACATGTTTGCATGATCAGCATGTTGCCTGGTCGCAATCGAGCCACAGATCTATGGTGAATTGAGCTGCAATGCGAGGTTGCCGCATGAAACGGATCGGGTTGGTCGGCTGGCTCGTCCTCGCCGCGGCGGGCATGGCCGGTGGCGCCGCGGGCGCCGCCGCGCAGACATCCGCCGCGACTTATCGGGTCGGGCTGTTGTCGGTCGGCGCCGATCCGACCGATCGCAGCCCGTTCGGCGCCGGGCTGATCCGCGGCTTCGCCCGCCAGGGTTTTACCCTCGACCGCAACCTCGCCTTCGAGCGCCGGGCGGCGCACGGGCGCCTCGACCGGCTGCCGCAGCTCGTGGACGAACTGGTCGCGAGCAAGGTCGCGATCATCGTGACCAGCGGCTACCCGGCGGCGCTCGCCGCCAAACAGCACGCGAGCCTGCCGATCGTCGCTGTCCAGGCCGGCGACCCTGTCGAGGACGGGCTGGCGGCGAGCTTCGCCCGGCCCGGCGGCCACCTGACCGGCCTCTCGGAGGTGGCCGTCGAGCTTTCCGCCAAGCGCCTGGCGTTGCTCAAGGAGGCGGTGCCGGTAATCCATCGGGTGGCGATGCTGTGGAACGAGGAGGATCTCGGCATGTCGTTGCGCTACAAAGCAGCGGAAGCTCGCGCCCGCGGCCTCGGCATCGAAGTCGAGTTGCTCGGCGTACACGCCCCCGAGGGTTTCGATGGCGCCTTCGCCGAGATGATGCGTCAGCCGCCGGACGCGATCCTGATGGTCAGCGACGTTTTGACGACCTTGAACCGAAAGCGCGTCTTCGATTTTGCCGCCGAGCATAAATTGCCGGCGATTTACGAATATGATTTTCTGGTGCACGAAGGGGGCCTGATGTCGTACGGCCCGGATGTCAGCGAAATGTATGATCGCGCGGCGGGGCTGGCCGTGCGCATCCTGAAGGGCGCCGATCCGGCGGCGCTGCCGCTCGAGGAACCGACGCGGTTTGTGCTGGCGATCAATCTCAGGACCGCCAAGACGATCGGCCTGACGATCCCGGCCTCGCTGCTCGCTCGCGCCGATGATGTCATCGAATGAACCCAGCGCCGGTCTGGCGCTCGCCCAACCGGCAGATGCGCCGGGGGTGATGGGCGCCGCCGGCGTGCCCGCCCGGCGGCGTCTGCGACTGGGGCTCGCCCGCAAGCTGGCTTTGGCTTTTGTCGGCCTGGTCAGCTTTGTGCTGCTGGTAAACGGTGCGATCGATTTATGGCTCGGCTATGGAGAAGCCGAACTTACCGCCGGCCAGATGGAGCAGGTGAAGGCCCAGGACGCCGCCCATCGAATTGAAGGGTTCATCGCCGAGATCGAGCGGCAGATCGGCTGGACGACCACCCCGCGATGGGATGCGCTGCCGCTCGAACAGCGCCGCTACGACTTCATCCGCCTGTTGCGCGAGGTGCCGGCGATCAGCGAGATCACCGAGGTCGATGGTGCGGGGAAGGAACAACTCAGACTGTCGCGGACCGCGCCCGATGTCGTAGCGAGCGGCGCCGGCGATGCCGCCGCTCCGCGCTTTGCCGAGGCGGAGGCCAAAGGCGTCTGGTACGGCCCGGTCTATTTCCGCAACCAGTCCGAACCTTATATGACGGTCTCGGTCGCGCATGCCGGGCACGACGCCGGGGTAACCATTGCCGAGGTCAACCTCAAATTCATCTGGGACCTGATTACGGCGATGCAGCTGGGGCAGAAGGGTTATGCCTACGTTGTCGATGCGCGCGGCCGGCTGATCGCCCATCCCGACCTCAGCTTGGTGCTGCGCGACACCGACCTGTCGCACCTGCCGCCGGTGGCGGCGGCGCTGGAGAAACGACAAACCGGCGCTGCGGCAGGCGGCGCGCATACCGCGGACGGGCCGGGCGGCGAGCGGGTGCTGACCGCCTATGCCTCGGTAACGCCGCTCGACTGGACGGTCTTTGTCGACCTGCCGCTCGCCGAAGCGCTGGCGCCGGTTTACGCCTCGCTGTTGCGAGAGGGCGCGCTGCTGGCTCTCGGGCTGCTGCTGGCGACGGTGGCGGGGACCGTGGTGGCCCGGCGCATGGTGATCCCGATCCGGCAGTTGCAGACCGGCGCCGAGCGCCTGGGTTCCGGCGAACGCAACCAGCCGATCGAAATCCGGACCGGCGACGAAATCGAAACGCTTGCCGACCGGTTCAACCAGATGGCCGTCAAGGTACAGGAATTGCACGATACCCTCGAGGCCAGGGTGGACGCGCGAACCGAGGCGCTGCGGGCGCAGGAGCAGGAGGCCCGCAACGCTCGCCTCACTGCCGAGCAGACGCTTGCCGAACTGCGCCAGGCGCAGGACCGGCTGGTCGAGACCCAGAAACTCGCCTCGCTCGGCCAGCTGACCGCCGGCATCGCCCACGAGATCAAGAACCCGCTGAATTTCGTCAACAATTTTGCCGAGTTGTCGGGCGAGCTGGTCGACGAGCTCGATGGCGTCCTCGCCGCCGGCAGCACCGCGCTCCCTGACGCCGCGCGCGAAGAGATCGATGATCTGACCCGGATGCTGAAAGGCAATCTCGGCAAGATTGTCGAGCATGGCAGGCGCGCCGACAGCATCGTCAAGAATATGCTGGCGCATTCGCGCGCCGGGACCGGCGAGCACCATCCGGTCGACCTCAACAAGATAATAGAGGAAAGCTTAAATCTCGCCTATCACGGCATGCGCGCCGAGAAGCCGGAATTCAACGTCACCCTGCACCGGAATTACGGCTCCGACATCGGCCAGATCGACGCCTACCCGCAGGAGCTCATGCGCGTCATGCTGAACCTGATCGGCAACGGCTTTTACGCCATGCACCAGCATCGGCTCGACGGCGCCGAGACCGGCTATGAACCGGCCTTGACCGTGACCACCCGCGATCTCGGCGATCGGGTCGAGATTCGGGTGCGCGACAACGGCACCGGGATTCCCGCATCGGTCAGGGCCAAGATCTTCGAGCCGTTCTTCACCACCAAGCCGCCCGGCGAGGGCACCGGGCTCGGGCTGTCGCTGAGCTTCGACATCATCGCCAAGCAGCATGGCGGAACACTTGCCGTCGACAGCAAACCCGGCGAATTCACCGAGTTCACGATTATTTTGCCGCGCGCGTCGGCGCCGCTTGCCGCCGTCGCGACGGGAGAGGTGCGATGACCTCGACGATCCTCGTGGTCGACGACGAGCCGGACCTCGAAACGCTGATCCAGCAGCGGTTTCGTCGTCAGATCCGCGGCGGCGAGATTACCTTTCTGTTCGCCCACGACGGCGCCGAGGCGCTCGAAGTACTGGCCAACGGCAGCGCCGTCGACATGGTCCTCAGCGACATCAACATGCCGCGGATGGATGGTCTGACCTTGCTGCAGAAGATCCGCGAGAAGGACGATCAGCTGTCGACGGTCATCGTCTCCGCCTATGGAGACATGGCCAATATCCGCACTGCGATGAACCGCGGCGCCTTTGATTTCATCACCAAGCCGATCGACTTTGTCGATCTCGAAGTCACGATCAACAAGACCTTGCAGCATATCGGGACGTTGCGCGAGGCGCGCCGTCGGCAGGTCGAGGCGGAGCGGGCGCAGGCATTGCTGTCGCGCTATTTCTCGCCGAATCTGGCCGATCGGCTGGCGAGCGATCCGGGAATTGTCGACCTCGGCGGACAGCGGCGCGAGATCACCTCGCTGTTCACCGACATCGCCGGGTTCACCTCGCTGGTCGAGACCCTGGCGCCGGAGATCATCGCGCCGTTGCTCAACGACTATCTCGGCGGCATGACCGACATCGTCTTTGCCCATGGCGGGACGGTCGTCAAGATCATCGGCGACGCGATGCATATTCTGTTCGGGGCGCCGGCCGAACAGCCCGACCATGCCGCGCGCGCCGTCGCCTGCGGCATCGAGCTCGATGCATATGCCCAAGCCTTTCGCGCACGCTGGGCCGCGCAGGGGACCGTTCTCGGCGAGACGCGTCTCGGCCTCGAAGCGGGGCCGGCGATCGTCGGAAATTTCGGCGGCGGGCGGTATTTCGACTACACCGCCTATGGCGACACGGTCAACACCGCCGCCCGGCTCGAAGCCGCCAACAAGGACCTCGGCATCCGCATCTGCGCCGGCCACAGCGTCGCCAGACGGGTAGACGGCTTTACCGGCAGGCCGGTCGGCGACCTCTTGTTGCGCGGCCGCAGCGAACCCTTACGAGCGTTCGAGCCGTTGTCGGCCGAGGCCTTCGCCGGGCCGGCGACGCAGGCGTATCTCGCCGCGTTCGCCAAGCTCGAAGCCGAAGACCCCGCGGCGATGCCGGCTTTTGCCGCATTGCTCGGCATGAACAGCGACGACCGTCTGGTCGGCTTTCATCTGAAGCGGCTGCTCAACGGCGCCACCGGCACGCGCATCGTCCTCGACTGAAGGCCGGCGCGTCGAATTTGGCGGCGTTCTTGCCGGCGAATCCTGCGGGTGGGTTCGGGCGCCGGCCGGCTGCGGCGTTGACGCATGTTTAAGGCCCGCCGCCGGATCTTGCTTGTCCGGGGTTTCCTGGCGTAACGGTTGACGCTCCGCTTCGATGATCGGCTGCGTCCGCTGATTTACGACATCGATGGTTGATCAGGGTTGCGCCGCAATGCCGATAGACAGCAATGGAGCGGGTCGTGCGCCGTCGGGACCGTTTTTGGCGATCGCCGACCGGCGGGCGAGCGACGCGGAAATTCAGGAATTCAGGGGGACGGTACTCGCCAAACTGACCCTCGCGGTCGGCAAGGATGCCGGCCGGGCCACCGATCGCGACTGGTTTGTCGCGACTGCGCTTGCCCTGCGCGATCGGATCATCCACCGCTGGCTCGCCGCCGACCGGGCGAATCAGGCCAAGGGCCGCAAGCGGGTTTGCTACCTGTCGCTCGAATTCCTGATTGGGCGGCTGCTCAACGACGTCATCGAGAATCTGCGGTTGGGCGATGTCGTGGCCACCGCGCTCGGCGATATCGGTGTGGATCTCGTTCGCATCTCCGCCGCCGAGCCCGACGCGGCATTGGGCAATGGCGGGCTCGGCAGGCTGGCCGCCTGCTTTATCGACAGCATGGCCGCACTCGGCATTCCCGCATGCGGCTACGGCATCCGCTACGATCACGGGCTGTTCCGCCAGGCCATCAAGGATGGCTGGCAGCAGGAATATCCCGAGCATTGGCTTTCGTCCGGGAACCCGTGGGAATTCGAGCGGCCGGAGGTCGTTTACGACATCCATTATGGCGGCCACCTCGAACCGATGGCGTCGGCGGCCGGGCGGCCGCGCTCTCTCTGGCATGCGGCGGAGACGGTCCAGGCGGTCGCCTATGACACCCCGATCGTCGGCTGGCGCGGCCGGCACGTCAATCTGCTGCGGCTGTGGTCGGCGCGCGCGGTCGATCCGCTCCGCCTCGATGTCTTTAATGACGGCGACCATGTCGCGGCGCTGTTGGAGCAGTCGCGCGCCGAGGCGATCTCCAAGGTTCTCTACCCGAGCGACGGCACGCCGGCTGGGCGCGAATTGCGGCTGCGGCAGGAATATTTTTTTGTTTCCGCCTCGATTCAGGATCTGGTGCAGCAGCACGTGCGTACCTACGGCAGCATCTACACCCTGCCGAGCCATGCGGCGATCCAACTGAACGATACGCACCCGAGCGTCGCCGTCGCCGAATTGATGCGCATCCTGATCGATGTGCACCACGCGGCATGGGACGAGGCCTGGAAGATTACCCGGGCGACACTCTCCTACACCAACCATTCGCTGCTGCCGGAGGCGCTGGAAAGCTGGCCGGTGTCGTTGTTCGCGCGGTTGTTGCCGCGTCACCTCGAAATCATCTACGCGATCAACGGCATTCATCTCGAGGCGATTCGGCAACAGGGAGATGCCGAACCGAGCCGGCTTGCCGCGCTGTCGCTGATCGAGGAAGGCGATGGCGGGCGGGTGCGAATGGGCCACCTCGCATTTCTCGGTTCGCACCGGGTCAACGGCGTGTCGGCGCTGCATACCAAACTGATGCGCCGGACCGTGTTCGCCGAATTTCATCGCCTCTACCCCGACCGCATCGTCAACCAGACCAACGGGATCGCCTTTCGGCGCTGGCTGCATCAGGCCAACCCTCAGCTGACCCGGCTGCTGTGCGCCGCCTGCGGCGCCGAAATCCTGGACGATCCCGGCCGTCTGCGCCGGCTCCTCGATCAGGCCGATGATTGCGGGCTGCACGAACGGCTCGCTGCGGTCAAGCATGCCAACAAGCGTGTCCTCGCCCGCATCGTGCGCGAGCGGTTGGGCTTGCGGCTCGATCCCGCAGCATTGTTCGACATCCACATCAAGCGAATCCACGAATACAAACGGCAGACCCTCAATCTGATGGAGACCATCGCCCGCTGGCAGGCGATCCGGGCGGAACCCGACCGGAATTGGGTCCCGCGCGTCAAAATATTTGCCGGCAAGGCCGCACCCGGCTATGCGCAGGCCAAGCTGATCATCAAGCTGGCGAACGATATCGCCGCGGCGATCAACCACGACCCGCTGGTCGGCGACCGGCTCAAGCTGGTTTTTCTGCCGAACTACAATGTCAGCCTGGCCGAATTCATCATTCCGGCCGCCGATCTGTCGGAGCAGATCTCCACCGCCGGCACCGAGGCTTCCGGGACCGGCAACATGAAGCTGGCGCTGAACGGCGCGCTGACGATCGGTACCTTCGACGGCGCCAATATCGAGATCGGCGAGCAGGTCGGCGCCGAGAACATCTTCATCTTCGGACTGCGCGCCGACGAGGTGGCAAGACGCATCGACGACGGGTTCGACACGAGCGGGATCATCGCCGGATCGCCGGAACTCGCCGCCGTCTTCGAGGCGTTGCGGCAGGGGGTGTTCTCGCCCGACGATTGTCGCCGGTTCGACCCGCTGATCGATCGGTTCGAGCATGCCGACAGCTACATGGTGGCCGCCGATTTTGCCGCCTATCGCCGCGCGCAGCAGCAGGTCGACGAACTTTGGCGGTCGCCGGCGGGCTGGGGGCGCGCGGTGGTCCGCAACATCGCCGGCATGGGCTGGTTCTCCTCCGACCGGACGATCGGCGGCTACGCCCGCGAGATCTGGGACATCCCGGTCTGATCTGACCGCGATCGCCGCCGGCGCCGCAACGGCGGGAAGAAGCGCGGGCGGCATCGGGGTCATAGCGCGATGAGCCCGCCACCCAACCGGCCGTTTTTCTGATCTGACCTTGTTTCCGGTGCGATCGGATTTGGAAGGGTTCGCTTACGTTCCCTGGGCGGCGACCGGGCGCGTTTTCCCGGTTTCCGGCATTGCACTCCAGACCAACAGCGTTGCCGCCAACCCCATTGCCGCAAGGGTTGCGAAGGCGATCGGGTGCCCGTAGCGGTCGCCGACCCAGCCGGCGAGGCTGGTGCTCAGTGTCGCGCCGATCCCCATCGCAAAGCCGATGAACCCGAGCGATAGATTGAAATGGCCGGATCGGCCGGCGACGTCGCTGGTGACGAGCGGCACCATGACGCCGAGACATGCCGCAGCGATGCCGTCCAATGCCTGTGTCAGCATGACAAGAATGGGATCGGTCACCACCGCGAACAGCAGGCCGCGGATCGGTAACGTACAAAACCCCAGGAGCAAGACCGATCGCCGCCCGTTTGTCTCGGCGAGCCGGCCGATTGACGGCGAAATTACCGCAACAACCAGTTGCGGCAACATGATGCAAGCGGCGATCACGAGGTTAGCGGCGCCTCCCACTGTTTTAGTCAAAGCATTGCCGACCAGCGGCAACATGGCGGCGTTGCCGAGCGTAAAGAGCATGGTGCAGACGGCGAATGTCAGCAGCGCTCGGTTTCTCAGCAGACGGCCCGGTGCCTCTCGTCTGGCTGGCGAGTTATCGATGCCGCCAGCCGGCACTCCGCGATAATCGAGGCGCGCCAGGGCGAGCAGCGGTACCAGCGCCGGCAACGTAAGCGCGGCTGTCAGAAAAAACACCGCCCTTTCCGACACGTAATAGCCGGCCGCGCCCATCAACGCGGCGCCGATCCCGTTACCGATCGAGGCGAACCGGGCATTGCGGCCGAACCGCAAGCCGCGCATCGCCGGCCCGGCAATCGTCAGGCTGATCGCGGCGATCGCCGGCCCCAAGGTGCAGCTCGAGAAGCTGTGAATCATCTCGGCGACATAGACCGCGAGCGGCGCCGGCTGCACAGCGAAGAGAAGCGCGCTGATGCTGAAGGCAAGGATGCTGAAGAGGACGACACGTGTCTTGTTGGCGATGGCGTCGACCAGAGCGCCGGCCGGCACTTGGCCGATCATCGCGGTGATCGTGCCGAAGCTGAGCGCGAGACCAATCGAGGTTTGGGTCCAACCCCGGGTTGTCAGATAAACGGCAATGAACGGCCCGAAACCAGTCTGTACGTTGGCGACGAACAGATTGAGCCAATCGAGCCCGCGCTCGGCCGGCAGCGCCGCGGTTTGCTTGCCGCCTCGCTTCGCTGCCCTACCCACGACCGCAGCCCGCTCATTTGTGATCGGCGGTTGGCGGAGCCTCCCACGGCGGTCCAACCATTTCGTCCGAAGCATCACCCGGTTTGTATTCGGGGGCCGCCTGAATCTCGGCCCGAGTGAGGATCAGGAGCACTTGGCCATCGGGGCGGCCGGGTGCGAAGCTCAGCAATCGCCAATCGACGGCGATCTTGCGGCTGCCGACGCCGAGAAACCCGCCGAAGTCGATGACGGCAGCGCGGGGACGGCCTTCGGCATCGACGATGACATCGACCACGAGCCCCAGATCCTTGTCGTCGGGCCCTATCACCTTTTTGCCAAGAACGCCTATCGATTTGCCCGGCGTCAGCGACTCCAAGTTTTTCGGTGCCGGAGGACCGGCTTTTGGTGTTGCCGGAGAGGGCGCAACTCCAGCGCCGGCTGGGGCCGCGACTGCCGGCGTTTCCTGCGCGCTTGTTTCGGTGCGACCGACCTGCGGCGCAAACATCAGCAGATGTGCGGTTGCGACCGCGTACAGGGCGTAACTCGGTGGGCGTGAGACAGGACTCATGAATTGTTGGCGCGTCCCCGCGGATCGGCTTCGATCCGTCTATAGACGCTCTGCCGCTGCAAAAGGTCCGACGGCGAACCCTCCTCGACGATGGCGCCGCGATCGAGAACGATGATGCGATCGAACTTCTCGATCGTGGATAACCGGTGCGCAACCGCGATCACGGTGTGACCGTCAAACAGCCGGGCGAGCGCTTCATGCACGAGGTGCTCCGATTCCGTGTCGAGCGAGGATGTCGCCTCGTCCAGCAGGATGATTGGCGCATCGCAGAGAAAGGCCCGTGCGATCGCGAGCCGCTGGCGCTGTCCGCCCGACAACTTCAATCCACGCTCGCCGATGATCGTGTCGAACCCCTTAGGCATCCGCTCGATGAACTCGGTGCAATGCGCCGCGTTGGCGGCGCGCCAAACCTCTTCGTCGGTCGCGTCCGGTCTGCCGTAGCGCAGGTTTTCGATGACCGATCGGTGGAACAGCGAGATCTCCTGGTGCACGACGGCGATCGACCGACGCAGACTGTCCTGCGTTACCTCGGCTATGTCCTGCTCGTCGATCAGCACATGGCCTCGTTCGGGGTCGTGAAAGCGTTGCAACAGCGCAAGCACGGTCGTCTTGCCGGCGCCTGACCTGCCGACCAACCCGACCCTCTGGCCGGCCGGAATGTGCAAGGTGAAATCCTGCAACACCCGCTCGCCGTCAGGGTAGCTGAAGCAGACGTTCAGGAACGAAACCGAACCGCCGAGGTTGATCAGCGGCTCGGCGCCCGCGGCATCGGTCATCTCGTGCGGCAGACAGAGCACCCGCACGGCATCGCCGAGTTTTGCCATGTGCTGCAGCAGGTCCATCATCGCCATCGCCAGATCGCGCGAGGCATGCAGCACGGTGAACCCCAGCGTCGTCGCTAGAACGACATCGCCGGTGGTGACGCGACCGGCGCGCCACAACAAGACCGACCATATCAGGATGCCAGCCGTTACCACGAAGACGCAGCCGGCGTGAAACAGCCGCAGTCGCTCGAGCGAGCGCAGACTCTCGCGTTGCGCCGACATCTCATGCTCGATGCGGCCCGACAGCCGATTACGCTCGCGATTCGCGGCGGCGAAGGCCCGCACCAGCCCGATATTGGAGATCACGTCGGTCAGATCGCCGATCACGACCGCAGCACGTGCGGCGAAGCGATCGTGCAGATGGCGACTTCCCGCAGCCTGCCGCCAGACCATTGCGCCGATGACCAGTGAGATCACGGTCAGCACCACCGTCATTCGCCAATTGACGATGCCGAGCACGGCGATGCTGCTGATCACTGCCGCAGCCGGCGGGATGGTCGTCCAAGTCAGCGAGTTTTCGAGGCTGAAGGCCGCATTGGCGGCTGTGGTGATGCGGCCGGCCAGGGCTCCCGGAAAACGATCGGCAAAGTAACCCGAGCCATGGCCGGAGAGATGCTCGAACAAATCCATGCGGAGATCGCCGCCGACCGAGACAAAGGCCCGTGTCGAGAACCACCCGGCGAGCCGCCACAACAAGTTGTCGCCGGCGACCAGGGTCAAGAGAAGGGCGACCGCCGACCACAGGCTTCGGCTTTCTGCGTTGCCCGAGCCGAGCACGTCGACAAGATTCTTGACCCCGTATTGCGAGCCGACCGCGCAACCCACGGCCGTCAGCACCGCCAGCAGCACGATCAGATGGCTACCGAACCGCCGGCGGACGTATCGCAGAAGAAATCTGCCGGGGCCCTGATCCGGACGTAATGATGGCGAGTCACGGCAGAACGCTCTCAGTCGGACCAGAATTTTCTCGAAGCGCGCGTTTCGTCATCGCCTCCCTGCGAATCAGTCCTTCAGCACGATTTCGACAGGTCCGTCGCGACGGACGATGCTGACCGAAACGTTGTTTTCGCAGCGCCGCAGCAGCAGGTCGACCGACCCCTCGCCAAGGCGCAAATTCGCCAGCCGGACTTTACCGAGCCAAGCGGGCAGAGTCGGCCGCGTAAAGCGGATCTGACTTTCATGCGGTGCAAAGGAGATGTTGAGGGCGGCGCCCAACATGGCCAACGCCGATGCAGCCGACCACGCCTGCGGCGCGCATGCGACCGGATAAGCTGTTGGGCCCGCGCCGGGTCGCCGGGCGAAACCACAAAACAGCTCGGGCAGCCGCTTGAGCTCGAGACAGCGGGCCGCGTCGAACAGCCCGGTGAGCACGCTCAGCAGCGGTTCAGCCAGACCATAATGTGCAAAGCCCAAAGCGATCAGGGCATTGTCGTGCGGCCAGACCGAGCCGTTGTGATACGACATCGGATTGTAGCGCGGTTCCCGCTCGGCAATCGTGCGAATGCCCCAGCCGGAAAATGATCCGGGCGCCATCAGCGTCTGGGCAACTCGCGCGGCTCGCTCGGGCGAGGCGAGCCCGGCCGCGAGGACCTGTCCGGCATTCGACGAACGCACCCGGCAAGGCCGCTTGGCGCCGTCGAGCGCCAGCGCATAAGTGCCGAGATCCTCCAGCCAGAACGCCGCTTCGAAGCGTTCCCTCAATTGCGTCGCAGCGGCTGCGAGCTGTTCGGCGCGGCGACGTTGGCCCAATGCCGCCGCGAGCTCGGCGGCGCCGAGATACGCGCGCATAGGCGTAGGCTTGGACTTCAGCCAGCGCGATCGGGGGCTCGCGCGAGGCTGCCATCGGCATGAAAGATTGCATCGCTGCTGTCTTTCCATCCCTGGTTGACCAGTCCGTTCGCGGAGCTCGCGATCATATTCGATGAAGCCGTCGCCATCGCGGTCGCCGTATGTCGTCATCCAAGCGAGCGCGGCCTCGATGTTCGGCCACAGCGCGCGAACCAGTGTCAGATCGCCGGTGCGAGCGTAGTACCGACCGGCGAGCATGACGAACAGCGGCGTCGCGTCGACGCTGCCGTAATAGCGGCCGAACGGCACCTCGCCCAAGGCGGCCATCTCGCCCTTGCGCGTCTCGTGCAGGATCTTGCCGGGCTCGGCATCGGCTGCGTCGTCCACCGCCGTCGCCTGGTTGGCGGCGAGAAAGCACAGGGTGCCGGCGGCGAGCTGAGGATCGAGCCACAGGCATTCGAGTGCCGTGATCAGCCCGTCTCGGCCGAAGGCCGTCGAAAACCAGGGGATGCCGGCATAAGCGTAGGACCCATGGGGTGTCTCGGTCAGCAGCATTTCCAAATCGGCGCCCGACGATTTCAGCCATTCGTCGAAGGTTGGATGGTCGGTGCAAATCTGTGTGGTTTGCGCCTTGCGCTCTGTCCGCCATCGCGCCAGCTCCATGGCGGTGGTCGCGCGCGAAGCCCGGCTC
This sequence comes from uncultured Alphaproteobacteria bacterium, assembly GCA_963701815.1. GTDB lineage: Bacteria > Pseudomonadota > Alphaproteobacteria > ATCC43930 > CGMCC-115725 > AP-15. The sequence goes on from CAVPBN010000005.1 coordinate 17,337, forward strand.
GGCATGCGACCGTCGCGTTCGCAGCGGATGTCAAAGAGAAGGGTGTTGCCGTGATCCGGCGGCAATTGCATGCGCCAGGTTGCACGAGGAGGCGTCATTGCCACGGGCGGGGGGTCGAACACGACACGCGTCCGCCGCAAGACGCCGTCGAGCCCGCGATAGGACAGAATCGTTCCTTCCGGGCCGTGCTGCGGGGGCAACAGCACGCCGCGGCGCAGACGCTTGGAGCCACGGACCTCGAAGATGTCGGCAAAGTCGGCTTCGACATCGAGGGCGATCTCGAAATTGGCCGGCGCGACCCCGAAATTCCGGATTTCGACATTCGCAAACAGCGCATCCTCGCCCAGTACAATCGTGCTCAGCAGGTGCAAGGTTGCTGTCGCGCGCTGCAACTCACCATGATCGATCAGGTCCGGATTAGTAAGATCGACCAGGAGAGTGCTGTTGTCCTCGGTCACCGCGGATGACAGCAGCAGCGGCCTTACTCCGTCGATCGATATCAGCAGCCGTGAAAGATGACGCGTATCCTCGAAAAACAATCCCTCGGCGGCGAGTTCCGCGGCTTGAGCGTTGCCGTATGCGTCGAGCACGGCGAAGCCGTTGCCATATTTGAGCACACGCTGACCGTGGCTCGACGCGAGGGCAATGGCGGGGGTACGAAACGGCGATGAGTGCTCCATCTCAACGCAACGGCCTTACCGGCGAGCGCATTCCACCTCAAACCGCCCGCCGCAAGGGTCGATGTCGCGCGATCAGCCCCCGATAGATGTCGAGATAGTCTTCGGCCATCCGGCGCGCGGTGAAGCATTCTTCAAAGACCCGTCGAATTCGACTGCGATCCAACTGGTGCAGGCGCTTGGCAACGCCTACCGCCTGCTCCTCGTTATCGACAATGAACCCGGTGATGCCGTCGTCGATGATCTCCGGAACCGACCCTTGGCGAAACGCAATCACCGGCGTGGCGCAGGCCATGGCCTCGATCATCGCCAGGCCGAAAGGTTCCCGCCATGCGATCGGAAACAGCAGTGCCGCGGCGTCGCCGAGGAATTCGGCTTTCTGTTCGTCGTCGATCTCACCGATGAACTCGACATGGGGCGCTGCAAGCATAGGCTCGATCCGTTCGACGAAATATTGCTGGTCGACCTGATCTACCTTGGCGGCAATCTTGAGCTGCATACCCGCCTTCGCGGCGATCCGGATCGCCGCGTCCGGCGCCTTTTCCGGCGAGATCCGGCCAAGGAAGGCGAGATAGCTCCCGCGCCTCAAGTCGGGCGGCAGCAGGTGCTCGGGAATGCCGTGCTGCACGGTCGCGATGTAGTTCGCCTGCGGCAGCGGCCCGCGCTGTGCATCGGAGATCGAGACCACCGGGACATCGTCGAAGGTTTCGTAGACGCGTTGCAGTTCGGGCAAATCAAGCCGGCCGTGCAGTGTAGTCAGAAACGGCACACCGGCGCGCTGCAAGATCGGATAGCCGAGATAGTCCACATGGAGATGGACGATGTCGAATTCCTCGGCCCGGCGCGCCACGCATCTCCAGCATCACGATATGCGGCGCCAGATAGTCCCTCATCCTCGGATCGAGCCGCAGCGCTCGCGGCCAGACTGCGTCGAGCCGGGCCTTGGTAACGCTGTCGCCGGCTGGCGAACAGGGTCACGTCATGACCGAGGGCGGCGAGCTCGTCGGTCAGATAGGCGACGATCCGCTCGGTGCCGCCGTAGAATTTGGGCGGCACCGCCTCCATCAAGGGAGAGACTTGGGCAATCTTCATCGGCATCGGTGAGGCTATCCGAGAGTTTGGGCTTCAGACTTAAGTCGCGCAGAACGGCTGTCGGTCGCAGTAACCGTTTTCTCAAACGAGACGGTCTGATCAGAGTTCCGACCCGTCGGGGCACTGAGGCGACATGCCGCGGCAGCTCAGATTGCCGGCTGCCCGCAGCGAGATTAGAGACTAGTACGACATCCCATAAATAGCTTGCATTAATGTCCGGGGTGTGTCGTGTTTTGGTATGGCGCGGGGGCGGCGAGCGCGAGATGTTGTGCTTTCGGGGCCGGAGCGGGAGGCTCTAGAAGCAGTGTTGCGGCGCCCGACGGCACCGCAACGCGAGGTCCGGCGAGCGCGCATCGGGTTGTTGGCGGCGGCCGGAGAGGCGACGGCGGCAATCGCCGCCGCGCTGGGGGTTTCGGCAGCAACCGTCTGCCTGTGGCGCGGGCGTGTGGCGCGCGCCGGCGCGATGGGTGTGACAGAGCGGCCGCGGCCGGGGCGACCCCGGCGGATCGAACACGGCACCCGCCTGGAATTGCTCGCATTGGCCTGCGCGCCGGCGGAAGCGGAAGGCCGCGCGACCCCGACGCTGGACGAGTTGCGCGACCGGGCGATCGCCGGCAAGGTGGTGGACAAGATCAGCCGTAGCCACCTGCATCGCATTTTGCAGGCCGGCGATATCAGACCCCACCGGGTTCGCCAATGGCTGCACAGCCCCGACCCGGCGTTCCGCGACAAAGTCAACGTCATCTGTGGCTTGTACCATCAGCCGCCGGCCGGGGCCGTCGTCTTGTCGATCGACGAGAAGACCGGTATTCAGGCGATCGAACGCAAGCACCTGGATCGTCCGCCGCAGCCCGGCCGCCTGCGGCGTCGGGAGTTCGAATACATCCGCCACGGTACGCAAGCTCTGATCGCCGCCTTGAACGTTCACACCGGCCAGGTGATCGGTAGTTGTCGCGACCGGCGGACGCAGGCCGATCTGCTGGCCTTCATGGAGACGGTGGCGCAAACCTACGCCGACCGGCCGGTTCATGTCATCTGGGACAACCTCAATACGCACACGGCGAAAATCGTCTGGGAGGATTTCAATCGACGTCACGGGCACCGGTTCCATTTCGACTTCACCCCGTTCCACGCCAGTTGGGTGAACCAGGTGGAACTGCTGTTCGGCATCTATTCGCGCCGCGTCTTGCGCCATGCCAGCCATATCAGCACGGCCCATTTGCGCGAGCGGACGGACGCCTTCTTGCAGCAACGAAATGACGCTCCCAGGCCGTTCCGCTGGACGTTCAAAGGATACCCCCTCCAGACCGGAGAAAGCGACGCGCCAACCGATGCCCAACCCAGCCGTTGTCCGTGAAGCCGAGAGACTGCAAAGCGAACTCAGAACCCGGCTCGGCCATCAGAAAGTGGGGGTGCGGCCCTATGGTCAGCACCTGCTGATCCAAATGCATGCGGCCGACCAGGCCGACACCATCGCTCGCCTGACCAGCCTCGGCCGCAACCGCTATGGCGCTGCTTTCCGCACCCACACCGGCCGCTGGGAGCCGCTGCCGGGCACCGGCAGCCGCACCGATATGGCCGAACTGGTCGCCGACCTCCTCAGCCCCTATCTGACAGCGGAGAATTATTGAACCCATTTATGGGATGTTGTACTAGCCCAACGCCTCAAATAGCCTTTGACTATTTCCGCGCCCTCGTTGCTGAGTAGGTCGAGGTCGTCAGCTTCGTCGGCAATTTCGCTATCGGCAAAGACGGCAAGCCGACAGTCCATCCGCACATCGTCGTGGCCCGCTCGGATCTCCGCTCGCGGCGGCTACGTGCTTCGCGCATGCCAGGCCGACCTTCGAGGTTGTCGTCATCGAAGTTCCAATCCTAGCCGCCAGCAATCCGTGCCAAGTTTTATCGGCCAGGTCTTCATTGCCCCGACAAGCGGCTTGGTCCGGTCCCCGGGACTCGCCGACAACGCAGTTACCGCGGTCGTGATCATGATCGACACCGCTATGACGTTCGAAAACGCCATGCCGGCGAGAGTGTCGGCGCGGATCCACGCGAACGCCGCCGGCGCCCGCCGCCACGCCCTGATCGCGGTGCGGCGCAGGCCGCCGAAGCCTGAAGCCGATTGGCGAATTCACTCGTTGATCTTCACCCAGGGGATCATCGACACCGGGCTTCTTGCGATCCGGGTTCTTGCCGGCTCCGCCGCCTACGCCCTTGCCGATGGCCGGCGTTGGCCGGTGGGATTGGCGCGTCAGCCGAGGGAAGCCTGGGCGTTCTATCTTAGCCTGGTGGTGGCAACTCTGATCAGCGTCGACCTCTATTTCGTAACCGTCCGGTGAGGGCCGCCTTGCGCTGAAACGGCCATTGGGGGCTGTCTGGAAGCATCGGTGCAAATGACAGTTCTTGCACCAGTGCAAGAGACGGTGCGATGGCGCGAGTTGAGGTGATAACCGGGCCGGAACGGCGGCGGCGCTGGTCCGAGGAACAGAAACGGGCGATCGTCGCCGAGAGCTTGGCGCCGGGCGTGGTGGTGAGGGAGGTGGCTCGGCGCGCCGATATCGGCGCTGGGCAGATCTATCGCTGGCGCAAGGAATTGCACCTCGCCGAGGGGTTTGCGCCGGTGCTGATCGCGCCGCCCGACACGGCGGCGGATGCAGCGGCTGGCGGTGCGGTATGCGGCGAGCCGGCGATCGAGGTCGAATTCGCTGGCAAGGCGCGGGTTCGGATACCGGGATCGGTTCCAGCGGAACTGGCGGCGGCGGTCGTCAAGGCGCTGTCGCGCCGATGATCCCGGTTCCCTCCGGGGTGCGGGTGTGGCTGGCGGTTGGCCACACCGACATGCGGCGCGGCATGAACAGCCTGGCATTGCAGGTGCAGGAGGAGCTGGGTCGCGATCCGCATGCCGGCGATTTGTATGTTTTTAGAGGGAAACGAGGTCATCTGATCAAGATTCTCTGGCACGACGGGATCGGCATGTCGCTTTACGCCAAGCGGCTGGAGCGGGGCCGGTTTATCTGGCCGTCGCCGGCTGGGGGCACGGTCGCGATCGCCCCGGCGCAGCTCGCCTATATGCTTGATGGGATTGATTGGCGGAACCCGGTTCGGACCTGGCGGCCGGCAGCGGCAGGATGAGGCTGCGACGGATTGACTCAGCCTTTGGTTGAGCGACGACACGGCTTGCGCGGTCCCCGACAATCGGCTCGTGACGCTGATGCCCGACAACCCGCCCGCAGAAATCGCCGCGCTACAGGCGGCGCTGGCGAGCGAGCGGGAAGCGCGGCAGCAGGCCGAGGCGCGCGCCGCCAGCGCCGAGGCGCTGGTCGCCTACTATAAACTGCAGATCGCCAAGCTGCGCCGCGAGCAATACGGGCAATCCGCCGAGCGCGGCCGCAAGCTGCTCGACCAGCTGGAGCTGCAGCTCGAGGAGGCGGCGGCGAGCGCCGCCGAGGACGAGATCGCGGCGGCGCCGGCTGGCAGCACGACGGTGCACCAGTTCACCCGCCGGAAGCCGGGGCGCGCGCCATTTCCGGCGCATCTGCCGCGCGAGCGGGTGGTGATCCCCGGCCCGACCGCCTGCCCGTGTTTCTCTATTCGGCTGTGCAAGTGCAAGAACGATTTATCGATTCCGTCGCCTCGCACATTCAGATCGTGTCCCCCGCGGGTCCGTGCTTCTCTCCGGGATCGGCACTATGGCCGTCCCAATATGGGATCAGGAGGATGCGGTGGAACAATCTGCGGCGCGTCCTTCACCGTCGGTGACGGAGAGGACAACACGGGCAACGAACTCACCTCACCCATCGTCCCGCGGGGGGACGCCGTTCCGCCGGCGGGCGGAATTCGCGGTGTTGCTCAGGCGCTTGCTAAAGCTGACGACGCAGGCGGATCAACCAGCTCCTTGGTCCAGCGGAACTCGGTACCGTCGACCCACATGCGGTGCATGACGACTGCAAGCCGGCGAGCCAGGGCAACGATGGCTTTTTTGATGCCGCGGCGTTTGGCGACTCGCAAGGCCCACGCCTTCAACCACGACCATTTTGTGCCGCGGGTAAGCATGCTCTGCGCGCCTTCATAGAGCAGGCTGCGCAACATGCCGTCGCCGCACAGTGAGACCTTGCCGATCCGGTTGCTTTCGCCTGACTGATGCTGGGCGGGTGTCAGTCCGAGCACGGCGCCGACGGCCTTGGAGCTGGAAAAGCGAGCGGGAACGTCGATCGTGGCGCGGAATGCCAGCGCTGTCACGGGACCCACACCCGGGACCGTCATCAGGCGTCGACACACCCCCTCGTCGCGGACAATCCCCAGAAGCATTTTATGCAACTTGGCGAACTGCTCGCGCAGCTGCCGCCGTGCCGCCAGCAATGCCTCGGCAATTTCGATGAGATCCGGGAATTCCAGGACAAGCTCTCGGATGCGAGCTTCGAACCCGGCGACGCCGACGGGTCCGACCTTGATCCCGAAATTGCGCAGCAGGCCGCGGATGTCGTTCTCGATGGCGAGGGCTTTTCCCTGCAAAAGTTTGCGGGCCGTCAACAGAGCCCGCTGGCGCTGACTGGTCAGCGTCTTCACGTGGACCGGCCGGAATAGATTGACGCGCATCATCTGCGCGATACCGCGCGCATCGTTACGGTCGGTCTTGTTGACCCGTGCCTGCAGAAAGGCCCGGGCGTGGCGTGTCTCGATGCACACCACCAGCAAGCCTGCCTCCACCAGCCCACTGAACAGCCATTGCGACAGTGGACCGGCTTCGAGCCCGATGCGTTCCAGCTGCCAGGCAGGATCTTGAAGAACCCGAACCAGGTCCTCCGGGTAGCTCGCCACCTTCACTTCCCGGCAGACCTTGCCCGCCTCATCGACGATGCAGACCGAGGTCTCCTTGACCGAAACGTCCAGCCCGGCATAGTGCTTCATGCTGCGCTTCCCATCCTGATAATTGAGGCCAACCCGTTTGGACCTCGTCCATTATCGGCCGAAGCGCGGCGCCTCTTCCTCCAGGTCATGCCCGACGGCCGAATACCCCATCTGCGGCGGCAAGCTGGCCAAGCTTGGCGAGACAATCACTGAGACCCTGGAGGTGGTGCCACGGCAATGGAAGGTGATCCAGACCATTCGTGAGAAGATCCTATGGGCGACTGGATAGCAACCGGAGCTCTCAGCGAGGGTTGAGGTTGTCCAACTACCCAACGCTGGAGCTGATCATGCAAGGTGTTGCTGCCCAAGGGCTTATTTCTATCCGCACCGATCTGTGCGCTATCTTCGCCTCGTTGGAACTCAGTAGATCGACGTGGCTTATCACCTCCCTGTCGCCTGGTGCCGGCGAGAAAATGTCGAAGCATTCGGTTTCCGCCGGCGATACCGCGAGCCTACTCAGACGTTTTGCCGACCTTCAGCAGAAGGCGCGAACTCGGACCGGGCGGACGTTTTCTATCATCACCGTCCAAGAGGCCGGCCTTGACGGCTTTTGGATCCACCGCCTGCTGGAACGAGAAGGAATTGAAAGCTGGGTGGTTGATCCCGCATCGGTTTTGACCTCGCGCCGACGGCGGCGCGCGAAAACCGACAAGATCGACGGTGAGACGCTGGTACGTACGCTTTTGGCCTACAAGCGCGGGGAACCGCGAGTGTGTGCCATGGTCAAGGCGCCAACCCCTGATGAAGAAGACCGCCGCCGGATCTGCCGGGAGCGCAAGACACTGACGGCCGAACGCGTAACACATGTCAATCGGATCAAAGGCTTGCTATTCGCCCAAGGGATTGCCGATTATGAGCCGTTGCGCCGTAACCGCCGCGTGCGATTGGAAGAGCTAAGAACGGGCGATGGTCGCCCCTTATTGCCAGCGCATCTAAAGGCGCAGATCAGCCGCGAGCTCGACCGGCTCGAGATCATCCTGGCACAGTTGAAGGCGGTCGAGTCGGAACGCGATGCCATGCTCGAAACGGCCAGCGAAGGGCCCCCTACGCCGGCATCACTACTTGCCCAGCTGAAAGGGATTGGTCCGGAGTTTGCGGCTGTCCTCTGGTCTGAGGGACTATTCCGCAGCTTCAACAATCGAAGGCAAGTGGCGGCCTACGCCGGGCTGGCACCGACGCCCTGGCAAAGCGGATCGGTCGATCACGAACAAGGAGTATCCAAGGCCGGCAATCCACGTCTTCGAACGACAATGATCCAACTGGCATGGCTCTGGTTGCAACACCAGCCGGGCTCGGCACTCAGCATTTGGTTTCGCGAGCGCGTCCAGCGCACCGGCGGCCGCGGCAAAAAGATTGTGATCGTGGCAATGGCGCGAAAGCTGCTTGTCGCCTTGTGGAAGTATTCGGTCCACGGAATCTTGGTCGATGGCGCGGAGACCAAAGCTGCCTGATAGAAAGTATATAACAATAATCGAATCTTCCAGGGCCTGATCAGTTCTGGCAGATCCAGGCAGGACGAGCCGAAGCGTGAATATGGCCTCAAACGCCGACGAGAAGAATGGTCTCGTCCTCCTGAGCCCCTGCCCGACGAAAGCGGGATTTTGGTGCAGCCGTTGCGAAAACGGCGACCGTATGTGAGTTGGAACTGGTTAGGAAACGACCAGGTCAAAGATCGGGGCTCAAACCTGGATACGCATGCATTGTTGAAATCTAAACCCTTTACAGAGAGATGCCCATGTGAGTTCACCTGCCGGTCGTGCGAGAAGATCACGCAGCCGCCAGCGCCGTTCCACGTCATTCCGCGCGGCCATGTCGGGCCTAGCCTCTTGGCGATGATCCTTTATGCCAAGTACGGCGAGCATCAACCGCTGAACCGGCAGAGCGAAGCCTATGCCCGCGAGGGTGTCGACCTCAACGTCTCGACCCTGGCCGATCATGTCGGCACCGGCGCGGCCGTGCTGAGCCCGCTCACCGAGCTGATCCGCCGCCACGTCTTCGCCGCCGCGCGCGTCCATGGCGACGACACCACGGTGCCGGTGCTCTCCACGGGCAAGACGATCACCGGCCGATTATGGACTTACGTGCGAGACGACCGGCCGTTTGCCGGGCCCGACCCACCGGCGGCGGTGTTCTTCTACTCGCGCAATCGCGCCGGCGAGCATCCTGTGCGGCATCTGGCCGACTATGCCGGCATCCTGCAGGCCGACGCCTATGCCGGGTTCGGCGAGCTCTACGACGGCAAACGCAAACCGGGCCCGATCACCGAGGCGGCCTGTTGGAGCCATGGCCGGCGCCACTTCTTCGAGCAGGCCGACCTGCGCAAAGCGCCGCTGGCAATCGAGGCGGTCCGTCGCATCGACGAGCTCTTCGCCATCGAGCGCCGGATTAATGGCCACCCGGCCGGCAACCGGCTGGCGGTGCGGCAGAGGGAAAGCAAGCCAGTCGTCGCCGAGCTCGAAAAATGGATGCGCACCGAACGCGCCCGGCTGTCGCGCCACGCCGCCACCGCCCAGGCGATCGATTACATGCTGACGCGCTGGCCGGCCTTCACCCGCTTCCTCGACGACGGCCGCATTTGCCTCAGCAACAACGCCGCCGAACGCGCGCTGCGCGGTATCGCCTTGGGACGCCGGGCCTGGCTGTTCGCCGGCTCCGACCGCGGCGGCGAGCGCGCCGCGGCGATGTACACGCTGATCGCTACGGCCAAGCTCAACGGCATCAACCCGCAGGCCTGGCTTGCCGACGTGCTCGCCCGCATCGCCGGTCATTCCGCCTCCCGACTGCACGAGCTTCTGCCATGGTACTGGAAGGCGACCCGGCATCAAGTCGCAGCCGCGTGATCACCGACCCGCCGCGGTGCTCGGCGGATGCTTACCTTTCACCTCGCCGGCGGCGGCTCGAACGAAATCCGCCGCCGCATCCCCGTTGCCGCGGCCAGCCGTTCGAGCTGTTCGAGCGTGTGCGTCGACGGCTTCACCCGGCCGCTTTCGAGACGCGCGATCACCGCCTGCGTCGTGTGCATGCGCTCGGCGAGCTACTCCTGCGAAGGTCGGTGTGCGCGCGCCTGGATCATCGCCACGGCGAGTGAGAACTCATCCTCGAGCGCGTCGTAGGCCGCGACGTATGCCGGGTCCTTGCGCCAGGCGGCGAAGGATTCTTCGACCGGGATCATCGTACTACTGGCTTTGATCATGGCGTGAGCGCTTCCCGCGCCTCGCGCGGGTGCCTGGCGATCACCTGCAGATAGGCCGCGGCCGGCGCGTCCGGCTGCCGGCGCCCCTGCTCCCAATTCTTGATGGTCGCGAGCGGTATCCGGTAGGCCCGCGCGAATTCCATCTGTGACATCCGCAGCCGCCGGCGGATCGCCCGCACGTCGGGCACGTCGACGACGTGAACGCGCACCCGCCCCGGCTTGCCTTCGGCGTGCTCGCACGCCTCGGTCATGCTCTCGACGAGCTCCTTGCTGAACTTGTTCATGTCCCTACCCTCCTCATCGCCCGTGCGCCCGCTTGAGCCTCGCGGCCAGCGCCTGCACCACACGTTTTGCGTCCGGCGACAGATCCTCGCGCCGGGCCTTCGCATAGATCATCAGCAGATAGAGCGGCACGTCGGAGCGCTGATAGAAATAGATCACCCGCACGCCTCCCTGCTTGCCGCTGCCCTGCCGGCCCCATCGCACCTTGCGGACGCCGCCGCTCTCCGGGATGAGATCGCCGGCTTCCGGATTTCGCGCTATAAAATCAACGAAGGCCGACCGCTCCTCGTCCGTCCATACATCGGCGGCCTGGCGCATAAACACGGCCGTCTCGGCCACGGTGATGGGCCTGGTCCACATCGAGGCAATATACGCCAATGGCGCCCAAATTACAAGTAGGCAACGTTATTTCCTTTTGAATTCAGTCTCTTCGTTCGCCGGCATGCGGGCGATCCCCTCCGCTTGCAAAATTCGTGAGCAGCAGGGTATAGAACAAATAATGAACACATCAACGGCGGCAAACGTCGTCCAATGGCTGTTCCTCGATCTCAATGCCTTCTTTGCATCGTGCGAACAGCAGGAGACCCCTGCCCTGCGCGGCAAGCCGATCATCGTTGTGCAGACGCTGACGGATTCCGCCTGCGCCATTGCAGCCAGCTACCCGGCCAAGCGCCTCGGCATCACCACCGGCACATTGGTGCGGGAGGCGCGGCGGATTTGCGCCGACGTGATCGCGGTGCAGGCCAGGCATCGGCTCTACACCGATTATCACGAGCGCATATCTGAAGGCGGTCGATACCTGCCTGCCGGTCGAGAAGGTGCTGTCGATCGACGAGATGGCCTGCCGCCTGATGGGAACCGAGCGGCAGGTGCCGGCGGCGCAGGAGATCGCGGCCAAGGTCAAACGGGCCCTGCGTGACCAGGTCGGCGAATGCCTCACCTGCTCGATCGGCCTCGCGCCGAATGTTTTTCTCGGCAAGGTCGGCTCCGACATCCAGAAACCCGACGGCCTTACCGTCATCACGCACGAGAATTTGCCCGGGCCTTCTGCTCGGCCTCCAATTGCAGGACGTCTACGGCATCGGCAAGCGCATGGAGCAGCGCCTCAATCGCGCCGGCATCTTCACGGTCGAGGATCTCTGGCAGGCGTCCTCCGGCCGGCTGCGCCGGGCGTGGGGCGGCATCAACGGCGTGCTGTTCCACCAGATGCTCCACGGCGTCGACATTCAGCCGCCCTCCTCGCCGTTTGCCAAAAGCATCGGCCATCAGCATGTGCTCGAGCCGGAACTGCGCACCAACGACGGCGCCCGGCATTTCGCGCAGCATCTCCTCACCAAGGCGGCCGAGCGCCTGCGCCACGGCGGCTATTACTGCCCCCGCCTGGGCCTGCACCTTTCATGGATCGGCGATCTCGGCGGCTGGTGGGACGAAATCGGCTTCCATGAGACCGACGACACCGGCTTTTTGCTGGCGCGTCTCGAACAGCTTTGGCCGCGCGTGCCGCGCTATAAGCCGCTATCGATCGGCGTCGTGCTGCTCGGCCTGGTTCCCGCCAGCCGGCATCAGCCGGATCTGTTCGCGGCCGGTAGCGCGGGGCATCAACAGCTTTCGCCGCTCGTCGATCGCATCAACCGGCGCTACGGGCGATGCACCATCGGCTTCGGTCTCTTCCCGTCCGAGGTGCGGGAATTCAAGGGCCATGCCGCCTTCCGGCGGGTGCCGGAGAGCTGGGAGTTTTGAGGATTCCGCCGCGATACGGACAAAAACATAATGTACCGTCCCGGCCCGGCACAGGCCGGAGAAAGAGGCGTCAGACTATGATCAGGATATCGAGCGAATTCCCCGACAATGTCGTTGCGATCGCCTGTGAGGGCCGCGTGACCCGCAAGGATTATGACGATGTGCTGGTACCCGCAGTGAAGGCTGCATTGCAGCGCCACCAAAAGATACGGCTTTACTATGAGATCACCCCGCAATTCTCCGGTATAGAACCTGGCGCGATATGGGAGGATTTCATCGTCGGGCTGGAGACCCTGCTGCGCTGGGAGCGCGTTGCGGTCGTCACCGACGTCGCGTGGATTGGACACGCCGTCAACGCGTTCCGATTCCTGATGCCCGCGAAAGTACGTGTCTTTAGCCTCGACGAAGCCGGCGCAGCCCGCGACTGGATCGTCGCCTCGCAGACCTAGCCCGATCTCCCCATGTGTGGCCGCGCCCGCCTCTCCTCCGACGTCAGCGAAATCAAGCTCGCTTTCTCGATCCCGCCTGAGCGGCCGGCGCCGAATATCGCGCCGAGCTGGAACGTGGCGCCGACGGATCCGCTGCCGATCGTGCATTACGATGCCAAGGCCGGCGCGCGCGACCTCGAGGTGATGCGCTGGGGCCTCATCCCCTACTGGGCGAAGGACATCAAGATCGGCTTCTCGACGATCAATGCGCGGGCCGGAGGCCGACACGAAGCCCGCCTTCCGCGAGGCGTTCCGGCGCCGGCGCTGCCTGGTGCCGGTCGACAATTTTTACGAATGGAAAAGGACCGGCACAGGCAAGCAGCCCTACGCGATCGCGCTGGCCGACCGGCGGCTGGGCTTTGGCGACCAAGCTGTCGCCGCTCCTTGCCGGCGGCATGCTCGTCCTCGGCTGCCTGGCGGTTCTCGTTAGCACGGTTGCCCACGAAGCACGAGAAAGGGTGCGCCGATGAACAGTTCGCTAAAAGACCACGCGCTGAGCAAGGTTCCAGGGAACCTCTGCAAAAGTCGTCTGCCAACGATATAGTGTGCACGGGGTGGGTCGGCGCGCAAAGGGTGGGGGCGATGAGGCAGCTGACGCTTGGCGACGGTGGGGTTTGAGCGCTACGGCAAGACGACGCGGCGGGCGGCGTTTCTGGCCGAGATGGAGCGGGTGGTGCCGTGGCCGGCGCTGTGCGCGCTGATCGAGCCGTTCTATCCGAAGCCGGGCAACGGCCGTCCGCCGGTCGGGGTCGAGCGGATGCTGCGCCTCTACTTCCTCCAGCAGTGGTTCAACCTGTCGGACCCGGCGGTGGAGGAGGCGCTCTACGATTCGCAGGCGATGCGCGGCTTTGTCGGGATCGATCTGGGCCGGGAGCCGGTGCCGGACGAGACCACGGTGTGCCGCTTCCGCCATCTGCTCGAAGCGCACGATCTCGGCCGGCGGCTGTTCGACGAGGTGCAGCGCCATCTGGCGGAAAACGGGCTGAAGGTGGCGACCGGCACGATCGTCGATGCGACGATCATCAGCGCGCCGTCCTCGACCAAGAACCGCGAGAAGGCGCGCGATCCCGAGATGCATCAGACCAAGAAGGGCAATCAGTGGTACTTCGGCATGAAGGCGCATCTCGGCGTCGACAGCCGATCCAAGCTGATCCATGCGGTGGTGGCGACGCCGGCCAATGTCGCCGACAGCCCGGTGCTGCCGGATCTGCTGCATGGCCGAGAGACGCGGGTGTGGGGCGACCAGGCCTATCGCGGCCAGAGCGCGGTGATCAGGCAGCACGCGCCCAAGGCCAGGGACTTCACCAATCGCCGATATCGCCAGCGCGGCGTCGTCGACGAGACCGAGCGGGGGAAGAACCGCACCAAGTCGAAGGTCCGGGCCAAGGTCGAGCATGCCATCGGGGTCATCAAGCGCGTCTTCGGCTTCGCCAAGGTGCGCTATCGCGGGCTGGACAAAAACGCCCACCGCCTGCTCGTGACCTGCGCGCTCGCCAATCTGTTCATGGCCCGCCGCCATCTGGTGCGCTGCCAGGGGGCGTAGTGCGCCCGCAGCGGGCCCAAAACCCGCACCGACCGCCGGTTCGCACCACAAAACCCCGCCTCCCTCGCATTTTCCCGCCGGTCTACACCGGCCGCGCCAATCTCAATGCATCATCCGACGCGCCCGCCCCTTATTCAGACGTTCCTTAGCTGTCGTCGGACAAACGGCTCCCGAGCCGATGTTCAGGTGCCGGAGCCGGCGAGGGTGAGTTCGACGCGGCGGTTCTGCGCGCGTCCCTGCGGGGTGTCATTCGAGGCGACCGGGTCGGCGTCCCCGAGGCCGCGCGTCTGAACCAGGTTCGGATTGACCCCTTGGGAGATCAGGAAATTGGCGACTGTCTGGGCCCGTTTCAGCGATAGCTGCCGGTTGCTGGTGACGCCCTGCTGCATCAGCTCGGGTCCGATCGGCACGTTGTCCGTGTAGCCGGTCACGATGACCGTGGTCTGCTGGAACGGGGCGAGGATCGGGGCCATCTTGGCGATCAGCTGCGCGGCCTGCGGCGGCATCTGCCAGCCCCCCGAGGGGAACAGCAGATCACTGTTCACGGCCACCTTGATCGCTCCTTGCAGCCGCGTGATGTGCACCTGCTGTTGTGCGATTTCACCGGAGAGCCGCTGGTCGAGCTGATTGTAGTCGTTTTCGAGCGCGTCGTATTGCTGAGCCGGCACGCAGGCTGACAAAAGCAACAGGGTAAGGGGTACAACCGCGGCTGCAGCGGGGAGCCTGATCATCACAGTCTATCTCCGATATGTTGACCCGATTGGGCGAGGCGTGTCCGCGAACTTACCGCGCCGAGGTTCGCCCGACCCGCGAACCTAGAAAGCCCCAGCCTCCCCCGGCTATGCAAATTTGATAAAAGTCAGCATCCATAAAAATTTATCCTGGGGGCGCCCCCGAGGGCGGCCGACGGGTTCTCGCCGAAGGCGGCACGGTAGGCCGCAATGAAGCGCCCCGATTGGCCGAATCCCAAGGTAAGGGCGAGATCCGCGATGCTTGCGGTAGCGGGATCGGCCGCGCGCAAGGCAAGGCGAGCTTGCCGCAGCCGCCGCAGCAACACATACCGGCCCGGGCTCATGCCGAGAAATTCGGCGCAGCTCACCCGCAGGGTCTGCGCGCTTGCACCGATCAGTCGGCACAGATCGGAGAGGCGCAGCGGTCGGGTCAGACAAGCTGCCAGGACCTCCTCGAACCTCAGGATAATTCCGGCGTGGCGGGCGTGCGCGACCGCGCCGGAAGGCGCTTCGGCGGCGGTCAGGCAACGGACCAAAGCCTGCATCAGCCCCTCTTCGATGGCGCGCGCCACTTCAGGGTGCGTCAGCATTTTTGCTTTGGTCTCGGCAAGCCGGCAGGCCTGTGCATGAAGGCGCCGCAGGCGCGCTGCATCGCGCGAGGGCGGCCGTAAAACTTTGCCAACGGGAGGCGGCAATATCGTCATTCCGGAAAGCGCTCGACTGTAATCTTCGAGCTTCTCCGGCTTGACCATGATTGCGCCCCAGTCTGCACCGCCCGGCATCCTCTGGTGCAGCCGCTCCCCGAGGCTGTGGAATAGGATATCGCCCGGGTGCAGCGCTGAGCCGCGCCAAACCAACGGCGGGCTGCCGAGGATCGGGAACGTAACAAAAGCAGGCTTCGATGCCAACGATAGGTAGGCGACGCTTGGGTGCGCCTCCTCGCAGCGCAGCAGCCGCATATGATTTCAGCTCAACCAACGTCATCCGAGCCGCAAAGGGCCCCGAAAACGTCAGGACGGCCTCGATCAGCTGCTCGCGAAGGCTCGCCTCGTAATCGACCGAATCGAGAAAGGTCCGCGTGCCGCCGCCCGGCATCTGTGCCCCCCACGCTTGAGGGATCGATGTCCTACCCGGATTTAACGTAGCGGTAAGGCTGCCCGCGGCTATGCAGATTTGGTAAGTTTCCAATGAGGTCCGGGGATTTCGCGGAGTCCCTGTCCTCCGGCGGCCGGCGCAAAGTCTCGGCCGGCGTCTCCCCGAACAGAGAACGGTAGACTACCGAAAAGCGCCCCAATTCCCAGAAGCCGTAATCGGTGGCAGTTTTGGTCACATTCGTCTGCCGCGGGTCGGCCGACCGCAGCGCGCGGCGCGCCAGGTTCATCCGGCGCAGCAGCAGATACCGCTTTGGGCTCATGCCGAGATATTCCTGACAGCAGGCGCGCAAGGTCGGATACGAAACACCGACTGCGGCGCAGAGTTCGGCGAGATATAGGGACCTGTCGGGGTTGGCCGACAGCACGTCTTCGAGGCGCCGCAATACGGTCAATTGACGGTGACGAATGCCGCAGCGTTCGTTGTCCGGCTCGCCCTCGGCAAGGCACGCCACCATCGCCTCCAAGAGGGTCTGTTCCATGGCTCGCGCGACCTCCGGCAGCGCGAGAAATTCGGGGACGTTCTTGGCTAGGTAGCCCGCCGCCTGATGCAGACTTAGCAGCCGCGACAGGAGGGGCGGTGGCGGCTTGATGCGGTGGGTGAGCGACGGTGCCGTCAGTTCGCGGCCGAGGATCGCTCTTCCCGCCGCCGCCAGATCCTCGTGCGCCAGCGCGATGGCGCCCCATTGGCAAGCCGCCGCGGTCCGATCGTGCCCGGTAGATCCGGCGCGGTAGACGATGATGTCGCCGCGAGACGCTTCGAAGCCGTTGACTTGGACAGGCAAACCCGAATCGGTCGGGAAGACGATGCCGGCAACTCTCGGATCGATAGCCGAGTAGGAGACCCGTGGTAGGCTTTCTTTGCTGCGCTGCAGAGAAAGCCGGTCGAATTGGATCCTGGTGATCTCGGCACGAAAGATCCCGCGCCCGGTGATGACGCCTTCGGTATGCGCATCGCTGATCGCGGCGTGATAGGCATCGGGGTCGGTGAAAGTGCGAACCACGCTTGCCGTCATGTTCGGCCAGACCCAGCGCTGTCGAGATCGCCTAGCGATAGCCGAGCCAGCGAATTTTACGGTTGATCCACATCAAACGCGATCAAAATCGCCGCCGAGCGGCTTCGACCGGCGCGAGCACTGGCCGATCATTTCTATACAGTTCGACAGGGACCTCGTACCCTAACACCTTCTGTTTCTTAGCAGATTCTCCGAGGACGGCATGCTTGCCTCTACGTCCGTCGACCTGTTGCGGCAGAAACCGTCAACCCGGCGATCAGCGCGGATGTGAGCCTAGGAATCGCGGTCGTTAGACGATTTCTTCTAACGTGGCCTCGCGAATGGCCGCAATCGACGAGCGATCCCGCCGTTGGCAGCCGTTGCGGCGAAAGACCGGAATCCACCCAACTGAGCCGATCCCCACGGCCGTTGCCAACAGCAGGCTGGGGGCATCAGCGGTCGCCGTCGCGACCGCTCCAAATTCCAAGTGGTACACCGGATTATCACGTGGATAGAAGAGACCGCCGGTCGGTTAAGAAATCTCAAGGGATGTGACCTCGCTCACATGTCCTGCGGAGGCCCGCACACTATTTGAGGGGCGTCGCCCTGGCTCCGGTCAGGGGCGAGCGCGCTACGGAGGGCGCGATGCCGAGAGCAAACCTATGGAACAAGACCGTGCCGCGGGTCGAGATTGACCAGAGGGTGCGCGATGCCCGCCTTCAGCTCCACCGGATGGAAAGACTGCTCGGGCCGCGTGCCGCAGTCACCTCTTCGTGGGTCAAGCGCGGCCTTTGTTTTTATAGCTTCGGCAAGAACGGGCGCGCGCACGGCCGCCGAACCCGAGGGCCGCTGAGCAATCGGCGGCCTTTCCCCATGCCGCAAATTCAGAGCTGGGCTGAACGGTGCGGTTCGTTCTGTCGCGCGTTGGGGCACCCACTCCACCATCGTTCTCCAGCGTGAGGTCTGCCAGCGACGGCGCCCGCCTGCTCCGGTATAAGCCCCGCAATATGAGCGACGCGAGGCACAGTACCGTGTTCAGCCTGCGACCCAGGATCCCAATCCCACCCCACCCGCGCAGCGGAAGAGCCCCGCGTAACACTTATGGTTCGCGGCCGGTAGAGGAGCAGTTCCTTGTCGTTCTCGATAGGATTGATGATTTCACCCAAGAGTGTAACTATCATTCCGATGTACTGACTTGGCTCGCCACCCGCCGGATTAATCTTCGGCGCGATCTCAGCTTCATCGCCAGCCTGATCACCCTGATCTCCGGCGGAGCCATTTGGGCGATCGTGACCGATGTGTTGACCTCGACGTATTTGCAATACGCGTCGGCTTTCTTCTCCCTTGCCGGAGGCCTGTGCACGCTCGTCGCAACGCATTTCCTCGATGATAATCAGACCGATCGGCTGCTACGTGGCGCCGGAAAGTTTAGAACTCTTGGCCTCGATGCTGTGATCAATCTGAGCAAACCGGCCTTCATCGAGTTGAGGACGATCGCCAGCGATCGACAACTGTCGCCTGGAGATGGCAGCTCAAAAAGCGAGTTGAGCGAGAAGCAGAGTAAGGAGTTTCGCGAGGCTGCAGACCTCGCTTGGGCCAGACTGGCCGAGCTGCACAAGCAGCGCCAGGAGACGGTTGAGTTCGAGCAGTTCGTGAAACAGGCCGAAGCGGAACACCGCACGCACCGCGCGGATCCATGGGCGGGGGGAATCCATGGATCCGACTATTAACGTTACGCGTCACAGGTTCCCCGGCAATATCTCAGGACAAATGTCGCCCCAAAACCCTTCTGCGCTCCAGTATCACCCACGAATGCGCCAATGACTTCGACGCGTTTCGGTCATATCTTACGCAAGCTCTAACCCGTTGATGCGGCTTACTCAACGAACACTTGCCGAAAGTCTTGAGACCCCAATGTCGGCTATCTGATCCAAGGCAGACAATCGGGCTTTTCGTCGGCCCTTGCCCCATTCCAGCCATTGGCCAACCTGAGCCCTCTCGACCGAGGCGGGTGAAAACGGACATCTGGGCTGCTAGGATCGCGGCACCTAATGGGACCAGGGGAGTGGGGCCGTGGACCAGCGGCGAAATGGGGGCGACGGCCGTCTCGCTCTGCGGCGGCGTGACCTCTTTGCTTTGCTCGGCGGCACATCGATCGCATGGGTGTGGCCCGCCCGTGCGCAGCAGAAGGCGATGCCGCTAGTCGCTATTCTGCGCCTGAGGCCATCTGAGCGAAACCTCGGGGCGTTCCGCCGCGGTCTACATGAACGAGGCTACGTGGAAGGACAGAACGTAGCACTGGAGGTGCGCTCGGCGAATGGCGACAATCGGCGCCTTCCAGCGCTCGCGGCCGAGCTCGTCGCCCTCAAACCGGATGTGATCGTCACCGCCGGCGAACTGGCGGTCCAGGCCGTGAAGGAAGTGGCCGGCCGCATCCCGATCGTTATGGCGGTCGTTGGCGACGCGGTGGGTCTCGGCTTCGCCCAAAGCCTAGCCTACCCGGGCGGCAATCTGACCGGTCTGACCATTCGCGACAGCGATGTACTGGGCAAGCGCTTGCAGATGCTACGCGACATCGCTGCTGGCCCCGGCTGCGTCGCGGTGCTTGGCGTCGCAAGCTTTAATTACGGCCCAAACGCGTCGCGCGAGCTTGCTGCCGCCGCCAAAGCGCTCGGGGTGACGCTGCTGCCGATTGAAGTCGCCGACACGAACGATCTGACAACCGGCTTTGCCGAAATGACGCGGCAACATTGCCACGCGGTGTTGGTTATGTCCGACCCCTTGTTTGTTGGGGCACGTCGGCCGCTCACCGATCTGGCGGCGCAACATCGCATCGCTGCGAGTTACGACAATCGGCTGATCGTTGATGCCGGTGGGTTAATGTCGTACGGGCCCGATACGGTCGACATGTTCCGGCAGGCCGCGGACTACGTGGACAAAATTCTCAAAGGTGCAAAACCTGCCGATCTACCAATCGAACAGCCGACTAAATTCCTGCTGGCAATCAACCTCAAAACTGCCAAGGCGCTCGGCCTCACAGTCCCGCCACTTCTGCTGGCGCGGGCCGACGAGGTAATTGAATAAGCGAGGCAAATGCTTGCGGTTCGTGCTGGCTTCGGCGGATCGATCACCGCGGAGCGAACGACCGCTCTCGCCCGCCGCCAGGCTGAAAACCTCCTGGGGCGTCCGGTTCTTTGGGGTAGGGCGGCCATTGTCAAACGCCCGGGGTATTCGCGGTTCGCGCGGCGAGTTTTTTGTTCAGCGTGTGATGCCCGCCTGCCTGATCCACGACGACGAAACAATTCCGCCGGTCGCCGGCGGCCAACATCAGACCCGCCGCATCGAGCGCCGCCCGGAAGCAGCTTTCGCCGCTGGTCGATCGAGAAATTCCCTGATACGTTGGTGACCCTTCCCGGATGTGACACAAAAATTCCCTGTTTGCCCACTCAGGGAATTGGTCAGGTAAGCCGCTGGGAAATAGGGTGTATTCCAAGGTTGAGCCGCGCCGGTGAGCGCGGAATCGATGAAATTCCCTGTATTTTCCCCGATAACAGGGAATCCGGTCCCAGAGACGGGTTCGCTCCAGACTGGCCCTCTCCGCCAACCTGAGTAATTGATATTACTGTATTCGTGCTATACGCAGTGCAGCCAGATTTCCTGTACAGCGTGTCGCGCGACTTCATCAAAAACTGCCGCACACCGATGCTGGTGCTGCCGGATGACGTGCCGGGGCATCCGCTGCAGACCTCGATCGATGTCGCCTCGCTGGCTCACAATGCCGAGATCACCGTATATCCGTGGAAGGAACCGGGGAGCTGAGGCAACGCACGATCGACCGTGTGCGCCGTTTCCTGCGGGCGCACGTGCCGATGCGGGCCGCGGCGCAATAGGTCAGACCGCAAGGCGGGTGACTGCTACCATAACCAGATGTGTGGCCGCGCCCGCCTTTCCTCCGATGTCAGCGAGATCAAGATCCGCTTCGCGATCTCGCCCGGGCGGCCGACGCCGAATTTCGCGCCAAGCTGAACGTCGCGCCCCCGGCTTTCGCCGGGGCAGGCTGATCCGCTGCCCGTGGTCCATTTCGACGCCAAGGCCCGTGAGCGCGCCCTCGATGTGATGCGCTGGGGCCTGGTGCCGTTCTGGGCCAAAGACACCAAGGTCGGCTTCGCCAACATCAATGCCAAGGCCGAAGGTATCGAGACCAAGCCGGCCTTCCGCGAGGCGTTCCGGCAGCGGCGCTGCCTCGTGCCGGTCGACAACTTCTACGAATGGAAAGAGACCGGGAAGGAAAAGCAGCCTTGCGCGCTCGGGCTCGCCGATCGGCAGATCATGGCGCTCGCAGGTTTGTGGGAGACTTGGCGCTCGCCGGCGGGCGAGCGGGTGCGCAGCTTCGCGATCATCACCACCACCCCGAACGAATTGTGCGCCGAGCTCCATAACCGGATGCGTCACGGCGATCATCCCCTGCCCGGCTCAACTCGTCATCGAGAGTAGCGAGCGGCAGGCTGCGCCATTGCGCCAATTCCATCTCTGGCGAATGTCGGTATATTTCGTGTGTGCTTGAAGGGATTGTATGGATCCGGGTGGAGACGAACAGATGAAAAACCGGCTCGCGCTAGGTCTGGTGATGGCGCTTGGATCGGGGAGTGCCGTACACGCGGGTTCTGCGCAGATTCTCGCTGCCGGGAGTCTTTACGGAGGGCCATCGCAGACGCGGGCCGTCTGCTACATTTTCAATGCTGGTCCCAGCGCGAATGTTGTCGGGATCGACATTTATGATCAAAACGGTGCGCCGGTTCGCAAAATCATCGACCAATGCGGTGGTCCGCTGGCCTTCGCTCAATCCTGCGGCGTGGCGGGCGATATTGCAAATAATTCTTCCTATTCGTGCATTGCTCAGGTGCTGCCGGACAAGAGCGAAGTACGCGGGATTATGGAAGTGAGGGACGCTAATCAGAACTCGCTGACCAACATCGAAATGAGATAGATGGTTCTACTCAGACCACCCCTCGCGAAATCCGGGCGGGGCGCTTCGCGCTTGAGATGACAGGCCCTCGACCGGCCGCGAAGCACCGGTAAAAGGAAAGCGCCACGGGGGACATGGCGCTTTCGCGTTATCAGAGAGCAGCGGGCGGTTGGAGGACCACCCTCCGCGGCGCGGAGGCTGCTCTCTATGCTCGGAAAACACCGAGCGAGCGGCCGAGTTCCGCCCGCGCCGGCGCTGGCAGCGTGATTTCCGGTGTGTCGCCAGGCAGTCAGAGGCGCCAATGGGAGTGGTGATTGTAAATCAAGGCTCAGAGGCGCTGGTTCTACCCGATCGAAGTCTTTGGCGTTGCCGCAGCTGAGATCGAGCGCATTCTGCGCACCGGCTGACGAAAATCCTATACGCGAGCAGCTTCACCCGGTCATTGACGAAGAACCAAAGCAAAGCATAGCCCCATACGAACGCTGCCCAACCCCAGCCGAGGGGCGTCATAAACAGCCCATAGACCGCGATCAGAGTCGCCACGATTTGCGTGCCGACCACCGCGCCCATAGAACCCGCGCGGGCGTATCGACCAGAACGGGCCGCGCGTGCGCGTCAGGAAAATCGTCAGATGTCCCGCGACGGACAGCTTCAGGTACATCAGCGTCTGGATGTGCGCGCGGTCAAAGTGAAAGACGCGCTCGCCGAGATAAAACAGACCAAACGCGGAGACGACACCGATGACGCCCAGCACCGTGGCGATCCCCAGCACCAGGCGCATGTTCCACGCCTCGGGCTCGTCCTTGTAATGAACGTTGTCATAGGCAATTGACAGGATGGCGCCGTCGTTGAGCAGCGCCAGCATCACAATCATCACCGCCGTCAGCGGGTAAAAGTTAAAGATCAGGATCGACAACGTCATGAAAAGCAGCACGCGCAGCGTTTCGGCGATGCGGTAGATCGCATAGCTGTTCATCCGCTGAAAAATGCGGCGGCTCTCCTTGATCGCGTCGATGATCACTGACAGGCCGGGGTTCATCAGCACGATGGCCGCCGCCGCGCGCGCCGCATCCGTGGCGCCCGAAACGGCGATGCCGCAATCGGCTTTCTTCAGCGCCGGGGCGTCATTCACCCCGTCGCCGGTCATGCCGACGATGTGGCCGCACCGTTGCAGGTCTTCGACAATGTGGAACTTGTGTTCGGGGAACACCTGAGCGAAACCGTCGGCGCTTTCGATTGCCTTCGCCACCGCCGTCGTCTTCTGCTGTTTTTCGTCGCCCAGGGTGGCGGCGTCGAGGATATTTGTACCCATCCCCAATTTCTTGGCGGTTTCCTGAGCTATGGCCAGCGCATCGCCGGTCACCATCTTGACTTTGACGCCCATACTTTGCGCGGTCGCGATCGTTGCCTCTGCATCGTCTCGCGGCGGATCGAACAGCGGCAGCACACCAAGAAACTGCCATTTGCCGTCTCCCTCGGCCCGCGCCACGCCCAATGAACGAAAGCCGCGCGCCGCGAACTCGTTAACCGCCTTGTCGACGGCGGGCGTCACCTCTCCGGCATTGGCCGATAACGCCAGGATCACCTGCGGCGCGCCCTTGGTCACCTTGAACGCCTTGCCGTCCGGGCCGCCCGTGACGGCGGCCTCGGTGCGCTTGTGCACCGCGTCGAACGGCTGGAAATGCCCCACATGGTCGGGTTTCAAGGCCTGATCGTTTTTAAGGCCGCCCAGGACGGCCAGATCGATCGTGTCGTCGTTGTCCGCGCGCGACGCCAGCGCGCCAGAGAGGATCACCTGTTCGGCGGGGATATCGTTCACGCCAAACGGATCACCCAAGCTCAGGTTGTTCTGGGTCAGCGTGCCGGTCTTGTCCGCGCACAGCACGTCGACGCCCGCCAATTCCTCGATGGCTACCAGCCGGGTCACAATCGCCTTTTTCTTGGCGAGCAGGCGCGCGCCGACCGCCATCGTCACCGACAGTACGGTCGGCATCGCCACCGGGATCGCAGCGACGGTCAGCACCAGGGCGAACTGCAAGGTGGTGAGGATCGGGTCGCCGCGGAAGATCGCGACGGTAATGATCACCGCCACCAGAACCACCGCGAGGATGATCAGGTAATTGCCGATCTTCAGCACGGCGCGCTGGAAGTGGCTGACGGTTTCCGCCCCTTGCACCAGTTCCGCGGTCTTGCCGAAATAGGTGTTCGTACCGGTGGCATAGACCATTGCGCCGATTTCACCCTGGCGAATGATCGAGCCGGAAAATATTGCCTCGCCCGATTTGCGCGTCGCCGGCAACAACTCTCCGGTTATTTAGTGCGGACTGATCGACCTCCACCGGGTCCCCGTCCAGCAGGCGCGCATCCGCCGGCACGATGTCGCCCAGGCGCACGCGGATGACGTCGCCCGGCACCAGCTCGCGCGCCGGCGGGGTGATCTATTTTCCATCCCGTACCACCCGGGCCTTGATCGCCAGCGTCGCCTTCAGCGCGGCGACAGCGTTGCCCGCCTGGTGTTCTTCCCAGAATCCGACCACGGCGTTGGCCACAAGTAGAACGAGGATGATGCCGAAATCCGGCCAATGCCGAGCCACCGCCGACAGGACGACCGCGGCTTCGATCATCCACGGGATCGGGCCCCAGAAATAACCGAGGAATTTGAGGAGCTCATTGGTCTTCTTTTCTTCGATCTCGTTGGGCCCATATTGGGTCAGCCGTTTCTGCGCCTCGGCCTCGCTGAGGCCGTCTGGCGACGACGCCAATTTTTTCTCTACTTCCGTCAGGGGCAGAGATTTTAGATCGTCCTTCGCATCGGGCGGCGATCCCGGCTTCGATAGGGGCGGGTTGGGCTGGCCAGCATCGGGTTTCAGTGCGGTGCCCGCGGACGCACTTTGATTTTTCGTGCGCGTCTCCATCATGGGTTCCATCTCCCCGCCTTATTTAGCGCGCGATCCGTAACGTGCTCTTTCGTGAAGATTCTGCGATGACGCCAGCCCGGCGCGATGTTCGACGCCTCGGGCGGGCGAGATCGAGAAGCGGAGCTTGATCTTGCTGACGTCGGAAGAGGGCGGGCGCGGCCATACATGCGGGGACATAACACGACGGCGCTATGGCTCGGACGCGGCAATCCACGCGCGCGCGACACCGGTCTCGCTGCCGGCAAAGACGCGAACTTTCCCGGGGAGCAAAAAACGGAACGCGTTCACCGTATGTCGAATCCATTCCACGTCGGCGACGACGGCAATGCGCTCCCAGCGCAGAAGATGCTGCATGCCGACGAGGAAATCCTCCCATATAGCGCCGGCGTCGATACCCGTGAATTGCGCCGTAATTTCATAGTAAAGCCGCACCTTTTCATGCCGCCGCAATACCGCAGTTACTGCGGGCACCAGCACATCTTGATAGTCCTTGCGGGTCACGAGGCCCTCGGCGGTGACGGCGACGACATTCTCGGGAAAGCCGCTCAATATCCTGATCATCGTGTGTCACCTCTCTCAACCTGCGCCGTGGGATGGCTGTTTAGGTGGGGTACACCTTGATGCTGCTGGCTACGGAGTCGGCAACGTGCTCCTTGGTGATCACGCCCGCGATGTCCCCCGGTCGCGGCACTCCGCGGCCGCGCACGACAAGCGCCATCACCGCTTGCCGCCGCCAAATCCGCCGGATCACATCGAAGACGATATCGTCTTCGCGAACGATCGTGAAATCGCGGCTGGCGATGTCGCGCAAGGTGACATCGGATTGGGCTCCCTCCGAGGCGCGCCGCAGCGCCGTATTGACGCGCAGCACGCCAATGATGCGATTGCTCTCGAAAACGGCGATATGGCGCATTCGGCCGCGGTGATCGGGCTGGGAGAGAAAGGCGTCGAAGCTCATATCGGCGGGGGCCAGGACCACGTCAGTGTCCATCACCTCGCTGGCGCGGCGGACCAGAAACATATTCGCGTGCAATGCCTTCGGAACGACGTGTCCGCGACGGTATAGCTTTAGGGTGTAGATGTTCTCGCGTGACAGCAGACGCCGCACGCCGACGCTGAGCGCCACGGCGAGAATCATCGGCAGGACGATGCCGTAGTCGCGCGTCATTTCGAAGATCATCGTGACGGCGGTCATCGCCGCGCCGGTGCCGCCGCCGACCATCGCTCCCATGCCGACCATGGCGAAAGACGGGATATCGATGGCGAGCGGCAGATGGAGCGTGGCGAGAGCCGCGGCGAACGCGCCGCCGATCGTCGCGCCCATGAACAGGGACGGCGAGAAAATTCCGCCCGAGGAACCAGACCCGAGACTGAGCGAGGTCGCCAGCAGCTTGCAGAAGAACAACAGGAGGAGCAGTCCGACCGCAGCCAATTGGCCGAGCAATATCGCCTGCACCGTCGCGTAACCGACGCCCTCGACGTAGTAATGGCCGAAGCGCCGTTGCAGAACGTAGATCAATATGCCGACGAGCAACATGCCCAGCACGTGCCGCGCGTAGCGTCCCTTGATCTGGTCGAAGAGGTCTTCGGCAAGATGCAGGCCGCGGACGAATCCTGCCGCCGCGATGCCGGTGACGGCACCGAGCAGGGCATAGAGGCAGAGGATGATCGCCGAGGTAGCGTCTACGCTGATCGGAGCCAGGTGAGGGACCGCGAATGCCGGCTGCGGTCCGAAGAAAAACCGGCCGACGAAAGTCGCGGTGCCAGTGGCCAGCGCCACCGGCAGGAAGGTGCGGACGCTGACCTCGGGCATCATCAGCTCGATCGCAAACATGACGCCGCCGATCGGAGTATTGAAGGTCGCCGCGATACCGGCGCCGGCGCCCGCGGCAACCAGAATGATCCGCTGCCCGGGCGGCATGCGGACGATCTGGCCCAATGTCGAGCCAAGGGCCGAGCCGATCTGGATGATCGGACCCTCGCGCCCGACCGCCGCGCCGCTGCCGATCGCGATGGCCGAGGCCAGCGATTTGACCACCGCGACGACGGGCCGGATTACGCCTCCCTTGTAATAGATCGCATCCATGACCTCTGGTACGCCGTGGCCCCGGGCCTCGGGTGCGAACTTCGTGACCAGGAAGGTAACGGCGAGCGCGCCGAGCACCGGCACCAGGATGACGAAGACCCCCCAGGGGCTGGGCGGCGTGAACAGGTTCGCGTCGTAGCGGACCGTCAATTGACCGAGGAATAGGATGTTGTGGATCAGGCCAATAAGGTCACGGAACCCGACCGCGCCAAATCCGGTCACGACGCCGACGACCAAGGCCAGTATCGAAAGATAGGGCAGCCCGATCCCGCGGATGTCGTCGTCGGCCGTTTCGGCAGCGGGTGACGGGATCGGGGTTGGCCAGCTTGCCATAAAAGTTCTCTTGTGAGAGATTGATCAACAATGGGTGGGATCGCGAGACCTATCTCCAATGCGTCCAAGATGATCGGAAATAGCACCGGAGGCGGCCGATCCCGGCGACGATAGTTACTCCTCCGCCAGATAATTTTCAAAAATGACGCCAGGTCCCCTACCCCCTTGCGCCCTCCCAACTTATCCCTCTGCGTTGACGTCGGTCTGTATCAACCGCGCCCCGGCCCAGACCCTGTGGGCCACCGTGCTCGCCGAGCGGCAGCGCGTTGTACCGTGCTCGCGATACAGGTCAGTGATCCCACGCGTCACGGTTGACAGGCTGCAATATTATGACAAAGTCGTGCCAACGATGGGGAGGGCTGGCGCCGCCACACGTGATGCGAGAACTTTTGTTGACGCTCGCACTGATCTGCGGCGTCCTCCTGACCAGCGCCTCGGCCGAGGAATGGGTCGTTCCCGATGTTGATGCGCTCCCCATGGACGCGTTCGGCCAGACGGTGCGCGCCGGCCGTGACCTTGCCCAAAGCATCGAACGGACCGGCAATGACCTGCCCGCGGTCATCCCTGAGGGTGAGACGGCCGACAAAACGACGGTCAGGAGGGAGTTCGACTACGATCTCGACCATGAAATGCTCCCGCTCAGATGACCAAGACCGAGCACGTTAACGATTAACACACATCACATTGAGAATGATTTTATTTGCCCCTGTAAGTTGTCCGACGAGACGCGCGTCTTCTATTGCCTTGTTTACATCTGAAGTCAAGATCGAGGATGGAGAGTTCTTTGAGGTGCAGCGCCAGCAGACCGTCGTCCCAGGTGGCGATTTCGGTCAGCCGGTTATCGGCGATCATGAAAGCGCGGGCCTGCGCTTTGCTCAAATGGTCGAGGCGGATGGTCGGCACCTCGGTCCAGCCGAGATCGAGGCAGCCGAGCAGGCGCCCATGACCGGCAATCACCTTGCCATCGCGATCTACCAGGATCGGGACGTTGAAGCCGAAAGCCTCGATGCTGTTCGCGATCTGACCAATCTGCTTTTTGGTATGGATACGCGGGTTGGCCGGATCCGGCATCAGCGCCGCGATCGGCCGATAGACGACCGAGATCCGGGTCCCGCTCGGGTGTTGGATGGCCCGGCGTGCCGGTGCTTTCTTGCCCATTTCCTGCTCCCATGTTGAGCGTGTGGTGCACGCTCAATTGGGGCTGGAAAAGGATCTGTCCTGAGGCCAGAGGGAAACTTATAAGCGATTGAATAATCAGTCGGATTTTCCGATAGATTTTATCTGCGCCGATTTCCGCCTGCCGATGGCTTCAATGCGTCGAGTATTGCGTCGCATCGTAGTCTTTCAACAGCTCGCAAACGACCGGGTCCGGACGCACCGTCGCCCGAATGCGGTCGCAATCGGGCCAGGCTGGCTCTCTCACCGGGGCGACGAGGCCGCCGGCCGGCAGAGTCCAAACGTCCCGCTCCGGCTTAAAGCTCGGGGTGGCAGCAAAGCAGCCGCTGTCGCGCGCGAACGCGAAGAACTGATGCGCCAGCTTGAGAAAGTCGAATAGCGCGGCAAGGTTCGAGTAGTCGGGCGGACCGATATCGGGATGGCAAAGCAAGGGTGCGCCGAAAATTCTTCTCTGGTACGAAATTGCTGCACACCAATGGATCACGCCTCGGTACCTGGCCCAATCTCGCTTGACGGTGGACCGAGATACCTCGATACCGGCTCGTTTGCCAAATTCGGCTAAGAGGTAACCGCTCTTGGTTTCCGAGGCGTTGGATGGGTCTATCTTGCTGAGAAATGCTTGCAGCCATGAGGCGGTGCCAACCCGCTCGATCTGTTGTCGCCGCT
Source organism: uncultured Alphaproteobacteria bacterium (assembly GCA_963701815.1). GTDB lineage: Bacteria > Pseudomonadota > Alphaproteobacteria > ATCC43930 > CGMCC-115725 > AP-15. The sequence continues at coordinate 46,279 of CAVPBN010000005.1, forward strand.
GCCGTTCCAGCGCGGCGATGGCGTTCCGCCGGCCGAATGCCTTTGCAGGGCCGTGCGTTGTCTTCTCCCACAACCGGTTGCCCGCAGGGAGAAGGGACTTGTGTTCGGCACGCCAGCGCGCTGCGTACTCCTGCCGCAGGTCGGCTTCTCGAGGGAAATAGATTGTCCCGAGTATGGTCCCGAGAGCATCCCACCGTAGGGCCCCGTCTTTGTTGAGGACGTCGAGCACCGGCATGGCGATCACCGCAAGAGTTTAGGTTCGCCGTCAGTATCGGCGTAATCCAAGTCAAATTTAGGGCCGAGGCGTCGGAGACAGATCCCCCTTCCCGGATCAGGCGAGAAATTCCCTGATACGTTGGTGACCCTTCCCGTGACACAAAAATTCCCTGTTTGCTCACCCAGGGAATTGGTCAGGTAAGCCGCTGGATAATAGGGTGTATTCCAAGGTTGAGCCGCGCCGGTGAGCGCGGAATCGATGAAATTCCCTGTATTTTCCCCGATAACAGGGAATCCGGTTCCAGAGACGGGTTCGCTCCAGACTGGCCCCTCCGCCAGCAAACGCTAAAAGATGGATAGATTTCAATATACAACCTAATCTCGTTGGGGAGGTGGGCATGCTGTCCTGCACATCGAATGAGCCAGATTTGGCCGGTCATGCCGGTTGCCTCTGCCATAGGCATGAAGTTCAATTTCTGACGCGTCGGATCGGTGCGGATCTTTCACGACGCGGCTTTGTTGCGGGCGTGGGCGCCTCGCTTGCATCGCTTGGCCTGCCTAAATTCGCCACTGCGCAGCCGGCGCCGGTGGCCGGGCAGCCGCCGCGGCCTATCCTGTTCACGAATTTCCGGTTGTTCGACGGAAGCGCCAGCACATTGCGCGACGGTCTTCGTTTGCTCGTTGAAGGCAACCGGATCAAGGCCGTGGCGCAGGGCAACCCGGCTGCGCCAGACGGTGCGCATGTGATCGATTGCGGTGGCCGGGTCCTCATGCCGGGCCTGATCGACGCGCATTGGCATTCCATCTTTGCCGCGCTGCCGCTCTCGGCTTTGATGGCCGCGGAGGTCGGCTACATCCATCTCGCCGCCAGCGCGGAGGCTGAACGCACACTGATGCGCGGTTTCACCACGGTCCGGGATCTTGGCGGCCCTGCCTTCGCGTTGAAGCAGGCGATCGACGAGGGGCTCGTGCCGGGCCCTCGCATTTATCCGTCCGGCGCCATGATAACGGCCACCGGCGGTCACGGCGACCTGCGTCCGTTGTCCGACCTGCCGAGTGTCGGCGGCACGCTCAGTCGCGTGGAGCAATCGGGCGGCAGCATCATCGCCGATGGTCCGGATGCGGTCCGGCAGCGCGTGCGCGAGCAACTCATGCAGGCTGCATCGCAGATCAAGCTCGTGGGAAGCGGCGGCATATCAACACCGCGCAGCCCGCTGGACGCTGCCGGTTTCACCGAGCTCGAATTGCGCGCGGGGGTCGAAGCGGCCGAAGACTGGGCCACCTACGCCACGGTGCACGCCTATACGTCGGCGACGATCCAGAGGGCGATCGCCGCCGGGGCCAGGTGCATCGAGCATGGTCATCTGATGGACGAAGCGACGGCCAAGGTGATGTCCGAGAAGGGCGTATGGTTGAGCATCCAGCCATTCGTCGGAGACGACAACTCCATTTGCCTGACCGGCCAAAGCCGGGCTCAGCAACTTCGGGTTATTGCCGCCACCGACAGGGCATACACACTGGCAAAAAATCACAGGATCAAGACGGCATTTGGCTCGGACTTGCTGTTCTCCGACACGCTGACCGCGCGCCAGGGCACGATGTTGACCCATCTGACCCGCTGGTACACGACGTCCGAAATTTTGCAGATGGCAACCGCCGCCAACGCCGAGCTGCTTAGCTTGTCCGGCCCACGCAATCCCTATCCCGGGAAGTTGGGGGTCGTGGAAGAGGGCGCGCTCGCCGATCTGCTGCTCGTCGATGGAAATCCGCTGAAGGACATCAACCTCATTGCGAATCCAGATAAAAATCTTCTCATCATCATGAAGGATGGAAAGATCTACAAGAATGCACGCAACTTATAAGGTCTCGACCGATGGCGACCGGGCGAGACCGCAAGATTGAAGACGTGTGGGGCGGTCAGCGCCAAGCATGACACCTGCTTGACGCGATAATCGACATCGCCCTGATCGAGCGGGATCGGTTCGCCCGCATCCGCGTCGATCACCGCAAACTCACCAAGTCGTCGGATCGCCGCTGGCGTCATCGCCCGTGTCATCCGCTGCGCCTCGCTGTGAAAATGATCCCGGCCAGGCACGAACCAGGCGGGCTTTCAAAGGGATCGCACCGCAGCACGGCCAATGGTTCTCGGCTTTTTCGGTATGGCAGTCCCGGCGTTCGCGCCGCATGTCGCTGGCGCGGTTATTCTTCGGCGGCAATCCGCACTCGCTCGCGCGTCGCCGCGAGGAGGTCGTAGCGCCGCGATCCCTGGTCGACTACGAGCTCCAGGTCTTCGGCCAGGAGGCAGCCTTCGCCGATAAGCCGCTGGGCCTCATGCCGCACCTGTTCGAGATAATCCGCCTTGGTCGGGTAGCGTTCCTCGATCGACCGGCGAGGATCGCCCGTCTCCGCCCGCTCTTCACGGGTCGCCGGAAACGGGATCGTCGACCCCGACAGGCCCATCAACCTGTCGGGAGCCCCCATCTGCGGATGACGCAGGTTCCACCCCGCATAGGTGGCCAGCGGCACCGTCAGATCGGGCAGACGAATGCCGCTGACCTCGTTGCCGTCGCGATCGACGGCCGGGACAAAATGCGGGTAGGGCTCGCCCTCGACCGGGGGCAGGGTGGCGGCGATCCCATTCGCGGCGTCCGGGCCGAAATCCAGCCGGACCACCTCCGGCGGATGCGCCGGAAAGCCGACCCCGGGGATCGCCGCAAACACGCCCCTCGGCTGTCCGGCCGCGACCGCCGTGCCATCGACGAGGCGCGGGTACCGGCTCGATGGGGGATCTTCGGTGCCGCTCGCCCAGCGGTCCATCCGCACCAGCGCATTGCGCAGCAACGGGTTGTAATCGAGCGAATTGAGCGCCTGCTGGCCGCGGGCGCCGTCGACCGGGTTGGTGTCGGTCAGCGGCAGTGTGCCGGCGGAATGCTGCGCGCCGGCGAAATGGTAGAGGCGCGACGATGCGGCCGGGGCAACATCCCGAGCGCCCTCGGCGTCGGTGTGGATCAGCGAGGCGTCGCCCCGCCAATATTCGGTCGACGAGTTGGTAAAGAAGATCTTGGGGACCCGGCGCCGGGCCGCAAGGCGTTCGAGCAGGCCGTCGCTGCGCCCGGTGACCGGGTCGGCGCCAACCGTGTCGTTGAACGGAAAGGCGTTGCTCATCGTCGGGTGCAATGACGCGGAGGGCTGGCCAAAGCGCTGGTTGAAATCGCCGCCGCGTTTGCCGCCGGCGATGTGGACGAGCATGCCGTCGAAGACGATGCGCTCCGCTTCGTCCTCGTTGAGGCCCAGATAGAGGAATTGCCGCAGATAGCGCCCGCTCTGCGATGCGCCGAAGGCATAGGCATGCCGGATCTCGTCGGCGCAGGGATTGCCGGCGCGGGCGGCGCCGTGGCGCAAAAAGGCGACGGTGTCGCGCGCCGCCAGCAAACCCAGCCCGATCACCGGGGCGCCCGTCGTCGTGTAGATGACGTGATAGACCTTGCCCGGCGCGAAACCTGCGGCGAGATAGACGTGATCGGGGTCGGGGACGACCCGTCCGGCTTCCAGCCGGGCGAAGGACCATTCTCGGCGCGGGACCAATCGCGGGCGGGCATCGCCGCCGTCGCGCTCCAGGAGGATGGCTTCGGGGTCATCGAGCCTGCTGCACGAATAGGGGCGGTGGCCGCGATCGGAGAGCAGCTGGACCTGACTTGGAGCGTTAGGCTGGAAGCTTACCAGCAGCCTGCCCGAGATCGGGCTGCCTCCCCGCTGCGCCTCCGGGACCCTGATCCGCATCAGTCCTTCCGCCGCCGGCACGTCGTGCTGCCAGCCGCACCACGCAACGGTGTAGCCGTGGCGCATCAGGAACCCGTCGCCGGCATCGGTCGGCGCGCCCGGGTTGATCGGTCGCGGGACGCGATTGAAGGCGGCGAGCGCCAGGCGGTTGCCGCGGTTCGGCACGTCGAACAACAGGCGATGATTGCCGCGCCGGGGATCTTCGGGGGTCAAAATGCGGATATCCGCGGAGAAATGCACTTGGCCGTCGCCGTCGCGCGGAGCGAGGTCGATATCTGTGATCCCGCGGTTCAGCGGGTGGGCCGGATCGACGGCGAAATGAACCGTGCCGTCGAGTTGGGCATAGCGCCCGACATCGCCAAAATCCCGGCCGCCGGCGAGCTGCTGTCGAGTCTCTACCTCAAGGGCAACTACCGCCATCGCTCTTCCTCTCGTTTCTTCCGCAACACTGCGCGCCGGTTTTCGAAAGCGGCTTGCGCGATCATCTGCATGGGCTGAAGCATGGCTGGTTTGCCATGCTGGGTGGCGCTCCGACTCGTATCCGATCTGCGGCTGCGCTACCATGCCGCAGGATCTGATTGCATCCGAGGAAATGCCGATGACCCGGACCTACAACGTCGTCGATGCCGACGGCCATATCCTGGAACCGCTCGATCTTTGGGACAAATACATCGATCCCGAATTCCGCGAGCGCCGGCCGCGGTTTGTCATCGACGAGAACGGCAAGGAGCGCCTCAAGCGTCGAGGGCAAATTGCTGGGCAATCCGCGGGGGATCGGCAGCCTCGGCTCGGTCGGCGTGCGGCAGGGCGACGTCAAGCCCGACAGCCTGAAATATGCCGAGGGGAAGAAGGGCGGGTTCGACCCGCATGCGCGCATCGTCGACATGGATGCCGACGGGATCGACGCCGCTTTCCTCTATCCGAGCCTCGGCCTGTTCGCCGGCGCCGTCGCCGACCCCCGTCTCGCCGCCGCGATGTGCCGCGCCTACAACCGCTGGCTCGCCGATTACTGCAAGCCCTACCCCGACCGGCTGTTCGGGGTGGCGATGCTGCCGATGCAGTCGGTCGAGCTCGCGATCGAGGAGATGCGCTACGCCCGCGAGGCGCTCGGGATGCGCGGCGGCTTCCTGCGGCCGAACCCGTATCACGGCAACAAGATGATCAGCGACCCGATGTACGAGCCGTTCTGGACGATGGCCGAGGAACTCGACTTCTCGATCGGCTTTCACGAGGGCTCGACCAACGCGATGCCGACCGTCGGCGTCGACCGCTTCGAGGGCGACCGCGCGGCGCGCCACATGATCAGCCACACGATGGAGATGATGCTGGCGGCGATGAGCGTGATCTGGGGCGGCGTCGTCGACCGTCACCCGCGGTTGCGCGTCGCGTTCCTCGAATTGGGCGGCGGCTGGATCGCGCCCTGGCTCGACCGCATGGACCGGCATTTCGACGACCAGGGCTTCAACGATACCGCGCCGAAGATGCGGCCGAGCGAGCTGTTCCAGCGCAATTGCTGGATTTCGTTCGAGCCGGTCGAGAACAGCATCGCCGTGCTGGCCGACTATATCGGCCCGCACAAGATCATGTGGGCGACCGATTATCCGCATCAGGACGGCTTCTTCCCGGGCGCGCCGCAGATGGTCCGCGACCGGCTCGGGCCGTTGACCGCCGCGGCGAAGCATCAGGTGTTGGCCGGCGGCGCCCTGGGCTTTTACGGCATGAACTGACCAGCGCGGCGCCGGTCGCGGGTTTCCGGCCCGCGCCCGCCCGACATCCCGTCGAGGACCCGCCGGGATCAGCGCGAGATCCGGCGGCTCAGCTCGCCGCCGGTCCCTTGGCCGCGCCGAAGACCGGGTAGTCGGTGTCGTCGGCGAAAGCGGCGTCGCCCTCGGTCGGCACCGGCTCGGCGTAATCGAGCGCGCCTTGGATGTTGTCGCCCCAGACCTCGCGCGGCAGCTCGTACAATACCTCCACCCCGTACCCGTTCGGGTCGCTGATGTAGAGGCTGTGGGTCATGCCGTGATTGACCCGGCGCTGAAATTTGACGCCCTTGCTGCGCAAAAACGCCAATTGCTTCAGCCACGCCTCGCGGTCCGGCATCGCGATCGCGATGTGGTTGACGGCGACCGGGCTGTCGAACATCGCCCAGTCCGCCGGCGGCGCCGGCAGGTTCGGGTTCTCGACCAATGCGATGTCGTGGTGGTTCATCCGGCCGTCATGGTCGCCGCTGTAGAAGCGCATATTGCGGCGGCTCGACTGGCCGACCTGCTTGAAGCCGAGAATCTCGGTCCAGAAGCGGTGCGACTCTTCCATGTCGCGCACATTGATGACGAGGTGGTTGAGCCCGACCGGGGTCACCGCCGCCGCCGGCGCCCCGGGCGCCACGTAGGATGTTCCGTCTGCCATGATCTGCTCCGAAGGCTGACCGAGCTTGCGCTTGTCGATCTATAAACAGCGCGTCGGGCTATAAATAGCGCGTCGGGCCGCGGCTCGCCAGTCCGGCGGCGCTGGAAGGAGCAACGCGCATGACACTAAAGGACCGGATCGGCATCGATGTCGGCCGCAAGCTCGAACTCGAAGCGGCGATCGACTGGGCGGCGGCGCACGAGGTGCGCTGGATCGACATCCAGCTCGACACCGGGGCGAATGCGCTGACCAGCTTCGACGCCGCCCGCGCCGCCCGGATCAGGGAGGCCTGCCGGCGACACCGGGTGCATCTCGGGCTGCACACCGCTTCGGCGGTCAATGTCGCCGAATATGCGCCCTATGTCGGCGAGGCCGTCGACCGCTACCTGAACGCCTATGTCGAAATCGCCCCGAAACTCGGCGCCGAATGGATCGTCATGCATGCCGGGTTTCACTTTACCTCGGACAAGGCCATGCGCATGGCCGCCGGGCTCGAACGGCTGAAGCGGGTCGTCGGCCATGCCGAGATCCACGGCGCGCTGGTCTTGCTCGAAAACCTGAACAAGGAACCGGAAACGGCCGAGGTGCACTATCTCGCGCACACGGTCGAGGAATGGCGCTATTACGTCGAGCAGATCCATTCGCCGGCGTTCAAATTGTCGTTCACGGTCAACCACGCGCATCTGGTGCCCGACGGCATCGCCGGCTTTGTCGACGCGATCGACATGCGCCGGGTCGAGGAGGTCCGCCTCGCCGACAGCCGGCGCAACGGCTTCGAAGAGCATCTGCGCCCGGGCGGCGGCGACATCGATTTCGCCGACATGTTCCGGCGAATCGAGGGCAACGGCTTTGCCGGCCATTACATGAACGCCTTCGGATCGCTCGACGACATGCTGAAGGGACGCGACGACCTGGTCCGGCTGGCCGGCTCCGCCGGCGTCGATTAGGGGATAAATTCAGCCATTCGGCATGCCATGACGATCGCCCGACCCATCCGTACCCGGCTCATGCAGGGCTGCCCGGGAAATGGTAATGGGTTGTCGCATCTCGACCGCGAACCGACCGAAAGTCGTCATGCGCGGGCTCGACCCACTGCTTGACCGGGCCGACAGTCGACACTCAGGTTCGTCGGTGGGAACCGGTCCAAGTGCCACCCGGAGATCTTGGGAGCGGGATCGGGCGCGCCGCAACACGGTACGCCCGATGCCGGTTTATCCATTCACGGGCTAGCCCGAACGGGACGCACATTAGGATCTCGGCGAGCTGTTCGGATAGCGACGAGCGCGAAGCGCACCGGAATTCGGTGAACGCCTGGAAGAGAACCGCCCCCTCAGGACGGTTCTCTTCCAGCTCTAGAGAGAATCAGGCAGCCGGACGAGCAACCGCAACCAATTTGTTTCCATCGGGATCGCGAAGATAGGCGAGATATGCCCCATTTGGACGCACACCCGGCGGGTCCTCGATCGACGTGCCGCCATTGGCGACCCCGGCTTTGTGCCACGCTTCAGCCAGTTTGGGATCGCCTACCGAAAAGCCGATCGTGCCGCCATTGGCCGAGCTGGCCGGCTTGCCGTCGTTCGGCTTGGTCACCATGAAGCGGCCGCCGTTGTGAGTGTAGGCCAGTCGGCCCTCGCGCACCTCGGCGCCGGGCTGCCCGCCGATCGCTGTAAACAGCGAATCGTAGAACTTCTTCGACCGGGCGATGTCGTTACTGCCAATCATAATATGGCTGAACATTACGGTCTCTCCTCAGAAAGTGAGTTGCTGACTCTTCCTGTCTTCCTAAAAGAAGACAAAGGAGCGGACGACGACGTTCTTGCGGCACCGGGCATCGCGGGGCGCGGTCGGGTCGATGCAGGCGGTATGGAACGACCAGCGCGAGACCGAGCCGTCGGTAACCGAGTCATAGCATTTGAGCATCGAGACCTCGGTCGTCTTCTGCTGGGGGAACCAGTACCACTCGTGGTCGGGACGGTAGGTGAAGCGGGTGGTCTCGCCGACCCGGTCGTCATAGATCCGGTAGTTGGTGATATAGGGCTGGTCGGCGAAAGAGGGCCAGGCGCAGAGCACAAAGGGGAACTGCTCGATGGTCTCGATCGGCCTGGCGAGGTTGATCGACATGAACCGGCGCGACATCTTCGCGTCGGCCTCTTCCTCGGTGTAGTGCTGCGTGCGCCCAAAGTTCCGCAAGTTTTTGGTCAGCAGTTCGCGGCAGCGCACGCGCCCGCTGTTGTCGTTCAAATCGTTGTGCACCAGGTTGGCGTAATTGGCGTTCACACCCGGGTTGTTGCCGTCCTGGTCCTCCGTGCGGTCGCCCGTGTAGTCCTTGTCGAAAACGTCGTGGTTATAGACCAGCGCGTCGGTCGCATCCGGAAAGAACTCGAGGAGCAGCTTCTCGATCTCCGGATAATAGACGCGCTCCACCTCCGCCGCGTCGTAGATGTTGGTGCACTTGGATTCGAGGTGCGCCAGCGACAGCCCGAGCCGGTCCATGCATTCGGGGCTGCTGGGCGAGAGGCCCGGATAGTACTCGCCGATGCGCCGCGCATCGCGCAGCACCTGCGGGAAGTAGAGGTCCCGCCGGCGGTTGCCCTGCTCATTCTGGCGCAGGATTACCGCGACGTCGGCGCGCGCCGGGTCCCGCCAGATGGCGTTGGACGGCACCACGGAATAGGTCGGCCGCTCGTAGACCGTATAGGGCAGCGGCAACGCGACGCCGCCCGGCGGGGCTTTGATGCTGTTCGACTCGCGAATGTAGTTCACGCACTCGTCGTAGTCGCGGAACCCGAGGCCCCATTTGGTCTTGATCGGGCCCGGCGGCGCCTTGGCGATCGTGTCGGTAACGCGCGGACCCTCGCCCTCGGCGATCTCCGCGAGCGCGTCCTGGATCGCCGCGGCGGTCCCCGCATCGCCGTCCCGGGCAAACGACATGTAGGACAGGCCGCCATGCGCCGCCATCGGCGGCGGCTGCCCTTCCGTGCGCTGAAGCGGCGGCACATAGGCCGTCGATGCTCTTTCCGTACCCGCAGTGACGTTATGGTCGGCGACCTCGAATTGGCTCATGGCAGCACCTCCGGCTATCTCGGCCTCACCGTGGCACACCCAGCCCGCGTTTTCCAGACCATGATTTTCCGGTGATGCGAACATGTGCTCTGCCTGCCGCGCAGACGCCGCGCTCTTTCCGACTGGAAAATATCAATCGAGACCGCCGAACATCCGTGTTCGGTCCCGAGCCGCCACCAAGCGAATGTCCGACTTCCGTGCGTTCTGAGGGAGCATGGCGTTCCCGTCAGCTCAGCTTACCCAATCGAGCAACCGGCTGCGGCCCGGTCGCGCGGTGAGGATCGCATCGACGCCGAGGCTGCGGCCATATCGATGCAAGGCAAAGATGACCTGAAGCACGAGCGCGAAGAAATATGTCCACGGCCACTCATACCAGTCGTTGTAGAGGCCGAGCCACAGATTGAGGAACTGCAGCGCGCCGATCGCGCCCCACAGCCGGACGAACAGACCGAGGATCAGCGATACCGCGGTCAGCGCTTCGGCGGCGTAGATGATCGGCGCAAACAGGTAGAAATGCGGCGAGACCACGTGATTGACGAAATCCTTCAGCACCGGGATGGCGGCTGATTTTCCCTCGACGGTCAGATAATGGGCGAGCTCGTTGGTGCCGGCGGGTTTGCCGTCGTCGGTGTAATAGGGCGGCAATTTCCACAGCGTCTGCTGCCACCACATCCCGCCGATGACGACGCGGCAGGCCCAATTGCCGAGATGAACGACGCGCCGTTGCTCGGGCATCGTGGCGAGGACATAGACGGCGATCGCGACGCTGGCGATCAGAAGTACCCAGAAGACGTAGGTCGGCCAACCCGGTCGCAGCATGAAATGGGCGAAATCGGTCAACGGGTTCGGCGTCATTGTGGTCGCTCCCCATCAGGAGGGTCGAGGGTCGAGGGAATATGCTGCCTCGCCCGCGCCGGCGCCCTAAACCAAGGGCGGCGAACGGCGGATAGATCGCCTCTCCGCCGCCAATCGGCAGCCGTCGACGGCGATATGCGCCCAACTCGGCGACGATCGGACATCGTCCCCCGCTCAGGCTCCGCTCGCGCAGGCTTGGTCCGCCGCCCGCCAGCTGCGGGTTGCGCCGGCGATGACCGCGAGCGCGGCGGCGCTGCCCTGGGCCTCGCCCTTTTCGAAATCGCCGCTTGCGATCGCCATCTGGTTGGTGACGTGGGCGAAACACAGCACCGGCTTGCCGCGCGCGGCGGCAAAGGCGTAGAGCGCCGCCGCCTCCATCTCGACGGCGAGAATGCCGCGGGCGCGCGCCCGCTCGATCGCCGCCGCGGTCTCCCGAAAGGGCGCGTCGGTGGTCCAGGCGGCGCCGCGATAGACCGTCTGCCCGGCGCCCTCCAACGCTTGCATGGCCGCTGCGGCGAGCTGACGATCGGCCTCGACGAATTCGGCAGGCGGCAGGTAATGGTAGCTCGTGCCCTCGTCGCGCAACGCTCGGTCGATCAGCACGAAGTAGGGGCTTGCGCCGCGCCGATGGATCTGTCCGGCCGAGGTCATGCTGACCAGAAAGCGGCAACCGGAGACGAACAGCTCTTCGGCGAGCAACACCGCAAATGAGGCGCCGACGGCGCAGCCGATTATCCCGAACCGCTCGCCCTCGTGATCGAATTCGTAGAGCTCCGTATGATAGCAGGCCCAGCCGGGAGACCGCTCGGCGCGCCCTGCATGCCGCAGCGCGCGCAGAATGTCGCCATCGGGATCGAGCACGCAGATCTCGGGCACCGGGATCTCGGCGACCCTCTTTTGTCGGCGGGCCTCGCGCAGCAGATTGGCCGCCTCGAACACCGATGCCGCGTCGTAATCCTTGCCGGCGAGGATCGGCGGCAAGCCTCGATCGGTGGGGTCCTGCGTCATGGCGGTTTCCTGCAAGCCGTAAATCGGCGCGGCCGGCCGCATTGGTCACCGGTAATGGGTCTACGTCGACAACGCGTCACGCCCCTTCCCCGCCATTGATCGTCTTACCCGGTCGGTTCATTGCTCGGGCTGCGGAGGCGCCGCCGGCTCCGCCGACCGTCCTGACAGCGCCAAGAATACACACTGTGTCCTTGTCAAATCAGCTTTCTGCACCTGCCCGTCTTGTAAGCACGATTGACACCCGCGCGATGGCGTGGAGAAGTGAGACCGTGCGATGCCTCGACGCGGTTCGTACCGTGACCGGCCGAGGCTGAATGCCGCCAAAAGCGAGCGCAACATCGGAGGAGTACAATCATGCCGCTGGATGCCGCCATAGCCCCGACGACCCTGACCTCGACACTCTATTACCTGCAGCGCGGCGCTGAAAAGCCGGCGAGCTACCGCATCGAACCGCCGCCCGGCGTGCCGCGCTGGAACGGCATCGAGGACCCGCGCGACGTCACGATCGAGGACGCGCGCGGCCGTAAATCGGAGTTCACGCTCGACCGCAACGGCTTTGCCCTGGTCAAGGCGCCGACATCCGTCGCCGATTTCTATTCGCCCGAGGAGATCAAACGCGTCTACTACCCGGAAGTCGAGCGCCTGCTGAAGGACAAGCTCGGCGCCAGCCGCGTATTTGTCTTCGACCACAACGTGCGCAACGCGACGCGGCCCGGCATGCCGGTGCCGTCGCGTCAGGTGCACAACGACCATACGGTGAACTCCGCGCCCCGCCGGGTGCGCGACCATCTCGGCGCCGATGCCGAGGAATTGCTGAAGCACCGCTTCGGCATCGTCAATGTGTGGCGCCCGGTCCGCGGGCCGGTGCAGGATTCGCCGCTCGCCCTCTGCGACGCGCGCAGCTTTACCGACGCCGATCTGATCGCCAGCGATCTGGTCTACGCTCATGTCCGCGGCGAGACCTCGAGAGTCGCGTACAACCCGGCGCACCGCTGGTATTATTTCTCGGAAATGCAGACCGACGAGGTGCTGTTCATCCGGGTGCACGACAGCGCCGATGACGGTCGCGCCCGCCTGTCGTTCCACACCTCGTTCGAGAACCCGCTGACCCCCGACGCGCCGCCGCGGGAAAGCATCGAGGTGCGCTCGCTGGTATTCTTCCCGCCGGCCGCCTGACTCCGCTCGGTTGAACGGACCGCCTTGCCCCGAATGCATGCGGGGCAAGGCGGGGATTTGGTCATCGCCGGCGAGCGCAGCGATGGCGGCAGGGCCGCGCCCCGATGCGCGCACGGGACGACGATATGGCGTACGACATACCGCCTCCGGCAAAGCTGCCCGAGCCCGGGTTTTACTACCACTTCAAGCACGACCCCGACGGGCCGATAAATAATTATGCGTATTATATTTACGGGGTCGGCCACCACACCGAACACGGTTGCCGCACCGAAGATGCCTTCATGCAGGTATACCGGCCGTTATACGAGGAAGCCTATGCTTACCGGAACGGCGGACTCTTCGACCTGCGCCCGCTGCACATGTTTTTCGAACCGGCCGAGCGGCAGGGAAAAGAGGTGCCGCGGTTCAGGCGGATCGTCGACCCGACCCTGATTGCGCGACTCGAGGCAATCAAGGCCCGCATGTACCCGAATTCCTAGCCGTTCAGCGGACGGCGCGCGACAAACGGCGCGCCCTGGAGGAGGACCCCGATGAAACCCGAAACGGTAGGCATGTCGTCGGCGCGGCTGGCGCTGCTCGATCAAGTCATGAAGCGCCGTTATGTCGACGGCGGCTGGCTTCCCGGCATGCTGACCCAGATCTACCGCAAGGGTCATCTCGTCCATACCGGCATCTGCGGGCAGATGGACATCGAGCGCGGCAAGCCGATGCGCGAGGACGCGATCTTCCGCATCTACTCGATGAGCAAGCCGATCACCGCGGTCGCGCTGATGATCCTGGTCGAAGAGGGGCTGATCGGCCTCGACGACACCGTCCACGGCCACCTTCCCGCCTGGAAGGACCTCGGCGTCTACGCCAGCGGCGTGCCCTCGCTGCTGGCCGGCGCGGCGCCCAGCTTCATCACGACGCCCGCCCTGCGGCCGATGAAGGTCGTCGACCTCGCGACCCACACCTCGGGTCTTACCTACGGCTTTATGAACCGCACCGCCGTCGACGCCGCTTATCGCCAAGCCAAGGTGACCGACCGCCAGACCCCCGGCGGGCTGCGGGGCATGGTCGAACAGCTGGCGCAGATCCCACTCGATTTCTCGCCCGGGACCGCCTGGAACTATTCCGTGGCGATCGACGTGCTCGGTTACCTCGTCGAGAAATTGTCGGGCATGCAGTTCGGCGAGTTCCTGCGCACGCGGTTGTTCGAGCCGCTCGGCATGAACGACACCGCATTCTGGGTGCCGCCGGACAAAATCGAACGTCTTTCCTGCTGCTATCAGCCCGAGAGCAGGGGCCCCGGCCTCAAATTGCAGGACGGCGCCCGCGAGAGCACCTATGCCGAGCCGCCGAAACTCGAATTGGGCGGCGGCGGGCTCGTGTCTACGGCGCACGATTACCTGCGCTTCTGCCGCATGATGCTGAACGCCGGCACCCTCGACGGCGTGCAGATCCTCAGCCCGAAGACGGTGGCGCTGTTCAGCCTGAACTACCTGCCCGAAGGCAGGGAGATCGCCGACCTGGCATTGGCCGGGATGTTCAGCGAAAGCGGCTATGCCGGGGTCGGCTTTTCGCTCGGCTGCGGGGTCAACGTCAATGTCGCCAAGACCCGCCTGCCCGGCTCGCTCGGCGAATATTTCTGGGGCGGCGCCGCCGCGACCGCGTTCTGGATCGATCCGAAAGAAGAGCTGACCGTCGTATTCATGACCCAGGTGATCGGCAGCGAGACTCGCCTGACCTTGCGCCGGGACTTGCGCACATTGGTCTATTCGGCGCTGACCGAGTCGTTCGCGTAATCTGGGGCCTCGGGAGCAACTGGGCGATGAAGCAGTATTGCGACGGCGGCGAGGCGATCCTGGAGGCGTTTCGCGGTTTGGGCGTCGACTACGTCATCTCCTCGCCGGGCTCCGAATGGTCGCCGGTTTGGGAAGCGCTCGCCCGCCAAAAGGTCAACCAGAAGGCCGGACCGCGCTATATCGATTGCTGGCACGAGACGCTCGCCGTCGACATCGCGATGGGCTACACGCAGGTCACCGGCCGCATGCAGGCGGTGCTGCTGCATGCCGGCGCCGGTTTGTTGCAAGGGCTCGGCCGGCATCCATTCGGCGCTGCTCGCCGAGGTGCCGATGGTCATCCTGTCGGGCGAGTCGATCAGCCTGGGCGAGGACCCGAAGCTCGCGATCGAGCCGCAATGGTATCGCAGCCTCAGCATCGTCGGCGGGCCGCAGCGCCTCGTCGAGCCGGTGACGAAATGGGCGACGCAGGTGGGCAGCGTGCACACGCTCTATGAGCATGTCGTGCGCGCCGGCGAGTTCGCGCAGCGCACGCCGAGAGGGCCGGTTTATCTGAACGCGCCGCTCGAGGTCATGCTGCAGGAATGGACGCCGCCCGAAAAGGCGCGCCAGATTCCGCCGGCGCCGAGGACGCGGGCCAAGGACGCCGATGTCGAGAAGATCGCCGAGTTGATAATCAACGCGCGCAACCCGGTCATTCTCGCCGATACCGCCGGGCGCGATCCGGCCGCGTTTGCCGCCCTGGTCGAGTTTGCCGAATTGTACGGCATCCCGATCGGCAGCGGACGCGGCGCCGTCTTTGCGAATTTCCCGAAGAACCATGAGCTGTTCCTCGGCACCGCGATCGATCCTTTTCTGAAGGATTCCGATCTGGTCCTGCTGGTCGGCTGCAAGGCGCCCTGGTATCCGCCGAGCCGCGTCCCGACCAGCGGCACGATCGTCGCCATCGACGAAAACCCATTGAAGGGGACGATGGTCTATCAGAGCCAGCAGGCGGACCATTATCTGGAGGGCGAGATCGCCGCCTCGTTGCGGCTCTTGGTCGAGGCGGCGCGGGCGGGCGGCGTCGCCGCCGCCGAGTTTGCCGACCGGCGCGCGCTGTGGCGGTTGGAGCACGAGCGCGCCGCCGCCGCTCAGCTCGCCGCCGAGGCCAAGGCGATGACCGGCGACCGGATCGAGCCGTCGGCGGTCGTCGGCGCATTGCGCGAGGCGATGCCGTCCGATGCGATCTATGTCGAAGAGACCATCACCCATGCCGGCATGTTGCAGCAGCATCTCCCCTGGTCGCGGGCGCAAAGCTTCTTCCGCCCGGGCGGCGGCCTCGGCCAGGGGCTCGGCATGGCGCTCGGCGTCAAGCTCGGCAGCGCCGCAGCGTCCGGTGGCGGCACTGATCGGCGACGGCTCGTTTCTCTACAACCCGGTCGTCCAGGCTCTGGGCGCGTCGAAGGCCAATGCCCTGCCGGTCCTGATCATCGTCTTCAACAACGGCCAATACCGCGCGATGCAGGCGGGCCACCTGCACCATTACCCCGACGGCGTCGCCCAGGACGCCGATATCTGGCACGGCGTCACGATCGACGGCCCCGACTACGCCGAACTCGGCCGCCCCTTCGGCTTCCACGGCCAGAGGGTCGAAAAGCCCGCCGAACTCCCGGGCGCGATCCGCAACGCATTGCGCGCCGTCGATGACGGCAACAGCGCCATCCTCAACGTCGTGCTCAACCAGTAACGGACGGCGTCGACTTGGGGGGTGTGGACGGCGTCCGGGCCGATCCTCTCCTACTTCGCCGCCGCGGCGGGAGGCGCATCGATCTGCACGGTGGCGGTCATGCCGGCGACGAGGCGCACGCCCTGCGGCACATGATCGATGTGGATGCGCACCGGGATGCGCTGCGCCAGCCGCACCCAGGTGAAGATCGGGTTGACCGAGGCGAGCCCTTGGCGGTCGGGTTGCGCGTTGGCGACGTTGATGGCGCGGGCGATGCTGCCGACATGGCCGCGCAACGGCCGATGGTAGCCCATCAGCTTGATCGTCGCCGGGTCGCCGTCGCGGATCCGGTCGAGGCTGGTCTCCTCGAAATAGCCGTCGACCCAATAGGAATCGGCGTCGACCAGCGAGATCTGGTTCTGCCCGACCGTCGCGTAATCGCCGAGTTGCGCCAACAGGTTGGTCACATAGCCGTTGACCGGCGAGCGGATCTGCGTGCGTTCGAGATTGACCCGCGCCTGGTTCAGGTTGGCGGTCGCCTGCTGATAGGTGGCCTGCGCGGCGAGGGCCGTCGGTTTCATAGGTCTGCTGCTCCTCGACCGTGGTCGAGAGCGTGGTCAGCTCGGCCCGGCGCTTGGCTTCGCGCTCGGCGTTCTGCATGTCGACCTGCGCCCGCTGCAAGGCGGCCTCGGCGAGGCTGACGGCGATCTTGTAGTTGGTCGGGTCGATCGTCATCAACAGGTCGCCCTTTTTGACCAGCTGGTTGTCGGCGACCGGCAATTCGACGATCTGCCCGGCGACCTGCGGCGCCATCGTCACGACATAGGCGCGCACCGTGCCGTCGCGGGTCCAGGGCGCGCCCATATAGGCGTTCCACATCGCGATTCCGAAGAGCGCCGCGAGCGCCACGGTGCCGAGCGTCACCACAACCGGCAGAACCCGTAGCCTGCGCCGGGTCCGTCCGGCAGCGATCGGCTGCGGGGCACGGAATCCCGCCGGCTCGTCCGGTCTGGCCAGCGGCTCCGACCGCGATTTGACGTCGGTCACCGGCCGGCCCAGCGCATCGTCAACAAAACGATCGACGACAGGATGATTATGTAGACGGCAAAAACGAACAATGCGGGATGCCAGACATGCCGCTCAATATCGAAATGATCGGCAAGCCGGCGCAACGGGGCCAGGATCAGCCAAGCGCCGATCATCATCACCGCCATCGGCGCCAGATAGACGCCAAACAGATCGATTTCGGTAAAGCTCACGCCGGCGCCGCGTCGAAATACGAGGGATACTGGGCGAGCGCTTCCGCGATTGCAAGGATGCCGGCTCTCGCGCGCAGCCCATCCGACGTAGTCTCGTCATCGGCGGTCGACGCGGCAAGGCGGCGATTCAACCGCGCCAGGACGTCGATCGCGACGCCGCTGTCGCCCCGGGCGATGGCGGCGAATGCGCGATCGAGCTCGGCGGTGGTGTCGTGGCGTGCGGGTAAACGGCGCAGCCGGATGATCTCGACGCCGACCGAAAGCGCCGCGACCAGCCAGGCGCGCTGCTCCGACACGGCCTGCTCGGGCAGTGCGGCAAAGCGGCCGTAGCAGCGCCCGGTCCAGGCCTCGGGCGGCGGGGGTATCGCTGCGACGGCCAGTCGGCGCAGATCGCGCAATGTGAACGCCAACACCCGGCGTGTGCGGAATGCGGCGGACAACGGCGGCAACAGGCGAAACGCCAGCACCGCCGTCCCTAACCCCCCGACGATCGTCAGCGCCGAATTGTAGAACTCGGCCGTATTGTAGTTCATTTGGTTCTGCGGCCCGAGCAACGGCACGAACAGCGCCGCCATCGCCGCGAACATCGCGTTCTGCCGAGGCTGGGTCATCAGCGCGCCGGCCGGCGCCAGCCACAGGCCGATGACCAGGGCGAAGCCGGTAAAGCCGGCGACGCCCGGCAATACTGCGAATTTGACGATTGCGGCGGCAACAGCGGCAAGAACGGCGCCGCTCATAAAGCTCAACGCCGTCGCGTAGGCTTCGTCGGCGCGTGGGGCAAAGGTGATGACGGCGATCGCCGCCCAGGTGATGGCGCCGCCGCCGCCCGGCCAGCCGGTGACGATCCAGAACACGGCGACGATGCCGATCGTGACCAATCCGCGCCCGCCATTGACCAATGGCGGCAGCCAATCCGGCACGCGCAGCCGGGCGAGCCGATGACGCGGGCGGGGGCGGGAGGCGTCGCCAGCCAGCAGCGCCACCGCGTCGAGCGCCAGGACGACCCCGAGCAACGCTTCGGCGGTCCGATCGGCGAGCAATCGCAATGACGAGGTAACCGGAATATCCGAGACCAGCAATCCGTCGGCCGTCGAGTGAGTCGAGTGGCCGAAGCCACAGCGCCGGCGCTTCGTTCGCCGTGGCGATGCGAAACACCATTTGGCGGCCGTCTGGCGGATTGACGCGGCCGTGTACGTGTGGTTGAACGCGGTGCCGGGCGGCGCGTCGACGTAAAACTTCGTGACTTCGTCATTGACCGCGTGCGGGCGAAGCGACGGCCAGGTCACGGCCACTGCTACGGCGACGAACTGAACGGATGCGGCCATGAACATCCACGGCCAGACTCGCGGCGCGCGGTCGGGCATCGCGGTCGCCGATGAATCGTCCACGAGCGCCAGCGCGTCCCCGATGTGTCGGAGCCGTTGTCACGGATCCCTGGCGAGACACAAACGGACCAGCCGGCGAAGGGCGGGGGGAACGCCGTCAAATCGGGCTCGCGCGTCAGCACCGCCGCAATCGTGTCGGAGATCGTTTCCCCGTCGAACAGCCTTCGGCCGGAGACCATCTCCGAGAGGACCACACCGAAGGCCCAGATGTCGCCTGCTGGTCCGCGGGTGTGCCCCTCGCTTGTTCCGGCGACATGTAAGCCGCCGTGCCGAAGATCGTTCCGATGTCAGTCATGGCCTGCCCACCGTAGCCCTGGCGAAGGTGGGCGGGCGCGTGATCGTCGGCGAGTTCGTGACGTCCCGTGCCGACGCGTGATTTTCGGAACCCGACGCCGAATCAACTGCCTTCGCCAGCCCGAAATCCAGCAGTTTCACCGTCCCGTCAGGTCGCACCTTGATATTGGCGGGTTCGAGATCGCGATGGACAATGCCCTGGTCGTGCGCAGCTTCGAGCGCGTCCGCAATCTGCCGCGCGATCCGCAACGCTTCGTCGAGCGGAATCCTGTTCTGAGCGATGCGATCGGCCAGCGTCAGGCCCTCGACGTATTCCATGACCAGCGCCGCCACACCGTCCGACCGCTCGAGACCGTAGACAGCCGCGATGTTGGGGTGATTCAGCAACGCGAGCACTTCGGCCTCGCGCTGAAACCGGGCGAGCCGCTCGACATCTGACGCCAACGCGGCCGGCAGAGCTTCAATCGCGACCTGACGCTTCAGGTTGTTGTCGGTCGCGCGGTAGACCTCACCCATGCCGCCCACTCCGATTTGGGCAGAAATTTCATACGGACCGAGGCGCGTGCCAGGCGTCAGCGACACGTGGGAGTCATAACGGCTGAGATTATAGATTTAAGCGTGGGACCAATCGGAGGCGATACTCCGCGCATGCGGCTGACCACAGGCGCCGGTCACGCCCGACACCGCATTCCCCGACGTCACAGCAGACCGAATCCGTAGCGAGCCTCGGACGCCTGAACTT
>CAVPBN010000006.1:0-303006 GCA_963701815.1 uncultured Alphaproteobacteria bacterium
GACGGCGTGGCGGCCGGAATTTCGGCGATTCCACTCGCTGTCGCCGTGCAAACACGGCCCAGACGCGCAGGTGCCGTCACCCATTCCGGAGCGGCGCCGTCGACCGGCGCAGACCGCAGTTCCGGCGGAAAATGTTCGAGAATTGCCGCGCCGTCCCTTCGGCCTTCGTCGCCGGATGACAGCTCCAAGCGGTGGGCAGCGGTGCGCCAGCCGGCCAATGCCTCGAACAGGCCGTCGACCGCCCTTTGCAGGATACTCGAACGATAGCGCAGATTGGCGGATTTGCCGATCGCCTGATCGATAATCGGGTCGAGCGCAATCACACGCCGGATCAGATCGCGGCGCACCTCCCGGGTTCTTGCCTGCTCGGGTCCGAGCAGCAATAACCCGCCGGCGAGGCGTCCGGTGATCTCGGCGGCGAGCGCGGCGATCTGACCGGCCAGCCGGCGCCGCGCGGTGCCGAAATCGCTGCCGGCCAGGACGATCCCGGCGCAAATGATGCCGATCCAGATTTCGCTGGTTCGGTTCAGCGCCAACAGGAAGGCCTGTTCGCCGGGACCGCCGATCTGGCCCAGCTCGTCGCTGGCGATGATCGCCGCCGTCACGCCGGCAAGCGCCGCCGCATAGGCAGCGAAATTGCGCAGTACCGTCGCCACCAGCGCGCAAAGCCCGCCCCACAAGGCGAGACCCGCCAGAAACGGAGAGCGCTGCTGCGGAAAGCACAGCGGTCAGGAGCACGATCGCCACCGCGCCGACGGCGGTGCCGATCAGCCGGAACCAGCCTTTGCGCAACGACGCGCCGAGTTGCGGCTGGCAGACGATCGCGGCGGTCGTCCCGGCCCAGGAAGGGGTGTCGAGCTGGAGCCAGAAAGCGACATAAAGCGCGAGGCACACCGACGCCCACAGCCGCAGGCCAAACAGCATCGCCGGCGCCGCCGCCCGCAACGCCGCAGCGAGCCTGCCAGGGCCGCCGCCGATCGACGCGACAGCCGACGGGACCACCGCGCCGCCGCTGCCGCCGGGCTCAGCGGCGCGGCATCAGGGCGGCGACGGCCGGCAGCGAGAGCGCATGAGGCGCGAACCTGCTGCCCATGGCCAGCAGCCTGTTGTGCAGCCCGGCAATCACCACCCGCTGCCCGGCCTTGAGCCCGCGACAGCCGATGCGGGCCACAGCGGCGGCGCTCATCATCGCGCGCCGGGAGCCGCTTTCCGCCCCGGCGACCTTGAAGAACTCGGTTTGCGTGGCGCCCGGGCACAATGTCGTCACGGTGACGCCGGTGCCGCGCAATTCCTGCGCGATCGCTTCGCCGAAGCTCAGCACAAAGGCCTTGGTCGCAAAATAGACCGCCATCCCCGGCCCCGGCAGAAAGCCGGCGATCGAGGCGACCAGCATGATCCTGCCGCGGCGGCGGGCGACCATGCCCGGCAGCAGCAGCCGGGTCAGCTCGGTCAGGGCCACGACATTGACCTGCAGCATCTCGCCGACCCGGACCGGGTCCATGCGGTCGAACCGGCCGGCGCCGCCGAGCCCGGCATTGTTGACCAGTACGTCGATCGCGAGGCCGCGCGCTTCGAGCTCGCCGGCGAGTGCCGCGGCGGCGCCCGGCCGGCTCAGATCGGCGGCGATCGACCACGGCGGCGGCGCCGCGGCCCTCGAGTTCGGCGGCGAGCGCCTGCATCGGCGCGGTCCGGCGGGCGGTCAGCACCAAATCGTAGCCGTCCGCGGCCAGTTCGCGGGCGAGATCGGCGCCGATGCCGCCCGATGCGCCGGTGACGAGCGCCAGCGGCCGGCCGGAACGGGTCGTCGCCGGCATCTCAGGCCCGCGCCGCGGCGGCGAGCCGGTCGGCGGCGATCGCCCCGCCCTTCAGCACCAGCGCGATCCGCGCCGGGTCCTGCAAGATCGCCACATCGGCGAGCGGATCGCCGGCGACGACGATCAGATCGGCGAGCTTGCCTTTTTCGAGCGTGCCGAGATCGCCGGCCCGCCCGATGCACTCGGCGGCCCAGCCGGTCGCCGCGCGCAATGCCTGCAACGGCGCCATCCCGGCCTTGACCAGACAGGCGATCTCGAGCGCGTTCGGCGGGTGGTCGTGGCCGCCGGCGTCGGTCCCGGCGGCGATCCGGACCCCGGCGGCAAGCGCCCGGCGCAGGCTCGCGGCGTGGTGCTCTTCGAGATGCCGGGCGCGCTCGCGGACATGCGGCAGGGCCGATCGGCGGTGGTAGTCGTAGACGGCAAAGGTCGGCACGAAAAAAATCCCGCGCTCGGCCATTTGGTCGAGGAGTTCGGGCGTCTCGTCGAGATAGCAGCCATGGTCGATCGAATCGACGCCGGCCTCGATCGCGATGCGCAACCCGCGCCCGCCGAGCGCATGGCACATCACGCGGCGGTCGAGCGCATGCGCCTCCTCGACCAAGGCCTGCATCTCGTCGAGGTTGAAGGCGCCGTCGCGCGGCCCGTGCTCGGGCCGCGAGCTGGCGCCGCCGGTCGTCGCGCATTTGATCGCATCGGCGCCGGCGCGCACGATCCGCCGGACCACCGGCCGGACATCGGCGAGGCTGTTGACGACGCCGTCGGGCAACAGCGGGTCGTTCGGCACGCAGCAGGAGAAGCCGGACGGGCTGGTGCGGTCGCCGATGCCGCCGATCGGCGAGACGATGACCAGCGACACGACCAGCCTCGGCCCCGGGGTCAGCCCTTCGTCGATCGCCCGCTTGAAACCGGCATCGAGCCCGCCCGCGTCGCGCACCGTCGTGTAGCCGGCGGCGAGCGTCGTCGCCAGCACCTTGGCGGTGCGCAAGGTGCGGGTGCTTTGCGGCTCGTCGAGCCCCCAGCGCCGCGCCAGATCGTAGCCGTGCATCGCCAGATGATCGTGGCAGTCGATCAGCCCGGGCAGGACCGTCATACCGGAAACGTCGATAATCTCGGCGTCCTCGGGCAATTCGCCGGGCGCGCCGCCGCCGATCGCGGCGATCCGCCCGTCGCGGACCACGATCGTCGCCCCCGCGACCGGACCGGCGCCGGTCCCGTCGATCAGCCTGCCGCCCGTCAACACCAGCATGCCCCACCTCCCCTTCCGCCACGTGCGATCGACCATCGTTGCCTGAATGGTCCGCACCAGGCAAGAACCCGGCAGGCGCCTCTCGACAGGATGGCGGGCGCGCCGCAAGCTCGGTCGGCGTTTGCAACAGGGGGACGCCGAAGATGACCCGCTTTTCGGACGAGGCCTGGCAAATGACCGCGCCGCTGCGGGCGGCGATCCACGCATTGCCGTTCAACGCCGAACTCGCCGCCGGCACGCTGTCGCGCGACCGCTTTCAGCATTACGTCACGCAGGACGCGCTTTATCTCGGCCAGTTCTCGCGCTGCTTGGCGATCGCCGCGGCCAAGGCGCCCGATACCGGGACCTTGCAGGCCTTCGCCCAGTCGGCATTGGGTGCGGTCGCCGTCGAACGGGTATTGCACGAGCGCTATCTGCGCGAATTCGGCGTCGATCCGGCGACGATCGCCACCGCCGAGCCGGCGCCGGACTGCCTCGCCTACACCAGTTTCCTGTTGGCCACGGCCTATCACGAGCCGTGGGAAGTCTTGGTCGCGGCGCTCCTGCCGTGCTTCTGGATCTACTGGGACGTCGGCTGCGCCATCGCCGGCAGGGCCGCCGCCGACAACCCCTACCATGCCTGGATCGACACCTACGCCGACCCGCATTTCGGCGAGGCGGTCGAGCGCGTCATCGCCACCGCCGACCACGCCGCCGACGCGACGACCCCGGCCGGCCGTACCCGAATGCTCGCCGCCTTCACCCGCGCTTGCCAATACGAATACCTGTTCTGGGACGGCGCCTACCACCGGCGGGGATGGCCGCTCGCCCGCAGGTGAACCTCGTGCTCGCCAGACATAGGCGTGAACACTTTACTCGGCGGATGCCTGCTCGATTCGATTGACTTTAGTTGAAATAAACGATAAATATTATGGGTCTTATTTTTCGAATCAGGAGGAAATGTTCATGATATCGGGACACACCTCAAATATTAACAAACTGGCGGCGCTGACGCGGCCCCCCCCCCGCGGCCGAACAGCCGGGATCTTGGTTGGCCGGCGTAACTGCGACCAAACCCGCGGCGCGGGCGGTTTTCACTGGCTCCGACATACATGGCCACGTCCAGCTCTGGGTGACGGACGGAACATCTGCGGGGACCAGCGAGTTGATTGTTGAGGGGGCCGCTTCTTCCGGACTAGTCGGTAGCGATCCGTACTTCGCAATCCTCAACGGCAAGGCGCTGTTTGTGGGCGACTCCGCCAACTCTGGCTCCAGTGTCTGGGCGACGGACGGGACCGCGGCGGGTACGATCCAGCTTACGAAGTTGCGGGACCCTTTCAACGATACTCCTCTGTTCCCTTCCAATATAACCGTTCTCGGCACCAAGGCGCTGTTTACGGGCAACGATCCGAATGGGCCTTCGGATCTATGGGTAACCGACGGGACTTCGGCGGGAACTCGCTCGCTGAAGGTTAGAGGCGCCAATTCCTTCGGCTTGTTCGAAGACGGAAGCACTCCTCCTGATCTCACCGCGTTGGGCCAGAAGTTGTTATTCGCGGGCGTGGACGCGGGCGAAAATACCAATCTTTGGGTGACCGACGGCACCACAGGGGGTACGCACGAGCTCAAACCGGCGGGAGAGTCAGCGGGATCTTTGTACCCACGAGGGATCACCGTGTTCGGGGACCACGCGCTGCTCTCGGGTATTGGAGTGACAGGCGTAACCCTTTGGGTAACCGATGGGACTGTTGCAGGAACTCGCCCGCTTAAGTGGGCCCCCCTTTGTCCAGCCTCGCGATGATTCAGGCGCTCGGCAGCAAGGCTCTGTTCGTAGGTGTCGACCTCAATCTTTGGGTGACCGACGGAAGCCAAGCCGGAACCACCGAACTCAACGTTGCTGGTGCGTCGTCTGAGTTGCTTCGTTCCGGATCGTATGCCGATTTCACTGTTATCGGTAACAGGATGCTGTTCGTCGGAACGGACTCACATTTTTTAAACAATCTTTGGGTGACAGACGGGACCTCCGCTGGGACAAAGGAATTGACAGTCTCGGGTGCCTGTTCCAGCGGGTTATTCTCTCAATTCGGCAAAGACTCCCTGCTGCACGCCAATTTCACCGTTCTCGGGAAAAGAGCGTTCTTCGCAGGTATGGACGCCGGGGGTCGCATCAGCCTCTGGGTAACGAACGGGACGTTGAGGGGAACAACAGATATTAAGGCCTCCGGCGCCTATTCCCAGGGACTCAACCCCAAGTATTTCTCAGTCGTTGGGAATCGAGTGTTCTTCAACGGCCTCGACGCAAGTGGGAGCGAGCAGCTTTGGGTCAGCGATGGAACATCTTCCGGGACGGAAAAGCTGAAGGTCAAGGGCGCGTCTCCCGCAGGACTGAACCCGTTCGATATTACGGCTCTTGCGGCTAAGCCCGTTGGGCCGGCGCGACCGCAGATTCCGAACAGCCTGAATGGTGGGTGCTTATAGGAGATTTCCGCGCCTTCCAAAATGAATGGCCGCTCCGGGACGGCCTCCTGCCCGCGCCGCAGGCGGGGGAATTGTGGCTGCGAAATAACCCCTTCGGGGTCTCGCCGACATGCGCGCATTGTCATTGCGAGGCGCCGTCAGGCGCCGCGGCAATCTCGACGCCGCGGAGTATGGGACGTCGAGATTGCTTCGCGTTGCTCGCAATGACACCGCAGGGGGGGCGTCGCCGCAATGAGGCCCGCGGGTCGCAATGACAGTTCAAGGGCTATTCGGCGAGCGGCTGGAGGCGGAAGCCGTTGTCCCAGCGCTTGACGTGGCCGACCGAGGGCGACGGGAAGTGCATCGTGCAGCACAAGGTGTCGGTGTCGCAGTAGCGCTCGAAAAAGCCGCGCCGGGTGGCTGCCGCCTGTTTGGGGTCGGTATCGACGCGCATGACCAGATCGGGATAGCGCGCCTGGATCGGCGAATGGATCAGATCGCCGGTGAACACCGCCCGGTCGCCGCCGCGCCCGGCGCAGACCGCGAAATGGTCGGGCGTGTGGCCGGGGGTGGGCGTCAGCCGGATGTGGTCGTTCAGCGCATGGTCGCTGGTCACCAGCTCGGCCTTGTTGGCGTCGATGATCGGCAACACGCTTTCCTTCATCGGGTCGAGCGGCGTCTCGCGATGGACGCCGTCCCAGTATTCGTATTCCTTTTTCGAGAACAGGTATTTGGCGTTCGGAAAGGTGGGCACCCAGCGGCCGTTTTCGAGCCGCGTGTTCCAGCCGACATGGTCGCCGTGCAGATGCGTGCACATGACGAAATCGATGTCGTCGACGCCGACGCCGGCCGCCTTCAGCGCCCCCATCCAGTTGCCGTCGGTTTTTTTGTGCCAGGTCGGACGGTGCGGAAACGATTTGTCGTTGCCGATGCAGGCGTCGACCAGGATCGTGTGATGCGGCGTCTTGACGACATAGGATTGAAAGCACAAGACCGCCATGCCGGCCGGGTCGAGTGCGGCGGGCTGCAGCCAGGACCGGTTCTCGTTCAGAAGCTCCGGGCTCAGGCTCGGCAGGAATTCGAGGATCGGCGTAAAGCCGGCCTCTTGATCGACGATCCGGTGGATCGTCATGTCGGCGACCGCAAAGCTGGTGCGCATGGCAGGTTTCCTTCCTGGGTCGGGGGCCTCTGCCGCCGATCCTAGCCGTCGTCCCGGCATGTGACAAACATGTCGGCAGCGCGGGGCCGGACCGGCCTTCCGGGTTGCCTCGGCGCGGCGGGGGGCTACAATCGGCGCGAGCGAAAGGCGGTCCCCGCCCCGGAGGTCATGGCATGATCACAAAATTCGACAGTCTCTTTGCCGGCCACATCGACATGGGCGATGTCGGCTACGGCGGCACGCCGGTCAACGACCGCCGCTTTTCCAACGAGCACCTCGCCACCGTCTTCGACAAGGCGCAGGCGATGGCGCAATTGATGGATCGGCTGGGCTACCACACCTTCTGGATGGCCGAGCATCATTTCCAGCACGAGGGCTACGAGTGCATCCCGAACGTGCTGATGACGGCCTTGCATCTGGCGCATGTGACGCAGCGCCTGCGCATCGGCTGCGGCTTCAACATCACGCCGATGTGGCATCCCTTGCGGCTCGTCGAGGATTACGCCACCGCCGACATTCTGAGCGGCGGCCGGATCACCTTCGGCGTCGGGCGCGGCTACCACACCCGCGAAGTCGAGACCTTCGGCTCGCCGCTGCTCGACCAGCCGGCCAACCGCGAATTGTTCGAGGAGCAGGTCGACATCATCTTCAAGGCCTTCAACAACGAATCATTTTCGCACCAGGGCAGGCATTACACCTTGCCGCCGCGGGTGCCCTATCGCGGCTACACGCTGGAAGAGCTGACCGTCGTGCCGCGGCCGTTGCGATTGCCGGTCGAATGCTGGCAGCCGGTGCAGGGCGGCACCGACCGCGCCCTCGACTTCATGGCCAAGCACGGCATCCAGGGCCTGATCGGCGGCGGCTCGGCCGAGGGCGGGGCGATGCACAAGGTCGTGCTCGCCTGGCAACAGGCGCATGCCCGCATCGGCAAGCATCTCGAACTCGGCGAGCGGCTCGCGTTCGGCTTTCACTTTTACATCGCCGACAGCCGCGAGCAGGGGATCCGCGAGGCCGGCAAGTATTACGAAGAAAACATGAAGATGTTCGGCGAGTTGCGGCTGGTGCGCGCCTTGAGCGACGCGCAGATCGAGATCATGCGCGATCCGGTGCGCGCGCCGCAGGCCAAACTGCCGCGGATCGAGGACGCCATCGAGGCCGGCGGGGTCTTGTGCGGCTCGCCGGCGCAGATCGTCGAGCATCTGAAGACGATCGAGAAACGCTATCCGGGGCTCGACCGGGTTTCGGTCAGCCTCAGCGTCGGCGTGCCCAAGGCGGTGGCGCTCGAACAATTGGAGCGCTTCGGCACGGAGGTGATGCCGGCCTTCGCCCGCGCCAAAATCGCCGAATTGGCGCCGGCGCAGTAGCCGGCGGCCGGCAATGGCGCAGCAAGCTCGGCGAAACGACCGATAACCCAGGAGCCCGGCATGACCCGTCCGTTCGAGGGCATTCGCATCATCGACATCACCCATGTCCTGGCCGGGCCGTTCGCGGCCTATCAGCTGGCCGTGCTCGGCGCCGACGTGATCAAGGTCGAGCATCCCGAGGAACCCGACCAGAGCCGCGATGGCGGCACCGACCGGGGGCTGAACCACCGGCATATGGGCACCTCGTTTCTGACCCAGGGTTCGAACAAGCGGTCGATCACGCTCGACCTGAAGACCGAGCCCGGCCGCGAGATCCTCAAACGGCTGGTCGCCGCCGCCGACGTGCTGGTGGAAAATTTCCGCCCCGGCGCATTCGAGGCGCTGGGGCTCGGCTATGCCGCGATGAGCGAGATCAACCCGCGGCTTATCTATTGCTCGATTTCGGCGTTCGGCCAGGACGGCCCGCGCCGCGAACAGACCGCTTACGACCACGTCATTCAAGCGACCTCCGGCCTGATGGCGATGACCGGCACCGAGGAGGTCAACCCGATCAAGTTCGGCGCGCCGGCGGTCGATTACGCGACCGGCACGATGGGAGCTTTTGCCCTTGCCAGCGCCCTGTTCCAGCGCGAACGCACCGGAATGGGCCAGCACATCGATCTCGCGATGGTCGGCGTCGCGATGATGCTGATGGGTTCGCACCTGACCGGCTACATGCGCAACGGCGTCGAACCGCGCCCGCACGGCAACAAGCAGCCCTTCGCCAGCAACAGCTGCTACGAGACCAAGGACGGACTGTTGATGATCGGCGCCAGCAATCTGGGGCAACAGCGGCGGCTATGGCAGGTGTTGGAGCGGCCCGACATGGTCAAGCACGACAACGAAGCGCGCGAGGTCGACCGGGCGCGGGAAGCGGCGGTGCTCGCCGAAATCATCAAGACGCGGACGGCCGACGAATGGGAGGTCTATCTTCAGGCGAGACACGTGCCGGCAGCGCGGGTGCGGACGATGGCCGAAGCGGTCGCCGATCCTCATTTTGAACATCGTGGCGTGTTTCACCACCACGCCTCGGCGCCCGGTGTCGAGGGCGGGTTCAGCGTGCCGCTCGCCGCCTTCAAATTCGCCCATGACGGCCCCAGGATCGACACCCCGCCGCCCGAATTCGGCGCCGACACCGACGCGGTGTTGGCCGAGCATGGCTATTCCGCGGACCAGATCGCCGGCTTCCGCCGCGCCAAGGCGATCGGCTGAACGCCGCTTCGAACGACCGGCAGGCAGGGCCCCGGCGCGAGTTGCCGGCGCGGCGATCCGACGGACCGGCTATGTCGGTTTGGCGCAGGCCGAGCGCGTGACCGGCGGGCGGCGGCGCCACAGCCGCTTGCTCTCGAGCAATTGCCAGATGCCGAGGGCCGGCGCTCCGATCGCGACATCGCGCGCCCGCTTCAACAGCGACAATGCGAGGGCAATGTCGGGCGTCATACCAAAGCCGGCGCCGAGCAGCAGATAGGCGCCCTCCTGCACGCCGACCGCATTCGGGACGGCAAAGGCGACCGAACGGGCGGCGTAAAGCAGGCTTTCGATGACCAGGACCGAACCGAAACCGAGCGGCGCGCGGAAGAACCGCAGGGCGAGCCAAGCCTCGATCGTGCCCGCGAACCAGCAGGCGAGATGGATCGCAAAGCCGGCGCCGAGCCGGACACGCCGCCGGTAGATGGCGGCGATCGCGGCATGGAGCGCCGCCGCTCCGGCAGCGGTCCGGTCCGCCCAGCCGCGGCCGGTCGCGAGCGCGAGGCGGCCGATCAGGTCGAAACCGCACCGCTGGACGGCGACAAACCCAGCGACCAGCAATGCCGCGACAGCGAGACCGGCCGCAGCCGGAGCAACCAGCTCGCTGCCGGGTTTGAGGCGGAGCAGCCAGCCCAGGGCAAACGCCGTATAGACCAGCTGGGCCACGCATTCGAGGCTGACATCGACGATCGTACTGGCGGTCGCGCTGGTGCCCGAGACACCGGCGACGGTAATCGCCCGCGCGCCCAGCGCATAGCCGCCGACCTGCGACAGCGGCAGGACTTCGGAGCCCGAATCGCGGACCAGCCGGCCCCAGATCGCGGTCCACAGCCTTGTCCCGGGCAGCAGCGCCCACCATGCGGCGCCCATCGCCGCGATCAGCGCCAGGTGAACCAGGCAGATCGCGGCGAACCCGGCGGGGCCGACGGCGAGCAAAGTCCGCATCACCCCGGCCGCCCCGAAATACACGACCAACCCGCCGATCAAGGCGGTCCCGACGATGGCCGCGGCGACCGGGACCAGTCTCACGCGCCACCGCCTCGCGCCGCCCGGGTCGGGAAACCCAGGCGCAGTGGGGCGAGCGCGATACCGCCGAGCCGCGGCAGCAGCCGGGGTTGCAGCAGTTCCGGGTCGAAATCGCGCATGCGCCGCGCATGCTCGGCACAGCAGGCGTCGACCAGACTGCGCAAGGTGAAGCCGTCCAGGAAAAGGCCGATCTCGGTAGCCGAGAACTCGCGTCCGTCACCGGCATCGCGACCGCGTCGGATGGTGCCGAGCAACCGGCCGATGGCCCGGCCATAGTAAAACACGGCGACGGCGGCGCGCCATGGCGCCGGATACCCGCTCGACGCTTGCTGCCAGGCCATCCAATTGATGAAGAAGACGATGTGCCGGGTCTCTTCATCCAGCAGGGTATCGAACAGCGCGAATATCGGTTCCGGCAGAAAACCCGACCGGCGGGCAATGTCGAAGACGCCGAAACCGAGAAACGAATCGAGGCACTCGCCATAGCCGAAATCGGCGAAGGCCCGGTAGAGGTTCCGGCCGAGCGGTGCGATCTCGCCTTCGCCGGCGGCAATGCCGTAGCGGCGGACCATCTGCCGCAGGAACTCGGCGTGACGCGCTTCTTCGAAGCCTTGCAGGATGACGGCCTCGCGCACCAGCGGATCGGCGATCGTCGCGCCATGGGCGGCGACGATCGCGCCGGCCCGCCGCTCGGTATAGAGCACCTCCTGCCAGAACGGGATCTCGCGCAATCTCCCGAGCGCCGCGGCGTCGAGTTCGGGCCAGGCCATGGCCGCAGGGTCGTAGCGCCGGTGGCTGGCGATGAACTGGCGGCAAAATCTCCGCTTGTGCTCCTCGGAGCCGATCTTGACCATAAATCGGGCTCGACCGTCAGGCAGGCCCGAGGATCACGCGGGGGCCGCGTGCGGCCGCCGCATCAGGCGGCGGGCCATCCGCATCAGGCGCGGCACGGTGTTGGGCCGCAACAGTCGCGGATCGTAGCCGGCGAGGCGGCGATCGTTTTCGGCGAGACAGACATCGATCAACGCCGCCGGGGACAGATCGACGGCCCCGACGGCCTTGCTGCCGGTCAAGGTGAAATTGTTGTCCTGCGGCACCTGGCCCGCGGCGCCGTCGACGGGCCGGTCGATACCGCGGGCGATGCCGATCCTTTCCCACACCAGGAAGGCCCAGACGGCGAGCACCTTGAGCCGGAAAAGCGGCCGGCGCCACCATGGCAGGTTGCGCCGATGCCAGACCACCCAGTTGACGAAGAACAGGATGTGACGCCCCTCCTCCTGCATCACCGGCTCGAAGGTGTCGACGAGGGCCGGCGGAAAGAACCCGGAACTTCGCGCCAGGGCGAACAGGCCAAAGGCAAAAAAGCTGTCGATGCACTCGCTGTAGCCGGTCACCATAAAAGCCCATTCCGGGTCCCGCGGCGGTGCGTATACTGGTTCGGGCATGAGGCTGATGCCGTAAGCCTGGACGAGGTTGGCCAGGACTTCCTTGTGGCGCCCCTCCTCGCGGCCGTCGAGCTCGATCGCCTGCCGCAGCAGCGGATCGTCGACGCCGTCGGCGTAGCTCAGCACGCGCAGTCGCGCCTTGCCCTCGGTCTGCACCGCGATGTCCCAGATCGGCAGGCCCACCAGCCGGTCGCGCGCTTCGGCCTCGAGCGCCGGCCAATCGATGATCGCCGGCTTGTAGGGATTGTGGGTATCGAGCAGCATGCGGCAAAAGGCGGCTTTGTGCGCGTCGCTGCCCGGGATGATCGGCCCGGCATCGGCCGCCGCCCAATGCCGGGCGGCATGATCGGCAGCCTCGACCCTGACAGCATCCATATCCGGCCGCCTCCTTTCCCGGTCCTCCTCGACATGGGCTGCCGCCCGCCGCAGCTCAAGCCGACCCTGCCCCGCATTTGCTCGCCGCGATTGTACCAGCCCGGGCCGCCGTTGACTTGCCGCGTCGGCTTTCGTATACAGCCGGCTCCGCCCAACAAGCTGCCGCGAATGGAGTCGGTGCCGTGAAGCGCACTTACCAGCCCAGCAACCTGATACGCAAGCGCCGGCACGGCTTCCGGGCCCGGATGGCGACCGCGGCCGGCCGGCGGGTGCTGGCGCTGCGGCGAGCCAAAGGCCGCAAGCGGCTGTCCGCTTGAGGCCGCGATCACCGCCGTAGAGCCGCTTCCGGCCGCTAATTCAGTCGGCGGCAGACTGGCGCGGCTCAAGCTCCGGGCCGATTTCCTGCGGGTTGCCGGCGCGCGCAGCAAGGCGGTGCTGCCCGGTTTGGTACTGCAGGCTGCGGCGCGGCCGGCAAGGTCCGACCCGAGCGCGGCGGTGCGGGTCGGGTTCACCGCCAGTCGCAAAGTCGGCAATGCCGTGATCCGAAATCGGGCCAAGCGGCGGCTGCGGGCGGCGGCCGCGGCGGTCCTTCCGGTACTGGGAAGGCCGGGGACCGATTACGTGCTGATCGCCCGCGGCGGCACTTCCCTTCGACCGTTCTCGGCGCTGCTCGCTGATCTGGAGGCGGGGTTGCGGCGGATCGAGCGGGGTGCGGCGCGAGGACCGATCGATCCCGGTCGAGGAGATCGCAAATGAGCCGCCGCAGTCGTCCGGGGATGGCGAGCCGCGCGCTGCGCGTTGCGGTTCGCGCCTATCAGCTCTTGGCGTCGCCGCTGCTGGCGCCTCGCTGCCGGTTTCTGCCGACCTGCTCCGATTACGCCATCGAAGCTCTCGATTCGCACGGCGCGCTGCACGGCACCGGCCTTGCCCTCCGACGGCTGGTGCGTTGTCACCCCTGGGGCGGGGCCGGCTACGATCCGGTGCCCGCGCGCAAACCCTCCGGTTCCACCCGCCTCGGTCCCAGCCGCCCCAGCCGACAAAGCTGAAGCGCCGGCATTCGACTCGCGGTCGAACCGACCCGATGCAGATACCGTCCCAGCCCAGACACAGGATCGAGCCGCTCCCCTGATGGACCAGCGCAATTTGATGATCGCGATCGTGCTTTCCGTCGCGATTTTGATCGTTTTCCAGTTCGTGTTCGAGCGACTGCGTCCGCCGACGCCGTCGACCGGCGCGGGCGGCGGGTCGGTGGCGGCCGGCAAGGCGACGCCGGCTGCGTCGGGAACATCGTCGGGGCCGTCGGGTTCGACCGCACCGGGCGCGCAGGCGGCGCGGGCCGCCAAGACCGTCGAGGCAGCGATCGAGGGGCAGCCGCGGGTGCCGATCGCTACGCCGCGGCTGCACGGCTCGATCGCTCTGACCGGGGCCCGGTTCGACGATCTGACGCTCGCGACCTATCACGAGACGGTCGACCCGAAGAGCCCGGAAGTGCTGCTGCTGTCGCCGCCCGGCACCGAGCATCCCTATGTCGCGGAATTCGGCTGGGTCAGCGAGACCCCCGGCGTCAAGCTGCCGGGACCGCAGACCCCGTGGACCAGTTCGGGCGGCGCCCTGACCCCGACCAGCCCGGTGACCCTGACCTGGGACAATGGCGCCGGCCTGGTCTTTACCCGCACCGTCCAGGTCGACGAAGATTACATGTTCACCCTGCACGACGGCGTACGCAACACCGGCAGCGCGCCGGTCGTGCTGATGCATTACGGGCTCGTCAGCCGGACCGGGACGCCGGAAGTCGCCGGTTACTACATCTTGTTCGAGGGGCTGATCGGTTATGTCGACGGCGGGCTGCAGGAGATCAAATATTCGTCGCTGAGCGCCGACAAACCGACGGATTTTGCCTCGACCGGCGGCTGGCTCGGCTTCACCGACAAATATTGGCTGACCGCGCTGATCCCGCCGCAAACCTCGGCGATCAAGGCACGCTTCACCCACACCCAGGCCGACAGCGTCGATCGCTATCAGACCGATTTTCTCGGACCTGGAGTGACGGTGCAGCCTGGCGGGGCGATTACCGCTCAAGCCCGATTTTTCGCCGGCGCCAAGGAAGTGGATCTGCTCGACGGCTATGCCGCGTCGGGGATTCCGCGGTTCGACCGCGCCATTGATTTCGGCTGGTTCTATTTTCTGACCAAGCCGATCTTTCTGACATTGCAGTTCTTCTACAAGATGCTCGGCAATTTCGGCTTGGCGATCATGCTGCTGACGCTGTGCGTCAAGCTGTTGTTCTTCCCTCTCGCCAACAAATCATATCAGGCGATGAGCAAGATGAAGTTGCTGCAGCCCGAGATCCAGAAGCTGCGCGAGCGTTTTCCCGACGACAAGGCGCGGCAGCAGCAGGAGATGATGGCGCTCTACAAGCGTGTGGGCGCCAACCCGCTGGCCGGCTGCCTGCCGATCGTGATCCAGATCCCGGTGTTCTTTTCGCTGTACAAGGTCTTGTTCGTGACCCTCGAAATGCGGCACGCGCCGTTTTTCGGCTGGATTCACGATCTCTCGGCGCCCGACCCGACCTCGTTTGCCAATCTGTTCGGGCTGCTGCCGTTTACCCCGCCGTCGTTCCTGATGATCGGCGCCTGGCCGCTGATCATGGGCGTCACGATGTTTTTGCAGCAAAAGCTGAACCCGCAGCCGGTCGACCCGGTGCAAGCCCGGATGTTCATGCTGCTGCCGATCGTGTTCACCTACATGCTGTCGCATTTCCCGGCCGGGCTGGTCATCTACTGGGCATGGAACAACTCGCTGAGCATCGCCCAGCAATGGGTCATCATGCGCCGCGCCGGTGCTGCCTGAGCATGGTCGCGACGATCGAACGGGACAGCGCGGCGGAGATCTTTCCGCCGCGCATCGCCGATCCGGAACTGGTCGAGACCGGGCGGCGCCTTTTTGCCGGCGCCGCCCGGTTTGTCGCCGGCGCCGCCGAGCCCGCCGCCCTGCCGCCCGAAAGCCTGCCGGAAATCGCCTTTGCCGGGCGCTCCAATGTCGGCAAGTCGAGCCTGATCAACGCACTGACCGGCCGCCGCATGCTGGCGCGGACCTCGGATACGCCGGGCCGTACCCGTCAGATCAATTTCTTCGATCTCGGCGGCCTGCTGATGCTGGTCGATCTGCCCGGCTATGGCTATGCCGCAGCCTCGAAGGACGCAATCAAGCGCTGGACCGGGCTGATCCGGCGCTACCTGCAGCACCGCGCCACCCTGCGGCGCGTCTGCCTGCTGGTCGATTCGCGGCACGGGCTGAAGGTGGTCGACAGCCCCTTGCTGCACCTGCTCGACCAGGCCGGCGTTTCCTACCAGATCGTCCTGACCAAGATAGACAAGCTCGGACCCGGCGATCTCGCGCCGGCCGCCGAAAAAATTGCCGCCGAGCTTGCCGCGCACACCGCGGCATATCCGGAGATCCACTTGACCAGCGCGGACGAGCGCCGCGGCATTGCCGCATTGCGGGCGACGCTCGGCGGCTTCGCGCTGGTCCGGCCGGCAGCTTTGGCGATGGCGGCGTCCGGACGCCCAGGGTAGAGTTCGGTCATTGATCAGCCGATCCGCGAGCCGCTCCGTGCCTGTTCTCGACCGCGAACCCCGATCCTCCGGCCAAGGCGGCCGTACTGGCCGAAGCGTTGCCGTATATGCGCCGCTATGCCGGCCGGACCCTGGTCGTCAAATATGGCGGGCACGCGATGGGCGAGGGCGGCAATTCGTTCGCGCGCGACGTGGTCCTGTTGAAGCAGGTCGGCATCCATCCGATCGTCGTCCATGGCGGCGGGCCGCAAATCGGCCATATGCTCGAACGGCTCGGCATCGAGAGCCATTTCGTCGACGGGCTCAGGGTGACCGACCGAGCGACGATGGAAGTCGTCGAAATGGTGCTCGCCGGCACGATCAACAAAGGGCTCGTCGCCGCGATCAATGCCGAGGGCGGCTGCGCGATCGGGCTGACCGGCAAGGATGGCGGCCTGATCACGGCGACAAAAGCGGTCCGCACCAGGGTCGAGGCCGGCGTCAAAACCGAAATCGATCTCGGCTTTGTCGGCGAGCCGCAACGGATCGCAGCCGGCGTGCTGGAGAGTTTTCTGCGCTCCGATATGATCCCGGTCATCGCCCCGATCGGCGTGGGCGCGGCCGGCGAGACCTACAACATCAATGCCGACACGGTCGCCGGCGCCGTCGCCGCGGCGGTCAAGGCGACGCGGCTTCTGCTGCTGACCGATGTCGCCGGCGTGCTCGACGCCGACCGGAAGCTGATGCCCGAGGTGATGGCCGGCGCGGCGCGCCGGATGATCGCCGACGGCGTCATCCATGGCGGCATGATCCCCAAGGTCGAGACCTGCCTCGACGCGGTCGCCGGGGGGGTCGAGGCGGCGGTGATCGTCGACGGGCGGGTGCCGCATGCGATCCTGCTCGAACTCTTCACCGAGGCAGGGCCGGGAACCCTGATCCGGGCGGGCTAGGAGGACCGCGATGCCCGCCTCCGGCGGCCGGCCATTGGCCGAGATCGAGACCTGGATCTTCGATCTCGACAACACGCTCTATCCCGCATCCTGCCGGCTGTTCGATCAGATCCACGATCGGATGCAGCGCTTTATCGTCGAACGCCTGCAACTGTCGCCGGAGGCGGCGCTGGTCGTGCAGAAGACCTATTTCCGCGAGCATGGGACGACGATGCGCGGGTTGATGACCGTCGACCGCGTCGATCCCCACGAGTTCCTGGCTTATGTGCATCAAGTCGACCTGTCTGTCGTCCCGGCCGACCCGGTCCTCGCCGCGGCCCTGTCGGCGTTGCCCGGCCGCAAGATCGTGCACACCAACGGCTCGGTCCGCCATGCGGAGCGACTGCTCGATCATCTCGGCATCAGCCGGTCGTTCAGCGGCATCGTCGACATCGCCGACGCCGGCTTTGAGCCAAAACCCGCACTCGTCGGTTATCACGAATTGCTGCGCCGCCACGACGTGGCCGCCGAGAGCGCGCTGATGGTCGAGGACATGGCCAAGAACCTGGTCCCGGCGGCGGCGCTCGGCATGACGACGGCCTGGGTGCGCGGCACCGTCGATTGGGCCGCCGCCGGCGCCGACGGCGATCATATTCATTATGTGGTCGACAATCTCGGCGCCTTCCTCGCCGGTGTTGCGGGGCATCCCGGCAATGCCTGAGACCTCGGGCGGGCCCGTCGCCGCCGGAATGCGCCGCAAGCTCGCCGACCGCTTCGCGCCGCTCCGGCTGGAGATCGTCGACGAGTCGCACCGCCACGCCGGTCACGCCGGCGCCCGGCCGGGAGGCGAAACGCATTTTGCCGTCACGATCGTTTCGGCGGCATTCGCCGGCCGGGGACGGGTGGCTCGCCAGCGCCTCGTTTACGAGACATTGGCCGAGGAATTCGCCGGCCACGTCCACGCGCTGTCGCTGACCACGCTGGCGCCGGAGGAAGCCCCTCACCCCAACCCTCTCCCCGCTGGCGGGGAGAGGGAGGGACCCGCCTCAGCGGGAGCGTGAGGGGCTGCGAGCGAACGGTCGGCGGCAGGTCACGCCGCCTCGGCAAGAAAATCGCGCAGCGCCTCGACCGGTGCTTCCTTCATCACAAAAGCATCGCCGATGTCGCGCGGCAGGATCAGGGTGATCCGGCCGTCGCGGACCTTTTTGTCCTTGGCCATATGCGCCAACAGGCGCTCGGCGGCGACGCCGGCCAGCCCGACATCGCCGAGCTTCGTCGGCAGGCCGGTGGCGGCGAAGTGACGGCGGACCCGATCGCCGGCCGCCGCGGGGACGAGCCCGAGCCCGGCGGCGAAATCGAAAGCCAGCATCATGCCGAGCGCTACCGCCTCGCCATGCAGCAAGCGGCTCGAAAACCCGGTTTCGGCTTCGAGCGCATGCCCGAAGGTGTGGCCGAAATTGAGCAATGCGCGGTCCCCCTCCTCACGCTCGTCGGCGGCGACGATGGTCGCCTTCATTCGGCAGCTCGTCAGCACCGCCCGCCGGACCGGCTCGGGCTCCAGTGCGCACAGCGCGTTGCCCTGGCGCTCGCACCAGCTGAAGAATTCGGCATCGCGGATCAGACCGTATTTGACGGTTTCGGCATAGCCGGCGAGCAACTCGCGACGCGGCAACGTCGCCAAAACGTCGCTGTCGGCGAGCACCAGGCGCGGCTGATAGAAGGCGCCGATCAGGTTCTTGCCGAGGCGGGTGTTGATCCCGGTCTTGCCGCCGACCGAACTGTCGACCTGCGCCAAGAGGGTGGTCGGAATCTGCACGAAGTCGACGCCGCGCAACAGCGTCGCCGCGGCAAAGCCGGTCAAATCGCCGACGACGCCGCCGCCCAAGGCCACCAGCATCGTGCCGCGCTCGATGCCGAAGGCGAGGATTTCTTCGGCTAAATTCCCGAAATGGCCGAGATCCTTGGTTTCCTCGCCGGGCGGCAGCACAATCGCGTGATGCGCGATCCCGGCTATGGCAAGGCTGTCCACCAGCGGCGTCAGGAAATTCTCGGCAACATTCCGATCGGTCACGATGACGGCCTGCCGGCGGCGCAACAGCGGCAGGATCTCGCGTCCGGCTGCCTCGATCAGTCCCGGCCCGACCACGATGTCGTAAGCGCGCTCGCCGAGTTCGACGCGCAGTCGGTCCGTCCGACGGGTTTTGCCGGTTTCGCTGGTCATCGGTTTGAACTCGCTGGTCATTGATCGGCCCGGTAGGGGCGGGATGGTCGACATAGGACACGCAGCCAGGGCGGCAATGACCCGGGCCGCCGTTGCTTCGGGCGATCCCTCGCCGCTGTCGACGGTCAAATCGGCTTCGGCATAGATCGGGTGACGCCGCTCGATCAGCGCGGCAAGGATCGCCCGCGGGTCGCCGGCCTGCAGTAAGGGGCGGTCGCTGCGGCGGGCTACTCTTGCGGTCAGAACATCGAGATCGGCGCGCAGCCACACCGACACGCCGCGCTGCCCGACGAGCATGCGGGTCAACGGGTCCATAAAGGCGCCGCCCCCCGTCGCCAGCACATGGGCCGGTTCGGAGAGCAGCCGGGCGATCACTCGGCGTTCGCCATCGCGGAACACAGGCTCGCCGCGATTGGCAAAGATTTCCTCGATGGTTTCGCCGGCGGCAGCCTCGATCTCCTGATCGGAATCGGAGAACCGCAGGTTGAGGCGTGCGGCAATTCGGCGGCCGATCTTGGTTTTGCCGGCGCCCATCAGACCGACGAGGACGATTGTGCGATGCGGGACAAAGCGCCGCATCGCCGCCGCCCGCCGCTCCAACCCTGTCGATTGGGTATCCACCGCGGCCCTCTGCGCTGCCGCCGCGCTTTTTGCCGGCGTGCCCGCAGCGTACTAGCATATCTTATCACTCGGTCGTCAATCGACTGCGGACCGCTTTGGCCGGGGAGCGCCGACGCGGGATGTTCGGCCAGGGGATAAACGAGCCGCGGCATGGGAAAATTGACCATCTGGTTTGTCGCCGTGATCGTCCTGCTGGCGCTCGGGGGCGCGGTTTTCCTCGCCCTATGGAATCCGCCGCCGCCGTCGGCCCCGGTCCAAAAGGTGCTCCCCGATTCTCGCTTCCCGAAGTGACCGGCGGTCCGCAGCTGTCGCCGCCGATCGTCGGCAAGCGTCGCGGCAGGCCGCGCCGGGGGACCGTCGCGATCCCGATCCATGTCGAGGCGTTCCTCGAAATGCTGGCGGCCGAGCGCGGAGCGGCGCAACTCACCCTCGCCGCCTATCGCAACGACCTGCTCGATCTGTCGCGGTTTCTCGACGGGCATCGGGTCGCGCTCGAAGCCGCCGGCGAGACCGAACTGCACGCCTATCTCGCCGCGCCGGCCACCGCGGGGCTTGCGCCGCGCAGCTTGGCCCGGCGGATCTCGGCGATCCGCCAGTTCTACAAGTTTCTCCTTCTCGATGGACGGCGGCAGGATGACCCGACCGCCGGTCTCGCAACGCCGCGCCTCGGCCGCCCGCTGCCCAAGCTTTTATCGGAAGGCGAGGTTCGGCAACTGCTCGAAGCGGCGCAAATCTGGCCCGGGGATGAGGGGGTGCGCCTCGTCTGTCTGCTCGAGCTGCTGTATGCCACCGGGATGCGCATTTCCGAACTCGTCGGCCTGCCGCTGAGCGTGGTGCTGCGCGACGCCCGCTTCCTGCCGATCCGCGGCAAAGGCGGCCGGGAACGCATAGTTCCGCTGAACGAACCAGCCAGGCAGGCGCTCGCCGAATACCTCGGCTGCCGCGCGCGTTTTCTCCCCGATTCCCAGCCGTCTCGATGGCTGTTCCCGTCGCGCGGCGCTCGCGGCAATCTGACCCG
This sequence comes from uncultured Alphaproteobacteria bacterium, assembly GCA_963701815.1. GTDB lineage: Bacteria > Pseudomonadota > Alphaproteobacteria > ATCC43930 > CGMCC-115725 > AP-15. The sequence goes on from CAVPBN010000006.1 coordinate 20,496, forward strand.
GCAGCGCTGCGGCCAACTGCTCAAGACGCTGGCGGTGCGCAGTGGCCTCGATCCGGCGCGGCTGTCTCCGCATGTGCTGCGGCATGCCTTTGCCAGCCATCTGCTCGATCACGGCTCCGACTTGCGCAGCATCCAGCAGATGCTCGGGCATGCCGATATCGCGACGACCCAGATCTACACCCATGTTCAGGACGAGCGACTGCGGCGGCTGGTCGAAAGCGCGCATCCGCTCGCCCGCCGCAAATGATGCGTCACTTCCTGGAATTCGAGCGGGATGTCGCGGAGCTCGAAGGCAAGATCGAGGAGCTGCGGCACCTCGCGACGACCAGCGAATTAAACATCGCCGACGAGGTCGGTCGACTTGAAAACACCGCGGTGCGATTGCTCCGCCAGACCTATGCGCGGTTGACGCCGTGGCAAAAGGTCCAGGTGGCGCGACATCCGGAGCGGCCGCATTGCGTCGATTACATCGCCGGGCTGATCACCGAGTTCGTGCCGCTCGCGGGCGACCGGGTTTTCGGCGAGGACGCCGCCGTCGTCGGCGGGGTCGGCCGGTTCCGCGGCCGCAGCGTCGTCGTGCTCGGCACCGAGAAGGGCGCCGATACCGAAACCCGGCTCAAGCGCAATTTCGGCATGACGCGGCCGGAAGGCTATCGCAAGGCGAGCCGGCTGATGCGGCTGGCCGACCGGTTCGCCCTGCCGGTGCTGACCCTGGTCGATACCGCCGGCGCCTATCCGGGGATCGACGCCGAGGCGCGCGGGCAGGCCGAGGCGATCGCTCGCGGCGATCGAGACCTGTCTCGACCTCAGGGTGCCGCTGGTCGCCGCGATTATCGGCGAAGGCGGCTCGGGCGGCGCGATCGCGCTCGCCGCCGGCAACGCCGTGCTGATGCTGGAGCATTCGGTCTATTCGGTCATCTCGCCCGAAGGCTGCGCCTCGATCCTGTGGCGCGACGGCGGGCATGCGCAGGACGCCGCCGAAGCGCTGCGGCTGACCGCTCAGGATCTGTTGCGGCTGGAGATCGTCGACCGGATCGTGCCCGAACCGCTGGGCGGGGCGCACCGGCGGCCCGGCGATGCGATCGCGCAGCTCGGCGAGGCGATCGACAGCGTGTTGGCGCCGCTTTGCGCGCTCGACGGCGCAACCCTGCGCGAGCGGCGCCGCGAAAAATACCTGGCATTGGGTCGGCGCGGGCTCTGATCGGGCGACGCGGAAACGCTGGCGCGGCCGGAAATGGCGGGTCATTGACCCCGCCGCGGTGCTCCCCACATCTAGCCCGGCGGGCCGGGCCGGAGACAGCGGGGCGTTCCCGCGCCAGGGACGGCGGCGCTGATGCTCTTCATCGGAAGAGCATCGCTTTTTCCGCCCAGGAAGGCGTCATGACCCCTCAGGAAACCGATCTCATCACGACCCTGCTGTCGCGTCTGAAAAATGCCGCCGGGCAGCCGAAGGACGCGGATGCCGACGCGCTGATCCGCGGGGCGATGGCCGAACAGCCGGACGCACCCTATTACCTGGCGCAGACCGTGCTGATTCAGGATCTGAGCCTGCACACCGCGCAGAACCGCATCGCCGAGCTCGAGCGGCAATTATCGGACGCGCAAGCCCAGGCGGCGCGACCGGCCCCGACCAGCTTTCTCGGCGGATTGTTCGGCTCGCGTCAGCCGCCTGCACCCCCGCAAACAATTCCGGCCGCCGGCGTGCCGGCGGCCGGGCCGTGGACGCGCGCACCGCAAGTCGCCGCAGCGCCGATGGCGCAGCCCTACGGCCAGCCCAATCAGCAGCAGCCGGGTTACGGGCCGTCGGCAGCGGCGGCGGCTTTATGGGCGGCGGCCCGGGCGCCGGCGGCTTTATGGGCGGCGGCTCCGGCGCCGGCGGGTTTCTGCGGTCGGCGGCGACGACTGCGGCCGGTGTGGCCGGCGGGGCGCTCTTATTCCAGGGGATCGAGTTGCTGTTCGGTCATTCCGCCGGCGGCGGCTTTCTCGGCGGCGGCCAGGGGATGACGCCCGGGCTGGGCGAAACCGTCGTCAACAATTATTACGGCAGCGACGGCGCCGGCAACCAGGACACCGATGCCTGGGGCGGCGGCGACGCCGGCGGCCAGGGGTCCGGGGGCGACCAGGATTTTTCGAGCGCCGGCCTCGGCGGCAACCAGGATTTTTCGAGCCAGGACAGCGATCAGGATTACGGCGGGGACCAGGATTTCAGCAGCAGCGATTTTGGCGGCGGCGACAGCAACCCCTGCTGAGCGCCGCTCATCATCCGCACGGGCGCCGGTTCCGTATCGTCGCGGCGGCGCCCGGTGCCGCTTCGTCCTGTTGATCGCTGGACGTAAAGCCTGCGATCATCCCTCAGCTGCGGGCGTGCCGGCCTCGCCGGAACGCAAGCGGACCCGCCCGTCGCCAATATTTTTCCCTCCAATTCGCCCGGGCGCACGTAACGACGTAACGTTCTGTATCTCCGTGCCGCGGTCCATCGTAAATTCCCGATCACGGCCATCGGCATCGGCAAATTCTTCTGAAACGGTTGCAGCGGCGAAGGCTTCGGTCCGAGCGCCGATTTCGGGCTCACGCGAAGGTGACTATGGGACGGCCGGCGGCGCAGCTAGCATCCGCGACGGCCGCTCGCCCGATCGGAACACATGACCGACGAGATCGCCCCGCGATCGCCCACGCTGATCCGCCGGCTGTTGCCGTTGGGGTTTCTCGCCGCGGCCGGCATCGGGTTCATCGCGCTCGGCGGCAACCGCTATCTGAGCGTGGCCGTCTTCGCCGAGGGCCATCGGCAGCTGTCGGATTTCGTCGTCGACTGGGGATATGCCGCCCCGCTCGCCTATGTCGTCCTTTATGGGGCGCTGGTGGCGCTGGCGATACCTACGAGTGTGGTCCTGACCATTGCGGGCGGGGTGATGTTCGGCACCTGGCTCGGTGGCATTTGCGCCGTCATCGGCGCTACGCTCGGCGCGACCGGGCTGTTCCTGGCCGCCCGAGCCGGCTTTGGCGGTCGCACTCGGCGCGCCGAGTCCGCGATCGGCAGGTTCGAGACCGGCTTTCGCGCCGATGCCTTCAACTATCTGCTGGTCCTGCGGCTGGTGCCTGCGTTCCCCTTCTGGCTGGTCAACCTGGTGCCGGCGCTTCTCGGCGTCCGGCTGCGCAGCTTTGTGCTCGCTACTCTTCTGGGTATCATGCCGGGCAGCTTCATCTATGCCGGGATCGGCAACGGGCTCGCCAGCCTCGCGGTGAAACCGGATCTGACGACGATGCACCGGCCGGGCGTGTTCCTGCCAATGCTGGGTCTTGCGGCCCTGGCGCTGCTTCCGGTCTTGTATCGGCGTCGGCGCGGCAAAGGGACCGCGTGACCCGGCGTTTGGCCCCCGACCTCTGCGTGATCGGCGGCGGATCGGGCGGGCTCGCGGTCGCAGCCGGCGCGGTTCAAATGGGCGCGAGCGTGGTCCTGGTCGAACGCGGAGCGATGGGCGGAGATTGCCTGAACTTTGGCTGCGTCCCGTCGAAATCGTTGCTGGCGGCGGCGCGGATCGCCGATCTCGGACGGCGCGACGCCGGCTTCGGCGTCGCCTATCCTGCGCCGCACATCGATTTCGCGGCGATCGGCGATAGTATCGAGCAGGTAATCGGGAAGATCGCGCCGAACGATTTGGCAGAACGGTTCGAGGCGCTCGGAGTCACCGTTTTGGCGGCCGAGGCCCGGTTCGAGGGCCCGCGCTCGGTCCGAGCCGGCGAAACCGAGATCCGAGCGCGCCGTTTCGTCATCGCCACCGGCTCATATCCGGCCGTGCCGGCGATCCCAGGGCTGGCCGATGTCCCCTACCTGACCAACGAGACCATTTTTGCCAATCGCACCCGTCCCGAGCATCTGATCGTGATCGGCGGCGGCCCGGTCGGGATCGAGCTGGCCCAGGCTTATCGCCGGCTCGGCGTGCGGGTCTGCGTACTCGATATCGGGCCGCTGCTGCCGCGCGACGATCCCGATCTGGTCGCGGAACTGCGGCAATGCCTCGCCGGCGAGGGAATATCGCTGCGCGCCGGCGTTTCGATCGCGGCCGTCGAGCGGTGCGGCGACGTGGTTCGGGTGCGCCTCGCCGATGGCGAGGCGATTGTCGGGTCGCATCTCCTGGTCGCCGCCGGGCGACTGCCGAGCCTCGGGGCGCTCAATCTGCCGGCCGCGGGCATCGCTTCGACCGCATTCGGGATCACCGTCGACGCGCGGCTGCGCACGACCAACCGCCGGGTGTTCGCCATCGGCGATGTTGCGGGCGGACCGCAATTCACCCATGTCGCGCTCTATCACGCCGGGATCGTGATCCGGAATGCATTGTTCAGGTTTCCGGCCAAGGTGGACTACCGGGCATTGCCCTGGGTCACCTACACCGATCCCGAGCTGGCCCAGGTCGGGATGACCGAGGCAGCCGCGCACGCCGCCGGCGGTGGGTTCGAGTTGCTGCGCTGGCGCTTCGCCGAAAACGACCGGGCCCAAACCGAACGGGACACCGTGGGGTTGATCAAGATCGTCACTCGCCGCAACGGCCGCATACTCGGCGCCTCGATCCTAGGCGCCGGGGCCGGCGATCTGATCCTGCCTTGGGCTTTGGCAATCTCGCAAGGGCTCAAGATCGGCGCACTGGCCAACCTCGTCATGCCGTATCCGACCCGCGGCGAGGCCGGCAAGCGCGCCGCCGGAAGCTTTTACACCGCGAGATTGTTTTCGCCGCGGACCCGCCGACTGGTCCGTTTCCTTGCGGCGTTCGGCTGAAGCGGGCGCCCCTCGATGCTGCCCAACAGCCTGTCGGCGCGTCTTCTGGTCCTGACCGTCTTTTTTGTAATGCTGAGCGAGGTCCTGATCTTCGTGCCCTCGGTCGCGCGCTTCCGCATGACCTATTTCGAGGACCACATCGCCGCCGGGCGGCTCGCGACCCTGGCGCTCGAGGCCAGCCCGAACGGCCGTCTCGACCAGGACCTGATCGACCGGCTGCTGGCTCATGTCGGCGCCCGCGGCGTCATCCTGCATCGCGCCGACGGCGTCGTCCTGATGCTCGATCGGGTGATGCCGCCCAGTCCCGATTTGACGATCGACCTGACCCACCCGAGCATGCTCGCCGCAATCCGCGGTTCTTTCGGCGCATTGCTGCGCCGCGACGACCGGATCGTAAGGGTGCTCGCGCCGGCGCCGATCGACCGCGGCGAGACGGTCGAGGTGCTGCTCGAGGAAGCGCCGCTGCGCCGCGCGATGTGGGCGTTCGGGATTCGCATCCTCGAATTGTCGATCGTGATCTCGCTGGTGACTGCGGCGCTCGTCTATCTGAGCCTGCACTGGCTGCTGGTGCGGCCGATGCGCCGGATCACGGCAAGCATGATGACGTTTCGCGACGATCCCGAAGACGCCTCGCGCGTAATCGTGCCCAGTGCGCGGCGCGACGAGATCGGCCTGACGGAGCGGGAGCTCGCGGTCCTGCAGGAGACCGTACGCCGGGCGCTCGGGCAGCGCGCCCGGCTGGCGGCGCTGGGCACCGCGGTGACCAAGATCAATCACGATCTGCGCAACATTCTGGCGACGGCCCGGCTGGTCACCGATGGGCTGAGCGCCAGCGCCGCCGCCGAGGTGCGGCGGGTCACGCCGCGGCTGATCGACGCGATCGACCGCGCGATCGCGCTGTGCAGTCGGACCCTCGACTATTCGCGCGAGGGCGCGCCGCCGCTGGCTCGGCGCCGGTTTCGGCTCGGCCCGCTGATCGACGAGATCGGGCCAGGCCTCGCCGATTCCGTGCAGGAGCTGGAGATCGAGTGCGCGGTCCCCGCCGGGCTCGCCATCGAAGCCGATCGCGACCAGTTGTACCGGGTTTTGTCGAACCTCGCCCGCAATGCCGTCGAAGCCGGGGCGCAGCGGTTGCGCATCGGCGCGATGCGGGAAGGCAACACGATCGCGATCGAGATCGCCGATGACGGACCCGGGCTGCCGCCGAAGGCGCGCGAAAATTTGTTTCGGCCCTTTTTCGGGTCGGCGCGTCCGGGCGGCAGCGGGCTCGGCCTGGCGATCGCCCGCGAGTTGATGCGCGCCCATGGCGGCGACTTGATCCTGGTGTCGAGCACCGGCGCCGGCACCGTTTTTCGCCTCACCCTGACCGCCCCCGCCGCCCGCGAGGTCAGTCGAGCGCCCATGTCATCGTCTTGAGATAGGCGGTCTCGGGCAGTGAGGGGTGGATCGGGTGGTCCACATCGGCGCCGGCAAAGCGCAGCACGCAGCCGCTGCGGCCGGCATCGGCAAGCCCGCGCCGCGCCGCCTCGGCAAATTCGTCGGCGCCGACATTGTGCGAGCAAGACGCGAGAAACAGAAATCCGCGCGGCAGCGTCAGCCCGGCGGCGAGCCGTGCGAGCTTGCGATAGCCGCGCAACGCCGCCGGCACCTCCTTCCTCGAACGCGCAAAGGCCGGCGGATCGGCGATGACGAGGTCGAAGCGCTCGCCTGCCTCGGCGAGCCGAACGGTCTCGGCGAAGATTTCGCCGCGCCGGAAGGCGCAGATTTCGCCGACGCCGTTCCGGATCGCCGCCTGCGCCGCCAACGCCAGCGCCGGGGCGGAACTGTCGATGCCGAGGACCGACACGGCCCCCCCGAGCGCCGCCTGCACCGCGAAACCGCCGGTGAAGCAATAGAGGTCGAGGACGCGGGCGTCCCGCGCCAGCCCGGCGACAAAGCGACGGTTGTCGCGCTGATCGAAAAACCAGCCCGTCTTTTGCCCGGCGAGCGGATCGGCGAGAAAGACCGCGCCGTTCTCGCGGACCAGGACCGGTTCGTCGAGGCCCCCGTGCGCGACCCGCGCCTCCGGCGACAGCCCCTCCTGGACCCGCGCCGGGCTGTCGTTGCGCAGCACGATCGCGGCCGGCGTCACCAACCCGCGGAGCGCATCGAGGATCAAGGGTTCGAGCCGGGCCATCCCGGCGGTATTCGACTGGACCACCAGCACCGCCCCGAACCGGTCGACAACCAGACCCGGCAAGCCGTCCGCCTCGGCATGGACGAGCCGATAGCAGGGCTCGGCGAAAAGCCGTTCGCGCAACCGCAACGCGCGTTCGAGGCGGCGGGCAAAAAAGCGCCGGCCGATCGCCCGGCCGGCGTCGCGATCGAGAATGCGGGCGGCGAGCAGGCTGTGCGGGTTGAACATCGCCACGCCGAGGGGGCGCTCGTCCGCCCGGCGCAAGGTCACCAGGGTGCCGGGGGGCAATGCCCGCGCCGCAGCATCCATCCGTATCTCGTTTGAAAATATCCACGGATGTCCGGCTTCGGCGCGCCGGTGACCCGCAGGCAAAAGCGTTACCACCGGTCTGGTTGCCGGGTCGTCGATGGCGGCCTCAGCCGCTGGTGTTGACCCGCCGGTCGCCACACCGATCACCCCTGCTCCGTCGCGCCAAGTTCAGCCGGTGTAGAGACAACGTGCTCAGAAAAGCCGCCGCGGGCGCCTCGTTGCCGGGGCGGCCGCGGCGGCCTTCAGACCACCTGGTTCAAGCGATTGCCAACGGTGTCGATCTTTATGGCGTGCAGCCCGGAAGGTAGGCGCAGCCCTCGATGCTGAAGACCAGGCCGTTCTTTCCGGCGGCAGAGGCCGTCGAGATTGTGTCCGTACCTTGATCGTTGACCATCGAAATCAGATAGGTCGAGGACGCCTGTGAGCCGGGAACCTCAGTCGTTGCTTTGCCCGAAGCGGCACGTGCAAAGGTATAGGCGTAGCTGTCTGCCCAATAATCCCGGATGTAATTCGCCAGGGGGTATCCTAGGCCGCCGCGGCAACAAGGGCGCTCGACGATATACTCGGCGCTATTGCCGACCAAGTATGGCGTCGTCGTCGGTTGAAGGTGGACGGTCGCATAAAGGCCCAGGGTCAGATCATCAACAAAGACATAGCCGTTTGTTGGACTGGTATCATAGGTCTCGACATACATGTCGTCACCAGAGTTCACTCCAAACTGGCAGAGGATATTGTAGCTCGGATACCATTCTACCCAGGCGCAATAAGATGTGCTTCTGGTGCCGCCGCTGCAATATGCTGCTGACGAACTGCCGCCTTGCAGCACGTCGCCGTTTAGGAAACCGTCGATGCCGTTCCAGCTCACCTCCCAGTCCCAACCGCCGTCGCAGACGTACCCACCGCCGCTGGCGAAGGCCTGCTGCGCCACCGGAACGTTGAACTCGGATATGACGTAGTCGAATGATTTATTGGGATCCCAAGAAGTCAAGCCTGGCACAGTATTCGCGATACCGCTCCAATTGCCGCTGGTGGAAGTGCTGGGCGTCCCGGCCGGAGAGGCAGTCAAGGGTCCGACAAGCCTTGCATTCCGGCTGGTGACATGCATGTCCTTGATCGGCCCAGTGGCTTGTTTACCAAGATGGCTCATGGCCTTCGCCCATTTCGCATAGGCGTCCGGTTCGCTTTGCGCGTCAGGCCGCGGCGGCAATCCATAGACGGCTAGTTCCGGATCGGCGGCGTGGATCGCGTCGAAACCTTTCGGCGGAACCCGAAAGGTGGTGACTCCCGGGATATTGGTCGGAACTACATGAGAAGATTCATAAACCTGCTTTGCAGCGATGCTGATCTGCGCGGAGGCCGGTATTGCGCCGGCACAGAACGGAATGAGCGCTGCGGTCGAAAGAACGGCCGATCGAAGAACGGGTTGCATAGGGACCTCCTCCTAATCGGACTGATGTCCACGGATCGGCGAACCGCTCGCCAATCACGACAACGAGAAGACCATGCATCCATAAGTATAGTTGTGAACGACTTCACACAATTAATAGAATTTTTCCAGAACGCTTCGCTTCGGCGGCGTCTTACTGGATACCCAGCAGCTCGACGTCGAAGATCAGGGTCGCGTTGGGCGGGATCGCGCCGCCGGCGCCGCGCGCGCCGTAGCCCAGTTCGGGTGGGATGATCAGCGTACGCTTGCCGCCGACCTTCATGCCGGCCACCCCCTCATCCCAGCCTGCGATCACCTGATGCGCGCCGAGCGTGAACTCGAAAGGCTGGCCGCGATCGACCGAGCTGTCGAATTTGGCGCCCTTGACGCCGTTGTTCGACAGCCACCCGGTGTAGTGCACCGAGACCTTGGCGCCTGCCGTCGCCTCCGCGCCGCCGCCGATTTTGCTGTCGGTGTACTTCAGTCCGTCCGGCATCTCGATCACCTGATTGGTTGCCGCCGCCGCGTGCCCGAGGGGCGCAACAGCGGCAACGAGAGCGAGCGCCAGCGCGGCGCCGAAGGGCCGGGTCGTTATCATGATTTGCCAGCCGGCGATAGTGGAGACGCGCACCGTCTACAACTCCTCGGAGCGAGTGTCGAGCGTGTCGAAGACTGCTCGGGCTGCGACCCGGTTGGTCGTACCGGGAAATGGACACCGGTCATGCCGCGTCGTAGGCTTCAGGTTCGGAAGGCACGGCAAGGGCTTTGCCGCTCGGGAGGAAAATCATGGCGCTCGACGACATCCTGGAGACCACGGTTGCGGAACGCCCGGCGACCGGCTTCGGCTTTACCGAAGGGCCGTCATGGCATCCCGACGGGTTCTATTATTTTGTCGATATCCGCAAGAGCCTGCTCTACCGGCTGCGCCCGGGAGGGACGCCGGAAGTGGCGCGCAGCGAGACCGGCGAAGGCAACGGCACGACTTTCGACCTGCAGGGCCGCCTCGTCATGTGCGAGGGCGGCAACCGTCGGGTCACCCGGATGACGGCGGATGGCGGCATCGCGGTCCTGATGGACCGCTTTCTGGGCAAGCGGATCAATCGTCCCAACGACGTGGTTTGTCGTTCCGACGGCAGCATCTACTTCACCGATCCCGGGCTGCGCATCCCGATAGCCGAAAAGGAATTGCCGACCTCCGCGGTCTATCGCGTCAAGCCCGACGGGACGAAAACCGTAATCGCCGAATTCGAGTATCCGAACGGGCTCGCCTTCTCGCCCGACGAGCGCGTGCTCTATGTCGCCAATACGCGCTTTGCCGAATTCATCCACGCGATCGATCTCGACGCGGCCGGCGACATGATCGGGCGGCGGATCTTTGCCGACATGTCGTCGACCGAGACCGATGGCGTCCCCGACGGGATGAAGGTCGATCAGGCCGGCCGAGTGTTCTGCACCGGACCCGGCGGGACCTGGGTGTTCGCCCCCGACGGCGCCCGCCTCGGCATCATCCGCACCCCGGAGGTCCCGGCGAACCTGGTGTTCGGCGGCCCCGATCTGAAGACGATCTTCTTTACCGCGCGGACCTCGATCTACACCCTGCGCGCCAGGACGCCGGGGCAGCCGCATCCCTGGTATCGTCGCCGGTAGGATTGCGATTTTGGGGCCGCTCGCCGGGACCAGAATCGTCGAATTGGCCGGCATCGGGCCGGGGCCGATGGCGGCGATGCTGCTGGCCGATATGGGGGCCACGGTCTTGCGCATCGAACGGCCGGGGCCGAGCGATCTCGGCATCGAGCGGCCGCGGCGCTACGACCTGCTGTTGCGCGGCCGCTATTCTCTCGCGGTCGATCTCAAATCGGATTCCGGCAGGGCGCTCGCCCTGCATTTGGTCGGTCGGGCCGACGCGCTGATCGAGGGGTTTCGCCCGGGCGTCACCGAACGTCTCGGCCTCGGACCGCAGCAATGCCTGGCGCGCAACCCCCGCCTCGTCTACGGCCGGGTCACCGGTTGGGGTCAGGACGGGCCGCTGTCGCAGGCCGCCGGGCACGACATCAACTACATCGCGCTCGTCGGCGCGCTGCATGCTTTCGGGCGCCGCGGCCAGGCGCCGACGCCGCCGCTGAACCTCCTCGGCGACTACGCCGGCGGCGCACTTTATCTCGCTTTCGGGCTTGTCTGCGGCATCCTCGAAGCGCGCCGTTCAGGCCAGGGACAGGTCGTCGACGCGGCGATGGTCGACGGCACCGCATCGTTGATGACGGCTTTTCACGGCAGCGTCGGCGCCGGGATCGCGACCCATCAGCGCGGCACCAACCACACCGATACCGGGGCTCATTTCTACAATGCCTACGAATGCGCCGACGGGCGCTGGATTTCGGTCGCGCCGATCGAGGGCCGGTTCTACGCCGAATTGCTGCGCCGGCTCGACATCGACCCGGCGACATTGCCGCCGCAGATGGACCGGGAACATTGGCCCGAAATGCAGCGCCGCTTCGCCGAGTTGTTCAGAACCCGAACGCGCGACGAATGGTGCGCCCTATTGGAAGGCACCGATGCCTGTTTTGCCCCGGTGCTGACCACAGACGAGGCGCCGGATCACCCGCACAATCGGGCGCGCGGGACCTATGTCGAGATCGACGGCGTAGTCCAGCCGGCTCCGGCGCCGCGCTTTTCGCGGACCATCCCCGACCTGCCGATCCCGCCGCAGCCGAGCGGCCCCGAACAGGCCGAGACCGCCCTTGCCGGCTGGCTCGACCAGGCCGAAATCGCCGCACTCAAAGCCGCCGGCACGCTCGGCTGAGGCGGATCGGTCCGGAATTATGCAGCACACGCACCCACGATCGCCTCGGGGGGTCTCCCGGATGCGCCCTGCGGCGCGTCAGCAGCGATGCCAACTGCACCAGTCGTGGCGGGCGTAACTGTGTTGCCACCAGTTCGGGTGCCGGTCGGGCCCGCGCCAGCCCCACGGATGCCACGCGTGGGGATACCAGCGCTCTCCCCACCAGAAGCCGACGCCTGGCGCGACATAAACGCCGACAGCCGGTCGCGGCGGCTCGCACCAGTTGCGCCCTCCAGGGCCACACCAGTAGGCGCTTGCCGGCAGAGCAAATACGATGCCGAGCGCCAGGACAATTGCAGACAGAAGCGCTTTCATGTTGAAGCGAACGCTCGACCGCGACGGGCATTCCTTCGGGTCGCGAAAAAGCCGCTGAAGCCGGCCTTGATTTCAGAACGGCTTGAATGATCCTGCGGGCCGTTTCGCTTCCCGCGCTGACAATCCAGGTGCATCTACTGCATAATTCCGGATCGGTCACCGCATGCGAAGCATCGCGGTCCCGACCTGCGGTTCGCTGCGGCTGTCTTGTGAGCTGCCCATGTCGGTCCCGATCTCGCCTTCCGGCCCCGAAGCGATCGGATGCGCCGCGGCGCTGTTGCAAGGCGGGCGGCTCGTCGCGTTTCCGACCGAGACGGTCTACGGGCTCGGCGGCGATGCGACCCGGGACCGCGCGGTCGCCGCGATATTTGCCGCGAAGCGGCGGCCGCATTTCAATCCGCTGATCGTGCATGTGCCCAATCATGCCGAGGCCGAGGCGCTCGCAGTCTTCGACGCACGCGCCCGAAAGATTGCCGCGCGGTTCTGGCCCGGGCCGCTGACCCTGGTCCTGCCGCGCCGCGCCGACAGCGGGGTGTCGTTGCTCGCGTGCGCCGGGCTCGATACGGTTGCCGTCCGCGTACCGGCGCACCCGATCGCGCAGGCTTTGTTGCGCGCGACAGGCCGGCCGATAGCGGCGCCGTCGGCCAATCGCTCGGGTCGGGTCAGTCCGACCGAGGCGGCGCACGTCGCCGCCGAGTTCGGCGCCGAGGTGGCGATGATCGTCGATGGCGGGAGCTGCCCGGTCGGCGTCGAATCGACGGTGCTCGACCTGACCGGCGCTGTTCCGGCGCTGCTGCGGCCGGGCGGCGTCCCGTTCGAAATACTGGAAGCGCTGTTGGGTCCGCTTGCCGACGGCGACCCGATACGGCCGAGATCGCCGGGAATGCTGCCGAGCCATTACGCCCCTACCCTACCGTTGCGGCTCAATGCCGTCCGCGCTCGTCCGTGCGAGGCCTTGCTCGCCTTTGGCGCCGCCGTGCCCACCGGTTTTGCCGAAACGCTGTGGCTGAGCAGCGCCGGCGATCTCGCCGAGGCGGCGGCGAACTTATTTGCAATGCTGCGCCGGCTGGATCGGCCCGTCTTTAGCGGCATTGCCGTGATGCCGATCCCGGAACACGGCCTCGGCCGAGCAATCAACGACCGGCTGCACCGCGCCGCGGCGCCGCGCGAATAACCAATCGCCGCTCTTTCAACGCCCGCGCCTCGCCGGGCGAGCGGTAAACGAACGAGCATTTCATGACGGCCGCGGTTTATGGTCGTCGGAAATCGCGCCAACATAGACGCGGCAGCAGTCTGACGGAGCGGGTTAATGGGGATCGCAGAGGCGCTCGAACGGATCAAGCAAGCGGTCGGCCCGCAGGGCTGGATCGCCGATCCGCGCGACGAGGAGCCCTATCTGATCGAGGCCAGACGCCTTTATCGCGGCGCGACGCGGCTCGTCGTGCGACCGGCTTCGACGGCGGAAGTCGCGGCGGTCGTGCGGATCTGCGGCGAGGCCGGGCTGCCGATCGTGCCGCAAGGCGGCAATACCGGGCTCGTCGGCGGCGGGGTGCCGTCGCCCGATTACGACAACATCGTGCTGGCGCTCGGCCGGATGAACCGGGTCCGTGCGATCGACCCGGTCAATTTCACGATGACGGTCGAGGCGGGCTGCATCCTTGCCGACCTGCAGCAGGCCGCCGCCGAAGCCGACCGACTGTTCCCGCTGAGCCTCGGCGCCGAGGGCAGCTGCCAGATCGGCGGCAATATCTCGACCAATGCCGGCGGCATCGCGGTGCTTCGCTACGGCAACACCCGCGAGTTGACCCTCGGCGTAGAGGTAGTCCTACCCGACGGGCGGGTCTGGGACGGGCTGCGCGGCCTGCGCAAGGACAATACCGGTTACGATCTGAAGCAGCTGTTCATCGGCGGCGAAGGAACGCTCGGCATCATCACCGCGGCGACGGTCAAGCTGTTTCCGAAGCCGCGCGAGATCGAGACCGCGTTTGTCGGCCTCGGCCGCATCGAGGACGCGATGAGACTGTTCGCCGGTGCCCGCGCCGCCACCGCCGATCAGCTTGTCGCCTTCGAGCTGATCCCGCGCGCCGGCCTCGATCTGGCGCTCGCCCATGTCCCCGGCACAATCGATCCGCTGGCGGCGCGCCATCCCTGGTACGTGCTGCTCGAAATGTCGTCGAGCCAAACCGAGAGCGGCATCCGCGACTTGCTGGAACGCCTGCTCGAAACCGCCCTCGCCGAGGGTCTGGTCGCCGATGGGGTCGTTGCCGAAAGCGGCGGGCAGGCCAAGGCGCTGTGGCGGATCCGCGAGGCGATCGTCGAGGCGCAGCTCCATGCCGGCTCGATCAAGCACGATGTCGCGGTGCCGGTCAGCCGCGTCGCCGAGTTCGTGACCCGCGCCAGCGCCGCCGTCTGCGACAGGCTCCCCGGCATCCGGCCGATCGCCTTCGGCCATATCGGCGACGGCAATATCCACTTCAACCTGACCCAGCCCGAGGGGTCGGACAAGGCCGCTTATCTGGCGCGCTGGCAGGAGTTCAACGATCTCGTCCATGGCGTCGTGCGCGAGCTGTCGGGCTCGATCAGCGCCGAGCACGGCGTCGGCTCGATGAAACGCGACGAGATCACCCATTACAAGCCGGCGATCGAGATCGAGCTGATGCGGCGCATCAAGCGGGCCCTGGACCCCGACGGTCTGATGAACCCGGGCAAGCTCGTCGCGATCTGACCCCGCCGCGGGTCGTCTGCGGCGGCCTCTCGCCGGCACGGTCCGGCAACTAACCAGCGATGGATTGCCGCAGCTTGGCGATGAGCTTTCCGACAAATTGCCTAGATGTTCGCTTTTGCCACGTCAAAAAATCGATTAACATGGTTACGTCTCCTTCAGGACGTGCGTTGAGATGACCTCAGGTTATGCCGAGACCAAATCCGCCGATCAACTGGTCGCCAGGTTCCTTTCGGCTTACCATAAAAACTGGCAAGTCAACTTTCCAGGTTTAAACAAACGTGCCCATTGGCACGTCATATTTGCGGCAAGGCTGAGCGGCAAGGATGGGGTCTCGTGCCGAGTTATCCACCGCGCTTTGTATGGGTTCTACGGGACAGACATCAGAACCTGCATAGAGCGAATCAAAGACTGCGAAGTCGATGGCTTTGTCAAAATCTTCGACGCATCCGAAAAACCCTGCCCCGCCTCGACGGGGAGCCTGATCGGGGCCACCGATAAGTTGCGGGAGCATTTCGACCGCCATTGCCGCGAAACGATCGATGAGATCCGTGCAGCCTTCGGCGAGCCCAAACGGCGGTTCGCCTCGGCAGCGCCCTGCG
Source organism: uncultured Alphaproteobacteria bacterium (assembly GCA_963701815.1). GTDB lineage: Bacteria > Pseudomonadota > Alphaproteobacteria > ATCC43930 > CGMCC-115725 > AP-15. The sequence goes on from CAVPBN010000006.1 coordinate 35,656, forward strand.
AGGATTCCACGGTCGCGGCGGTTTTCCAGTTTTTCGGCGCCTATGACCAGAAATGGCGCGAAACCGCCGAGTCGATCGTCCGGCAAAGACGACTGACCCCGGCCTACCATGACGACGCGATGGACCATCTGGTCACCTATCAATATTGGGCGATCGTGATGTTGTTGTGGTTCGCCGGCTCGGAGGCGCTGGTCATCGACGAAATCAACAGCAAGATGTGGGACGCACTGAGACTGGGGCACCTCGCGATCAAGGAACGCGTCGGCAATTTGATCCGGTGGGGCTTTTTTGCCGAAGAAACGATCAAGAAGCACAAGGCTGTCGCCTTGACCCCGTTTGCGAGGGCCGCGATCGGCAAGGGGCTGAGCGAGACCAAGCCGTTGCTCGAAGAGCTCTACGGCAAGCTGGCGCCGCAGCCTGCCGAATTTATCCCGGCGATCTCCGCCTAGCCCCGCATCGGGTCATCGGGGTTGCCGCCAGGCCGGCGGCAAAATAGACGACGCACCGCCTGATCGGGTTGATCGGGGCTGCAGCGCTGTGCCTGAGCGCCGCCGGCCTTACCGCGCAAACGCTTGTGCAGGATCGAGATCGGGCTGCCGCCCGCCTGTCGCAGTCGCTGGCGACGACCGAGCGGCGATTGGGACCGATGCATCCGGATTTACTGCCGATCCTCGGACCGCTGGCCCGTCTGCGCGCGAACGAAGCCGACTTCGCCGGGGCCACGGCGCTCGGGCGCCGGTCGCTCAGGATCGCGATCTCCGCATGCGGCAGCAACTCGCCGACTGCGGCCCGCGCGATGACGGCGCTCGCTGCGCTCTATATCGAAGAGCAGCGCTATCTCGACGCCGAGCCGCTGCTGATCGCCGCCGGCAATGGTTTGACCGGCCGGTTCGGCGCGGAAGATCCGGCGATGGCGCCGGTGCTCGTCGGCCGGGCGCAAATCGCCCTGGCCCGCGGCGAGCGGACCGATGCGCGCAAATGGGCCGAGCAGGCGGTCGCGATCGGCGCCGGCGCGGCGCCTGAGGAGCGCAGCCGGGAACTGCGCACGCTTGGTGCGGTCCTTGTGGCCGAAGAACGGTTTGACGCCGCCGAGAAGGTGCTGGGTCGGGCGCTGGACCTCGCCCGGCGCCAGATCGGCGAGAACGGGCTTGCCGCCGCGCGCGGTCTGGCGCAGCTCGGCAAAGCCGAACTTCGGCAGAAGCGCTTTGCCGAAGCCCTGCCGCTGATCGAGCAGGCGATGCTGATCGACCAGAGCCGGCTCGGTGCCGGCCACCCGCTGATCGCCGAAGACCTCTACAATCTGGGCCTCGTCTACGGCGCCACCGAGCGGTTGGGAGACGCCCGGGCCGTCTTGCGCGCCGCGGTCGATCTGCTCAACCGCGGCATCGGCCGCGGCACCGCCCGCCTTGCTTATATCGAGCTGGAACTCGCCCGCGTCGAGCGCGAACTAGGGCGCAAAGAAGAGGCCGATTTTCGCTTCGCCGACGCCCAACGCATCCTCAACGCCGCGGCCGATGCCGAAAATCGCCGCGAGCGCCGGATCTGACGGCGCTCGACCTCGCCCGGAGATCGGCAACGGCCGTTACGGTAATCGCCGGGGTGGTCAGTAGAGGCGGTTCTTGTAGCCGTCCGCGGTGTAGCGTTCCGCTTCCTCGACATCGATGCCGCCGATCTGGTCGGCGAGAATTCGGCCGAGCGACGGGAAGTCCGATCGGGGCACCCGTTTCTCGGGGGCCCACAGGTCGGAGCGGATCAACGCCTTGCCGCAATGGAAATAGACCTCCTCGGCGGAGACCAGAATGCCGCTGCGCGGCGCCTTGCCGTTGACGGCGAGCGGTTCGAGGAGCGTCGGATCGGCGGTGACCTGCGCCCGCCCGTTGACGCGCAGCGTCTCGTTGATGCCGGGTACGAAAAAGATCAGTCCGATGCCGGGCCTTGCCAAAAGATTGCCGAGCGTGTCGACCCGGTTGTTGCCGAGCCGGTCGGGGATCAGCAGCGTTTGGTCGTCGACGACCCGGACAAAGCCGGGCATGTCGCCCTTTGGCGAGGCGTCGCACCGGCCCGACGCGTCGGCCGTGGCGACGACGAGAAACGGCGAGCGGGCGATGAAGTCTCGGCAATGCCGGTCGAGCCGGCTCAGCTGCTTTTTGACCGCCCGCTCGCTCGGCGCCCCGTAGATCTCGTGCAGCCTCTCGATATCCTCGATCGCGTCCATCGGCAGCTCCATCCTCTCCATGCCCGTCACTATGAACGCATCGCGACAAGACCGCCATTGGCTTCGCTCGCAGGCGCGAGTATCAGACCGGGAACGGCGCGACGCGGAGGTCGAGGATGAGCGAGCGCGTGCTGCTCTGGGCGGCTGAACTCGATCGCGCCCGATTTCAGCGGTTCCCGCGATGAGCACGCCGGGCGTTCGGGTCGAGCGCCGCGCGCCGCCCGAGGGCGGTTGCGTCGCCTGCGTGACGATCGACAATCGCGCCAAGCTGAACAGCTTGAACCGGGCCCTGATGGGCGAGATCGTCGCGACCGCGGCGGGGCTCGCCGAGGACCCCGGGTTGCGGCTCGCGATCCTGACCGGGGCCGGCGGCCGCGCCTTTGTCGGCGGCGCCGATATCGGCGAGATCGCCGCCCTCGATCACGCCGGCGCCCGAGATTTCATCACATTGGTTCATCGCTGCTGCGACGCTTTCCGCAGATTGCCGGTGCCGGTCATCGCCCGCATCGACGGGTTTGCCCTCGGCGCCGGGCTCGAACTCGCGGCGGCCTGCGATTTGCGGGTGGCGAGCGAGGGTTCGGTCTTCGGCATGCCCGAGGTCGCGATCGGCATTCCCTCGGTTGTCGAGGCGGCATTGCTGCCGAAATTGATCGGCCACGGCCGCGCCCGACGGTTGCTGCTGACCGGCGAGACGATCGGCGCCGCGGAGGCGCTGGCCTGGGGCCTCGTCGACATCGTCGCCCCGGCCGGCAGCCTCGACGACGCGGTCGATCGTCTCGCCCGCCCGATCCTCGCCGCCGGGCCGCGCGCGATCCGGCTGCAGAAATCGCTGATCCTCGACTGGGAGGAATTGCCGACCGCCGCCGCGGTCGCGCGCGGCATCGACGGCTTCGTCGCCGCCTTCGACAGCGACGAGCCGGCGCGGATGGCCGGCGCCGCTCTCGCCCGGTTGCATGCCCGCAGCAAGTCGCGGCCGGGCCGATGACCGCGGCCGGGCGTTGCAAGCCCGAACAGGTTGCCGAGGCGGGCCAGGACACGCGGCATCATTGGGGCCGTCGCCTGCGCCAGCGTCGGGTCGCTTGGCCTCGGTCAGGTCTGGCCGCAGCAGCGGGTTTAGCCGCCCTCCTAACCTTTGCGGCAGCCGCGGCTCAGGAGGCCGGCGTCGCGCCGGTCGGGGCGGAGGGCTTCGCGACCGTCGATCGCCGGGTGCAGGTCGCGCCGAGCGCCGAATTCGATCATCTCGGAGCGCTTGCACGTGATACCGGACGTGTCCGCGTCATCGTCGGGCTCCGCGTTGCCTTTACTCCCGAGGGCGCCCTGTCGCCTGCCGCTCAGGAGGCGCAGCATCGGGCCATCGCGAGCGCCAGCGCCGCCGTCCAAGGCGCGCTGAGCGGCGCCGACCACCGTGTCACCCACGCTTTCGAGCTTGTTCCGCTCATTGCGCTCGAACTCTCCGAGGAAGCGTTGACCCGTCTGCAGAACTCCGGCCTCGCCGCCACGTTTTGGATAGATGCGCCAAAGGCCCCGCCGGCGCCTGGCGCAAGGCGCCAAAATCGAGGCGAAGGCCGTGGGGCGCGGGAGGGGTCGCGTCGCGATCGCCACTCTCGATACCGGTATCGACAGGGCGGACCGGTCTCTTGGGAACGTCAAGATCGTCAGCGAAGCGTGCTTCTCCGCCAAGGGCTACTGCCCCAATGGGGACACGCAGCAATTGGGGGCCGGCGCGGCTAGGTCCTGCACCTACGCCGCGAGCGGATGTCGGCATGGAACGCATGTGGCGGCCATGATTGCGAGCCGCGGTGAAGACATCATCGCGATTCAGGTGTTCTCCCGCTTCACCGGCGAGGAATGCAAATATGAGGCGGAGGACCCTTGCGATCTTTCATTCGAATCCGACCATATCGCGGGGCTGGAGCATGTCTTTCGGCTGCGCAATAGCTTTACGATCGGCGCGGCGAGCGTGTCGCTGGGCGGCGAACTGTTCGGCCTGGGCTGCAACGACAATCCTTTGAAGCTCGCAATCGATAATCTGAGATCGGTGGGGATTGCGACGCTGATCGCGTCGGGGAACGGCGGCTTGAGCGACGCCGCCGAGGCGGAGGGCTGCATCTCGAGCGCCATGACCGTCCCCGCGGGGGACCAGAGCGACGTCGCAGCGACCGCCGACCCGCAACCCGCCGGCAAAACGGCACTGCCCGATCTCGTCGTCACCAACGGCGTGTTTCAGCAACGCTTTCCGCACGCTGCGGACTGGGCCGAGCGCGGGACAACGGTATTTTACTGGGCACACGTGACCGAGAACGTCAAGGCTCCCCATGGGGCAACGATGACGGCTTTTGCGTCGCAAACGGGGTTGAAGTTCGCAACCGAAGCGACCGGCGTGTTCTTGGACGAGTTGAACGTGCCCGAACTTGGCCCGGGCGAGCACTACTCAGGTCACAACAAATTCCGGGTGAACCTCAAGAAGTTATTGGACTACGGGACTTACAATACCCAGATCTGCGCGGATTGGAACGATCTGGTGGCCGAGAGGTTCGAGGCCAACAATTGCAAAGGCACGGGACGCTTCTATGTGATACCGGCTGTCCTCAGAGGAGGAGTCAGCGGCAAGTGGCCGCTGCCGGACGGCTCCCTGGTCAGTTGGAGCGGCGCGGTGGAATTCGACTTCGCCTCGGAGACCGCTCGCGGGGAGTTCTCCTACATCCTCAAGCCGAGTCCGCTCATCTTTACGCTTTCTGGGACCACGACAATTTGCACCGACCATTGCGTACAATGCACCTGGAAGGGAACGGCGGAGTACGATCCAACCCCGTCCGCCGGCGACCAGATCACGCTCCAATTCGGCCCAAGACACAGCTATAACCCAATTATTGTCGTCGAGAGCGGCTTTAAGATTCCGGGGGAACTCGACTGCCCCGGCATTTCGCCGATCCCGGACCCAATTGATTTGTCGGGGGACCCTTGGCTGCTGGCCGGTCATCCGAGGCAGTTCGAAGACCCTGGATTCGATGTCCCTGCAGGGGTCATTCATGGACATGGACTCCCGCGTTTTCCACTGGAAGCTCGACGCACGTGACAAGTAGGCGCCCGGACCGTCAGGCAAACCTGACTCCGATCGAACCGCCGGTCGTCGGGGATTTGCCAAATTCGATTCTCGAAAAACGCCGTCCCTGCGCTGAAAAAGAAGACGGTCATAGGTGCAAGGGCCGGCATCGTCCCCTGGGCGAGCGACGGCGCCCGCGCTGGCATCGCGGCACAATCCGCGAGCAGACCGCAATGCCGTGCAGCCCTTTTGTCGGCCCGATATATCGAACCGCGCCGCGGTCTCGCGCCAGCAATCTGCTGCCCGTGGTTCGCTTCGCCGGCCTATGTCCTTATCGAGGGTGAAGCTTTACCTCGAACCGATTGACCCGAATGCTTGGGACCATGATTATCGCATGCTCATGGTAGTGCATCGCGATTACTACGACGACATTGGCGGACCGAATGGGCTCCGCGGCTCGTCAGTGTTCTTCTAGATGACCGCGACCGGCCGCCGCAAACCCAGGCAGGTCGCCGAGGCGGGCGAGGACACGCCGCATTATTGGGGCCATCGCGAGCGCCTGCGCCAGCGTCTGGTCGCGGCCGGCGCCGGAAAGCCTGCCCGACTACGAATTGCTCGAAGTGATCCTGTTCGCCGCCAACCCGCGCGGCGATGTGAAGCCGCTGGCAAAGGACCTGCTCGACCGCTTCGGCGGTTTTGCCGAGGTGTTGAGCGCCGGGCCCGAAGCGCTCGCCGCAGCCGGGCTCGGGCCTGGCCGGCATCGCCGCGCTGAAGGCGGCGCGCGAGGCGGCATTGCGGCTGATGCGGGCGGATCTGCAGGACCGGCCGGTGGTCGGCTCGTGGGACAAGCTGGTCGATTATTGCAGCGCCCAGATCGCCCACGGCAAGGTCGAGGAGTTCCACATCCTGTTCCTCGACCGCAAGAACGCACTGATCAAGCACGAGCGGCAGCAGCGCGGCACGGTCGACCATGCGCCGGTCTATACCCGCGAGGTCGTCAAACGCGCGCTCGAACTCGGCGCCTCGGCATTGATCCTGGTCCACAACCACCCCTCGGGCGACCCTTCCCCGTCGAAGGCCGACATCGCCGTGACCCAGGACATCAAAAAGGCCGCCGCCCCGCTCGGCGTCGTCGTGCACGACCATCTGATCATCGGCCATAACCGCCACGCCAGCCTGCGCGATCTCGGGCTGATCTGAGAAATAGGAAAACCCCGTGTTGACGAGCCTCTCCGACGAGCAGCGCCGGTTTGTGCACACCGTCCGCGAACTCGCCCAGGGCGAGTTCCGGGCGCGCGCGCCCGACTACCAGGACGGCACCTTCCCGTGGGAGAACATGCGCCAGCTTGGCCGAATTGGGCGTGCTCGGCATGGCGGTGCCGGAGGAATATGGCGGGCTCGGCCTGCCGGTCTTCGATACCGCGCTGGTGCTCGAGGAGATCGCCAAGGTCTGCTATGTGACGGCGATGGCGGTGCTGGGCGAGGTCGGGGTGCAGACCCGGATCATCGCCGCCTATGCGCCGGAATCGATCAAGCGGCGCATCCTGCCGGCGGTCGTCAGCGGCGAGTGCCTGCTGGCGATCTGCATGACCGAGCCCGACGCCGGCACCGACGTCGCCAATTACCGGACCAATGTCGACCGTGTCGGCAACCGGCTGCGGCTCAACGGGGTCAAGACCCTGATCAGCCGCGCCGAGGAGGCCGGCATGTTCGTCGTCTTCACCCGCGTCGACAGGCAGCCGGGGCGCGAGGGGATCGGCTGCGTGCTGGTCGAAAGGGGCACGCCGGGGTTTTCGGTCACCGGCACCTATCACACGATGGGCGGCGAAAACCTGCACGAGATCCGCTTCGAGGATTGCGAATTGCCGCCGGAAAACCTGGTGCTCGAAGACGGGTTCCGCAAACTGCTGTCGGCCTTCAACACCCAGCGCTGCCTGAACCCGAGCATCTCGCTCGGCCTGGCCGAGGGCGCGCTCGAAGAGGCGGTCAAATACGTCAAGGAGCGCAAGGCGTTCGGCCGCGCCATCGCCGAATTTCCAGGGGATGCGCTGGAAGATCGCCGAGATGTACCGCGAGATCGAGGCGGCGCGCAGCGTGCTGTATCGCGCCTGCCTCGGCGCCGACCCGTTCCCCGACCCGCTCCTCGCCGCGGTCGCCAAGATCACCTGCAACGAGATGGCGCTGCGGGTCACCAGCGAGGCGATCCAGGTGCATGGCGGCTACGGCTTCACCGACGAGTTTCCGGTCTCCCGCTTCTATCGCGGTGCGCGCTACGGCACCTTGGGCGGCGGCACCACCGAGACCCTCAAGGACCTGATCGGCCGCCGCGTTCTGGCCGGCCTCGACCCGACCGACGGCATCCTCGGCCTCGACATGTTCTGACCCCCAGCCGAGGCGCGCAGCACATTGCGAACAACAGTCGAGCGCGACCGTTTCGCCGGCCGATCGCTCGCAGCGATGCGCTGCGATTTCTCAAGGGGCGATCGTCGTGCCGCCGTCGACGATGATCATCTGGCCGGTGATGAAGGCGCCGGCGCGCGAGGCGAGCATCAGGGCGACACCGGCGATGTCTTCCGGTTCGCCGAGCCTGCGCAACGGCGTCGCCGCCTCTCGCGCGGCGCGGCGCTCCGGGTCCTCGTAGAGCACGCGGGCGAACTCGGTCCTGACCAGCCCCGGTGCGATGCAGTTGACCCGGACGTTGTCCGGACCCCATTCGGCGGCGAGGTTGCGGCACAGCGCATAGTCGGCTGCCTTGGTGATGCCGTACATGCCGAGCACCAAAGTGGCCTTCACCGCCGCGACCGAGGTGATGAAGACGATCGCGCCGTCGCGGCGTTCGCGCATCTCCGGCGCCACCAGCCGCGACAGCCATAGATTGCTCAGCACGTTGTTGACGGTCATCCGTTCGAAGACCTCGTCGGTCAACCGGTCGAGCGAGCCGTAATGCGGGTTGACCGCGGCGTTGCAGACCAACACGTCGACCCGGCCCCAGGCTTCACGGGTCTTGGCGACGAGATTTTCGAGTTGGACTTTGTCCGAGATCCGCGCCGCGATCGCGATCGCCTCGCCGCCCCTTTCCCGGATCGCGGCGGCAACCTCTTCGCAAGGGGGAAGGTTGCGGGCCGAGATCGCCACCCGCCCGCCGGCTTCGGCGAAGGCTTCGGCGATTGCTCGGCCGATGCCGCGGCTCGACCCGGTGACGATCGCGGTCTTGCCCGACAGGTCGAACAGATTCATGATTTGCCCTCTACAGCAGGAAATACGCCATGCCGACGAGAATGATGATGATCGCCGTCAACGCATATCTGATCAGCCGGGTAAAGCCGAGCCACGTCCGGTAATGCTGCTGGAATTCGGGGTCGACCGCAGTCATGCCTTTGCCTCGCCTTCGGAACGATGTGTCCTACCTATACCGCAACCCGGAGCCGCGGCAAAAGCCGGCCACTACCGGCCGCAAGGGTTCAGCGCGGCGATTTCCGGCGCCTGCCAGCCGTCGATCTCCGCCCGGTCGCCGACGACCCTGACCCGGCCTTCGGCGATCAGCTTCAGCGCCAGCGGATAGAGCCGATGCTCCGCCGCCAGGATGCGCAGCGACAGACTTGCCTCGTCGTCATCGGGGCGGACCGGCACCACGGCCTGGGCGATGATCGGCCCGGCGTCGGTCTCGGACCGGACGAAATGCACCGTACAGCCGGCAAAGCGCACGCCGGCGGTCAGTGCCCGGCGTTGCGCATGGAGACCGGGGAAGGATGGCAGCAGGGAGGGATGGATGTTGACCATCCGGTCGCGCCAGGCCTCGACGAAACCCGCGTCGAGCAGGCGCATGAAGCCCGCCAGACACACCAGGCGGACCCGATGGCGGCGCAGCAGCGCCTCGGCCGCGTCGGCAAAGACGCGCCGGTCGGCCTCGTCGACCACCGCCGTCGGGATGCCGGCTGCCGCCGCATGGGCGAGACCCGGTGCAGAAGCACGGTTGCTGATCACAACGACGATCTCGGCCGTGGCGGCCGGGTCGGCGCAGGCTGCGATCAGTGCTTGCAGGTTTGAGCCGCGCCCGGAGATCAGCACTCCCACCCGCAGCCGCGGCAACCGCGCGTTGGGCCGCGTCTCGACCGGTGTCTGGCAGGCCATTGCGCCGGAGATGGCGTCCTCGGGCAAATTGCGGTATGACCGCAATGCTGCGGCCGGTACCGGATCTAGGCGGGCGACAACATATCGGGTCGGAGGCGCTTTGCAATGACCTCGCCGCTGGCGTCGGCGATCGTCGCAGACGGGGCCCGGCGGGCGCTGGTCCGCGCCGCTGGGACGGTTTTCTCCGCTCTTGTCATCCTTGTCGTGCAGACCTGCGGGCTTCCGGCATTGGCCGGCGACGAGCCCGACCCCTATACCGCAACGGTCAAGGTCGATGCCACCGCAGATAACCCGGTCGATGCGCGGCGCTTGGCGCGGCTCAACGGCCAGCGGCAGGCGCTCACCGATGTGGTCGACCGGCTGTCGGGCTCGCCCGACGTCAAACTACCCAAGCTCGACGACAACGCCGTGACCGACATGGTCGACAATTTCGAGGTGGCGAACGAGCATATGTCGCCGGTGCGCTATCTGGCCGACTACACGTTTCATTTTCGCCCGGCGCAGGTGCGGCGCCTGCTGGCGAAATCCGGCATCCCGACGACCGGCATCCCGACGGCCGGCATCCCGACGACCGGCATCGTCGCCACCGGGAGCGCCAAGCCGGCAATCGTGCTGCCGGTCTACCAGGATGGGGCGAATATCGTGCTGTGGGACGATCCCAACCAGTGGCGGGAGGCTTGGGCGCAACAACCGACGGGCGCCGGCCCGACCCGGCTGATCGTGCCGCTCGGCGGGCTCGGCGATCTGACGACGATCGACGCGCCGCAGGCGCTCGACGGCAAGGCCGATGCGTTGACGAAAATCGCCCGGCAGAACGGCAGCGACGATGCGATCGTCGCACTGGCGAGCGTGCGGCGGCAGAACGATCGGCTGGCAGGCCTCGATATTATCGTCAAGCGCTACCATCTCGGGCAACTGACCGATACGCAGAGCCAAAAAATTGACGCTGATCCCGGCGAAGGCGACAGCGACCTGATGAACCGGGCGGCCGGTACGGTCGCCGCCGCAATCGAGAGCGGCGCAAACCGGATCTCCGCGAGCGAGGCTCGCCAAGCGCGCCTGACCGCCGACATTCCGATTGCGGGCCTCGGCGACTGGCTGGCGGCGCGCAAGCGCCTGTCCGCGATCGCCTCGGTGCGCAAGGTCGATCTGCTGTCGCTGAGCCGCGACCGGGCGCAGGTTGAAATCACTTATGTCGGCACGCCGGATCAGTTGAAATCCAGTCTTGCCGGCGCCGATCTCGATCTCGGCGGCGGCGACCCGATATGGCGGCTGCGGCCCTTGGCGGGAAACCAGCGTTAGGCGCCGCGTGTGCCAAAACCGGGATCGACACTAATTTGTCGGCGCGATGATGATGAGCCGCCTCGGGCTGAACCTGCCCAATCTGATTACGCTCGGGCGGCTGATGCTGGTCCCGCTGGTAATCTGGCTGATCCTCGATGCGCGGTACGGCCTCGCCTTTTGGGTGTTTGTCGGCGCCGGCGCCTCGGACGGGCTCGATGGCTTTATCGCCAAGCGCTTCGACCGGCGCACGCGGCTTGGGGCATTGCTCGACCCGATCGCCGACAAGACGCTGCTGGTCAGCGTTTATGTCACGCTCGGCTGGGCCGGCGACCTGCCGCTGTGGCTGGTCATCATGGTGGTGTTCCGCGATGCGATGATCATCGGCGGCTTTCTGCTCGTCCAGACGATCGCCGCGCCGAAGCGGTTCGATCCGCTCTACATCAGCAAACTCAACACGTTGGCGCAGATCGCCCTAGTCTGCTTTGTGCTTGCCCGACGCGGGATCGGCGCCGATGCGGAGACGTTGACGTTTCTGCTGATCCTGGCCGTAGCGGCGACGACGGCGCTGTCGGGCCTGTCCTATCTGGTACGCTGGGCGCGCATCCTCTCGCGCGCCGAAGAGGCGCTGTGATCGGCGTTGCGATTGTTCCCGAAACCGCCCGGGCGACCGACGGGCATGGCGGCGGAGGCCGGCGCAGATGAGCCAGCTGCCGCTGCCGCTGGAGTTGCCGCACCATCCGGCGCTGACGCGCTCCGACTTCCTGGTCTCCGACAGCAACGCTCGAGCGCTCGGCTGGATCGACCGATGGCCAGCATGGCCGTCGCCGGCGCTGGTGCTGTATGGCCCGCAGGGCTGCGGCAAAACCCATCTCGTTCATCTCTGGTGCGAGCGGGCGGCGGCGATCCGGATTCCCGGCCCAGCGCTCGGCGCGGCCGATCTGCCGGAGGTGCTTGCCCCGGGATGCGCCCGGATCGCGGTCGACGACGCCGATCGCGCCGCGGAGCAGGCCCTCCTCCACCTCTACAATTCCTGCCGGGAGCGCGGCGGCCACCTGCTGTTGACCGCCTCCCGGCCGCCCGCTGCCTGGGATATCGCGCTCGACGATCTGCGTTCGCGATTGCGCGCAGCCAACGCCGCCGAGATCGGCAGGCCGGACGACACGCTGCTCGCCGCTGTTCTGATCAAGCATTTTTCCGATCGCGAACTGCGGGTGGCGCCCGACCTGATCGTCTATCTGATCGCTCGGATCGAGCGGTCGCTCGCCGCTGCCGCCGCAACCGTCGCCGTCGCTCGACGCCGCAGCGCTCGCCGAGCGGGCGCCGATCAACCTCGCACTGGCGCGCAAAGTCCTCGGACCGCGGGCCGATCAGCCGGCGCGGCTGGGCAGCGATTCGGCGACGACGTAATCGACCAGCTCATGCCGCCGGTCGCCGAGTGCTGCCCAAGTCGTGGAAATCCGAAAGCTGGCCCGGGCGGCGGTCGAAAATCGGTCGGCGGCGAGCGCTCGGTTCTGGGCACCGTCCGGCGCCGCCAGGCCCACCGCAAGGTCGTACAGCCCCGGATTGTGGCCAATCAGCAGGACCTTGCCGTCCGATTCCGGCAGACGGCTCAGCCGCTCCAGCAGCCGTTCGGCGTTCGCCAGGTAAAGCTCATCCTCGATCAGGCACCGCGGCCGCTCGGCAAACCCGGCGACAGCCAGATCGAGCGTCGCGCAGGTTCGCGCCGCGCTCGACACCAGCACCAGATCGAGCGTCCCGACCGCCTGCGGCAGTTGCATGCCGACGCGTCGCGCCATTTCACGGCCGCGCCGAGTCAATCCCCGCCGATGGTCCCCGCCCTCCTCCTTGCGGCTCGCCTTGGCGTGACGGATCAGGTGCAGCATCGGCATGATCACTCTCCTTACCGGCCGCTGCCTTGCGGGGTGCGGCGTTGCATCCCCCCGAGGCGGCAGCATGACAGCGCCGCCGGCACGGGTTAAATTATCCTCGATACGAGGACGAACCAACTCGTCGGGAGCATCAAAGTGGCGATCAGCGCGCAACCGGCCGAGTCCCAGGGGATTGCTTCCAGCGCCGAGGAACGGTTCATCAATCGCGAACTCTCATGGCTCGACTTCAACGAGCGGGTCCTCGCCGAAGCCGGCAACCACCATCATCCGCTGCTGGAACGACTGCGTTTTCTGTCGATCTCGGCCGACAATCTCGACGAATTCATCATGGTGCGGGTCGCCGGGCTCAAAGGCCAGCATCTGGCCGGCGTCAAGACGGCAAGCCAGGACGGGCTGACCCCGGCGCAGCAGCTCGAAGCGATCCGCCAGCGCGTGGGCAGGCTGGCGGCGACCCAGCAGCGCACCTGGCTCGCCTTGCGCCGGCAGCTCGACGAGGCCGGGATCTCGGTCGTCGACCCGGACGATCTCAAAGTCGCCGATCGCCGCTGGCTTGAAGGCCGGTTCATGGCCGACGTCTTTCCGGTGCTCACGCCGCTGGCGATCGATCCGGCCCATCCATTCCCTTTTGTTGCCAATCGCGGCTTTGGCTTGGCGCTCGAGCTCGAACGGATCAGCGACGGGGCCCGCCATTATGCGCTGACCCTGATCCCCGCCTCGATCTATCGCTTCGTTCGCCTGCCGGGAAGCCGGATTCGGTTTCTGCCGATCGAACAGATGATCGCGCTGTTTCTCGATCATCTGTTTCCGGGGTTTGCGGTCCTCGCCCAGGGCGTGTTTCGCGTACTGCGCGACAGCGAGGTCGAGATCGAGGAAGAGGCGGCAGATCTGGTCCGCCTCTACGAGACCGCGCTCAAGCGGCGCCGGCACGGCCACGCCATCGATCTGGCCGTAGATGCCTCAATGCCCCACGAATTGCGCCGCTTTCTGATGGAAAAGCTCGACGCCGCACCGGCCGACGTGTTTGCCAGCGAGAACATTCTCGGCCTCAACGACACCGCGGAACTGATCGTCGACGACCGCCCCGATCTCGTTTTCACCCCTTATAATGCGCGGTTTCCCGAGCGCATCCGCGATTACGGCGGCGATTGCCTGGCGGCGATCCGGCAGAAGGACATCATCGTCCATCACCCGTACGAAAGCTTCGACGTCGTCGTCCAATTCCTGCGGCAGTCCGCCCGCGATCCGAGCGTCGTCGCGATCAAGCAGACCCTGTACCGGACCAGCGACAACAGCCCGATCGTCCAGGCATTGGCCGAAGCCGCAGAAGCCGGTAAATCGGTAACCGCACTGATCGAATTGCGCGCGCGGTTCGACGAGGAAGCCAACATCCGCTGGGCCCGCGACCTGGAGCGCGCCGGCGTGCAGGTGGTCTACGGTTTCTTGCAGCTCAAGACCCACGCCAAGGTCTCGCTGGTCGTGCGCCGCGAATCCGGCGAACTGCGTTGCTATGTTCATTTCGGCACCGGCAACTATCATCCCAACACCGCCAAAGTTTACACCGATTTGTCTTTTTTCACCTGCGACCCGGCGCTGTGTCGGGACGCCGCGCATCTGTTCAACTACATGACCGGCTACGCGATCCCGGCCAGCCTGGAAAAAATCTCGGTGGCGCCGATCGATCTGCGGACGCGGCTCGGCGCACTGATCGAGGCAGAGATCGCCAACGCCAAGCTCGGCAAGCCGGCGCAGATCTGGGCCAAGATGAACTCGTTGGTCGACCCGACGATGATCGACCTGCTCTACCGGGCCTCGCAGGCCGGGGTCGGCATCGATCTGGTCGTGCGTGGGATTTGCTGTCTGCGCCCGGGCGTTCCGGGGCTGTCCGAGAACATCCGGGTCAAGAGCATCGTCGGGCGATTTCTCGAGCACTGCCGTATCGTCTGCTTCGCCAACGGCCACAAATTGCCCTCGGATCGGGCCAAGGTGTTCATCAGTTCCGCCGACTGGATGCCGCGCAATTTCGACTGGCGGGTCGAAGCCCTGGTGCCGATCGAGAACCCGACCGTGCACCAGCAGGTGTTGGACGAGATCATGGTGGCCAATCTGCGCGATACCTTGCAGAGCTGGACCCTATTGCCGGACGGCGCCTATCAGCGCGTGTCGGCCGATGAAGAGCCGTTTTCCGCCCACACCTATTTTATGACCAATCCGAGCCTGTCGGGGCGGGGCAAGGCGCTGCGGCGCGGCCAGCCGATGCTCGTCGTTCGCTGAGCCGATGCCCAAAGTCGGAGCACCCATTTCGGCGGGCCGGGTCGGCGTGATCGATCTCGGCTCCAATTCGCTGCGCCTGGTTGTGTTCGAGCGCCTCGGCGGGGCTCTGTTCCCGCTCCTCAACGAAAAGGTCATGTGCGGGCTGGCGCGCGGGATCGCGGCCACCGGCCGTCTCGATCCCGCCGGTGTGGCCCCGGCGCTGGTCAACCTGCGGCGCTTCGCCGCCCTCGCCCGGGCGATCGGCGTCGAACACCTGGCGGTGCTGGCGACGGCGGCGGTGCGCGACGCCAGCGACGGGCAGGCCTTTGCCGACGAGGTGGCCCGCGAATGCGATGTCGCCGTCAAGATCCTCGACGGGGCGGAGGAGGCGCGGCTCGCGGCCATGGGCGTCCTCGCCGGGATCCCGGACGCCGACGGCATTGTCGGCGATCTCGGCGGCGGCAGCGTCGAGTTGGTGCGCATCGGGCCCGGTGTTCGCCTCGACACTGCGGAAGCCCAGCCGGAGCCCGGCGGCGACCGGGAGGCCGGATGGACGGCGGATCGGACGCGGCATCACCCTGCCGTTCGGGTCCCTGCGCCTGGCCGCGCTCGGCGACCGACCCAAAACCGTCGCCGAAACCGTGGAGCGCGCCCTCGCCGTCGCTCCGGTCCTGCCGGGAGCGGCGGGGCGCAGCCTCTATCTGGTCGGCGGGGCATCGCGCGCCATCGCCCGGCTGCACATGGAACATACTCACTATCCGCTTCATATCATTCACCAATATTCAATCGCTCGGACCGAGGCCGAGGCGTTCTTCGAGATCGTCGGGCGCCTGTCTCGAAAATCGCTCGAACGGATCACATCGATCCCGCGCAGGCGCCTCGAGACGGTGCCCCTTGCGGCCCTCGTGCTGCGCCAACTGATCGCCGCGGCGGCCCCGCGCCATGTGGTCTTCTCGGCTGCCGGGCTGCGCGAGGGCTATGCCCACGATTTGATGCCGGCGGCGGAACAAAGGATCGATCCGCTGATCGCGGCGTGCGCGGCGATCGCCCGCAGGGAGAGCCGCTTTCCTCCCGAGGGCGCATTGCTGCAGGCCTGGACGGCGCCGCTCTTTCCGAAGCTTGCAGCCCGGTCGCAGCGGTTGCATCAGGCCGCGTGCTGGCTCGGCGACATCGCCTGGAGCGAGCATCCCGACTACCGGGCCGAGCTGGCGTTCAGCCGCAGCCTGAGGATGCCGTTTCCAGCCATCAGTCATGCCGACCGGGTGTTCATCGCCGTCGCGCTGCACGCCCGCTACGGCGGTGCGGCCGACGACCCGGTCACGCTCCCAACCCAGCCGCTGCTGGCCCAGCCGGCCGCCGAGGTGCGTGCCCTCGGCCTCGCGTTGCGCCTTGCCTACACGATGTGCAGCGGCGTCATCGAGCTGCTGTCCGAGGCCTGGATCGGGCTGGACGGCGGCAACCTCGTCCTCGAGGTGCCGTCGACCGGCTTGTTCGGCGGCGAGACCGTTCAGCGCCGCCTCGACGCGCTTGCCCGCGCGCTCGGAGCGACCGCGATCGTGCGGCAGCGCGCGCCGCGCCCGCGCTCAGCTCCCCGCTGGTCGGATGCGCGCCACCACAATCTGGAGGCCTGGGCTCCGCCCAGCCGAAGGAATTTGGACCTGATTTGAAGAGGTTACCCGAGTTCGACCAGCTGCACCCGATTGTCGCGGACCGTCAGCGCGAGGCGGCCGTGCTTCAAGGCGACGGCGTCCTTGCCGAAGATATCGTAGCGCCAGCCGGCGAGCGCCGGCACCGGGGCCCGATCGTCGGCGGCGATCGCTTCCAGATCATCGGCCGAGGCGACCAGCTTCTGGGCTACCTGATGCTGTTCGCAGCGCTGCTTTAGCAGCACGCGCAGCAATTCGACCAGCGGGCCGACACCGGGCGGCGGGTCCGGCCGGGTCAGCGCCGGCATCTCGACCATCGCCGATTGGCCGACGCCGCGACGCACTGCATCGAGGATCTCGCCGCCGAGCCGGCCCTCGGCGACCCCCTTGCCTAGGCTGCGGGTGCGGGCCAATGCCTCGATCGACTTCGGCGCGTGGGCGGCGATTTCGAGTATCGCCTCGTCTTTGACGATGCGGCCGCGCGGCAGATCGCGCTGCTGCGCCGCCGTTTCGCGCCACGCCGCGACCTCGCGCAGCACCGCGAAAAAGCGGCGGTCGACGCGGCCTCGCAAGCGAAAACGGCGCCAAGCCTCCTGCGGTTCATTACGATAGGTCGCCGGGTCGCACAGCACGGTCATCTCCTCGGCGAACCAGCCCGCGCGGCCGTTCGACGCGAGCAGTTGCTGCAGCCGCTGGTAGACGGTGCGCAGGTGGATCACATCGTCGAGCGCATAGCGGATCTGCCGTTCGGTCAGCGGCCGGTTCGTCCAGTCGGTAAAGCGCGAGGATTTGTCGAGTGCGGCCCCGGCGAGCTTGCCGGCAAGGGTCTGATAGCTCGCGGCATCGCCAAAGCCGCAGACCATCGCCGCGACCTGGGTGTCGAACAACGGCTGCGGCACCCCGCCCGACAAAAAAAAGAAAATCTCGACGTCCTGGCGTGCGGCGTGGAACACCTTGAGGATGGTCTCGTCCGCCATCAGCCCCAGCAGCGGCGTCAGATCGATCCCGGGCGCCAGCGCGTCGACCGCCGCCGACTCTTCGGGCCCGGCGATCTGCACCAGGCACAGGATCGGCCAATAGGTGCGCTCGCGCATAAACTCGGTATCGACCGAAATAAACTCGGCGCCCTGCTGACGCGCGCAAAATCGCGCCAGTGAATCGCTGTCCCCGATCACCGTCATCAGCGGCCTATACATCGAAACCCGGGTTTCGCAAACACTGCGCAGCGTTTGCGCAGCGAACGGTGTGCCGTGGCGGTCGCCCGGCCGACAGCCGTCGAACCCCCGCACCGCGCGTCCCGCCGCTAGACGTTCTATAACGGAAATGATCTCGACAATCGTAATAAAAACCGAAAATTCTGGATTCTATTTCAGGTGACATCACCATGGCGCTCAATTACTCATCGCCTGGTGGTCCGAATCTGACAGTTGGTACCCATACCTCTTTTTCGTCATGCCCGCGAAAACGGGCACCCAGAGCAGCAAACACCCCGCTCGCCGCTCCGGGGCCCCGCTGTCGCGGGGGATGGCCGCTTCATACCACTGGAAGCGAATTTGTGTTGGACATCGCCCTTGCCGAGGCGCGCAGCAACTTAACTCCTGCCGAGGGCAAGCATGGAACATTCGGGCATTGACCCGTCGAAACGATTCCGGCCGCAGATCCGCCGATGCCTTGTTGGAATGGCGATGCTGCTCGCGGTGGGCGGCGCGGCATCAGCGGCAGCGGCAGCGAGCGCCGCGGTCCAAGCTCCATTCGCGGCTGCGCTCTTCGCGTCACATTTTGCCGAACCGCTGGTCGCCGCCGGGCCGACGATGGCGGCTGAGGACAGGGCGCTCCTGCGAGCGGTCGCCGCGTGGGAAAAGCGCGCCGACCCGGACGATTTTTCTGCGCTGACCGGATTTTGTCGGCCCATCCGCATTCGGCCTGGCGGGTCGCGGTATTGACCAATCTCGGCATCAGCCTATCTGCATTACGGCTATTTCGGGCGCGCAATCGCCGCCTGGGAGGCGGCCTGGCGCGAGGGCAAGACCGCCACGGATCGGAAAGCGCGGGCTTTGGTCGACCGCGCCGTCGGCGAATTGGTCCGGCTCCATGCCCGGCTAGGCCACCACGAACGGCTGGCGGCGTTGCTCGCCGAAATCGGTGACCGTCCGGTGACCGGGCCGGCTACCGAACTGGTCAAGGGCGGGCACGACGTGCTGTCGGTCATGCGCACCGACCCGAAGCATCTCTATCTGTGCGGCCCGACGGCCCTCAAGATGCTGCTGCTGGCCCGACACGCGACAATCGGCCAGGTGCAATTCCTCGACAAGGTTCGAGCTGGGCCGAGGGGGATGAACCTTGCCGAAATCGCCACGCTGGCCGAGCGGGCGAAGCTCGCCTATCGGGCGGTGTTCCGCAAGCCGGGCGAACCGGTGCCGCTGCCGTCGATCGTGCATTGGCGGGTCGGCCATTTCGCGACGATCGTCGGCGAGGCGCGCGGCCGCTACGAAGTCAAGGACCCGACTTTGGGGCCGCAAAGTGTCTGGGTGACGCGAGCGGCACTCGACGCCGAAGCGAGCGGCTATTTTCTCGCACCTGCCGATGTGGCGCGTTCTGTAGACTGGCGCACAGTCGCTGCCGGCGAAGCCGTCAAGGTGTGGGGCGCGGGCAGCATCAACGGGTATGCTGGCAATCCGGCGGGCGGCGCCGGCGCCGATCCTGCCGACGGCAATCCGCCCAACCCTTGCATGTGCGGCTACGGCATCAACGAGCAGACGGTCAGCCTGAATTTGACCGACACCCCGGTCGGCTATCGGCCGCCCATCGGTCCCTCGGCCAAGGTGACGCTCGGCTACGACCAGCGCGACCAGAACCAGCCCGCGAATTTCGGCTATTTCAACGTCGGGCCGAAATGGACGCTGAGCTGGCAGAGTTACGTGCAGGACGACCCGACCTCGGCCGGCGCGAACGTGACGCGCTATACCCGCAGCGGCGCGCTGTATTCCTATACCAATTATGTCAGTTCGACCGGCGATTTCGATCCGCAGGCGGACGATGCTTCGATCCTGACCCTGACTTCCACCAGCCCGATCGCCTATCGACGACATCTGAGGGATGGCAGCACCGAAATCTATGCGAAATCGGACGGCAGCGCGGTGTTTCCGCGCCATATCTTTCTGACGCAAGTGATCGACCCGCAGGGAAACGCGCTGATCTTGAACTACGGCACGGTGAACGGCGATTTGCGGCTCGCTTCGCTGACCGACGCCGCCGGGCGCAGCACGACGGCAACCCGATCAGCCTGACCGACCGCCAGACGGTCACTCAGTCACCCGACCCGCCACAGCGGTCGTTTCTTCTTCCGCCGGCCCCAGACACCGGCGCCCCGCCCGATGCCGGCGATCCTGGCTTCGCCCCGCCGCCCGCTCGGCAGCGTCACGACGACGGCTACCGGCGGATCGGCGAGCTCGCCGATTGACGCGAACGGCGCACGACCACCTCCCACGAAGCCAGGGCCCGCGGATGCGGCAACGGCCGGCGCGACGGTATACAACTAGCGTCTGGGGTTACGTTCGGACACGGTGCCAGGCATGTCGATGATCCCGAGGCCGCTCAACAAGAAATATTGGAGAGCCTTCCTAACCCGGTCGATGTGGGTGGGTGGTTCTGGGGCCGAACCCAGAATTACGAATATAGGGCATATCCTTACGACGGCGGCATACACGTTGGCACTTACTACCCCCGGTAATGGGAGAATCGCATGAGTAACCATGGTTATCGTGATTTCACTGCTTTAGAAAAAACCATACTTTATAAATTGCTGGAAGTCGACATTCCCGGCATTCAAGCGCTTAGGAAACAGATGGCTCATGCGACCTGTCGTAATCTTGATCAATACGGATCAATAGCGATAAAGGTAGATAACGATATTCGCAGTAATTTTGGAGATGGTCCGCTGATCTCCGCTCGACAGAAAGATCAGGATAGTGGTGATGAATTCGGACCTAACATTAATATTTTACTTTTTGTAAAAGACGGTTTCCTAGATCGACCTCCAAATCTATAAGGACAGCCCCAGCCCAATAATTCATCCGTTAGATCCCGGGATATTTTATAATATCATGAATGATAAACGGTTATTGCCAAAATAAATGGAAGATCGTATGTTATAATTATCACCGTATGGGTCGATAACCTATTCAAATCCGATGAGGAGTTGACTGGTGCGGGAATTACACACCGCCGGCACCAGTGCGGCGAGCTACAACAGCCTGAACCAATTGACCAATCTCGGCGGCGTCGCCTATGGCTGGGACGCCGCCGGCAACCTCGCCGGCTACGGCCCGCGCAGCTTCGCCTGGGATGCCGAGAACCGCCTCGCCGGCATCGGCTACAATGTCACCGGCCACCAGACCGCCTTCGCCTATGACGGGCGCGGCCGGCGGGCGGTCATCGCCGAGACCACCGCCGGCGGCACGACGACCACGACCTACCAGGTCTGGTGCGGCCGGCGGCTGTGCCAGTCGCTCGACGCCAACGGCGCGGTGGTGCGGCAATACTACCCCGAGGGTGAACTGATCGCGGCGTCGAACACGGCCTTCTATTACGGCCCCGACCAGCTCGGCACGCCGCGCGACGTCTACGCGACGAGACTCTTTGTTCCAGGTCGCGCAGGCCTATGATTACGACCCCTACGGCAATCCGATCGCCGCGCCGGCGACCGGCCCCTACCCCGATTTCGGCTATGCCGGCATGTATCAGCACGGCCCGAGCGGGCTGTCGCTGACCCACTACCGCGCCTACCACCCGGCGAGCGCCCGCTGGCTCGCCCGCGACCCGCTCGGTGAAGGCACCGACCCCGCCTTCAACCTCTACCGCTACGTCCGCGGCAACCCGATCAGCCTGACCGACCGCCAGGGCCTCGTCCCCGACTCGCCGCTGTCGTTTTTCTTCCCCCCGGCCCCCGACCCCGGCGCCCCGCCCGATGCCGGCGATCCCGGCTCCGGCGCGCCGCCCACCGTCCTCGCCCCGCCGCCCTACGGCTCGCCCGACGACGGCCTCGGCGGATCAGGGTCGCCCGACTGCACCAACGGCGCGGCGCCACCACCAATATCAGGTGATCACGGCTCCGCCGGAACCTCTGGGCCTATCCAAATAGCTGATATTGGCTCAGACCTAGAAGCCCTCGGAGGGGGCGTTCCAATGCTGGTGCCAACTCCAAAAGGCGCTACTCAGTTTATCTTTCCGAACGGAATGATATTGCGCTTCGATCTGGCACCTGGCCAATACCTATCCAGGACAGGGGCCACACATCAACTTGTAAATTGGTGGCGAAAACTATCATGTTGGAGTAGAATGAGATTCGGAGTTTTCCTGGCGGAATAGGAGAATGCGGATGAGGTACGATCTCAATCGTACTGGAGAAAGCGGCTAAGGAACTGATCGCTCGCGGCCGACCCCTGGATGCGGTCAAGATATATCTGTTCATGGCGGACGGGGATCAATCGTTGGATGCCGGTTATTTGGGTGAGAAATTGGGAGATGCTATGAGATGATCGGCGATCTGCATACGGCAAGATACTGGTATGGTAGAGCTATAGAAGAAAATCCGGAAGTCAGAAGCAAGAGTGTAGAAGCACGAAAACGGCTTTCTAAAGTTTCTATCGATAACCTCGTTCCCCCTCATACCTACATCAGTTGTTAATAATTGTACAGATACTTTGACACTTGCTCGCGCGACCGGGCTGATCGCCGGCATCGCCGAGCAGCCTGCGGGGCAGAGCTGGGCTTTGGGCTACGACGCGGCGAACCGGCTCGTCAGCGCCAACGCCTCGCTCGCCGGCAATTACCATTACGGCGACATCGAAACACGGCTTATTTGGTTTGGATAAACGTATGTCAATCATAAGATCCCATTCTCGTCGAGTTCTGATTGTTGGCTACGTTATTTTTGCCTATGGAGTCACAAGCACTGTTGTCGATTTTGTAGCGCGAGCGCAGTTCGCATTCCCGCGTAACATGGGTATCATTATAGGCAACGGCGCCATCACAATCGTTGGCTTAGTGGCGGTGATAATAGCAAAATGTCTTATGAAACTTGAGGAGCGCGTGCATAACATCGAGCAATCGAAACCTGGAAATACCCGCATTTAGGCCGAGCACCGCCTTGCCGGCATCGGCTACGGCGTCTCGGGCCACCAGACCGCCTTCGCCTATGACGGGCGCGGCCGGCGGGCGGCGATCGCCGAGACCACCGCCGGCGGCACGACGACCACGACCTACCAGGTCTGGTGCGGGCGGCAATTGTGCCAGTCGCTCGACGCCACCGGCGCGGTGGTGCGGCAATACTACCCCGAGGGTGAACTGATCGCGGCGTCGAACACGGCCTTCTATTACGGACCCGACCAGCTCGGCACGGCGCGCAACGTCTACGCGGCGAGCCCATTGTTCCAGGTCGCGCAGGCCTATGATTACGACCCCTACGGCAATCCGATCGCCGCGCCGGCGACCGGGCCCTTCCCCGATTTCGGCTATGCCGGGATGTATCAGCACGGCCCGAGCGGGCTGTCGCTGACCCATTACCGCGCCTACCACCCGGCGAGCGCCCGCTGGCTCGCCCGCGACCCGCTCGGTGAAGGCACCGACCCCGCCTTAAACCTCTACCGCTACGTCCGCGGCAACCCGATCAGCCTGACCGACCGCCAGGGCCTCGTCCCCGACCCGCCGCGGTCGTTTTTCTTCCCGCCGGCCCCCGACCCCGGCGCCCCGCCCGATCCCGGCGCCGGCGCGCCGCCCTCCATCTTCGCACCCCCGCCCGCCGGCGCGTCCGACGACGGCTCCGGCGGATCGGGCTCGCCGGATTGCACCAACGGGGGCCCCGCGCCCGCGATGGGGGGCTCGCCAGACGCCTCCTTCCAGCTCGCTCAGGCGACCTTCGGCCATGGGATTTTGCATGGGGGCGACCCCGGCCTAAATGATGCGATCACCCGAGCCTTGCCACCAACGCTGCCACTTGGAGTCTTCGGGAAGGGAGTGATATTTTACCCAATCGGATCGCGTACGAATTTCACTACTACGGATTGGGAAATGGGGTCCACGTCGGGACTACTTGGCCATTGCCTTAACGAGGATTAAGATGAGATCACTTTCGGACGACGAGATCGCGATTATACTGAAACTTGTGGGGGAAGAATTTCCAGAATTGCAAAAATTGCGAGCGCAACTCGCGTGCTCACGAATTAACGAGATCGCTGACGGTAATATCTTAGAATTTGAGACAATATTTCCAGATAAATTTTCGGGTGTGAGAACGATTCTGGGAGAGGGGAGCATCGATGACCTCGATGGCATCCCAATAATACTTACCTTGTTGCAAAAGGATGGCTATTTATGGCATCTCGATATCTCTCGCGTTGATTCGGGACGCATCAAAACCAATCTCAAGCCTCAGAATCTGCGGGCGCTTGGTTACGGCAAAGGTCTAACGCTCGGTTGAACACGACCGTTCTCTTCAAGAGAGAGTGCGCCAGTGCGGCGAGCTACAACAGCCTGAACCAATTGACCAATCTCGGCGGCGTCGCCTATGGCTGGGACGCCGCCGGCAACCTCGCCGGCTATGGCCCGCGCAGCTTCGCCTGGGACGCCGAGAACCGCCTCGCCGGCATCGGCTACAATGTCACCGGCCACCAGACCGCCTTCGCCTATGACGGGCGCGGCCGGCGGGCGGTCGATCACCGAGACCACCGCCGGCGGCACCACGACCACGACCTACCAGGTCTGGTGCGGCCGGCGGCTGTGCCAGTCGCTCGACGCCAACGGCGCGGTGGTGCGGCAATACTACCCCGAGGGCGAAGTCGATCGCGGGCTCGATGGCCCGGCGCTTGACCGGATCGGGGCGTGCAGCGTAGAAACCGCTCCCGCGCGGCGCGATTGCGGTGGTGCGGTCGGTTGGGATCCAGGTCGAGGTGCGGCATGGCGCGACGATGCGCGGTTACCGGCAAGGGCGTCCAGGTCGGACACCATGTCAGCCACGCCAACAATAAGACCAAACGCCGCTATCTGCCCAATCTGCAGCAGACATCGGTGTTGTCCGATACCGTCGGCACGGTGCGGCTGCGGGTGTCTGCCGCAGCGATCCGGACGATCGAGTACAAGGGCGGCATCGATGCCTTTCTGCGCACCACCCCCGACCGCAAACTGGCGCCGGAGATCCGCCGGCTGAAACGCCGTGTCGAGAAGGCGGCAGCGCACAAAAG
Organism: uncultured Alphaproteobacteria bacterium; assembly: GCA_963701815.1. Classification (GTDB taxonomy): domain Bacteria; phylum Pseudomonadota; class Alphaproteobacteria; order ATCC43930; family CGMCC-115725; genus AP-15. Next base: position 60,351 of record CAVPBN010000006.1, read on the forward strand.
CGAGTAAACGCGCCCGGGTGCGGTATTCCCGTTGGGGGGTGCTTACCGGGCAGGACGCCGCATTCGCCGGCTGGTCCAGGCGGCGCTGATCGCGGCGTTGCTCCCCGGTTTTGCGCTCGCCGCCGATCTGCGGTACCGGGCCGAGATCACCGGCACCAAGGACGGCGATCTCGCCGATCTGCTGGCCAAGGTCTCCAACCTGAAGACGCTCGAGGATCGGCCGCCGGCCTCGGCCGAGGCCCTGCGCCGGCGGGCTGATGGCGATCTCGCCCGGCTTGCCGATGCAGCGCACAGCCTCGGCTATTGGGACGCGCATTTCAGCTACGACATCGATGTGAAGACCGAACCGGCCAAGGTCGTGGTTAAGGTCGTGCAGGGGCCGCTCTACCATGTCGCGGCGATCGTCGTGCTCGGCCCCGACCGAAAAAATCTGGCGATCGCGCACGGCAAAAAACCGCTGCCGCTCAAGATCGGCGACCCGGCGCGCACCGCGCCGGTCGTCGCGACCGAATCGGCATTGCTCGCCGATCTCGGCAACAGCGGACACGCGTTTGCCAAAGCAGCAAGCCGCAAGGTGGTCATCGACAACGGCGCGCGCACGATGGAGGTGACCTACACCTTTGACCCCGGCCCGGTCATGCGCTTTGGCCCGCTGGCGATCAAGGGGTTGGAACGTCTCGACCCGGGTTATGTCGAACGCCGCCTGCGCTGGCGGCGGGGCATCACCTACGATTCGGCCAAGGTCGAAGACACAAGGCGCGTGCTGCTCGAAAGCGGGTTGTTCAGCACCGTGCAGATCACGCCGACGGCCGATCCTGCGATCCCCGGCGAGGCGCGGATGACGATCGACGCCACCGAACGGGCACACCGGACGATCGGCGCGGGGATCGGCTACAACACCAGCCAGGGCGCCGGCGCCCGCGTCTTCTGGGAGAACCGCAATCTGTTCGGCAATGCCGAATATCTGCGGCTCTCAGCCGCGGTCGGGCAACAGACCGACGATTTCCTGGTCAATTTCCGCCGTCCCGATTTCCTGACCGCCAATCAGGACTTTCTGGCGACAGCCGAGATCGCCAACGACACCCCGGTCGCCTATAACAGCCGCCGGGCGATTCTGACGGCCGGAGTCGAGCGCCGCTTCAACCATCTGCTGACCGGCGGCATCCTGCTCGAAGGCGAACAGGCGAATGTCGAACAGCTCGCCCAATCCGACATCATCACCTCGGCGCAGCGCACCCAGCACTATACGCTGGTCGGCATCCCGGCCTATCTGAAGCTCGACACCACCGACAATCTATTGAACCCGACCCGAGGTTACCGGACGCAGCTCTCGATCACCCCGGCGCACACCCTGTCGACGCCGGACCTGACTTTCGTTACCAACCTGGTATCGGCCAGCAGCTATTGGCAGCCGCAATTCGCCGAGCGGGCAATTTTCGCCGGCCGGGTGGCGCTGGGGTCGCTCGACGGCGCTCCGCTCGGAGAACTCCCGGCCGATCAGCGCCTCTATGCCGGCGGCGGCGGCTCGATCCGTCCTTACGGTTACCAATTGGCCGGGCCGCTCGACAGCAACAATGTGCCGATCGGCGGCCGATCCAGCCTCGTCGTCAATCTCGAAACCCGCATCAGGATCACCGACACGATCGGCGTCGTCCCGTTCTTCGACGCCGGCAGCTATTACGAAAGCAACCTGCCGCAACTCGGCCATACCCTCCTCTACGGCGTCGGGCTGGGTCTGCGCTATTATACCGGCTTCGGACCGTTCCGGCTCGATCTCGCCACGCCATTGCACCGGCGCAGCGCCGACTCGCCGATCCAGGTCTATATCAGCCTCGGCGAGGCCTTCTGATGCGGAGGGCCTTGCGGCTGCTGCGCTGGTTCGGGGCGGCGCTCGCCGTGCTGGTCCTGCTGGTGTTCAGCGCTATTCGGGTTGCTGCAGACATCTCTCGGCAAGGACCGGCTCGCGAAAACCGTGGCGCAATTGGCGAGCCGGCCGGATTCCCGCTTATCAATCGAGGGGCTGGGCGGGGTCGTCCCGTTCGACATGACGATCGAGCGTATCGCTTTCTCCGATGCCGGCGGTACCTGGCTGACGCTGAGCAACGGCAGGGCCGTGCTGTCGCCCGCCGCCTTGCTGGCCGGACGGGTACAGGTCCGCTCGCTGACCATCGGCGCCATCGCGATGGCGCGGCCACCGAACGGAAAATCGGCCACGCCGGCGATCGACTACCTGCACGCGCCGCGGCTGCCGGTTGCCGTCTCGATCGAAGAGGCGTCGATCGGGCGGCTGGCGCTGGCGGCGCCGGTGCTGGGCGAACCTCTCGTCGCCACCCTTTCCGGGACTGCGCGGACGGCAGGCGAGACGGCGCATGTCGCGCTCGATCTGCACCGGATCGACGGCCAGGCCGGCAGCCTCGCGGTAGCGCTGGAGTTGGCCGGCGCGCCGCCGATACTGACCCTGCGGATCGATGCGAGCGAGCCGAGCGGCATGCTGCTCGGCCGGTTGCTCGGCCGCGGCGATCATCCGTCATTGGCGCTGTCGGTGAACGGCAACGGCCCGCTCGCCGACTGGCATGGCCAAATCCGCGCAGCGGCCGGGCCGCTCGCCCATATCGATGCCGATCTGTCCCTGGCCGTCGCCGGCGGGACCTCTCTCGGCCTGTCGGGTACGGCGAGGATCGCACCGCTGCTGCCGCCGACGCTTAGCCCAATCCTCGGCGACGAGATCCGTTTCGCGCTGCATGCCGCGAAGGACGATCGGCACACGGCGCTCGATCGTCTGGCGATCGACCTCGCGGCCGGCCGGCTGACCGGCACGGCGGATCTCACCGGCTCGGCAGACCAATCCGGTTCGGCGATTGCGGCCGATCTGCACGCCGAGGTGCCGCAATTGGCCAGCCTTTCGGGCATCCTCGGCGTCGCCGCGCAGGGTTCGGCGAACCTCGCCGTGACAGTGTCCGGAACCGAGCGCCGGCCGGCCTTGAAGGCGGAGCTGTCGGCTGCCGGCATTCGTGTTGCGGGCGCCGGGGCCGGGCATGTCGCCGCGACGGTCTCGGCGACGCCGAACGGCGATCTCGATGATCCGCACAGCCCGATCGATATCGCCGGGACCGGCCGGGTCGAAAAGCTGGTCATGCCGGACCGGGCGGCGTTGCCGCCCGGTCTCGGCAATGATTTCGACTGGTCGCTGGCCGCGACCGCCGCCCGCGACGCCAGCCGGGTCGAGCTGATCCGGCTCGCGGCCCACGGCATCGGGATCTCGGTTGCGGGCGCCGGGCATATGGCCGACGGCGGGCGTCAGATCGACGGCCGGCTCAACCTGTCGATCGCCGATCTACGGCTGTTTTCCGCCTTGGCGGGACGGCCGATCGCCGGGTCGGTCAAGCTCGACATCGACGCCGAGAGACAGGGCGCGGCCGGGTTCAAGGCCAGGCTGGACGGCGCAACCGAAGGGTTGCAGACCGGAAACGCCGTCGCCGACGCCTTGCTCGGGCGGACGGCGACGGCGACCGGGTCCTTGTCGCGGGACCCCGCAGGTGTGCTGATCCTCGATCGGGCGGCGATCGCCGGCGCGGCCGCGAAATTATCCGTCGCCGGCCGTTTCGATCCCGGCTCGAAGCTCGTCCAGGCCGACGCCACCGTCGACGTGCCGCAACTGAGACCGCTGGGGGCGGCACTGGGCGATGCGTTTGCGGGTCGGGTCACCGGGCGGCTGAGCGCCGATGGCCGGCTCGACCGGCTGCGGCTGAAGGGTGAGGTCGAGGGCAGCGACCTCGCCGCCGGCGGGGCCAGGCTGGACCGGTTGCGTCTCGACGCGCGGGTCGCCGATCTGTCGCAACCAAAGGCGCAGGTCGACGGCAATTTTCGCGCCGCCCGGCTCGACGGCACTTTGACCCTCCGCGCCGAACCGGACGGGGGTGCTGGACTGAGCGTGCCGCAATTCCGCCTGAGTGCGGCCGGCGGCACGCTGGAAGGCAAGCTGCGGATCGCCCGCGACAGCGGGCTCGTGGAAGGCTCGATCACCGGGCATCTGCCGGATTTGGCGCGCTGGTCGACGCTCGCCGGCACCGCGCTCGGCGGCGCTCTCGACATCGCCGCAGGGCTTGATGCGCGCGACGGCCAGCGCCTCGATCTGAAAATGACCGGGACCCGGCTCGCAGTCGGCGCGGGCGCATCGCGTGTCGCCATCGGCCGGGTCGAGGCGACGGCGAAGCTTGCCGATCTCCGGCGCCGGCCGTCGGGAAACGGACGGATCGTATCGACGGCAGTACAGTTCCCGGGCGGCAATTTTGCCACTGCAACGTTGAACATCGACGGCCTGCGGCCGGGACGGTTCGCGGTCCAGGCCAACGTCGCGGGCCGGCCTTTGACCATGGCCTTGGCCGGCGAAGGCGGGATTGAACCCGCCGGAAGCGGCGCGCCCGGCGTCGGCTTCCGGCTGGACCGCCTCGCAGGGTCGCTCGGCAATGAGCGTATCCGGCTTCTCCAGCCGCTCAGCCTGTCCCGGCGCGGCGCCGATTTCACCGTTTCCGGACTCGCCCTCGGATTCGGCTCGGGGCGGATCGACGGCAATGGAAGTCTGCGCGGTCCGGCCCTGGCCTTGACCTTGAACGTTGCCGACCTGCCGCTGGCGGAGGGCGCACGCCTGCTCGGCTTCCGCGGCCTGAAAGGGGAGCTGAACGTTTCGGCGACTGCGGGCGGCACCATCGGCGCGCCGCGCGGTCGTATCGTCGCCAATGCCCGTAACCTCGCTTTCGCGCTGCCGTCGCAGGCGCGCGCGGCCGGGCTGGGGCTGGCGCTGACCGGCGACTGGAACGGCCGCACCATCGCGCTCGACGGCCGGGCGACCGGGCTCAAAGGCGATGCGATCGGCTTGACCGGGACTTTGCCGTTGGTGCTGAACCGCACGCCCTTCGGCATATCGGTGCCGCGCCGGGACCCGCTGGCGCTGCGGGTGCGCGGCGCCGGCGAGCTCGGCCACCTGGCCGATCTGCTGCCGCTCGGCGAGGACCGGCTGACCGGCCCTTTCTCCGCCGACCTGGCGGTCGGCGGCATCGTCGCCGCGCCGGTAGCGAGCGGCCACCTGAAGCTTGCCGGCGCGCGCTACCAGAATTTCGCGACCGGCGCGGTGTTGACCGACATCGACGCCGATCTGGCCGGCGACCGCGATCGGCTGTCGCTCGCGTCGTTCTCGGCCGCGGACGGCGCCGGCGGCAAGATTGCCGCGCGCGGCAGCATCGCGCTGAGCGGCGCCGACGGCCCGGTCGCCGATCTGGCGGCGAGCCTTACCGATTTCCGGGTCGCGGCCCGCGATGAAGCAGTCGTCACCGCCAGCGGGAAAATCTCGATCGCCGGTCCATTGGCCGGACCCAGGATCGCCGCCCCGCTGACCATCGACCACGCCGAGATCAACCTGCCCACCAGCCTGCCGGCCAACGTCGTCGTCCTCGAGGTCACCAGGATCGACAGCAAGACGGGTCAGCCGCGACAGCCGCAGCTTCAGTCATCCGCAAAGCCGGCTTCGGCCACGCCGGCGGCGGCGCCGTTCGCGGCAATGCTGAACATCCGGCTCGACCTGCCCGGCCAGGTCTTTGTGCGTGGCCATGGGCTCGACAGCGAATGGCGTGGGCGCTTGACGATCACCGGAACCAGCGCCGCGCCGCGCATCGCCGGCAACCTCTCGGCGATCCGGGGCAGCGTCAATCTGTTGGGCAAGACTTTTCGTCTGACCACCGGCCGGATCACGTTCGACGGTACCGGCAATCCCGACCCGGTGCTCGACATCGTCGCCGAAATCGCGACCGCCGACGTTACCGCGCAGATCCGAATCGGCGGCGTCGCCTCGGCGCCAAAGATCAAGCTCAGCTCAATCCCTGCCCTGCCGCAGGACGAGATCCTGTCGCGGGTGTTGTTCGGCCAGGGAGTGGGCCAGATCAATGCAGCGCAGGGCCTGCAATTGGCGCAGGCGGCGGCGGCGCTGACCGGCAACGATCTGGGCGTGCTCGGCCGGCTGCGCGGCGGTCTCGGTCTCGACTGGCTCGGTTTCGGCAGCGGCCCGCAGGGTGCCGCGCCCAGCATCGTCAATCCGAGCCTCGCCAGCACCTCGGCGACCAACGGCACCTCGTTCAGCGCCGGAAAATACATCGCCCAGGGCGTCTCGGTCGGGGTCACTCAAGGGATCTCGCCGCCGACCAGCAAAGTCACCGTCGAGATCCAGCTCGGACGGCATCTGACCGTCGACACCGAAGCCGGACAGAACAGCGGCACCGGCATCGGGCTCAATTACCATTACGATTATTGATCTCGACCGCACCGCCGCCGTCTGTGCTCCGCCTGTTCGGCGGTGCGCCGCTGTCGAGACCCGCTTCGCGGGCATGGCTATCGGCCCCGAATGGATACGCGGATTCCGCAGGATTGGGCTAGGCTCTCGATCGCGTCTCGGCGCCGCGGCGTCAGGCGGTTTGCTGCACTCGACCGGAGGCGGACCCATGCGAATTGGCCTGTTTTACCAAATCCAGGTCCCCAAACCCTGGACCCCCTCCAGCGAATCGCAGCGCATCCACGAAGCTCTGGAGCAAATCCCCTACGCCGAACAACAGGGCTTCGAGAGCGTGTGGTTTTCCGAGCATCACTTCCGCCCGGTCTGGTCGCACAACAGCGCCCCTGACCTGACCCTCGCGGCGGTAAGCCAACGCACCAGCAGCATTCGCCTCGGCATCGGCGTCGTGCTGGCGCCGATCCATCACCCGCTGCACGTGGCCGCGCGCATGGCGACGCTCGATATCCTGAGCCATGGGCGCGTCGATGTGGGCCTGGGCCGGACCGGCTATCCCTACCAGCTGACGCCCTATGGCTCCGACCTGCGCGACACGCGCGGCATGTGGCAGGAATTCGCCGACGTATTGCCGCGGATCTGGACCCAGGAGGAAATCTCGTATGACGGGGAGTACTACCAGATTCCGCGCCGGGAGGTCCTGCCAAAGCCGGTGCAACGGCCGCATCCGCCGTTGTGGTCGGCCTGCGGCAGCGACGAGACGGCGCGCCTTACCGGGAGTTTGGGGATGGGCGGGCTGTTCGGCAGCGAGGGCGGCCCCGACCGCGTCCAGCAACTGATCGCGCTCTATCGGGAGGCGTTGGGGACGGTGCCGGGCAATGGAACGGGCGGGTCCGGCGCCCGCCGCGCCGCGTTGATGACGGCAGGCTACTGCCATGAAGATCCGCAGGTCGTGGCCGCACGCGGCACCGAACTCGTCGGCTGGTACCTCGAACAGCAGCGGGAGCGCGCCCGGCTGGTGTGGCGCGACTACGACCCGGCCACCGTGCCGCCCGATTATCAGGGCTATTACGCGCGCGACCAGCGTCTTGCCGGCGGGCCATATCCGGGGGAACCGACACCGCAGGAAGTCCGGGAGCAAGGCACGAAGTTCTGCGTCGGCACGCCGGCCGAATGCATCCGGTTTCTCGAAATGTATGAAGCCCTGGGCATCGAGGAGGTGTTTCTGCTCTGCGCCATCGGGCCGGCGCAGCACCAGGAGGTGCTGCATACCATCCGTCTCTTTGGCGAAGAGGTCATCCCGCACTTCCGCAGCAGAGACCGCGGCGCATCGACCCGAACCGCCGCCCAATAAAGAAGGGCCGCCCCGCAGGACGGCCCTTCCGCCGAATACCGGCGGCCGATCACGGCCGCGAGCCGTTGCCCTCAGTCAGGCACGGATCTCCACAAGAGCGGGGATCCTGGTCACGGCAGCGGACGACCGCGGTTTATGGCTAGACACAGGATCACCTCCTTTCAGTTGTTACTCGGAAGCCCGTAGACTACGGCGCGGCAAACCGAGCGCCAAGCGGATTCTGCGCAAACGCCCGTCGGCCCGGGCGCACGCTTCACGTTCGTCGCCGCGTGCAGACCAACAAACCCAGCGCAAACCTAGCGAAAGGAGCGACGATGCGCCGCAGCGATCAACGGATCTTGACCACCCATCCCGGCAGCCTGCCCCGATCGGTAGAGCGGACCGGGCTTTGTGTTCGGCCGGCTCGCAGCGAATTGGTCGACAGCCCGGCGATTTTCATCGAGCACCCGCAGGTCGTCGCCGACCGCTTCGAGCGGGTGGTCGGCGGTCCGAAACGGGTCATCGCCGGCACTGATTGCGGCTTCGACACTTCGGCCCGCACGGGCCGGGTCGCCGAGGACGTCGTCTGGGCCAAGCTCACCGCCCTCGCCGACGGCGCCAAACTCGCCTCCGACCGCCTCGTTGTCGGCGCCCCGCCGCGCGACCGCGCTGCCAGCACCTTGGAACGGACCGGCGGTCCACCAGATCCTGATCGGGTCGATCCGGAGAAAACGGTGTTGGAGCAGCACGAGCAGCGCGAATCCTTCCCGGATGCGATCCGCCGGTCTTGGCGCTGGGAATGGAACAGCAAGATACGGATATAACGCCGTCCGGCTCGGGGCGTAGAGGTGCACTGGTCGAGAGCGACAGCGCCTCACCCACCGGGAGTTCGATCGATGCTGAACCTTCTTACCCCTCTCCATGCCATTGCGGCGCGTCGGGGTGACGGGCTGCGTCCCGAACTGGCCAGCCTGCTTAAACGTGGCGCGAGTGCTCTCTGTACTGCATCGGGAGAGTCAAACATGTCGCGCGAACAGGACAACAAGGCGCTCGTCGGGCGCTGGTTCGAGGGGTTCTGGAGTAACCCGTGGAACCCACAGATCATCGACCAACTCGCCGCCCCGGACATATTGCTCCAGTATTCGCTACATGCGCCACGTCGGGGGCGTGAAGACGTGCGGCGTTTCATGCTCGATTTCCGCGCCGCCTTCCCGGACCTCAAGTTCTGGGGCGCTGCCGATCTGATCGCCGAGGGGGATCATGTCGTCGGCCGGTGGGAAGGCGGCGGCACCCATACCGGCCCCGCGTTCAGCGATTTTCTTGCCGGCTCGCTACCGGCGGCTTCCGGTCGGAAGATGCACTTCACGGGTACGACCGTCCTGCGCGTCGAGAACGGCAGGATCGCGGAAGAAGTCGGGCTTGATGACGGCGTCGCCGCGCTCACGCAGCTCGGTATCCTGAAAGCCGCCTGACCATAAAGGAAACTGGTTCGGGCTCAGGCCCGATCCAGTTTCACCCGCTCGACCGTCATGGCGTTTTAGCCGAGCATCTGTCGCCCCACCGCACATTGACGGCTTCGACCGCTGGCACATTGTCACTGCGCGCAATGGCCCGCCACGGAAATCGACAGCTTGTGTCAAAAACTCTTGAAACGATCGCGGCCCCTTGATCGAGTCGCCGACTGCGATAACGGGCATAACCATTTCGGGAGTGAGCCGAGTGAAGCGCGTTCTGACGGCCCGGTTCATGCACGAGACCAACACCTTCAGCCGCGTCAAGACCGACATGGCGTTGTTCCGGCGCCGCGACTTTCATCTGGAGAACGAAATCCCGCAGGCGTTCCGCGGCACCCGCTCGGCCATCGGCGCGACTTTCGAAGCGGCCGACCGGTTCGGCTGGAGCCTCGTCCACCCGGTCTCGGCCAATCCGAACCCGTCGGGCATCGTCACCGATGCGGCGTTCGAGGCCGTCGTTGCGATGATCCTCGATGCGGTCGATGCGCAGAGGCCCGATCGACGGCGCCCTGTTGCATCTGCACGGCGCGATGGTCGCCGAAAGCCACGAGGACGCCGAGGGCGAACTATTGTCCCGGCTGCGCGGTCGGCTCGGCCCGGCGGCGCCGATCGTCGTCACCCTCGACCTTCACGCCAATGTGACGCAGCGGATGGCCGACAACGCGAATGCGCTGATCGCCTATCGCACCTACCCGCATATCGACCAGTACGAACGCGCCTGGCAGGGCGCCGAACTGCTCGAAAAGGCGATGCAGGGCGAGATCCGGCCGCGGACCGTGATCGCCCGCCGGCCGATGATCCACGGTCTCGACTGGGGCCGGACCCAGCAGGGGCCGATGGCCGAGTTGCTGGCGCGCGGCGCGGCCTTCGAGCAATCGGGCGAGGCACTCGCCGTCAGCATCTGCGCCGGCTTCCCGCTCGCCGATATTTACGATGTCGGCCCGTCGGTGACGGTCACCGTCGACGGCGCAAACCCGCGCGGGCAGGCGATCGCCGAGGAATTCATGGACCACGCCTGGGCGACCCGCGACTATACCTCGGTCGCGATGCTGTCGGTCGCCGAGGCGGTCGCGTTGGCGCGGCAGGGCAAGCCCGGCGACAAACCGCTGATCCTCGCCGACTACACCGACAATCCGGGCGGCGGCGGGTATGGCGACGCAACCGCCTTGCTGAAGGGGCTGGTCGAGGGCGGCGTCGAGAACGTCGCCTTTCACGCGATCTGCGATCCCGAGGCGGTTCAAATCGGGATGCGGGCCGGCGCCGGGTCGACTCTCACGCTGCGCCTTGGCGGCAAGACCGACGCGGCCTTGGGGGGCGGCCCGCTGTCGCTGGACGGTGAAGTCGTCTGTCTGACCAACGGCAAATTCGTCGCCTATGGGCCGATGGGCGGCGGCGTCGAGCGCAATTACGGGCCTTCGATGGTGTTCCGCACCGGCGGCACCGACATCGTCGTGATCACCAACAACGGGCAGGCGACCGACCTCGCCCAGTTCACCTCGCTCGGCGTCGACCCGACCCGCTACCGCACCGTCGCGGTCAAATCGATGCAGCATTTCCGCGCCGCGTTCGAGCCGATCGCCCGCGGGGTGGTGCTGGTCGATACCGGCGCCTTGTGTGCGCCGAGCTATGCCCCCGAACAGTATGTCAAGGCGCGCCGGCCGGTCTGGCCGCTCGACCCGATCGTAAACTCGCCCGCTTGCTAAGCCAGGCTCACGACGAAGCGCAGCGACGCGGCCAACAGAAACACGCCGAAGCCGATTTCTAGCGCGCGCCGCGGCAGGGCATGCGCGAGGCGCGCGCCGAACGGGGCGACCCAGCTCGAAATCGGCGCGACAAGCGCGACGCCGATCACCGAGACGAAACCGATCGACAATGCCGGGAGCTGCGCCTGATGCGGCAATCCGGCGAGCGCGTAGCCGAATGCCCCGGCCATCGTGATCGGCACCCCAACCCCGGACGCGGTCGCTACCGCGCTGTGGATCGACTTGCCGTACGAGGTCAGCACCATCGTGACCAGAGAGCCGCCGCTGATGCCCATCAGCGACGACGCCAAGCCGATCAGCAGGCCACAGCCGGCCATGCCGGAACGGCCCGGCAGTTCCCGCCCCCATTGCCAGCGGTCGCCGCCGAACAAAAGCTTTGCCGCAATGGTCGCGGCGATCAGCGCAAACGCGACCTTGAACACGATCGCCGGAGCGAAGGCCGCGGCGATCGAACCGATCGCTACCCCGATGACCGCCGGCCAGGCCCAGGCGCGCACCACCTGCGGAATGACCAGACCCTTGGCGCGGTGCGCGCGATAGGAGCGGATCGACGTCGGCACGATGATCGCCAGCGAGGTGCCGACGCAAAGCTGCATGCGCACCGCCTCGGGCACGCCGAGCAGGCGGAAAATTTCGTACAAGACCGGCACGATGACGGCGCCCCCGCCGATGCCGAACACACCGGCCAGAACGCCGGTAACGATGCCGGCGACGATGACCGCCGCCGCCAGCCAAGCCAGTTCGCCGAACGGAACGGTAAGCAACGTCATGCCGGTCGCACCTGGGCATCGCTGGCGAGGATCTCAGCTGTCTGATCCGCTCAGATTATCGGGGTCAAACGGTTCGGCCGAGGTTGTCAAAATCAAGTAAGCCCACCCGACGACCGTTCTTTGTCTCCGACCCGTCCTTCTTACGATAATGCCAGCCGCCGGGTGTCGCGGTAGCCGGTTTCCGACAATTCGCCCCAATCCATCACGCCGGCGAGAAAAGCCATGTAACTGTCGTGAACCTTGCGGGTCAGCGGGTCCTTGGCCCGATGTCGGCGAGGACCTCTTTGCTGAGCTTGCCGAAATTCTTGATCAGCTCGTCGTTGAAACGCAGGAGTCTTGATCCGCGGGTCGGCGCGCAGGATCTTGAGCGCCTTGACGTTCTCGGCGTTGCACTGGGCGAGCGATCTGGTCAGTTCGGCGCCCGCCGCAGCCTCGATCAGCGCGCGGTCAGAGGAAGCCAGGCTGTCCCACAAACTCTTGTTGATGCCGAGCGTTACGCTCGTTCCGGGTTCGTGGAAGCCGGGGTAGTAATAGTAATCCGCCACCTTATCGAGCCCCATCGCAGATATCCGCCCACGGTCCGACCCACTCGCTGGCGTCGATCGCACCGGTTTTGAGGCGCCGTCATGATCTCACCGCCCGGGGTGGTCACGACCGTGGCGCCCATGCGGCGCAGGACCTCGGCGCCGAGACCCGGCATGCGATAACGCAATCCCTTGAAGCCTCGGCCGGACGATTGACGGCTTTGTTGAACCAGCCGCCCATCTGGACGCCCTGCGTTGAAGCACGACAGCGGCTTGATATTGAACGGTGCGTCAATCGCCTCCCAAAATGCCTGCCCGCCGCCGAAGGCGATCCATGAGGCCAGTTCGTCGGCAGTCATGCCGTAAGGGAATCTGCGGAAAAGAAGTTCAACGCCGGGGATTTGGCGCCGAAATAGTTATCAGCTGGAATGATACATATCCGCGAGCTCCGGCGGAGACGGCATCAAACGATCTCGAAAGCGCCGACGAGCTTATTTGACGGATATACGGTTATTTTCAGCCGGCCTTCGGACATCGCATCAATCGACCGCGCCAGCCGTTCGGCGCTGATTTGATAGCCGGAATGCAAGTTCTCCGGCCAGCTCGTCACCATCTTGAGTTCTTTGATGCCTTGTGCGATCGCCGGCGCCGGCCCGCCACTGGCGGCTGCAACAGCGGTGGCGCCCAGCAAGATGTCACGGCGCCGTACTCCTCATCGCAGATCTCCTTCTACGCCAGCGCCAACCGCCGGGTGCCGCGATAGCCGGTTTCCGACAGCTCCCCCCAATCCATCACCCCGGCACGGAAGGCCATATAGCTGTCGTAGACCTTGCGGGTCAGCGCGTCCTTGGCGGCGGTATCGGCCAGGACTTCTTTGCTGAGCTTGCCGAAGGTCCTGATCAGCTCGTCGCTGAACCGCCGGATCTTGATCCGTTCGTCTGCACGCAGAAGTTTGAGCGACTTCACGTTCTCGGCATTGAACTGGGCGAGCGACCGGGTGACTTCGGCTTGTGCCGCAGCTTCGATTACCGCGCGTTCGGAGGGATTGAGCCCGTCCCACAGCGTCTTATTGATGCCGAGCGTGTTGTTGGAACCGGGCTCGTGAAAACCAGGGTAGTAGTAATACTCGGCCGCCTTGTCGAGCCCGAGATTCATGTCGAGCCAGGGGCCGACCCACTCACTGGCATCGATGGCTCCGGATTTGAGTGCGCCGGCGATCTCGCCACCGGGGATTGTCACTACCGTGGCGCCCATGCGGCGTAGGACTTCGGCGCCGAGTTCCGGCATCCGATACCGCAGGCCCTTAAAATCTTCCGGACGGTTGATCTCCTTGTTGAACCAGCCGCCCATCTGCACGCCGGTATTCAGCGCCATCAACGGCTTGATATTGAACTCCGCGTCGACCTCGTCCCACAGCGCCTGCCCGCCGCCGTAGTCAATCCACGCGCACACCTCGTCGGCGGTCAGGCCGTAAGGCACCGCACAAAAGAAATACAGCGCCGGCGACCTGCTTCCGAAATAATAGTCGGAAGCGTGATACATATCGGCGACACCGGCGCTGACCGCATCGAAGACCTCGAAAGGGCGAACCAAGCTGTCAGCCGGGTAAACCCTCACCTTAAGACGACCATCCGACAATATGCCGATCGATTGCGCCAACCGCTCGGCGCTGGTCTGCAGCCCGGGCAAGCCCTTTGGCCAGCTTGTCACCATCTTGAGTTCTTTAGTCCCTTGGGCGATCGCCGGCCGCGGTACGCTCGCCGCAGCCGCGACCGCGGCGGTCGTGCCGGCAGCAGCACGTCGCGGCGTCGTACCCTCATCGCAATCTCCTTCTACGCCAGCGCCAACCGCCGGGTGTCGCGGTAGCCGGTTTCCGACAGCTCGCCCCAATCCATGACGCCGGCGAGGAACGCCATGTAGCTGTCGTAGACCTTGCGGGTCAGCGGGTCCTTGGCGGCGGTGTCGGCGAGGACCTCTTTGCTGAGCTTGCCGAAGGTCTTGATCAGTTCGTCGTTGAACCGCAGGATCTTGATCCGTTTGTCCGCGCGCAGCAGCTTGAGCGCCTTTATATTTTCTGCGTTGGCTTGGGCGAGAGACCGAGTGACTTCAGCCTGTGCCGCGGCCTCGATCAAAGCGCGCTCCGAACTCGTCAACCCCTCCCACAGCGACTTATTGATGCCGAGCGCGGCATTGAAGCCGGGCTCGTGAAAGCCGGGGTAATAATAATAATCGGCCACCTTATCGAGCCCGAGCCAGATATCCGGCCACGGTCCGATAAACTCGCTGGCGTCGATCGCGCCGGATTTGAGGGCGGCGGCGATATCTCCCGCGGGGGTGGTTACCACCGTCGCCCCCATGCGGCGCAGAACCTCGGCGCCGAGTTCCGGCATACGATAGCGCAGCCCCTTAAAATCCTCGGGGCGGTTGACCTCCTTGTTGAACCAGCCTCCCATCTGCACGCCGCTGTTCGAGCCCATCAGCGGCTTGATATTGAATTGGGCGTCGACCTCGTCCCACAGCGCCTGCCCGCCGCCGAACAGGATCCATGCGGACAGCTCGTCGGCGGTCATCCCGTACGGCACGGTGGCAAAAAAATTCAGCGCGGGCGACTTGCTCCTGAAAATAAGCTTCGTCGGTGAAATACATGTCGGCGACGCCGGCCGAGACGGCATCAAAGACCTCCAAAGCCTTGACGAGACTGCCGGCGGGGTAGACGGTCACCTTGAGACGCCCGTCCGAGATCGACGTGATGGTTTTCGCCAACCGTTCTGGGCTCGTGCCCAATTTGGGCAGGTCCTTCGGAAAACCCGTCACCAGCTTGAGTTCTTTAATTCCTTGAGCGATCGCCGGCGCCGGAAAGCTGCGCCAGCAGCCGCGACCGCAGAGGTGGTGCCCAGCAGCACATCGCGGCGTCGTGCCCTCATCGCCATGTTCTCCTGCTAAGCCAGCGCCAGCCGGCGGGTGTCGCGGTAACCGGTTTCCGACAGCTCGCCCCAATCCATGATGCCGGCGAGGAACGCCATGTAGCTGTCGTAAACCTTGCGGGTCAGCGGGTCCTTGGCGGCGGTGTCGGCGAGGACCTCTTTGCTGAGCTTGCCGAAGGTCTTGATCAGTTCGTCGTTGAACCGCAGGATCTTGATCCGTTTGTCGGCGCGCAGCAGCTTGAGCGCCTTTATATTTTCTGCGTTGGACTTCGGCGAGAGACCGAGTGACTTCAGCCTGCGCCGCGGCCTCGATCAGGGCGCGCTCCGAAATCGTCAACCCCTCCCACAGCGACTTATTGATGCCGAGCGCGGCATTGAAGCCAGGCTCGTGAAAGCCGGGGTAATAATAATAATCGGCCACCTTATCGAGCCCGAGCCAGATATCCGGCCACGGTCCGATATACTCGCTGGCGTCGATCGCGCCGGATTTGAGGGCGGCGGCGATATCTCCCGCGGGGGTGGTCACCACCGTCGCCCCCATGCGGCGCAGAACCTCGGCGCCGAGTTCCGGCATACGATAGCGCAGCCCCTTAAAATCCTCGGGGCGATTGACCTCCTTGTTGAACCAGCCTCCCATCTGCACGCCGCTGTTCGAGCCCATCAGCGGCTTGATATTGAATTGGGCGTCGACCTCGTCCCACAGCGCCTGCCCGCCGCCGAACAGGATCCATGCGCGACAGCTCATCGGCGGTCATCCCGTACGGCACGGTGGCAAAAAAATTCAGCGCTGGCGACTTGTCCTGAAAATAAGCTTCGTCGGTGAAATACATGTCGGCGACGCCGGCCGAGACCGCATCAAAGACCTCCAAAGCCTTGACGAGACTGCCGGCCGGGTAGACGGTCACCTTGAGACGCCCATCCGAGATCGACGGTGATGGTTTTCGCCAACCGCTCTGGGCTCGTGCCCGATTCGGGCAGGTCCTTCGGAAAACCCGTCACCAGCTTGAGTTCTTTAATTCCTTGAGCGATCGCCGGCGCCGGCAGGCTCGCGACAGCAGCGGCGGACGCAACCGCCCCCAGCAACACTTCGCGGCGGCGTCTCTTCATTGTGGCCTCCCGGACGGAATGTACTGCAGATTGTCTCGCGCTTGATTTTCGGCCATTATCCTCGGCTGTAGCAAGGCGTCGGCTCGATATGACAGGACCTTATAGTTTGCCGAACAGCCGGACAAGGGTGAGCGGCGTCGGGGCGCGGCTGCTGATCGTCATCTTCGGAATCGGCGCGGTTTCGGCGCTGGTCGCCGGCGCCGCAATATACGCGTTTGTCGAGGTCGGGCATTCGCTGACGCTGATCGATCGCCGCATCGACCCGATCCTCGCTTCGCTCGAAGTGTCTCGCTCGGTCGAGCGCATCGTAACCGCGGCCTCGGCATTGTCTGCCGCCACCACCGAGCCGAGACGCGAGCGCCTCTTCGCCAAGCTTTCCCGCCAGTCGGCCAAGCTGCAATCCTTGCTGCGCGAAATGCGCGATGGCGGGATCAGCGCGAAACGGCTGGCCCCGATCGAGGGCAACGCGGTTCGGTTGGACGCCAATCTGAGAACATTGGACGCGGATGTCCGCCTGCGACTGCAGCTGATCGGACGCATCAAGGATTTGATGCAGGGGGTATTCGACACCAATGACGAAACCCAACGACTGCTGGCGCCCACGCTCCTCGTCTACGACAGTCAGCTCGATCATCTGGCCAATCTGCTGAACGCGGTCGCGCAACCATCCGAGCTGCGCGGGGAGGACATCCGTCCGCTGATCGCCGGTCTGCTGGCTGCCCGGCCGGTGCAAAAAGCCCAGCAACAGGCTGCCGACGCCGCCGACACCTTGGCGCAGGCTTCGGTCAGCGAGCAGAAACAGCGTCTGCTGATCCTCGCCTTTCAGCTCCGCCGAACGATCGGTGAGATCGAGAAGGGCTCGCAGGCGCTGGACCCGAAGCTGCGCCCGCTGCTCCTGGCTCAGGTCGAGAAATTCAAGACCCTGGCCGACGGACCGAGCTCGATACCGCTGTTGCGCCGACAGGAGCTGGACCTGATCGCCGATGCCGGCCGGCTTTTGGCCGAGAACGACAGCTTGTCGACGCAGCTCATCGACGCCGCCGAACAATTGGTCGAGGCGACAAAGCGCGAGGTGCGGGGGGCGACGGCGTCGGCCCTCGGCATTCAACAGCTGAGCACCGTGGCGATCAGCGCGCTGCTCGCGCTCGGCTTTGCCGGCTCGGTTCTGATCGTCTGGCTCTATGTCGGACGCAACATCGTGCGGCGTCTGAACCTGCTGAGCGGCGCCATGTTCGACATCGCCGGCGGCGGCCGCGAAACCGCGGTTCCGGTGACCGGACGAGACGAGATCGCGGCGATGGGTCAGGCGGTCGAGGTGTTCCGCCAGAATGCGATCGAGCGCGACGCATTGCTGGCCGAGCGCGCGGCGGCGGCCGAGCGGCTGGAGATGCTTGTCGAGGAGCGGACGCGTGCACTGCACCAAGGGCAAGCGCAGCTGCGGGTCACCTTCGACAACATGCTTCATGGGGTCGCGATGTTCGACGAAGCGCATCGATTGGCCGCGTGGAACCGGCATTTCCAGGAGATCCTGGGGCTCCCCGAACCATTCTTCGCCGGGGAGCAGGATTTCGCGGGCCTTGTCCGGTATCTTGCCGCGCATGGCGAGTTCGGCGCGGAAACCGATCCCGAGGCCGAGCGGCAGCGATTCACCCGGAATATCGGCCGGCAATATTCCTACGAACGCACGCGGCCGGATGGCCGGGTTCTCGAAATCAGTCACAACCCGGTGCCCGGAGGCGGGCTTGTGGTGATCTATTCGGATATCAGCGAGCGCAAAGCGGCCGAAGAGCAGATCCGCGCCGCCAGGGATGCCGCGGAGGAAGCCAGCCGCACGATCGAGGCCGCATACCAGGATCTCAAGGCCGCCCAGACAAGGCTGATCCAGGCCGAAAAGATGGCCTCGTTGGGCCAACTGACCGCCGGCATCGCGCACGAGATCAAGAACCCGCTCAACTTCGTCAACAACTTCGCCGGCCTGTCGGTGGAATTGCTGGACGAGCTGAGGGAGACTGCCGCGCCGGCATTGGCCGCGCTCGACGACGACAGGCGCGGGAATGTCGACGAAATCGTCGGGATGCTGACCGGCAATCTGGAAAAGATCGCCGAGCACGGGCGCCGCGCCGACGGCATCGTCAAAAGCATGCTGGAGCACTCGCGCGGCGACAGCGGCGAGCGTCGGGATGTCGATCTCAACGGCCTGGTCGAAGAGGCGCTGAACCTCGCCTATCACGGCGCCCGCGCCCAGGACCAGAGCTTCAACATTACCCTGGAGCGCGATTTCGCCGCCGCCCTCGCCCCGGTCGACCTGGTGCCTCAGGATGTGTCGCGGGTGTTGCTCAACCTGATCGGCAACGGCTTCTACGCCGCCGGCAAGCGGCAGCGCGACGGTGCCGAGGCCGATTTTCGGCCGACCCTAAAGGTGACGACGCGCGATCTCGGCGCGGCGGTCGAGATCCGCATCCGCGACAACGGCGTCGGCATTGCGCCGGAAATAATGGACAAGGTGTTCCAGCCGTTCTTTACCACCAAGCCGACCGGAGAGGGCACCGGTCTCGGCCTGTCGATCAGCTGGGACATCGTCACCCAGCAGCACGGCGGCACGATCGAAGTGGACAGCCGGACGGGCGAATACACCGAATTCACGATTCGGTTGCCGCGCCGTCGCACGGCTGCCGTCGGACACGCGGCGTGGTGAACCGCCGACCCGAGTGCCGACGCATATCTCGGCGACGCGTTATTCGGCGATGTCGAGGCCGAGATCGAGGATCGGGGCGCTGTGGGTGATCCAGCCCGACGAGATCAGATCGACGCCGGTCGCGGCGACCGCGGCGGCGGTTTCGGGGCTGATCCGCCCGGAGGCTTCGGTGACCGCACGGCCGTCGACCATCGCCACCGCGCGGCGCAGGGTTTCGGGGCTCATATTGTCGAGCAGGACCGCATCGACCCCGACCGTAAGCGCTTCGGCGAGCTGGTCGAGGGTGTCGACTTCGAGTTCGATTTTGACCAGATGCCCGGCGTGACGCCGCGCCCGTTCGAGCGCCGGCCGCACGCCGCCGGCGAGTGCGATGTGGTTGTCCTTGATCAGCATCGCATCGTCGAGCCCGAACCGATGATTGGCGCCGCCGCCGAGCCGGACCGCCTCCTTTTCGAGCGTGCGCAGGCCGGGGGTGGTCTTGCGGGTGCAGACGATCCTCGCCTTGGAGCCGGCGATCGCGTCGGCCAGGGCCCGGGTCGCGGTCGCGACCCCCGACATCCGGCACAGGAAGTTGAGCGCGGTGCGTTCGGCGGCGAGCACCGGCCGCGCCCGGCCGCTGATTCGGGCGACGTTCCCGCCGCGCTCGACGCGCGAGCCGTCCGGGCATCAATCGCTCGATCCGCAAACCCGGGTCGATCAGTTCGAAGGCGAGGAGCGCCGCGTCGAGCCCGGCAACGATACCCGGCTGGCGCGCGGCGACGACGGCCTCGACCATTGCGTCGTCCGGGACAATCGCGTCGGTGGTAATGTCGCCGGCCCGGCCGAGATCCTCGAGCAACGCCGCCCGCACCACCGGCTCGATCAGCAGCCGCAATGTCATCTTCGGCCTCCGTCGATAGGATCAGACGGCAGAATCAGTGCCTGACCCATTCCTTCTCGAACCGGGCAAAGCATTCCCGTTCGCCCGGCATCTTGACCCAGCCGGCGAGCAGGCGCGGCGTTGCGAGCAGCAAACGGTCGCGCAGATGTGTCGAGTTGCGTCCGTATTCCTCGAAAGTCGAGACCGTGATCTTCTGGTTGTGCGGGTCGTCCTGAAACCGGCAGGCGGCGAGCGCCACGGTGGCCTGATAGGCCTTGCGGTCGGCCCCCGATTGCAGATAGGCGTTGGCGACCGCCGTGGCGCGCGGCGCATCGAGCGCCATGATCGCGTCGTCGAGCTCGGACAACAGCGTCGCCGGGGTGCGGCCCGAGAAATCGTAACCGGCAAATTCCTGTTCGATCACCGAATTGTAGAGTTTGTTTTCGTGCGCAACGTCGTTGATGAAGCTCGCCATCAAATAAAGAATGCGCGGCGCGTACGGACTATCGGCCCGCCGCAGCCAGTTATTGGCGACATTGCAGTAGTCGAACGGATGCTGGCCGTTGGTGAACTGCCGCGGCACAGTGGTGCGCAGGATCAGCTCGGCCGCCCCGAGCTGGATCGTGTCGCCGAGGCTGGTCAGCGACTTGCCGTTTTTGAGATGGCCGGTCAGCAGGTCCCAGACCGCACCGGCATCCGCGGTCATCAATTGTTCGACCATCGCCTCGATCTCGGCCGGCGACAGCGGCGTCCGGTTGGTCTCGGCGAGGCCCTTGCCGGCGTCGGGGAATTCGGCGGCAATCCTGACGCAGACCGCATCGTAGAGCGAATAATAGAGCGGCCCGATCGCCATGTCGGGGACGCCCATATAGTAGACGCCGTGCGCCCGGTCCCAGCCGGTCACATCGGCGAGGTCGGTCACGGCGCGGGCGCGGATCGCCTTGTGGCCGGTATTGCGCGCCTTGCGGCCGACGACCGTGTCTTGCAGATCGATCAGCCCGAGATATTCGAGCTGGTCGCGCAGCCGGGCGCGGGCGCGCTCGTCCTCCGCCAGCCCGAGAAACAGGCCGTAAGAACGCCGCGAATTGCCGCTGACGGTGGCGATCATCTGCGCGTGCAGCCGCTCCTCGATCGTGCCGCCTTCGCGGATCGGCTCCTGATCTTCGTTCCACACCACCGGGCCGTAACTCGGCGGCGGCACGACGATGCCCTTCATCGTGGCATATCGGCCGGGGTATTTGCCGCGCAGCTGGTTCCAGATGTCGAGCCCCGCCGGAATATACCAGACGCTCTGCAACAGCGGCAGCAGGCGATACTTCTCGGGCAAATACGGCATCAGATAGGCCGAAGCGCGCAGGCCGAGGATCGTGTGGTCGTTATTGATCAAGGTGACCTGGCCGTCGCGCATGTCGATATGGCTCGGCACCTGGACAAACGGCGCCTCGGCCGCGGTCACCACGCTCAACGCATCGCCGATCGAGCGCCCGTCGCGCGCCACCATCTGAAAGAACAGATCGGTCGTGCGCGGCTGATCGCGTTCGAGAATGGCCTCGGTCAGCGGGCCAAAGGCTTTGTCCTCACTCATCTCGGCGCGATTGCGTATCATCCTGGCGCTCCGTTCACTCGCCGGGTAGCGGCGAGTTCGGCGAAAACCTACCGCGCCAGCGGCCAAAGGGTAAACCAGCTATGCGGTTTTGGCTGGTATGCCGTTGCGCGTGGAGGTCAGTTCGCGTTGCCGGCGATCCGCTGCAATTGCGCCTTCAGCAGATCGAAATCGACCGGCTTGGTGATGAACTCGGCGGCGCCGAGTTCGCCGGCGCGGCGGCGCCGCTCGTCGTCGCCATAGGCGGTCACCATCATGACCGGGAGATCGGGAAAACGCCGTTTGATCTTGCCCAACAGCTGCAGCCCGTCCATGCCCGGCATGTTGATGTCCGATAGGATCACCGCCACGGACGGCTCGATCCCGCCGTTCAGCAGCGCCAGCGCCTCCTCGCCCGAGGTGGCGAAATGCATGACATAGGTCCCCTGGCGCGCCTCGCGGCGAAAGCGCTGGCGAAACATCACGGCGACATCGGGCTCGTCGTCGACGACCAGGATACTGACGCTCATGCCGCGGCCTCTGTTGTTGTTGTCGCGCTGCCGCGGGTACGCGGCAGGCGGATCGCGAACTCGGTGAACTCGCCGACCCGGCTGTCGACCGCGATCGTGCCGCCATGCTGCTGGGTGACGATGTCCTAGCTGATCGACAGACCGAGCCCGGTGCCTTCGCCGGTCGGCTTGGTGGTGAAGAACGGCTGGAACAATTTATCCCGAATCTCGGACGGAATGCCGGTGCCGTTGTCGCGGATGCGGATTTCGACCGCCTCGCCGAGATCGCGCGTCGTCACCTTCAGGGTCGGCCGGAAGTTCGGCTCGGCGCCGTCGCGCTGGCGCTTGGTGGCGGCATAGAAGCCGTTGCCGAACAGGTTGAGCAAGCACGCGGGTCATCTCCTGCGGCGCCAGTTCGATCGGGGCGATGCCCGGGTCGAAGTCGCGTTCCAGGGTGATGTTGAAATTCTGGTCCTGGGCGCGGGCGCCGTGATAGGCGAGGTTCAGTGCCTCCTCGACCAAATTGTTGAGATCGACCTCGCGGCGCTCGCCGCTGCCGCCGCGCGAATGCTCCAGCATGCTCTTGACGATGCCGTCGGCCCGCCTGCCGTGCTCGGCGATCTTTTCGAGATTGCCGGTCAGCATCCCGACGAGTTCGTCGACCTCGGCGCGCTTGTCGTCGTCCAGGCCGGCGAGCGCCGGCCGTGCGGTCTCCTTCAGCTCGTCCAGCAATTCGACCGACAGGCCGGCAAAGTTGTTGACGAAGTTGAGCGGGTTCTTGATCTCGTGGGCGATGCCGGCGGTCAGTTGGCCGAGCGAGGCCATCTTCTCGGCCTGGATCAGATTGGCCTGGGCGCGGCTTCAACTCGCGCAACGCCGCCTCCGCGGTGGCAGCGCCCGGCGCGCCTCCTCGCCGCGGGCGGCGAGTTCCTGGAACAGCCGGGCGTTCTCGATCGCCAGCACCGCCTGTCCGGCGAAGGTTTGCAAGAGGGTCGGGATGTCGGGGCAAAGCCGCCGACACTGCGCCGGCGGATCACCAGCCCGCCGACGACTTTGTCCTCGCGCAGCAGCGGCACCGCCAGAACGGCGTGGATGCCTTCCAGCAATGCACCGGCATCGGGGTTCGTCGGATCCTGCTGCACGTCCTCGACATGCACCGGGCGCGCGCTGCACCGCGGCGCGGCCGAGATGGGTCTCGCCCAGACGAACCCGCCGTTCGCGCAGCCCCTCGACCCGCTCGGCGCTCATGCCAAAGAGCGGATTTGGGCGACGAAGACTTCTTCGGTCTCGTCGAATTCGTAGATGCGTGACCTTCATGCGGCCTGCGAGTAGCAGCGCAGCACGGCTGATGATGGTGGACGAGCACGGTGTCGAGGTCGTAGCGAGGAATTGACCGCGCGCAATACTTCTTCGAGCGCCTGCAATTCGGCGACCGAGCGGGTCAGCTCGTCGTGCGGGCCTCAATTCGGTGATCAGCCGGACATTCTCGATGGCGATCACCGCCTGGTCGGCAAAAGTCGTGACCAGCGCGATTTCCTTGTCGTTGAACGGCTCGACCCGGTCGCGCGCCATCGCGATGACGCCGATCGGAGTCGCCGTCGCGCAACAGCGGGACCCCCAGCATGGTTCGGGCGCGGGTGATCCGGGCCTGGTCCTTGACCGCGTACAGCGGATCGCCCTCGGCATCGGCGATTTGGACGGTCCGCCCTTCGAGCGCGACCCGGCCCACAAGAGTATCCGCTCCGGGTGCGATCCGGGTGCGCTTTTCGATTTCGAGGTAGGACGGGTCGAGCCCACGCCCTGCCGCCCAGCGATAAACGCCGTCGCCAAGGCGAAAGATGCTGCCCATATGCGCCCGGCACAGCCGAATGGCCGTCTCGGTGACATATTCCAGAACAGGGGTGAGGTCGAATGTCGAGCGGCTGATGAAGTTGAGCACGTCGCTGGTCGCGGTCTGGTATTCGAGCGATTCCTGGAGGTCGCCGGTGCGGGCCGCAATTCGTCGAGCAGCCGCGCATTCTCGATCGCGATCACCGCCTGGTCGGCGAAGGTTCGCACCAGCGCGATCTGCTTGTCGGAAAACGGCCGCGACCTCGGTCGCGAAGATGACGAAGTACGCCGAGCAGACGTCGCCCTTGCGCAGCGGCACGGCGAGCAAGTGCGGCCGCCGCCCAGCCCGACAAGAGTCCGCGGCGATTGGATCTCCGGACCGGTAGAGCCTCGTCCATCCGCAACATCGGCGATGTGGACGACGCGGCCGCCGCGCAGGAACGGCCGTGCCATCGTCCGGGCCGACCGGATGCGTTGCGCGCGTCAAAAATCCGCAAACGCCGGCGGACACGCCGCGGAGCGCCGCGGCATGGACTCGCTCGCCGTCGTAGGTCCAGATCACCCAAAGGCGGCACCGCACAGTCGCCGCGCTTTGTCCAGCATGGCCTCGAACACCGGCGCGAGATCGCCGGGCGAGCGGTTGATGACCTCCAGCACCTCAGCGGTCGCGGTCTGCTGTTCCAGGGCCTCGCGCGTCTCGGCGATCAGCCGTGCGTTCTCGATCGCGATCACCGCCTGCGCGGCGAAGTTTTCGAGTAAAGCGATCTCTTTGTCGGAAAACAGCCGGACCTCTTGCCTATTGCATGAGATCACGCCGAGCAGCGCACGATCGGTGCGCAGCGCCAGCAGCAGGTTGGTGCGCACGCCTCGCTCGGCGACGGCGCGGGCAATCGGATCATCGATCTGCCTCAGATCGGGGACATGAATGAGGCGCTCGCCCGCGTACAGCCGCGCCAGGCGGGGATCTTCCTTAATGCTGATTCCGCGCAACAGCGACGCCGCCTGCGCTTGCTGATAGCCATGCGACGCGGCGGCGCGGAATGTCTCGCCATCGAACAGGAACAAGGTGCCGCGCGTCGCGCCGCACAAGGTGTGCGCCTTCTCCAGGATGGCATCGAACACAGGCTGCAGGCTGCTGGGCGAGGCATTGATGATGCCCAGCACCTCGGCCATCGCCTGCTGCTGCTCCAAATTCTCGCGCGTCTCGGCGATCAGCCGTGCGTTCTCGATCGCGATCACCGCCTGCGCGGCGAAATTCTGCAACAGCGCGATCTGCTCGTCGGTAAACGGCCGTATCTCCTGGCGATAGACATTGATCATGCCGAGCAGCGTCTGGTCTCGGCACAGCGCGACCGATAGTGACGCGCGCACGCCGCTGGTGTCGACAAGTGCGCGAAAAGTAGGGTCACTATGATACGCGTCTTCTTCGCGCCGGTCGGCCATGTGGACGAAGCGCTCACCTCGCACGATCCGATCCGCCGCACTGCCCGGGATCGGCCGGACAGGATTGTGTTGCCGCAGCCATTCGACAAACCATGCATCTCCACGCATCGCGACCGCGTGGAGTTGTTCACCGTCGAAGAGCCACAGGTGACCGTGGGTCGCCTCGCATAGCCGCGTTGCGCTTTCGACGATCGTGTCGAAGACCGGGACAAGGTTGCCAGGCGAACGATTTATGATCTGCAACACCTCCGCCAGCGCCGCCTCGCGGGCCAGTGACTCGTCGCGCTCGGCGGTGCGTTCGCGGAGCCTTCGCTCAAGCTCCGCGATAGCCTCGCGAGGATCGGCTGTCGGGTTGTCGAGCGTCGCGCTCATTCGGCGAGGCCGGCAAGCGATCGGACATGACACCGAGCCCGAATGTGCGGCATGATTCCCCTGACCGAAGCGGCATTGCGATCGAAGAGCTGCGAACTATTGCGAGCCAGAATATCCCCTTGCCCGTCAACCTGCCAGCGGCCGTAGGGAGGGCGGGCGATGCTTGATATCGACGGCTCGATCGCCTTGCTCAGTGGCGTTCCGGACCAGGGAACTCCTCCCCTCCTGAGACTCGAGGTGGAGTATCCGCCATCGACGCGGATGCCGGTTCGACCACGGCCGGGTCGAAATCGTAGAGCCAGCGCAGCGTGTCGGGGGAGCGGTCGCCGGCCGTGGCCCATTCGGCGTCGCGCGCCCGCTGCTCGGGGCCGTCGGCCAGGTGGAAGCGGGTCTTGTTGGCGCGCGACATCTGCTGCAGGCGGGTGACGCGCGGCAGGCGCAGCCGCTCGTAATGCCGCAAGGCTGCGGCCGGATCGCCCGGATCGGCGGCGAGGCAGGCGGCAAGCGCCGCACCGTCCTCGATCGCCTGCGCCGCCCCCTGCCCCATGAACGGATACATCGGGTGGCAGGCGTCGCCGAGCAGGGTCGCGCGGCCCGCCGACCAGTACGGCAACGGGTCGCGATCGAACAATGCCCAGATGAAGCAGGTCTCGGCGGCGGCGATGATCCGCCGGACCTGCGGATGCCAGCCCGCAAAAGCGGCGAGCGCGCGCTCGATCGTGGCGCGGTCCGTCCAGTCCTCGCGGTTCCAGTTGTCGTGCTCGGTCCAGCCGACGAAATTGAGGAGCCGCCCGCGCGAGACGAAATAATGCACGAAATGGGCGCCGGGGCCGACCCAGGATTGCGAGCCGATTTCGAGCCCGAGATCGGCGATCTCCGCGGCCGGCACCAGCCCGCGATAGGCGACGCAGCCGGCAAAGCGCGGTTCCTGCGCGCCGAACAGCGCCGCGCGCACCGCCGAATGGATGCCGTCGGCGCCGATCAGCACGTCGGCCGCGATCCGCGCGCCGTTCTCGAACCAGGCCTCGGCCCGGTCGCCGTGATCGGCGAGGCCGACCAGGCGGTGGCCGAGATGGAGTCCGCCCGGCCGGGAAACCGGCGGCGATGACGGCCAGCAGATCGGCGCGATGGAGGGTCAGATGCGGCGCGCCGTAGAGCGTTTCGCAGAGCGGGTTGAGCGGCGCCCGCTGCAAGGTGCGGCCGTCCTGCCAGCGCCGCTGGTGGGTCCCGGCCGGGCGCACCGCCTCGCGGTCGAGCCCGTCGCCGAGGCCGAGCCGGTAGAGGATGCGGGCGGCGTTCGGGCCCATGTTGATGCCGCCGCCGATCTGGGTCAGCTCCGCCGCCTGTTCGTAGACCTCGACCTCGAACCCGGCCCGGCATAACGACAACGCCGCCGCGAGACCGCCGATGCCGGCGCCGATCACGGCGATTTTGAGCGGAGCAGCAGTCATCGTCCGATGATGTCCAGAGTCGGGACGCCATTATTCGGGGATCGGGCCCTACCGCGCCAGCCGAATGTTGCGATCGGCCATTGTCTTCCGGCGATAGGCAATCGCCGCGGGGCTGCCGGCGGGACATGACCGCCGATGCTGGTCCAATTCGAGCGATGACGCTGATTTCCGGTAACGATCATCCGAGGACCGGCGGCAGGAAGGACATCCGACAATCGGGACATCTTATTGACGGAGTAAACCCAAAATTAACCGCAACCGTGTTTTCCTGCGTTGCCTAAGGTGGGCATTTCTCTTGCCGGCGTCCGGGAAATGAGGGTGCAATGATCAGACGGATTACACGCTGGTCTCGGGTTTGGCCGATGGCGATCCTGGCGATCGCGGCGACGCTTTCCATACCGGCGGCGCGCGCTCAGGAACTGCGTCAGATTTTGATCGGCTACGAGATCGCGCCGGTCCCGCTGAATTTATCAGGCAAAGACTGGGCGTTGGTCGGTCTCGGCAGCTACCTCGTCAATACTACCGGCTGCAACGATTGCCACACCCATCCGAACTGGACGCCTCACGGCAACCCCTATCTGGGGCAACCCGAGCGGATCAATGCCAGGCAGTATCTGACCGGCGGGCGAGAGTTCGGAGCGATCACCTCGGCGAATATCACCCCGAACAAGGCCGGTAGGCCGGCGGGATTGACCCTCGCCGGGTTTCTGGAAGTCATGCGGATCGGCCATGACCCCGACGATCCGCCGGGAGTGCTGCTGCAAGTCATGCCGTGGCCGCTCTATCGCTCAAAGACCGATCGGGAAATGGCGGCGATGTACCAATATCTGCAGGCGATCCCATCGCGCCCCGACAACCCCAACCCGGGACCGTAGCCGACCCGCTCAAAAGCGGATGTCCTGCGGCGGCAGGCCGAATTCGGAGCGGGCGAAAATGAAGGAGGCGCGCTCGGGGTTGTTGCCGGCATGCGCGCGCATCGCATGCACGTCGCGCCAGGCGCGCTGGATCGGATTGTCGAGAAAAATGCCGTGGCCGCCGCTCGCCTCGAACAGCCGGTCGACGGCGTTGACGCTGCGGTCGATCGCCTTGCCCGAATCCCAGCGGCAGCGCGCCCGGTCGGCGAGCGGGATTTCTTCGCCGGCGCGGGCCTGGCGCATCATCCCGGCGAAATTGGCGAGCATGCGGTCGCGTGCGGCGTCGATTTCGGCAGCCGCCTCGGCAAGGCGGTATTGCATAAACGGGTCCTCGACCGCGCGAGAGCCGTCGCGGACATTGATGCGCCGCGCCGCCTGCTCGCGGAATGCCGCGAGCGCCCCCTGCGCGGCGCCGATCGCCGGCGACACGATGCCGTAGGTGAAGACCAGCCCGAACGGCAGGCGATAGAGCGGCGCGTCGTTGATGGCCGCGCCCGGATGGTTGAGGGCGAACGCGTCCCGGTAGGAATGGGTGCGGTACTCGGGCACAAACGCGTTCTCGACGACGATGTCCTTGCTGCCGGTGGCGCACAGCCCCATCACATGCCAGTTGTCGTCGATCGCGTAATCGCGGCGCGGCACCAGAAAGACGCGCAGATCGGGTGGCTCGCCGGGCGATGCCGGCGGTGCCGCACCGCCCAGCACGGCCCAGCCGCAATGATCGCAGCCGCTCGAAAACGACCAGCGGCCCTTTATGCGAAAGCCGCCGGGGGCGCGCTCGACGGTCCCGGTCGGCGCCAGCGAGGTCGACAACTGGACGCTGTCGTCCTCGCCCCAGACATCCTGCTGCGCCTGCGGCGGCAGGATCGCGACATGCCAGTTGTGAACGCCGAGCACGCCGAGGATCCAGCCGCTCGACGCGCACACCGCGCCGACCTCCATCACGGCCTGATAAAAAATGCCCGGATCGAGCTCGTAGCCGCCATAACGCTTGGGCTGCAAGGCGCGCAACAGCCCCGCCTGCTGGAAATCGGCAAAGGTTTCGTCGGGCAGCCGGCGCAGTTGCTCGGCCTGCGCGGCGCGCTCGCGCAATGCCGGCAACAGGTCGCGCACGCGGTCGAGATATTTTTCAGGGGTCACGAGGCTCCTCGCTGATCATGCGGCGGGCGAGCGCTTTTCCGTAAAGTCAGGGTTTATCGGCCGGCGAGTTCGCTGACGATGGGGGCGAATGCGCCGACATAGGGTTCGAATATGGTGAAATAGGAGATGCCCCAACGCTCCCGGCGGGCTCGCAGATCTTCGATCATCTGGTCTACGGTGCCGATCAGCATATAGGGGCTGTCGAGGATCTCGTCGGGACTGAGCTGGTTCCAACGCAGCGCCATTTCTTCGGCGGCCCGCCGGCGGTCCTCGACCACCAGGACCTGCTGCACCAGCGCGTTCAGTTCGATCCGATCATGGCGGTCGCCGGCGACCTCTTTGACGAGCCGAATGCGCTCGTCGACGCCCGACGCCTTCCACCCGGAAAGGTCGGGTGCGGCGCCGCCGCGCCGAAAGGTGATGCCCGAGAGACCGACGATGTCGGCTTCGCGGGCGGCCAAGGTCAGCAGCCGCCGGCCATTGCCGCTGACGGCGATCGGCGGATGCGGCTGCTGGATCGGGAGCGGATGGATCGTGTGGCCGGTAACCCGATAGTGCCGACCGGCGAAGCTCACCGCTTCGCCGGTCAACAACCCCTTGATAACGGCTACCGCCTCCGCCAGCCGCTCGACCCTGGTCACTCCCGGATCAAAGGCGAGCCCCGCCTGCTCGTATTCCGATTGCGCGTACCCGGCGCCCAAGCCGAGTTCGAACCGTCCTCCGGTCAACAGGTCGACGGTCGCCGCCTCGCGCGCCACCAATACCGGATGGCGGAAGTCGTTGTTCAGCACATTGGCGCCGACGCGCAGCGTCGTCGTCGCCTCCGCCGCGCTGACGAGGGCCGGCATCGGCGCCAAGAATTCGGCAAGATGATCGGGGACCGTCAGCGTGCCGTAGCCGAGCCCTTCGAGCCGGCGCGCCTTCTCCCTCCATTCGGCGCGCGAGCGCGACGGCCCGACATTCACGCCGAACCGGAAGGGCTTCATACGACCGGTTTTTTAACCGAGAGGACCCTGGAACACCTGGTCGACATAGGTGTCGGACAACGGCTCCAATGCTTCGGGCC
Source organism: uncultured Alphaproteobacteria bacterium (assembly GCA_963701815.1). GTDB lineage: Bacteria > Pseudomonadota > Alphaproteobacteria > ATCC43930 > CGMCC-115725 > AP-15. The sequence goes on from CAVPBN010000006.1 coordinate 90,421, forward strand.
AGTTGCCGTTGACCCGGCGGCGCTCGGCAGCCGAACGGACGCGGCCGTCCCAACCGACCTGCTCCATGTAGTAATAGAGCTGGATGCAGTGGCCGTCGGGGTCGAGCGCGAAGGCCGAATAGTCGATGCCCGGATAAAGCTCCGGCGGGATCGCGTCGATAAAGGTGACGCCGTGCTCCTTCAGGAAGGCGATCGCCGCGCGCAGTTGCGCATAGCTGCCGACTTCGACCCCGAACGACATGCAGGTCGTGTGCGGGCTGAGGCCGAGGGCGCCGCGCAGCTCTTTCGGAAAGAGCCCGAGGCTGTGATGCTCGGCGCCGCAACGCATGAAGACGCAGCGCGCGCCGCGATAGCTGCGCCTCCTCGCTCTTAACAAAGCCGAGGCGCTCGCCATAGAAGGCCTCGGCGCGCTCGACATCGTCGACAAACAGGCTCAGCGGGCCGATCTTGGTGATCTTGAACGGGCGCGGCAACAGCACCCCCTCGACATCGTAAGTCGAAGCCGACGGCCGCTGCGGGCGATGGCCCGAGAGCACGTCGATGTTTTTGTCCTGCGCCTCGAACAGTTCGGCCGCCTCCGACATCTGCGGCAGGGACGGCTTTTCGTTGAACCCGCGGTAATACATCTCGCGCGGTTTGCTGAGCTGGTTCCAGCCGATTTGTTCGATGCCGTAATAGAATTCGTTGGTATGGCCGTCGGGGTCGTAGACATAGACGTGCCAGTTGCTGCCCGGCATGTCGCGCCCGACGCGCTGGACGCGGACCTGATGGTCGACGAAGTAGTCGTGCGCCTGGGTGATCTCCCGCAGGCTGCCGCATTGCCAGGTGATCTGGTTGATCGTGACCTCGGGCGCGAATTTGCGGTCGGCGCGGTGGTCCATGACCCGTTTCGGAAACAGCACAAAGGCGTGATGGTCGGTGCCGTAGCGCATGAAATAGCCGCGCGGATCGCCGACATCGGCATCCTTCGGGAACCACGGCGCCCGCGAAAAATCGAGCGTGTCGGAGGCGGCAAAGCCGAGCAGATCGCCATAAAACTCGCGGCCCTCGGGCAATTTCTCGACATTGAAGCCGAAATGGCCGAGCCGGCGGACCTTGAACGGCCGCGGCAACAACACCCCGCCGACATCGTAGCGCTGGGCAATCGCTGACATCGTTGATTCCTCCTCCAAGCGGGCATAAGCGCTTCGCGCCGCCGAACACCCGAACGAGCTGCCGGCCAGACGCATGCGCAGCATGCATGGCTGGTACTTACCGCATCCGCGCGCCGACGCCAAGCAAGGCGACAGCCGCGTTGTACGGAACACCGATACGCGCGAAAACGACGGCGACGGAACTTTGGGACGCCGCGCCATGACGCCGAACGGACCGGACCTGGCCGGCGATGAAGGGGTGCTGGGCATCATCGAGTGGCTCGCCGGCGACGAGTGCCACGCGCTCGACAGCGGCGGGTTGGCCGCCGCGCCTGGGCAACGGTTGCGGGCTCTCGGATTGCCGCTCGACTGGTTGTCGCTGCATTTGCGCCCGCTGCACCCGGAGCTGCTCGGCTTGATGCGCGCCTGGGCGCCGGGGGTGCCGGGTGCGGCGGGCGAGGTCCACGCTTACGAATTCGGGTTCGATCAATCGATCGCGTTGGCCGGGAACCCGGTCCTGCACGTCATGACCACCGGCCAATGGCTGCGGCTGCGTCTCGACGCGCGCGAGGATTGGGTATGGCCGCGGATCGAGGCATTGGAGCGCGCCGGCCTCGCCGAGCTGATCATCGCGCCGCTGCCGATGGGCCATGCCCAAATCAGCGCCGCCGCGTTCGGGACGCGGCGGTCCGAAGGGTTCGCCGCCGCCGAGCGTGCGGTGCTGGAACGGCTCGCTCCGGCCTTGCGCAGCGCCGGCGAGGCGCGGCTGCTGCGTCTGGCCGAGGCGACATTGCTCGACACCTATGTCGGGGCCGCGACCGGGCGGCGAATTCTGGCCGGGCACATCCGGCGCGGCGATGTCGAAACCATCGACGCGGCGCTGATGCTGTGCGATTTGCGGGGCTTTACCGCGCTGTCGAACCGGCTGCCGGCAAAACGCGTCGTCGAATTGCTCAATCGCTATTTCGACGAGGTCGTACCGGCGATCTCCGATTCGGGCGGCGAGGTCCTCAAATTCATCGGCGACGCCGTGCTGGCGTTTTTTCGCGACGAAGGCGGGCCGGCGCAGAGCTGCGCCGCCGCCTTCGGCGCCGCCCGCCTCGCGCTGGCGCGGCTTGCCGCGGTCCGCGAACCCGATGCCGAATTGCACGCCGGGATCGCGCTCCACCACGGCGCGGTCGATTACGGCAATATCGGCTCGGGACACCGGCTCGACTTCACCGTGATCGGCCGCGACGTCAATCTGACCAGCCGGATCGAGACCGTGTGTTCGGCAACCGGCCATCCGCTCTTGATGTCGGAGCGCTTTGCCCGTCTGGCCGGCGTGCCCGGCACCGTCGCGGTCGGGCGCCACGTCCTCAAGGGCTTTGCCGAACCGGTCGAACTGTTCACGGCGCCGGTCTCTCGTCTTCCCTGAGGCGCTCGGGCATAGTGGGCCGATGCGGCAGCCGGTGGCGATCGCTCAGGATCTGGTTCTGGTCGGCGGCGGCCATGCCCATGTCCATGTTCTGAAGAATTTCGGCATGCGGCCGATGCCGGGCGTGCGGGTGACGCTCGTCGCCCGCGATGTCGAAACGCCCTATTCGGGGATGCTGCCGGGCTGGGTCGCCGGCCATTATCCGTTCGAAGCGTGCCACATCGATCTCGTCCGGCTCGCCCGCTTTGCCGGCGCGCGGCTGGTGCATGACGAGGCGATCGGTCTCGATCGGGCCGCGCGGCGGCTGCTGTGCCGTGCGCACCCGCCGATCCGTTACGACCTGCTGTCGCTCGACATCGGTTCGGCGCCGCGGGCGGGCGATGTCCCGGGCAGCGCCGAACACGCGATCGCGGTCAAGCCGATCGCCCGGTTCGCCGAGCGCTGGGAGGCATTGCTGACCCGCGCCCGGCAAATGCCGCGGCTGCGCCTCGCCGTGGTCGGCGGCGGCGCCGGCGGCGTCGAATTGGCATTGTCGGCGCAATCGCGGCTGAGCCGGCTCGGCGTGCCGCAACTCGCCGTCACCCTGGTTACCCGCGAGGCGCTGCTGCCGACGCACAACGATCGGGTCCGCCGCCGGTTCGAGCGGCTGTTCGCCGAACGCGGTATCGCCGTGCTGACCGGCGTCGAAATCGTCCGCGTCGACCCCGGCGCGCTGGTCTGCGCCGACGGCCGGCGGATCGCGTTCGACGAGGCCTTGTGGGTGACCGAGGCGGGCGCCGCCTCGTGGCTCGCCGAGACCGGGCTGCCGTTGACTGCGGGCGGTTTTGTCGTGATCGACGAGACCCTGCGCTCGCCCGGCGACCCGCGGATCTTCGCCGCCGGCGATGTCGCGACGATGGCTGGCCATCCGCGCGAAAAGGCCGGCGTCTACGCCGTCCGCCAAGGCCCGCCGCTGGCCGCCAATCTGCGGCGGGCGCTTGCCGGCAAGGGGTTGCGGCGCGCGGTGCCGCAGCGCCGCGGGCTGGCGCTGATCGGCACCGGCGATCTGCATGCCGTCGCCTCGCGCGGACCGTTCACGGCCTATGGGGCCTATTTGTGGCGGTTGAAGGACTGGATCGACCGGCGCTGGATGCGGCGCTATCGCGAATTGCCGGAGATGTCGCCGGAGCCGGGCGAAGGGCCGATGCGCTGCGGCGGCTGCGCCGCCAAGGTCCCGGCGGCAATGCTCGGCCGGGCGATGGCGCGATTGCAGCCGCGGACCAGCCCGGCGGTCATGATCGGTCTCGACAGCCCCGACGACGCCGCGCTGATCGCCTTCCCCGGCGGGCCGCCGATGCTGCAGACCGTCGATTTCTTCCGCGCCATGGTCGACGACCCTTACCTGTTCGGCCGGATCGCCGCGACCCATGCGCTCGGCGACATCTACGCGATGGGCGGCCGGCCGGAGACCGCGCTCGCCATCGCCACCCTGCCGCCGGCCCGCCCCGAGATTACCGAGCACGACCTTTTTCACATGCTGCGCGGCGGGCTCGACGTGCTCGAACCGGCCGGAGCGGTGCTGGTCGGCGGGCACAGCGCCGAGGGCGCCGAGCTGGCGCTCGGCTTTGCCGTGACCGGGCTGCCGCCGCCGGGAAGATTATTGCGCAAGGGCGGGCTGCGGCGCGGCGACCGGCTGATCCTGACCAAGCCGCTCGGCACCGGCGTGATCCTCGCCGCCGACGGGCGCGGGCTGGCGCCGGCGCCGGTCGTCGACGGCCGCACTCGCGACGATGGTGCAATCCGCCGCCGATGCCGCCGCCTGCCTGCTGGCTCACCGCGCGACCGCCTGCACCGACGTGACCGGGTTCGGGCTGCTCGGCCATCTGCTCGAAATGCTGCGCGCCTCGGCGGTTGACGCCGTGCTCGATCCCGAGGCGATCCCGGCGCTCGACGGCGCGCTCGCATTGCTCGGCCGCGGCATCGCCAGCTCGCTGCACGCCGACAATGTCGCAGCATTGGCCGCCCTCGACGATACGGCGCAAACCCATCCCCTCGCCGGGTTGCTGATCGATCCGCAGACCGCCGGCGGTCTGCTCGCCGGCGTTCCCGCCGAACACGCCGGTGCCTGCCTCGCCGAACTGCACCGGCTCGGCTACCGCGCCGCGATGATCGGCCGTGTCGCCGCCGCGAGCGGCGATCGGCCGCGCGTCGCCTTCGAGCGGGACATGGCCGAACTGCCGGCCGAACCGGTCGCCGTCTCGTGACCGGAGAGGGACGGGACGGCCGCGCGGCATTGCCCTCGGTCGATTTGATCCTGCGTTCCGAAGCCGGCGGCGCGCTGATCGCCAGGCATGGCCGGCCGCTCGTGCTCGACGCCGTCCGCGCGGCGCTGGCCGAGACGCCGCCGGCCGATCGCAACGGGTCCGGGCGAGAGCGGTCCGGAGGATTCCGAATCGGTCGAGGCGATAACCGCCGAAGCCGCCCGATCGCTCGCGCGTCTGACCCGGCGATCGCAGCGGCGCGTCTTCAACCTGACCGGGACCGTCTTGCACACCAATCTCGGCCGCGCGCCGTTGCCGGAAGAGGCGATCGCCGCCGCGACCGAAGCGATGCGCGACCCGTCGACCCTGGAATACGACATCGAGACCGGCCGCCGCGGCGAGCGCGACGACCATGTCTCGGGCTGGCTCACCAGGCTGACCGGCGCCGAGGCGGCGCTCGCCGTCAACAACAATGCCGGCGCGCTGGTGCTGGCGCTGAACGCATTGGCCGACGGGCAGGAGACGATCGTCTCGCGCGGCGAATTGATCGAGATCGGCGGCTCGTTCCGGCTGCCCGACATCATGGCCCGCGCCGGCACCCGGCTGCGCGAGGTCGGCACCACCAACCGTACCCACCTCGCCGATTTTGCGGACGCGATCGGGCCGCAGACCGGGCTGATCCTCAAGGCGCATACCAGCAATTATGCGATCGAGGGTTTCACCGCCGCCGTGCCGGCGGCAGAGCTCGCCGCGCTCGCCCACGGCCGGGCGGTGCCGTTTGTCGAAGATCTCGGCAGCGGTTCGCTGATCGATCTCGATCCCTGGGGGTTGCCGCACGAACCGACCGTGGCCGAGGCCTTGGCGCAAGGCGCCGATCTGGTCACCTTCAGCGGCGACAAATTGCTGGGCGGTCCGCAGGCGGGGCTCGTCGTCGGCCGCGCCGACCTCGTCGCCAGGCTGGCCCGGAACCCGCTGAAGCGTGCCTTGCGGCTCGACAAGATCCGCCTTGCGGCGCTCGAAGCGGTATTGCGCCTCTACGCCGACCCCGATCGGCTGGCCGAGCGGCTGCCGACGTTGCGGCTGCTGACCCGCCCCTATGACGAGATCGCGGCGCTCGGCCGCCGCCTGTTGCCGGCGATCGGGCACGCCCTCGCCGGTATTGCCGAGGTCGCGCTGGTCGAAACGAAGAGCCAGATCGGCAGCGGCGCCCTGCCGGTATCGCTGCTGCCGAGCGCGGCACTGGCGCTGCGGCCGCCGGGCCGCTCCGGCAGCGCGGTCGAAGCCTTGGCGCGCACCTTGCGCGGCCTGCCGGTCCCGGTCATCGGCCGCATCGAGGGCGGCCGCGTGCTGCTCGACCTGCGCTGCCTCGAAGACGAAGCCGCCTTTCTCGCGCAGCTCGGCGCGCTTCGCAGCGCATTGCGCGACATCGAATAATCGCGGTTGCCCTTGTGTGATGGTTCCGAAATCCGGCGGTTAATTTAAAGGGTTGTCATTGCGAGAAGCCCGCAGGGCGACGCGGCAATCTCAAAGGAGGACCGCGACCGGTCGACGAGATTGCTTCGCTGCGCTCGCAATGACAGGCCTTTTCTCAATATCGAGGACTTCGCGTACACTGCAATAATATCGGCGTACACCAATATAACTGTTCGGCGGGCTGCATCTACCCAACCGCGTCAGCGGATTCCCGCATCATACGTCAGCACCGCCTTTGTCGTCCGGCCGCGTTCGACGGTGACCGGCTCGGGTGCGGACGAGCCCGGCGGGCGCTGGGATGTCAAGCGCAGCGTATAATCCCCGGGCGGCAGATCGACCCGAAACCGGCCCTGCGGGTCCGAGGCGATCTGCGCCACAACCGCGCCGGCCGCGTCAACGACCGCGACCTGCCCCGGAATTCCGCGCCGGTCGGCTGGCCTGCGCGCGCAACCGGAAACGCCGGATAAAGGACGATCTGCCCGTCGATATGGCCCGTCGCAGAAGATGACGGCAAATCATTCGCCCAAGCGCTGGCGTCGGCCACGGTCGCGGTCGCGGAGAACAGGACAAACGCGGCAGCTAAGATGGTGGCGGTCATTGGCAACCGTGCGGTTCGAGAACATTGCAGTCGCGCCGCTATTCTAAAGACTTTTGGTAAAATGTAATAGTCAGGCGACAAAAGCGTCGTGCGCCGGCCAAATCGAGAGAAGGCGATCGGTCGGCATGTCAGGGTTGACGACCGCGCGCAACGCCGTTAAGCTAATTGTAAGGTTGAACGAGGATCACGGCGAGGAGCCCGCCATCGTGCACGCGTGACGGGAAAGTGGGCCTGCATCCTTTCGGTGGAACGAGAAACCTTCGGCAAGGGAGACTCCGGACATGGGTATTCGATCTAAAGTCGGCCGCATCGCGACCCACGGGGCGCTCGCGGCGAGCCTGTTGGCCCTCGGCGTGGGTCTTGCCGGCACGCCGAAAGCAGTGCGCGCGCAGGAACTCACTCTCCGGGCCGCCGATCCGACGCAACAGGGATCGCTGAGCCCGGAGGCCGCAGCGGCCCTTATTGCCCGAGGCCCGCTGCCCTTCAGCGAGGCCGATGTGGCTGCCAAGGCAGCCGCCGACCGGGCCCATGCCGACCTGGTGCGATCGGGAGCGCTGCTGCTGCCTCCCAGCCGCTCCGAACTCGCCGCCGCCGGTGTCGGGTTGCGGAGGGCGGAGGCGCCCACGATCGTCGGCACCCTGAATTTCGCGGGGCAGAGCAACCCGAATCTTTCGCCGTCCGACAGCACCGGTGCGATCGGGCCGACCCGATACATTCAGCTCGTCAACGCCAACGCTGCCATCTACAACCGCACGACCAAGGCAATCATCGCCTCGGGCACCCTCGACCAGCTGGCCGGCCAGGCTTCGACCGTCAACAGCTTCGACCCGCAGATCATCTGGGACCCGGGGACCAACCGCTTCTATTACGCCATGGATTCGATCTTCTCGGCGACCAGCAACGTTTTGTCCTTTGGTTTCAGCACGACCGCGACGCCAGCCAATGTCACCACCAACTGGTGCCACTATCAGGTCAGTTTCGGCATCCCCTTTCCCGACTATCCGAAGCTGGGCCACAGCGCGTTCTTCGCCGTGATCGGCTTCAATGAGTTCGCCAACAACTCAAGTGGCGGCTTTGTCGGATCGGGCCTTGTCGCGCTCAGCAAACCGCCGGCGGGAACCACCTGCCCGTCCGCCTCGACCTTCAAGTTCGGCGCGATATCCAACTTGAAGGACACGACCGGCAAGCAGGTGTTCACGCCGGTGCCGGCAAACCAGGTCGATCCGCTCACCACCGGGTACGTCGTGACCCGCAATGGGGGGTTGCCCGCGACCAAGCTGTGGCTCTTCAGTGTGACGAAGAGCGCTACCGGTACTCCGGTCTTCGGAGGCGCGAGGGGCGTCACCGTCGCCAGCTATACCGTCCCGCCGAGCGCCACCCAGCCGACTTTCACCCAGAAGCTGGATACGCTCGACGCCCGTCCCATGAACGCGGTGCAGGCGTTTGACCCCAAACTCAAGACCTTCTCGTTGTGGACCCAGCATACGATCGCGTCGGGCACTGCCTCGGCGGTGCGCTTCTATGAGATCAACCCGGTCCCGGCCGCGCCGGTATTGCAGCGAAGCACCAACATAACAGCGACAAACACGTTCCTGTTCAACGGCTCGGTCTCGCCGGACCGCAAGAAGAACGGGGCGGCGACGGCGTTCGGGAACAATGTCGTGGTGAATTACAGCGTGTCGAGCCCCTCCATCCCCGCACGCATCGTCGCCGCGTCGAGCCTCAATAACGGGCCGCTGGCATTCGTAAAGGTGAAAAACGGGGTCGGCCCGTACCGGGATTTCACCTGTAAAAATGCCGGCAATATCTGCCGCTGGGGGGATTACTCCGGCGCGTCGCCGGACCCGGCTCCGACCACCGGATCCTCAACGTCGGGCGAGGTCTGGGGCACCAACCAGTACTCCGGCGTCGTCAACCCCGGCACGAGCATAGCCAACTGGCGCACCCAGATCTTTGCGGTGAAGCCCTGATCTCGGGTTTCCCGAGCCCCCGGCGGGACCCTTCATCGCGAAGTTGCACAAACCAAACTCTTCGACCGCCGATAGGGAGGGGATGCGTGAGCATCCCCTCCCTATAACACTCGGACGGGCTCGGCACTCGCCTCGCGGCGGATCAGCGTTTCGAAAACTGGAAGCTGCGGCGGGCTTTGGCCTTGCCGTATTTCTTGCGCTCGATGCGGCTGTCGCGGGTCATAAAAACCCTGGCTCTTAAGCAACGCGCGCAATCCCGGCTCGTAACACGTCAAGGCCTTGCTGATGCCGTGGGGCGCACCGCGCCCGCCTGCATCTGCGCTGCCTCGAAAATGCAGCGGCCTTTCTCGCGCAGCTCGGCGCGCTTCAGAGCGCATTGCGCGCCACGGGATGATCCCGTAGCCGGCTGGCGGCGGCACACGCCAACTCAAACTGTTCGGCGGGCTGCGTCTACCCAACCGCGTCAGCGGATCCCCGCGTCATACGTCAGCACCGTCTTTGTGACCCGGCCGCATTCGACGGTAATCGATTCGGGTTCGGATGAACCCGGCCATAGCTGTGAGGTCAAGCGCAGCGTATACCGCCCGCGGGATCGACCCGGAACCGGCCCTGGACGGCACCGGGCTCGCCCGCGACGTTGTCGCTTGGTTTGAGGTGCTCCCGAAACTCGGCGCCACGACGCTGTCGGCGAGCATCGTTAATCAGGGCTTTGTCGTCCCCGGTAACGGCTACAGCATCATCCTTTCCGGCGTTCGGCTTGGACAAGACCGGCGCAGGCGCGCTCGGCATGACCATCACCAACAAGAGTGCGAAGGTGGCCGGCGGCTACCCGAGCGCCGCCTTCATCCAGTTCGCCGCGAGCAAGCCCTCCGGCGGCATCGTTGTGAGCGGTCAGGGCTTTACATCGGATGACGGCTTTACCGGCTGTCCGGGGAAAGGTCCGGGCAAAGTCGGCCGTTGGGGCGACTACGGCGCCGCGACAGTCGATGCGGCGACCGGATTCTCTACACCGTCAACGAAATGATCCCTGACCCCTCGAAGTTTACCCGCGGCAAGTTTGCCAATTGGGGGACCTTCATCACTCAGCTGCACTGAGCCCTTCGGCGCCGTGCGGGAGGGATGCCTGTGCATCCCTCTCATCACCCGGACAGGCCCGGCCTAGGCAGGCCTGTGGCGATGGTGCCGCCGCCCGCCTAGGCGGATCAGCGCTTCGAGAACTGGAAGCTGCGGCGGGCTTTGGCCTTGCCGTATTTCTTGCGCTCGACGACGCGGCTGTCGCGGGTCAGAAAACCCTGGCTCTTCAGCAACGGGCGCAATCCCGGCTCGTAACACGTCAGGGCCTTGCTGATGCCGTGGCGCACCGCGCCGGCCTGCCCCGACAGTCCGCCGCCCTTGACCGTGCACAGCACGTCGAACTGGCCGAGCCGGTCGGCTGCGACAAAGGGCTGGTTGATCAGCATGCGCAGCACCGGCCGCGCGAAATAGACCGGGCTGTCGCGGTCGTTGACCTTGATCGCCCCGGTGCCGGGTTTGATCCAGACGCGGGCGACGGCATTTTTGCGCTTGCCGGTCGCATAGGCCCGGCCCAACTCGTCGATCTGCGGCAGCACGTCGACGGCGACCGGCACGGCCGGGACCGGTGTCGCCGTCGTCGGGGCGGTGCGCGCCGCCGCCATCGCCTGGCGCAGGCTGCCCAGGCCCTGAAAGGTCTGACCGGCGCCGCGCGGGCCGGCGGGCTGACCGTCGCGCTGATTTGCCGGCCGGTCCTCGGGTTCGTCGGCAGCCATCGTCACGCCCTCACATTTTTGCGGTTCATCGCCCCGATATCGAGCAGCTCGGGCTGCTGCGCCGCATGCGGATGGTCGGGCCCGGCAAAAACCCGCAAATTCTTCATGACCTGGCGGCCGAGCGGCCCGCGCGGCACCATGCGCTCGACCGCCTTGCGGATGACCCGCTCGGGATAGCGGCCGGCGAGGATGGCGCCCTTGCTGCGGCCCTTGATGCCGCCGGGATAGCCGGTGTGCCAGTAGAAGATGTCGTCCTGACGCTTGTTGCCGGTCAGCTCGACCTTCTCGGCATTGATCACGACGACATTGTCGCCGCAATCCATGTGCGGCGTGTAGCTCGGCTTGTGCTTGCCGCGCAGGCGGGTGGCGAGGATCGCGGCAAGCCGGCCGAGCACCAACCCGTCGGCATCGACCAGCAACCACTTTTTGCGAATATCGGAGGGTTTTGCAGAAAAGGTTTTCATGATCTCGTCAAAACTGCCGGCGCCGGCAGATGCATCCGGGAGGCGCCGATTTAAGCGATTGCCGGTCGATCGTCAAGCGAGCGCGCGGCAAAGACGGCGGCTTATCGGCGAGGGCAAGCGGCCGCATCGCAAAAAGGCCCCGATATGTTCCGCCCGGATTCGGGGATGATCGCAAAGGCTGGCCAGCCTGCGGTTTGAATCTGTAGATTGGCGCCGATGTCGGCGAACGAAACTCTCGATCCGCAGGCGGCGCTGGCGCTGTTGCGCTGGTATGTCGAGATGGGCGCGGACGAGGCGATCGAGGCCCGGCCGATCGATCGGCTCGCCCCGCCGACCTCGCCCCGTTCGCAGCCGTCTGCGCTCGATCCGCCTGCGCTCGATCCTCTGCGAAGGAATCGCCGAAGCCGGCCGCGCCGCCCGGACCGCCGTCCGCCGCGCGGGCGGTCGCGGCCGCGCCGCCTGCGGCACTCGCCGAATCGCTGGCCGAGGGCGCGCAATCGGCGCGCCGCCTCGCCGCCGGCGCCGCGACGGTCGAGGAGTTGGCGGCGCTGGTCGACGGCTTCGACGGCTGCGCGCTGAAGCGCACCGCGACCAACACGGTCTTTGCCGACGGCAACCCGGCGGCCCCGGTCATGATCGTCGGCGAGGCGCCCGGCGCCGAGGAAGACCGCACCGGGCGGCCCTTTGTCGGCCGCGCCGGGCAATTGCTCGACCGGATGCTGGCGGCGATCGGCCTCGACCGGCAGAGCGTGCTGATCACCAACGTCGTCTACTGGCGGCCGCCGGGCAATCGCACGCCGACTTCGGCCGAGATCGCCGCGTGTCTGCCGTTTGTTTTGCGCCATATCGCGCTGACCCGGCCGCAAATCCTGGTCCTGGCCGGCGCCACCGCGGCCGGGGCATTGTTGCCGCCGGGCCAGGGCATCACCCGGCTGCGCGGCCGCTGGTTCGACCTCGCGGTGCCCGGGCTCGACCGGCCGGTGCCGACATTGCCGATGTTCCACCCGTCCTTTCTGCTGCGCGCCCCCGAACGCAAGCGCGAGGCATGGCGCGACCTGCTGGCATTGCGCGCCCGGCTCGACGCGTTGGGCGTCGGGACCGGCTAGACCACATGTCCGCGTGAGGGCGGAGAGGTGGTCGAAGAGGGAACCGCGTCGAATGATGCGCTCGATCGTCCCGAACCAATGGACTTTTACTCGAATGAACGGTAGTTTTATCAGAAATGGTGGAGAAGGGCATTTCGGATGTTTCGAGGCTGCGGCTCGGAGAATCGCCGACGGAATGTGTTGTTGCTCGCAGCGGCGTGCCTGATCGGAGCGAACATTGGTGCGGCGCGCCTCGCGAAGAGCGACGAGGTGGATGCAAATCTGCGGACCGGAACGGCGGCAAGCACCAAGCCGGCGGCCCGCGCGGTCTTCGCCGGCAACGACACACGCGGCAGGCGCGGGCTATGGGTGACCGATGGGACGGCCGCCGGAACCAGCCAACTGATGGTCGCGGACGCCTACTCGGGCGGTCTGTTGGTATTTACCGGATTCTGGCGGCCACGCTGGATTCACGCTCCTTGGCGGCAAGCTGCTGTTCGTGGGCGCCAGCAGAACTGGGGCTGGCCAAGCTGCCCCTGCCGATCTTTGGGTCACCAACGGAACCGCGGTGGGCACGACCAGATTGAAAGTTGCCGGGGCCAATTCCGGCGGGTTGTTTTCGGGCGGCATCAACCCGCACTTCACCGTGCTGGGCAAGAGAGCGATCTTCGCTGGCGAGAGCACGAGTCGATCTTGGCCTTTGGGTGACCGACGGCACCTCGGCGGGCACGCACGAAATAAAAGTGACCGGCGCCAACGATCGACGGTCTGTTGGACTTTGGCGATCCAGGCTTCACGATCCTCGGGAACAAGGCGATATTCGGGGGATTTAATGCCGATGGTTCTGTCGACCTTTGGGTGACCGACGGCACCTCGGCCGGCACGCGATGAACTGAGGGTTGTCGGCCTATTCAGTTTGACCGTGGGTGACAGCTTCATCACTGAACCGCATTTCGCGGTGCTGGGCCGGAAAGCCCTGTTCGCAGGCGAGGACCAAAACGGGTCGCGTCGGGCTCTGGTCGACAGACGGGACGGCGGCGGGAACAAGAGAGCTGGTCGCCGGCGATATGTTCGAGTTTGTTGCTCAACCCCGGTTTCACGCGCCTTGGGGCCAAGGTGCTTGTTCTGCCGGCACCGCTGGTAGCGTCGGCGGTCACATTACGACAAACCTTTGGGCGACTGACGGAACGAGCGGCCGGGACCAAGGAGCTGACGGTCGCCGGCGCCTCTTCCCTCGGGCTGCTCGAGTTCGGGGATCCTAGCACGGAGTTCTTCTGTCCTCGGCAGGAAGGCGCTGTTCGAGGGCCAGGATGCGAGCGACATCTACGGCCTGTGGGTGACGGACGGGACGGCTGCCGACACCAGGGAACTCTCGGTGGCCGGAGCCTCGTCCGGCGGATTGTTCAATACTGCGCTTGATCCCGATTTCACCGCCTTTGGCGGCAAGGCGCTGTTTCTGGGCTCGGATGCGAGCGACCGCTCCGATCTCTGGGTGACGGATGGGACGTCGGTGGGGACGCGCGAGATAGAAGCCGTCGGCGCCTATTGGCAGGGGTTGATCCCGCAAAACTTCGCGGTCGTCGGCAACCGCGCATTGTTCAACGGCCTCGATGCCAACTTCGCAGCGCAGCTCTGGGTCACCGACGGAACATCCGCGGGAACGGAGAAACTGCCGGGTCAAAGGGGCTTCTCGCGACGGGCTCAACCCTTCGGATATCGCCGCCCTTCGCGGCTCCACGCGCGCCGATGCCGGATTTGCCCGCTTCGGAACAGATGGTTGACTTTCAACAAAATTAATCAGAAAATCTATCAAGTATCTGTTGTAACAGGAACGCGAAGGATATTTCGGATGATCTGTGGCGATAGCCTGAAGGGAAGACGGCGTGCGCTCGGCATTGCGGCGGCATGCCTGATCGGAGCCAACATCGGCGTGGCGCCCACGGCGAAAGGCGACGAGGCGGTTGCATTGCCGGCGGTCGGGCAGGCTGGACGCAAAGCCGGCGCCTCACGCGGTATTCGCGGGATATGACATACACGGCAGCCGCGGGCTGTGGGTGACGGACGGCACCGCGGCGGGAACGATGGAGCTGCCGGTCGCGGGAGCCCTTGATACAGGGTTCTTCACGAAAGGAATTCTCGATAATCCTGATTTTACCGTTCTCGGCCACAAAGTGCTCTTCGCAGGCGCCGATGTTAATGAGATTCGCAGCCTTTGGGTGACAAACGGAACCGCGCGAGGAACGACCAAGCTGGCGGTGCCGGGGGCCGAGCCCAGCGGCGGCCTTCGGCCATCTCGCTTCTTCGACTTTGGAAGCAAGGCCCTCTTTGCGGGCCGTGACTCGAGACTTGAAACCAACCTTTGGGTGACGGACGGCACCCTTGGGGGAACGCATGAACTGGCGGTTGCAGACGCCGGTGCCGGGGGGCTGCTGTCTTCTGGTGACAACGTCAATCCTGATTTCGCCATGCTTGGAAAGAAAGTACTGTTCGCGGGCAATGGTCCAGAGCCCTTTGTCACTCTCTGGACGACTGACGGAACGTCCGTCGGGACGCGGCCGCTGACGCTCGCGGGCGGGACCTACGCCCTCTTCGGCGTTGAAGGAATCTCGGATCCCGGTTTCGCCGTTCTCGGCAGCAAGGCGCTATTCGCGGGTGCGGGGGGGAGGCGCCCAAAACCAACCTTTGGGTGACGGACGGAACCTCGGCGGGGACGACTGCGCTGGCGGTCGCCGGGGCCGATAGCAACGGGCTGTTCATAGACCTCAATGCTGATAACACGTTCGAACCAGTGTATCCTGATTTTACCGTCTTCGGAAAGAAAGCCCTGTTCGAAGGTAGAGATGCAGGTGATCATCTCAATCTTTGGATTACCGATGGAACGTCGGCGGGGACGAAGACGATAGCTGCCGCAAACGCCTATTCGGGCGGGCTGTTTTATCAGGCGGGCTCACAGTTCAACGCTGATTTGACAATTCTCGCCGAAAAAGTCCTATTTCAGGGTGTGGATAAAAAAGCCTATGTCAATCTTTGGGTGACCGACGGAACATCCGCGGGAACCGAAGAGGTGAAGGTCGCGGGCGCGAGCCCCTTTGGGTTGTTCAATCCCGCAACTCCCCAGTTCGCCGTCTTCCGCGGGAAGGTGTTGTTTGTGGGCCTGGACAACAGGGGGAGCGTCGGTCTTTGGGTCACGGACGGAACCTCTGCGGGGACCTCTGAGCTGAAAGTGGCCGGCGCCTATTCCGGCGGGCTCTTTAGCGATGCGCTGCCCGTACGTCGGTCAAGCCCCGATTTCACCGTCCTCGGCAACAAGGTCATTTTCGAGGGCTTGGATGCCGGCGGGAACGCAAACCTTTGGGCAACTGACGGAACGGCCGCGGGCACGCATGAGCTCAAGGTCCGCGGCGCCAGTTCCAGCGGGCTGGAGCCCGACGACATCACCGCTCTGGCACCTTGATCACCGGTAGGGCCGGCACTGCCGCCAAAAGCTCAACTGCGAGGATAATTGCATGCTCTTCCGCGCCCTGGTCGCAGGAATGCTTCTGTGTGCCTCCGCGGCGACCGCTTATGCGGAGGCTCGATGTACCGCCATCCGCTTCGCGCCCGGGGCGTCCTCGGCCATCGTCAAGGGCATTGCCAGCAACGACGCCTCCGTTCACTTGCTACACGCTGACCACCCGGAGCGGACAAACCGCGACAATCGCCATTCGAACCACCGGGCCCAATGACGACACGGCATTCACGATTCCCCGACGTTGTCGACGATCGGGACAAATACACGTTCAAGACCGAGGCCAAAACCTATAAGATCATGGTCTTTCTCACCTTCGCGCGACAATCGGGCAGGCCGTTCTCGATGCAGGTGTCGGTCAGATAAGGGGCCCCGAGCAGCCAGATCCGCGCAGGCCCTCGTCACGCTCAAGGCAGCACGGCCTCCAACTGCGTGACGCCGCCGAAGTTCGGGGCTGGCCGCCGGTCCGCCGCGGTCCTATTTTGACGGCATCGCTACAGGGAGCGTCGCCATGCCCGGCCGGCTCGATCAAAACCGTCCGTTTCTGCCCGTCAACATCGCCGTGCTGACGGTGTCGGACACGCGCGAGGCGGCGCAGGACCGCTCCGGCGACACGCTCGCCGATCTCGCCGCCGCCGCCGGCCACCATGTCGTCGCCCGGCGGATCGTGCGCGACGAGATGGCGGCGATCGTCGCCCAGCTCCGGGCCTGGATCGCCGATCCGCAAATCGATGTCGTGATCTCGACCGGCGGCACCGGGGTGACCGGCCGCGACGTGACGCCCGAAGCCTTTCACAGCGTCTACGAAAAGGAGATCGCCGGGTTTGGCGAGCTGTTCCGCTGGCTCAGCTTCGACAAGATCGGCACCTCGACGATCCAGAGCCGGGCGACGGCCGGGGTCGCCGGCGGCACCTATCTGTTCGCCCTGCCGGGATCGCCCGGCGCCTGCCGCGACGCGTGGGAGGGCATCCTGGCGCACCAGCTCGACAACCGCTTCCGCCCGTGCAATTTCGTCGAGCTGATGCCGCGGCTGCAGGAGCGATAGCCTCAGAAGCCGCGCCGCGGCATCAGGCGGCGCCAGGCGTCGCCGTCATCGACATCCTCGAGCCGCTCGACAAAGCCGATCCTGAGGCTCGCGGGCAGCCCGGCCAGGGTGTCGGCGAGGGCGTCGGGGCTCGACCAGCGCACATTCCTGAAAAGCGCCGGCGGGCATGGCCGGCGGCGGGCGCCGACCAGCCAGAACCCGCCATCCCGGGCCGGGCCGAAGACCAGATCGCAGCCGCCGAGCAGGCGAAAGGCGGCGGCGACATGCCTGGCCGCAAGCGCCGGAATGTCGGCGCCGACCAGCACCACCGGCCCGGGCGGGCAGAGCTCGATCGCCCGGCGCATGCGCTGGCCGAGATCGCCGCGGCCCTGGCCAAAGACCGCAACCCCGCGATGCCGGCGCGCCGCGCCGCGCAGCGCCCGGTCCGGCGTTGCCGCGATCGCCAACCGCCAGCGCCGGTCCCGGCCGAGACGCCGCAGCAGCAGGGCCGAGCATCAGCCGCTCGAAGCGCACCGCCGCGACATCGCCGATGTCGCGCGCCAGCCGTCGCTTGCCGCGGCCCAGCGCCGGCGCCCGCACGAACAGCACCAGATTGCGGCGCATCAGCGATAGAGCCCGACCAGCCGCTCGGCCGGCACGCCGGCGAAGTACAGCGTCAGACACAGCAGATTGCGCAGCGAACGGCGCCGATAGCCGTCGCGCCGGTAGCGCCGCGGCGAGGCGAGGCAGCGCCCGCCGATGCGGGCCAGCCGCCGGCGGCCGAGCCGCCGGGCGAAATCGACGTCCTCCATCAGCGGCAGCGCCGCAAACCCGCCGACCGCGTCGTAGAGCGGGCGGCCGATCAACAGCCCCTGATCGCCGTAGGGCAGCGCCAATAGGCGGCAGCGCCAGGCGACGATCCGTTCGAGCCGCCGCGCCGCCGGGGCCGGGTCGTCGAGCGCCCAATCGAAATAGCCGGCATGGTCCGCCGCTGCCGGGGCCGCGACGAAATCGCCGACGGCATCTTCCCAGCCTTCCGCCAAGCGGCAATCGGCATGCAGAAACAGCAGCCAGTCGCCCGCTGCCGCGGCGGCGCCCGCGGCGAGCTGCGCACCGCGGCCGCGCTCGGCGGCGATCACCTTGGCGCCTGCGGCGGCTGTCGCCACGGTCCGATCGGTCGAACCGCCATCGACGACGATCACCTCGCCGACGATCGCCGCCTGCGACAGGGCCGGCAGGTTTCGCGCCAAATTCGCGGCTTCGTTCAGGGTCGGGATGATCACCGACAGAAAATTATGTTCTTGAAATGTTCGCAACGATCGCGTATCCATCGGACGATGGATATGCAAGCCGCCGTTCCGCCGCGCAAGGGTCGCGGCGCCGCCAGCAACTCGAGCGGCCGGTTCGAAACCGAACGCCGGGTGCCGTTCGACGACGGCTGGGGTTCGACGGATCTCGAACCGCTGCCGCTGACGACAGTGCTGAGCGTCGATGCGACGCGCACGATCATCGCCCGCAACGACTCGCCGGATATCGGGTTCGACCGCTCGATCAACCCCTATCGCGGCTGCGAGCACGGCTGCATCTATTGTTATGCCCGGCCGAGCCACGCCTTTCTCGGCCTGTCGCCGGGTCTCGATTTCGAAAGCCGGCTGTTTTACAAGCCAAAGGCGGCGGCACTGCTGGCCGCCGAACTGCGCGCCAAGAATTATGCCTGCCGGCCGATCGCCCTCGGCAGCAACACCGACCCCTATCAGCCGGCGGAGCGCCGCCTCGGCATCACCCGAGCGATCCTCGAAGTGTTGCGCGATTTTCGCCACCCGGTCACGATCGTCAGCAAATCGGCGCTGATCCGGCGCGATCTCGACATCCTGTCCGAAATGGCCAGGGAGCGGCTGGCGATCGTGACGATCTCGGTCACGACCTTGGACCGCGGGCTGGCCCGGCGCATGGAGCCGCGCGCCGCCGCGCCGGAGCGCCGGCTCGAAACGATCTCCGCCCTCGCCGAAGCCGGCATCCCGACCGGCGTGTTGAGCGCGCCGATGATCCCGGCGCTGAACGACAGCGAGATGGAGCAGATCCTCGAACAGGCCGCCGCCGCGGGGGCCGTTGCCGCCGGCTACACGCTGCTGCGGCTGCCGCTCGAACTGAAGGCGCTGTTCCGGGAATGGCTCGAACAGCATTTTCCCGACAAGGCGGCGCATGTGCTGTCGCTGGTCGCGCAGACGCATGGCGGGCGTCTCTACGACTCGGCCTGGTCTGCGCGGATGACCGGAACCGGCCCCTACGCCGACATGCTGCGGCTGCGCTTCGACCGGGCCTGCCGCAGGCTCGGCTTCAACCGGCGCACCACCCAGCCGCTCGATTCGACCCGATTCCGACCGCCGCCGCAGCCGGGCGATCAATTGTCCTTGTTCTGACGCACCGGCCCGGACACCAGCAGTCGAGCGGAGACGGCGACGGCTATCCGGCCGTTCGCGAGGCGGCTAGGGCCGCCTCGATCTGGTCGCGCAGATCGGCCGGTCGAAACGGCTTCCTGACCAGCCGATGCAGCGGCTCGCCGCCGGCCACGCCGCCCGGATCGGCGTAGCCGGTCATGAACACGACCGGCATCTGCGGTCGCGACGCGCGCGCCTGACGTGCGAGTTCCGGCCCGCTCATGCCGGTCATGACGACATCGGTCAGCAGCACATCGATCGGGTCGCCCTGCTCCAGCCGATCGAGCGCCGCCTTGCCGCCGGACGCCTCGTGTACGGCATAGCCGAAGTCCTTCAAGAGGTCGGCGGTGGTGGTGCGCACCGCGTCGTCGTCATCGACGACCAGCACGACGATGTGGCTCGCCGGCGCCGAGCCCCGATCGGCGGGCCGGACAATCGGGTATTCGACCGGCGACCCGGCGCGGGGCAGGTACACCCAGATCGTCGTGCCCTCGCCCGGGGCGCTGTCGATCCGGACATCGCCGCCCGATTGACGCGCCGTGCCGAAGACCTGCGACAGGCCGAGCCCCGAACCGGCGCCCGGCACCCTTGGTCGTAAAGAACGGTTCAAAGGCCCGGGCCTGCACCTCGGGGGTCATTCCGGTCCCGACATCGACGACCCTGATCGTCACATAATCGCCTTCGGCCAGCCCTTCGCCTTGCCCCGGCGTACCGTGCCGATGATTGCCGGTCGCGATCGTCACCACACCCCCGGCCGGCATCGCATCGCGTGCGTTGATCACCAGATTGAGGATGACCAGTTCGATCTGCGTCGGATCGACCATGGCCGCCCAGAGATCGGGCGCCAGACGCGTCTCCATGCGCACCGGGCCGAGCGCGCTTTGCAACAGGTTGGCCATGCCGGTCACCACCGCGTTCAGATCGACCGGCCGCGGCGACAGGGATTGCCGTCGCGCAAACGCCAACAAATGCCCGGTCAGCATCGCCCCGCGTTCGGCGGCGGCGCGCATCGCTCCGAGCCGCCGGATGACGCCGGGGTCATACCCGGCCGCATTCTGGATCAAATCGATATTGCCGATCAGCACGGTCAGCAGATTGTTGAAGTCGTGGGCGACGCCGCCGGTCAACTGGCCGATGGCCTCGATCCGCTGGGCCTGGCGCAACGCCGCCTCGGCGCGCTCGCGCTCCTCCATCTGTTCGAGCAGCTGTCGGTTCGCCTGCTCGGCCCCGTCCTTGGCGATCCGGTATTCGCCGAGCAGCCCTTCGACCTGCCGCGAGCGCTGCGCCAGCGTCAGCAGCAGGCCGAAGATCAAGCCCGAGGCTGCAACAGCGACCAGCGAAAAGATCCACACCTGATGCCGCCAGGCGGCCAGCACCTGGCTCTCGCCCACCGATATGTTCACCGCCAGCGGAAACGCCTTCAGCGCCCGGATCGCCAGCACCCGGCGGCTGCCGTCGATCGGGCTGTCCATCACCACCGTGCCCGCCATCGCATGCGCCAGGACTTCCTTGAACGGCGGCAGGTCGGCATAGCTCTCGCCGACGACCGCGTCTTTGTGCGGATAGCGGGCGAGCACGATCCCGCTGCGCAAATGCAGCAGAATGGCCCCGTTCTCGGTCAATTCTACGGCTTTGTAAAAATCCTCGAAGTAAAGGAGGTTCACGGCGGCGATCGCGGCGCCCTCGAAACTGCCGTTCGGGCCGGAGATGCGGCGCAGCATCAGCGCCGTCCACCGCCCGTCCGCGCCGCGCAGCGGATCGCTGAATTGCAGGCCCGCATCGGGACGCGTCGCCAGCGCCCGGACCAATGCCGCCGCCCCCGGCGGCAATTGGCGTCGCGCGGCACTGCGAGAGGAGTAGAGGATCTGTCCCGCCGGGTCGGCGATGTCGACCTCGCTGACCTGACGGACCCCGGCGATCCGCTTGCGCAGCAGCTCGTCATAGGCCTTCTGATCGACGGGCGGGTCGGCGCGCAGCGTCTCCAGTGTCTCGATCGCGTTGCGCAGAATGAAATCTATCGTTTCGACGGCACGTCCGGTCTGCTCGGCGAATACCATGTCGAGACGCGACATCTGTCGCTCGGTATCGGCGATCACCGCCGAGCGCACTGCGAAGAGCTGCTGCGCGGTGGCACCGACGATCAGCGCGAGGACCGCGACCGCCAGGAGCTGCAGCGGTCGGCTGACCGATGGTGGGCCGCGTTGCAGCCGCGAAGTGCTGTCGCTACTCATCGCGCTGCCGCTCAAAAACCATCGCGGTGATTGAACTCCAGATCCGACAGCGGAGCAATGGTGGCGGAAACCGGCGGTTTATACGATCAACCGGTGCGCGCCGGCATCGGGACGGGATCAATTTCCCATCTGACGAGAGCAGGTCCAGTTCCGCCGGTTCAGGCCTCTCCGCGGGCTAGTTGCGCCCGCCGGTCGACGAACGCGGGGCGGCGGGGGACGCCGGGTCAGCGTCGGAGGCAGCAGCGCGACGGGCAGGAGCACTCCACCCCGGATCGGGTCGGGACCCGCCGAGCAGCATTCTCAGCCGCGTCGGCCGGGAGCCGAATTGCATCTCGATCCGGGTGAGCTTTGCCGCCGCCCGCTCCACCGACCGAGGGGCATTGACGACGATCGCGCCGTCGGCAGCGCGCCAGATCTTCAGGTCCTTGCGCTCGTTGCCGGCATAGACAAACGGCCGATCCCCGGTCATCCGGCGGATCGCGGCGAGTTTCGCCAACCCGGTCAGATTGGTCTTGCCGTCGGACGCCAGCACCGCGTCGAACAATCCGAGGTGGTCCGCCACCGCACGCGCGATCTTTTGGTCGGCGCCGGTGGCGAGGACCAGCAGACGCCCTGCGGCGGCTTGCGCGTGCAGCAACAACAGCAGTTCCTCGTTGTAGCGCAAACGCGCCGGCGCCAGGGTCGCCGCCGCTGCGAGCCTCTGCTTGATCGCCGCCCTGCCGAATGGACGTCCGCACAGCGCGCCGAACCAACCGCAACGGCCGGCCGATCATCAGGCGGAGACATTCGATCGTGGTGTCGGTCTGCACCAGGGTCCCGTCGAGGTCGACAAACAGCGGCGGCTGGCCGCAACGGCGGCCCGCGGCGGCAATGGCTGCGGAATTGCCGTCGGTCGGGCCGGCGACCGTCAAGCCCCGCTCCCGCCGGCGCGCAATATTCGTTGGGCGATGCTCCAGCGGTGCACCTCGGACGGGCCGTCATAGATGCGGAACGGGCGGACTTCGCGGAACAGCCGGGCGACGATCGTGTCGTCGGTAATTCCGAGACCGCCGAGAATCTGCATGCTGCGATCGACCACCCGCCAGATCGCCTCCGAGCAAACGACCTTCGCCATGCTCGATTCGTGGCGGCCGCGCTGACCCTGGTCGAGCAGCCACGCGGTGTGCCAGATCACCAGCCGGCTGGTGTGCAGATCCATCTCGTTATCGGCCAGCATGAACCCGACCCCCTCATGCTCGCCGAGAGGCTTGCCGAAAGCGCTGCGGCGGCGGGCATAATCGGCGGCGGTGTCGTGGGCGCGGCGGGCCGCACCCAGCCAGCGCATGCAATGCGTCAGCCGCGCCGGGGCAAGCCGCGCCTGGGCATAGCGGAAGCCTTCGCCGACGCGGCCCAACACCTGGCTTTGATGCACCCGCAACCCGTCGAGCCGGACCACCGCATGGCCGCCGGCCATGAATTGGTCGAGGGTGTCGAGCACCCGCTCGACGACGATTCCCGGCGCGCTCATCGGCGTAAGAAACATCGTTGCGCCGGCGGGGCCGCTCGGATCGTCGCCGGTCTTCGCCATGACGATCGCAAATTCGGCGCCCACCGCACCGGTGATCAGCCATTTCCGGCCGTCGATGATGAAATCGGCGCCGTCGCGGCGCGCCGCGGTCTGCAGCATCGACGGGTCCGAACCGGCGCCGGGCGACGGCTCGGTCATCATAAAGCACGAACGGATCTCGCCCGCCGCGAGCGGGCGCAGCCATTCCTCCTTCTGCCGCTCCTCGGCTATCTGTTCGAGGAGATGCATGTTGGCCTCGTCGGGCGCGAAGCAGTTGAGCGCGACCGGACCCAACGGCGAGTAGCCGGCAGCTTCGAACACCACCGCCTTGCCGCGATGGTCGAGCCCGAGCCCGCCCCAGTCGCGCCCGACATGCGGCGACAAGAGCCCGGCCGCCCGGCCGAGCCCGAGGAGCTCATGCCGCAGGGCCTCGCTCGGCCCGTGCGGGGTCTGCCGAGGGTCCTGCTCATAGGGAATGATCCGCTCGCCGACAAAACGCTCGGTACGCTCCTTCAGGTCGAGAAGATCGTCGGGCAGCGAAAAGTCCATCGGCACACTCCGGATAAACCGGGTCCAACACCCGATTTCGGCGATTGAAAGCGATTCTGCCGGGCCGTCAATGCAACGTCAAATCGTTGCTGGGTTCGCATACCTATATTGACAATTGCGATATTAGCGCGTATCAGTTGCGCAATTCATCAACGGCACCGCTCGGGCAATGGCGTCTTTGAGACCGGCCGAAATGCAGCGGTACCGATCGAGATCGGCGCGCCTCGGCGCCGCAATGGGGGTCCGTTTGTTGGGTCCACGATCAGAGGAGAGACCGATGCGGCAAAAGGGCGATCTGCAGGCCTGCATCCGTTCGGCATTGCGCCGCCGCAGGCGCACATTGGGGCTCACCCAATTCGAGGCGGCCCGCCTGCTCGGCATGCCGCGGCTTACCTATCATCGCATCGAAACCGGTGACCGCCATATCCATTTCGCCGATCTGGCGGCGATCTGCGCGACCTTCAACTGTCACATCGGCGAATTGCTGCAGGACGGCCAACTCGCCGCCGCCTTCACCCACGCCGCCGATACGCTGCTCGATCAGGGCGCCGCCTAACCGCTCCTATTTTCGTCGCTGTCCGATCGCGGTCCGTTTTCGCCCCAGAGGCAATCCCACCCCACCGTCTCAAAGACTGTCGCGCATCGCCGCGGCGCGCTCGCTCGCGGCGGCCATCAGATCCGGTCGCGGATCTTCGGATTCGTGCAGCTATCGGTTAATCATGGGGACCGACTTGGCAAAGGAGGTCCCGCGCATGGCAAACCAGAACCGGCAGGTGCTGCTCAGGCGCCGGCCGACCGGCATGCCGTCCGAGGCGGATTTCGAGATCGCCGATGCGCCGATGCCCGAGATCGCCGAGGGCGAGGCTTTGGTACGCGGTCTCTATCTGTCGCTCGACCCCTATATGCGCGGTCGCATCGGCGGGCAGCGCTCCTATGCCAAACCGGTCGAAATCGGTGCGGTCATGGAGGGGCGCGTCGTCGGCATGGTCGAGCGGTCGCGCGACCCGGCGTGGCGCGAAGGCGACTTTGTGCTCGGCGGCTATGGATGGCAACTCTTCAGCGCCGTCGCCGGCAACGGCCTCGTCAAGCTCGATCGAACCGAGGCGCCGCTGTCGACCGCACTCGGCGTGCTCGGCATGCCCGGGCTCACCGCTTATGTCGGGCTCGCCGAAATCGGCCGGCCGCAACCGGGCGAGACCGTCGTCGTCTCGGCCGCTTCGGGTGCGGTCGGTGCCGTTGCCGGCCAACTCGCCAAGCGCTCGGGCGCGCGTGTGGTCGGCATCGCCGGCGGCGCCGACAAATGCCGCTACGTCGAAACCGAGTTGGGGTTCGACGCCTGCGTCGACCACCGTTCGGCCGATTTCGACGCCGCGCTCGACCGAGCCTGCCCGAGCGGCATCGACGTCTATTTCGAGAATGTCGGCGGGCCGGTCCAGGGCGCAGTGTTCCCGCGCCTCAACGATTTCGGCCGCATGATCATGTGCGGCATGATCGCCGAATACAACGACGCCGTACCGGGCCCCGGTCCCAACCTGATGCCGGCGGTGCGCAAGCGGCTGAAGATCCAGGGGTTCATCGTCGGCGATCATTGGCGGCGCTTCGCCGAATACCGGTCGATGGCCGCGCCTTTGATCAAGAGCGGCGAGATCAAATACCGCGAAGACATCGTCGACGGTCTCGACCGCGCGCCGGCGGCGTTTATCGGGCTGCTGCAAGGGCGCAATTTCGGCAAGCTCGTGGTCCGGCTCGGCGCCGTGCCCGGCTGAGCGAGCAGGCGCGACCGGAAGATGCGCCGGATCGCCATCGTGACGGCGATATTGGTCTGTGCAGCCTGCGGGCCCGAGCCGGGACCGATCGCGGGCAGGCCGCCGGCGCCCGACTGCCGGCCGTTCTTCGCGCCGGTCATGGTCGCCGGCAGCCTGCGGCCGGCGACCGGCCAGGCCTGCCATGAGCCCGACGGCAGCTGGCGCATCGTCCAGCAGACCCCCGGATTGCCCGACCAGGAATATCTGTTGCCGCCGGTCCAGCAGCCGGGCGGTCCCATCCCGCCCGCCGCTGCCGGCCGGCGGATGCCGTCAGTCGACAATCGCAGTGGACGTCGGCGGCAAGCCGGAGCAGGCCGCGCTGCAGGCGTGCCCACAGCCGGGCGGCAGCTTGTTGATCACCCAGACCACCCCGAACCTGCCGACGCAGACCTATCTGATGCCGCCGCCGGCGCCGGCCGGAGGAGCGCCCGATATGGCCGGCTATGCCGATCAGCCCGATGCCTGGAACCCCGAACCTGACTGGATCGACCCCTACTGGGCCGGCGATCCCTGGTTTTTCGGCCTCGGGCCGACGCTGGTAGTAGTCAACCTCCACCGCCGCTTTTCTCATCGAACCGGCGGTGGGCGGTACGGCGCCGGCCGCGTCGATCAACCCCATGCCGATGGAAGCGACCACATAGGTTCAGGCTCCCCGCGGAGCGGCGGAGGTTGGTCCGGCTCGGGCACCCCGCGATCGGGCGGGTTCGGCGGTGGGGGCGGGTTCGGCGGCGGCGGTGCGGGCGGACCGCACCGGTAAGGGCGGCGTACGCGCGAAATCCGGCAAGCGAGGGGCGTGGAAATGGGTGTGCAGGCGATCGGCGAACCGGTGCGGCGGGAGGAGGATCTGCGCCTGCTGACCGGCAAGGGCCGTTATGTCGACGATATTCGCGAAGCGAACGAAGCGCGAGGTTACGTGCTGCGGTCGCCGCACGCCCATGCCCGGATCGGCGCGATCGAGACCGGTCGGGCCTTGGCGCTGCCCGGGGTCCTGTGCGTGCTGACCGGCGAGGATCTGCGCCGGCGCGGTCTCGGCACCTTGCTGCCCGGCGTACCGCGCCGCCGCCGCAACGGAGCGCCCGCTTTTGTTTGCCCGCAGCCGCTCTTGGCTCAGGGCCGGGTGCGCTATGTCGGCGACCCGGTAGCGTTCATCGTCGCCGAGACCCTGCACCAGGCCAAGGACGCCGCCGAGTTGATCGACATTGAATACAAGCCGCTGCCGGCGGTGATCGGCGCCGAGACGGCGCTGTTGCCCGGCGCGCCGGCGGTCTGGGACGAGAACCCCGGCAACGAGGCCTTCTTTCACGAGATCGGCGACAAGGCCGCAGTCGACGCGGCGTTTGCCAAGGCCGCCCATATCGTCAGGCATCGGGCCGTCATCAACCGGGTCACCGCCAATTCGATGGAGCCGCGCGGCTGTCTCGCCCAATACGATAGCGGGCAGGACCGCTACACGATCCGCTGCACGATCCAGTCGGTGCACGCCACCAGGGCGGCGCTGGCCGATCGGATCTTCAAGCGGCCGCAGCACCAGTTCCGGGTGATCTGCGATAATATGGGCGGCGGTTTCGGCATGAAGGGCGGCTGTTATGCGGAATACGCCCTGTCGCTGTGGGCGTCCGAAATCATTCGCCGCCCGGTGCGCTGGATCGCCGAGCGCAGCGAGGGGCTGCAGAGCGACGAGCAGGGCCGCGGCAGCATCGTCGACACCGAACTGGCCCTCGACCGCGACGGCCGCTTCCTGGCCTTGCGCGGGCGCTGGCGTGCGGCGATCGGCGCCTATTTTTCGACCGACCGGCCGACCATTCCGCTGACGATCGGGCTTGGCTGTCTGGTCAATACCTACGGGATTCCGGCGGTCCATGCCGAAGTCGTCGCGGTCTTGACGAATACGATGACGATCGCGCCCTATCGCGGCGGCAGCCGGCCGGAGCCGATCTACGTCATCGAAACCGTCATCGACCAGGCCGCCCGCGAACTCGGGATCGAGCCCGCCGAGCTGCGCCGGCGCAACACGATCCCGGCCGCCGCGATGCCGTTCACGACCTGTCTGCAGCAGACCTATGATTCCGGAGATTTCAGCAAGAACCTCGAAGACTGCCTGGCGCTGGCCGGGTACGGCGAGGCCGAACAGCGCCGCGAAGACGCAGGACGGCGCGGCAAATTGCTCGGCGTCGGCATCGCGACCGCAGTGGCGGCGACCGGCGGGCGCGACTACGAGCATGCCGAGATCCGCTTCGACCCGTCCGGCGGCGTCGTGCTGATGACCGGCAGCATGGATCACGGTCAGGGCCACGGCACGACCTTCAAGCAGGTGCTCTCGGAAAAGCTCGGCATCGACGCCGATCTGATCCGCTACCGCTATGGCGACAGCGATCTGGTGACGATGGGGATCGGCACCTTCGGCTCGCGCTCGGCCCAGCTCGCCGGTTCGGCGATCGTCGTCGCCGCCGACCGCCTGATCGAAAAGGGCCGCAGGATCGCCGGGTATATGATGGAGGCGGGCGCCCACGACATCGTTTTCGAGAACGGCAAATTCGCGATCGCCGGGACCGATCGCGCGGTCGGCATCGCCGAAGTCGCCCGACAATCCTTCAATTGGGGCCAATTGCCGAACGACATCGAGACCGGCTTTACCGAGCGGGCCAATTTCGGGCCGGCCGGATCGGCCACCTTTCCGAGCGGCGCGCATCTCGCCGAGGTCGAGATCGACGTGGAGACAGGGGCGGTCGCCTTGACCCGCTATACCGCGGTCGACGATGTCGGCCGTGTCCTGAACCCGTTGTTGTGCGAGGGGCAGATCCACGGGGGCATCGTGCAGGGCATCGGCCAGGCGCTGATGGAAGATCTGGTCTACGACCGGGAGAGCGGCCAGCTGCTGACCGGCTCGTTCCAGGATTATTGCATGCCGCGGGCCGCCGATTTTTGCGAATTCGCCCTGGCCAACAACCCGACGCCGAGCCCGCGCAACCCGCTCGGCGTCAAGGGCGTCGGCGAGGCCGGCACGTTGGGCGCGATCCCGGCGGTGATCAACGCCGTCAACGATGCGCTGGCCGCGATCGGCGCGGCGCCGGTGGAAATCCCGGCAACCGCAGAAAAGCTGTGGCGCGCGATCCGATCCGGTCGGGCTGCATCGCAGTCGTCCTCCTGACCTTGACCGCCGGGAGCCGCGTTTGCTGTTTTGCCGTGCCTAGCCTGAGCAGAGCCGGTCCCAGAGCTGGCGGATCCGCTGCCGCTCTTTCGCGTCCGGCAATCGGCCGACCCCGGCTGCGAGATTGTCGATCATGTGTTCGGGCTTATCGGTGGCCGGGATCACGCAGGTGACGGCCGGCTCGGCGAGGACATATTTGAGAAACAATTGCGCCCAGCTGGCGCAGTCGAACTCCCCGGCCCAGGCGGGCAGGCCATGCCGGCGCACCCGGCCGAACAAACGGCCGCCTTCGAGCGGCCGGTTGACGATCACCGCCACGCCCTGCCCCGCCGCCACCGGAAATAATGCGCTTTCGGCGGCGCGGCTCGCCAGCGAATAGGCGCATTGGACGAAGTCGATGCCGGGCTCGGCGACCAGAATTTGCGCGAGTTCGGGCAGTGCCCCGGCCGTATAGTGGGTGATGCCGATATAGCGAAGAAATCCGTCCTCCTTCAGCCGGCGCAAGGTTGCGAGCTGCGTGCGCCAATCGACCAGATTGTGGATCTGCATCAGATCGATGGTCCGGCTCTGCAGCAGCCGGGCCGAGGCGTCGATCTGCGCGATGCCGCGCTCGCGACCGCTGGTCCACACCTTGGTCGCCAGAAAGGCGCGCGGACGGGCGCCGGATTGGGCGAGCAGGTCGCCGAGCACGGCCTCGGCCCGGCCATACATCGGCGAGGTGTCGATGATCCGGCCGCCGCTGTCGAGCAGCAGGCGCATCACCTCGTGCAGCGGTCGCCGCACGATCGGGTCGACGCCGACATCGAACACCGGCCAGGTACCGAGACCGATGACCGGCATCGCCTCGCCGGTCGACGGGATCGGCCGCGACAGCATCGCCTCGGGCATCGCCCTGTTCCTCCTCAGTCGGCCGAGCCGGTTGTTGAGTTCGCCGGCGCTCCGCGGCAAACGCCGCCGCGTTATCGATGACGCGCGCAAACCCCCTTGCCGCATCGCGGTGCGCGACACCACTATTGTGCGCGAGAATCTTCAACAAACGCCATAAATCAAATTCGAGGAGGAAACGTGACCCAAACTCGCGCAGCCGACGATTTTGCGACGATCCGCGCGCGCATGGAGGAATTGCGCCGCGAGAGCGCCAAAGCCTTGGCCTCGGAAAAATCTCAGCCATTGCGCGCCGGACGGCGCGCTGGCCGACCGCGAGCGGCGGCTCAAAGAGCGGCGCGAAGGCCATCCGCCGCCCTGGGCGCCGACGATCTTCATCAGCGGGTCCGGCAACCGAGCCGGCCGAGGTTAGCGGCCGGACCGGGACGGCGATCCCGACCGCCGGACCCTTTCGCACCTCGGGCAAAAGCCGACGATCGGCGGCCGTCAGCGGCTGGAGAGCGGCGGCGCGACCTGCTCGAGCGGCCGGCGTTCGGCGTTGATGCCTATCGCCAATTCGGTCAGCGCGGCGACGACCATCAGGCCGGCGCCGAGCAGATAGCCGGCAAAGACCGCGCCCCGCTCGCCCGAACTTACCAGGATCCCGAACAGCCAGGGCGAGGAGATGCCGCCGAGCGCCGTGCCGAGCGCATAGAACAAGGCGATGGCCAGGGCGCGCGCCTCCAGCGGAAAACTCTCGCTGACCGTCAGATAGGCCGCACTCGCTGCCGCCGAGGCGAAAAAGAAGATGCCGGTCCAGCACGCGGTCAATTGCCTGGCGTCGAGCAGCCCTTGGCGAAACAGATAGCCGACCCGGCCAGCAGCACGCCGGAGACGGCATAGGTGAAAACGATCATCGGCTTGCGCCCGAGCGTGTCGAACAATGGCCCGAGCACGATCGGGCCGAGAAAATTGCCGAGCGCGAACGGCAGGATGAACCAGCCGACCGCATCTGACGGGACCGCGTAAAACCGCGTCAGCACCAGCGCATAGGTAAAGAAGATCGCGTTGTAGAAAAACGCCTGAGCGGCCATCAGCACCAGGCCCAGGATAGCGCGCTGCGGATAGTCGCGCAGGATCGCGAGCATCATGCGCGCGACCGGCGTTCGCGCCGATACGGCGAGGCGCAGCCGCCGATCCGCGGGAATCGGCAGCAGCGCCTCCGCATCTCGCCTGGCCCGGCGCTCGATATCGGCGACGACCGTCTCGGCCTGATCCAGCCGGTCGTGCAGGATCAGCCAACGCGGGCTTTCGGGGATCCAGCGGCGCAACAACAGGATCGCCAGGCCGAGAACCGCGCCGACGCCGAAACCGGCGCGCCATCCCCAATCGGGCGGCAACCGGCCGGGCTGCAGAAACACGATGGCGCCGCCGGCGCCGAGTGCTGCGCCGAGCCAGAAGCTGCCGTTGATCGCCAGATCGGTCCGGCCGCGATACCGCGCCGGCACCAGTTCCTGGATTGCCGAATTGATCGCCGTGTATTCGCCGCCGATGCCGGCGCCGGTCAGCAGGCGAAACAGCGCAAAGCTGGCAAAATTCCAGGAGAACGCGGTCGCCGCGGTCGCCGTCAGATAGAGCCCCAAGGTCACGAAGAACAGCTTTCTGCGACCGAGCCGATCGGTCAGATAGCCGAACAGCAACGCCCCGGAGACGGCGCCGGTCAGATAAGCGCTGCCGGCGAGACCGATTTCGGCGGCGTCGAAATGCAGCACCGGGCTTTCCTGGAGGGCGCCGGCGATCGAGCCGGCGAGCGTCACTTCGAGCCCGTCGAGAATCCAGGTAACGCCGAGAGCCACGACGACCAGGGTGTGAAACCCGGTCCACGGCAGTCGATCGAGCCGTGCCGGGATGTCGGTCTCGATCACCACGCCGCCGCTCTCCATGCCGAGCTAACGCCCGCCGCGCCGATTGCGCGTCAAATGCGGTACTATTGTCGACCGAGCGGCGCGCCTTGCTCCGGCAAAGCGGTCATCTTGCGGTGAATCACTCCGGGCAGGACGAGGCAACATGCGAGCACGGATTTTTTTGACGGTGCTGTTCTCCATTGCAGCGGGGGTCGCGCGGGCCGAAAAGGTCGGCTCGTTCAGCAACGACTGGACCGGCAACGGCATGGTCGTCGAGGCCCTCGCCGACCCGAAAGTCGTCGGCGTCACCTGCCATCTGGTGCGTTTCGAGCGCAGCGTTATCGACCGGCTGACCAAGGGAAACTGGTTCGAAGACCCGTCGAACAGCGCGATCTCATGCCAGCAGACCGGAGCGATCTCCATCGGCAAGATCGCGCTCGGGGAAAAAGGCGAGGAGGTTTTCTCGCAGCGGGTGAGCCTGTTCTTCAAATCGATCGCGGTGCGCCGGATCTACGACAAGAAGAACGACACCCTGGTCTATGTCGCATACAGCCGTCAGGTCAAGGAGGCCAGCGCCAAGATGGGGCTATCGACGGTCGCGCTGTTCCGCGCGAACCCTACCTGGACCGCCGGCAAACCCTAACTGTGCAAACCAGACGCTTGGTCCCGGGGGAACTCGCATCGAGATTGCTTCGCTTCGCTCGCAATGACAGCGTAAGTCATTGTCATTGCGAGGAGAGTAGCGACGAAGCAATCTCGCTCAAAGGTCGCATCGGTGGGAGGCATTTGTCTGGTTTGGACGCTAGTTGTCGTTGCTACACACGTTATTCGCTGGTCGAGCACCCGGCTTAATGGCCCTCCCCCTCGATGGGGGAGGGTTGGGTGGGGGTGATGCTTCCGGACGGGCAGGGTGTGACGCGCAGAGGCAACCCATCAGCGTCACATTTGCCTTCAAGGCTCGACCGGAAGCGGCTCGGTGCCGGTCCAGGGATGTTCGGCGACGTCGAACAGTATCCCTTCCGGGCCGTAGAATTTGACCTCGAAACCGCCGATCCGCTCGGCTTCGGCCTGATCCATGTAATGCTTGCCGCCGAGCGCCTCGAGCTTCTTGCCGGCCGCGGCGACATCCTCGACCAGGATGCCGAAATGGTGCAGCCCGGCATAGTCGAGGCCCTTGCCGAGCTGGTCGGTCTTGAACCGCAGAATCGCCAGGTCGATCGTGCCGTCGCTCAGATGGTGCCCATAGGCGAGCGGACCGTCGTTCGAGCGTACGATCTTGAAGTCGAACGCTTTGACATAGAAATCGGCCATCGCGTCCGGGTCCTTGGCGGCGATGGCGATGTGGCGCAGCTTGGGCAATTTTGCCTCCGTTTGCTGAACTAAAGGATCTACTCCGCTGCTTCCTTGATCTCGACAGGCAGCGGCTCGGCGCCGGCCCAGCCATGCTCGGCGATGTCGAACAGGATGCCTTCCGGACCGTAGAATTTCTTCTCGAAATATCCGGCCTGATGACCGCCCTGGCCCTGATCGATGTAATGCCGGGCGCCCAGGCCTTCGAGCTTCTTCGAGAACGCGTCGACATCCTCGACCAGCACCCCGAAATGGTGGATGCCGCGATAATCCATGCCCTTGCCGAGCTGGTCGGTCTTGAATTTGAGGATCGCCATGTTGAGCGTGCCGTCGCTCAAAAACACGCCGTCGGCCAGCACCCCGTTCGGCCGGCCGACCTCCTCGAAATCAAACGCCTTTTTGTAGAATTCGGCCATCGCTTCGGGATCTTCGGCGGCGATGGCGATGTGACGCAGTTTCGGCATGGCGACCTCCAGGGATTACAGCTGCTCGGCAGCCTAGCACGGCCGCCGCATCATTTCGTCGCGAATTTCGCCGGCGAGCGACATCAGCAGCCGGGCCAGGCTCTTGCCGACCCGATCGAGGGCCGCGTCCCAGGCAAATAGCCCGAACCGATCGAATTCCGGCACCAGCGTCCCATTAGGCAAAGCGAATTGCGAGGTGCAGACCAGCGCGCGCGGATCGGGCATCAGCGGCGGTCGCCAGACGAACAGGGCAAGGTCCTTGCCGCGCCGATAGGAGTGAACGCCCAGATCGGCGAGCGCGTCGGCGGGGGCGACGAGACCGGTTTCCTCGCGCAATTCGCGGATCGCGGCCACAGCGAAATCCTCGCCCGGATCGGCCTCGCCCTTGGGGATGTCCCAGCGCGGCGAACGGGTGGCATGCCCCAGCAGGATACGCTCGCCATCGCCGACGATGACGCCGCAACTGGTCACCGGGGTCACGGATGGCTCCAGCCGCCGGACATGCCGCCGTAAAAGCCGCCGTTTTTGCCGTTGTCCGAATTATCGGCTCTGTCGGCGCAGCCGGCGACCAGCAACAGCAGCCCGGCGACGACGAGCCCGGCCGCGATCCGGCGCAACAGCCGGAATGTTTCGAGAAGACGCACTGCCGGGCAAATGCGCTGGGCTTCAGGGATTCGCCCGCACGTACACCCCGGCAGAACCCGCTGCATGTGTCATGGCCTGCCGCATGCGCGGCGAATTGGGCGAGGAATGTTGCTGCTGCTCCTTCCACTCCGGGCTTTCGGGCACGGCGGTACTGGCAAATTCGTAGACCGTGCTGTAGCCGCTGGTGCCCTCGATAACCCGATAGCGGCGGGCGTTTATCACTCCCGGCACCTTGCGGTAGCCTGGCACATATTCCCCGCTGTACCAGGCGTTCCACTCCGCATCGACCTGGGCGGGGACGGACATGCGGCCAATCTGCAACACCGGCGCCATGCCACGCTCCGGCATTTCCACGCCGTCCGGGTAAATCTGTTCCCCGACAATGCGTGTCAAATTCTTCCCAATCACCGACGGCGAAACTTTCTGCCCCCACGGCGTCCGCGGCCGGCTGGTAAACGCCGGCGTCTGCACCACCGCCACGCTTTCCAGTTCATAGCATGCCAGGTACTGCGGGCCACCCTTGACCGCCTCGTAGCGGGCCGCTGAGAGAATGCCGGGCACCGACAGCAATTCCGGCAGATGTTCCTCATTATACCACTTGTTGAAGTCCCGCACGTGCTGGGCGTCGATATCGACGTACACCATGAAAATTCCGCGACCTTTTTGTGCCATTTCCGTCTCCTCCGTAAAGCGTAGCTGCCATCGTTTTGCCGCGTCTCGCCGGCACCCGGTCCTGACGCCTGGAGCCCCAGGAGAGACGCGAGACACCGACTGGGGAGCCATCGTAGCCGACATTCCCCGGATTCGGGCGCTGTTGACCGCGATCTTCGGTCTCATCGAGGCACACCGCAATGAAATTCGGGCGCAACCAGCCTCACTCGCAGCTTCGGGTCGTTCGCCTCGACCGGCGGCCGAGGCGGCCGATCCCAGCCGGATTGCCTTGCCTTGCGGCAGCCGGGTCGGCATTGATCGAGATAAGCTCGCCCACCGGACTGGACGCGAGGAGACCGCAGATGGCCATCGAGATGCGTTCGTACCGGCCGCTCGCCATCGGCCGGCGAGGAGCGGTTGCGGCAAACCATCCGTTGGCGGCACAGGCCGGGCTGTTGGCCTTGCGCGCCGGCGGCAACGCGATCGATGCTGCGGTCGCGGCCGCAGCGACGCTCGCCGTCGTCGAGCCGATGATGTCGGGGCTCGGCGGCGACGGCTTTTATCATGTCTACCGGCAGGCGACCGGCGAGGCCGTCGTGTTCAACGGCACGGGCCCCGCCCCTGCCCTGGCGACGCCGGAGCGCTACGCCGGCGGCATCCCGCGCATCGGGCCGTTGTCGGTCTCGGTGCCGGGCACCGTCGCCGGGCTCGGCATGATGCATCGCGAGTTCGGCCGGCTGCCCTGGCGTGACCTGTTTGCCGAGGCGATCGTCTTTGCCCGCGACGGCTTTGCCGCGACCCGGTCCTACAGCCATTTCGCCGAGGAATATCGCGCTACGCTGGCGATCGACCGGCAAAGCAGCGCGATTTTTCTGGTCGAGGGCGCGGCCCCGCCGCTCGGCGCGCCGATCATCCAACCCGACCTCGCCCGCACCCTCGAAGAGATCGCCGAGGACGGCCCCGAGACCTTCTACCGAGGCCGGCTGGCGCAGCGCCTGGCCGCCGGTCTCGAAGCCGCCGGGACCCTGGTGTCGGCAGCCGATCTCGCCGCCTTTACCGCAGAACGGCAGAGGCCGATCGCGATCGATTACCGCGGCCTGACCGTGCTCGAAGCGCCGCCCAATTCGACGGGTTTTGTCCTCCTCGAAGAATTGAAGATCCTCGAAAACTTCGATCTGCGGCGGCTGGGCCTGCTGTCGGCCGACGCGGTGCATGTAATGGTCGAGGCGAAAAAGCTGGCCTTTGCCGACCGCGAGCGCTGGGGCGCCGAGCCGCGCTCGCTCGACCCGCCGCTCGAGCGATTGCTGTCCGCCGATTATGCCGCCGAACTGGCCGGGCGGATCGACATGCGCCATGCCGCACCGACCAGGGCGCCGGTCGGCGCCGCCGGCGACACGACCTATTTCTGCACCGCCGACGACGAGGGCAATGCGGTCTCCGGGGTGCAGAGCATCAACAGCGGCTTCGGCTCGGGCGTGATCGCCGGCGACACCGGCATCCTGTTGAACAACCGGATGAGCTATTGGCACCTCGAACCCGGCCATCCCAACCGGTTGCGTCCCGGGCGCCGGGTACGGCACACGATGAACCCGCCGATCGTGCTGAGGGACGGCCGGCTGTGGTGCGTCTTCGGCACGCCCGGCGCCGACCATCAGGTACAGGTCAACCTGCAGGTCCTGACCGCGATGGCCGATTTCGGGCTCGACCCGCAGCAGGCCGCCGAAATGCCGCGCTGGACCTCGAACATGCCCGGCCAATACGCCAACTGGCCGCATGACGGCGAGGATGCGCTGACCATCGAACGGCGCCTGCCGGAAGAGGTGCGCCGCGACCTCGCGCGCCGCGGTCATCCGGTCCACACCGTCGGCGATCTCGACGGGCCGTGCAGCATCGAAATCATCCGCCGTGACGCCGCCACCGGCATGCTGCTCGCCGGCTCCGACCCGCGCCGCGACGGCTGGGCATTGGCCTGGTGAGATCGGCCCGGATGCCGACGAGAGGAGCGAAGTCGTGAAGATCCGGGACATCGAGACGTTTCAGGTCGCTTGGACGCCCGCGGACCAGCCGGCGCAGCGCAGCGCCTGGGTCATGATCCGCGGCGACGACGGCCTGGTCGGCATCGGCGAGGCCTCGCCGATGCAGGGCGGCCTCGCCTCGCTCGGCATCATCGCCCGCGATCTGGCGCCGGCCCTGATCGGCCAAGACCCGCTCGATCATGCCGTGCTGCAAGACAGGCTGCTGCACAAATTCGTCAAGCTCGGACCCGAAGGCGCGCTGACCGGCGCCTTGGCGGCGGTGGACATTGCCCTTTGGGATCTGAAGGGCAAGCTGCTCGGCCAGCCGATCTACAAATTGCTGGGCGGCGCCTGGCGCACCCGGCTGCCGTTTTATGCCTCGATCGGCGGCAATGGCGAGCGCAATGTCGACGAGGTGTTGCGGGTCGTCGAAGCGCGCCTGGCGGATCAGCCCGCGGCGGTCAAGATCCGCTTCGATGCCGACCGTACGCTGTTGGACCATGACATACCCGGCGACATCGCCAAGGCGCGCGCGGTCCGGCGACTGGTCGGCGACGGTTTCCCGCTCGCCTTCGACGCCAACAACGGCTACTCGGTCGGCGGCGCCATTCGCGTCGGCCGCGCGCTCGAGGAACTCGGCTATTGGTGGTTCGAGGAGCCGGTGCAGCACTACCACGTCAAGGCGATGGGCGAGGTCGCGCGCCGGCTCGACATCACCGTCTCCGCCGGCGAACAGACCTATACGCTCTCGGGCTTGGCCGATCTGATCGAAGCCGGGGTGCGGATGGTCCAGCCCGACATCGTCAAGATGGGCGGCATCACCGGATTATTGCGCTGCGCGGCCCTGGCGCAGGCGCACGGGGTCGAGCTGGTGCCGCACCAGACGCAGCCGATGATCGGCCATACGGCAAGTCTCCATTTGGCGGCCAGCCAATTGCAGGCGACCAAGCCCTGCGAACTCAACGACCCGTCGCCGCGCCAGCATGCGGTCTTTGAAAACCCGCCGAAACCGGTCGGCGGGTTTTTTGATCTGCCGACCGGACCGGGTCTCGGCCTGCGCGTCGACGAAGCGGCGCTCGCCCGGTTGCGCCTGGCGAACGGATGAGACGCGCTCACCCGTTCCGCGGCAACCATGCTCTCAGCCGTCGCGCCGCCTCGGCGATGTCGTCGGCGGCGCCGGCAAAGGAGAGGCGCAGCCAGTCGTTGCCGCCGAGCGGGTCGAAATCCCTGCCCGGGGTCGCCGCGACGCCGGTTTCGGCCAGCAGGCGACGGCAGAAATCCTCGCTGTCGCGGGTCAGTTGCGATACGTCGACATAGAGATAAAACGCACCTTCGGCCGGCGCGAAACGACAAAGCCCGGCGTCGACGAGCGCGCCGATCAGCAGATCGCGATTGGCGCGATAGCGCATGACATGGCCGTCGAGCTCGTCGCGGCAGCCGAAGGCCGGCGATCGCCGCGCTCTGCGACAACGCCGGCGGCGAAATGTAGAAATTCTGCGCCAGGCATTCGATCGAGCGCGCCAGATCGGGCGGCGCCAGCATCCAGCCGAGCCGCCAGCCGGTCATGCTGTAGTATTTCGAGAACGAGTTGACGACGATCGCCTCGTCGCCATAGGCGCGCGCCGTCGCCGCCGCGGTCTCGTAGACGATGCCGTGATAGATCTCGTCCGAGACGAGGCGGACGCCGCGGTCGCGGCACCAGGCGGCGAGCCGCGCCAAATCGGCGGCGGCGATCATCGTGCCGGTCGGGTTGGCCGGGCTGGCGATGACGAGCCCGTCGAGCGCCCCGGCCTCGGCCAGCAGTTCCGGGGTCGGCTGGTAATGCGAATTGGCGCCGACCGGGATCGGCACCGGCTCGATGCCGAGGGCGGAGAGGATGTTGCGGTAGGCCGGGTAGCCGGGCACGCCGAGCGCCACCCGCGCGCCGGGCTCGAAGGCGGCCAGAAACGCCAGCAGAAACGCCGCCGAGGAGCCGGTGGTGACGACCACTTCGGCGGGCTCGACGGCGATCCCGTACTGCGCCCGGTAATGCGCCGCGATCGCCTGCCGCAACGGCGCGATGCCGAGCGCATCGGTGTAGCCGATCGGCTCGCCTTCGAGCGCCCGGCGGGCGGCCTCGCGCACGGCTTGCGGCGCCTGGGTGCCGGGCTGGCCGACTTCGAGGTGAATGACGTCGGCGCCCGAGGCCGCCCGCTCATTGGCGGCGCGCAGCACCTCCATGGCGATGAACGGCGGGATCAGCCCGCGCCGCGACGGTCTCAAACTCACGGCTTCAAACTCATCGGCATCCTCGCCCGATCGGCCGGTCATCCTGGGCGAGACGGTTGCCATTGGCGAGCGGCTTTCGCTATGAGGGACGCGACGCCGCCCATAGAAACGAGATGCCATGCCAGACGCAGCGCCGGCCCAGTTGATCGGAATGTCGGGCAGCCTGCGCCAGGGCTCTTATTCGAACGCGGTATTGGAGACGTTGCGCGAAAAATTCGCCGGGCGCGCCGCATTGACGCTCTGGGACCTGCAGCCGATCCCCGCCTACAACCAAGACCTCGAAGGCGACAAGCGGCCGGAGCCGGTCAAGGCGTTGCTGGCGGCGATCGACGCGGCCGACGGGGTGGTGCTGTGCGCGCCCGAATTCAACCACAGCATCCCCGGCGTGTTGAAGAACGCGCTCGACTGGGCGTCGCGCCCGGCCTTTGCTTCGGTCATGGCCTACAAGCCGGTAGCGATCATGGCGACGTCGCGCGGGCCGCTCGGCGGTGCGCGCTGCCTCGAACACATGCGCGTCGCCCTCGATTCGATGCTGTCGCGGGTGGCGCTGGCGCGCGAGGTGACGATCTGCGCGGCGCACGAAAAGATCCGGGACGGGCGACTGGTCGACGAGATCTCGCTCGGCTTCGCCTGCGGCGCGGTCGAGGCGTTGTTGCGCGAGATCCGCCTGTGGCGGTCGGCCGATCATTCGCAAGACTGACCGCGGCGCACGACGGCGGGGCCGGTTGAGCGGCGCCGCGCTTCGGCGCAAGATCGCCGGATCAGGAGGAAATCGCCGATGAAGATCGTCAAGATCGAAGATCTGCACTGCGACGCCGGCTGGCGGGTCAATTCGTTTTTAAAGATCACCACCGACGACGGCCTCGTCGGCTGGTCGGAATACATGGAGGGCTACGGCGCGCAGGGGCTGACCGGGGTCATCCGGGCGCTCGGCGCGCGGCTGATCGGCCAGGACCCGCGGCCGGTCGAGCGCCACAGCGCCTTTCTTTACGCAGCGACCCGGCAGGCGGCGGGCGGGCTCAACGCCATGGCGATCGCGGCGATCGAGAACGCGCTCGTCGATATCAAAGCCAAGGCGCTGGGCGTGCCGGTCTACGAGATGCTCGGCGGCCCGGTGCGCGACCGGCTGGCGCTCTATTGGTCGCATTGCGGCACCTATCGCGCCCGCCTCGGCGAACGCAGCCGCGAACTCGCCGGGGTCGACCCGGTGCGCACGCTCGACGACATCGTCGCGCTCGGCGAGGAGGTCCGGCGCAAGGGCTTCAAGGGGCTGAAGACCAACATCATCCGCTTCGACCGCGACCTGCCCTATATCCACGGCCCCGGCACCAACGCCGCGCCCGGCTATCCCGAACTCAATATCGACAGCCATATCGTCGACGCGGCGGTGGCGCAGATGGAAGCCTTCCGTCGCGGCGCCGGGCCGGGGGTCGGGCTCTTTCTCGACACCAACTTCAACTACAAGATCGACGGCTACACCAGGCTGGCGCAGGCGCTGGAGCCGCTCCGCCTGGCCTGGCTCGAAATCGACATTTACGATCCGAAGGGCCTGGCGCAAATCCGCCGGTCGAGCCGCACGCCGATCGCATCCTGCGAATCATTATACGGCAAGCGGCAGTTCCGCCCTTATTTCGAGGAGCAGGCGGTCGATTACGCGATCATCGACGTGGCCTGGAACGGCATTCTCGAATCGGTCAAGATCGCGGCGATGGCCGACGCCTTCGAGGTCAATGTGGCCCCGCACAATTTCAACGGCCATCTCGGCTCGCTGATGAGCGCGCATATGTGCGCCGTGGTGCCGAACTTCAAAGTCATGGAAATCGACATCGACGACGTGATCTGGAAGGACGAT
The DNA here is from genome assembly GCA_963701815.1 of uncultured Alphaproteobacteria bacterium. Taxonomy (GTDB): domain Bacteria; phylum Pseudomonadota; class Alphaproteobacteria; order ATCC43930; family CGMCC-115725; genus AP-15. The sequence goes on from CAVPBN010000006.1 coordinate 130,850, forward strand.
ATCGTCACCCTGCCGCCGGTCATCGAAAATGGCGACCTGTTGTTGCCGACCGGCCCCGGCTGGGGCGCCGACATCAACGAGGAATTCGTCCGCGCCCATCCGCCGAAACGGTGAGCGGCAGTCCGCTTGACGCTAAACCGGCAGAAAGACTACACACTGGAGCTGCACTTTTGCCCAACCTTGCGCTTTTGGATAGTGCAGTCAATCGAGGAGATGTTGATGGCACGCATCAAGCATATCGCATTAGTGACCGACGATCCGGCAAAGACCGCCGACTTCTACAAGCAGCATTTCGGTCTGACCGAGCTCTATCGGCGGCCCTCGGACAGCGGCGACAAAGGAGTCTGGCTCAGCGACGGCTACATTTATTTCGCCATCCTGAAATATGGCGAGGGCGATGCGCCGAAACTCGGGCCCGGGCAAACATCCGATCTGCGCGGGATTCACCATATCGGCTTCCAGGTCGACGACATCGACGCGACCGCGCAGGCATTAGCAGGCCGCGAACGTGGCGCCGGTGCCGATGGAGCGGCGCGAGCGTCCGGAACGCCAGGGCGGCGAAATGGTCGGGGTCAACCTGAAGTATCTCGGCCCCGACGCGGTGCAGTTCGACGTGCGCCAGAAGGGCTGGGACGAGATGATCGAACTCGCCATGGATCGATACGAGCTGGCGCCGGTCAAAGAGGCCGCCGAATAACCGACCGAGACGAGACGGCCGGAATGGCCGCTTTCGCTGAACCTTGCAAGGCCCCGACCGATATCGGTCGGGGCCTTGCCGGTAAGGCTAAGCCCCAACCTCGGGATGGCAACTCCAGGGAGTATCACAATGCCGGCGCCGACCAACCCAAACCCGCAGATCTACGGATATCACGCGCACGTCTACTACGACGCCGCGACAAAGCCGGTCGCCGAGCGGTTCCACGCGCGGCTGTCGGCGGTCTATCCGGTCGAGATGGGCCAATTCAGCGGCGAACGGGTCGGCCCGCACCCGGTGCCGCAGTTCCAGATCATCTTTACCAGGGCGCAGTTCCAGGATGTCGTGCCCTGGATGATGCTGAACCGCGAGGGTCTCGACATCCTGGTGCATCCGCTGACCGACGACATGGTCGACGACCACACGGTCTATGCGCTGTGGCTCGGCTCTCCGATCGCGCTGGTGCTGGACCATATGCAGCGCCGCGGCTATCGCGACGCGTTATTGCCGGCGAGCGAACGCAAGGCGGCATAGCGCGGCGCCCGACGGCACCCAGCGATGGTTCGAAATGCGTCGTGCACATGCCCGCGAGACAGGGGCCTGCTGAGGGTTGCGCCGGCCCGTCGGCGCGATCCCTCCCCTTATTTGATCTGCCACTGCTGGCTGTTCGAGCCGCTGCACGGCGCTGCGATCAACTGAGTATAATTTTGCAAGCTTCCTGCATCGAAGCACATCCGTTCGAGAGTCCCCGACGGCGGAGGGCCAGGCAGCTTCTCGACGGTCATGATCATGCCGTTACTGTAGAAAAAATCTTCTGTGCTACCCGGTGATCCGCATGGCTCGGATACGACCGGGTAAAAAGCATGAGTCAGATCGATCTGGACACCCACACACCTCTGGGCAGCCATCGCGTATATCTTCGTGCCGGCGAATTGGAACTGCTGATTGGGGCCGGCGTGGCAGTTGAAGGCTATTACCGGCACCGGCAACCCACCAGAGATGCCCAGGCTGTTGCCCTGGACGTCCATGCAGACATCCTCGTTGACATAGCTGCCGCTTGGCGGTCCCACAGAGAAGACTGCGGCTTCCGTCGGTGGCGCCGCTATCGTCAAGAGGCCGACTGTGATGACAGAACCCACAGCTTGAAGCTTGCACAGCATGTTGTCCTCCCGTTCGTTCGAATCCGGAATTTTTATCGCGATGTGGTCATGATCAAATCTGAATTAAAGGCCCGTCCGCAATTGCAGGTGGGGCTTACAAGCAAATGAACGGGACAGCGCGGCTGGTACTCATCCGGCTAGGGCCGTCATGCGCGTACGGGATTTTTGCCGAATACAGAGCGTTTTAGTGCTTCGTCTCGGTATCTTGACCGGAAAGTGCAAGATCTTGGTCTAGGAACATGGAAACATGGTTAACGTCGACTTAGAGACGCCCAATTTCCGATGCGATGCTCATTTCCAGAACCCCCTTATGGGCCATTTTTGACGGCTGCGGCGCGCGGCACCGGCTGAGCTGTTGCCGATGACTTTACCCCGAACCCATAGTGCCAGTCGGCCTCTTCGGGTGTCGATTTGACCTGGCTCCCGACCGGCAAGCGCAGCGGTGGGCATGGCCTCGCCTGGTGCGCCCCGAGTCGCAAGCCCGCGGCCGCGCCGTCGAGTTTTGCGCAGCAGGCCTCATTCTGCCGCCGGCAATTTCCTGCCGCTCTCGCCCGAGGGCACCGCCGCCAGCTCGCCAAGGCTGCCCACGCCCACCGGCGGCACCCTGCCCGTCGACGGCGGATTTATTCTCGACTAGGCCTTTTTCGGCGACCAGCCATACGCCTTGGCGCAGGCGCCGCCCATCAGCATCGCCCGCTCGGTGTCGCTGAGGCGGTCAGTCTTCAGGAAGGGCTCCACGCCCTGCTCGTAGTTGACGACGGCAAACGCGCGCGTCCAGTCCGTGCCCCACAAGCAGCGCTCGAACCCCCAGGCGTCGAAAATGCGGAACAGCGGATCCCAGATGTCCGGGAACGGATACGGTTTCTTCGACAGCGTGCAGGCGCCGGTGATCTTGATCACCGCATTCTTGCGCTTGGCGAGTTCCACCACTTTCGGAAGATCGGCCCAGGGCTGCGGCGGCGCCGGCGGTATGCTCGGCTGCTGGATGCCCATATGGTCAATGATGAACCGAGCGTCAGGGTGGCGGTCGATCAGCACCGTGCCGGCGTCGAGGTTGTCCCAGAACAGGACGTTGACCGGGAAATCGTTCTTGACGGCGGCGCGCAGGATGCGGTCGATCCCGGGATCGTCCGGCGCACGCTTAGACGCTTTCGTCAGGATGATGCGGATGCCGACCGTACCCGGTGTCTTCTTCCAGTCGGCGACGACATCGGCCACCGCCGGATCATCCGGGTTGACTGGTTTGACCAGGGCAAACTTGTCAGGGTGGGCGCGTTGCACCGAGACCGCATAGCTGGCGTCGTACTGGTACATCGAGAATGGTGAGATATAGATCGCGCCGTCGACGCCGACCTTGTCCATCGCCGCCACCATCTCGTCTCCGGTGACGTGAGCGGGCCAGTTCGGAACGTTGTGCCACGGCCGCTCAGGGGTGTTCGCGGCGTAGGCGTGGACCTGGGCATCGATGACCACCGGCGGCCGCCCGGCGGCATGCCCTTCGCGCATCGGCGCCGATCCGGCCGCCGCGAGCGCGGCCGCGACCTGCAGCACGGTACGCCGGTCTATACGCGTGCTACCTGGCGCTGAACCGTTGGCCATTTCCCCTCCATGTCGCTTCGAGAATCTACGCCCCAGTTCAATGAGGAGATGCCACTTGTCTATAGCCGACTCTGCATGGTTCACGCAAACCGCTGGCGCGGCAAACTCTTTTTACTACATATACCCTAATATCGGACTCGCATTACGTGCATATACAAGTAATTGACGACACGCCCTAGGCCTCGCGCGGCATCACGTCGAGGCGGATGACGAGGCCTTCGAGTTCGGGGCTCGGCGGCGGGTAGCGGCGCATGACCAGCGGGTCGTGGCCGGGGATGATGTGCTGCGGGCTCGGCGCCGCGGCGCGCAAGGTGTCGTAGGCGTCGATCATGTCGCCGATGTGAAAGGCGGCGGTGTAGGGCCGGCCGGCCTCCATGTTCTCGTAGTAATGGCTGACGTCGGAGGCGAGCACGACCCAGCCGCGAGCGGTATGCACCCGCACGAACTGCATGCCGGGCGTGTGGCCCCCGACCGGATGCAGGCTGATCCCCGGCGCCAGCTCGACCGGTCCCCGATAAAGCCTGACCCGCCGGGCAAAGTTGAGCCGCACGATGCCGACCACATCCTCGACCTCGAACGAGCGGGCGAGGAACGGGTGGCGCATGTAATGCCCGGTCGTGTAGTGCAGCTCGGTTTCCTGCAGGTGAAACTGCGCCGCCGGAAAGCGGTGGAAGGTGCCGACATGGTCGTAATGCATATGGGTCAGGATCACGTCGGCGACCGTGCTCCGGTCGAGCCCGACCAGGGTCAGCGCCTCGGCCGGGCAGCGCAGATGGCGGCGGCCGCGCGCCGCCGCGACCTCGGCGGTAAAGCCGGTGTCGATCACAAAGCTGCGCTCCTTGCCGATCGCGGCCCAGACGAAATAATCCATCGGCATCGGCCCGTCATGCGGATCGCCGCCGATGAAATGGTCGCGGCGGCGGGCGTCGCGCTCGGCGTAACGGATCGCGAAAAGCTGGTACTCCGGAAGATTGCTGTCCATCAGGCCCCTCGGAAATCAAAAACCAAATCGGCGATCGGCAAGGGATTGCGCCGGCGCTGCCTCGGTGCAAGCCTGGTCGGCGCGTCGTCGCTTATATCCCGAGTGCAGGAACCCGAGCCATGACCCAATCCGGTCTTTCCCCCTATCGCGTGCAGGCCTTCAACGCCGCCAAGGAATCCGACAACAAGATCCATGACGACGCGGTCGCGCGCCGCTTCGGCTTTGCCGGCGGGCTGGTGCCGGGGGTCGACGTTTACGGCTACATGACCCACCTGATGGTCGCCCGCTGGGGCCGCGCCTGGCTCGAACGCGGCGCCGCCGAATGCCGGTTTCTAAAGCCGGTCTACGACGGCGAGACCGCTGTCGTCACCGCAGTGGAAACCGCCGGCGGGCTCGACATCCGGGTCGAGAGCCGCGGCGTCCTGTGCGCCGCCGGCACCGCCGCGTTGCCCACGTCGGTCCCGCCGGCGCCGGCGGAATTCGCCGAGACCGCCGCCCCCGCAGCGCCGCCCGCCATTCGCCCGCCGGCCGACGAGACCACGCTCGCGCCCGGGACCCGGCTTGCGGCCAAACCGGTCAGGATTGCCGCCGACGAGGCGACGGAGTATCTGCGCAACCTGCGCGAAACCCTGGCGCTCTACGCGGCGGACGGGCTGGTCCATCCGGCGAGCGTGCTGAGGCTCGGCAACTGGGCGCTCAAAGACAATGTGACGCTCGGACCGTGGATGCATGTCGGCAGCCGGGTGCAGCATTTCGCAGCGGCGCGGGTCGGCGACGAATTATCGGCGCGGGCACTCGTCACCGCCAATTACGAGCGCAAAGGCCACCGCTTCGTCGATCTCGACGTGCTGGTCTGCGCCAACCGTACCACCCCGATCGCCCGGTTCGCCCACATCTCGATCTATCGCCCCCGCCAGCTCGCCGCCGCCTGAATTTGATAGAATATCAGCCCAGGCCCTTTTCCAGCAGATCGAGCGCGGCGATGCTGAAGGTGCGCATATTGTCGACCCGATCGCTCTTGCCGGTCTCGACGGTCATCGAGCGCTCGCCGTTGGGGCCGATCACGGCGATGCAGGAATGCCCGGCGGCGTGGCCGTAGCGGCTGCCGGTCGGGCCGGCGGTGCCGGTCTCGCCGAGCGACCAGGTCGTCGCCAGCTTGCCGCGGATCTTGCGGGCGAACAGCAGCGCGTAGGGCTCGGTCGAGGGCGTGATGCCGGTCAGTTCCTGGTCGGTGACCGCCAGCAATTCGGCGCGCGACTGCCGGGTATAGACGACGGCGCCGCCGAGAAAATAGGCCGAGGCGCCCGGCACCGCCAACAATGCCGCCGACAGCATCCCGGCGGTCGAGGATTCGGCGATCGAGATCGTCTCGCCGCGCGCCTTCAGCCTGGCCGCGATCCGTTCCGCCTGCGGCAGCAAATCCTGTAACATCTCTCCACCTCCGTTCCGTTTGCCGAGATAATCCGCGAGGCGCCCCGCGATGACCTACCAGACGATACTTTATGCCGAGGACGGGCCGGTCGGCACCTTGACCCTGAACCGTCCCGAAGACGGCAACATGTTCACCCCGATCATGTGCCATGAGATCCGCGATTGCATCAACCTCGTGCGGCGCGAGACGCGCACCCGGGTGTTGGTGCTGACCGGCGCCGGCGACCGGTTTTTCTGCATCGGCGGGCGCAAGGAGGGGATGGAGGAGACGCTGCTCTATCCGGGGGTGTTGCCGGCGCTCGACATGTACGAGAGCATCGAGCGGCTGCAAAAGCCGGTCATCGCCTCGGTCAACGGCTATGCGGTCGGCGGCGGCAACGTGTTGCAGGTCATGTGCGACATCACGATCGCCAAGGAAAGCGCCGTCTTCCGCCAGGTCGGGCCGATGATGGGCAGTTTCGACGCCGGCTACGGCACCTGGTATCTCGAAGACCTGGTCGGCAAGAAAAAGGCGAAGGAGATCTGGTTCCGCAACCCGCGGATGACCGCGCGCGAGGCGCTGGAACTCGGCATGATCAACCAGGTCGTCCCCGATGCCGAGCTGGCCGCGGCGACCCGCGCGATGGCGCTCGAAATCGCCGAACGCGGCGCCTTCGCCTTGGCCGCGATCAAGACCGCGTTCAGCGCCCGCCACGGCGGCGTCGGCGGCCTCGCCCGCATGGCCCACGACCTGATGCTGCGCGGCTATCTCGAAACCGACGAGTCGCACGAACTGGGCCGGGCCTTCGCCGAGCGCCGCAAACCCGACCCGGACAAATTCGGGCATTGAGCGAGACTGGCAGGAGCGGGCGATGGCTCTTCGGTCGCGTTTCGCAAAATATGTAAATCCGATCCTCACAGCGCTAAAAGTGCTCGGAGGTTCAATAAGACTGGGTGAAGTCTGTGATTGGGTTGCCGAACGTCTCGGCGTTTCCGATGCGGAGCGATCAGTAAAGATGCGCGATGGCGCTTCGCAAATCGAGTTAGTGGACGGTCAGGCATTGGTTACGCTCCTTGAGAAACTGGAGCTCGGCCTCGCGCCTCGAAAAACATTCGAGGTGGATCTGAATTTCTTTGACGAATTTGCTCGACTAAGCCAGTCGCCGGCGATGGTTGATGCGGTCGCGGCACCATGGCTCAGCTTGCTTCGCTGCTGACGATCAACGTCGGCCGAGCGCCCGTAACGCCGCCTCGACCTGGTCGAGTCGCGAGATATGGCGGCCGTCAAACAACCGCGTCACCTGCGACGGCTGCCAGCCGAGACGCTCGGCCAGTTGCTTGTCGTCGAGTCCCGCGGCGTGCATCGCGCGATACGCTTCGAGCTTGGCCGCGGTCAACGCCGGCAATGCGACCGTCGGGCGACCGCGCGCCGTCGACGGCGCCGGCACCGCCTCGCCGTGCGCCATTCTGCCCAGAACGATTTCCTCCAACAGGTCTTCGGCTTGAACGAGCGCTTCGGCGCTATCCTTTCCCTGCGACCAGCCATTCGGCAGGTCTGGAAAATTGACGATGTATCCGCCCTCTTCGGCTGGGATCAAATCGACCGGCCAGGCGGCTGCCGCGGAGGCTCGTTTCATTGCTTCGCTTTCCTACCGCAAACCGCGCATGGTCAGACCGAGTTGGCGCAATATTCCGTGGACCATGCCCGCTTTTAACTCTCTGCTCCCCGTTGACATGGCCGCCCTTGCCGCGGCTCGGAACCACCACTATACCGACGCGCCTCAATTTGCGGAGCAGTTCATTGGTCATTTAGGTAATTATAGATCGGTGTATACCAATTGGGCGCGCCCAATGTGCAACCCCCTCCCTCACCCGCCACGACCCGGAATCGGCGCGGAGGTATTATGCCGAGGGGCCGTGGCGGCGGGATACGCTCTACTCGCTGATGTACGGGCCGGCGGGGCAGTGGCCGGGTGCATTCGCTCTGCGCGGTCGGACGCAGCGCCCCGCAACAATTCAAGGGAACCGGTCCGGCCACCGCTGGTGCTATGCAACACCGTGATGATCTGAACAACGTCGCCCTTGACCCGATAGGGAACGATGTATGGCGTACCGGAAATAATCAGCTCGCGTGTGTCGGCGACGCGGCCCGGCCGGCCGATGGCGGCAGACGCCGCCAAACGCTCCACCGCCGCTCGAATTCGCTCGACCATGCGCGCCGCCGCTGCCGGGTTGTCCGCAGCGATCCGCTCGCGGATGTCCTCGATCCGCCGAAAATACCGCGGAGCATATTCGAGGCGGCGATGGGTCACCGCGGCGGCAACAGCCGCTCATACCTCTCCTCGGCTTGCTCTTGGGTCAGGACCTCGCCGGCATCGAGCTCGGCTATTCCCGCCTCGATCTCGCCGATCTGCCATTCGTTCAGTTCGACATACGCGGCAATGGCTTCCGCCGCGAGGTACGACTTCGAGCGCCTGGTGCTGCGGGCCAACGCTTCGAGCTTTGCCTTGAGCGCGGCGTCGATCCTCGCCGTTACGACTGTGGTATCGGCTGCGTTCATGCGACTATCCTGCTTGCTGGTTCAATGTATACGTGCGCATCTTCCCGGTCGAGCCTAGCCGACCTGATCGCCGCCTGTTCCCGACGCCGCACGCCGGAGCAAATTCGGTATTGAGGTCATGACCAATACCCTCCTCACCCTGCACGACCCGGAGCTGGCGCGGCGGTATTACGCCGAGGGGCTGTGGCGGCGCGGACACGCTGTATTCGCTGATGTGCGGACATGCGGAGCGGCGGCCCGATGCATTCGCGGTGCGCGACGGGCGGCGACGGCTGACCTGGCGGGAATTGCGGGCGATGGTCGATGCGGTCGCCTCCGATCTCCATGCGGCGGGCTTGAAGCGCGGCGAGCGGGTGGCGGTGTGGCTGCCGAACCGGGTCGAGGCGGTCGCGGTGTTGCTCGCGTGCTCGCGCCAGGGGTATGTCTGCAACCCGTCATTGCACCAGAACTACCGGGTCGGCGAGATCGTCGAATTGCTGTCGCGCATCCGCGCCGCGGCGTTGTTCGCCCAGCCCGGCTACGGCGCCGACGCAAAGACTGCCGACATCTTCGGCGCCGCCGGGGCGTTGCCCTCGTTGCGAAGGATATACAGCCTCGGCGACGGCCCGCGCCGGCGACGCCCTTACCGCTCTCCCGACGCGAGCGACGGCCGGGCGCCGCTGCCGCCGCCCGACGCCGATCCCGACAAGATCGTCTACCTCGCCTTCACCTCGGGCACGACCGGCATACCGAAGGGCGTCATGCATTCCGACAACACGTTGCTGGCGAACGGCCGGGCGATGGTCGCCGACTGGGGCCACGACGAGCATTCGGTGCTGCTGAGCCTGAGCCCGATGAGCCATCACATCGGCACCGTCGCGATCGAGCAGATGCTGGCGGCCGGGCTCGAACTGGTGGTCAACGCGCCGCCGCCGGGGCTGACCCCGCTCGACTGGATCATCGAGACCGGCGCCACCTATGTGATGGGCGTGCCGACGCATGCGATGGACATTCTTGCCGCGATGCGGCAGCGGCGGCTCGACCAGGCTGGGCGGCGTCAAGATATTCTACATGGCCGGCTCGCCGATCCCGCGCGAGACCGCGCAGGCCTTTCTCGACCGCGGCGTTATGCCGCAAAACGTCTACGGCATGACCGAGAACGGCTCGCACCAGTACACCTTGCCCGGCGACGACCCGAAAACCATCGTCGCAACCTGCGGGCGGGCCTGCGCCGCCTACGAGATCCGCCTGTGGGACCAGGACAACCCCGATATGCGAAGCCGCGCCCGGCGAGGTCGGCGAGATCGGCGGCCGCGGCGCCTGCCTGACCTTGGGCTATTTCGACAATCAGCGGGCGACCGAGGAATCGTTCAACCGCGACGGCTGGTTCATGAGCGGCGATCTCGGCCGGCTCGACGACCGGGGCAATCTGGAGATCGTCGGCCGCAAGAAGGACCTGATCATCCGCGGCGGCCACAACATCCATCCCGCGCGGATCGAGGATCTGGCGATGCGCCACCCGGCGGTTGCCCGCTGCGCCGCGTTTGCCGTCGCCGATCGCCGGCTCGGCGAGAAGGTCTGCCTGGCGGTGATCTGCGCATGACGGCGAAAGCGTCGAGCCGAGCGAATTGCTGGCCCATCTCGACGCGGGCCGGTCTGTCGCGCTACGACATGCCGGAATATTTCATCGCGCTGAGCGCGTTTCCGCTGACCGCCAGCGGCAAGATTCTGAAGCGCGAACTGGTGCGATGGGCCAAGGACGGCGAGATCGCGCCGACCCCGGTCCGCTGGCACTCTGCCGCCTGACGATCGGCGGCGGAGCCGATGACGATCCACCTGACCCGCCATGACGAGCTGGCGCTGTTGACGCTCGACCGGCCGGACGCTTTGAACGCGCTGAGCTTCGCGCTGTTGCACGATCTCGCCGCGGCGCTCGACAAGCTCGCCGACAGCGATGCCCGCGCCCTGCTGGTCACCGGCGCCGGCGAGCGGGCGTTTTGCGCCGGCGCCGACATCAAGGAGCTGATCGGCCGGTCGTTGCACGCCGCACGCGAGGGCGCCGCATTCGGCCAGTCCACCTTCTCGAAGCTCGGCGCCTTGCCGATCCCGTCGATCGCGCTGATCAACGGCTTCGCCTTTGGCGGCGGGCTCGAACTGGCGCTCGCCTGCACTTTCCGCCTCGCCGCGCCCGATGCCGCGGCTCGGCCTGCCCGAGATCAAGCTCGGGCTGATCCCCGGCTATGGCGGGACCCAGCGCCTGCCGCGCCTGGTCGGCGAGGCGCGCGCGCTCGAGCTGATCCTGACCGGCCGCACGGTCGACGGCCGAGGAGGCATTGGCGCATCGGCCTCGTCAACCGCCTCGTCGACGGCGATCTGATCGAGGCCGGGATCGGCTTCGCCCGCGAGATGACCGGCTACAGCCTGCCGCGCCCTCGGCTCTGGCGCGCGACGCCGTCCGTCGCGGGCTGCAGACCTCCGTTGCGCGAAGGGCTGGCGATCGAGGCCGATCTCACCACCCTCGCCTTCCAGACCGCCGACGCCGCCGAAGGCATGGCCGCCTTCCTCGAAAAGCGCAAACCGGTCTTCCGGGATGGCTGAACAGCATTTCGGGACTCCCCCTCCCCTGCCCTCGCGCGAACTCGCGGGTGGGTCAGGGCGGAGGCTTTTCGACCGGCTCGACGCGGTGCCGCCGCTGTCGCCCGAGGAGCGGCAGCTGCTCGACAGCGTGCGGGCGCTGGCGCGCGACGAGATCGCGCCGCGCGCCGCCGGATACGACCGCAGCGGCGAGTTTCCGTGGGACAATGTCCGGGCGATCAACGCGCTCGGCCTCAACGCGATGTTCGTGCCCGAGGCCTATGGCGGCGCCGGGCTCTCCTATGCCGCCTATCTCGCCTGCGTGCGCGAGATCAGCAAGGCCTGCGCCTCGACCGGCATCATCTGGGCGACCAATTTCCACGCGATCAAGCCGCTCGATCGATTTCGGCACCGAGGAGCAGAAAGCAGCGCCTGCTGCCGCGCGTCGCCGAGGGCGCGCTTGGCGCGCTGGCGATCACCGAGCCCGATGCCGGCTCGGACGCGACCCAGATGCGAACGCGCTTCACGCCCGACGGCGACGACGATCGTCGTCTCCGGCGGCAAGATCTTCATCACCAACGGCGATGTCGCCGATCTGCTCCTGGTGTTCGGCAAATGGGCCGGGATCGCCGACGACAGCAAGGCGATCTCGGCGCTGATCCTCGAACGCGGCACCCCCGGCCTCAAGGTGCTGCGCAAGGAGGACAAGCTCGGGCATCGCGCCTCGTCGACCGCCGCGCTCGCCTTCGAGGATTGCCGGGTGCCGCGCGCCAATCTGCTCGGCGAGCCCGGCGGCGGCTTGCCGCTGCTGCTGGCGGCGCTCAACAAATCGCGGCCGAGCGTCGCCGCGCATGCGCTCGGCATCGCCCGCGCCGCCTTCGAGGACGCCGTCGCCTATATCAACGAGCGCCGCCAATCGGGCCGGCGGATCATCGAATTCCAGGGCATCCAGTTCCTGCTCGCCGATCTGGCGACCGAACTGGCGATGTGCGAGGCGTGGCTGTGGCATGTCGCCCGCCTTGTCGACGGCGGCGTCCGAGGACATCGGGATCGAGGCCTCGATGCTGAAACTGCGCGCCTCCGATCTGGCGATGCGGATCGCCACCGAGGCGGTGCAGCTTTACGGCGGCTACGGCTACATCAAGGATTTCCGGGTCGAGCGGCTGTTGCGCGACGCCAAGATCACGCAGATCTGGGAGGGCACCAACCAGATCCACCGCCAGCTGATCGGCCGCAGCTTGATCGAGCGGGGATGAGCGGGGTCATGCAGCAGCCCCTCGACGGCATCCGGGTGCTCGACTTTACGACCTTGTTGCCGGGGCCGCTCGCCACCCTGCTGTTGGCCGAGGCGGGGGCCGAGGTGATCAAGATCGAGCGACCGGGGGCCGGCGACGAGATGCGTCTCTACCAGCCGCGATTTGGCGCCGATTCGGTCAATTTCGCCTTATTGAACCGGGGCAAGCGGTCGATTGCTCTCGATCTGAAGATGCCCGGTGCGATCGCGCGGCTGCGCCCGCTGATCGACAGCGCCGATGTCGTCGTCGAGCAGTTCCGGCCGGGGGTCATGGAGCGGCTCGGCCTCGGCTGGGACCGGCTGTCGGAGCAGAACCCGCGTCTCGTCTATTGCGCGATCACCGGTTACGGCCAGGACGGGCCAAAAGCGCAGGTAGCGGCACACGACCTCAACTATCTCGCGGAGACCGGCCTCCTTTCGCTTTCCGCCGGCGCTGACGGGGCGCCGGTGGTGCCGCCGGCCCTGATCGCCGATATCGGCGGCGGCGCCTATCCGGCGGTCGTCAACATCCTGCTCGGTCTGGCGCAGCGCAGCCGCACCGGCAAGGGCTGCCGGATCGACGTGTCGATGACCGACAACCTGTTCGCCTTTGCTTATTGGGCGATCGGCAGCGGTCTCGCCGCCGGAGCATGGCCGCGGCCGGGCGGCGAACTGGTGACGGGCGGCAGCCCGCGCTACAACATCTACCGCACCGCCGATGCGCGGTTTCTCGCTGCCGCCCCGCTCGAAGACCGCTTCTGGATCAATTTCTGCGAGTTGATCGGTCTCGAGGCGCGGTTTCGCGACGACGACGCGGACCCTTCGGCGAGCCGCGCCGCCGTCGCCGCCAAGATCGCTGCCGCGAGCGCCGCGGTGTGGCAGGCGCGGATCGCCGGCAAGGATGTCTGCTGCGCCGTCGTCGCCACGATCGAGGAAGCGCTGGCCGACCCGCATTTCATCGCACGCGGCCTGTTCTCCCGACGACTCGGCGGCCCCGGCCGAACCTTGCCGGCCTTGCCGGTGCCGATCGACCCGTCGTTCCGCGGTTTGGAAATCGAGAAACCCTCTCCCGCCCTCGGCGAGGCCAACGCCATGCTCGGCGGGGAATGAATTGGGGGTATTCCGCACCGCAAAAGGCGACCGGCCGCTTCCCTTGAAGCGACCCACCTCAGCGTTAGATACATGCCACCGACAAACCTCATCGAGAGAGAAGATTTTTGACGCGATGACCAGGCTGCGCGGAATTATTTCGACAATCGTTCTTGCCGGCGGCGTCGCGCTGGGAGCCGGCGATATCGGTCCGGCCGTTGCCGGGGCGCCGATCCCGGCCGGTGTCGAGACGGTCGCTCCGGTCGTTGCCCGGATCACCCCCGGCGTCGTCGGCATCTCGGTCCATGGCGTGGTGCGCGAGGAAAACCCGCTGTCGCAGGACCCGCTCTTTCGTCGGTTTTTCGGCATGCAGGAGCAGCAGCCGGTCGAACGCGAGACCCAGGCGGTCGGATCGGGCGTCATCGTCAACGCGGCCGAGGGATATGTGCTGACCAACAACCACGTCGTCGAACACGCCGATAGAATCGAGGTCACGACAAAGGACAATCGGCGCCTTCGCGCCAAGCTGATCGGCCGCGACGCCGATACCGACATCGCCTTGCTGCAGATTCCCGGCGACAATCTGACGGCGGTGTCGATGGGCGATTCCAGCCGCCTCCAAGTCGGCGATTTTGTGCTGGCCGTCGGCAATCCGTTCGGTCTCGGCCAGACCGTGACATCGGGCATCGTCAGCGCGCTCGGCCGCAGCGGGCTCGGCATCGAGGGCTACGAGGATTTCATCCAGACGGACGCGTCGATAAATCCCGGCAATTCGGGCGGCGCGCTGGTCGATCTCGAAGGCCGGCTGGTCGGCATCAACACCGCGATCCTGGCGCCGAGCGGCAGCAATGTCGGCATCGGCTTTGCCGTCCCGATCAACATGGCGCGGCGGGTCATGGACCAGCTGTTGCGATACGGCGCGATCAAGCGCGGCCGGATCGGCGTCGCCATCCAGGATCTGACCCCCGATCTCGCCCAGGCGCTCGGCACCTCTCGCACCGGCGGCGCGGTAATCGCGCGCGTCGAGCCGGGTTCGCCGGCGGCGCGGGCCGGGCTGCGGTCCAGCGACCTGGTCATCGCCGTCGATGACGTGCCGATCCACAATGCCAGCGAATTGCGCAACCGGGTCGGCCTGTCGCGGATCGGCGACCAGGTCACCCTGACGGTCGAGCGAAAAGGCAGCGAGCGCCGGGTGCAGGTCGCGATCGAGCAGGTTACCGCCCAGCGCCGACGGGTCGAGCAGCGCTGACCCGAATGGCGCAAACCCCTTATGAAGTGCTCGGCGTCAAGCCGGATGCCGGCGCCGACGAGATCCGCAAAGTCTATCGCCAGCTCGCCAAAAAATTTCACCCCGATCTGAACCCGGGAAAGCCGGAGGCGGAGGCCAGGTTCAAGTCGATCTCCGCTGCGTATGATCTGTTGTCGGATCCGGAGAAGCGGGCGCGCTACGATCGCGGGGAGATCGACGAAAGCGGCACCGAGAAGCCGCGCTACTCCTATCGGGGGTTTGCCGAGGGGCCGGGCGGCGGCAAATACCAGCCCGAGGGCGAGATCGATCTGGGCGATCTCGAAGATCTGTTCGCCGCCTTCGGCTCCGCCGGTCGTCAGCGTCGCGATGCGGAAGGGTTCAGGGCGCGAGGCGGCGACCGGCACTACACGATGACCGTCGATTTCGCCGAGGCGGCGACCGGCGCCCGCAAGCGGCTGTCGCTGTCCCCCGAGGAATGGCTCGACGTGACGATCCCGGCCGGGCTCGAAGACGGCCAGACCCTGCGGCTGCGCGGCAAAGGCGGCCCCGGCTTTGGCGGCGGCCCGACCGGCGACGCGCTGATCGAGGTGCATATCGCGCCGCACCCGCTGTTCCGCCGCGAGGGCAACGATATCCGGATCGAGTTGCCGATCAGCCTCGCCGAGGCGGTGCTCGGGGCCCGGGTCGCCGTGCCGACCGTCACCGGCCCGGTGACGATGACGATCCCCAAGGGCTCGGATACCGGCACCAGGCTGCGCCTGCGCGGCAAAGGGGTCCAGCGCAAGGGGCAGGAAGGCGACCAGTACGTGACGCTGCAGGTCGTGATCGGCCGGAGCGGCGACGCCGAGCTCGCCAAATTTGTCGAGGCGTGGGCGAAGAACCATGATTTCGATCCGCGTCAGGGGGTGCCCCACGCATGATCGGCACGGCGCTGGGATTTGAGGAATTGGTCGGCCGCCTGGCCGGTCTCGAGCGACGCGAATTGGTGCGCTGGATCGAGAACCGCTGGGTATTGCCGGAGCGGCACGGCGAAACCTGGATCTTTCGCGAGGTCGACGTCGCCAGGGTCGAACTGATCTTCGAGATCCGCCACGAATTCGCGCTCGACGACGAGGCGGTGCCGCTGGTTCTCGGCCTGCTCGACCAGGTCTACGGCCTGCGCCGCCAGTTGCGCCGCCTGTGCACCGCACTCGAAACCCAGCCGGCCGAGGTGCAGCAGGCGATCAAGCGGGCCATGACCAGGCCGGCATAGGCGACGAACTTTCCCTACAGCGTCTGAAACCGCGCCCGCGTGCCGCGCTCGATGGCGGCGGCGATCAGCCGATCGAGTTTGAGGCGGAGACGCAGCAATTCGAGCACCTGCAATTCGTCCTGCGTCGCCTCACCGTCGGAGGCGACGAGGTCGCAGGCGATCGCATAGGCGGTCTCCCGCAGCTTCGCCGGCAGCAGGCTCCTGATCGCGTGCAACGTCTGCTCGAACCCGTTATCGCGGCCCATCAGCTCGGCGCAGTCGTTCAGCAGCGTCGCGAGCTGGTCCGAGCTTAGATCGCGGAACACCGGCAGGTCCTCGACGATGTCGCCGATGATGCTGAGCTCGGCAGCGCCGAGTTCGTTCTGCGCCCCCGACACGATCACCATCGTGTAGATCAGCGCGCGGTGGTGGTCGAGCATGTGCAGTCCTCTCGGCTCGTTGACGCGGGCTGAAAGGCCAAGACCGCCGCCCGCCTGTCAAGTCGCATCGGCGGGCGCCAGAAACCGGCCGGTCGCCTCGGCCGCCTCGGCGAGCGGCGCCCGGACCACCTCGACGCCGCTGGGAAAGGCAGCGAGCAGCCGCGACGGCAGCGCGCGGTCGAGGATCACGAACACGCCGCGATCGTCGGCGCGGCGGACCAGCCGGCCATAAGCCTGGCGCAGCCGCAGCCGGGCGACCCGGTCGGGATATTCGGCGCCGCCGAAAAACGGGCGGCGCGCGCGTTGCACGATGTCCGGGCGGGGCCAGGGCACGCGATCGAAGACGATCAGCCGCAGCGACCGGCCCGGAACATCGACGCCGTCGCGCATCGCGTCGGTGCCGAGCAGGCACGAATCCTCTTCGGCACGGAAGATCTCGACCAGGGTTGCCGTCGACATCGCGTCGACATGCTGGGCCAGCAGCAGCAGCCCGCGCGCCTCGATCGCCGAGGCGATGCGCTGATGCACCGCGCGCAGCCGCGCGATCGCGGTGAAGAGGCCGAGCGCCCCGCCGCGCGCCGCCGCGAACAACGCGGCATAGGCGGCGGCGACCTGTCCGACATCGGTCCGCGGGATGTCGGTCACGACAAAGACCCGGGTCTGCGCCCGGTAGTCGAACGGCGAGGCGATGCGCGTGGCGGCCGGGCTCTGCAGCAGATGACGCAGCCCGGTTGCCGCCTCGGCGCCGCGCCAGGCCTGTTCCGGGTCGGGATCGCCATCTGTCAGCGTCGCCGAAGTGACGACCAAGCCGTGCGACGGGCGGGCCACATGCTCGGCAAACGGAATGCCGGGATCGATCCAGCTGCGGTTGACTGCGACATCGAGTTCGAGACCCTCGACCCGGTCGAGCGCCAGCCATTCGACGGTGTCCGGCCGCGGCCTCTCGCCGAGATCGCGCAAGAGCCGGCTCCACGCCGAAAGCTGCAACCCGGCGCGCCGATCGAGGCTGCGGACGGTCGCCTCCAGACGCTGTCGCAAACCGGCATCGGGCGGGTTTTCCGGATCTTCGAGCCGAGACCGCAACCGGCCGGACAGGCGCTCCATGGCGGCGGTCAGGCGGTCGAGCCCTTGCGCCAGCAGCAGGGCGGCTTCGGTCAGCCCGTCGACCGGTGGCCGCGCCTCCGCTTCGAGGCCGTAACCCGAATCGGCAAGGGCGGCACGGGCCAGTATTTGTTGGCGGACGAGAACCAGAAAACCTTCGAAACTCTGCAGCCCGCGCCCTGCGGCAACACGCTGCGCCCAGCCGTCGCCGGGCAGCACTCGGGCGGCGCCGAGAGTTTCGAGCAAGGCCCGAACACCGCCGTCGTCGCCGTCGACGAGATCGCCGATTCGCCGTCGCAACCCTCTGGCGCGCGACCGGCCGGAGGCTTCCGCGCCGACGATCCAGCGCCGCAACTCACGCCCCTCCTGACCCGACAGGCGGATCGAGAAGGCATTGTCCGCCGCTTCGAGCAGATGATGGCCTTCGTCGAAGACATAGCGGGTCGGCACCGTCGCATCGTCGAGCCCGCCCAATGCCGCCTGGGCCATCACCAGCGCATGATTGGCGACGACGATCCGCGCTTGCCGCGCGTTGCGAATGTTCTTTTCGACGAAGCAGCGCCGGAAATGCGGGCAGGCCGAATGCACGCATTCGCCGCGGCGATCGGCAAGCCCGGCGATCCGGCCGCGGCCGACCAGTTCGGCGAGCCAGCCGGGAAAATCGCCCGCCACCAGATCGCCGGACTCGCTCGCCGCGATCCAGCGCGCGATCAGCCCCAGATGGGCCGCCCCACCCGGCCGCATCGCCGCCGCGCCGGCCGCCTCCTCGTAATTGAGCAGGCACAGAAAATTCTCGCGGCCTTTGCGGATCACGACGCGACGACGCTTGACATCGGGATCCGGGTAGAGCCGATCGAGTTCGTTGGCGATCTGGGTCTGCAGGTTGCGGGTAAAGGTCGAGATCCACACCGACCCGCGATTCTTCTCGGCCCAGAGGCTGGCCGGGGCGATATAGCCGAGCGTTTTGCCGACGCCGGTGCCGGCTTCGGCGAGGATCGCGCGCGGCCGGTCCGGCAGGTCGCGGGGGGCGAAAGCGGCGGCGACCGCGGCGGCGTAATCGGCCTGCTCCGGACGCGGCTCGGCATCGGCGCCGAGCAACCGGGCGAGCCGGGACCGCGCTTCCGCCCCGGCGACCGGCTCGTTGCCGGGCGGCGGCGGCGGCGCCGTCTCCGACCATTCGTCGAGCCTGGTCCAGATCCGCAGACCCGCCCTCCGTCGCGCCATGCCGGCCCCGTCCGGCGGCAACGCCGCCAACACCGCTTGTCCCCACAGCCAACCGCCATCCGCCATCGCCTCGGCGATGGCGCGGGTCTCGGCATCGGTCTCGCCGCCGAGCGCTTCGAGCAGCGCATATGCCGCACTCGCAAGGGCGACGCAGCAGGCGGCCGCGCCTTGCGGCGGCGCCAGCCCCAACGCCTCGGCGAGGCCGCGCGGCGTCGGCACGCAGAATCGCGCCGGATAAACAAAGGCAAAAAGTTCGAGCAGGTCGAGCGCCGGAAAGCCGGCCAGGTCGAGCCGCCGCGCAGTGGCCCGGGCATGGCACAGCATCGGCAGCTCCCGCTCGACCCGGCTGCGCGCCTCGGCCGGCGTCAGCGCTTCGATTTCGCCGTCTGCGGTCAGCCACAGAGCTTCGGCGAAGCCGGCGACCAAAACCGGGGCCCTCGGCACCAGCACCCGCGGCCTTCCCGCCGCCAGCTCGCGATCACCCTGCGACATGCAGCCAAGGATCTAGCATAGGTGCGGCAGCGCCGGCGCACTGGTATCGTCGGACCGGAGCCGGCAAACCCGATCATGCCCAATTTTTACCCGTTGATCCGCCCTGCATTGCGTCGGCTGCGGCCCGAAACGGCACATCAGCTGAGCCTGCGAGCGATCGAGGCCCGGTTGGGCTGGCTGACCGTCAGCGCCAGCATGGCCGGGGACAACCCGTCGATCCTGTCGCAGCGGTTGTGGGGCCTCGATTTTGCCAACCCGATCGGGCTGGCTGCGGGGTATGACAAGGACGCGAGGGTTGTCGATGCGATGCAGGCTCTCGGCTTCGGCTTTGTCGAGGCCGGCACCGTGACGCCGCGACCGCAGCCGGGCAATGCGCGGCCGCGAGTGTTTCGTCTCGATCCGGACCGGGCGATCGTCAATCGCCTGGGGTTCAACAGCGATGGGCTCGAACGCACCGTCGAACGGCTGGCGCGGCGCGCCGGCACCGGGATCGTTGGGGTCAATCTCGGGAAGAACCGCGACAGCGACGACGCTGCCGCCGATTACGCGGAGGGCATCCGACGCACGGCGGCGCTGGCGGATTACCTGGTTGTCAACATCTCTTCGCCGAACACGCCCGGATTGCGCGATCTGCAGCACCGCGCGGCGCTCGAATCGCTGTTGCGCCGTCTCATCGACGCCCGCCTCCGGACCGGCCGCGCCGTCCCGCTGCTGCTCAAGATCGCCCCCGATCTGACCGGCGCCGAACGTCGCGACATCGCCGATGTGTCGCTCGCCGCCGGCATCGACGGGCTGATCGTCGCCAATACGACGGTCGAGCGCCGGCCTGGGCTGCGCAGCCGCCATGCCGGCGAGGCCGGCGGCCTCAGCGGTCGCCCGCTCTTCGCCCAATCGACCGCCGTACTCGCCGACATGCGTCGCTTGACGCGGGGGCGGCTGCCGCTGATCGGCGTCGGCGGCGTCGGCGGCGCCGAGGAGGCCTATGCCAAGATCCGCGCCGGGGCCAGCCTGGTTCAGCTCTACACGGCGCTGGTCTTCGATGGTCCGGCGTTGGTCGGGCTGATCAAGCGGGGATTGGCCGAGCTGCTGCGGCGCGACGGTTTCTCGACGATCGCCGAAGCGGTCGGGGCAGCGTCAGATGCGCCCTAGCCGCCGGCGACGGAGCGATTCGATCGCTCGCTCGACGGCGCGGGGCAGACCGCAGCGCACAGGCGGGGTCAGGGCTCGCCTGGCTGGTCGTTGTCGATCAGGTCCGCAGATTTGCGGGCGGCGTTCGTTCGTGCGTCGAATTCCGCCACGGTTTCGCAGACATGAACGCGCCATTGCGGGTTGGATTCGGCCTCGGCAATGATCGAACGACGATCGTGTAGGGCCTGCTCGACGCGCCGATAGCGAAACGAGCCGCGTGCGCCCTCGGCGACCGAAAACGTCTCGTAGCCGAAATCGCCGGAGCGCTCGATGACCGGGCCGATATAGAGATCCGTCTGCACCCTTTCTCCTCGCCCGCAAGCGGGCCCCAATCGCGGGCTCAGTCGTCTTTCGATCAAACCGGCGGTTATCGGCGCGCCTGATCCTCGCTTAGAAGAACGCGCCAAGCATCGTCAGCGCGCCGTCAGTAACGCGATCGTGAATTTTCCGAGCGGCAATGGCTGGCCGACGTCGGGCTTGACCACCGGCGCGCCACGCACAAGGGTGCCGACTCATGGCCGCTTTGTCCATTCCCGGAATTGCCGCACTGGCGCCGCATTATGACGGGTTCGTCCTCGATTTGTGGGGTGTGGTCCACGACGGCGTGGCGCCGCTGCCCGGCGCCGTCGCCTGCCTCGAGGCGCTGGTCGCGGCGGGTAAGCGCGTCGTGCTGCTGTCGAACGCGCCGCGCCGCGCCGACGACGTAATCCGGCAAATCACCGCGATCGGAGTGCCGCCAGGGACCTATCACGCGGTCATGTCGTCGGGCGAAGAAGCATGGCAATACCTCGATCGGCGCAAAGATCCGTTCTACGCCGCTCTCGGCCGACGCTGCTACCATCTGTGCTCGGACCGCGATCTGGAGATCCGGGACGGCCTCGCTTTGGACTGGGTCGAGGGTGTCGACGAAGCCGAATTCATCCTCAATACCGGACCGGCCGGGTGGGACGACACGATCGAGGATTACGCGCCGTTGCTGCGGCAGGCCTTGGCAATCCGGCTGCCGATGGTCTGCGCCAACCCCGATCTGGTCGTGATGCACGGCGCGCGGCTGGCGCTGTGCGCCGGCGCACTGGCGCAGTGGTACCAACAGCAAGGCGGCTCGGTGCGCTGGCACGGCAAGCCGCACCGCTCGGTCTATGACAGCTGCCTGACGCTTCTCGGCCTCGCGGACCGGCGCCGCGTCCTCGCCGTCGGCGACAGCTTACGCACCGACATTGCCGGTGCGGCCGGGGCCGATCTCGACAGCGTGTTGATCGCCGGGGGCATCCATGCCGACGAGTTCGGCATGACCGGCGGCAGCGAGCCGGATTTCGCCCGCATCGACGCCGCGCTCAGCCGCGGCCCATACCATCCGGTGGCCGTCGCCCGCCGCTTTTGCTGGTGACGCGCAGTCGGGCGTTTGCTGGGCGGGCCGACCGCCGCCCGACCCGCCAGGTCCGATCCGTCAATGTGCGCCTGCGTGCAGGATGGCGTCTCGCAGCCCGGTGTCGTAGTCGAGCCCGAGCGGGGTCAAGGCGGGGCCTCCCGGCGTAGCGCGAATCAGACCCTTGCGGACAAGGGCCTTCCACACCGCCGGGTTGCGCAGCCCGGTCGCATCGCGCGAGGCGACGACAGCCTCGCCGAGATGAAAATGATCGCCGTGCGGCGCGGGCAGTCCGGCGATCGCGACACAGCCGTCCTCGCCGGCAGACCGCACGAAATCGGGCAGCCGCGCCATCTGCTGGAGCAGGGTCAGGGTTTTCAGCTGCAACGGGTTGAGGCCGAGCGGGTTGCGCTTTGACGTCATCGGTCCTGCTTACCCCGGCCGACCGATGGACGCAACCAGGCGCTCAGCCGGGTACCGAGCCGGCTGGCCCGGAGACCCGCGCCGGCGCGCGGTATTGCGGATCGCATGCGTGCCACGACAGCCGGCCCGTCAAGGGCAGGTGATCCGAGGCAAGGCGGGCGAGCGGCGAGCGGCACACGGCGATTTCGCCGAGCACTGCCGGCCCGTCGGCGTAAATCCGGTCGAGGGGCAATACCGGCATCCAGGAGGGAAAGGTCCGCGCCGACTCGCTCGGGCCCAGCCGCCGGTCGAACACGCCGACGACCCCGCCGCGCCCGCGCCATTCGTTCAGGTCGCCCATCAGCAGCACGGTAGCGGCAGCGGCGGGGCCGATCGCGTGCGGTTCGGCGAGCGCGGCAATCAGCCGGCCTGCCTGCAGCCGCCGCTCGAGGGCGGAGAGACCGAAATGGGTGGCGATGACGCGCAATTTCCGCCCGCCCACCAGCAGATCGGCGTCGATCGCGCCGCGCGGCGCGAGACCCGGGATGCTCAGATCGATCGTGCGAACGGCGAGCGCCGGAAATCGAGTCAGGATCGCGTTGCCGATCCGACGCCGGCGGTCGCGCAGGCCGGCGCCGAGCAAGGCCCGGCAGCCGGTGGCTTCGGCAAAACAGCTCCATTGGTCGGCGTGCCGCCCGGCGCGCCGGCGGGCGCTCACCTCCTGCAGGCACACGATATCCGCATCGATGTCGCGCAGCACTGCCGCAACCCGCTCCGGGTTGTATTGCCGGTCGATGCCGACACAGCCATGGATGTTGTAGGTCGCGACCCTGACCGAGCCGATCTCGGCCGCGCCGCCGAGACCGTAGGCAATAACGCCGTCGTCGGGCATCAATCGCCCTCGTTCGCCGATATGGCGGGGTCGTTGCGCATGTTTTCGAGACTCACCAAAGGCGGCTCAGCACAGCAGTGTCCCTAAGCTGGGTGTCGCGATGGCCCGGCGCCGCACCCCGCGTTGCCGGCCTGGATCGTCATATGGGTCCGATAATGCCGCAGTCTTCAGGTCGATCGCGCGAAAATCTTGCGACGCAATAGGAAACCGGCTCCGGAGGCGGACCCGTCCGTGATGCGGCGACCCTCTCCGGGCCCAACCGCGAGTAGCCGACCGAGCGGCCTCGGCTTGACAATATTGCAGTGCAACCCTAGGGGTTCGCGCTCTGCAAACTGCGCCGGAACGCCATGCTCGACCAGAAGCACGCCGCCTTCTCCGGGCGCCTCGTCATCGTCGGCTTCGGCAGCATCGGCCAGGGCGTCCTTCCTTTGCTGCTGCGCCACCTCGACTTATCGCCGCAACGCATCACGATCCTGACCGCCGAGCCGCGCGGCCGAGAGGTCGCCGCGGCATACGGCGTCGCCTTCATCGAAACCGCGCTGACCCGGACCAATTATCGGGCGGCGCTCGAACCGCTGCTCGGCAACGGCGATTTTCTGCTCAACCTGTCGGTCGATGTTTCGAGCACGGCATTGATCGAACTCTGCCGGGAAACGGGTGCGCTCTACCTCGACACCTGCATCGAGCCATGGCCCGGCGGTTATACCGATCCGGGTCTGCCGCCCGCCGCACGCTCGAATTACGCGCTGCGCGAAAGCGCGCTGGCGATGCGCCGGCAATATCCGCAGGGGCCGACCGCGGTGATCACCCACGGCGCCAATCCGGGGCTGGTCTCGCACTTCGTCAAGCAGGCGCTGGTCGACCTCGCCATCGAGGCGGGGCTCGGCGGCGGCATCCCGACGGCGCGCGCCGAATGGGCCGGGCTCGCCGAGCGCCTCGGCGTCAAGGCGATCCATATCGCCGAGCGCGACACGCAGGCAGCAACGATCCCCAAGGCGCCCGGCGAATTCGTCAATACCTGGTCGATCGACGGCTTCGTCAGCGAAGGATCGCAGCCGGCGGAACTCGGCTGGGGAACGCATGAGCGCCATTTTCCGCCGGACGGCCGGCGCCACGATTTCGGCTGCGAGGCTGCGATCTATCTGTTGCGGCCGGGTGCGGCAACGCGGGTGCGCAGCTGGACGCCGCTCGAGGGCCCTTATCACGGGTTTCTGATCACTCACGGCGAATCGATCTCGATCGCCGATTATTTGACGGTCGTCGAGGACGGCCGGGTGCGCTATCGCCCGACCTGCCATTACGCCTATCACCCGTGCGACGACGCGGTGCTGAGCCTGCACGAATTCGCCGGCAAGAACTGGCGGCTGCAGCCGGAGAAGCGGTTGATGATGGACGAAATCCAAAAAGGGGTCGACGAACTCGGCGTCTTGCTGATGGGTCCGCGCAGCGGCGTCTATTGGTACGGCTCGCGGCTGACGATCGAGGAGGCGCGGCGACTGGCCCCGCACAACAACGCCACCTCGCTGCAGGTGACCGCGGCGGTGTTGGGCGGGGTGGTCTGGGCATTGGAACACCCGCGAGCCGGGGTGGTCGAGCCGGACGAGATCGATTTCGCGCGAATCCTCCAAATCGCCCGTCCCTATCTCGGCGAAATGGTCGGCATCCACGGCGACTGGACGCCGCTCGCCGGGCGGGAAAGCCTGTTCGCCGAAGATCTCGACCGCGACGATCCGTGGCAATTCAAGAACGTCCGCGTCCTCTGACCCTCCCGGACGCAGGATTGCGACACCCAATTCTCAGCTCAACACCCCCACCTTCTTCCGTTCGATCAAATCGAAGTCGATGTGGGCGCCGAGGCCGGGTTCGGTCGGGGCGTGGACCATGCCGTCGCGGTCGACCGCAATGTCTTCGGCCAAGCCGTATTTCTGCATCGCATCGGGCAGCAATACCTCGAAAAACTCGGTGTTGCGGATCGCCATGATCACATGCAGGTTGGCAAAGTTGTTTAATGAATTGCCGCCGTGGTGGGTCTCGAAGTTGAGTTCGGAAGGCCTCGGCGAGATGCGCGGTCTTGACCAAGGTGCTGATGCCGCCCTTGACCGCGACATCGCCGCGCAAAAAGTCGGTGGCGCGTTCGGTGATCCACGGGATATAGGAATTGAGCCCGCCGATCGGGTACTCGGTCGCCATTATCGGAATGTCGAGCTTTTGCTTGAGTTTGACGTAATTGTAGATGTCCTGCTCGGCGAGCGGATCTTCATACCAGTAGAAACCCAACTCCTCGATCGCACGGCCGACCCGCAGCGCCTCCTCATAACGATAGCTCCAGGTCGAATTGAGCATCACCGTGTAATCGTCGCCGACCGCCCGGCGCACCGCCTCGCACACCTTGATGTCCTCGCGCCAGCGCTGCGGCGGATGGATCTTGTAGGCGGCCCAGCCGGCCGCCTGGTAATGGCGCGCCTGCTCGGCATACGCCGCGGGCTCGGCATGGATCTCGGAGCTGGCATAGGCCGGGATCCGATCGCGGCAGGTGCCGATCAGGCGATGGATCGGCATGCCTGCCGCCTTGCCGGCAATGTCCCACAAGGCGATGTCGCAGGCGCCGATCGCCCGCACCGTCGCCACCCGGGCGCGCCCCCATAAGAGGCGGTTGAGCCGCTCGCGGTCGAGCGGGTCCTCGCCGATCAGTATCGGCTTTAGAAATCGGATCAGCCCGGGCCCGTCGAGGCTGGCCGGGTTCGAGGAGGTGCCGAGAAAAGCATGGCCGGTCACCCCTTCGCCGGTCACAACCGACAGCAGACCGAGATCGCTGCTGCCGGTCGGGCGCGCGGTATGGCGGCCATAGATCGTCGGGGGAATGCTGTCCCAGGCAAACAGGGTCAACGTCACGTCGGTGATTTTCATCGCGGGCCTCTCGCAGCCGGTTCCGAACCGATCGCCGAAGTTAACATGCTGCCGGCTGCCTGGCGCACCATGTCGCGGCCCGCCCGGGCAAGGATGCCGGCCATGTGGGTGCGAAATCCGATCGGCCCCGCCGGCATGGCGTGTCGAGGAGAATCACCGCCGGGTATGCGCCCCGACGAAACTCGCGGGAGCACGGCGAAACCGCTGAAAGCAGCAAATGTTTAGTTAACTATAATCGAACCACTTCTTGACGGTTTTTAACGATAATTTCAGGCATACACTATATTGACATCAGGAATATCTGCGATATAAATCGATTTCCCCAGATGCTTCCGCCTGCGCCTTTTTGGCGTAGGGTACAATATCGTCTTGAACCAGGAACAACGCATTCGATGGATAGACGAAAACGAAGCCGTCGAGATTTCCTTAATTATGGCGTCGCCGCGCTTGCATCGATCGGCGCATCTTCGTCGATAGGTTACGCAGCTTCTCGCGCCTTCCACCAAACAGATCCCGATGCGCCGAACCCCACTTTTTCCACGCTTGGCCGATATGGTAAACTTATAGATTGGCCGATCATCGCCATCCACGCAGTACTCCTGCCGAGCGGTTCGGTGATGAGTTTTGGTACCGATCAATCGGGTAATCAGGGTGCATTCATCCACGATGTGTGGAACCCAGAACTCGGCACCGGGCCGGATTCTCATTTCATTCTACCAAACGGCGTGACCGCGGACTTTTTTTGCAGCGCAGCCTCTTTACAATCAAACGGTACGGTGCTGATCGCCGATGGCGATCTTACGGTCAATGGCGTCAGAAATTACTCCAACGACGCCTCGACCATATTCAACCCGCGAACCGGCGTTCTAACCTCGGGCCCATCCACCGGCGTCTATCGGTGGTATCCTTCCTTTGTTTCATTGCCGAATGGCGAAAAAGCAATCTTCGGAGGCATCAATACCTCTTTTTCAAATGGCGTGACATCCGCAACAGCATCCATTCTACCGCAGATTACAAATGCTGGCAAGCATTGGAAGAGCCTGAACGGCGCCGCCAACTCGGCCGCCTTCGATGGCAGCGGGTACGACAACTGGTTTTATCCGAGAGCAAACGTACTTCCAGGCGACAAAGTCGGGGTTATTACCAATGACGGTCTGATATTCACAATAGATACCACGGGCCAAGGCTCCATCACTCAAGTTGGCGAAACACCATTTTCCGGGGCCTATTTTTATCCGACGATATCGTATGCCCCCGGAAAATGGCTTTCTATAAGGTTCGGTCAGGTAGTCCTCAAATTGGTATTTGGCGATGATGGAGTACCGACCGTGACGCAGGTCGCAAGCTTGGATCAGGATCGGATATGGAGCAACGGGACGGTTTTGGCTGACGGAAGAGTTCTTGTGAACGGTGGATCTATCAAGAATAATAAATTGAAAGGGGTCGCCCACCAAGACACGATTTGGGATCCCTGGACCGAGGAGTGGACGCCCGGTGCGACCGCTGCAAAGGCTCGCCTGTATCACAATTCTTCGCTGCTGCTGACGGATGGGACGGTGCTGACCGCAGGCGGCGGTGCTCCGGGACCCTTGGTGAACTTAAATGCGCAGATCTATTACCCATCTTATCTGTTTGCGCCGGATGGAACGCCCGCCGTCCGACCCAAATTGGCCATCTCGCCAAAACGCGCATTGCCTGGAAATGTGATAAACGGAAGGGTTGGCCGGGCCGACACGATATACACGGTAACTGCGCTGCGTATGGGAGCGACAACACATTCGTACAATTCCGACGCCGTATTTCTAATTCTTGAGTTTACGCAGACCGGGCAGGATCTGAGCATTCAATTACCCACAGACACCTCGCAACTGATTCCAGGATACTGGATGATATTTGCGTGGAACTACGCGATCGTACCATCTCTGGCGTCTGTTCTGCACGTTACGTTACCGGCGGGAGAGTGATCTTCGCCTGCCGTGAACCCCCGCACGCCGAGGCGGAACAACGGGTGCGCATCGACCCGCAATGCCGGCGCCGGCTGCCGATGATCGCCATAAATGCCGCGGATCGCCGCCGCCAGCCGGCCCGTACCGCGCGGCAGGCCTCCGGCGCTTGCGCCGCCGCCCCGGCGGATTACCGGCGCCGCAAAGCCGCTTCGGTGACGATCAAATCCATCGGGATGTCGTAATGCTGCGGTTCGATCGTCGCAATCGAGGACAGCTCGAAGCCGACGCCGATCGCCAATGGCCGCGGCGACAAGGCCGCCAGGGTGCGATCGAAATAGCCGCCGCCGTAACCGAGCCGATAGCACTCGCGGTCGAAGCCGACGAGCGGCGCCAACACCGCCCCCGGCAGCGCGATCTCGCGTTTTTCAGGGACCGGGATGTCCCACACCCCATCGACGAGCGCCTCGCCCGGGCGCCAGAACCGGTATTCGAGCGGTCCCTTGCGGTCGACGACCGCGGGCAGACGCCACCGTATCGCCTATGGCGAGCAGGCGGCCGATCAGCGGGCGCGGATCGAACTCGGCCCGCATCGGCCAATAAACGCCGATCGTGATGCCCGGGCGTTCGGCCAGGACCCGATGCAATCGCTCCTCGACCTCGGCGCCCCACGCGCGCCGCTCGCCCGGGCCAACGGCGGCACGGAGCGCCAGCAGCCGCTCGCGCTCCGACCGGCGCCAAACTTTGAGTTCGGCCTCTGTCACGGCTGCCGCCGCAGGTTTAGAACAGGCCGGTGATGCGGCCCTCGGCGTCGACCTCGATATTGTTCGCCGACGGCACCCGCGGCAGGCCGGGCATGGTCATGATGTCGCCGCAGATCGCGACCACGAACTCCGCGCCGGCGGACAGCCGCACCTCGCGCACCGCCACCGTGTGGCCGCTGGGGGCCCCCTTGGCGTTGGGGTCGGTGGTGAAGCTGAGCTGGGTCTTGGCGATGCACACCGGGAAATGGCCGAAGCCCTGGTCCTGGAACTGGGCGAGCTGGTCCTGCACCGGCTTGGCCGCCTCGATGTCGTCGGCGCCGTAGATGCGGCGGGCGATGGTGCGGATCTTTTCGAGCAGCGGCATCTCATCCGGGTAGAGAAACTCGATCTTGGCGGCGCCGCTTTCGGCGAGGTCGACGACTTCGCGGGCGAGCTCGACCGCGCCGGCCCCGCCCTGCGCCCAATGGTCGGCGATGACCGCCTTGACCCCCTCGGCCGCGCACAGCTCTTTGAGCCGGGCATGTTCGGCCGCGGTGTCGGCGCTGAAGCGGTTGACCGACACCACCGCCGGCAGGCCGAACTGGCGGATGTTCGCCAGGTGCCGGTGCAAATTGGCGAAGCCTTTTTCGAGGGCGGCGACGTTTTCCTCGCGCAGCGCGTTGAGCGCCACCCCGCCGTGCATCTTCAAGGCCCGCACCGTCGTCACCACCACCGCCGCGGCCGGGCGCAGCCCCGCCTTCCTGCATTTGATGTCGATGAACTTCTCGGCCCCGAGATCGGCGCCGAACCCGGCTTCGGTGACGACATAATCGGCGAGCCTCAAGGCCGATGTGGTCGCGATCACCGAGTTGCAGCCATGGGCGATGTTGGCGAACGGGCCGCCATGGATAAAGACCGGGTTGTGCTCGATCGTCTGCACCAGGTTGGGCGCCAGCGCATCCTTCAGGAGCGCGGTCATCGACCCCGCCGCCTTGACGTCGGCCGCGGTCACCGATTTGCGCTCGCGCGTCTGGCCGACGTGGATGTTGCCGAGGCGGCGCTGCAGATCCTGCAGGCTGGTCGCCAGGCAGAAGGTCGCCATCACCTGCGAGGCGGCGGTGATGTCGAACCCGTCCTCGCGCGGATAGCCGTTGGCGACGCCGCCGAGCGAGGAGATGGTCGTGCGCAGCGCGCGGTCGTTCATGTCCATGGCGCGGCGCCAGGTCACCCGGCGCGGGTCGAGGCGCGGCTCGAGGCCGTAATAGACGTGGTTGTCGACCATCGCGGCGAGCAGGTTGTTGGCGGCGCCGATGGCGTGGATGTCGCCGGTGAAGTGGAGGTTGATGTCTTCCATCGGCAAGACTTGCGCATAACCGCCGCCGGCGGCCCCGCCCTTGACGCCGAAGCACGGGCCCATGCTGGCCTCGCGCAGGCACAGCATCGCCTTCTTTCCGATCAGGTTCAGCGCGTCGCCGAGCCCGACCGTCGTCGTCGTCTTGCCTTCTCCGGCCGGGGTCGGGGTGATCGCCGTGACGAGGATCAGCTTGGCGTTCGCCCGATCGGGCAGCGAGCGGACATAGTCGAGCGCGATCTTTGCCTTGTATTTGCCGTAGGGCTCCACCGCGTCGGCCGGGATGCCGAGCTTCTCGCCGGCGATCTCGCCGATCGGCAGCATCTGCGCTTCCTGCGCGATCTCGATGTTGGATTTCGGATTTTTGTGTTGTTCGTCGCCGCGCGCCACGCCGTTTCTCCCTCGCTGAGTGCTTGGAGCGTCTTAGCCCCTTCAGCCGGGCCGGCGCAAGTTTGAGCGGCGGCGCAGTCCGAACACTCGGTGACCGGGCATGCCTCTGAGATCCAAATGCCAAAAGGTTGCTGTCGCGATGGCCCATCGCCCGCCGCAACGACAGGCACGCCGCTTTCGCCGACGCGATGAAGTCCCGGCCTTTACTCGGATTGCCGCAAGCTGCCGAGGCCGGCACGCTGGCGGCCTTCGGCGTCGAAATTGGCGGGGTCGAGCCAACGCTCGAAGGCGGCCCGCAATACCGGCCACTCGCTGTCGACGATCGAGAACCAGGCGGTGTCGCGGTTACGCCCCTTGTAGACGGTCGCCTGGCGAAACAGCCCCTCATACTGGAACCCCAGCCGCTGCGCCGCGGCGCGCGAGGGGCCGTTGAGCGCGTCGCATTTCCACTCGTACCGGCGATAGCCGAGTTCGTCGAACACCCGGCGCATCAGCAGAAACATCGCCTCGGTCGCCGCCCGCCGGCGCTGCAGGCGCGGGCTGTAGTTGATGCCGCCGATTTCGATCGTTCCGACCTGCGGATCGATCTCCAGATAGCTGGCGACCCCGACCGCCTGCCCGCTGTCGCGCGCAATGATCGCGTGCGCGAGCGCGTTGCTGCGACGCGTCGCCGCAATCAGATGGTCACGGTAGGGATCGATCGCGGCGAACGGCCCTTGCGGCAGATAGGTCCAGTTGCGACCTTCGGCATCCTCGCTGTTGGCGGCGAACAGATCGGCGGCATGGCGGTCGGGATCGAGCGGCTCGACGCGACAGAACCGCCCGTCGATTGCGGCGCGGGGCGGAAATCGGCGCGGCGACCAGTTGGCTAACGGCCAGCCGATCGGCTGGCCGAATTCATTGCGGCGCTCGCTCATTGCAGCCTCCCGATCATGCGGTCCGACAGCGGATCGCGGCGCCGCGGCCCCATGCGGCAGCCCCGGCTCGGGAGCAGCCCGCTCCGGCTGGCGAAGATCATCGCCCGAGTGTCGCGCGGAACGATCAGAGCCACAACAGGCCGGTGACGATCACCAGCACCGTCAGCGGCACGCCGACCCGGGAGTATTGCCAGAAGCCGATCCGGACGCCGCGCTCGGCCGCTCCTTGGACGACGATCAGATTGGCGACCGAGCCGAGGATCGTCAGATTGCCGGCCGCGGTCGCGGCCATCGCCACGACGAGCCAGGCCCGGCGCGGGTCCGGCAGCGCGGCGACAAACGGCTTCAACACCAGCACCGCCGGCACATTGCTGACGAGGTTTGAAAGCCCCGCCGTCGCCAATGCCAGTACCGGCATCCGGTCCAGGTGCTGGTTGCCGATCGCGGCGATGACGGACGGCGACAGCAATGTCTTTTCAAAGCCCGAGACGACAATGAAAAGGCCGGCGAACATCAGCAGCAGCGGCCAGTCGATCTGACGGTAGATCCGCTCGCTTCTGACCGAACGCGTCACCAGCAATACCGAGCCGGCGAGCAATGCCAGCTTGGCCGGCGGGCCGCCGGCGAAGAACCCGGCCGTCATCGCCAGGGTCGCGACGACCGCCTTGATCGCCAGCGGCCGATAGACATGCGCCGGCGCCGGCTTGGCGACGAGCCGTTCGCGGGTGCGGAATTCGGCCGGATGAAATAGTGCCACCAGCGCGAAGGTCGCAACCAGTCCAATCGCCGCGACCGGCGACAGCGACAGCGCAAAAGCGCCATAAGGGATCTGCGAAAAACTGCCGACCATGATGTTTTGCGGATTTCCGGTAATCGTGGCGATGCTGCCGGCATTCGATGCCAGCGCCAGCGCCAACAGGTAGGGCACCGGGTCGCGGCGCAGCCGCAGGACAAGATCGAGGACCAGCGGGGTCAATGCCAGGCAGATCGTGTCGTTGACCAGAAACGCCGAGAATGCCCCCGAAATCATGATCACCGCCGCCAGCAGCAGCAGCGGATAGCGGGCAAAAGCCGCGATCCAATTGGCGGCCAGCCGGAAAAAGCCCGAGAGACGCAGATTGGCGACCACAATCATGACCCCGAGCAACAACGCGATCGTGTCGAAATCGATCGAGCGCAATGCCTGATCGAGGGACAAGACTCCGGTCGCGACCATCAGGCTGGCGCCGAGCAGCGCGGCGCCCGCCCGGTCGAGGTAAAAACCCGGCAATTTGCCGATGGCGATGACGATATAGGTTGCGGCGAAAATCGCGACCGCGGCGATCTGCGGCCAGTGCGCGGCGACGCCGACAAAAAGCCGCGTCTGTATCGCACCGGACAGAACGCCGGCGGCTGCGGCCAGCACCAGACACGCAATCCCGCTCCAAAACCATCGAAGCAGCCGTCTCGACCGCGCCGCGTTGCGATCGGTGCTCGGCATCAGGCTCCCCGCGGCCCCGGCCCGACGGGACCATGCGTCGCGTCCGATGGGCGCGCCGTCTCCGGCATGGCAAAAGCGAGGGCGGCAAAGGCAACCGCGGCGGCTGCCCCGGACGCCAGGAAAGCCGGCGTATAGCCGAAACGGTCGACGATCAGCCCGGCGGCGAGTCCGCTCGCCGCAGCGCCGACGCCCTGTGCCGTGGCGACCGTTCCTTGCGCCGCATTGTAGCGGCCGGTGCCCCGCATCAGATCGGCCACCACCAATGGTGTTATCGCGCCCCAGATCCCGGCGCCGATCCCGTCGAGCAATTGCACCCCAATCAGCCAGGCGCTGCTGTTGGAGAGGGTATAGAGCACGGCGCGCAGCGGCAGGATGCCGAAGCCGAACAGCAGCAGCGGCCGACGTCCCCAGCGGTCGGCATTGGCGCCGACCAGGAGCGCGATCGGCAGCATGATTGCCTGGGCGGCGATAATGCAGCCCGACATCATTGCCGTTGCCAGCCCGTGATGCGCGAGCGCCAGCTTCTGCCCGACCAGCGGCAGCAGCGGCGCGTTGGCAAAATGGAACAGCATCGTGCAGCCGGCATAAAGCAGGAGCGGGCGGCAGGTCAGCAGGATGCCAAGAACTCGACGGCCGGGTTTCGCCGTTCTGCGCCGCCTCCCCGCCCCGCGCCCGGACGTGGTCGATCGCGCCCGCCGGGATCGACAGCACGGCTATCCCGGCGAGAACGGCGAACAGCGGGACGAGCAGAAACACCGCGCGCTGCGACCAGCCCCAGCCGACGATCCCCGCCGCCGCGGCGATCGCGACATTGCCGCCATGGTCGAACGCCGAATTGCGGCCCATGCGGCGGGCCAAGGCCGCGCGTGAGACGAGCCCCAGGGTCAAGGCCGCCACCGCCGGGCCGAACACGTCGCCGACCATCGCCATCAGCGAGTTCGCGATCATTACCGGCCAGAAATGCGGCATCGCAAAGATCGCCGTCGCCCCGGCCGCCAGCACCGCCAGCGCGGCCGCGATCAGCCCCCGCTTGGCGCGGGTGGCGTCGATCACGCCGCCGACCGGAGTTTGCACCGCAAGCCCCAGCAGCCCGCCGGTGCTCGTCACCAGCCCGACCGCGGACTGGCTCCAATGCTGCTGCGTCACGAGAAACACGTTCAGATACGGCCCGAGCGCGCCGCGCACATCGGCCAGCAGGAAATTCAGCAGATCGAGCGAGATCGGATTGAAGCGGCGGGCCCCGCCCTCGAGCCCGGCGGAGGCCGGCTCTGGTCGCGTGAGCGGGGTATGCATTATGGTGCCGCTCCGAACCGGATCAGGGAGAACGGCGATGCCGCTGCCGCACAACAAGACCGAGGACGAGATCAGCGCCGAGGTATTGCGGCGCTTTGCCGAGACGCCCGACCCGCGGCTGCGGCAAATCATGCTGAGCCTGATCCGGCATCTTCACGCCTTTGTCAAAGACGTGAACCTGACCGAAGCCGAGTGGTTCCAGGCGATCGAGATCCTGACCAAGGCCGGCTGGATGTCAAGCGACAAGCGGCAGGAATTCATCCTGTTCTCGGACACGCTCGGCGTGTCGATGGTGGTCGATCTGCTGAACCACAGAAAACCCGACGGCGCCACCAAATCGACGGTGTTCGGGCCGTTTCACCGACAAAACGCGCCGGAGTTGCCGTCGGGCGGCAACATCGCCCCGCTCGATCGCGACGGGCCGCCCACCCTGGTCGCCGGGCGGGTGCTCGACCTCGACGGCCGGCCGATCGCCGGGGCGCTGCTCGATGTCTGGCAGGCGCAGACCAATGGTCTCTACAACTCGCAGGATTCGAGCCTGCACGAGATGCATATGCGCGGCAAATTCCGCAGCGACGCCGAGGGGCGGTTTCTGGTGCGCACGGTGCGGCCGGTGCATTACCCGATCCCGTCCGACGGCCCGGTCGGGGCGATGCTGCGCGCCACGGGCCGGCATCCCTGGCGCCCGGCGCACATTCACTTCGTCGTCTCGGCCGAGGGTTACGAACCGGTGACGACCCACATCTTCGATCGCGCCGACGAATATCTCGGCAGCGACGCAGTCTTCGCCGTCAAGGATTCGCTGATCTGCGAGTTCACCCGGCACGAGACCCCGGACGCCGAGGCGGCGCGGCTCGGCATCGAGCGGCCCTACTACGCCGCGCGGTTCGATTTCCGTCTGAAACCGGCCGCGGCCGGCGACCATCGACATGCTCGATGCGCAACGCCGGCTTGCCGCGCTCGGCGCCCCGCGACCGGCGGCTGCCGCGGCGTCTTCCGGGCCGCCCTGACAATCGCGGCATGAACCCGATCCGGCAGCAGGCGATCGCGGAATTGCGACGGATCGTGCTGGCGGCGCTCGGCGAGCACGACGCAGCGGTCTGGCTGTTCGGCTCCTGCGCGCGCGGCGAGCCGAGGAAGCACAGCGATATCGACATCGCGATTCTTCCGCGAGACCAACTTCCAATCGGCTTCTTCAGCGAGCTCCAGGCGGATCTCGAGGAGAGTACGATTCCTTATGAAGTCGATCTGGTCGATCTGCGGCGGGCCGATCCTGCGCTGATTGCCGAAATCAGCCGCGAAGGGGTCAAATGGCGGGAGTAGAGCGCCGGCTCGCCGAGGCCGAAGCCGCACTTGCCAGTTTGGACGAGGTTGCCGGCAAGGCCGGGCGATCATTGGTCGAGCGCGACGGCGCGATTCTGAGGTTGATCTACACGTTCGAGGCGATGTGGAAAGCGTGCCGACAGCTGCTCGCCGAGCAGGAGAACGTCAGCGCCGCTTCGCCCAACACCACAATACGCGCGGCGCGCGGGCTCGGTTGGCTGTCGGACGAGGACGCCCAGGCGGCGATCGGCGTCGGCCGCGATCGCAATCTCGCCGTCCACATGTATCGCGGCCAGATCGGCGAGGAAATCGAACAGCACCTCGCTGCACACGCGGCCCTGTTGCGCCGCTGGCTCACGGCGTTGCAGGCCCGCGCCGCCGCGAGCGGCTAATCGCCGAGCCGTGCCTTCAGAAACGCCGAGATCCGGTCCCAGGCCTGGTTGGCGCAGGCTACGTCATAGGCCGGGCTGCGCTCGTTGAAAAACGCGTGGGCGGCGGCGTAGCGGTAGATTTCGCGGCTGATGCCGGCGCTCTCGAGCGTCCGTTCCAGATCGTCGACCGCGGCCGGGGTGCACCAGTCGTCTTGGTTGGCGAAATGCCCCTGGAACGGCACCCGGATCTTCGCCGGGTCGGCGAACTCCTTGGGCGGGATGCCGTAGAGGCAGATCGCGGCGGCGATTTCG
Organism: uncultured Alphaproteobacteria bacterium; assembly: GCA_963701815.1. Lineage (GTDB taxonomy): Bacteria > Pseudomonadota > Alphaproteobacteria > ATCC43930 > CGMCC-115725 > AP-15. Next base: position 166,785 of record CAVPBN010000006.1, read on the forward strand.
TGGATATGGACCGCGGCGGCGATCGTCAGCGCCCCGCCCATGCAAAAGCCGATCACCGCAACCTTGTCGCTGTGCTTGGTCAGTTCCAGGGCCGCACCGCGCAAATCCTGGTGCGTGGCGCCCGGAAAATCGAGGCCGGTCATCAGGTGATCGGCCTCGTCGGGCATTGTGGTGACCCGGCCCCGATAGAGATCGGGGGCCAGCGCATTGTAGCCGGCCCGAGCGAACCGGTCGGCGACGCCGCAGATCTGGTCGTTGAGGCCCCACCATTCCTGAATCACGACGATCCCGGGCCGGCCGTGGCCCGCCGTCGCCAGATAGCCCCTGCTCGCCACCCCGTCGGGGCGGCCGAAGTCGGTCATGATGCCCATCGCCTCGATCCTGCTGCTTCGACCCCGGCAAGGTGCCGCACCCTCGTGCGCGATGCAAACCCGGCGCGTTTCAAATCGGCGAAGGGCGCCCATCCGAAATGGGCGCCCTATCGCTGCCTATGCCCCGGCGAAAGCCGGCATCACCTCGCGCGCGAACAGTTCGATCGAGCGCATCGCCTCGGCATGGTTGATCGTGCCGAAGGCGAAGTCGCAGACATAGTAATTGACGCCGGTCGCCTCGATCTCGGCGGCGATGTAGTCGCGCACCTGCGCCGGATTGCCGGCGATCGCGTCGCCGCTCTGCTGCAGCGCGCGCCAATCCTCGGGCAACGCCGCTTCGAGCGGGAACGGCACATCGTATTTGTGCCACAACAGTCCCATGTGGTGCCGCCACGCCGGATAGCCGCGGCGCGCGGTATCGAGAGCCTCGGCCTCGGTATCGGCGATGACGATGTGGCGGTTGACCCCCATCAGCGGCAAATCTGCCTCGGAGCGGCCCAATTTCCGCCACTCCGCGCGATAGCCGTCGGTGATCGCGCGGACCTGACCCGGCGGCCGGCGGGTCACCGTGTTGGCGGCGTTGGCCGCCGCCCAGGCGACGCTGGCCGGGTTGCCGAGCCCGTACCACACCGGCATCGGCTGCTGGAACGGCTTCATCGCCATCGGCACATGGTCGAAATCGTAGAACTCGCCGTGAAAGGTCAGCTCCTCCTCGCTCAACCCGCGCCGAATGACCTCGAACGCCTCGCGAAACCGGGCCGCGCCGGTGCTGAAATCGACGCCGTAGAAGCCGACCTCGACCGGCGAGATGCCGCGCCCGACGCCATAGAGGAACCGCCCGCCGCTCATCTGGTCGAGCATGCAGATTTCGTCGATCAGCCGCAGCGGATGGTAGAGCGGCAGCAGGTACACCATCGGCCCGAACCGCAACTGCCGGGTGCGCTGCGCAACCGCCGACAAAAACACGCCCGGCGACGGCGCATAGCCGAGCGGGGTCTGGTGGTGCTCGGCCAGGTGATAACCGTAAAAGCCGGCGCGGTCGTATGCCTCGACCAGTTTCAGCCGATCCTCGAAGTGCCGAACGAGCGGCTGACCGCTGTCGTCCAGATGGTCAAAGATCCCAAACCGCATCTGCTGGTCTCTCCTCATTCGCTCCCTATCGTCCCGGCGAGAGCGGGAGCCTGGGCGAACGCTATTATAACCGTTCGCCCCGTAACGCCGACAGCAATCGTAACATTGGGCAGATTTGTCAGAAAGCGAGTACGAGGGCACTGCCGATTGCGATCTGTGCCGAGCCCCTACTCTCGCGGCGACAACGAATATTATTTGACCCGAGGCCGAGCTCCCAATTAAGGCTCGCCGAGCAGATCGAGACGCTGGGTTTCACCGGGCGGCAGCAAGTTGGCCGTCTCCTTACGGCGTGAACGCGCGCTCGCCAAGGGATCTTTCTTCTCGGTATGGTAGTTCGGGTGACGACCCTGTATAATCGGAAAGCTCGGAGGTGCCGATCAGCGGCGCAGATCGATCTGCGGATCTATATGCGGCGATGACGCCGGTGCCGCCCGCGCAGCCCTACCCCGTCGCTCATCTACACGCTGCGCGCGCAGCAAAATAACGCCGAGCATCAATTCGTGGACAGTATCGCTTTCACTACGGGACGAGGCCGATGTCCTTTTTAACGCAAACCCTCAAAGCTCTGTCGGCGATGCGCCCTGCACATTCGTTCTGGCCGATCTGGATCGTCATAACCGCGGCGGCGGCGATCTTCGTGGTGGTCGGGGTCAGGCCCGTCGCCGCCTCAAGGAGTGCGAACGCCGCGAAACATCCGATCAATCTCATGCCGTCGTGGCGACAGGTCGCGGCGCCCGGCGCTGTCGCGGCGCTGACGTTTCTGGCAATTTTCTTGGTGTTCTACATCGCAATGACGTTAGCGTGGGAGGACTTCACCTACTACGACAATTCGGATTTCACCTATGTCACGCTCCAAGGACATGACCTGATAATCCAGGCCACTCCCGCGAGTGGACGCTTCTTTCCACTTGCTTTTCAGGAATATAATATAATACGACATTTTACGAATACGATTACCGGTTATCATGTGTTATCGATTGTCCAACTTTTAATCTTATCGTGCATTCTGCTTGTCTTTGATACCGAGCTTAGCATTGCCGCCCGTGCGGCCCTGGCAATCCTCGCTTTGCTGACCCCGAGCATTCTTTTCACTTTCAATGCACTCATTTTGCCGGAACGGAATATTGTATTTTTCCTCGCCTGTCTGATGCTGTCCGTTAGGCAATTTGAACAGACCCGGTCTATCGCATGGGCGCTGGCCGCGGCGGTCTCTGTTCAATTCATGATCTATTACAAGGAAACCACATTCTTGCTGGTATTGGGCTTTGCCGCAGGCAGGCTCCTATTGCGCTGCAGAAATGCACCCGGTCCAGGATGGGACTACAAACGACTTTGGGATAGGGAAGGCCGTCTCGACTTGTGCCTGGCTGCTTTGGCGGTGCTGTTTTTGCTCTATTACATGGCGCGGCTGGTCTTTTACCACTACGTCGGCGGGCAGGGCATCTACGGAAACACGAATTACGCCGCAAAGTTCGGGGCGCCATTGGCGCAGGTCGTACTCGCATACGCAAGGGTGGATCTGCTCGCCTTGTTGCTCGTGGCCGTCCTGCTGGGTAGGAGTTATCTGATTGTGCGCAACCGGACCGCACCATCGTTGTTGTGGGATGGACTGGCGTTCGGCGGCGTGGTCTGTCTTCTTGCCTACCTCCGTCTTGGCATGTTCGGTATGTACTACCTGGCGCCGGTGGACCTTATCGCGGTGCTCTATGTTGGCCGGTTTGCAGTGCTGTCATGGCCAAGGATGCGCGCCTGGAGCAAAGCAGCAGCATTGGTCTTCACATTTACTGTCCTGGTCCAGACTGTCGCTGCGTCAGCTTATGTCCTGTTCGAAGAAAAGAATCTTATCCATGCAAAGGCGGAAATCGCATCCGTGGTAGAAGCGCGATATCGGAGCGGTGGCGGGACTGTGCTTAGCCTCTTTTTTCCGTTCGCATCTCCCTTGGGTGATCGAAGAATTTGCCTCGTACCTGAATTATCGAGGGGTCCCCGTGGACGGAGCCGGGGGTGACCGGCCGGACAGAACAGGGTCATATTGGCCACGCCGTCTGTTACCGAGGACGGCCCCTGTGTCTGGGCGGGTTATCGGCCGATCAGGTGTCACGCTGCCAGTGCGCCCGCTCCAGGCGATCTGGTGATCGTGTTCCCGGATGACGAAGCGACGTCCGCGGCCGCTTCCGTGTACCGGAAACCCGCAGAATTACTGTTTTTCTATAAGCCTTTTCCGCCCATTCCGCCCAAATTGTTTCCCTTGTCGGCAAGCTTACCATCGTCGGGATTAGAACCAAAGGCACGCCCCCCGATCGCTGGATGGATGGGTCGGTGGCGGTATGGAAGTAGCACTTCTCCGACATCTTCACTCTTTAAGCCTGCCGTCTCTTAAATACCGGCGAATTCGTGAGCGTACCAATATCTCCGCCATTTATCATGATGGACAGGTGTCATCCCTGCTGACGCCAAGGCCGCGTACACAAACGGTAGGGGACAATATTCAATCCATTGCCGGGCGAGAACCAGATCGTGGAGCCGATTGCCAAGTCCGCACCACCACGGGCGCGGCGCCATATCCTTGTAGAGGAGGAGGCCGCCATCTCGGACGCGCGCGGCAGCGGCTTGATAGAGCACATGCCACAACTCTCTGGGAACATGATGTGCAACGTCCACCATGCAGACCACGTCAAATACCCCAGCCGGCCATTCGGAAAAATCGCGGACCGCAGAAAATGTCATCTCCACGTCGATCGCGCTTGCAAGCCGTCTCGCAGCGGCCTCCGCCACGCCAACCGCGTGGGGATTGATATCGAAACCATGGACGCAGCTCGGCCTGGCCGTTGCGGCAAGATTAATTGAAAGAAGTCCCAAACCGCACCCGACATCCAGAACGGAAGCATTCGTGGGAACCCAGGCCAGAATCGGATCCAAGGGACAAATCAAGGGTCTGGCCGCGACAATAAGGCGAGCAAGGACATTAGCGTCCTGATAAAGGCTGACAACGTTCACCAGATATCTCCCGCCCGTTCGTTATGGGTGACCGCCTCATCGGAGCCGGGATGCCGCGCATTGAAGAATCCCAGCGCCGGTCGCAATTGTGCGACGTTGTTGGCGATAGAAAAAACCGCACACACGGCCACTAAACCGACATTCCCCGGGTTCCGGGTGGTAGCGAGGTCAAGATCGTCCCAAGGGACGTCTCTGATCAACGGCAAATCGCGCGCCGCGTGCGCGGCACGCGGTCAAAACCGCCAACTGACCGCGCCGGGACGCCGAAACGTGCTGCTCTGCCGGCATCGTCGGGCGCGCCTCGGCCGCCTCTTTTGTTCGCATTTGCCCCCCGGCGCTCGTCATGCCGGCGCGAGGGGGCCGCCCGCTAGCCGGGACGATCAGCGACAGGATTTCCCGGACATCCGTGGCAGCACCGCGACCGCGGCCAACTGGGACCGCAACGCAGCGCCCGTGGCTGACGAGCTTCGCGCCGATCTTGATCAGCTTCTCGCGCAGGCTGGTCAGCGACCACGGCTCCGCCGTCTTGGGCGATCGCCGGCGTCCGCTATGAAATTGCCCAGATTGTACGCGAGGGCGCGGAGCTGGAGGCGGACGGCGTTGGCGGCGAAGGTGCGGCATGACAGCTGCGTCCACTTGATCGCACGTTATCCTTCCTTGATCCGCTGATCCGCTGATCCGCTGATCCGCTATCCGCTGATCCGCTGTCCGCTGCGCCGCGCTGGTTGTAGAAGCCGACGATGCGCTCGGCCGTCCGCGCCGGATTGATGACGATAAAGCCGATGCGAAGGCAGAACTCGTCCGGATGCCGCGCGACCTGGGCAACGCCGCGACGCGGCTTGCTCCAGCTCTGCGCCTGATCGCTGAAGCCGGCAAAGGAGCGCAGTACCGCTCGCGGTACATGCGGTGTGAAAGCGTCCGAAGACCCGATTGGACCGTAATTAAATATTAGCGGCCACGGCCTCAGCAACTCATTGATGCGTTACCCGGTCGGAACACCCACTATTCCGGCTCTGGGCTAACGGTGTATCGCGCGATGCGATTCTTGATCCGCAAAATCGGGCGCTCGAAATACCGGAAGCTTAAACTCGCCATCAACAGCGATATCGAACTCACAGTAAGAAAAAACGCGATCTGCCTTGCGAAGAACCCATAAGATGGATAGACCATGCGCGATCTTAAAAGTAGAAAATATATTAAGGGCCAGTGAAAGATATATAAACCGTAGCTCACTCGTCCGATGTAACATAGAACATTATTCTGAACAATTTTACCGAATAAATTATGAGAAGAAGAGGTCATACAAACAACGATAAAGGCTTATGCACGAGGGTCCGGTGTCGCTACCTGTTGATTTGGGCTAAGCGGGGTTGCGGATCAGCAGGTGGTAGGGCGCTGGTGCGGTGCGGGCGCCGATCCGCAGCAGGGCGTCGAATGCGGCATGCCGGGTGCGGCGCCGATTGAAGCGGAAGACGAACTCGTCGAGGTAGTGCTGGAGGTTGGTTCGGCGCAGTCCGTGGTAAACGCCGAGGCCCCAGCGTTTGAGGTTTGCGAACAGCCGATGGGTCCAGGGCAGGGCGACATGCGCCGCCATCGGGCCGATCGTGATCGCCTTGTGCCCGACCCCGGGAACTCCCTGGTAGGACGGCCAGTCATCGGTCACCAACTGGGTCTGCGGCGCCACCGCGCTCAGCACGAAAGCATGGATCTCGTCCTTGCCAAAGCTCTCGATGACCTTGAGCCGGGCGCGCCGCGGCGTACCGCCAGCGACTTCGACCGCGCCGGCGACCAGCATCTTGCCGACTGCGCTGCGGCCCGCCGGCAGCACGATCGGGTCTTGCTTGGTGCGGAACGGAATGATCGTCTCATCGGCCTCGACCAAGCCGCACAGCGGCTCGCGCTCTGGGTTGACCATGGCCCGGCGCAGCTTGGCGCACAACATCCAGGCGGTCCGGTACGAGCCGAGGCCGAGTTGGTTCTGCAGTTGCAGCGCCGAGATCCCGTTCGAGTGGGTCGCCATCAAAAACGCGGCCCAGAACCATATCGTCAATGGCAGCTTGCTGGCGTGCATGATGGTCCCGGCCGTCACCGAGGTCTGACGCCGACAAGCGGCGCACTCATAGGTGAACGCCTTGGTCCGCAGCAGCCAGGCACGGTCCGCGCCGCAACCGGGGCAGACAAACCCTTCCGGCCAGCGGCGCTCAAACAGGTACGCCGCGCAGGCGCTCTCCGTCGCAAGGCGACCCTGGAACTCGATCAGCGACTTTGGAAACCGGCTCTCACACCCAGACATCCCGACCACCCCGACCGCCCTCTACGGGTCAGGATCTTACACCGACGTTCCTCTTTTGTACACAAAATGCAGACCAACCGGACGCTCGTGCATAAGCGTTCAAGCAACGATAAACGACCCGAACAGCGATCGCAAGCGGAAATAGCCCATATTCCAGAACAACGAAATTTTGAGTGTCAAACCCGCGCTCGCGCAGTGAAAAAAATAATAGGACCACCGCGCTAAATAAGCCTATTGTCTCGTTCACTTAAGTTTTAGTCGATAGCTGACGCGCCGGGGCTCAAATCAAACCCGGGGCTTTATCCCGGGGAATGCGGGTTGAGCGCCCGAGTAATGCGATGTGCCGGGGCATCTTCGGCCGGGTCACGCAAAGCCGGCATCGGCTGAGGGCACGGCTGAGGGCATCGTCGTCGGCGGTCGACCTCGCCGGAGCGGCCGGCTTCAGTGGTCGAGTTTGAGGTGTTCGGCGGGGATTTTAACGCACAAAGATCGGGTATTTCGCAATGACAATGACGAGTACCACTGCGGCCGAGACCAGCCACGACACCCAGTCTCGCGCCGCATAGACAATCGGGTCGTCATGCATGTATCCGCGCGCCGTGGACAGCCAAAGTCTACATTGCCAGAACAAAACGAGAGGGACGAACACCCATAGGACTGCGGGAAACCGATAGTGAATCACCACGTCCGCGCTTTGCACGTAAAGCGCCATCAATACGGCCGCCGAAAAACTCGACGCCAGCCCCATTACCTGGAGAACAAGTAAATCCGGAGCCAGGTACGCACGCCGAGCCAACCGCTCGTTGTCCGATGCGCGGATGGACATGAGTTCTGAGACTCGCTTCATCAGGGCGAGCGCCAAAAACAGGAAAGTCGTAAAATCCAAAAGCCACAACGATATGGTGTATCCCGTGACGTAGCCACCAGCGAACAGCCGGATTGAGTAGAGAAACGATAAGGTAAAGACATCAACTAGAACAAGTTCTTTGAATTTCAGCGTGTAAAGAAGTGAAACCGTGGCGTAGACAAGGACCATTGGAAGCAAGTTACTCGACCAAGACAGACCAGCGGCGCATACTGCGAGCGCAACTGCCAGCGCTAACGCCGATGGAATCGAAAGGGCGCCGCTGGCTAGAGGCCGTTGGCGCTTGCGCGGGTGCCGTCGATCAGCGGCGAGGTCGGTCAGGTCGTTCAAAATGTAAACTGCCGAGGCCATGGCACAAAACGCCAAGAACGCGATTGCCGCCGCCTGCCACGCCCTTGCGTCGGAGAACGCGTTGGCGGTTACGATCGGGACGAACACCAACAGGTTTTTCGACCATTGATGCGGTCTTACCGCCTTGATGAAAATCGGCCATGACCGGCTGAGCGGAGGAAACACTCGTTCGACGCGGCTTATTCGTCGGACGTGCTCAGTCAACGAACCGGATGCATTAGCTACCACGGCATTCTCGGCCGCGGCCCAAACCGCGAGGTCAGCGCGGTCGTTGCCGATGTAGGTAAAATTGCTTCCGAATTCGGTCATCAACACTTCGGCCTTGGCCGACCCGCTCAGGTTTAGCACGCCGTCCGACGCCAACACCCGATCGAACAGACCAAGATGGTCGGCGACGACCTCGGCAACGGCCCGGTCGGCGGCAGTCACAAGGACGATCATCCGCCCCCTACCCTTCTCCCGCCGCAAGAACTCGAGAACGCGTTCGTCATAGGGGAGTAAGCCAGGATCAAGTGCCGTATAGCGGCCGACCTGCGATTTGAAGTGAGCTTTTCCCGAGCACAGCCAAAGTAGCAGCTTGAAGACCAGCCAAGGAGCATGTAAAAGCAAATTGAAAAGTTGCTCGTGCAAGGTGTCGGCACGCACCAGCGTTCCGTCAAGATCAACACAAAGCGGCGAGCTTGACGACAACTCAGTCTCAATGGATGTTCCAGCCGCTGTATCACTCATTATTCACTCTTAAATCAACATCCGGGAATTCATACACTTTAGACCATTGGCCTGTGGTTTATCGAGCAAATTTACGCATTGGCCTGCCGACTGGCAACACTAATTGGCAGTCAGTCCTCGTAAGCTATCGCGGATAGGTCCGTTCGCGGGCGCTCGACGCGAGCGATCGAGTGAAACGCCGCCAGATTTCCCTTGGACAGGCCATGCGGTCGATGTTAAGGCGACGCGAGTGAAGCCGAGATACGGGGGACTTCCCTGGGCAGCAAGCCTCAGCCACGCCGTTGCGGGGGACTCTGCCGTTAATGTGTCTTGCCGACGCATGCTGCGGCGCTCCGCAGTTGCAACTATCTGAAGGTAGATCCCGTTATTCAGCTGCGCGGTACTCGATCGGGTCTCCTGCCCCGTCGCCGGCAGGGTGTAGGTGCTGCTGTGCACGGCCAAGTTCAGCGCAATCGCCCCATTCCGACTTGGAAAACCCATTCATGCCGGTTCAGACGTTGATCTTGATCGTATGGAGCGTCGCGCTCTCCTCGCTGGCGCAGATATTGCTCAAGTTGGGGGTCTCTTCAGCGAGCGTTCGCCTGTCACTGGCCACAGGATCACAAATCGACAGGCTGCGGGCCTTCTCATTGAGCCCGTGGATAATCGCCGGCATGGCGCTTTACGGTCTCGGCGCGCTGCTATGGCTGAATGTATTAGTAAAAACCGAAGTGTCTCAAGCTTATCCATTTATGGGACTGGGGTTTGTGATTACGGCAGCACTGGGCTTTCTAATCTTCCACGATACGTTCGGCTTGGCGCGACTGGTGGGAACTTTGCTCGTGATCGCCGGCATATGCTTGATCGCACGCGGCTGATCAGCCGGGATTTCATGGGCAAAGCTACGGCGAACCGGGCGCGGCGGCGCTGATCCGACCGGCGTCGATCGCGTCGACAAAGGCCTGCCGGTCGCGCTCGGTCTGGTCGGCATAGGCGACGGCGAAGTCCGCGATCGCTTTGTCGAATTCGCTGCCCTCGCCGATATAGGCGGAAATCGCCACCGCGTCGCCGGCGCGGGCATGGGCGCGCGACAAGGTACGGCCGCACAGCGCGGCGTAAAACGGCAGTGCCGCTTCGAGCCGGGCCCCGACATCGGCGAGCCGCAAATCCTTGAGCCGCCTGACATAGAAATGGCGGCCGTCCACCGGGGCCGTGGTCCAGCCGAGAAAGATGTCGGCGGCGGCCTGCAACATACGCTGACCGACGACCACGCGCTGGCCGTGATTGGCGTAGTCGGAAGCCCCGGCGAAGGGCGCAAGCACCGATGCCTGCGCCTCTTTGATCTGCAGCAGCAGCGGCGCCGCGTCGTCGGACACCAGCAAGCCGACGGCGCAGAACGTACCGACGCTGCCGACCCCGACGACTTTGAACGCCACGTCGCGCAGATGGTAACGCTGCAGCAAAACCCGCCGATCTTCCTGCAATGTCTCGGCGTAGGATTTGAAGGCCTCCCGCGCGGGCAATTCGTGCCGGGTCAGATGATGGACGAGCGGCGGCTTTTCCTTGATCCGCCACCTGCCGCCATGCTGTTCGACCAGGCCGAAATGCGCCTTGCCGCTCTTTAGAATGTCGGCCAGGCGCTTCTCCAGCGGCCGGCGGATCTTGCCGGCGGCGACGTCCTCGACAGCGCCGGCAAGGTCGATGCGGGTGCTCCAGGCCTCCAACGGCTTCATCCGCGCCAGACGCGCCATGTGCCGGCGGTAATTGAGCGCAGCCGTGCGGGCCAGACGCCGGCAGTCGCGCTCCGGGACCGCAGCGGCCCGTCCGGCCAGGGTCAGGCTGGTCGCCAGGCGCTTGAGGTCCCATTCGAACGGGGCCGGCAGAGTCTCGTCGAAATCATTGACATCGAAAACCGGGGCGCCCTCCGGCGCGGCATAGGCGCCGAAATTGGCCAGGTGACAGTCGCCGCACGACTGCACGCGCAGACCGGTGGCCGGCGACGAGGCGAGATCGGCGGCCATGACCGCCGCCGCGCCCCGCAGAAAGGCAAAGGGGTCGGTCTTCATCCGCGCGTAACGCAACGGCAGCAGTTCCGCGATCCGGGTCTTGCCTTGCTCGATCAGAATATCGACCGGATCGCGCCGATTTGGCGGCGACCGCCACTCCGACTGCGCGGCAAGCGGCGTTTGCCGCCGCCAGCCGACGCCGATCTGACGGCGCTTGTCGATCTCGTTTTCCATGGCCCGCGACCTCCCCGGCTGTCCCGATCGCTTTGCAAAATTTGTCGGGCGGGCACTATGTTCCACCGCGGTGGAACACGACAGGGCGTTGCCGGTCCTTGCGCTCGAGCGGGCCGCACGGCAAAACTCGTCCCACAGAATTCCTGCATCCGGCGGAGGGGAACATGCGCGTAGGATTCATCGGCCTCGGCATGATGGGCAAGGGTATGGCGGCCAATTTGCAGAAGGCCGGGCACGATCTCGTCGTGCACGATCTCTCCCGCGCCGCGGCCGAGCCGTTTCTGGCGAAGGGTGCGGTCTGGGCCAATTCGCCGAAGCAGGTCGCCGAACAGACCGAGGTCGTCTTTACCTCGCTGCCGGTGCCGGCCGATGTCGAGCAGGTGGCGCTCGGCGCCAACGGGCTGATCGAGGGCATGCGCCCCGACACCGCCTTTTTCGACATGTCGACCAATTCGGTGGCGATGGTGCGCAAGATCAACGCCGCCTTTGCCGAGAAGAACCTCTACATGCTCAATTCGCCGGTCAGCGGCGGCCCCGGCGGTGCGGCCAGCGGCAAGATGGCGATCTGGGTCGGCGGCGACGAGCAGATCTTCAACCGCCACAAACCGGTGCTCGACGCGATGGGCGACCAGGCGGCCTATATCGGCCCGATCGGCGCCGGCACGATCGCCAAGCTCGTACACAATTGCACCAGTGCGGTGATGGGCGTGGCGCTCGCCGAGGTCTTTACGATGGGGATCAAGGCCGGGGTCGAGCCTCTCGATTTGTGGGAGGCGGTGCGTCAGGGGGCGACCGGCCGCCAGCGCACGTTCGACCGGCTCGGCCGTTTCCTGTCGGGCCAGCACGACCCCGCCGATTTCGCCTTGCGCCTGTTGCACAAGGATGTCGGGCTCGCGGTCGGGCTCGGCCGCGAGGTCGGGGCGCCGATGCGGCTCGCCAACATGGCCTATGAGGAATTGACCGAAGCGATGAACCGCGGCTGGAGCACCCGCAACAGCACGGTCGGCCAGCTGTTGCAGGTCGAACGCTCCGGCATCGAGCCGCCCGCCGTCGACCCCAAGCGCATCGCCGCGGTACTCGACGCCGACAAGCAGAAATAAGCCGCAATCCCTGATCCGAGACGATCAAAGGGCGGCGTCCTCGGACTTGATCCGACCTGGCCCGGGAACGCCCCCTATCTGCCTGCCCCGCGGCTGAGCAGCGTGATTTTCGTCACGGCCGATGCGAAGGGCGGTCGCGCGGGTCCGCCATCGAAACTAAGGCGGATGCCGGGTCCTGCTGATCTATCGCCCGGCGGCGCCGGCCGCCGGGTCCGGACCGCACAGCGGACGCAGCGCCTCGCGCTCCCGACGCGACAAGGTCGTCAAAGGGTGGCTCGGCGCGCCTGTCGCGCGGTCGAAATAGGGATGCGGCCAAGCCCGACCGCGCAGACGCCAGCCAACGATCTTGCCGAGCGCGCGTCCGACCAACCGCGGGTTGAGCCGCTTCGAGCCCTCCGGCGCGGCGCCGATCGCGTATTTGCCGTGGATTCCTCCAATCGGCTTGCCGAACAGGTAGTCGGCTGTCTGCGCGTCGTCCTCGAACACCTGCGCGAGGACCCCAACGAACGGAATTGCCGGACGGAGGGTGTTGCCGAGAGGCGTGTTGCAGCAACCCGCATACCACCGATAAAGGCCCTTCGGCGTAAGGCGCAAGCCGACAATGCGCTCGTCGCCGCGGACGATCGACAGCGCCGCCGGGGCGATCTGGACAATATCAGTGCCGCCGTGGGCGTCGAGCAGATCGGCGCGGCCGAGGTAGTGAAGGAACGCCTGGCAATCGTCACAGTAACAGACCATGCGGCTGACCGCCTCCGGCAAGGCGTCCGCAAGTCGTCCCAACACCTCCCCGCAGCGACAGTGCAACTTGGCGTCTCTGCTCATTTCCGCTCCGATGCCGATGGCCGGCGAGCCCGGCCGAGAGATGGTCGTGTAACGCTTTTAGCAAGATCGGCGAAGAACACCGCAGGGCCGTCTCGCTTGCGGTCAGGCAGCGGAAGGCGCAGGCTGCGTTTTCGGGCATCGGCGCGTATCGGAAGGAACCGGCAATGAGCGACAGCACCCAGGACTTCAATTTTCTGCAGGGCGTCAAGGTGGTGGATTTCACCCAGTTCGAGGCCGGCACGACCTCGACCGAGGTGTTGGCCTGGTTCGGCGCCGAGGTGGTCAAGATCGAGAACCCGGGACGCGGCGATCCGGGCCGAAGGCTGCGCCCCGGCAAGCCCGACGACGACCCGTGGTATTTCCACCAGTTCAACGTCAACAAGAAGTCGCTGACGATCAATCTGAAGTCGCCCAAGGGGCTCGAGATCGTCAAGGACATGCTGAAGAAGGCCGATGTCACGGTCGAAAACATGGCGCCCGGAACGATCGAGCGCCTCGGCCTCGATTACAACTCGGTCAAGAAAATCAACCCCAGGATCATCTATTGCCAGATCAAGGGGTTTGGATCGGGCAGCCCGCATGAGAAGGGACTCGCCTTCGACATGATCGCGCAGGCCGCGGGCGGCCCGATCAGCGTCACCGGCGAGCCCGACCGCCCACCGGTCAAACCAGGCCTTTCCTTCGGCGATACCGGCACCGGTATGCTGATGGCGGCGACGATCCTCGGCGCCTTGCACGAGCGCAACCGCACCGGTCAGGGGAGACGGCTGCAATTGGCTATGCAGGACGCGATGGTCCACTACATGCGCACCTGCTTTTGCACGATGGCGCGCACCGGCAAGCCGGCGCCGCGCAACGGCGCCAAATCGGGCGGCGGCAACAATGCGCCGTCGGGGCTCTACCCGGCCAAGGGCGGCGGCCCCAACGACTATGTCTACCTGACCACCAGCCGGGCCAACCCGGAGCACTGGTCGCGATTGATGAAGCTGATCGGGCGCGAGGAACTGATCGAGGACCCGCGTTTCGCCACCGGCGATCTGCGCGTCAAAAACGAAAAGGAACTGGACGCGATCATCGGCCAATGGACCCGGCAGCACGACAAAAGCGAGGCGATGGAGAAACTCATTGCCGTCGGCGTGCCGTCCGGCGCGGTGTTCGACACGATGGAATTGCAGAACGAGCCGAGCTTCGAGGAGCGCGGCATCATGCAGGTGGTCCATCACCGCCAAGGCGACTACAAGATGGCGACCTGGCCGGTTCGGGTCGACGGCAAGACCGTGCGGCTGAAGCCGTCGCCGGCATTGGGCGGCGACAGTGCCGAGGTGTTGCAGAACTGGCTCGGCATCGGCGCCGGAGAGGTCGAGGCGCTGCATCAGGCAGGGGTGATCTGAAAAGATAAGCGGCCGGCAATTTACGCTGCTGCCGCTCCCGCAAACGGGGAGCGGCAGCAGCATCGCACAGAATATGCGCAGAATATGAATTGAGGGGGGCCGATGCGGCTGCGGCTCTACGAGAACTACCGGTTCGTGTTGTATGCGCCGTTTTATGCGGCGCATACAATCGGCGCCTATGCCGCCGAGGGCCTCGACGTCGCATTGTCGCCCTCGCCCGGCAGCGGCAAAGCCGAGCAGGCGCTGCTCGACGGCGATGTCGACGTGCTGTGGGCCGGGCCGATGCGCGTCATCAAACATCATGACGATAATCCGCAAATCGCCGCTCGTCTGTTTTGCCGAAATCGTCTGCCGCGACCCGTTCTCGATCGTCGGGGGCTACCCGAACCCGGATTTTCGGCTGGCGGATCTCGCCCATATGCGCTTTGCGACGGTCAGCGAGGTGCCGACCCCCTGGCTCTGCCTGCAGGAGGATCTGCGCCGTGCCGGTCTCGATCCGGCGCGTCTCGATCGCGTGCCCGACCGCACGATGGCCGACAATCTCGCCGCTTTGCGCGACGGCCGGCTGAAGGCGGCGCAATTCTTCGAGCCGGTCGTCGAAACGGCGCTGGCTTCGGGCGTCGGCCATTTATGGCACGCCGCCAGCGGGCGTGGGCGCACCACCTACACCGCCTTTGTGACGACGCGCGACCTGCTGCGGCAGAAACCCGAACCGCTGGCGCGCATGGTTCGGGCGATCCATCGAACCCAACAATGGATCGGCGCCCATCGGGCGGCGGAAATTGCCGCCGCGATTGCCGAATTCTTTCCGGCTCTCGATCGGACCGTGCTGGTCGGCGCGGTTGCCCGCTATCAGACGCAACAAGTGTGGGGCGACAATCCGACCCTTCCGGAGGACGGTTTCGATCGTTTGCACCGGGGCCTCGTTTCCGGCGGGTTCATCCGCCGTCCGGTCGACTTTGCGGCATGCGTCGACAATACCCTGGCCGACGCCGTCGCCGACGGCTGAGCAGGCGAGGGCGCGCACTGCCGCGCCGGCTTTTTCTATTGAACGATCGGCCTGAAAGCATCGCCGGTAAGCGCCGGACGGATTGACATCGATTGAAAACGACAAGTTCCGGAATGTCGCCGCGCCTCCGCAGCGCCGTCAATTTGTAATAAACTGCGCCGACTAACCTTTTTTTAGCGCCGACAACCGCTATTTAATGGCCAAAGGCGGGGTAATGGATATCGCCGCGGAGGGCAGAGGCAATGGCCACGTTTGACGAGATCAGCCAGGAAAAACTGCGGATTGCCGAACGTCTCGCGCGGCTCGACGCCGACCGGGCCAAGCTGGCGGAACAACTGAATGAACTGGAGATTGCCGAGCGGGTGCTGTCTCGCTTCGGTCAGGGCAATAAAGCAGCGCCGCGCCGCAGGGGACGCCCGGCAAAAACAGCGCCGGTCGGCGCGTCCGAGCGCCGGGTCCGGCCGGCAACGTCGCCGCAATCGGGTCTGTCGTTGAGCGATGCCGCCCTCAAAGCGGCGCTGGCGCATCCGCAGGGTGCGACGGCAGGCGATATTCTGCTCTACATGACGCGCGAACTCGGGATGGCGGTCCGGCCTAACCATCTCGGCATCGCCTTGCAGCGCCACCGGCGTGCCGGCCGTCTCGACAATCGCGACGATCGCTGGTTCCTGCCGGCGCAACCGGGGTCGTCATCCGCGACGCTGAACGGCTGATCCTCCGCTGATACCGGCTTCTACCGCATTATCCTTATGCGGCTTCGGCGAGGGTGGAGCCGGTTTCGAGGGTGGTCGCGCGGCGCAGGTCGCGCGGATGGTCGTCGTCATGCGGCCGGCCGCGATGCATCGTCGAGCGATTGTCCCAGATTACCAGATCGCCGACCCGCCATTGGTGGCTGTAGACGAATTCCGGCCGGGTCGCGTGCAAATTGAGGTCGTAGAGCAGGATGCGCCCATCGGCGACCGGCCAGCCGACGATATGCGAGGCGTGTGCCGACAGGTAGACCGTCTTGCGCCCCGAGCCCGGATGGCGCCGCACCAGCCGCTGCGGCGACGGCGGATATTTCTCGCGCTCGGCCGGCGCGAGAGTTACGCCGATCTGACCGCGCGACCAAGCAACGTCGTGCTCGGCGATCAGATCGCCGATTGCCGCCCTCATTGCCGTGGGCAGCGCATCATAGGCCGCACGCATATCGGCAAACTCGGTCTCGCCGCCGCCGAGCGCACTTGCCGGCGGCACCGCCACCGCATGCAATAGGCCGAGCACGACCGGCACCGGCATATAGGACGCGTCGGTGTGCCACAGCCGGTTGCCGAGGCTGTCGAGCCGCCGCCGGTCGTCGCGCAGACGCAATCGGCCGTCCTCATCCAGATTCGAAATGTCGCCGATCTCCGGGTGGGCGAGGCGCCGTCTGCCGCCGCTGGCCGCCGAGCGGCCGATCTCGAGCGGTCCGAACCGGGCGGCGAAATCGCGCAATTGCGTATCGTCGAGCCGCTGGCCGCGAAACACCAGCACGGCATACCGGTCGATCGCCCGCCAGATCAGGTCGACCGCCGCCGCATCGACGGGTCGGGCGAGATCGATGCCGTCGGCCTCGGCGGCAAACAGCGGGTGAAGCTGGCGGAACGCGATGTTCATTCGATATACCCCTCCGACCGCGGCCGGCGACTAACGACGGCCCCAGCATCGCGCGGCCCGGGTGCGTGGTCAATCGGTGCAGGTACAGCTGCGTAATCCTGACGGCGCCCGCGACCGAGAATTTAGCCGCATGTTAACCGCTGACGAATTACCATACCCGTCTCGTTGATCGCGGAGGCTGAAATGCGCGCATTACTTCTCTCATTTGCGTGTGGAGCGGCGTTGGCCGCTCTCTCGGCCCAAGCGGCGCCGAACCCGAATAGAGCAGTCGAGCTTCGCAGCACCCCGCCGATCGAGCTGGTGGCCCAAGGCTGCGGCCCCGGTTGGCACCGCGGCTCCGGTCACCGCGACCGGTGGGGCTATTGGCATCAGGGCCGCTGCGTTCCAAATTGACGTCTGGTCGGCGGGACCCTCGCCCGACGGGTCGTTCGACTGGGCCGGCGAGCACTTCGGCAACCGCCGGGCCCAGACCGAAGCCGGGCAGCTCTGCCCGAGAGCGGTCAGAGCTTTGAGACGCAGCCCGGATGATCGGCGGCCGTCGTCGACCGAGCGACAGCCGACGACGCTCTCTCGGGGTCAGTCTAGGGCCAGTAGCTGGCCGTCGAGATCCTCCGCCCGCTCGACGTCGATCAGCACGGCGAACCCGTTCTTGTTCGGGTCGCGGTCTTTTTCCGGCTGAACCAGGCGCCGCCACACTTCCTCGTAAACGGGTCCCGATTTGTGGATTCGGGCGCGGCCGTAAAAGCGGGCAATGCCGCCCTTCGGCAAAATGCCCTCCTCGCGCAGCTGCGGCTTTCTGAAATAGACCGTCAGCGCAGTGCCGTCGGCGAGATTGGCACTGGTCGAGCCCTTGCCGCGTTCCCACAACGCCAGATGCGTGTCGTCGAACACCATCGTACCGCCGCGCGGCGTCACCTGCGCAAACCCATTGGGCAGCACGCTGCCGACCAGGCACACATTTGCCGGGAAGGCGGTATCGATGTGCGGCTGCAGCACTTTTGGTATCTTTGCCATTGTCCGGTCCCTCCGTGAAATTATGCTGCCTGGTCGCCGTCCATTCCGGCGGCAGACAGCAGCTCAATAGGCGGCGCAAATTGATCGGCGTCCCGGTATTTCGGTCAATACCCGGCAGCGGCGGCGCGCGTCGCGACAAAGCCGCGCAACGCATCGATCAGTAGGGTGATATCGGCCTGCAGCGCGCCGAAGCCGGGTGTCTTCTCGACCGTTTTCTGGTCCATGTACAGCGACCGGTCGACCTCGATCTGCAGGCTGTGCCGGTTGTCGGCCGGACGACCGTGCCGGCGTACGATCTCGACGCCTTTGTAGATCTCGTTGACGCGCACGTCATAGCCGCGTCCGCGCAATATTTGCGCGACGAAATCGGTGAACTCGCCATCGCAAGTGGTTCCGTCGCGATCGCCCAGCACAAAGTCGGCGCAGTCGCCTTCCTGCTTGGCGGTCGGATGCGACGGCATCGAATGACAGTTGACGTGCCAGACGACCCCAAACTTGGCATGCAATCGGTCGCACGCGTCACCGAGCACGCGGTGATACGGCGTGTGGCAGCGTTCGAGCCGAGCCAGGATTTCGGCGACCGCGAGCTTGCGGTCGTAGATCGGCGTACCCGGCCTCGCGATCCGGCGGACCAGGCCGAGGCCGGCCCGCGTCTTGTGCGACGGGCGCAGCGGCGACGGCCACGCGCCGTCGAGCAATGCATCGTCGATGTCGTCGACCGCCCGGTTGGCATCGAGATAGCTGCGCGGGAACATTGCGCCGATCAGGGTCGCGCCATAGGTGGGCGCGGCCTCGTAAAGCTCGTCGACATAAGCGTCCTCGGCGCGGCGCAGAACATCGAGCGGACAGGTAAAGCGAAAATCATCGGGATAGAGCGAGCCGCTGTGCGGCGAGTCGAAAACGAGCGGCACCTCGTCAGCCGCGGGATCGCGGCGCCACAGCACGCCGGGGATCTCCAAGTCTCCAGGGACGGCCATATCCATTTCAGCCAGCTCGCGCGAGGGCGCAGGCATCGCTCCGCGACGACAGACAGGCGTCGCTCGGCGGGGACCCGCAACAATTCGTCGATAGGAGTTTTACGGGATGCTCCACCCGCCGGGCAAGCGGTGACGGCGGTTTCGCTGTGGTCGCCGCCGTGTCTCTGGTCAGCGGCCGCGGTTGCGCCTAATTTGCACCGATGAGCGGTCTTCCAATCAACAGCGTCGACATGGTGCGGCGGCTCGTCGGCTTCGATACGACCAGCCGCGGCTCGAATTTGGCGTTGATCGAGTTTGTCCGCGACTATCTCGATCGCCACGGGGTGGCGAGCGAGCTGGTCTTCGACGCGACCGGACAAAAAGCCAATCTCTACGCCACGATCGGGCCCGCCGAACTGGGCGGTATCATGCTGTCCGGGCACACCGACGTCGTGCCGATCGACGGTCAGGACTGGCACAGCGACCCGTTCGCCGTCGCCGCCCGCGACGGCCGGCTGTACGGGCGCGGCACCGCCGACATGAAGAGCTTTATCGCCGTCGCGCTGGCGCTGTTGCCCGAGCTTCTCGCGCGCCGGCTGCGAGTGCCGATCCATCTCGCCTTTTCCTACGATGAAGAGGTCGGCTGCATCGGTGTGCGCCGGCTGATCGCGGCGCTTGCCGATCGCCCGAACCGGCCGCTTCTGTGCATTGTCGGCGAGCCTACCCTGATGCAGCCGATGACCGGCCACAAAGGCAAACGCAGCTTTCACTGCCATGTGACCGGTTTCGAATGCCATTCGGGGATCGCCCATCGCGGCGTCAATGCCGTCGAGGCGGCAGCCGAGCTGGTCGCGCACCTGAAGGCGATGGCCCGGCATAGGCGCGACGGCGGCCCATTCGACGCCGATTTCGACCCGCCTTATACGACGATCCACACCGGCCGGATCGCCGGCGGAACGGCACTCAACATCGTGCCCAAGGATTGCGAATTCGAATTCGAGTTCAGGTATTTGCCCGGAGAGGACCCGGAGGCGCCGATCGCCGCGCTGCGCGCCTTCGCCGAGCAACGATTATTGCCGGAAATGCGGGCGGTCCGGCCGGACACCGCCATCGATTTTGCCGAATTGAGCGCCTTCCCGGCACTCGATACCGCCGAGGATGCCGAGATCACCCAACTCGCCCTGGCGTTGACCGGCGCCAACGGCACCGGCAAGGTCAGCTTCGGCACCGAAGGCGGGTTGTTCCAGCAGGCCGGCATCCCGACCATCGTCTGCGGCCCGGGCTCGATCGAGCAGGCCCATAAGCCGGACGAGTTCGTCGATCTCGATCAGATCGTGCAATGCGAGGGATTTCTGCGCCGCCTGCTCGATCGTGTCTCGATCAGCTGAGCCGGCGCGTCCGCGAGCGGTGCTGTTCGCTCTCGGCGGCGTGTCGATCGCCGGGAATCCGCGCCGTCTTCAGCGCCGCGCCGAGCGTCGAGTTTGATCAGATCTTGCCCGCCTTGTGCAAGACGCCGTAGACCTCTTCCAACAGCGCGCCATTGTGGTTTTGTTTGTCGTCCGGCTGGCTGTTGAGGCCCACGACGATGACCGCGCCATTATTGGGGAAGTAGGCGTAGAGCACGCGGTAGCCGAGCGTCATTCCCTGATAGTACCAATACGCGCCGAGCAGCGGCCGGAAGCCGGCGCCGACGCCGAGCCCGAACGCGCTCGGGTGCTCTTTGGCAGCCCCGGCGACGGGCTCGCCGGTCTTGTCGGAGACGACCGTCATCAGTTCGCTGCGCTGCTTCTCGGCCAGGAGCGGCCCTTCGTAAAGCGCGCGTGCCCAGCGCGAGACGTCCTGCATCGACGAGACGATGCCGCCGGCGCCCTGCATCCAGGAGACGCTGTCATTCTTGACGTCGTGCCCGAGCAGCGGCGCGAGCAACGCGTTGTCGGGATCGCGGCTGAAGAAATAGCCCGAGACCATCCGATCGGTGATCGACGGCGGATACAGGTCTTGTTCGTAGTAAGTGTTCTTCAGCCCGACCTGGTCGAACAGCTCGCGCAGGATTTCAGCGTACGGTTTGCCGCCGGCCCGTTCGACGATCATCTGGAGGAGGATGTAATTGGTGTTCGAGTAGGTCCAGCCGCTGACAGGCTCGGGCTTCCCGCCGTGCGGGTACACCGACGCGACCAGTTCCTCGGGCGTGAACCTGTGGTTGGGATCGTTGCCCATGATCTTGGCGACGGACGGCTGGTTGTCGTAGCCCGGAATGGGGCTCGTCATGTCGAGCAACCGGCGAATCGCGACGTCCTTCCACGCCGGATACTGCGGCAGCCACTTGCCGAGCTTGTCCTCGATCGTCAGCTTCCCCGCCTTCTCGAGGTGCAGGACGGCAACGGAGGTGAACGACTTCGTGATGCTGCCGATCTCGAAGAGGTCGGCCGGCGTGACCTTGGCGCCCGCATTGGGGTATTTGGTCGTGCCGGCCGCGAGATTGATGTTCCGCTCGACGCCCTTCAAGTTGATGCTCAGAGACGCGGCGGAGATGTGCTCGGGTCCCGCCCGCGTCGCCACATACGCGGCCAGTGCTTTGCGCAGAGAGGATGCGAGGGCCGCATCGCTCGATTGGGCGGCGGCGGGCGAGCATACGCTCAGCGCGACCAGAGCGGCGACGATCGATCGGTACATGCGTTTCCCGCAAGGTTTCCCCAAACCCCGTTCGTTTCATCCTGACGCAGGTTGCCCTCATTCGCCAAAGACATGATCGTGACGAGTTGCGAGGCCGTTTGGCCTGCCTGCGAGCGGACCGAGGCGGCGAGGCCCGGGACCGCGGTTTCCACCGCGGCGAACTCGGCCGACGACACTCGTCGCGTCGGCGCCGACATTCGTGCCACGACGGGGATATCGGACGCTATGCATGTGGTGATTTGCGGCGGCGGGGCGATCGGCGCCTCGATCGCGTATTTTCTCAGTCGCCGCGGCGTCAGCGCGACCGTGATCGAAGGCACCGGCCTCGCCTGCGCCGCTTCCGGCAAGTCGGGCGGGTTTCTGGCGCGCGACTGGTGCGACGGCACGGCGCTGGCGCCGCTGGCGCGGCGCAGCTTCGCGCTGCATGCCGAATTGGCGCAACAGATCGCTGGTGATTGGGGCTATCGCCGCCTCGACACCTATGGCGGATTTGCCGGTTTCCCTCGGCGCCGCGGCCGGTACGAGCTCGGCTGGCTGTCGGACGAGGTGAGCGTGGCGCAGGCCCTCGGCTCGCCCGACACGACCGCTCAGGTCCATCCCGGGCAATTCACCGCAGCGATGATGCGGGCCGCCGAAGCGCAGGGTGCGGTGTGGCGCCTCGGGCGGGTTACCGGGATCGCGCAGCGCCAGGGGCGAGCAATCGGTGTCGAAGTCGACGGCAGCCTCGTCGAGTGCGACGCCGTCGCGATCGCGATGGGGCCTTGGTCGATCCTCGCGGCCGCGTGGCTGCCGCTGCCGGCGGTGTTCGGCTTGAAAGGCCACAGCCTCGTCTTCGACACGCGCGCAAATATCCCGGCGCAGGCCGCCTTCATCGAATACCGGGAGCACGGCGGCGCGACATTCACACCCGAACTGTTTCCCCGTGCCGACGGCACGACCTATGTCTGCGCCATCTCCAGCGAAGCGCCGTTGCCGGCCGACCCGGCGCGGGTGGTCCCGGACCCCGGCGCGATCGAGCGGCTGGAGGCGATGTGCCGCACGATGTCGCCGGTCCTCGCCTCGGCGAAGATTCTGGCGCGGCAGGCGTGCTATCGCCCGGTCACGCGGGACGGGTTGCCGCTGATCGGGCCGGTGCGTGGCGTTGCGGGCGCCTATGTCGCCACCGGCCACAGCGTCTGGGGGATCCTGAACGCGCCGGCGACCGGCGAGGCAATGGCGGAACTGATTGTCGACGGCGCCGCGCATACGGTCGACCTGGCGCCGTTCGACCCTGCCCGTCTGCCGCGCCACGATCCGGCACGCCTGCGCCCGAGCCCCTAGGCTGCCCTCCCGGGATGTTCTTCAGGTCGATGACTTGACGAGCTATCGAGCGCTGCTCTACCCCGCCCCGCGATATCAAGGAACAAAGCGCCATCGCCCCACGGCCGACCATTTTCCTTGATCTAGTTGCTTCAGTATGATAACTCTATGCCGTGACGGAGCCGCGTGACCCGACCCTCGATGGGCTGCTCGACCTCGACGGACAGGTGCTCGTGGTGGACCCGGAGGGCGGCCACTGGGTCCGGTTCGTGGTGACGCGGGTGCCGGAATCGCCGGAGAAGCCGCACGGGCTGGACTACTCGCTGACGCTGCGCGGGCCGGACGGCAAGCGGCTGGTCGGCTTCGACAACGCCCATCCGGTCGGCCGGCAGAGGCGTGGCACGCCGCAGGACCATCGCCACAGACTGCGGAGCATTAGGCCGTACGAGTATCGGGACGCGGCCACCCTGCTCGCCGATTTCTGGGAGACGGTGGACGCGGTGCTGCGCGAGAGAGGAGTGATCCCATGACGACCTTGAAGGTGGGCATCGCCAGCTATGAGGACATGAAGGCCCGCACCATGGCGGTGGCGCGCGGCGAGCACCGCATTGCCGCCGACGAACCGAAAGTGTGGTTCACCTCGACCGAATCCTTTGCCAAGGTGCTCTCCGCC
This sequence comes from uncultured Alphaproteobacteria bacterium, assembly GCA_963701815.1. Classification (GTDB taxonomy): domain Bacteria; phylum Pseudomonadota; class Alphaproteobacteria; order ATCC43930; family CGMCC-115725; genus AP-15. The sequence continues at coordinate 190,313 of CAVPBN010000006.1, forward strand.
GGCAATCGCGAGCTGCTGCGCGTCATCGCCGAGAAGGCGCCCGGCTCGCTCGACGAGCTGGCGCGGATCACCGGCAAGGCCAAGTCGAATCTCTCGCGCACGCTGCGGACCATGGAAGGCTATGGCCTGGTCCGCCTCGAACGCGGCGAGCGCGGCCGCATCACGCCGAAGGTCATGCACGATCGGGTGGAACTCGACCTGCCGCTCACGCTGTCGCGGAAGGCAAGCTGAGTATTCCCAATTCCGTTCCGGAATGGCGTCCCCAAGGGGATTCGAACCCCTGTTACCGCCGTGAAAGGGCGATGTCCTAGGCCTCTAGACGATGGGGACGAGAATGGCCGCGGGCGCATGGATCTAAAGCGGCGCACACGGGAAATCAACCCGCCTGCGGTTTTGACCCGAGGATCCTCATTTCTCCGGATATGCGCGCGGCCGGCACGCCCTCGATCCGTCGGGCGGGGGTTCCCACTTAACCGCGAAACGTCTGACGGGTCCGCCATGCCGGCAGCACCGCAATTCGACGACGAATTCCGCGATCGCCTGCGCAGCCTGTTCGCCTGGCGGCGCGATGTGCGGCATTTTCGTGCCGATCCGCTGCCGCCGGGAACGGTCGAACGGCTCCTCGAAATCGCCTGTCTTGCTCCCTCGGTGGGGCTGAGCGAGCCTTGGCGCTTTGTGCTGGTCGACGAGCCGCCGCGCCGCGCCGCGATCCGCGACAATTTTACGGCCTGCAACGCCGCCGCACTCGCGGCGCAGATGCCGGAACGCGCCACGCGATATGCCCGGCTCAAACTCGCCGGGCTCGATACCGCACCTTGTCATCTCGCCGTCTTTGCCGCACAGGGGACGCGGCAGGGCTACGGGCTCGGCCGTCATACGATGCCCGAGACGATCGATTATTCGGCGGTCGCCGCGGTGCATACGCTGTGGCTCGCGGCCCGGGCGGAGGGGATCGGCGTCGGCTGGGTGTCGATCCTCGACCCGCACGCGGTCGGCGCGATACTCGAAGTGCCGGCCGATTGGAAACTGATCGGCTATTTCTGTCTCGGCTATCCCGAGGCCGAGGACGACATTCCGGCGCTCGAGCGGCAGGGCTGGGAACGGCGAAATCCGGCGGCCGCGCCGATCCTGCGCCGTTGATGTGTCAGCGGGGCGACGAGCCGGGGCCTTGCGGCGGTCATCCCGCATCGACCGCGGCGAGGACCGGGGCAGCCCGTCGCGCCGGCTTTGGCCAGCGGGCCGCGACCCGCGGCAAGACTTCCTCGATCAGCCGCCGCGTCTGCCCCAGCATCTCGTCGTCGCCGCGCGCGGCCGGGCGCAGGATGAATTTCGAGATGCCGCCGGCGACGAAGTCGGCGATCCGGTCGACGATCGCCTCGGCGTCGCCGATCGCGAAGTGCTTGAGCGGGTCGCGCCCGGTGCGCTTGCGGTAGGCGTCGAACAGGCGGCCGAGACCGGGATCGTCGGCCCGCCCGAAACGAAACGGGATGCCGGCGCCGTAATGGTCGTCGTCGATCTTGCGGCCCTCGGCGATCGCGGCGGCGCGAATCTGCGCCACGACCGCGCCGATTTCGGCTGGGCCCTCGCTGCCCGCCTGCCAGCCGGTGCCGAACCGCGCGGTGCGCCGGATCGCCGCTTCCGAGGACCCGCCGATCCACATCGGCAGATCGGGCTGCACCGGCTTGGGCATGATCGAAGCGCCCGAGAGGCGATAATGCACGCCCTCGAAATCGACGGTATCCTCGCACCACAACCGGCGGATGATTTCGAGCCCCTCATCGGTCTTGCGACCGCGAGTCTTGGTATCGAGGTTGAGGGTGCGCCATTCGGGCGCCAGCGGGCTGCCGATGCCGAAGGCCGGCAGCAGCCGCCCTTCGGAGAGGACATCGATCGTCGCGCATTGCTTGGCCACCAGCACCGGATCGCGAAATGCCAGCGAGACGACGTTGACGCCGAATTTGAGCCGGCGGGTGCGCCCGGCCAGCGCCGCCATCACGCTGATGCATTCGAGGATCGGCTCGCGGCTGACCATGCGGTCGGTCTGCCATAATGAATCGATGCCGCCGGCCTCGCACATATCGACCCACCGCCAGAAGCCGGCGATCCCGGTGAACGGGAACTCCATCAGCCCGAGCCCGATCGCGACATTTCTCGGCATATTGCACTCCTCGACGGCGTTGCGCTCCGGGCGGAACCCGACCAAATGTGGCGAGACCCCGCGGAGCCGGCCGATGCAGCGATGATGCGATGCGACAGCGCGGCGGCGCAATTGCGATGATCGTCGGGGCATCGCCACGCCCGGCCCGGCAAGCGCCGTGAGCGGCGCCTGGCACCCGGTCAAAATCTGGGACCTGCCGACCCGGCTGTTTCACTGGCTCGTCGTAGGCCTGGTGGCGGCCGGCTATGCGACCTGGTGGTGGAACGAGATGGCGTGGCACGCCCGGGTCGGCTACGCGCTGCTGACGCTGTTGCTGTGGCGGCTGTTGTGGGGCCTGTTCGGCAGCGAGACCGCGCGGTTCTCCCGCTTTCTGGCGTCGCCCGGCGCAGCGGCGAGGCATCTGGCGCAGATCTTTCGCCGCGAGCCGGACCTCGCCGCCGGCCACAACCCGGCGGGCGGCTGGATGGTGCTGCTGCTGCTCGCCCTGCTGCTCGGGCTGACCTTGACCGGGATCTACGTCGACAACGACGTGGCCGATGTCGGACCGTTGACCGAACTGGTCCCGGCCCAAGTTTCCGACGCGATTACCGACCTCCACCGGCTGTTGTGGGACGCGTTGACAGCGGCCGTGGCGTTGCACGTGCTGGCGATTCTCGTCTACGCGGCGGCAAAACGGCAGAACCTGCTGCTGCCGATGATCATCGGCCGAAAGCGGTTGCCGCAAACGATAGCCGCGCCGCGCATCGTCGGCCCGGGGCCGGCGCTTCTGACTCTCGGCCTTGCCGCCGCAATTGCGGCGGCGCTCGCCGATTTTCTGTGAGGACGCCTCAACCCTTCGGCGGCGTGACCTGGCCGCGTAGTTCGCCGGCCGGATGGTCCGTGGTGTGCAGGTTGATATACCACTCGCCGGCCATGAATTGTTGAGCCTGCCCCGGCGTCAACGTCGCCTTGCCGCTGAACGGGCTTGCCGGCGGGCTGCCGCGCGTGCTGAGCCAGACGACCACCGGGCCATTTTTACCGGCCACGGCCGGGCCGTGGAAATGGGACATCGTCGGCTTGCTCGACACACCGCTGAAGGTAACCGACCAGGTTACCTCCCGCGTCGCCGGGTCGTAGGTCAGATCGGCCGTGCCGCTGCCGCCCGTCTCGACTTTCGGCACCTGCTGGTCGCCGCTCAGCGGTACGGTGAGCGACAATGGGGCCGCCAGCGCCGGCCCGGCGATCCAGGCTGCCGAGATAATTCCGGCAATGACCATCAACGTCCGCCGAGAAATCGTCTTGCCCAAGTTTGCCTCCGTTGATTGGCGAGTTGGCCGATGAAACAAGATCATAAGGCCGGCCGCACCGGGAGGCTACAGCGAAGGCCGGCTGCCGCGGTTCGAACGGTTGACCTGGTTCGCAAATTTGCTAATATCCGCGGTATTAGCAAATTTGCGAAGACAGGTGCGATGCAACATTTCGAAATACCCCTGGTCAACGACAGTTCGACGATCGCCGCCGAGTGCGCCCGGCGACTGGCCGCACTGCGCGCCGATGCCGGGGAGACGCAACGCCAGCTCGCCCAGCGTCTCGGCATGACCAAATCGATGGTCTCGCGCCTCGAACGCGGCGATCATGTCCCCAGCCTCAAGACCTTGTGCCGCATTGCCGATGCATTTGCTCGCCGGCTCGAAATCGTGTTCCACGAGCATGAACACGAACACCGGGACGGTACCCGGCACACCCATCCGCACTCTCACCACGACCCCGATCATCGGCACGGGCACGGAGAAGACGATGAATAGCGGAACCGCACCGCTTCTGGTGGCCGCGGTGGCTGCGGTCGGAGTTTTGCATACGATCGTCCCCGACCATTGGCTGCCGATCGCGCTGATCGCCCGGCAGCGGGGCTGGTCTACGGCCGAAACCGCCTGGGCGGCATGCCGCGCGGGGACCGGGCATGTGCTGTCGACCTTGCTGATCGGGGCCGCAGCCTGGCTCGCCGGCGTCGCCGCGGCCGAGCGCTTCGGTCATCTGCTCGATCTTGCCGCGAGCCTCGCTCTGGTCGGCTTCGGCGGCTGGATCGCGCTGTCTTCCTGGGCCGAATTGCGCCGGTCGACCCCGCACCGGCACGACGGGAGCCACGCTCACAGTCACGCTCATCCGCACCTTCATCCGGGTTTCGCGTTCGCAGCGGCGGCGGCGAACGACCCTCTCTACCTGCCATCGCGCGCCGGCGTCGCGGTGTCGAGTTGCCACGCGCACCGGCACCGCCATGGGCGCGGCCGGGCACACACCCATTGGCACGACCATGTCGCCGGCGCCGATCATCCGGTCGCGACGGAGCCGGTGCCGGTGCACGACCACCGGCATAAGACGACCGGGCGGACCGCGCTGCTGTTGATCCTCGGCTCGTCGCCGATGGTCGAGGGAATTCCGGCATTCTTCGCCGCAGCCAGGTTCGGGCCCGCTCTGCTCGGCATGATGGCGATCGTCTTCGCCGTCGGCACGATCGCCACCTACGTGCTGCTGTGCGTCCTCTCGTCGGCCGGGCTGCATCGGTTAGGGTTCGGTGTCGTCGAACGTTACGGCGAGGTGCTGAGCGGCGGCTTTATCGCACTGGTCGGGCTGATCTTCGGGGTATGGCAGATTTTGTAGCCCGGCGCTTGCCGCGATCCGCGAGTTGTGGCTCGATTTCCCCCGGTCGTGCACCCGGTCGCAGGGTCGGCGGCCACAGCAGGAGGATCGTCTCGATGCGGGTATACGCGACGGTGCCGCAACACGATCTGCGCCAGGTCGGGGCCGCAGCCCGGCAAGCCGAAGCCGAGGGCTACGACGGCATCGTGGCGATGGAGAACAAGCACGACCCGTTTCTGGCGCTGGCGGTGGCCGGGACCGCGACCGAGCGCATCGAATTGCATACCGGCGTCGCGATCGCCTTTGCCCGTACGCCGATGGCGGTCGCCAATGTCGGCTGGGACCTCGCCGGCTCGACCGGCGGGCGTTTTGTCGTCGGCCTGGGCTCGCAGGTCCGGGCGCATAACGAGCGGCGCTTTTCGGTGCCGTGGACGCCGCCGGCGCCGCGCATGCGCGAATATGTGCAGATCTTGCGGGCGATCTGGCAATGCTGGAAGAGCGGCGAAAAACCCGGTTTTGAAGGCGCCTATTATCGCTTTACCCTAACCACCCCGAACTTCTCGCCCGAGCCGATCGAGGCCCCGCCGCCGGCGGTGATGATCGCGGCCGTCGGCCCGGCGATGCTGAAGGTTGCCGCCGAGGAATGCGACGGGGTCAAACTGCACGGCTTTTGCACCCGCAAATATCTGACCGACGACATCATGCCGCGGCTCGAGGCGGGTCTCGCCAAGACCGGCCGCGCCCGCTCGCAATACGAGATCTCCGGCGGCGGTTTTCTCGCCACCGGCCCCGACGACGCGGCCGTCGCCCGCCGCTTCGAATGGGTGCGCCAGCGCGTCGCCTTTTACGGCTCGACGCCGGCTTATTATCCGGTGCTGGCGGTGCACGGGCTCGAAGATCTCGGGCATAAGCTCAACGCGTTGACCCGGCAGGGCAAGTGGCACGAGATGGCGGCGGAGGTGTCGGACGAGGTTGCCCATCTCTTCGCCGCGGTCGGGCGGCACGATCAGATCGTCAAGGCGATCGAGACGCGGTTCGGGGGTCTGGTCGACGCGCTGACTTTGCGCGCCGACGGCGCCGGCGAGGTGCCCCCGGATCTGGTTCAGGACATCCGCAAATTGCCGCACGCCTTCCGCGGCTTCGCCCGGCAATGAGTGCCCAAATATCCGTCGCCCGGTCGGTCAGACACCGATCCCGGTCGGTCAGACACCGATGTCGTCGGCCGTGCGGCGCGCGGCCGCCTCGAGCTTTGCCCTCGCCTTGCGCGCGACCAGGACCGCAACCGCAACCGTCGCCACCAAACCGATGCCGAGCATTACAAATTTAAGAGGTCCGCCGGAGCCGTCATGTCTGGCGGCGCTGCCGAGCGCGCCGACATAGACGTAGAACACCGAAGCCGGAACGATCCCGAAGGCGGTCGCCGCGACGTAATCCAGCAACGGGACCGCGGTAACCCCGAACAGGTAATTCTGCAGATTGAACGGCACCGCCGGGCTGAGGCGCAACAGGGCGACGATCTTCCAGCCGTCCTCGGCGACCGTGCGGTCGATCGCGGCGAGCTTTGGGCGGCCGACGAGAAACCGCCTCACCCGGTCGCGCAGCAGATAGCGGCCGGCCAGAAAAGCCAGCGTAGCGGCGATCGTCGCCGCTACGAGAACAATGGGCAATGCCCAGAACCCGTAGACAAAGCCGCCGGCGATCGACAACGGCCAATCGGGCGCCAGCACGACCGTCGTGGCGACGAAAAGCAGCGCAAAAATCGCCACGCCCCAAAAACCGAGACCCCGGATCCAGCGCTCGAACACCGTGATCCAGTCGCCGATCGGGAGGGCTAGCGAGGCCCCGGCGACAGCGACGACCAGCAGCGCGAGCCCGATCCAGACCCACGGCAGGTTCCGGCTGATGGCGGTCACGCCCCCGGACCTCAGCACCGACATCGCACCGAACCCTCACGCCAACGGCTTTACATAGGCTGCTGTCGACAACCTTACCATCGGATGACGTTCCAGCCGGAAAACTTCAGCACGCCAGATGCTCGAGGAGCGGTTCGGCAGCCGCTGCGAACGGGGTGAGAGGAATGTGGTTTTACTACCGGTCACGAGAAGATCACGGCGTCAGACCGAGCCGTTCGAGGGTCTGCGGAAGTTCGGCGAAATGATCGAGCAGCGCCGCCGCCGCCAGCGCTTCGAGATCGCCGCGGGCGTAACCGTAGCGCATCAGCACGAGCGGCACGGCGGCGGCGTGGGCGGCCGCCGCATCGTTCTCGCTGTCGCCGATCATCGCACACCGGTCGGCCCGGCCGCCGAGTTCGCCGATCAGGCCCAACAGATGACCCGGGTCGGGCTTTCTGACGGCGAAGCGATCGCCGCCGGCGATGCCGTCGAAGAGCGGCAGCAGGCCCAGGCCTTCGAGCACGGTATGGGTGGCATGTTGCGGCTTGTTGGTGCAGACCCCGGTGCGATAGCCGCGCCGGCGCAGCGCCGCCAGGGTCTCCGCCACCTCGGGATAAGGCTTGGTCAGTCGGGTCGCCCCGGCTTCGTAGAGTTGGAGGAAGCGCGGCAACGCCGCCGCCGATTCGCTGCATTCGGCGCCGCTGGCCTGGAGAGCGCGCGCGACCAGCATCGCCGTGCCGTCCCCGATCATGCTTTTGACCTGCTGCGGCGACAACGGCGGCCGCCCGTATTCGCGCAGCATCCTATTGAGCGCGGCCCCCAGATCGGGCGCGCTGTCGACGAGCGTGCCGTCGAGATCGAAAACCAGCAAAAAACTTTTCATCGCGGTCAAACTGCCTCGTCGGCGCGCCGCTCTGCAACAGTTTGTTAACGGCGTCGGCGTCGACAATCAGGATGCGCCGCGGCGGCGTTCCGGCGCGGGGCCCGCGGCGCTATATTCGGCAACAATCTGTGTCTTGCCGGCGATGGGACGACAATCGATGGTCACGCTGCGTTTCCTTTGTTGCGTTGCGAGCGAGCGATGAGCCTATCCCCCTTCGCTGCGGTCATTCTTGCCGCCGGGTCCGGCACGCGGATGAAATCGGCGATGCCCAAGGTCATGCATCCGGTCGCCGGCCGGCCGATGATCGGTCATCTGCTGCAGGCGCTCGGCCCGGTCGCGCCGGCGGCGACGATCGTCGTGATCGGACCGCGGATGGACGAGGTCGCCCGCTTCGCCGCCCCGGCCGAGACCGTCGTCCAAGACCCGCCGCTCGGCACCGGCGATGCGGTGCGCGTCGCGCTCTCCGCCCTGGCTCCGCGTCTGGCGCCGACCGGCGGGATCGAGAATGTGCTGGTGCTGTTCGGCGACACGCCGCTGCTGCGCAGCGAAACCCTGGCGCAACTATTGGCGGCCCAGCAACAGACGCCGGCGGCAATCCTGCTGGCCGGCATGCGCCCGGCCGATCCCGGCCCCTATGGCCGGCTCGTCACAGCGCCGGACGGGGAGGTCAGGAATATCGTCGAGGCCGCCGACGCCGACCCGGAGGAACGCCGGATCGGGCTCTGCTGGGGCGGTCTGCTGCTGGCCCAGGCGCGCCATCTGCCCCGGCTTGTCGAAACCCTCGATCGCGGCAACGCAAAACGCGAATTCTACCTGACCGGCATCGTCGGTCTCGCTCGCGACAAGGGCCTGCGATGCCGGGTGGTCGAGCTGCCGACCGACGAACTGGTCGGGATCAACTCCCGCGCCGAACTGGCCGAGGCCGAGGCGCTGATGCAGCGCCGGCTGCGTCATGCGGCGATGGAGGCGGGCGCCACTCTGACCGCGCCGGAGACCGTGTTCTTCTGCGCCGATACCCGGCTCGGGCGCGACGTCGCGATCGAGCCGAACGTCGTGTTCGGCCCCGGCGTGACCCTCGGCGACGGCGTGCGTATCCGCGCCTTCTCGCATCTCGAAGGCGCCTGCATCGGGGCCGGCTCGATCGTCGGACCTTTCGCCCGGCTGCGTCCGGGCGCGGTGCTCGAAGCCGAAGTCAGGGTCGGCAATTTCGTCGAGGTCAAGGCCGCCCGTCTCGGCGCCGGCGTTCACGCCATGCACCTCTCTTATCTCGGCGACAGCGAGGTGGGCGCCGGCAGCAATATCGGCGCCGGCACAATCACCTGCAATTACGACGGCATCGACAAGCACCGCACGGTGATCGGCGAAGGCGCCTTTATCGGCTCCAACACCGCGCTGGTGGCGCCGGTCACAATTGGTTCGGGAGCGATCGTCGCTGCCGGCAGCGTCGTCACCCGCGACGTCGCCGCCGACGCGCTGTCGATCGGCCGCGGCCGGCAGGTCGACAAGCCCGGCCGCGCCGCCGCGATCCGCGCAGCGCGGCGGAGGCCCGGCTGATGTGCGGGATCGTCGGCATCATCGCCAAGAACGGGGTGGCGCCGCGGCTGATCGAAGGCCTGCGCCGCCTCGAATATCGCGGCTACGATTCGGCCGGAATCGCCACCTTGGTCGACGGCCGTATCGAGCGCCGGCGGGCCGAGGGCAAGCTGCACAACCTGGCCCGGCGACTCGACCGGGAGCCGGTGCAGGGGACGATCGGCATCGGCCATACCCGTTGGGCGACGCATGGCCTGCCGACCGAGAGCAACGCCCACCCGATCGCCACCGCCCGGGTCGCGATCGTCCATAACGGCATCATCGAGAATTACCAGGCGCTGCGGGCCGAGTTGACCGGGCTCGGCTACGACTTTCGGACCGAGACCGACACCGAGGCGGTGGCGATCCTGACGACGCGGTTTCTCGATCAGGGATTGTCGCCGCGCGAGGCGGTGGCGAGCACTTTGGCGCGGCTCGATGGCGCCTTCGCGCTCGCCTTCCTGTTCGCCGGCGAGCCCGATCTCTTGATCGGCGCCCGCCGCGGTCCGCCGCTGGTGATCGGCTATGGCGACGGCGAGATGTTTCTCGGCTCGGACGCTTTGGCGCTGGCGCAGCTGACCCGCCGGATCAGCTATCTCGAAGAGGGCGATTGGGCGGTCGTTACCGCGCGCACCGTGACGATCTTCAACGCCGACAATGCCGAAGTTCAGCGCCCGATCCGCCAATCCGCGGCGTCCGGGGCATTGATCGGCAAGGGCAATTACCGCCATTTCATGCAAAAGGAGATCTTCGAACAGCCGGCGGTGATCGGCGACACGATCAACGCCTTGATCAACCCCGCGACCCGCACGGTGCATCTGCCCGAATTGCCGTTTGCGCTCGGCGGGATCGACCGCGTCACGATCATCGCCTGCGGCACCGCCTGGCATGCCGGCATCGTCGCCAAATACTGGCTGGAGCGGATCGCCCGCATTTCGGTCGAGGTCGATATCGCTTCGGAGTTCCGCTATCGAACGCCGGCCATGCCCCGCGGCGGCGCCGCAATCTTCGTCTCGCAGTCGGGCGAGACGGCCGATACTTTGGCCGCGTTGCGCTATGCCAAGGCGCAAGGTCAAAAGATCATCGCCGTCGTCAACCAGCCGGAAAGCTCGATCGCGCGCGCGGCCGACGTCGTCCTGCCGACCTTGGCCGGACCCGAGATCGGCGTCGCCTCGACCAAGGCGTTCACCACCCAGCTCGCCGTGCTTGCCGGCTTTACGGTGGCGTTGGCGCGAGCCCGCGGTGCGATCGGCGAAGCCCGCGAGGCCGAACTGGTCGGCTCGCTGACCGAGATACCGTCGCGGGCGGCCGAGATCCTGAACCACGACGAGCGGCTGCGGGCGATCGCCGCGGTGATCGCCGAGGCGCGCGACGTGCTCTATCTGGGCCGCGGCAGCGCCTTTCCGCTGGCCTTGGAGGGCGCGCTCAAGCTGAAGGAAATCTCCTATATTCACGCTGAAGGCTACGCCGCCGGCGAGATGAAGCACGGCCCGATCGCGCTGATCGACGAGAGCGTGCCGGTCATCGTGCTGGCCCCGCCCGACGATCTGTTCGAAAAGACGCTTGCCAATGTCGAGGAGGTCATGGCCCGCGGCGGCCGCGTCGTGATGATCTCCGACGCCGCCGGCGTCGCCCGGCTCGGCGGCCGGCTCGCTTCAGGGATCACGGTGCCGCGCTGCGACCCGTTCGTGGCGCCGCTGCTCTACGCGATACCGGTCCAGCTCCTCGCCTACCACGTCGCCGTGATCAAGGGCACCGACGTCGACCAGCCCCGCAACCTCGCCAAAAGCGTGACGGTGGAGTGAGCGCGTACAGGAATTGGTAAAGGGTGGCCGCACGAACATCTGCGTTCTTCGAGACGCGCCGCGTGCCTTCTCAGCATAAGAAGCGGCTGTCTCGAAGGACGCACGGCACCGTTCGCAGCGGCCATCGAAAGGTTCACAACCTCCGAAGCGGCCAGCGGAATTTGCCGCGCCCCGGCAGCTTTGGCGTGAAGACCGGATTTCGTCCCGGCGAGTTACCGGGCCGGCGTGTGCTTGGCCAGGAACTCCTTGACGCGGGCGCGCGCCGCGGTCAGCGCCGGTTCGGTCTTCCACTCGGCGACGAACTCGCAATTCGGCAGCAGCTTCGAGAGTTCCTCCGAAATCGCCCAGGGATGCGCCTCGTCGTTGCCCGCCAGCACCAGGCAGGGCGCCTTGATCGTCTTCACGAAATCGCGATCGGCGCAATAGACAAAGCCTGGCGCATAAAGGTTGTCGTTGAATGCGTTCAGCACCGCCTCGCTGACGTCGGGGCGATCCTTCACCGTCTCGGCCCAGCCGTTGAAGTTGGCCGTGCGGCCGGTCATCGGTCCGACCCGGCCGATCGGCTGGGCCAGGACGGCGGCGGCGACGCGCTCCGGATGGTGCTTCAGCATGTTGACGATGAACGAGCCGCCGATGCACTGGCCATAGAGATGGCAACGGTCGATGCGCAGATGGTCGAGAACCGCGAGATGGTCGCCGGTGTAGTCGTCCCAGCCGTCCCGCGCGGCGATCGGCGCCCGCGACTTGCCGCCGGCGTTGCGCTGATCCATCGCGATGACGCGATAATGCGCGGCAAACTCGGTGGTCGGGTTGATCGGCGCCGAGGGCTGGCTCCAGACGTCGATCACCGACCGCAGCCCGGCCGGCGCGAAGGTCAGGATCGGAAAGCCCTGGCCGAATTCCTCATAATAGATCTGCGCGCCGTGGTGTTCGATGCTCGGCATCCCGGTGTCCCTCTCTCGATGGCGGTTTTTTGATGACGGTTCGGATGCATTCATTCTAATCGATCTTTGCCGGGCGGCAAAACGGCTTGCGGCGCCGCCGACCTGCGGCGATGGACCGCTCGCGGCGAAGATGCGACGATGGCGCGATGCGCCGTCTTGGAGGCACCCCATGGATTTCGACCCGATGATAAAGAACCCGGCCATCGCCGGCGTGGCGGCGTATCCCCGCGAGATTGCGATGCAATCCTTCGCCTTGATCGTCAACGGACGCGCGGTCGATGTCGCCGCCGACGGCGACACCCCGCTGCTCGACATCCTGCGCAACCACCTCGGCTTGACCGGAACGAAATTCGGCTGCGGTCTGGAGCAGTGCGGCAGCTGCATGGTGCTGATCGACGGCGCGGCGGAGAACTCGTGCGGCAAAGCGCTCTCGACGGTCGCCGGTCGGCAGATCGTGACCATCGAGGGGCTCGGCACGCGGGACCGGCCGCACCCGCTGCAGCAGGCGTTTCTCGACGAGCAGGCCGGCCAGTGCGGCTATTGTCTGGCCGGCATCCTGATCTCGGCCAAGGCATTGCTCGACCAAAACCCGGCGCCGTCGCGCGCCGAAATCGCCGCCGCGCTCGACGGCAATATCTGCCGTTGCGGCAGCCATAACCGCATCCTGCGCGCCATCGGCCTGGCCGCCGCGCGGATGCAGGGGGAAGCCGCCCGATGAGCGCCACCGCGCCCGCGGCGTTGCCGCCGCTGCTCGCCGGCAATCCCCGCCTCGATCAATGGGTGCGATTTCCCGAGCCGGGACATGTTGCGGTCGCGACCGGTCGGGTCGAGATCGGCCAGGGCGTTCTGACCGCGATGCGGCAGATCGCGGCGGACGAACTCGATGTGGCGCTCGATCGTATCCGGCTCGCCTCGGGCGACACCGATCTGACGCCCAACGAAGGCTATACCGCCGGCAGCCAGTCGATCCAATTCGGCGGCGTCGCCTTGCGCATGGCCTGCGCCGAAGTGCGCGCCCTGTTTCTCGATCATGCCGCGGCGAATTTCGGCTGGTCCTGGCCGGAGATGTCGGTTCGCGACGGCGCGATATTCCATCGCGGCCAGCCGACCGGCCAGGATTACTGGTCGCTTGCCGGCGCGGTCGATCTCGCTCGTCACGCCACCGGCCGGCCGCCGGCCAAGACAGTCGGCGATTACCGGATCGTCGGACGGAACGCACCGCGCATCGACCTCGCCGCGAAGGTGTTCGGCGAGCCGGTATTCGTCCACGATCTGGCTCTCGACGGCATGGCGCATGCCCGCGTGGTCCGCCAACCGCGCCGCGGCGCGACGCTCGGCGCGATCGACGAGGCCGCACTCCATCGTGCGGCAAAGGGTGCGCCGATCGAGATCGTCCGCGACGGCAATTTTCTCGCCATCCTCGGCGCCGACGAGACGGCCGTCGAAGCGGTGGCTGCCGTGGCATCGAACCATGTCGTCTGGGACGGCGTCGACCCGATCAATCCCTACCAGGAAGAAGCGCGATGGCTGCTGCAACAGCCATCGATCGATCGACTCGTCGGCCCGCCGCCATCCGATCGGCCCGCCGGATCGAGCCGGCATGAGGCGACCTACACGCGAATGCACGTCGCGCATGCTTCGATCGCGCCGTCCTGCGCATTGGCGGTCTATCGCGACGGGCGGCTGCAGGTGTGGACGCATTCGCAGGGGGTCTACCCGCTGCGCGCCGCGCTGGCGCGGACCCTCGGGCTCGATCCCGCTGCGATCTCGGTCAGGCATGTGCAGGGGCCGGCTGCTACGGGCACAACGGCGCCGACGATGCCGCGGCCGATGCCGCGGTCATCGCGGTGCGGATGCCGGGAAAGCCGGTGCGGGTGCGCTGGCGGCGCGAGGACGAATTCGGCTTCGAGCCGGTCAGCCCGGCGATGGTGGTGACGGCGCGCGCGGCGCTCGACGGGTCGGAACGCCCGGCCGACTGGACCACCGAGATCTGGAGCGGACGGCACGGCAGCCGGCCGGGCGGCGGCGGCAATCTGCTGGCCGCCGAGGCGCTGCCGAACCCGCCGCCGGCGCCGCCCGCCACCGAATCGTCCGACCCGCCGGGCGCCGGCACCCGCAACGGCGAGCCGCTCTACGATTTCCCGGCAAAGCGCATCCTGCACCATCTGATCGCCGAGACCCCGGTTCGCACCTCGTCATTGCGCGGCCTCGGCGCGACGCTCAACGTGTTTGCAATCGAATCGTTCGTCGACGAACTGGCCGAAGAGGCCGGCGCGGACCCGGTCGCCTATCGGCTGTCGATGCTGTCCGATCCGAGGGCGCGAGCGGTCGTCGAGCATGCGGCCCGGATCGGCGGCTGGAAGGCGGAAATGCCGGCCGGCGCCGGGCGCGGCCGCGGCATCGGCTTTGCCCGTTACAAGAACCTCGCGGCCTATGCCGCGGTCGTCGCCGAGGTCGAGGTCGACGAAGCCGTCCGCCTGCTGCGCGTATGGTGCGCGGCGGATGCCGGCCTCGTCATCAACCCCGATGGCGCGATCAACCAGCTCGAAGGCGGCATCATCCAGGCGGCGAGCTGGGCGCTGAAGGAGGGTGTGCGCCTCGACGGCGGCGGGATCGCGTCGCGCGACTGGGACAGCTACCCGGTGCTGCGCTTCAGCGAGGTGCCCGAGGTGACGGTCGAACTCGTCGGTCCGATGGCGGACCGGCCGCCGCTCGGGGTCGGCGAGGCGAGCGGCGGCCCGACCGTCGCCGCGATCGGCAATGCGGTGGCGCATGCGCTGGGGGCGCGGCTGCGCGATCTGCCGCTGACCCGCGACCGGGTCATGGCGGCGCTGCTTCGTACGTGACCCGGCATCGGTTGCAAAAAACAATTACACGTCAAGGAGCAGCGGGGTTAAGCTCTGACCAGCCTCTCAAAAAAGGAGTGTCCGGACATGATGACAGTGGTACCGAAGACGAGTTTTACCGCCGGCCCGTTGACGTTCGCGGTGAAGCACGAACTGTGGGACGGCAACATTCAGGACCATGCGGACCAGGGCGTCGCGATCACCGTGGCGGCGGACGTCGCCGGCAGGCCGACGACTTTGCTGCGGTTCAATTGCTTCGATTTCGAGAAGAGCTACGTCTACGGCCCGGAAAATACCGAGCTGGAGGTCGCCGGACCCGAGATGCTGGGCGGGACCGCCTTGACGAACCTCTTCCGGATGGATTCGACCGTCGACGGCAACCCGATCGGCTGGACCATCAAGACGCTGCGCACCAAGCTGCCGAAGATGCTGGAGCGGGCCGGCTACCCGCAGATCGCCGCCGCGACGGATCTTGCCGAGGTGGCGGGCGTCCTGCCCGAGGTGGAAGCCTGCGCCCGCACGCTCTATGCCGCCAAGCGCAACACCGTCAAACACAACCGGGGCACGCATATCTTCGAGGCCGGCAACATCAGGTTCGGGCTCGAGATGCGGCGGCTGCCGATGGGCGACGGCGGTCTCGCCATCCACGTCCTGGCCGATATCGGCGGGACGCCGGGTAAGGCATACACCGAGGAAACCGAGCTTCTGGCCTTTGATCATTTCTGGAACGGCGCGCATTACCACTATGGCCCGCGCAACAAGAACCATCGCATCTATTGGGACCGGACCTTGGTCGAAGATCCGCTTGCATGGACGTTGGAGCAGTTCGACGCCGGGAAATTGCCGGTGATGATCGAACGGGCCGGCTATCCGGGGATCGCGGCCGATCTCGACAGGGACAAAATCGCCTCCGTTCTTCCGGCGATGAAGAAGCAGGCGCTCGAAATGTGGGCGGAAGGCGAGAGATTGACCGGTCATCCGGGCCTGCCATTGGAGGCGACCCCGAACCTGGCAGCCGCGGAGTAGAGCGCGCTCGCCTCCGCGTCGGAGGCCTCGTCCAGACAACCCGGCCCAAGGCGGCCGGGTTGTTGCGTTGAGAGGCCGGCTCGGCGTGTCCGGACACCGACAGCGGCCCGTCGAGAAAATCCCTCGGAACATACTCCTCGCAGTGAAATGAGGACTCTCGATGGAGCGGGAACCTTTGGCGCTGCCTAACTGGGATGGGGAAGCGGATGTCGTCGTCGTCGGGTTCGGCGCCGCCGGCGTGGCCGCGGCGGTCGCTGCCCACGATCAGGGGGCCAAGGTCGTCATCCTGGAAAAAGCGCCCGAAGGTCAGGAAGGCGGCAACACGCGAGTCGCCGGCCAGGGATATCTGAATACCTCATCGGTCACGGACGCCATCGCCTATCTGACCGCCCTGTGCGGACCCTACGCCGTGCCGCGAGGCCATGGTGAAAGTGTGGGCGCAGGAGATGTGCCGCAACAATGCATGGCTCGAA
Organism: uncultured Alphaproteobacteria bacterium; assembly: GCA_963701815.1. Classification (GTDB taxonomy): domain Bacteria; phylum Pseudomonadota; class Alphaproteobacteria; order ATCC43930; family CGMCC-115725; genus AP-15. The sequence goes on from CAVPBN010000006.1 coordinate 206,528, forward strand.
AGCCTCGGCGGCGATCCGCAAGAGCATCAGCATCCGCCGGTCGGCATCGAATTCCCGGATCTGCCCGGCTCGGGCTGCGTGCACAAATTCCACGATGGCCCCACCTATGGGTATTCGTACACCTGGAAACTGTTCGAGCGCCTGGTCAAGCAGCGCCCGATCTCTATTCTCTACGAAACGCCGGCGAGAGAACTGATCCAGCACAACATTACCAAGGAAATTCTTGGGGTGCGGGCCGAGCGGGACAATAAATCGATCTACGTCAAGGCCGCCAAGGCAGTGGTGCTGACCTGCGGCGGCTTTGAGAACAACCAGGAAATGATTCGAAATTATCTACCTGGGGTTCCGTACTGCTACACTTCCGGCACGCCCTACAACGAAGGCGACGGCATCGCCATGGCGATGTCGGTCGGCGCCGATCTCTGGCACATGAACAACTACGCCGGCCCCTCGATGGCGCTGAAAGTCGCGGAAATCCGCACGACATTCTCGATGCAGGCGCTGCACTACAGCAAACAGACGCCGGGCGGGATGATCGTGGTGGGTCCGGACGCCAGGCGCTTTGCCGACGAAAAGTACAAAACCCGTCACGGAAAAATCCCGGTGAATGGCCGCTGGCTGCCGCTGTCCACCCCGTGCCCGATGTTTATGATTTTCGACCGCACGCTGTTCTCCGCCGGCCCGCTCTACGATAAGCACCCGAGCCACGGTTGGACGCAGATAATCGAGCGCTACGATTGGAGCGAGAACAACAGCGCCGAACTGGCGAAGGGTTGGATCAAATCCGCCGGCGATCTGTCGGCCCTGGCCTCGGTCCTGGGCCTCGACCCCGCTGCGCTCGTAAACACCGTCGGCCGGTGGAACGGCCATTGCGAGGCAAGGCACGACCCGGATTTCGGCCGGACCCTGATGCTGCAGCCGATCGTCGACCCGCCCTTTTATGCGGTCGAGCTTTCGCCCTCGATGCTCAATACCCAAGGCGGCCCGAGACGCAACGAGAAGGCGCAGATCGTGCGGCCCGACGGCACGCCCATCGCCCGGCTCTACAGTGCGGGAGAACTGGGGTCGATCTACAGCTACATGTACCAAGGCACCGGAAATATCGGGGAATGCCTGGCGTTCGGGCGCGTTGCCGGGCGGAATGCGGCAGCCGAAATACGCTGGGAACAGCTCGGGCTGCGATCAGCGGTTCGCGGCCGACCAGCGCTGAAATTGCACCAGCGGGCCGGTACGCCGGCTGCCGCTGCCGCGGTCAGCCGAGGCTGGCCCGGATGAAGGCGCCGCCGGCCTTGATCGCGTCCAGACCGGCGTCGAGTTCGGGATGGAACAGGTGCCAGACATGGATCATCTCGGGCCAGACCTGCAGATCGACCCGCACATCGGCGGCGCCGGCCAGCCGCGCCAGCCGGATCGCGTCGTCGAGCAAGGTTTCGCAGGCGCCGACCTGGATCAACAACGGCGACAGTCCGGTCGGATCGGCGTAAAGCGGTGCGGCCAACGGCGAGCGCGGATCGGCGCCGTTCAGGTAGAGTTTCGCCATGTCGCGGATGCCGGCGCGCTGCACGGTCGGATCGGCCTCGGCCTTGCTCGCCATCGTCTCGCCGATCGCCTCCATGTCGACCCAGGGCGAGATGCACCAGCCGCAGGCCGGCTGCGGCAACCCGGCGTCGCGGATCGCCACCATCAGCGCGACGACGAGGCCGCCGCCGGCGCTGTCGCCGGCGAGCGCCACCCTCCCCGGCTTGATGCCGCGCGCCAAAAGATAGCGATAGCCGGCGAGCGCATCGTCGACCGCCGCCGGAAACGGATGCTCGGGCGCCAGCCGATAATCGAGGGCGAGGGCCGCAATCCCGGCAGCGCGGCCGGCTTCGGCCGCCAGATGGCGATGGCTGTCGAGCGAGCCGATCACATAGCCGCCGCCATGCAGATAAAGGAGCGCGGCGTCGCGGTCGTCGTTCGGCGTCACGGTCCATTCCGCCCGCACGCCGTTCGCGTTGAGCGGTTCGACCGCGACATCTCCGGGGAGCCCATAGGCGAGACCGCGCGCATCGATATCGCGGCGGCGCTGACGGTAATCGTCGGAACGCGGCCGGCCCGCCAGTTTGGCCCGCAACGCGGTAATCTGCCGATCGCTCATGTCTCTCTCCTTCGCCGCTTGCGGATCAGGCCTTCCTGCGGCGGGGCGCCAGCGCGGTCACCGAGGCCGAGGCCGGCTCGTCATCCTTCTTGCGCCGTCGCGGCGCCGGCGCCGTTTCCGGCTCGGCTTCCTGATCCTGTTTCGACAGCCCGCCTGCGACCGGCATCAGCAACGCCGTCTGCCGCCGGTCCGGCGTAACCTTGCCGCGTTTGGATTTGGCCGGGGCGGCTTCGGTCGCCGCGTCCGCCCCGGTCGCGGACTTCTTCGCGCCGGCGTCCTGGGCGAGGCTGCGTTTCAGCGCTTCCATCAGGTTGATGACCTTGGGCGGCTCCTCGATGGCGCGCGGCGCGCTCGCCAGCCCCTGGGTCTTGGCCATGACCAGCTCGCGCAGGGCGTCCTGATAGCGGTCGCGGAATTCCGCCGGCTCGAAAGCGCCGGCGCGGCGTTCGATGATCGTCTCGGCGATCGCCACCATGTCGGGGTCGGCCTCGCCCTTTGCCTTGGCGCCGAATTCGGCCGGACGCACTTCGTCGGCCGAGCGCAGGGTCGACATCAGCAACCCGGCCTCGCGCGGCTCGACCAACACCAGCCGCTCGCGGCTCGAAATCGTCACGCGGCCGAGCCCGACCTTGTTCTTGTGCGCCATCGCCTGGCCGATCACCCGAAAGGTCTCCGCCGCCAACTCGCCGTCGGGATAGACGTAATAGGGCGTGTCGAGATAGAGCGGATCGACCGTGTCGCGGTCGACGAACCGGTCGAGGTCGATGATCTTCGAGGATTCGATCTGGATGTCCTTCAGCTCGTCATCGGTGATCGTGGCATAACGGCCGCGCTCGTATTCGTAGCCTTTGACGATCTGATCGCGGTCGAGGGTCTCGCCGGTTTTCGAGTTCGACGAGCTGCTGCGCCACCCGATTGCCGGTTGCGGCGCTGAGCTGGTTGAGCCGGATGCGTTTGGCCTCGGTCGTCGCCGGGACCAGCGCGACCGGGCAGGTGACCAGGGATAACCGCAGAAACCCGTTCCAACTGGCGCGCGGCATCTTGCCTCTCCTTCGCCGGTGACCGTTGCGAGGTTGAACGAAGCCACAACCGGCCGCGTTCCGCAACCCGGAGCGTCAGAAGGGCGTCAGCAGAGCGGCAAGCGACGCAAAAAGCCGTCCATGGATCAGATCCCGACCCGCCGCCGCAAAGCGGCGCCGATCGATTGCCGGAGCTTGCCGATCTGCGCCCATGGGTCGGTTTCGAGCGCGGCAAGGCGCCCCGGCAATGTGGCGACGGTCAGACCGTCCGGGCGCAGGCCGTGCTCGACCTCATGCCAGAACAACGGCGTCGATACCGTCGCGCCGGGCCTTGCCCGCGGCGAATAGGCGCCGATCGCGGTGGCGCCGCGGCCGTTGCGCAGATAATCGATATAGATGCGATCGTGCCGCGCCCGCAGGCTCTGATTGACGGTGAACGCCGCCGGGCTCTGCTCGGCCAGGCGCTCCGCCACCCATCGGGTGAAGGCCTTGACCGGGTCCCAGCCGAGCTTTGGCGAGAGCGGGGCGACGACGTGCAGACCCTTGCCGCCGGTGGTTTTGACAAAACTCTCAAACCCGATCCCGGCGAGCGCGGCCCGTACCGCCAGCGCCGCCTCGATCACCCGCTGCCAAGGCAGGCCGGCATCGGGGTCGAGGTCGAAGGTGACCCGGTCGGGGGTCTCGATATTGGCGACCGCGGCGCCCCACGGGTGGATTTCGAGCACGTTCATCTGCACCAGGGCGACGAGCCCGGCGAGGTCCTCGACGACCGGGGCCGGTGCATCGTTTTCCGGATCGGCGATGTCGACGCCGCCGATCGCTTTCGGCATGCCGGCGCCGACATGCTTCTGATAAAAGCTTTTCTTGCCCTGCCCGCCCGGAGTGCGCACCAGGGTCAGCGGCCGATGGCCGAGATGCGGCAAGGCCCACTCGGCGACCGCTGCGTAGTAGTGCGCCAGATCGAGCTTGGTCAGCGCCTGGTCGGGATAAAGGATGCGCTCGGGGTGAGCTGAGGCGCACCCCGGCGAATTCGAGGCTGCCGTCGCGGGCGGGCGAGGACGGCGTCGGGGTGGGCGCCGGCGGGTCGGCCTGTTTCGGGTCGCGCACAGCGGGGCTCGCATTTGTCGAAGATACCGCCTCGCAAACGACTTCAGCCGCATCTTTGTCCTCGCGGAGTCCCTGGAACGAGGCCTGCCGCAACAACGCATCGGCGGTCCAGCCGGCGAACGAGATTTCGGCGACGAGGCGCGGCTCGACCCAGTGGACGCCCTTGCAGCGGCACCGCCTGCGGCAGCGCAGCGGCTGGGTCGCGCCTCGCCAGGGCGTCGAGTTGCCGGCGCAAGGCCAGCAATTGCATCGTGTTGAATCCGGTACCGACGCGGCCGGCATAGCGCAGGCCGCGCTGCGGGTCGTGACAGCCGAGCAGCAGTGCGCCGAACCCCTCGCGGCTCGCCGCCGGATCGGTGAAGCCGACCACCACGAACTCGGCGCGGTTGCCGCATTTGAGCTTGAGCCAGCTGGCGCTGCGGCCGGCCCGGTAGGGCGCATCGCGGCGCTTGGCGACGATGCCTTCGAGACCGAAACGGCAGGCCTGGCGCAGCACCGCCGGCCCCTGCCCGATCTGGTGGTCGCTGTAGCGCAGCATGCCCTGCGCCTGCGGCGGAATAATATCGGCCAGCGCCGCTTTGCGATCTTCGAGCCTGGCTCCGGTCAGATCCGACCCGTCGCGATGCAACAGGTCGAAGGCAAAAAACGCCAGCCCGCCGGTCGCGCCGGCGGCGATGGCATCCTGCAAGGCAGAAAAGCTGGTGGTGCCGTCGGGCATCGGACAGACGACTTCGCCGTCGATCAGTGCCGCATCGACGGCAAGCCCGGCGAACGCCTGCGCCAGCTCCCGAAATTTGGCGGTCCAATCAAGGCCGCCGCGGGTGATCAGCCGGACCTCGCCATGCTCGATCCGGGCGAGCAGGCGGTAGCCGTCATATTTGATCTCGTGCAGCCAATCGTCGCCGTCGGGGGCATGCTGCGCCAGGCTGGCGAGCTGCGGTTTCGGCTGCTCGGGCATCTCAGCGTTGCGCGCGCCGGGGATCGCGGGCGGCCGCCGCGGTTTCGGCGCACCAGTCGAGCCAGTCGGCCCGGCGGCGACGCTGTCGGGTCGGCGTCGAGTGCCAGACCCGGTCGCGATCGGCGGCGATTTCATCCAGAGACCGGCCGCTCTCGACGCTGAGCGGATGGTCGCGCGACGACGGCATCGCCGCTCCCCGGCGCGGCCGCCGTGTCGCGCTCCTTGATCAGCAGCCAGTTCCGCTGCCTCTGGTCGGCCTTTTTGCGGCCGCGGATGCGGACCAGCACCCAATCGCCATGCAGCTTTTCGCCCTGCAAGGCAAATTTGATCATGCCGCCGGCGTAGGCCGCCATCGGGTCCGGATCGGCCGGCAGCCAGTACCCGCGGTCCCACAGCATGACCGTGCCGCCGCCATATTCGCCCTCGGGGATGACGCCCTCGAACCCGCCATATTCGAGCGGGTGGTCCTCGACCTCGACCGCCAGCCGCTTCTCGCCGGGATCGAGGCTCGGACCCTTCGGCACCGCCCAGCTTTTCAGCACGCCGTCGAGTTCCAGGCGGAAATCGTAATGCAGCCGGCGGGCGGCGTGCTTTTGGATCACGAACGACAACGGCGCTCGGGCCTTGCGGCGCGGCGGTCGCGCGCCCGAGGGCTCCGGCGTTTTGCGAAAATCCCGTTTCCGCTGGTATTCGTCGAGCGCCATAAGCGTCGCACATCCCATCGAATATCGGTGGCTCTTAGAGCCTGACTCAAAAGCTCCCGCCGCCGATCGTCAACAGCCACGGACCGCTTTCGAAGCCGATACAGTCATTCAGCCTTGGCCATGTGAACCGCTCAATCTGCCCCACGAGCGGCCGTTTACGACCGATCGCTACGTCGATGACCTTATCGGCGCTGGCGAGCACGGTGAGTGGAATTCGCAGGCCGAGCGCCTCGCGGCTTTAAGCCTAATGCCAGTCGTTATTGGGTCGGCTCCTGCACCGGCTGCCTCGCGTGTTGCGCTCCCCGCAAAATGCGGCCTTAACGTATTCTCAAGCATCTCGGTTAATTCCTCCCACAGCGAGACGCCATGTCAAGCCAAGCCGTCCCGCACCACGAAAAGTCGCCAACAATAGCTCGCAGGTTACTTCTCGACCAGACCGAGTTCATAATCGGCTTGCTCTGACCGTCAGGAAGCCGTCCGGCGGCACGATCAATCCGTCGCCCGGCTCACGGGCCAATGTCGTCATCGCGGTCTCGATCTCGGCTGCGCTACGGACCGCTGCCATTCCATGGCAATGTCATGGGCGCCGCGGCAGGGGTAACTTTGGATTTGTACTACGATAATCCGGTTGCCGGCCCCAATTCCGGGAACGTGACAAGCGACAACCCCCACTATTCCGGAACCTGCGACGTCGGCTCCGGCACCAACAACACCAATAAATACACCCTGCGGGGGAAGACGCCGGTGTAGCGGCCCTCGTACCAGCACCGCAATGCGCGTCCGGCGCGGTCCAGTCCGTGGCCCGGACCCGGCCTTCCACATCGAACGCGATCTGGGCCCCGCCTGACACTCAAGTTCCGCGATGGCGCCGGTCCTTCGGGAAAATCCCGGTGGGGACCGGGCCACGCGGAAGCAGAGCCGTGCGGCGGCGTGTGCCGGCACAGACCCTTGAGCCGTCGCAACCGTACTTCACCGACGCCGTTTGACTAACGCGCCACTGGCCGAGCGGCGACGGCTGGCTAGTCGTATGACCCACCCGCTATTTCCTCTCTGCGTGGATTTACGACGCTGAAGTGACGCCGCGGAGACGACGCCGCGGCTAAGATAGGAAGATTTCACGCTCGACTTGCACCGATCTGTCCTGTTCGTGCGAATGGCTGGAATCGGCGCATCCTGCCCGTTCCCGTGGGTCTCGGGAAACGTCCCTTTACTAAACCCACAACGGCCGTTCGCCGCTGGCAACTGGACCGGCGCGCTACGACCGGCGCCTGCTTGGTGACCTACGCCTTGGCGAGCCGTCGAAGGGCAAGCTGGATTGCGGCGAGAGTAGCGAAGGTTTCCAGGGTTTCGGCAAGGTTCTCGAAATCCCTGGCAAGCCGCCGGTTTCGGCCGAACCAGGAGAAGGTGCGCTCGACCACCCAGCGGCGCGGCAGGACGACGAAGCCCTTCATGTCGTCGCTCCGCTTGACGATCTCCATGCGGAGCGGCGGCACCTTTGCCACCGCAGCGTCGACCTGCCACGCGTTGTAGCCGCCATCAGCCCAGATCAGTTCGAGCCAGGGGAAGCGCCGGCGGATTTTGTCGAGCACCAAGACGGCCCCGTCGCGATCCTGAATAGCAGCGGAGTGGACGACGACCCGCATCGGAAGCCCTTCGCTGTCAACCAGGGCGTGGATCTTGCAGCCCTTCACCTTCTTGCCGGCGTCGTAACCCACCTTGTCGTCTTTACCGCCCCCTTTTCCGCCGATTTGACCGATTGGCTGTCGAGAAGACCGTCGAGCGCACGGCGGAAAGCTCTCGCGCGGTAGATAGCGCCAAGGGCAGCCGGTGCGCAGCAGATAGAGGATGGCGTTCATCGCCGTTCGCATGTCGGTCTTGCGCGGTCGCCCGCCCGGCGACGCTTTGGGGATCAGCGGCTCCAGCCGCGCCCTCTCCGCGTCCTTCAGATCGCTCGGATAATGATCGCCCTCCCGCCGATAAACTCGACGCTGCTCCGCCGTCCACATTGCCGTTCGCCGTCACGGTGAGTCCCACTACCGTGGGCCACGACACTGCGCCTCGTGCAACCAACTTTTGGGTCAGGCTCTTAGCCGAACGATCTCGCCCAGCCGTTCCGCAGCCGGCAGACCGAACATCAATCCGCCGGATGACCGAGGTACAGCCCCAGCAACACCAGGACTGTACCAACCGACATCAACCCGAAGCAAACGAGCGTACCCGCGGTATGCATCCGACGAAAGGTGAGGCCGAGCCCCATCGCCACAAACCCGATCAGGCTCAGGGCGTTGAAGCCGAACATGCTGTCCGTCAGCAACCCCGACATCGGCCCCTCCCGTCGATTCGACAAATAGCATTCATCGCCTTTGCCGTCGCATCCAGTCCGCGGCGCGCGTCGTCGCGGGCTTACAAAGACAAAACGGTTTGGTGTCCGGAATAGAGGACACGCCAGCCGCGGCCCAAGAGCCACGGCACCAGCAGCGCTCCCTTGCCGTGGAAGGCGCCGCCGCGATAGACGGTGTCGTCGCAGACGACGAGCGATCGGCTCCGCAGGCGCGGATACGCGGCTTGGATTTCTGCAAGCCCATGCTCCGCGCAGCGGGCCTGCTCGGTGTCCAGGCTGTCCAGGTACAATAGGTCGATCGGCCGATCGCAGGCGCCGAGCCAACCGACGGAATCGGCGTTGCACACCTCGACCGTATTCCCGAAGCAACGGGTCCATTGCCGGGCGAAGGCGCAATGATTGACGTCGTTGTCGATGGAGGTCAGATGACCGCCGCGCGGCTCGAGATAGGCGCCGAGCAAATAGGTGCTGAAACCTGCCCCGGCGAAATCGTCCTCGGCGCGGATGCAGCCGGTTTCCACGACCTGGGGATGCGGAAAGCGCTGGTTCATCTGCTGCAGCGCCAGATCAAAGCTCCGGTGCCGGTCGACATAGCCGCCGAGGGCGCTGTCTCCGCCGCGCAGGCGCTCGCGCACGAACCATTGCAGCTGGACGTCGGCGGCAAGCTCGGAACGGTCGAAATACCGCGGCGGCGACAGCATCCAGGACGCCATCAGGGCGATCTGGTCGATCGCCGGCTCACCCTCGCCCGCGGCGATCGACCGGAATGGGATGCGGGTGCGGGCGTACCATGACGGCCGGTCCCGAGACATCACGAAATTGAGTTGGCGCGACCGCGGCAGCGACCACGTCACCGGCGAGCCGCCATGCGCCCAGACGCCGATAGCCGGAATATCCAGCAGCCGGGCCGCATGCAGGGGCCCGCTGTCGACGCCGATCAGGAGGTCCGACTGCGACATCAGGGCGAGCATCGTTGCGGTATCGATGCGCTCCCAATCATCCGTCAGATGTCGCGCGCGGCCATGGGCAATGCGCGGCACTCGGTTGTCCCAGTCGAGCAGAACGATCGTTCCGTCGGTCCGATCGAGCAGTCTCTGATAAAGCCGCCGGCAATATCCGGGTTCCAGATTCTTGCGATCGGCGCCGGTGTTTCCGTGCGAATGCACCAGCACAATCGGGCGCGCCAGACCGCGCAGCCAGCGCCCGGCGGCCCGGCAGGCTTCGGCCGGCAGGTGCGGCAAAATGTTTATCGTTTCCGCGCAATACTCGTCCCAGAGCTCCCGCGGGCTGCCGATATCCGGCATCGGCGCAACCGAGAGATTGCGGCCCGGCTTCGACCAGCGCCAAAGCGTGTCCCAGTCGGCATCCTGACCCGGAACCAGGCCCTCGTACCACGGAACATGCTGCGCCCCCGCGGCATCGCTCGACACCTCGACACCGCTGCCGGCGAAGACAATGTGCTTGTCGGGCGTGCACACGACGGTAATGCGATAGCCGCGCCGCACATAGAGCGGCAATTGGTGCGCGAAATGCGCGCAATCGCCGAGGCCGTGCGTGAAATGGAGCCTGAGCGCCGTCCGCCGGGGGATCGCGGCAATCGGCTCTCGGGTTGCGGTGCCGAGCGCGTCCATGGCGCCTACGCAGCCGCTGCCGCGCGCTGCTTGACCGCGTCAAGCTCGCTCGGCGTCAGGTAGGCGATCGCGCCGCCCTCGAAGTACAGCTCGATCGCGCGGATCACGTCCTCGGCGGTGACGAGGTGCATGCAGCGCGGCAATGCGCCCACGACATCGACGCAGAGATTGTCGGCGCCGTCCTTTGGATCGCGGTCGCCGAGCGGCCGTACCCGCGACTTCCAGCACCCGCCGTCGTCGCAGCAAAAGAGCGCGCCGGCTCGATGCAGGAACTGATGATGGGGATAAGCTTCCCAATGCGGGGGCTCGCGTCCGCCGGCGACGACGACGCAGGGCCGGTTCTTGGGCATTCCCGCCGGGACCTCGACCGCCGCGGCGAGGTGCATCAGCAGCGTCACCGGGCACAGCACGCCCTGGGCGTGATGGACCAGCCGGACCAATTGCCGCAAATCGGTCTTGCCGCGCAGATCGACCACCTCGCGCAGCGGCGGATGCTCGTGCCCGGCCTCGCCGACCTGGACAAAGGCGATGCGGTCGGCAAAATAATCGACGACGCGCTGGTAGCGCCGCCAATCCCACCATTTGACCGTGAAGTCGCGCTTGCCGCCGGCGACGACGATCCAGAACGGCACGCGCTTCCGGGTGATCTCTTCGATCTGTGAGATCCAGGACTTCTCCTGCGCCGAGAGGTGAATGTCGCCGCGAAACAGCGTCGGCTTTATCGCCAATCCGAGCCTCTCGTTCAAATATTCGATAAAGCCGTGCAGAAAGTGATAGGGCGCGTGGTTGCTGCGGTGGATCAGCGGGTAATGGCAGTCGATGAGCTCGACCTCCGGGTCCTGCTCGCGCAACGCCGTGACGTGCGGATTGTTCTCCCACAGCGCCGGGCAAGGTGTGCGCACATCGGTCAGGAACCGGCCCGGATAGGCCATATGCAAATCGCGCACGGCGGCCGTCAGCATGACGATGTCGCCGGGCGACTGGAAATTGCGCAGGATCAGTTTTCTCAAGACTCACCCACTTCGACCAGCCGTAAAAGCCCAAAGAGCGTCACCGCGTCGGCATGCTCGTAGGCGACGCGCCCCGCCCACAGTCTGCCGTCCGACGATCGCTTGCCGGATCGTGCGCATGCAGGCCTACGTTTGCGTATTGCCGAGCTGCATGCATGACGGCGCGTTGATTGGAACTCTGATGGCCTCGAGGACGTTGTCGGCGACGAGCCAGAGCGGGCCTGGCCGGATCGCCGATAGATAGGCCTGGCTGCCGGGAGCGGCGATTGTATTGTAACTGCCGGGCGCCGTAACTTCGACGACCCGGATGCCGGTCTGGAACCGGGTCAAATAATTGTGCCGCACAATCATCTTGCGGCCGAGATATCCGAATACCCGGATGCCCTCGGTCAGGTTTTCGACGCCGCTGGGGGCGGTCAGCGTGGCGCGGTTGTTCTCGATCTGCAGCGATCCGACATTGCCCACATATATCGCGTACCGGCCGGCCGCTTTGGCGAGGACCGAATCGAGGACGATGCCGATGCGGTTGTCGCGGATCGCGACAGTGCCGGCGCTGTCCGCAGGCAGCGCCGGGGCCGCCTCGCGGTGGCTGACCCCGACCACGACGCCTTGGAGGAATCCGTCGATGACGTTGTTCTCGATCGAGAGCGCGGTGACCGCGCGGCCGCCCACGACGATGGCGGCGCGGGCGATCGTCGATTGGGTGCGCGCAAAAAAGCGGACGAGGTCGCGAAAACCCGAGAACTGCTGCTGGGCCGAGGGGTCCGACAGCAGCGTCGTCGCAGACTGTTTCACGTAGTTGAGGAGATCGGCGCCCGAGGCGAATTCCCTGGGCCCGGTCGTGTCGAGATAGGTCTGCCACACGGTCCTGAGCTGCTGCGGGGTGTTGAAGGCGACCGAGACCGATCCGATACGCACGGTGGCATTGGCGGTGTGGACGGCGGTGCGCGCGGCGGCCGGACGCGGCGATGGTCGCCGCCCGGCTGTCGAGGACGAGGTCGAACTGCCGGAGGACGAGGCGGAAGGCGTCGGCCCCGAACCGGCGACAAGAATGCGCTCGACCAGCCGTCGATATGCCGGGTTCGCGATCGCGACGCCGAAAGCGGTCGGGGGCGCGGCAGTGCGGTTGAGAATATTGCCTTCGACGATGGCCGAAGCAACGTGCACGAGCAGCATGCCGTACTGCATCTCGCCGACCGTGAAACGCGAACCGCTGACGCGGACCGCGCCGACGCCGGTGGCGGCATTGGCGGCGCTGACGGTATTGCGGATCGTCAGGCAGGCCGCACCCGACAATAATGCCGAAGCGCAAGTCAGATCGACCGTATCGACGGTGACCGCGGCGCAGTCGTCAAACTCGAAGCAGCCGCCGATATGTTGGGTAACCGCATCGACCGGGTTGTCGACGCGCGTCGCAGCCGCCGACAGATCGCGCACGACGACGCTGGCGCAGTTCTTGAAGCGCAGGACGGTCTCCAGTCCTTGCGCGACGAGCTTCGTACCCCATCCGGCGCCGGTGACCTTGACGTTTCCGGGGGTGTCGACGACGACCGGCTGCGTCGCGGCGAATTCGCCGGCGGCAAAGCAGATCTCCGCGTCGACGGGCTGATTTCCGGGGAACAGAGCGGCGAGTTGGGCAGCCCAGTTCGCATTGGGCAGCAGCGTCAGCGTGCAGGGCGACGCCTGGGCCTCGACCGCGGTCAACGGCGGAAAGAACAGGCGGCAGTCGGTGACGGCGACGGAACCCCGAGGCGGCTGAAAGTTGACGCCGTCGAAGGCGACGATCGCCAGTTTGCAATAATGGTGCACGATCCCGTTCGGCGGCTGCGGCAGATAATTGCCGCCCGCATCTTGGGGCCACTCGATCGTGCCCACGGTCTGTTGTGTCGTCGCGGTGCGCGCCGGAATTAGCCAGTAGTCGCCGACTGCATATTGTCCGTTCGAGAACTGCGCCTGAATCCCGTTTTCGAGGTCGATCGGCGCGCCGTCCTGAATGACGATGCCGCCGCCGCTCGCGTTCTGCGACTGGTCCCATCGGCGCAGTTTGGGATGGCGAGTGAGATCGATCGGCCGATTCGGGGCGGTCGACAGGGTGATCGTCATCTGACCGGTGTCGCTTGTGTCGACCTGCAGGAGTTCTCCGGCTCCATGCAGGAATTCGGATCGATCGTCGATCAGTTCGACCCAATCGTTGTGCTTTACCCCGAGCGATGCGTCGCGGCCGGTGGTGGAGACGTAGAGGGTCTGCCCGGTGACCGTTCCGGTCGCCGATTGCCCAGGCGCCGGCACGATCCCGAACACGATCGAAGCGTTCTCGCGCGACCATTTGAATGTGGCTGCGCCATAACCGCCCGCATTATGGATCTCGACCCGGTAGAGCTGGTTCTCGAGGCTGCGATACCCGCTCTGGGGCGGCAAGGCGCAGGGGACCGGGTCCGCGGACGGCGCCCCCAGCCGGGCCGTGAGCAGCCCCTGGTTGAGGTTTTGAGGCCAAGGCGGCAGGATCTGCGAGCACGCCGGGTTCTCGCCGAATTCGTTGCCGTCGATCTGACCCAGCCGGACTTGCCAGGCGATCTGAGTGCGCAGACAGGTGTCGGGCCCGCCCAGGGCGATCTCCTGGATCGCCGGATCGTCGATGGGCGTTACGACGCGCTCCCACACATCGAGATAGGCGGCATAAACGCCGGCGCCCGAGAGTCCGGCTGCGGTCAAATCGCCTCTATCGAGCGGCAGGAAGGGTTGTGTCAGGAGCGTCGTGTCCTGATCGTTGACGACCAGGACGCCGTCGACATAGATGCGGCCATGGGCGATCGTCAGATCGTTCCCGGTCGCGGCGGAAGAGCTGCCCGAACTGCTGCTCGACCGCTGACCGAGCTGCTGCTCGAACCGACGCCGGAACTGCTGCTCGAACTGCCCGAGCTGCTGCCGATACCGATCGCGAACCCGCCGGAATAACCGGAAGACAGCGAGGCCTCGGGAACGCCGGCGGGGCCGATCACGTCGGAAATCGTTGTTTCCGACGTCGCCAGATCAATCGACACCTGTTCGTTGTCGTCCGCATCGAGGACGACCCGGCCCTGCTGGTGCATGACGCGCCGGTAGTGCTTTTTCGGGTCGAAGGTGTCGCGGCTGCGATCGGCCTTCACGGGCGCTCTCCCTCCAATTCGCAGGCTCAAGTTGCGTGGATGACCCCCGCCTCGAGCCCGATGCGCAGATATTCGCTCAATCGATTGTTGAGGTTCGATTGGCGGCGCCCGTTGTAGAGGGCGCGAAAGATCCCCATCTCGTCGCCGCTTTCGGCGCCGGCGGCGATCTCCGCCGGCCCCCAATCGGCCAATTGCAGATAGCCCGCCGCCCCCGGCGTCCGGCTGACGAATGCCGGCGCGACTGCTGCCGCCGCAGCGTCTTGGATCGCCTGTTGCGCGGCGCTGCTCAACACCGCCTCGCCTTTCGCAGCGGCGGCGATCGCGGCATCGATCACCAGGTCCGGCTGGCAGCGAAAGCGCCGCGGGGTCGTCGATCCGACCGGGACATAGCTGTAGCGGACGCATCCGGCCTGAGTGCGCTCAAAGCGCGCGATCCCGGTCACGAGGCTGTCTTCGATCAAGTTGGTTTCGCGGGCGACGATCCGGCCGATGACCGTACAGGCCGAGAGATCGACTTCGCCGCACTGGCCGGCGCCGTCCGCGCCGGCGATCGCCGCCGAGCCGTCGTCCCCGGCGTCGATCGCGCTGTCGGCGGCGTCGATCGCGACCTGCTCGTCGACGTTGAGCGCGGCGCACAGCGACCCGCTGATGGTCAGCGTGCCGCCGCCGTCGTAAGACCACAACAGCGGCCCGCGCAGCGTGCAATGTTCGAGGACCAGCGTGAAATCACTGCCGACGCCGGCAGCGGGGGCGGATGAAAGGGCGGCGCCGCTGCTGCTGCTTGCTGCGCTGCTGGTCGAGGACGCACTCGACGAACTGCTCGCTGGGGCATTGCGGACGAGGATGCCGTCGCGGATTCCGATGCCGCGCAGCGTGACGCTGCCGCCCGGGACCGCATCGATAGCAACTTTGCCGAGCACGATCGGCCGGACAAAATCGGCGGCCCGCACCACCAGCCCGCCGGCCGGCGCGAGGGCGAGATCTCCGAGGCGCGTTCCGCTGTCGCCGATCTCGAATACGCCATCCCGCCAAACCGCCGGATCGGCCGCCGCAAAAGAGGCGACGTCGGTCGCGGCGCCCTCGCCGGGGTCGAGGGGGCGCTGGTATGTCCCGCCGCCGAAGGGTCCGCTGAATGCGTAGCAGTAGGCGACGCGCACCGGGTCGGGAGGGGGCCCGTCGAACATCAATCGCCCGAGTTCCGGATCGACCGCCACGCGGATGCCGGCCCCGGTCGGCGCAGTCCAGTCTTTCAGGTCGCAGGCGCAGATCGACGTATTGGCGACGGCCGTCCCGTCCGTCTCATATACGGCGAGAACCGGCGGCACACCGAAGAATTGCACGCTGTAGGCGTCGATCGTGTGGGCGGCGAGGGCGCGCAGCGCCTCCAGTTCGAGATAGAGCGCAAAGCGCCGCAGCGCGAACGGCACGCCGGCGCGCTGGGTCAGCAGAAAGCGCGCCGATGCGGGCTGCGGCGGGTTGATCAACGGCACGTCGCCGCCGAACGGATCGAAGGTGTAGCGGTTCGGGCCGACCTGCGCGGCGGTACTCATCGCCGCCGGGGCCGTCGGGGCGGCGGGCGTGAGCAGGGTCGCGCCGCCGAACGCCATCAGCCGCCACACGAACATCGCCGATATTGGGAATGTTGCAGCGGCCGCGCCCGCTGGCGATGCTGCGGATGTCGGCGGTCCGCGGCATGGTGTCGAACGCGCTGTTGAAATCGGCTGCCGCCTGCCAGCCATGCACATCGACCACGGCGTTGCCGATGCGCAGATGGTTGCGCACGTATTGCGAGACGGCGAGGCGCTGAAAGAACTCGACCGCGACTGCCGGCCAGCCGGTGACGTCCTGCGCCAGCTGGTCGAGGATGGTCAGCGTCCCCTTCCGGCGGCGAAAGCCGATCGTGTCGGCGACCTCCAGCCGAGTCGTTGCGTCGTTCGGCGGGATCGGTCGAATTGAGCGGTAGCCGACAAGATCGCCGATATAGGGAATCACCCAGGGGGCGCAGGTCTGAATGAACAGATCGTCGTAAAGCTGAGCGAGATCATCGTCGATGATCGCAGCCTGACCGGCGATGACGCCGATCAGATCTCTCAGCGCACCGCCTGCTTGGCGGTCCGCGATGCGCACCGTCGCCGGGAGCAGGGCGTAGACCGCATCGGCGTCGAGCGCGGTCATGCGTGCACCACCCCCGGCAGCAAGCCCGGTTCGAGGGTCAGCAGCTGCGCCCCGACGAGGACGCCGCCTACCAGGACCGGAGGATCGGCGATCAGCGGCGCCGGCGGCAGCGTCGGTCCGGCGGAGAGATCGGCGGCGGATGCGTCGGACAGCCTGAAGGTGTCTATCGTCGCTGCGATCACCCCTGGGACCGCCTGCAGCACGGCAAAAATCTCGCTCGGGAAGACAGGCTTCATGAAGTTGCGCGCATCGAAGCCGAACGCGGCGCCAAGGGCATCCTTGGCCGCCGCCACGACCGCGTCGGCGTCGAGCGACGGATCGGCCGTCAGCGTCGCGCCGAGCGTAAAGGTGCGCGGCACGTAGCTGCACAGCACGATTGGAAAGGTCCCGTCGGAGGCCGCCAGCATCGCGTCGATCAGATTGCGGTATTGGGCCGAGGTCGGGTCGACCGCCGCTCCGCCGGCTGCGGCTACGGTCACGCACGCGACGTGCCGGCGGCCGTCCCAGGCCCACACGGCTTCCGCCTTTGCGATCGAGGCGCTGGCGCGCGCGAAATCGCCGACATCTTCGAGTGCGACGATGCGATCGAGCGCACGCGTCGTGGTCGGCACGTTGCGGCGCGCCGCGTCGATCGTCTCCGGATCGCCGCCGCCCGAGGCAGCGACGGGGTTGATCACGCTCTGCACGCCGAGCGGACGGGTCAGCAAGGTCGTGATCTGGCCGGCGCCGACATTGCCGGCGCTCCCGATACCCTGCCGATAGGTCGCGGTGATGTTGTTCTGCCCGCTCGGCAGCCGGGCCCCATTCTCGGCGCCGTCGCCAAACTGGACGATCGTGTTGCCCTGTTCGTCGATGGAGGTCGTGTAGACCGGCTGGGTCGGGCCCTCGCCTGCGAGCCACGGCGCCTCTTGCCATTCCACCCCATTGACCCGGACCTGCAAGGTCGAGGCGACGCCGCTCGGCGTCGCCGCGCTGACATAGGTCAGCGGCGGCTGCTTCAGCGCGAACTGCTGGTACCTTGCGGCGCCATTGCCGCTGCCCAGGATCTCGCTTTTGGCTGCGCCGTGGGTGGCAGGCGCCACATTGGCGTTGATGGTGACGGAGGCGGGATCGTATTGGTGCGCGAGATCGAGATCGAGAAAGATTTTGGTGTAGCCGTCGACCAGCGCCACCGCGACAATCGTGCGCACCTCGCTGACGCTTCGGGCCGACTGGTCGAGCGCCGCCCCAGTGACCACGACCTGCCGTCCCGGCAGCAGGCCGAGTTCGGCGGTGGCGAGCGTTATCGCCGCACCGGAAATCGGCCCGGGCACCGCTTCTTCCGCGACCGAATACTGGTCGGTCGAGCCGAGGATGGCGGTCGTTCGGATCGGCAGGCCGCCGAGGGCAGCGGTGTCGCCTTGCAATTCGAGCTGCGTCACCTTGGCGGACAGCATGAAGCCGGTGCGTGACAGTTCGCGGCTCGCGACGATCTTGAGGACGAGCGGCTGCGGCCGGGTCGGCGACTGCGCCACCACCCAGCCTCCGACGACTAGGGCGGGGTACGCCTGGTCGAGCGACAACAAGGTCGGACCCTGCGCATCGTCCGAGCCGATCGTCGCCGGCGGCGTGTCCCAATTCGGAAGGACGTCGCCGATGTTCTTGTTGCCCAACACCGTGTAGTTGGGCAGCGTGTCGTAGAGTGGCGCGTTGTGGCCGAAGACGGCGGCGCGCACCCCGAGCTTGAACACCTGCACCGCCGGCACAGCCGTCGGGGCCGCGTTGAAGGCATTGATGTTTTGTTCGAGTTGCAATAACGGCCATTGGAGTTTGGCGGCATTGGCGACCAGCCGCGTCTGATCGGGCCAGAGAAAACCCTTGACGGCGGCGGCGATCGCGGCATCGCCGAGCGGCCCCGACAGGGCCGGCGGCGAAGCCGTGGGATCCGCCGCCGGCACCGGGGCGGGATTGTTGCCCTCGAACGTGACGAGCGTTGTCTGCGTCGCATTGTCGAGCGCAACCGCGGCAATGCGGTTGACCCCGGCAGCGGGCGTCTGCCCGGCCAGGTTCACCACCACGAGCAACCAGTCGCCGACGCTGAGGCTGCCGATCAGGCCTTTGAGGCGCAGATGGCTCGTCGCGGCATTGACGGCGTCCGCGGCAAGCGGGCGGGCGATGCGCGGCGGCAGCGCGTTCCAGCCCCAGCGCGCCTCGATCGACGCCACCGTCTCGAAGGTCGCGGGTTGTTCGCCCGGATTGGGGACGTTTTGCACCTGCAATCCGGCGGCAATCGCGATGGTCGGCGGCACGAGCTGCGGTGCCGGCGTCTGTCCCGGGGACCCAGGCAGCGCCGGTGGCGGCGCCTGCACGGTGATGGCGAGCGGGACGCTCGCTGCCGCGCCCGGGGCCGGCTTGTAGCCGACCAGCTTGGCGAGTTCCCGCAGCGAAACAACGTCTGTGGCGGTGCGCAGGTAATGCTCGTTGGCGCCGCGTTCGGAATAAAATGTCAGGATATCGCAAACCACCGCGAACGAATCGAGCAGCGCAATCGTGAAATCGTCGTCGCTGCGCGACTTGAGGCGGACGAGCGAGGGCTGCGCCGACAGCGCGTCGAGCATCGAAGCCTTGAACTGTGCCCAGGTACCCGCACGGTACGCGATGCGGGACAGGCCCGGACGATTGTCGACCGGCGCTGGAGTTTCGGGCGCGATGCCGTCGCAGCAGCCGCAGGTTTCGGTTCCGTTCACAATCCGCCATCCACCGTAAGTTCGAAGAGACCGCGCTCGGGGAAGTTCGGATCGTTGGCGAGCTCGAAGAGCTCGATCGTTCCCGGAACGAGAACGCCGTCGCGCAGCCCTTGGTCGTCGGGCGCCTGCTCGCGTTCGAAACGATCGATCGTCACCGAGGCCACCCCGTCGACCGCCTGCGCGGCGGCGTAGAGCGGGCTCAGATAGAACGGCTCCCCCATCAGGAAGAGTTGCGGGTTGAAGAGGCCCGGCGTGCCGTCAGGCTTCAGTGCGCTGGTGAAAATTCCCAGCAGCACCTGTTCGACATCGGCGGCGGCAAAGCCCGCGGCGACGCACACCTGCATCGCGATCCGCAACGGCACGCGCACCGCATCCTCGACCTCGAGGTCGTAACCCGCCATCCGGTAGACGTCGAGATAGGCTTCGAGGCTGGTCTTGAACCCCGGATCAACCGCTGTGCCGGCGCTGCGTTCCACCGTTAGAAAGACCGTCGTCCAGCTGCCGGTCCAGCGGAAGCTGGCGGCCGCCCGCGCCACACCCGGAAACTGCAAGGCGCGCGCGACATAATCTTGCGGGGTGACGGCGCGCTCTTGGGTGCGAAAGGCCACCGGTGCGTTCTGGCGAACATGTTCGATGGTTTCTGGGTCGCGGCCGCCGAAAGCCGGCAACGGATTGGACAGCGAGGCGATAAACCCCGCGCCCGGAAACGTCTGGTCGATCAGCGCAATGGTGCCGGCCGCGACATTGCCGGCGGCGCCGTTGCCAACGCGATATCGGGCGCTGAATTGCGTGCCGGGCGTGATCGCCCGGCCGTTCACGCCATCGCCGAAACGCAGATAGGTGGCGCCGTCGTTTTCGACCTCGGTCTCGAAGACGAAGCGCTCGGGCCCGACCTCGGCGTCGAGCAGGTCGCCGACGGCGCTCCAGCCCTGGACGCCGCCGATGCCCGGGCTGGTGCTCGTCAAGGTTACGACGGGCGCCGTGTCGGCCGCCGTCCAGACCCCGGCGCGCGCGGCCGATTGGATCGGCTGGGTCGGATCGGTCGGGAGGTCGGCGAGGTAGCAATTGGCGGCCGCGATCGTCACCGGCTGCTGCGACAGGCCGGGGCGATAGCGGCCGTTGGGCGGGACGGCAGCCAGAATCTCCGGCATTGCTTCGAGCGGGTCGCCGAGCGTGCGGCCGTGATCGACGAGAATGACATTGCCGTAGGCGACGCCGACGCCGACGAGATCCTGACTGCCGTGTGCCGGATCGGTAACGCTCGACACGCATAACGGAAACGTCAGCGCGTCATCCGCATGCCAGACGACGCGGGTGATCGCTTGTTGCGTGAGCGGGTCGATGCCGGGTTCGCCGTCGCGAACCAGCCGGACCGCGCAGCGCTTGTCGGGATCGGCATCGGCGGCGACGCCGGTGCGTGGCCCCAGAGCCTCGGCCAGGATCAGGACGTCGCCGCGGTTCAGCGCATACCGTCCGGCCAGAGTGGCCGCGGTGGCGCCGATCTCGAGACAGGATTCCCTGGCGCTCCAGTTGTAGAGCGGCATCGCGTTGTTGTCGCGCAGGAGCGGTCTTGGGAACGGCAGCGGCGGATCGGCTTGGACGAAGCGGTCGGCCATGACCTCGAAGAATTGCGCTCCGGCGGCGATCGCCGCGCTGTAGGTCGCGGTATCGCGCGGCAGCACCGGCGGCGGCGCGCCGTCGAACAAGGTGCAGCAGGGCGTGCCTTGCGGGACCCCCTGCGGCAGATCTCCCGACAGTTCCAGCTTGATCCAGGCGCGTGCATTGCTGCCGTCGTCGATCTGGTAATCGACCAGCCGCGCATGCCGGCGGATCGAGGTGCGCAGCCGCGCCGTGCCGATATAGGCCTCGGTGTCGATGACGTCGTGGCGGTAGCTCAGCTGGTCGGCGACGTAGGCCAGCACCTCGACGATGGCGACCCCGAGATCGGCCGGGTTGCGCTCGGTCCAGCGCGGCGCCAGCAGCGACATGCGGTCGAGCATGACCTGCACGAAAGCCGGATAGTCGCGCGCCAGATAATCGATATTGGGCGGCGCTGCTTGCGGGACCGGGCACAGGGTTGCCGGTTTGCAGTCGAATTGCTTGGCGCATTCGACATGAAAGACGAAATCCACCGCGCACAGCATCGGGTCGAAGCCATCCGGCGCGACCAGCGGATCGGGCGGTGCGCCGGCGGGGCCGGGCGGCGGCGGCGTGCCGATCCGCAAAGTATAGGTCGAGAAGTCCCCGATCGGGTTTACGACGACCGCAATCCGGTTGGGTCCGGCGCGCGCGATCGATGCGACATCGATAAGAGTGATGCGCTCGCCGCCGACAACCGTGAAGAGATTGCCGGAGAGGGTCCCGCCGATTGCGGTTGCCAGAGGATCGCCGTCGATGCCGACGTCGAAAATGAATTGGACGATCAGGCGGCTCTGATCCGCAGGGTCGACCTCGAGAAAGTCGATGCCGTTCGTCGGCGTAAGCCGCGGGTCGGTGCGCAATTCGCGCACAAGGTTGCGGCGATCTTCCAGGGCGGAAGCGTTCACACGCTCCTCCCGAACGCGACGCTCGCGACATCGCCGGTGCTGCGATCGACATAGCTGACGGCGATCGTCAGCGTCGCATCTTCGCTGGCAACCGTGACGCTGCTCACATCGATCAGGTCGCCGAGCCAGGTCCGCAACGCGCCGGCAATCAGCATCTGGGTGGTCGCAGCCAGCTCCTGACTGTTCGGATCGAAGACCAGCCCGAGCACCCCGCTGCCGAAGGTCGGGCGCATGACCCGCTCGCCCGGGTTGGTGAACAGCACCATCTCGATCAGGCTGCGCAGATGCGCATCGCGAGCCGCCTCCGCGGTGCGACCGCGTCCGTCGATCGCGTAGGGCGAGGCGATCGGCGAGAGATCGGCGTCGTCCATCGGAGGGCTCACAACGCGCTTACGCGGGTTTGCGTCGAGACGACGAGGGGCGGCCCCTGCGGCACCCCGGTCGCGCTGATTGCCAGCCCGCTCGAGGCCTGGGTGATCGGCGGCGACCCGTTGACCAGCACCCGGGTCGCCGGGGTCAGCCACTGCACCCGCAGACAAGGCTGCGGCGGCGGGATCGTAAAGGCGCAGCCGGCCACCAGATACTGGTCGGCAAGCGTCGCCACCGGCATGCCGCTGACGAGCACGCGCGGACTCCCGGGCAGCGTCGCGATCCGGCCCCCGTGAGGACAGATCGCGACGCCGCCGACATGGAGCAGCGGGCCGGGCATCGGCGGTTCCTAAATGACCGTCAGCGCGCCTTCGTTGACCGTCACGGTCGGCCCGATCATGGTCAGCGAGGCGCCCTTGCCGTTCTGGATGTAGATGCCGGTGTCGTTGACGATCAGCGTCGCGCCGGTGGTGCTCTTCAACATGATGCCGCCGGTCGGCCCCGGCAGGTCGCTGATGACGATGCCGTTCTGCAGCGTCGTCTGCAGCGTGATCGACGCGATCGCCGGCGGCGATGCGTGCGCCAGCACCGGTATTTCGGCAGCCGAACCCCAGTAGCATCCGGTCCAGATCGGATAATCGGGATCGCCTTGCTCGAACTCGACCCACACCCCGGCGCCGACGGGCGGCACGGCGAACACGCCCATCTGAATGCCGGCCACCGGCAGGCACGGCATCGCCCAGGAGGTTGGCAGAAAAGTCGAAACATCGGGCACGACCGCCTGAACGCGCCCGAGCTGCATCGGATCGACATTGTTGATGACGGTGCCGCGATACTTGCCGAAGAACTGCTGCGATTCGTTGGAAGTTTCCTGCTCCAAGGTATCGCTGTCGCCATTACGGAACTCGAAACCCATCATGACGGGATGCTCCCCAGCGTCGATACCAGCCCGTTGCGGCTGAGCTCGAAATCCTGCTTGTATTCGCCGCGCTTGATCTGGTGCGTGACGCCGGTCACGTAATACAGGCCGTCGAAGGCGGCGCCGGCGCCGCGCAGCCCGACGAGCTTGCGCGCCTTCAGCACCTGTCCGTAGCGCAACACGTCGAGCGAGCCGCGCGCCGTCACCGCCTCGGCGCTTTTGGAGGCCTTGGCGAGGGCGATCAGGGCGGCGCGCATTGCCGACCACTTTGCCGCCCCGACGGTCAGATCGATCCTCTTCGGGATCGGTTCGATGAGGCCGAGCGGCGGGTTGAGGGGGGTAATGTCGCCGACTGCGATCGGTATCGGGATCTTTGTCGTCGGGTCCTGAATGATCAGGATCGGCAGGGTCTTGCGCTCGTTGTCGAAGGCGAATTGCAGATGCTCGACATTCGAGTAGGCGTCGGCGTCGACGGCCAAGGCAGGTTGCGCCGGCCCGACTTTGATCTGCGGACCCCAATAGGCGACGCTCGTGCCCGGTTGCGGTCCGGGGTCGAGGTAGAAGACATACCCCACCAGGTTCGCCAGGCGCCTGATATGCTTCAGGTCGGTCCCCTTCTGCCGCGGTATGCGGTCGATCGGCAGCGGGATGTCGATCAAGACGCTCGGCACGATCATCGGCACCACGCCGAGCAGCGCATACTTGACCAGGATCAGCGCCACCTGCGCTTCCGGCGGCATCGCCGGAAAGGGCAGGCCGCTGGTGTCGACGTAATCCATGGCCCGGGTCAAATCCTCACCGATTACGGTGAGGGTGGTCCGACCGTTCTGGACATCGGTGCCGACGTGATGGTTCGTCATGACCCCATCCATCAGCACACTGGTCGCGCCGCTGACGGTGACCGCGATGACGACCCGGACCAGCGGCGGCACGACCCCTCCGCCGATCAGAAAAAGGGTCTGCAGCGGCGAGTTGACATCGATGACGAAATTGAGTTCGAAGCCGCTGCTGCCGACCGCCTTGGTGGTGACCTTGACCGATTCGAGCGCGTCGATGACCGATTTGGATACGCGCACCGGAACCGCCGGGCCGATCCACAAGGTCAGCTCGATCGCGCTGCTCATGCGAGACCCGTAGGCGTCGCCGCCGGCAACGGGATCTTCACGGCCTCGCCGAGAACCAGCGGATCATCGGGGCGCACGGCGAGGTTCGCATCGGCAATGCGCCAATACAGCAGCGGATCGCCGAGATAGCGCGCCGCCAATACGTCGATCCGGTCGCCTTGCTGAGCATTGTGCGTTACCAGGGTCGCGAATAATGCGGGCTGCGGGATGAAGCGCCGCCTGACGTACCGGATCAGGCGCCCGTCCGGCGCCGTCCATTCAAGGACCGGCAGCCCGTAATAACGGCTGTTCGCGGCGTAGCTCGTCCCCGGCAGCGCGCCGGCGGCGACCAGGGCGCTCAACATGTCGGTCATGGGATCCCCGTGATCCCGAGATTGGCCAGCGTGCCGCCGGCGGCCTGTTGGGCCAACCGCTCCTTTTGCAACTGATAGGCCAGGTAAATGCTGCCGCCGCTGGAGGAATAGGGCAGGTCGTCGATGCTCAACACCCGCAAGCCGAGGGAAACCTTGGCGCGGATCGGATTGAGGGCGCTGTCGAACATCTCCTCGGTGACGCTGAACTCGGTGATGCGCACCGGCACCACCCGCGACTTGCTCCAGACAAACAGCGCCAACGGCGCATCCATCGGGGCGATTTCGAGGGTCCCGGCGCGCGCGTTCGCATCCGCTGCCGCCAATTGCCGGCTCGTCGGATAGATGATGGTCTCTAGTGCGGCGAGCTGCGGGGCGATCCCGGCATCGGCCGCCACCGGATTGTTCGCGGGATCGGCCAATGCGTCTGTGGCGTCGATTTCGGCCTCGAGCTTTATCGTCTCGATAGGCGGGCCCTTGAGGCGCATCTGGTCGACATGCGGCCCGCTGTCGGTGCCCACGCTTTGCGCCTGCAATGTTCGGCTCAGCGTTTCGGGGTTGTACTGCAGAGTAATGACGCGCAGCACCGTGGCGTTCGCTGGATCGACCAGCACGATCCCCCCTTTGAGCATTACAATCTCCCTTTGCGCGGCGCACCCGCCGCGGTCACCGCGCGATGGATGCGGTCCGCCAAGCCGGCGGCAAGCCCAAGGCTCGCGGGAGCTGGGGCGAGCGCAATCGGCGGCGCGCTGATTCGGCCGAGCTCGCCGCCCCGCGCAGTAACTCCGGCGGAAAACACGCGCCTCAGCTCGCGCTCGAGGGTGGCGCCGATCTCGCGCCGGGCGCGCGCGTCGAGCGCGCCGAGGGTGATCTCGTCGATCGCAATGACGATGCGCCGCGACTTCATGCCCAGCCCCCGATTTCGACATCGCTCGGCGCGCGCTCGAGCTTGCCGCATTCCGCCAGCGCCGCGCGCCGCAAGTCGGACATCGTCACCGGGCGTCGGGCGTCGGCGGCGAGAAATGCCGCATGCATCGCAATGTTGCGAATGCTCCCCCCGGCCACCGTCAAGCGCGCCAGCCGTCGAAAATCGACCCCTTCGAGCGGTACGCGCCGGGCCAGCGCGCGCCGCCAGATGGCGACGCGCTGGTCGTAGTCGGGGAACGGGAAGTCAACGACGAAACGCAGGCGGCGCATGAACGCCGTATCGATGGCGCTGCGCAGGTTGGTCGTCAGGATCGCGATGCCGCGATAGGATTCCATGCGCTGCAGCAGGTAGCTGACTTCGAGATTGGCGTAACGGTCCTGGCCGTGCTCGACCTCGCCGCGCTTGCCGAAGATCGCATCGCACTCGTCGAACAGGAGGATCGCTCCGCCTCCTTCCGCGGCGTCAAATACCCGACGCAGGTTCTTCTCCGTTTCGCCGATGAATTTGCTGACCAGTTGGCTGAGATCGACCCGATAGACGTCAAGGTCCATTGCCGCGCCGATCACCTCGGCGGCCATCGTCTTGCCGGTGCCGCTCGGCCCATGAAAGAGGACGCTCAGCCCCAGTCCCCGACCGTGCCGTTCGGCCATTCCCCAGTCCTCGTGGACGAGGCTGCGGTTGCGGGCGTGGGCGATGATGTCGCGCAGGCTTTCCATCTGATCCGCCGGCAACACCAGGTCGTTCCAGGCAGGACGGTCTTCGAGCCGCTGGGCGATCTCCGAGAGGTCGTGCCGGCTCGTGCGCCGCGCCGCGCGCCACAATTGCTCGCCGATACCGCCCTCGCTGTCGGCGCAGGCACGCTGAACGGCGGTCTTGATCATGCCGGCATCAAAGTCGAACTGCGCGCTGACCCGATGAACAGCCTTGGAACGGAGCAGAATTTCGCCGTCCACGGAGGGGCCGAACGCGGCAGCGAGCGCATCGAGCCAGAGCTCGCGCTGCTCGGGCCGGGTCGGCCTGCCGACATCCAAGGTATGCGTCAGCCTCCGTCCGCAGCCGAACGGCCGCCGTGTCGCAATGATCGCCGGCATCGCAAATTGATTGAGAAAACGCGCGACGGCCTCTCGCCCGAACGGCTCGGGGTAGTCGTGCGCGTCGATATAGAGCCCGGCGCAACGCAGACGCGCTTCGCGCTCCGCAGCGCGCGCCCGCACCTCGATCTCGTCCGTCAGCCCTTGCAACGAGGCGGCATCGAGGGTGAAGGCGCCGAGCCCCAGCTGCGCAAACGCCTCGGCGGCTGCTTCCCGCTTGCCATGCGCATCGTCGCCCGCCAACTGCACGCATGGGACGCTTCCGTCGGCCGCGGCGAGGTTCAGAATCCCGAAAATCTCGTCGGCAATACGCTGCTGAGTGGGGACCAGACGGTGCGGCCGCGGCAGCGGAGCAACGAATGCTGCGAGCCGTCCATCGAGTTCGGTGACTCCGGCGAGGTCGTGAAGGAAGGCCTCGTCGATACGCAAAGCCGCCCCGGTCAGCGAGACGCCTTGCTGCACCTCGATCAGTCCAAATCGGCGCAGCGGTCCGGACGGCGTCAGCGCGCTCCAATGCGCGTCATCGAAGACCGCCAATGCCAGGCCGAATGTCGGATAGGGTCGTGAACTGTCGCCGTGAGCGAGCCCGCACAGCGTGGCGAACCCGGCTTCGAGTTCGATCGCGGCGCACATGACCACGATTCTGCGCTCGAACGAGGAAAGCGCGAGGCGTTCGGCCGCCAGATCGAGCGCACTGACGATCTCGGGTTCGAAGGACGGCATCGGCTCGACCGGCCGGCCCGCACGCTTGCTCAGCAGGGCGCGGACCGCAGCGATCTCGCCCGACAGCGCCAGCTGGTTCGCGCGGACCCAGTCGGGCGAACCGTCGGCGCTCACAACTTCACCTTCGGGGTAACGAAGGCTTTGGTATTGGGATCCGCATCGAGCGGACTATCCGCGCCGTCGACCCGGATGCGAACCAGGTAATCCCCGGCAGGCACGCCTTGAATGTGGACGAGTACCTGGTTGGGCGGCGTCAGGTCGCCGGCCGCAGCATCGAACATGTAGGATAGCGGCGCCTGGCCGGCGGGAGGCTGCAACTGGTTCAGCAGCAGCGATATCTTTTGCGTCGCGGTGATCGCCGGATCGAGCGTTACTGTGATCGGGACGCTCGGCGGCGACACGCTGTCGTCCGGCGGCCCCACCGCGATCAGGTAATCTCCGGGCGGCGCGGCGGCCCGTCGGATCACCGGCTGCAGGATGAATGCGGCGACGTTCGAGGCGACGAATGGCGTCGGCGGGCTCACGCCAAGATCGATGCGCCGCACGAGCCGCAGCGTGTTGATGCCGGCCGGCAATGCGGGAAGCGTGGCGGAGACGCGGGCACCGTCGCCGATCGGTTGCGGCGGCTGCGGCGATTGCGGATTGCCGTCGAACACCACGACCGTGCCGCGCCCAAGCAGGTTCGAGCCGGAAATCGTCAGCACGGCGGCCGGGGCAAAGGCGAGCACCTGCGGATCGACCGAGTTGATCGTCGGTTCGAGGAACGGCGCCACCACGATGTTGCGCGTCAATACCGGCAATGCCGCCACGATCGGCGCCTTTGTCTCGATCAAGACGACCGAGACGGCGTAAGCGGCCGAGACGCGGAATTTGCTCTGGAACGCGGTCCACAGCTTCGAGAGCTCTTCGGTGCCGAGCTGCTGCGGCACGATCTTGACCATTTCGATCTGGTCGGCGAGGTCGGCCGTCGCCAGCGCCTTGTCGACGTCGTTGGTCGGCGTCCCGAACACCGACTGGATTTTCTGCCGGAACAGGACCGGGATCTCGTGCAGCGCCTGCATGCCGATGCCGAGCAGGATCTGCGCCTGATAATCGCCGGAGCCGTAGGCGCTCAGCAGGTAGTGCAGATCGATCGCCAGCGGTGCGCGTCCGATCGTGTTGCCGTCGGGTCCGCGCGTCGGCAACCCGACCTCGCGCCAGCCCTGGTTGTAGGTGACATGATAGAGAAACAGGTTGAGGTTGGTGACCTCCGTGGCTTTGTCGGTGACAAGGTGGTCGGGCGGCGCGGAGGATGTGGTCGCCGAGCCGAGGATTCCCGGCAATGTCATCCGCGCGGCCGCGACGGCGTCGTCGATGACCGCCGCGATCACCCGGGAGGTCGCGGCGACGGCCAGCGCGGTGCTCACCCTCCCCTCCGCTCCCGACCGCGCAGATAGGCGTCGAGCGACGGTCTTTGCAGGCGGCTCTTCGGTGTCGAGGGCGGGGCGGCGGCGGGCGCGTGCACCGCGCGCACATCGATACGGCCGATGCGGACGACGATCGTCGGCGCTTCTTCCGGCGCCGGCATCCCGCGAGCCGCAAAAGAGCGCAAGGCCCCGGCACCGAAATGGCGTTGGCGCGCGGCAGCGTCCGGGTTGAAGCGGAGCCGAGCCTCGGCGACGCCGCCGTCGGCGTCTCGTCCGCTCGCCGTCGGAAAGCCGGCGTCCTCGGTGCGCAACGAGCCGCCGGATGCAGCGGTCGGCGCCAAGGGCATCAGCCGCCCGACGCCATCGCTCGCATCGTACCGTGTTCGGCCGGTTCCCGCCGCCGGTTCGGGATCGAGGCTGACGGTCGGAGCGGTTGCCGTGGACCGGGTGGCGGTCGGTCGCCGGGCGAAGTGCGGCGCGATCGGCGCTGGTGCTCCGGCGGCTTCTGCTCCATCCGGCGACAGGCGGCCGTCGCCGATATCGAAACTGGTTTCGAACGGCGATGCCGCGATGGCAGCACGCCCTGCGGCGTCGCGTTCGCCCGCCTCGCCGACGTCCTCGATGTCGAGCCCGGTCGCCAGCGGGTCCGCGGCGCTCGACAGGTCCCCGGCAAAACCCGGCGGGTCAGCAAAGCGATGGCGCGGCCGCGGCTCGAGACCGGTTTCCCCGCCGGCGGCCCGCCCTACCAGGCGCGCGAGAAAGCCCGTCACAGAAGCCGCTCCAGATAGCGGCGCCGGCGGCGCTCGGGCATCGCCAGGATGTCCGCCTCCGCCCATCCGAAATGGGCCGCCAGCACCCGGACGTCGTCGATCAGCCGCTCGGCGTAGCCGGACAGTTCCTCCCAGAAAAAGCGGCCGATATCGACCGGCGCGACAACCTCGTTTGCACATTCCGGGCAAGTGAGCTTCAGTTCGAGCGAGGTGGCGTCGCAGAGCCGCGCGAGTTCGTCGTCGACAGCTCGTTTCGCCGCCGCATCCTGGGGCCCGCCGAGACGGCAGCGATCAGCCAGCAGGTCTGCTCCGGCCGCCGGATCGGCGACCCGCGCCGCCGCGGCAAGGTCATGGCTGTCGGGGACCCGGAACGTAACGTTGCCGCCATCGGTCGCAACGGCGCCCCGATCCTCTAAGACGACCCCGGAGATGTCGGGAAGCTCGAAGGCAACCTCGATCCGGCAGGCGCATGCCCGGCAGATCGCGATGCCGTCCAGAGTATTGCCGAACGCAGCCACCCGGCTGGCGAGCAGCAGCGCGTCGCGCCGATGAATCGGCAAGGCGGCAAGTTGGCCGCGCGTCAGCGATGTGAATGCCGCAAGAAGCGAAAGCGTGCGGTCGAGCGGATGCTCCCGCTCGCCGCGCTCCCACAATCCGAGGACCGTCTGTGCATCCGGCATTGCCAAGGCGCCACCTCAGGGTGCGAGCGTCGGCTCGGTCGGCTCGGTCACCGAAGCATCGCGCTCCCACCCCTCGTTCTCGAGTTTGACGTGCTGGATCGCGACCGCGTTCGCGTTGGCGTCGAGATCCGGCAGCGACTGGAATTCCGAAACCCAGCAGCGGAAAACCTTGTAGGCGATGACCTTCTGGCCGGCCTCGTTGTAGAGCTCGATGATTACGTCTTTGCGGAAGTCCCTGAGCGACACCTCGGCCCCCAGCCCGTTGCCGAGGTTCCATACCTTGTTGGCCCAGTTCTCGAATTCCGGATCGTGGGTGACGCCGCGTTCGAGGGTGATCGGGTCGTACTCGGTCCGCCCCGGCGATTTCCGGGTCGTGCTGGGATCGCCGCCCTCGCGGTGCTTCACCACCTCGGTCGTGCGCTTCAGCATGCCGACCTTGCTCACGCCCGCGACGTAGCGGCCATCCCACTTCACCCTGAATTTGAAGTTCTTGTAGGGATCGAAGCGCTGCGGATTGACACTGAATTGCGCCATCGCTGTTCACCTCAAGACGAGCTGGTCGGTAGGGCGAGCTGCTCGATTTGCAGCACGACAAATTCCGCCGGCCGCAGCGGCGCGAACCCGACGACGATGTTCACCACGCCGATGCTTTGGTGGTAGGCAGTCGTCGTCTCGCTGTCGCATTTCACCAGGTAGGCGTCCTTCGGCGTTCCGCCGGCGAAGGCGCCTTGCGCGAACAGATTCTGCATGAACGACTGTACGTTCAGTCGGATCTGCGCCCACAGCGGCTCGTCATTGGGCTCGAAGACCACCCATTTGGTGCCGCGGAACAGGCTCTCCTCGATGTAAAGGGCGAGTCGTCGGACCGGCAGATATTTGTACTGATCGCTCAGAGCATCGGCGCCGCGCAGCGTGCGCGCGCCCCAGACGACATTGCCGACATTGAGAAAGCTGCGCAGACAGTTGACGCCAAGCGGATTGAGTTCGCCGTTCTCGTCATCCGTCATCGGCACGCTGAACCCCTGGACGCCGACAAATCCCGCGGCAATGCCGGCCGGGGCCTTCCAGACGCCGCGGTTCGTGTCGGTCTGCGCGATGACTCCGGCCACGGCGCCCGACGGCGGGTAGTTGTTGAGCTGCCCCCTGCGCAGGGGATCGGCCTCGATCAAGGTCGGGAAGTAGATCGCGCCGTAGTCGCCGTTGGCCGTCAGGCCGAGCCCCGCCGGGCCCGCCGCGGCCTGCGACACGGTCAGCCAATCGCTCGGCGGATCGACCAGCAGCACGGCCCGCCGTTTCCTGCAATAGGCGAGCGCGAGCGGATAGACGTTGGCGAAGAACGGTCCCGCCGACGTCCAGTTCGGGGTGTCCGGCGGGATGCACAGCATATTGAAGATGTCGGCGTTCTCGAGCGCGTAGACGCCGTTCTTGCTGCCGTCGGTCGGCACGTAGACGCCTGGATCGGTAATGATCGCACTGTCGACGCCGCCGCTGAGGTTGGGCCATGCTCCGAGCGTGCCGGGAGGATTGGGCGGTGAGGGAAGCGTCGACGGCGTCGGGGTCGCGGTCGGCGCAGAAGCCGGCAGCTGCGGCGTGCCATCGGGCCTCGATTGCACGCGAATAAGCTGCAATTCGAGGTTGAGCACCTGGTCGACGCGGCGCGTTCCGTCGATGATCGACACGTTGCGGATCGTTTCTCCGACGCCGCTGCCGGTGTCGGTGACGAGAACATCGAACAGATCGGCGGCGCTCGCATAGCCCAGGCCCGCCAGCACGGTCGGGTCGAGTGTGCTTTGAACGACGATGTGCGCCTGCACCAGATTGCCCCAGACCCCGGGATTGGCCGCCTGCAGCGCCAGCCCGATCGAAGTCGGGCCCGGATTCGTCCATCCGAGCCACCCCGTCCTGTTGCGACGGCAGCGAGAAGCCGCCGGAAGCGCTCGATTGGCTGGAGCTGCTGGTGCTGCTGCTCGAGGAGGCCTGGCCCGCCGCCCAGATCCTCACGATGACCGCCTGGCCGCCGCCATTGGCGAAAAAATCCCGCACCGCGTAGGACAGCGGGCAATTGACCGCGAGCCCGCCGAAAATACGGCCAAAGTCGCCAAAATTATTGACGATGGTCGGCATGTTCGTCGGACCGCGGGACGCTCGTCCGACAAGCGCGGCGATCGAGGTCGGGACACCCGTGATGGCGTGAACGCCGCTCGGCAACTCTTCTACGTAGACGCCCGGATAGGTCAGGGTGACGGGCATGCGTTACGTCCTTTCCTCCAAGGTCGATCGGGCCGGCCGGGTTGCTTCTCCTCGCTCTCCTGCCGGCCGGGGCGCTGCCCGGCAGGAGATCGTGAGTAGATCTCGTGGCCATCCTTCAGCGTGGTGCGCCGCACCGTGCCGCTGGTCTCGAGCAGGGCGAGCGCCGCGCGCACCCGCTCGCGGTTGGCGCCGCGATGCTCTTCCTGCAGCCACCAGCGCATGATCCCCTCGATACCGTCGGCCGCCTGCGGGTTGCGCCCGAGATAGTCGGCGATCTCCCCGGCGAGGCTTTGCGTCAGTTCCTGATCCGTCGGCATGGCGGATCGCTCAGGGCAAATCGCGTGCCACCCGGCTCGATCGTACAACCGATTGATAATCATGACGTTCGTCGGGTCCGACCCGAGGCTGCCGGGGGATTTCTTCCCCGCGATCCGGGCCACGCCCACCCCGGGGCCGGGGAATTGCGGGGAAAATCGGGTGAGGAGAAATTCCCTACCCGATGGGGATGACTTTCCACTCTGGACGGAGCGCGGCGCAGGACATAACTTCGAAATGCTCGAGGTAGAGCCGCCGGATAACGACGATGGGTTCGAATCCCATGCTCAACGGGCTGCGCGGCAGGAGGTCGCCGTCAGGCGTTCTTCTGCCGCAGTAGCTCACCGGGGCGGTCGTACGGGGAGGATCGAGCGCAAGCGGCGTCGGCCAGGCCGATGGGTCAGCCCCGCGATCGCAGCGCCGGAAGGCCGACCGGCCCGCCGGTATCGAATTTTTGACGCTGGATGCCGTATTTTCGCAGCAGCTTCGACAGATCGCTGCGATCCTTGCCCGCCAGGCGCGCGGCCAATGACACGTTGCCCCGCGATCTTTCCAGCAGGGCCGTGATGTAGGATTGCTCGAAGGCGGCAACGGCGCGCGCCTTGGCCCGCTTGAAGCCGTCGTCGGCCGCGAACGCGGCCGCCTCGCCGCGGTCGGACAGCGTGCCGATCGCCGATATGCGAACCACCAGGCTCGGCTCGAGCAGATAGTGCCTCAAGATCAGGTTCTCGAGTTCGCGCACATTGCCGGGCCAGGCATGCGCGGTCAGCACCTCGACCGACATCGGATGCAACCGTTTCGCCGCTTCCTTGGATTCGCGATTGAGCCGGTCGACGACATGTTCGGCCAGCATCATCACGTCTCCGGGCCGCTCGCGCAGCGGCGGCAACGAGATCGCCAGCGCATTGAGGCGAAACAACAGATCGGAGCGGAACCCCCCGCTTCTGACCATCGCACGCAGATCCGCGTTCGTCGCGCCGATCACCCGCACATCTGCGGCGACGACCGTTGTGCCGCCGACCGGCCGATAAACCTTGTCTTGCAGGAAACGAAGCAGCGCCACCTGCGCGCGGGGCGACATCGCCTCGATCTCGTCGAGGAGCAGCGTGCCGCCGCTCGCCTGGGCGATGATTCCGGGCCTCGCTTCGCGCGCATCGGTGAACGCGCCGCGCGCATGGCCGAACAATTCGCTCTCGACCAGGGCATCCGGCAGCGCGCCGCAGTTGACGGGGATGAACGGGAACCGGCGCCGCGCGCCCAGATAATGGATGGCGCGCGCGGCCAGTTCCTTACCGGTGCCGGTTTCGCCCTCGATCAGGACCGTATGATCGCAATCCGCGAACCGCTCGATCAGCGCAAGCGCATCAAGGAACGGCGGCGATCGGCCGATCAGTTTCAAGCGAGCAAAGTCCACCATCATGGACCTCCGTGCACCCTTCTGGGTGACCCTTGGTCAGGCGTTTGGCGAGGCGATGCCCGTGCGACGGGACGCCGGGCGTGACAAGGTTGAGCCGGAAGCGGCTCGAGGGTCGTGACGATATCAGTCGCAGCCGAACGTCACGCTCAATTTTAACCATCCGCCGGCGGCCTGAGTGTGAAACCGATCTCACGCAAATCGGCCGAACGCGGCTTGCACGCGCTCAAATCGGCAAGTCTTCATCAAGAGCGAAGAGCTGGATCAAGAGCGAAGAGCTGGCCGCCGTCCTACTCGGCCGCGAGAAACCTGCTGATCGAGGACGAAGAGCCGGTCAGTAGCCGCCACCATGCCACGCCATCGGGCCAGGCTCGGCGCAACGCCAGCCCGGCGAGCCGGGAGAAGCCGAGCAGTGCCGCTCCGACATGCATTGATCGAAGGCGGGACCGGCGGGCATCCCGACCAGCGCGGCTGCGTATTGCCGGCAGATCGCCTCGATCCCGGCTGAATAAGCAGCATCGGGGTCGGGTTGCCCGCCGGCGGCAACTGGTGCGAACGACAGGAACAGCGCGCCCCAAAGGATCGATCTCACGACGACCGCCGATGCGCTGCTGCGGCCGGAGTTGCGCGGGCCTTCTAGGGCGGCAGGAGGGTGGCCGGCGCGCGTCTCGCCATCGGTAAGGTCAAGCGTCATAATTCCCGATATGGGAACGCTGCTCCGATATCGGGCGGTCGCCGTCCTCCTTATTCTGCTGGCGGCGGCGGCATGTGCTCCGATAGGGCCCCCTCGCCTACCCTATCCGCAGCCTGACGACGATCACCCGCACGACGACGGAGACGGCAGCATGTAATCGAGCAACCGCACCGCCCGGTCATAAGCGACCGGATTAGACAATTTCCTGAATTACGATTTTGTCAAAGCCTGGCCAAGAATAAATCCACGAATCACCGGCGTGGATGCCCTGTCGCTGGATCAAAGTCGTCAATTGTCTTTGGGCACCGCGTCCTCGACCGCTGTTTCGATGTGCGATATCAGGCCTTCGGCCATTTTCTTAATTGGCGCCGGCGCCACAGCTACCCCTACGGCCAGAATAAAAATCAGTGCGGTCAACCCGTAAACGAACTCTGTGAGCACACCGGTCGCGCCAAAGATCAGCGGGATCAGCATACCGACTGCCGCGGTCTTCCATTGACCAGTCAAATATAAAAGGGCAACGAACATGACGATTGAAATGATCAAGGGTTTGGCAAATCTGAATGCCAGGTCTCGCAACGCTTACATCTCCCTTACGACGGCCTTCGGCCGGCCGTCTATTTGTCACGCCTAAAAGACCGGCGCGTCAGAACGATACTCCTGGTTCGTATCATGTGACAATTTAATTGCGATCCAACGTTTGTTGTCGAAAGGACCTGACCGACCTGACGTGTCGGTCAGGTAGTTCGCCGAACAACCGAGAGCGGCGGTCGGCCTCGCGATCAAAGCCATCGCCGTCGCCGGGTAGGCGGTGTCGCGATGCCGTTTATCCTCGGACGACGAGAAATACGGTTTGACCGTTGCACTCCGCTGCGCCGTTGATAGGTTAGCGTCGCTGCCGGGCCGTCGGGGCCGGGCGGCGGCGAACACGGAAGGGGTTTTCGATGAGTCACGATCTGCAGCAATTCGCGGCGGAATGCCACCGCATCCTTGCGGCCGATCCGGGCGTCGAGGGGCGCAAGCAGGTATGCGCGCTGGTGCGCGAGGTGTTGAGGGATGAGGAATTCATCACCACCCACCTCGGCGACGAGGTCCCCGACCGCAAAGTGCTGTACGAGGATCCGGAACTCGGCTTCTGCATCCTCGCCCACGTCAACCACGGCGCGAAGGGCAGCAACCCGCACGATCACGGTCCGTCCTGGGCGATCTACGGTCAGGCGCGCGGCGAAACGATCATGACCGATTACGAGCCGGTGGCCCGCCCCGGCGAGGGCCAGCCGGGCAAGGCGCGTCCAATCAGGGACTACCGGCTGACCCCCGGCATGGCCTATCTCTACAACGAAGGCGATCTGCATTCGCCGCGACGCGAGGGCGCCACCCGGCTGATCCGCATCGAAGGCAAGAACATGGAAAAGATCCGCCGCTTCCCCTACGAGCGCGTCGCCTGATCCGCAAGGCTGCGAACAGCCGCCCCTGCCGGACGCGCCGCGGCAGGGACGGCCGCGCCGGCGATTTCGGCGCCGGCATCCGGTCAGGGGATCTCGTAGACCGCCATCTCGTCCGCGATGCCGCGCAGCGCGCGGTTTTGCGACACCGGTCTGAGCCCGTTGCTCTGGAGCAGGGTCAAGGCCTGCGGATGGCTGACCACGGGTCCGGTCGCCAGGATCGAGCGCGAATCGGCGAGCGCCTGGACCCGCGCCGCGATGTTGACGGTCTGGCCGAAATAGTCCTGCCGGTCGTTCAGCACGACCGCGAGGCACGGCCCCTCGTGGATGCCGATCTTGAGCAGCAGATCCTCGCCCTGACGCTCGCCGTTCAGGCGGCTCATCGCCTCGCGCATGCGCAATGCCGCGGCGACGGCGCGATCGGGCGTCGGAAACGTCGCCATCACCGCATCGCCGATGGTCTTGACGACGGCGCCGGCCTCGGCCGGGGGGGATCTCGGCGTGCGAGAGTGTAGGGGGTGAAGAAGCGGAGCGGCTGGGTGATGAAACCTCAGGAGTTGACTTGCGGCGTGAGCGCGCATTCTTTGGATGTTCATCGGGACTTGGGGCTGCAGTTGATCGGTGTCGCAACCACAGCTTTCCAGTCCGCCGGATGAACAACTTGATAGCTGAAAGAGGGGAGGCGGGGGGGCGGGGAGAGGGGGAGAAAAAAAGCGCAGGCGTCCGGTCAGGGGATCTCGTAGACCGCCATCTCGTCGGCGATGCCGCGCAGCGCGCGGCTTTGCGGCACCGGCTCTGAGCCCGCTGCTCTTGAGCAGGGTCGAGGCCTGCGGATGGCTCGACGACGGGTCCGGTCGCCAGGATCGCGCGCGAATCGGCGAGCCCCTGCACCCGCGCGGCGATGTTGACGGTCTGGCCGAAATAGTCCTGCCGGTCGTTGAGCACGACGGCGAGGCACGGCCCCTCGTGGATGCCGATCTTGAGCAGCAGATCGTCGCGCCGTGCCGCTCGCCGTTCAGGCGGCGCATCGCCTCGCGCATGCGCAGCGCCGCGGCGACCGCCCGGTCGGGCGTCGGAAAGGTCGCCATCACCGCATCGCCGATGGTCTTGACGACGGCGCCGGCCTCGGCCGCGACGATCTCGTTGAGGACCTGGAAATGCGCCCGCACCAGGTCGAAAGCGGCCAGATCGCCAACCCGCTCGTAGAGTTCGGTCGAGCCCTTTGAGGTCGGTGAACAGAAAGGTCAGACTGGTGATCTTGAGCCGCTGGTCGGCATCGATCGTGTTGGTGCCGTATAGGTCGCGAAACACCTGGTTGGTCAGCAGCCGCTTGGCGGTCAGAAACGGCCGCCGCCGGCCCAGCAGCTGGTGCAGCTTGTCGCCCGCCAACCACAGACCCGGGCAGGACACGGCGTATCGGTATGGTTCTCCAGCGACAGACGCAGCGGTCCCGGGCGCAGCTCCACGGTACCGGTCGGCGCGCGCAGCTTGTCGAAGACGAGCGAAGGTTCTGTCGCTCGCGGGTCGGTTCGCCCTTGACGTCGAAAAACTGGGTCCCGTGCGTCACCGGGTCGATCAGGATCACGAATTCCGCCGGCAATTGCAGCGACAGCAGCGCCTTTCCGCCCGGCGGCAACTCGATCGATTCGAGGAGGATATCCTGGAGCAGTTCCTCGAAATTATCCGGGACATCGATGCCCGAGCCCCAGAACACCTGACGGAAATACTCGCTGAACGGCAATTCGTCCGGGTCGTGCGCCGCGATCCGGCGCACCCTGCGACTGACCGTGAACGTCACTTCGACGATCTCGTCGAGGGTCGGCGCGTAACCGGCCGCACACCAGGCACAGGCGTATTCGTCCTTGTCGACGCTCTTCAGCGTGGCGCTGCTGTCGAGCACGCCGCCGCAGCCCGGGCACAGCACGTTCCACGCCAATTCGAAAATGCCGAGCCGCGCCGCATGCAGAAAAGCGGCAATTGCCCGCTCCTGATCGAGCCCGGTCTTCCCGGCAAAATCCAGCACGTTGATCCGGCACAGGGCACGGTCCGGAGCATCCCGAACCAGCGCCTCGATCGCCTCGGCACGCATCGGGATCGGCGGATTGCCGCAGAACCGCAAACAGACTTTTGGCTTCGCTCATCGTCCAGGCCCACCTTGTCCTATGCTGCAAGGCAAGCCGCCGCATCGGTCCGACCCGGCATCGGCCTGCCCGCAAATCGCCGCTCAGATGTGGGGGCTCGAGGCGCTGCGGCCAAATCTCGGCGACCGCCGTCGAGCCAAAAGGCAACCAGCGGGGGAAGCAGGCGACGTCCCGATCATACGATTATCGGCGGCCCCGTCACAAATCCTCCACAGGCTTGT
The DNA here is from genome assembly GCA_963701815.1 of uncultured Alphaproteobacteria bacterium. GTDB lineage: Bacteria > Pseudomonadota > Alphaproteobacteria > ATCC43930 > CGMCC-115725 > AP-15. The sequence goes on from CAVPBN010000006.1 coordinate 244,868, forward strand.
GTTGGCGTGGGTTGTGCCCGGCGCCGAAAGGCTCGGCGACGGACCGTCCGTGGTGACTTCGCGCCTGTATTCACGCCGGCGAAGGAATGAAAGGTCGTTCCGGAATGCGCAGCAGCCGACCGTCGAAGCGCAAGACGCACATCTTGGCCGAGCGCCCGCCTTTCGAACGCATTGCCCTGCTGTTGCAGGGCGGCGGCGCGCTCGGCGCCTATCAGGGCGGGGTATACCAGGCATTGGCCGAGGCCGGCCTCCATCCCGACTGGGTCGCGGGGATATCGTGGTCGGGGCCAGCCATTACGTCACCGATCTGACGCTCGGCCTCGGCGAGGTCGTGTACGACTATTTGAAAGACGCCTGAACCCTTCGGCAAAGGAACCGCGGAATGTCCCGTTTCGATGGAAAGGTGGCGATCGTCACCGGTGCGGCGAGCGGCATCGGCCGGGAGATCGCGTTGCGCTTTGCCGCCGAGGGCGGCATTCCGGTGATCGCCGATCTGGACCTCGACACGGCGCAGGCGACAGCGCAGGAGATCAAACGAAACGCCTCGGACGCCTTTGCCGTGGCGATGAATGTCGCCGACGAGACGGCGGTCGAGCAGGGCGTCGCCGACACGATGGCGAAATACGGACGGATCGACGTGCTGGTCAGCAATGCCGGCATCCAGATCGTCAAGCCGGTCGTCGACTTCCCGTTCGCCGATTGGAAGCGGCTGCTGGCGATCCACCTGGACGGCGCGTTTCTGACGACCAGGGCCTGCCTCAAGCACATGTACCAGGCGAAATCGGGCAGCATCGTCTATATGGGCTCGGTGCATTCCAAGGAGGCCTCGGTGCTGAAGGCGCCCTACGTCACCGCCAAGCATGGTCTGATCGGGCTGTGCAAGGTCGTGGCCAAGGAAGGCGCCGAGCACAATGTGCGGGCCAACGTCGTCTGCCCCGGCTTTGTCCGCACCCCGCTCGTCGACAAGCAGATCCCCGAACAGGCGCACGAACTCGGCATCTCCGAGGACGAGGTGATCAAGCACGTCATGCTGAAGGACACCGTCGACGGCGAGTTCACCACGACCGGGGACGTGGCCGAAGCGGTGCTGTTTCTGGCCGGGTTCAAAAGCAACGCGCTGACCGGCCAGTCGCTGGTCGTCAGCCATGGCTGGTTCATGCAATAGACCGGCGCCGGCAGCGTTCCGCCGCGTCTCGGCAAAAGCCCTGACCGGGCGCGCGCCGGGTGGAATAGGCTGATCGACCCGGGAAGGATGGCGATGGCAGTTTCCGCAGCAGCAACGGCAACACCGGCGACGGCCCCGACGGCAGAGGCCGCGCGCCTCGACGAGATCGCCAAGGGAGTGCGCTGGCGCCGCTGGGGGCCTTATCTCAGCGAACGCCAGTGGGGGACGGTGCGCGAAGATTACAGCGCCGACGGCGACGCCTGGAATTTTTTCCCGCACGACCACGCCCGCAGCCGCGTCTATCGCTGGGGCGAAGACGGCATCGCCGGTTTCAGCGACGATCAGCAGCTGCTTTGCCTCGGCCTCGCGTTGTGGAACGGCAAGGACGCAATCCTCAAGGAGCGTATGTTCGGCCTGACCAATGGCCAGGGCAATCACGGCGAAGACGTCAAGGAACTCTACTATTACCTCGACGGCACCCCGACTCATTCCTATATGCGGATGCTTTACAAATACCCGCAAGCCGCCTTTCCCTACGAGCAGCTGGTCGAAGAGAACGGTCGTCGCGGCAAGGACGTGCCGGAGTTCAAGTTATTGGACACCGGAGTCTTTGCCGAGGACGGCTATTTCGATGTCGAGATCGAATACGCCAAGGCCGCGGTCGACGACATCCTGATCCAGGTCACGATCAACAATCGCGCACGCCAGCCAGCGGTCCTGCATGTATTGCCGCAGCTCTGGGCGCGCAATATCTGGTCATGGCAGCCCAATTCGATGAAGCCGCGCATCCTGGCGCGCGGCGGCAATTCGATCTCGGTCGATCACCCGCTGCTGCCGCCGATGCGGCTGTTGTGCGACGGAGCGCCCGAATTTCTGTTTTGCGAGAACGATACGAATACCCGCAGGCTGTGGAAGGTCGAGGCGCCCGGCCAGTATTTTAAAGACGGGATCAACGACTATGTCGTCAATGGCGACCGTCAGGCGGTCAATCCGGCGCTGCTCGGCACCAAGGCGGCGGCGCATTACCGGATGACCCTGCCGCCCGGCGGCGTCGAGCGGCTGCGCCTGCGGCTGGCGGGCGACCACGTTGTCGCCGGGTTCGACGATTTCGACGACATCCTTCAGCGTCGCCGCGACGAGGCCGATGCCTTCTATGCCGATTTGCAACGGGGGATCGACGATCCCGACGCGCGGCAGGTGCACCGTCAGGCGATCGCCGGCATGCTGTGGACCAAACAATTCTATTACTTCGACATCCCGGAATGGCTTGCCGGCGACCCGCTGTTGCCGACGCCGCCCGAATCCCGGCAGCACGGGCGCGATTCCGACTGGATCCATCTGAATAACGCCGACATCGTTTCGGTGCCGGACAAATGGGAATATCCCTGGTACGCGGCCTGGGACCTCGCCTTTCACAGCGTGATCTTCGCCCATATCGATCCCGGCTACGCCAAGAGCCAGCTATTGTTGCTGACGCGGGATTGGTACATGCATCCCAACGGCCAATTGCCGGCTTACGAATGGGCCTTTGGCGACGTCAACCCGCCGGTGCACGCCTGGGCGGCATGGCGGGTCTATGAAATAGATCGCGACCGGCGCGGCGGGCAGGGCGACCGGAATTTTCTCGAACGCGTCTTTCACAAGCTGATGCTGAACTTCACCTGGTGGGTAAACCGCAAGGACGCCGACGGCCGCAACATCTTTCAAGGCGGGTTTCTCGGGCTCGACAATATCGGCATTTTCGACCGCAGCGCGCCATTGCCGACCGGCGGCACGATCAATCAGTCGGACGGCACCGCATGGATGGCGATGTACACGCTCAATTTGATGCGCATTGCGCTCGAATTGGCGCTGACGGATCACGTCTACGAGGACATCGCGTCGAAATTTTTCGAGCATTTTCTCTATATCGCCGGGGCGATGACCAATATCGGCGGCGACGGCATCCGGCTGTGGGACGAGGCCGACGAGTTCTATTACGATGTCCTGCATCTGCCCGACGGCGAGCAGATCCCGCTGCGGCTGCGCTCGATGGTCGGGCTGATCACGCTGTTTGCGGTCGAGGTGCTCGACGCCTCGATCTTCACTCATCTGCCGAATTTCAGCGCGCGCACCCATTGGTTTATCGATCATCGCCCGCAGCTGGCCAAGCTGATCTCGCGCTGGCACGATGCCGGCCTCGGCGAAAAGCACCTGCTGTCCTTGCTGCGCGGTCACCGAATGAAACGCCTGCTGAGCCGGATGCTCGACGAGACCGAGTTTCTGTCCGACTACGGCGTGCGTTCGCTGTCGAAATTCTACGAAAAAAATCCTTACGTTTTCGAGCACGCCGGCCAGCGGATTACCGTCGATTACGTGCCCGGCGACGCCAAGTCCGCGATATTCGGCGGCAATTCCAATTGGCGCGGACCGGTCTGGTTTCCGGTCAATTACCTGCTGATCGAGTCGCTCCAGCGGTTCCACAGTTATTACGGCGATGATTTCAAAGTCGAATGCCCGGTCGGCTCGGGCAAACTGTTGCATCTGGGCGAAGTCGCAACCGAGCTCGCGCGCCGGCTCTGCCGCCTGTTCCTGCGCGACGCCAGCGGGCACCGCCCGGTCTACGGCGATGCGCGGATCAAGCAGGACAACCCCCACTTCCGCGACCATATCCTGTTTCACGAGTTTTTTGACGGCGACAGCGGTAAAGGTCTCGGTGCGGCGCACCAGACCGGCTGGACCGGTCTGGTCGCCTTGCTGCTGCAGATGGCACCGCCGGGTAATGCCGCCGCGGACAAGGCGGCGCTGTCGGCCGATTTCGTCGCCGCCGGCAAAGGATAGCCCCCGGAGCCGGTCCGTTCGTCCGCACCGCGAGATCGATACCCGAAGCGCAGAAGGAGGGTGACCGCCCGGCGTTCGGCCGGGATGCGATCGACGACCGACCGGGCGAGACCGATAAACGCACAGAGCGCGCCCTCGCCGTCCCGGCGAGAATCCCGGACCCCCGTGCCGTTACCGGCGAGCGTTCACTGGTTCAAGAATGAGGCGACAAGCGGATTGATCAGATGCGGGTGCGTCAGCGGCGCCATGTGGCCGGCTCCCGGGACTTCTCTGTAGGTCCATGCACGACACGACCGACGCAGGATCGTCGCGATCTCGCGGACGGGTAAAACCGTGTCGGGATCGTAGACCGCCAGCGTGGCGTGCGGCAGCTGGACGGCCCATTGCTCTGCGGATGTGGGCTCGTTCATCAGCGCGTCCCACTCGAAGAAATTCGGCTTCAGCGCCTCGGCAAATGCGGTGCGCCGCTCCGACGGCATCTCCCGCCATGATCCGGCGCCGCCCCAGTAGTCGGCGAATTTCGCGGCCGCGCTCGCCCAGTCGCCGAGTGCTCCGAATTTCTTGATGTAGTTGCGCAAGTCCATAGCCTCGTCCAACGCCTCGACGCACCCGGCTTGGGCGAGGAGAGAGAATGGGTTGGTCTCGAGCAGGACCAGCTTGGAAACCCGGCCGGGGAGCCGGGCTGCGGCCATCATCGCAACGCTTGCGCCGAACGAATGGCCAACCAAATAAATCTCATCGGCGTTTGCCGGCAGCGCGGCTTCAACCAAGCGCGCCTGGTCGTCGAGCGACTGCATTGTCTCGCCGCGCCACGGCGGGGTTTTGCCATACCCGAACAGATTGACGGCACGGACCCGAAACCGACCCTTCAGATCGTCCATCAACCGGCGCCACTGGCGTGCGCCCGATACGCTCGAATGCACCAGCATGACGACGGGACCGGACGAGCCGGCTTCGAGAAAGTCGACCTCGAAAGATGGAGTGAACGGCATTGGGCTTCTCCCAATCGAGCAATCGCGAGAGACGGCCACGGCATCGGTAAGACACCGATGCCATGGCTCGCCGACCTACGCCTTTTAGATTAGGGCGTCGGCCGGATATTCTGATTGATCCGGAAAAGGTTGTGCGGGTCGTACTTGGCCTTGATCGCGGCCAGCCGCCCGGCGTTGCCGAGATAGGCGTTGGCGACCCGGTCCTTCTCTTCTTCCGGCATGAAGTTGACGTAGACGCCTCCGGTCGCGAACGGTTTGCACGCCTCGAACACGGATCGCGCCCAGGCGATGCAGACCGCGTCATCCGCGGGGTCGCGCCACCGCGTGTGGATGTTGAGCACGAAGCCGATGTCGCGGTGCGGATAGGCCGTCGCCTCCGGCGATATCCGATTGACCGCACCGCCCAGTTGAGCGCACACCAACTCGCATTCCGGCGACGGAAATCGCCCGGCAAACTCGACCAGGGTGTCGATCGCCCCGTCGCCGAGGGTCGAGAACGAGTGCGACTTCCAGTAGTTGCGTGCGCCGGGAGCCAGCAGCGGATCGAGAGCGGCCTGCCAGCCGGCGAAGGGATGCGGTCCGATCACGTCGGCGATCGGCCGGCCGATTTCGCGCAGCGGTCGCATCGCCGCCTCGGCCGCGTCCATCGGACCCGCATAGCATGCTGCGAAGGCGATGATCCCGGTGCCGTGCACCTGCGGCGGCAAGAAGGGCAGCGGCGGCGCCGTGCGCATGACCGGCCAGCAGGTGAGTTCGTCGGGCGCCGCCGCCATGACCTCGCGGTAGCGCCTGAGCAGGTCGGCGGCTTGGGACAGGGGATAGACGATCAGGCCCGACATGACGTCCGGTCCGAGCGCGTGCAGGCGGAACTCAAAGGAAGTGACGATGCCGAAATTGCCCCCGCCGCCCCTGATCGCCCAGAAGAGGTCGGGGTTCTCGGCATCGGACGCGTGAACGAACCGGCCATCGGCGGCGATGACGTCGGCGCCGATCAGATTGTCCGCGGTCAACCCGAACCTGCGGCTGGTCCAGCCGAAGCCTCCGCCGAGCGTAAGCCCGGCGATGCCGGTCGTCGAATTGATGCCGGTCGGCGTGACCAGCCCGAATGCCTGCGCTTCGCGGTCGAACTCTCCCAGCGTGACGCCCGGCTCGACGCGCGCGGTACGGGCGAGCGGATCGATGCGCACGGACTTCATCGGCGACAAATCGATCATCACCCCACCATCGCAGACGGCGCTGCCGGCGATGTTGTGGCCGCCGCCGCGAACCGAGAGCAGCGCCCCCGTTTCGCGGGCGAAATGGACTGCGGCGCTCACATCGGCTGCACCGGCGCACCGCACGATGATCGCGGGACGCCGGTCGATCATTGCGTTCCAGACACTGCGGGCGGCCCCGTAACCCTCGTCGTGCTCGGTCAGAACCGAGCCGCGAACGCGTGCCTTCAAAGCGTCCAGTCTCTCACCCGGGATTACGCTCGCCTCGCCCGAGAGCTTTGCCAGATTGATGCTCATGTGACCCTCCATCGTCTCGTGGGGGCACAAGATCGGCGGATGGCGATCGGAAACAAGTTCACAAACTGAATCGCCGCAACCAGATAAGGCGGCGGGCCTCCTCTCAAGAAACGGGTGATGGCATGCTGGGGCAAGCCGGATACGGGCAGTTCTGCCCTGTGGCGATGGCGGCGGAGATCCTCGGTTCACGCTGGACGATCCCGGTCTTGCGCGAGCTTTTGTGCGGCTCCAAGCGCTTCAACGAGCTGCGCAAGGGCGTGCCGCGGATGTCGCCCGCGCTGCTGTCGCAGCGCCTGCGGGATCTCGAACACGCGGGCATCCTCATGCGAGAGCAGAATGCGTCGGGAGGAGTCCAGTATTGCCTGACCGAGGCCGGTGAGGATTTGCGAGGAGTCGTGGAAGGCATCGGAAGCTGGGGCCAGCGCTGGATCGACGCCGAGATAAGCCTCAGGAATCTCGATGCCTCTTTGCTGATGTGGGATATGCGCCGCCGCATCGACCCGAAGCCGATTCCGATGCGGCGGGCGGTGATTCAGTTTCTGTACCCCGAACAGACGCGAGCGCGGCAGCGCTGGTGGCTGATCGTCGACAACGGAACGGCCGATTTGTGCTCGGTCGACCCAGGGTTCGATGTCGATCTTTATATCCGCAGCGACCTTCGGACGATGACCCAGATCTGGATGGGCTTGACCACGGTCGCGGCGGAGGAAAGTGCCGGGGGTCTGATCCTGACCGGCAATCCGACCCTCAGGCGCACGGCGCAACAATGGCTCGGCCTCAGCGTCTTCGCCGTATATGAGAAAAAGCGCGTCGCCAACGTCGCCATGCGGGTCGCTTAGCCGAAGCCCGGAAATTCGACGCGATCGGATCGCCGGACTGACCGAAACTCCTCGCGGCGGTCGACGCGTCTCAGGTCAACGGCAGCGGCGGCCCGCTTCGCCTGCCGTTGACAACCGCCCGTGTCGCTGCTGTATGCCGGGGTGATGAGGCTGCGGCTGCTCGGGACCGGGATATTGGCGCTGGCGACGGCGCTGATGTCGGCGCCGATGGTAAACGCCGGCGAAGAACCGCGGCTCGCGGTGTACAATTGGTCGGATTACATCGCCCCCGACACGATTGCGAAATTCGAGGCCGAGAGCGGGATCAAGGTCACCTACGACGTCTACGACAGCAACGAGGTGCTCGAGGCGAAACTGCTCGCCGGGCATTCGGGCTACGACGTCGTCGTCCCTACCGCGAGCCCGTTCATGGCGCGTCAGATCGCGGCCGGCGTCTACCGGACGCTCGACAAGGCGGCTTTGCCCGGGTGGAGGAACCTCGACCCGCAGATCCTCGCGCAGGCCGCAGCCGCCGACCCGGGCAACGCGCACGGCGTACCCTATCTGTGGGGCGTCACCGGGCTCGGCTACAACGAGACGATGGTCCGCGCCGCTTTGGGCGACAAGGCGCCGGTCGACAGCTGGGCCCTGCTGTTCGATCCGGCGAACGCGAAACAGCTCGCTTCCTGCGGGATTTCGCTGCTCGACACGCCGCAGGAGGTGTTTCCGGCGGTCCTCGCCTGGCTCGGGCTCGACCCGAAAAGCCGCGACCCGGGCGATCTCGACAAGGCGGTCGCCGCCCTCGCCAAGATCCGGCCCTATATCCGCAAATTCCACTCCTCGGAATACATCAACGATCTCGCCAATGGCGATCTGTGCCTGTCGCTCGGCTATTCGGGCGACGTGGTCCAGGCACGCAACCGCGCCCGCGAGGCCGGCAACAAGATCGCGATCGCCTTTCGCGTGCCGAAGGAAGGCGCCCAACTCGGGGTCGACATGCTGGGGGTCCCGGCCGATGCGCCGCATCCGCAGAATGCGCTGCGCTTTATCGACTACCTGCTGCGCCCGCCGGTGATCGCGGCGATCACCGACGCCGTCTCCTACCCGAACCCGAACCGGCCGGGGACGGCATTGGTCGAGCCGGCAATCCGCGACGATCCGGCGATCTATCCGCCGGCGGCGGTCCGCGCCCGGTTCTTTGTCGACCTGCCGGCGCCGGCCGAATACGAGCGGGCGCGCACCCGCGCCTGGACCCGGCTCAAATCGGGCGACTGACCGGGCATGCCGTTGCTCGAAATCGCCGGGGCGTGCAAGCGGTTCGGCACGGTCGCGGCGGTCGACGATGTCAGCCTGGCGATCCAGAGCGGCGCGCTCTTCGCGCTGTTGGGACCGTCGGGCTGCGGCAAGACCACGCTGTTGCGGGCGATCGCCGGTCTCGAAACGCTCGACCAGGGCCGGATCGTCATCGACGGCGTCGATGTGACCGCGTTGCCGCCGTATGCGCGGCCGGTAAATCTGATGTTCCAATCCTACGCGCTGTTCCCGCATCTCGATGTCGCCGCCAATGTCGAGTTCGGCCTGCGTCAGGAGCGGATGGACCGCCGCCGCCGCGTCGCCCGCGTCGACGAGATGCTGGCTTTGGTGCAGATGTCCGACCACGCAGGGCGCCGTCCGCACCAGCTGTCCGGCGGCCAGCGCCAGCGTGTCGCTTTGGCCCGGGCGTTGGCCAAGATGCCGAAACTCTTGCTGCTCGACGAACCGCTTGCGGCGCTCGACCGCAAATTGCGGCAAGAGACCCGGCTCGAGCTGATCGGCATCCAGGAACGGGTCGGCATCACCTTTCTGGTCGTGACCCACGACCAGGAGGAGGCGCTCGGAATGGCCTCGTCGGTCGCCGTGATGAACCGGGGCCGGATCGCGCAAATCGGCACGCCGGCCGAGATCTACGAATGGCCGAAGACGCGCTTCGTCGCCGATTTCGTCGGCGAGGTGAACCTGTTCGAGGGCCGCCCGACATCCGGCCCGCACGGTCCGGCGCTGGCGGTCGCGGGGCTGCCGGAGCCGATTCCACTGCCGCCGGGTGTCGCCGCGACGAGCCCGCTGCTGCTCGCCTTGCGTCCGGAGAAGCTGGCGCTGTCGCGCGAACGCCCCGCCGGCTTCGCGGTGGCCGCAGCGGTCAGCGCGATCGGCTATCAGGGGGCGATCACGGTCATCCATCTCGCCGCGGGTCAGGGATTGACATTGAAGGCATATCTGCCGAGCAGCGCCGCGGCGGGCTTCGGCCGCGGCGAGGCGGTATGGGCGAGCTGGGCACCCGGCAACGCGGTCGTGGTCGAGCGGTGACCGGTCTCGGGCGTTTCGGCCGGGGATTGCTGATCGGTCTGCCGTTTCTGTGGCTTGGCCTGTTCTTTCTGGTGCCGCAACTGCTCGTCCTGAAGATCAGCCTGGCGCACAGCACGATCGGCATCCCGCCCTACACGCCGCTCCTCGCGCACGCGGGCGGCGTCGGCGGCGCCCGGTTCGAAATCCATGCGACTGCGGCGAACTTCGTCCGGGTGATGACCGACACGCTCTATTTGCGCGCCTATCTCAACTCGTTCGGCTATGCCGCACTGGCGACGGTGTTGTGTCTCGCCCTCGGCTACCCGATCGCCTATGCGATCGCCGGCGCCCCGGCGGCATGGCGGCAGCCGCTGCTGTTTCTCGTCATCCTGCCGTTCTGGACCAGTTTTCTGATCCGGGTCTATGCCTGGATTGCGATCCTGAAGCCGAACGGTCTGTTGAACGGATTGCTGCTCGGCAGCGGTCTGATAAAGGCGCCGTTGCCGTTGCTCAACAACGGCTTTTCGGTCGAGCTCGGCCTGGTCTACTCGTATCTGCCGTTCATGATTCTGCCGATCTGGGGCAGTTTGTCGGCGCTCGACGAGGGCCTCGCCGAAGCCGCCGCCGATCTCGGCGCGCCGCCCTGGCGGGTGTTCCTGCGCATCACCTTGCCGTTGTCGTTGCCGGGGGTCGCCGCCGGCTCGTTGCTGGTCCTGATCCCGGCGATCGGCGAATTCGTGATCCCCGACCTGCTCGGCGGGTCCGACACGCTGATGATCGGCAAGGTCCTGTGGGAGGAGTTCTTCGACAATCATGACTGGCCGGCCGCTTCGGCGGTCGCCGTCGCCCTGGTCGTCGCCTTGGCGGCGCCGTTGCTCGCCGCGCAGCTTCTGTTGACTCGTGCACGACCGGGGGAATGCACAAGGTGAGGCGGGGCCGCGGCGGCACCGCGTTTTGCGCCGGGGCATTGTTGTTCGGCTTTGCCTTTTTGTATGCGCCGATCGTGCTGCTCGTCGTCTATTCCTTCAACGCCTCGCGGCTGGTCACGGTCTGGGCCGGATTTTCGACCCGCTGGTATGGCGAGTTGGCCGGAAACGAAGGATTTCGCGCGGCTGCGGCGACGAGCCTCGAAGTGGCGACGATGGCGGCTACTTTGTCGTTGGCGCTCGGCGTCTGTGCCGGCTTCAGCATGAACCGGTTCGCCCGCTTCCCGGGGCGTACCCTCTTCGGCTTTGCGCTGCTGGCGCCGCTCGTTGTGCCCGAGGTGATCCTCGGCCTGTCGTTGCTGCTGTTTTTCGTCGCCTGCGAGAATGCGATCGGCTGGCCCCAAGGCCGCGGCATCCTGACGATCACGATCGCCCACGCGACATTCGGCGCCTGCTTTGTCTCGGTATTGGTGCGGGCCCAGCTCGCTGCGTTCGACCGCACGCTCGAAGAGGCCGCACTCGATCTCGGCGCCCGCCCGTGGGCGGTGTTGCTGCGGATCACTCTGCCGGGAATTCGCCCGGCCCTGATAGCCGGCTGGCTGCTGGCGTTTACGCTGTCGCTCGACGACCTGGTCGTCGCCAGCTTTGTCACCGGCCCGGCGGCGACGACCTTGCCGATGGCCGTGTTTTCGAGCGTCCGTCTCGGCGTCAGCCCGCAGGTCAATGCGCTCGCCACCCTGTTTCTCGCCGCCGTCTTTCTACTGGTCGCGCTCGCCGGCCGGCTGATGGCGCGTGAAGAGCGCCGCCACCGCGCCTAGCCTCGGACCCTGTTATCGACCGACGAACTGCCTGATCAGGCGGTTGACCTCGCCGGCCTTTTCCATATGCGGCAGATGACCCGCCCGATCGAGGATATGGACCGGCAGGCGCGCGGCCAGCGCCTCGGCGTGGCTGACCGGGATGATCCGGTCCTCGCGGCCCCAGATCACCTGCACCGGGACCGGCAGCGTTGCGATGCGCTCGCCGAGATCGAGCGTCTGGCGGCCATCGGCGAACCAGGCGGCGGCGATCGTCGCCAACGCCGCGGCGACGCCGTCCAACCTTTTGTAGCGCAGCACTTCCTCGACCATGGCGCGGCTGACCAGGGACGGGTCGCAGACCAAAAGGTTCAGCGCTTCGACTGCTTCCCGGCGGCGCCCGGCGCGGATAAATGCGTCGATGAACGGCCCGTTGATCTCGGGTCCGAGCCCGGCGGACGCGATCAAGGTCAGGCTGGCCGCCCGTTCCGGCCGTCGCAAAGCCGTGAGCGCGGCGACCGCACCGCCCATCGAGTGCCCGACGAGATGCACTCGCTCGATGCCGAGCGCCGTCAGCATGCCCGCGACGGCATCGGCAAGGCTCTCGCCGTCACCCGGACCGACCTCCTTTACCGACCCGCCATGCCCCGGCAGGTCCAGGGCGATCGTCCGGCGGCCGTCGGCCAGGGCCGGCTGGGTGAACATCCAGGTATTCAAATCGCCGCCGAAGCCGTGCACCAGCAGCACCGGGACACCGTCGCCGTCGCCCAATTCGAGGTAGCGCAGGCGACGACCGGCGATTTCGATCTCGCGCGGCTGCACCGCCTCGGCTTCGGTCTCGGCATCGGCTGGGGCCTCGACCGGGGCGAATTCGGCGACGAAGGCGTCGATTTCCGCATCGGACACCCGATCCGGCGCCGTCACCGCGAGAAGCGCGCCGACCGGCAGCGTCGTCCCGGCCGACGCGACGATCCGGCGCAGCGTGCCGGCCTCGCCGGCTTCCATGACATTGGTGATTTTGGTGGTCTCGATTTCGAGCAATTCGTCGCTCGCCGTCACCGCATCGCCCTCGTGCTTGAGCCAGCCGAGGATCTTGCCCTCGGTCATCGTCAGGCCCCATTTCGGCATCGTGATCGCCGCGATGTCGGTCATCTCAATCCTCCTCGTCATTCCCGCGCAGGCGGGAATCCAGGCCGTCGCCGCGCCGAACGCCTCGCTAACCTCTTCGGGGCAGAACACGCACGCGGGGGTGAGCGCATAACTATTTGCCGTAGCCGTGCACCTCGCGGACCGCGGCGGCGATCCGCTCGGGGCTCGGGATGTAGAGCTTTTCGAGCGAGGGGGCGAACGGCACCGGCGTGTGCGGTGCGGTCACCCGCCGGACCGGCGCCTTTAGCGCGGCAAACGCCCGCTCGGCGACGAGGGCGGCGATGTCGGCCGCCATGTTGCAGCGCGGCGTGGCTTCGTCGACGACGACCAGCCGGCCGGTGCGCTCGACCAATTCGAGGATCGTGTCCTCGTCCAAAGGCGAGGTCGTGCGCGGGTCGATCAGCTCGCACTCGATCCCTTCGCCGGCCAGGGCTTCGGCCGCCTCGCCGGCGTAATGCACCATGCGCGAGAGCGCGACGACCGTCACATCGTCGCCGTCGCGCACGATGTTGGCCTCGCCGAACGGGATCGTGTACGGCTCGTCCGGCACCTCGGCCCGCAAATCGTACATCAGCTTGTGCTCGCAGAACATCACCGGGTCGTCGTCGCGGATCGCCTGGATCAACAGCCCCTTGGCGTCATAGGCGTTCGACGGCACGACGCATTTCAGCCCCGGGATCGAGGTGAAGATGTGATAGGGGCTTTGCGAATGCTGCGCCGCCGCGCTGCGGCCGGCGCCGATCATCGTGCGGATGACCAAGGGCGTGGTGGCCTTGCCGCCGAACATGTAGCGGAACTTGGCCGCCTGATTGAAGATCTGGTCGAAGCAGACGCCGAAGAAATCGGAGAACATCAGCTCGGCGACCGGGCGCAACCCGGTCACCGCCGCACCGGCGGCTGCACCCATGATCGCCGATTCGGTGATCGGCGTGTCGATCACCCGGGCTTCGCCGAATTCGGCGAAGAGCCCTTTGGTCACACCGAGGACCCCGCCATAAGCATCGCGCTGGCCGTCCGTCCCGGCGCCGCCGGCGACATCCTCGCCGATCACGATGACGCGCGGATCGCGGCGCATCTCCTGCGCCAAGGCCTCGTTCAACGCCTGGCGGATCGATTTCTGCGGCATCGCTCATCCTCCAGAAAAGGCCACATCATTTGACGGACCGACCGCTACCTGCTGCGTAACGTGAGCAATTTGATCAGATCGTCGACAACGTAGCGGCTTCCGATCAGATCGAGGCCGGCGGCAGGGACGCAGCTTTCGGTGTGTCGGTCAAAGCTCGCCCCGTACGCCCACGCGATCCACGGTTGCCAGAGGCGCGACATGCTGCGGCGCAGCATGCGTTGGGGCCGCACATATTCCAAAAGCCGGATAAGCCCACTCGGCTTGACCACTCGACCAAGCTCCCGGAGCGCGGGCACCTGCAGCCGATCGGGCAAAACGCAAAACAGGAAGGTCGCGACCGCCGCGTCGAATGATCCCGTCGGAAACTCCAGCTCGGTGACATCCATGCGGTAGAGCCGGCCCGCCGCCGAAACGACGGGGCAGCGGCGACGCGCACGCGCCAGCATGGCCGGGCTCGTATCGATGCCGGAAACGATCGCTTCGGGCGGATAGAAGGCACAATTGCGGCCGGTGCCGACACCGGCGTCCAGCAGCCGACCACCGAGGTCCTCGAACATCAGCGGTCGCAAGGCGCGATAGCGCCGCCGTTCAAAGGGGAAATCCAGAACATCGTAAAACGGTGCGATCCGCTGATAGCGAGCTTGAGTGGATGTCACCCCTTTGTCTTTCTGTATGTTCGATGTTCCCTTTATACCGTTGTATCATTGCCTATATTTTCGCCGTTCAGTACGACACATAAACGTCAGTCAACAGATCGGCCTCCGCCGGCGGCGGCGCGGTGCGGGCGGTCTCGACGGCGCGCTCGATCAGCGCCGCGACTTCGGCCTCGACCGCGTCGAGCGCGGCGTCGTCGAGCAATGCCGCCTCGCCGACCCGGCGGCGGAAATGCTTTAGGCAGTCGCGCTCGGCGCGCAATCGCCGGACCTCGTCCTTGCCGCGATAGAGCTGCGCGTCGCCCGAATGGTGGCCGTAAAAGCGGCAGGTATCGACCTCGATCGCACTCGGGCCGCCGCCTCTGCGGGCGCGCTCGACGGCCTCGCCGGCGGCGTCGTGCACCGCAAAGAAATCGTCGCCGTCGACCTTGACCGCCGGCATGCCGAAACCGGCGGCGCGGCCGGCGATGTCGTGGCTGCCGACGTGGTAGGCGACGCCGGTGCCCTCGCCGTATTGGTTGTTCTCGAAAACGAAAATCGCCGGCAATTGCAACACCACCGCCAAATTCATCGCCTCGAAGGTGGTGCCCTGGTTCGAACCGCCATCGCCGGTGAACGAGACGGCGACCGTGCCGCGGCCCAAGGTCTTGGCGGTGAGCGCCGCGCCGACCACCAATGGCGGGCCGCCGCCGACGATCCCGTTGGCGCCGAGCATGCCGCGGTCGAGGTCGGCGATGTGCATCGAGCCGCCCTTGCCGCCGCACAGCCCGCCCTTTCGGGCGAACAATTCCTGCATCATCAGCGTCGGATCGCACCCCTTGGCGATCGAGTGGCCGTGGCCGCGGTGGGTGCTGGCGATGTAATCCGCGTCTCCGAGGTGCGAGCAGACGCCGACCGCGGAGGCTTCCTCGCCGGCGTAGAGGTGAACAAACCCGGGGATGCCGCCCTTGGAGAATTCGTCCTGCACCCGCTCCTCGAAGCGGCGGATCGTCGCCATCGAGCGGTATGCCCGGAGCAGTTCTTCGCGGCTCAGCTGCACGGCGCTCTCCCTATCGCTTCAGCGGACTTGTTTTGACGGCTTCCGCGACGATCCTGCACGCGCAGCGGCGATTTCACAATCCCGGTTTCATGCGTCTTCTGCCGGCGAGAATCTGGCCGATGGCGACCGGGCGAAAGTCGCGCACATCGACACCGACATCGTATTGCCGCGGCTGCGGCTTCAGCCGGCCGTGGCTATGGCCGTGCAGATTGATCCAGCCCTTGTCCATGCCGTGCCAGCTGCGAAACGGATAGTGGCACAGCACCAGCGAGACGCCGTCGGTCGTCATCTCGACATAAGGCTGCACGCTCGCCCACCCGTCGCAGCCGGTGGTCGCCGCGGGGTCGTTGTTGCCGGCGACGAGGTGCTTGCGGCCCTGCAGCCGGGCGAGAAGGTCGGCCACCACGGCGGCTGGACGGCGGATCGCGAAATCGCCGAGATGCCAGATCTCGTCGTCAGGGCCGACCGTCTCGTTCCAGCGCGCGATCAGGGCGGCGTTCATCGCCGTGACCGAGGCGAACGGCCGCCGATAAAAGCCGAGCGCGCCGCCATGGCCGAAATGCGTATCGCCGGTGAAAAAGACCGTCACGTTGCCCCCGATGATCGAGCGGCCGGGATGTCGGTGCGCGAAAAAGCTCGGCCCTTATCCGTCGCGGTCAAGACCTTGCCGGCCGGACGCCGGACCGCAGTGTCGGTCGCCGGATCCCCGACATGAAAGCGCACGTAGACGAACCTATCTATTGGGATAGACAAATTTCAATGTATTGGCTGCCGCGCGATCCGTCAAAGCGTTGCGAGGACATGATGATCGCCAGGGCCTCGATTGCCAACGCGGCGACAAATCTCGTCTTTGCCGCGCTGCTGTTCGTCGCCGCCGGCCGATTGAATTGGCCGGCGGCCTGGCTGTTCATCCTGGTGTTCTTCGGCCTTTCGCAGTGGGTGATGCTGCGTCTCGCCCATCGCGATCCGGCACTGCTCGCCGAGCGGTTGAAGCCGCCGATGCAGCGGGGTCAACCGCTCTGGGACAAGATCTTTCTGGCGTCCATGTCGCTGGTCTGGATCGGTTGGCTGGTGCTGATCGGGCTCGACGCGCGTTTCCGGTGGTCGGTGTTTCCGGTCCCGCTGCAGGCTGCGGGGGCAGCGGGAATCGTGCTGGGATATGCGATCATTGCTCGCGTCCTCGACGAAAACACGTTCCTCGCTCCGGTCGTGAAAATCCAGAGGGAGCGCGGCCATCGCGTCGTCTCGACCGGTCCCTACGCGATCGTACGTCACCCGATGTACGCCGGCGCCGCGATCCTGATACCGTCGATCGCGCTGATGCTCGGCTCCTGGCCAGGGCTCGCGGCGGCCCTTGTCATGCTGGGCGGGCTTGCCTGCCGCATTCCTTTGGAGGAACGCGAGCTCGAGGCAAGCCTCGCCGGTTATTCGGAGTACGCCGCCCGGGTACGCTACCGCCTGGTGCCGTTCGTATGGTAGCCGGCGACTTTGTCGGAGGTCGCGGCGCGGCGGACGGGTAGGGCGGTCGCCCCCGCACACCAACCGCGGTCATCACCTGGCACGTCGCGTAGTCGGAACAAGAATCGGCCGACTATCTCCGCAATTGCGCTGCCGAGCGGCCACGATCCGATGTAAAAGTCACTTACATGAGCGGATCCGATGGATGAACTGGTCGGGACAAGGGCCGGGTGGGCGTCGCGGCTATCACCACGGCAATCTGCGCGAGGCGCTGATCCAGGCGGCGCTCGACCTGATCGCCAAGAAAGGGCCGGCCGGGTTCACCTTCGCCGATGCCGCGCGCTCGGCCGGGGTCAGTTCGGCCGCGCCCTACCGGCACTTTCGCGACCGCGACGCGCTGATGGCCGATGTCGCGCGCCGCGGGTTCGAGCTGTTCGCGGCCCATCTCGACCAGGCCTGGAATGACGGGCGGCCCGAGCCGTTCGCGGCCTTCGAGAATGTCGGCCGGGCCTATCTCGCCTTTGCCCGCGGCGAGCCTGCCTATTATTCGGCGATGTTCGAGGCCGGCTTGTCGTTCGACGACGACCCGGCATTGCGTCAGGCGGCCGACCGCAGCTTTGCCGTGCTGCGCCGCGCCTCGGAAACGCTTTGCGCCCGGCTGCCGCCGGACCGGCGGCCGCCCTCGCTGATGATGAGCCTGCACGTCTGGGCCTTGTCGCACGGCATCGCTTCGCTGTTCGCCCGCGGCGACGGCGGCCGGCGCCGGCTGCCGATGATGCCCGAGGAATTGCTCGAAGCAGCGGTGCTGATTTATCTGCGCGGCCTCGGCCTGATCGCCGAGCCGGCCGGCTCGGAAACCCGACCGGGGACGTCTTGACAGAAGTCGGGCGCGATTATATGTGAATGTTAGATACATTCACATGAGGCGACCATGTATCATCTCACCGAGCGTCTCGACGACATCGGCAAGCCGGCTTGGATCGGCCTGACGATTCTGAGCTTCGTGTTGTGGTGGCCGCTCGGCCTCGTCGTTCTGAGCTATCTGGTAGGGAGTGGGCGAATGGCATGCTGGACACAGGGCAGCGCCGGGCGCTGGCAGCGGCGCATGGGGCGGAGCGCAATCGGCGGCGCCGTGGTGGGGCTGCGGCTCCAGCACCCGCCATCGCAACGCCACCGGCAACCATGCCTTCGACGAATACCGGGCCGAGACCCTGCGCCGGCTCGAAGACGAGCAGCGCGAGTTCATCGAATTCCTCGACCGGCTGCGCCACGCCAAGGACAAGGCCGAATTCGACGAATTCATGGCCGAACGCCGCCGCCAGCAAGGCCCCGCGCCGTACCCGCAGGAGATCTGAAACAGGCGGCGTCCATCGGTCCGAGCCGCCTGCCCGGCAATACCGCAGCGGGCACGCCATCGTCTGATCTGGCGCCTTCCCCGAGGTTGCCGGCGTTCCGCTCGATCGGCGGGCTTACCCGATGCTCGGCCTAAGCGGCATGGTGAAGGTCTTGCTGCCGGTAGGACAGCACTGCGGATCGCCGGGCCGCGGCGTGGTTACCTGGATGACGGCCCTGCCGCGTTCGACCGTGATCTGCCGCGGCGGGCCAAATTTATCCGGCAGCCGCTTGATAAAGCGCCAGCCGTCACCGTCCCGATGAAACCAGGCTATGGCGTAGTCGATCGCATTGCCGCGCGGATCGGCGGCATATTCGACGACGGCCAGCGCATCAGTTTTTGGCCCGGCGCCGCTGGCGTCGCCGAAATAGAGCGATGGCGGTTTTCCCTGGGCGTTGTAATCGATCGCACAGGCAGCCTGCCGCCGCCACGCATCAAAGCAGCCAAGGCTCGCATCGCTCGTGAACCAATTCACGGCCGCGTCGAGCGCTGACGGCGCCGCCTCGGTGCTTGCGACAACCGGCGATGAGATGCCTAGAACAGCCCAAGCGACAGCGGCCGACAGAGAAAAAAACGGCAATCGCATGATATACCGGTGGCAATCCTGTTGATCCTCGGCCCGGTGGGACCTGCAGAGAAAACAGCCTGCGTCCGCAAACGTCCCATTTTTCGATGCAAAATATTCGGCGGCCTCTTCAACCGCGACCCGTCGGCTCGTGAGCCGCTGAACCTAATCAGGGCCCGGTTGCCGTCCGAGCCGGTATCTTGGACGGCTGGCAGGCGGTCGAGAGGCCCCTGGCGCGGCGTTAGACTCTATTCGCCGCTAGATTGCTCCGCGCCGGCGCAACCCTCGATCGCCGCGGTGTCGTAGCCGAGTTCGCCCAGCACCTCGTCGGTGTGCTGGCCCTGGTCGGGGTCGGCTGCAGCTGCGTCGGGCTGCGGATAGGCGCTCATGATGGATCGGCTGGCCGACGATGTTGAGGCCCGAGCTTGCGGATGGTCGACCGGCCGGGCGATGCCGAGATGCTGGACCTGCGGGTCGGCGAAAACCTGGTCGATCGTGTTGATCGGGCCGCACGGCACGCCGGCCTTGTTCAGCGCGTCGACCCAGATAGGCGTCGGCTGGCGGCGCACGATATCGTTGAGATGCGCGATCAGCGCCGCGCGGTTTTTGGCGCGGGCGACGACGGTGGCGAAATCGGGGTTTTCGAGCAGATCCTTGTCGCCGGCCACCTCGCAGAAGCGCTTCCACAGACTGTCGCCCGAGGCGGCGATGTTGATGTAGCCGTCGGCGGTCTGGAACATGCCGGTGCCGGGCGAGGTCGGGTGGAAATTGCCCTCCTGCTTGGCGACCTCGCCCTTCATCGTGTAGCGCGACGCCTGGAAGTCGAGCATGAAGATCTGCGCCTCCAGCAGCGAGGTGTGGACCCATTGCCCCTCGCCGGTGCGCTCGCGCGCCAGCAGGGCCAGCGTGATGCCGTTGGCCAGCAGGAGCCCGGCCGAGGTGTCGTTGATCGCGATGCCGACCCGGATCGGCCCCTGCCCCGGATGGCCGGTGATCGACATCAGCCCGCCCATGCCCTGGGCGATCTGGTCGACGCCGGGGCGGCCCTCATAAGGCCCGTCCTGGCCAAAGCCCGAGATGCTGCCGTAGACGATGCGCGGGTTGATCTTCTTGACCGCCTCGTAATCGATGCCGAGCCGGTGCTTGACGTCGGATTTGTAGTTCTCGACGATGACATCGGCCGGCCGGCGAGCTTGAAAAAGATTTCGAGGCCCTCCTTGCTCTTCAGATTGAGCGTCATCGACCGCTTGTTGCGGTGCAGGTTCTGGAAATCGGGGCCGTCGCGGCGGCTGCCGGTGGCGTCGATCGCTCGCCCGGCGGCTCGATCTTGATGACTTGGCGCCCCAATCGGCGAGCTGGCGCACCGCCGTCGGCCCGGCGCGATGGGCGGTCAGGTCGAGCACGAAGAAACCATTGAGCGGCAGGTTGGGTGGCGTCATCGGCGGATCTTCTTCCATTGCTGCGGCGAGATGCGCGGCAGGATAACCGGCGAGATCCGGAAAGGCACGGCCCAAAGCCGCAAAAGGCCGGCACATTGCACGAGTTCGGCCGGCGGTTTCCGGCAGCGTTCGTTGACAACGCAGAGGGGAACGCGTTTGGTAGCGGCGATGAGCCCGGTAGCGTTCGATACCCTTGAACTCGCCCAGCGGCTGGAGGCGGCGGGCTTCCCGCCAAAGCAGGCGCAGGATGTCGCGCGCGCCCTCTCCGAGACGATCGGCGACGCCGTGGTCACCCGGGATTACCTCGACCTGCGTCTCGACCAGACCCGCTCCGAGATCGATTTGCGGTTCGGCGAGATCCGGGCCACGATGGCGACCAAGGTCGAATTGGCCGAGGCCAAGGGAGAGATCCTCAAATGGCTGTTCGGCGCCGTCGGCGTGCAGACTTTGGCGATCCTCGGCGGCGTCGCGGCGCTGTTCCGGCTGCTGCGATAGCCGACGCTCCTCGGGCGAGCAGGGCTCCGGTTAATCAGTGCGGTGCTCACGCTGCGCATTAGACAATTCGAAAATCTTTATGGGTTCTGCATATGTTCTGGTGTGAACCAGGGGTCGCGGCTGATTATCCTTACGGAAGAGAGCCGAATTATCACTGGGTGAGGCTATTGTTGGATATCAGAGAAGGTGAGAGTGTAATTCGAGACGACTAGAAGTTCCTGCTGGCATATCGTCCATTCGCTCCAGGGTCGCGACTATCGGCAATGTGGAACGTGTTGCCGACGAGAATTGCGCGACGCTCTACCGGATGAACTACAGCTTCTCAAAGTCCTTGTGGTGCGGCCTGAATTCTATGCGAACTCTCGACCGCGCTGTGGAAGAGGGGCTTATCATGTCCGAGTTGGAGAGCCGACGTCGACGAGAGCAGGGAAAGCCGAAGAGGTTTACCATAGGGCGCGCCCGGCACGTCGCGCACATGCTCGATCTGAGCCGAGCGCATCGCAATGGCTGACTTGTCCGAATGCTGGATGCTTTCCTTGGTTGATGCCATAGCATGCATTACGCCGTAGAGCTGACAGCGACGCATGTCGTCGTTGCTCAATTTGGACTGTCGAGCAGAGTTGCGCGCTGATCCCGTTGGACGGTCGATCGAGTGGCCGGCTGATCCCGCTCCCGATCTCGGGCCAAAGGTTCCTTAGCGTGCTGAACGTCTCCTGTTGCCTCTGGTCCACTGGGTTTCAAGAGGACCGGCTTGGGATCTCGAGGAGCTGTATCATAAAATCTGGCATGCCGAAATTCGGGCCCACGATTTGCGTGGCTTCCTTATGCTGGAACTTGTTGCAGCAAAGCCACGATCTTCGATAGTCGTTTTCTTTAGACCTGAAATCCGGTCCAATGAAACGGCCAATGACCGTGCGCTGATAAAGGTAGTTGGCTCTGGCCCCGCTATCCCTGGACCAGTCCCTTCAGCCGGTAGACGAGGTCGAGCGCCTCGCGCGGGCTCAACTCGTCGGGGCGGGCGTCGCGCAGCAATGCCTCGGCGGCGGATTCGGGCGGCGCCGGCTCGTGCGCGGCGACGGGCGGCGTTGAACAGCGGCAGTTCGTCGGCCAGGCGCGCCAATGCGCCGCCTTCCTCGCCCTTTTCGAGGAGTTCCAGCACCTCTTCGGCGCGCGCCGTGACGTTTTTCGGCAGGCCGGCGAGCTTGGCGACGTGGATCCCGTAGGAGCGGTCGGCGGCGCCGGGGCCGACCTCGTGCAGAAAGACGACATCGCCCTTCCATTCCCTGACCCGCATGGTGTGGCAGGCGAGCGACGGCAGCTTGGCGGCGAGCGCCGTCAGCTCGTGGTAGTGGGTCGCGAACAGGGTGCGGCAGCGGTTGACGTCGTGCAGATGCTCGAGCGTCGCCCAGGCGATCGACAGCCCGTCGAAGGTCGCCGTGCCCCGGCCGATCTCGTCGAGGATGACGAACGAGGACGGCCCCGCCTGGTTCAGGATCGCCGCGGTCTCGACCATCTCGACCATGAAGGTCGAGCGGCCGCGGGCCAGATCGTCGGCCGCACCCACCCGGCTGAACAGCCGGTCGACGATGCCGATCCGGGCCGCTCGCGCCGGCACAAAGGAGCCCATCTGGGCCAGGATCGCGATCAATGCGTTCTGCCGCAGAAAGGTGCTCTTGCCGGCCATGTTGGGGCCGGTGACGAGCCAGACCCGGTCCTCGCCCAGCACGCAATCGTTGGCGACGAACCCGCCGCCATTTGCCGCGGCGGCCAACGCCGTCTCGACCGTCGGGTGCCGGCCGCCGGCGATCTCGAACGCGACGCCGTCTTCGACCATCGGCCGCACCCATCGCAACTCGGCCGCCAGCTCGGCCAGCGCCGCCGCCAGATCGAGGGTGGCGAGGGCGGCCGCGGCGGCAGCGATCTCGGCGCGCCGCGCCATCGCCTCGGCGACAAGATCCTCGTAAAGGCGCAATTCGAGGGCGAGCGCCCGCTCGGCGGCGCTGGCGATCCTGGTTTCGAGATCGGCCAGCTCGCCCGTCGTATAGCGCTGCGCCCCGGCCATCGTCTGGCGATGGATGAACTCCGGCCCGAGCTTGCCGGAATGGTTCGCCGACACCTCGATGTAGTAGCCGATCACATTGTTGTGCCGGATCTTCAGGGCGCCGATCGCGGTCTCCCCGGCATAACGCGCCTGCAAAGCGGCGATCATCCGCCGGCTCTCGTCGCGCAGCCCGCGCAATTCGTCGAGTTCGGTCGAATATCCGGCGGCGACGAACCCGCCGTCGCGGGCAAAGAGCGGCAATTCGGCGGCCAATGCCCGCTGCAGCCGATCGACGAGGATGCCGTGCTCGCCGAGCCGCTGGCGTGCCTCGGTCAGCCGGTCGGGCAACGGCACCAGGCCGGGCGTGTCGAGCATTGCCCGCAGCGATGCGGTCTCGCCGAGCGAGCGAGCCAACGAAGCAAGATCGCGCGGGCCGCCGCGGCCCAGGCTCAGGCGGGTCAAAGCGCGCTCGATATCCGGGCAATGTTTGAGCCGGTCGCGCAGGGCGGCGCGCTGGTCGGGGTGATCGACAAAGAATTCGACCGTATCGAGCCGCTCGGCGATCGCCTGGCGCGCGGTCAGCGGTGCGGCCAGGTGATCGGCGAGGAGGCGGGCGCCGGCCGCGGTAACGGTGCGGTCGATCGCCGCCAGCAAACTGCCCCGACGCCCGCCGGCGAGCGTCGTCGTCAGTTCGAGATTGCGCTGGGTGGCCGCGTCGATCTGCATGACCGAACCCGGCAAGACGCGCTGCGGCGGCGCCAGATAGGGTGCGGCCTTTTGCTGGGTCAGGCCGACATACTCGACCAACGCACCGGCGGCGGCGATCTCGGCCCGGCCGAAACTCGCCGAACCCGTCGAGCGCGCCGACCCGATAGAACGCCTCGATCCGGCGCCGCGCGCCGTCGCTTTCGAAGCGGGCGTTGGGCAACGGCGTCAGCGCCGGTTTCCACTCCGCGAACAGCTCGAACAAGGCTGGGCGGGTCAGCAGCCGTTCCGGCAGCAGGATCTCGCCCGGCGACAGCCGCGCGAGATCGCCCGGCAAGGCCGGCTCGCTGGTCGGAGACAGGGCGAAGGCGCCGGTCGAGAGGTCGAGCCAGGCGAGGCCGAGTTCGCCGCCGGCATCGGCGAGGCCGGCCAGGTAATTGTGCCGGCGGGCATCGAGCAACCCCTCCTCGGTCAGGGTGCCGGCGGTCACGACGCGGACGACGGCGCGGCGCACCGGACCCCGGATGCCGCGCTTTCTGGCTTCGGCCGCATCCTCGATCTGGTCGCAGATCGCGACCTTGAAGCCGGCGCGAATCAGCCTCGCCAGATAGGTTTCGGCGGTGTGAACCGGGACCCCGCACATCGGGATGTCGGCGCCCTCGTGCCGGCCGCGCTTGGTCAGCGCGATGTCGAGCGCCTGTGCGGCGGCGACCGCGTCGTCAAAGAACAGCTCGAAGAAATCGCCCATCCGGAAGAACAGGAGGCAGCCGGGATTGGCCTCTTTGATCTGGTGATACTGGGCCATCACCGGCGAGGCCGGGGTGGCGGCGGCGCCGGCATCGGGGCGGAAATTCTGGTTCATCGGGCGACGGGGTTGGGGGGCGACGGGTGCAGTCGTTTGACGGTAGCATGCGCCGAGCCCAAGCAGGAAAGAGAGGATACCCATGCCGGAGGCGTCGCAATCCTTGCCGGTCGTGCGCGAGGCGGTAGCCTCGTTTCCCGACCGCGAACATTTCCGCCGCGCGGTGTCGCAGCTGCTGGCCGGCGGGTTCGAGGCGAGCGAGCTTTCGGTCCTGGCCTCGCACGATCCGCTGGCAACCGCGGATGCCGCCCTCGAGCCGCGCCCGGAACTCCTTCCGGCCGGGCTCGCCGGCGAGATCAAATACGTGGCGCCGCTGACCGTGGCAGGGATCGTCGTGTTGTCGGGCGGGCCGATCGCCGCGGTCGTCGCCGCACTGGTCGGGGCCGGTCTCGGCGGTGCGGCCTTGAAGGAGTTGTTCGACGACTACACTGCACCTCGCCACCGCGACGAGTTTGCCGCCGCACTCAAAGCCGGCGCCGCGCTGTTGTGGGTCCGCTGCGACGCCCCCGACCGCGAACTCGCCGCCACCCGCATCCTCGAAGCAGCGGGGGGCCGTCACGTGCACATCCACGGCCGCCCGTCGCCTGCGGCTGGGGAAGGCTCGTGAGCCGCACCCGAACAACCTGCCGGCTGCGCCCGTTGCGCGGGCG
Source organism: uncultured Alphaproteobacteria bacterium (assembly GCA_963701815.1). Classification (GTDB taxonomy): domain Bacteria; phylum Pseudomonadota; class Alphaproteobacteria; order ATCC43930; family CGMCC-115725; genus AP-15. Next base: position 269,794 of record CAVPBN010000006.1, read on the forward strand.
AGCGACTGCCCGGCTTAGGCCTGAGGGTCCTCCGGAAACCAGTCGCCGAGCACCTGTTCGGCGGTGAACCCGCCCCGATCGAACAGGACCGGCTCGCGATAAAGACCGAGATCCGCCGCGGCGAGGCGCACGGCGGCGGGCAACTGCTTGCCGATCAGGTCGTCGATCTGGCGCCGCAGGCTGGGGCTGTCGTCGAGCAGGCCTTCGATTTCATTGCGCGCCTCGCTGATCGTCGCCCGCCAGCCCGCACGCGGCCCCTCCGCGGGAGAGGCCTCCAGCTTCAGCAGATGATGAAGTATTCGCCGGATCTGCGACCTCAGTTCGCGACGGTCGGATTTTCCCAGGCTCTCGATCTCCTCGGCGAGGTTATGCCGATCGAGCGGTAGGTTGGAGTTTCCGCCGCTTCGAAGCGCGGCTGCCTGCGCCTCGGTCCACAGCACAAAATCCCGGTCGTAGAGTTCGCCGGTCTCGGATCGGTCGTTTGTTGCCGCCATCGGCCGATTATCCCTGTTTTTGATCGCCAAGATCCAGCGCATAGATCTCGCGCGCTTCGCGGACGCCGCGCAACCTGTGCCGGCCGAGGCAGCGCAGGCGGCGATAGCCGACCATGCCGGCGAGTTCGGCCGAGGCCAGCACTTTGGCCCCCAGCGTTTCGCACAACCCCTCGATGCGGGAAGCTTCGTTGACGGCCGGTCCGATCACGGTGAAATCCAGGCGGTCGACGGCGCCGACATTGCCGTAGAGCACCTCGCCGAGATGCAACGCCAGATCGACGTCGGCGACCGGCTTGCCGGTTGCGCCGCGGGCCCGGTTGAGCCGGTCCACCGCCTGCATCGCTTCGATCGCGGCGTCGAGAGCGTGCTCGCAGGTCACGCCTTGCGCCGAAGCGGCGCACGGGAAAATCGCCAGCATCCCGTCGCCGAGGAATTTGAGCACCTGACCGCCGTGAGGGCGCAGCGGGGCCGTCAGCGCCTCGAAAGTCTCGTCGAGCATTTCGATGACCGCCAGACCGGGTGTGGCGTCGGCGATCGCGGTGAAGCCGCGGATGTCGGCATACCAGAGCACGGCGTGGATACTCTCGACCGAGCCGCGGGCCACGGCGCCGGCATGAACCCTCTTTCCGGCATCGTGACCCAGATAGGCGTCCAGCAGACCGGCGGCGATGGTATGGGTCGACTGCGCCATGATGGCCAACGAGGCCGCGGGCAGAACCGCCTGGAGCAGCGTCAGATCATCATCGCAAAAGCCGCCCGGCCGGCGGGTGGCGAATGAAAAGCCGACGCCGGAGCCGCGCGACGGATCGCCGGCCGCACCAAAGCCGCTGAGCACGGCGAAATAATCGGTCCCGCCGTCCGCCGCGAGACGTTCGAGCTGCGGGAAGTCGAGGCGCGCCTGCGGACCGGCCAGCCGCCGCCGCAGCTGCCCCTGCGAGTCGGTCGTCCGGCCTGCATGCGCCGCCTCGATCAGCTCGCCAAACGGGCTGTTTGTCAGGACCTCCTCGTAGTCGCCGCCGCGTTCGAATTGCGCCGGTTCGACGGCGTCGAGCTCCGACCGCCACGTGTAGCCGTAGCCGCCCCATTGCGGATGCAGCGTGCGCATGCCGGCAAACACGCGCCACAACGGGAGGCCGGCCGCAACCAGACGTCGGCAGAGACCGCCGAGCAACACCGGCGTTTCGGCGCCGAGCAGCCCTTGCCGCGTCGCCCAGATATTGAGGTCGATGATATTGCGGCCGAGTTCGCCGTCAAAGCTCACCGGGCGCAGCCGCGTGCGGGGCATGGTCGCGTCGTTCATGAAAGGCTGGCTCTCGGCTGCCTTGTCCGGCTAATAGCTGTGAACCGCCTTCGATATCTGCAAATCGTTTTCGTCCCCCGCCCGCATTTCGCACCATGGACGAGTAAATTCGGGAGCCGCAGCGTGCTGGACCGCATCCTGATCACCAATGACGACGGCATTGCCGCACCCGGGCTCGAAATTCTCGAACAGATCGCGCACGAACTCGCCCGCGAAGTCTGGGTCGTAGCGCCGGAGCACGACCAGAGCGGCATCTCGCACGCGATCAGCCTGCATGATCCGGTGCGCATGACCGAGCGCGGCCCGAGGCGTTACGCCGTTCTCGGCACTCCCGGCGATTGCGCGGTCATGGCGGTCGGCCACCTGATGGCCGATGATCCGCCCGACCTTCTGCTGAGCGGGGTCAATCGCGGCGCCAACCTCGGCGCCGAGACGGTATTTTCCGGCACGGTCGGGGGGGCCATGACCGGGATGCTGCTCGGGATCCCGTCGATTGCGCTGAGCCAGGCCTGGACCCACCGCGCCCATGTTCGCTGGGAGACGGCGCGCGTGCTCGGCGCCGGGACCGTGCGGCGGTTGCTGGCGATCGGCTGGCCGCAAGACAGCTGCCTCAACGTCAATTTTCCCGATCTTCCGCCGGGCGAGGCTGGACCGCTGGTGCTGGCCCGGCAGGGCGCCGGGAGCATCGAGGGCATCGATGCGCAGGCCGGGACCGATCCGCGCGGCATTCCCTATTACTGGATCGGCTTTCGCCGCGGAAAGCGGCCGCAAGGACCCGAAAGCGACATCGACGCGCTGCAGGCCGGGCATGTCGTCGTGACCCCGCTGCGCTGCGACCGCACCGACGAGGCGGCATATGCGGTGCTGGCAGCGTCGCTGCCGCACTGAGGCCGCGTCGGCGATCTCCACAGTTTATCGACCGAGCGCGCCCGCGGCTTGGGAGACCGAGACGCGCATGATCCTGCTCGACGCTCTAAGAAAGAAAGGGAGGATTGCCTGCGTTATATGAGCATTTCGAAGTCCTGATATCGTCAATACTTCTAGTATTCGTTTCAATATTTATCTTATATTCGATAGTCATCGTGACGATGATGCTGTTCGATGAACTTTCTTCCGGCGTTCATTTCATCGAGGCGACGGCCCTCAAAGACACGTTCGGAATGATCCTGAGCATTTTGATCATGATCGAATTCAATCATTCGATCGCCCTGGGAATACGACGGCGTTCAGGGTTCATCCAGGTGCGGGTGATCGTCGTCATCGCCATCATCGTCATCGCCCGAAAGCTGATCCTGCTGGACTACGCCGTCGTCAGCCAGGCGACCTTGCTCGGGCTGGGCGGTCTTGCGCTGGCTCTCGGCGGGCTCTACTGGCTGCTCGGCGACGCCGATCGGAGACGGCGCATCGCCAATCCGGCCAATTCGCCGGATCAGACAGCCCGGATCACCGACCCGCCGCAGCGAAACGGGTAGATCGGGCTCGCGGCAACGCCGGTTTTGCCGGGCGGATGGCGGCCTTGCGCTCGAGCCCTCTGGCCATTTCCGGCGGAAATGGTTAATTCGCCAGCACACGGTGCCCGCCCCGCCCTACGGAAAAACGGGGCCGTGCATGCCGCCGGCTGGACCGGTCGGCAATAGGTTGCGATCGGTGCGTCGGAAGTCCCGGCGTTGACATGCAACCAGGCTCCGCTCAGCGAGGCTGGAGGACGCTGCGGCTGTGCGGACCGCCCGTGCCGCTTCGGACCGCCATCGAGCGTTAATCAGGGTAAACTCCGCTGGGTCGGTCGATCGGGAGATTCCGATGGATGGCGCCGAGATCCTTGACCAGCTGACCAGCGCCGCGGGTCTTCCAAAGGCGGCGCTGCATTCCGCGTCAGTGCAGCGCGACGAGATGATCCTCCTCTTTCTGCAAGAGATCGAATCCTATTTGACGCTCGCGTCAGTCGACCGAGCCAGGTCGACGCCGCTGTTCTTCATCTTCCATCTGCTCGGCGAGTGGCGGGAGAAAGCCGCCTATCGGCCGCTGGCTCGATTGCTGCGGTGTCCAGGTCATGAAGTCGACGCGATCCTCGGCGACGCCATCACGACTACGTCTCACCGGGTCATGGCCGCAGTTTTCGACGGCGATCCACGGCCGCTCTACGAGATCATCCTCGACCGGAACGCCGAACAGTTTGTCCGGTCCCGCATGTGCGAAGCGCTCGCCATGGTGGTGCTGCGCGGGGAACTCGATCCAAGCCTCGCCGCGCGATTTCTGCGCGACGCTTTCATGGAGTTGCAGCCGCAAGCCGAATGCCACGTCTGGCACGGTTGGCAGAGCGCCATCGCGATGCTCGGCTTGAGCGAACTGAAAACCCTCGTCAAACGGGCCTTCGATCGCGGTTTCATCGACCGGCAATGGTTCGGCTACAGCGATTTCGAGCAGGACCTCGAAAGCGGCGCTCAAACCAACAGACAAGGCGCGACACTCGCAAGGCCGACCAATTCGAGCTGTTCGGCGACACCGTCGAAGAATTGTCTCGCTGGTACGGCTTCAGCGAGGAATTTCTGGCCGACCGAGACCGAGGACGCGAACCGGCCGAGGCCGAAATTGCCGTAAGCGAACCCTATCGAAATCCGCTTCGAGGCGTCGGCAGGAACGATCCTTGCCCTTGCGGCAGCGGCAAAAAATTCAAGAATTGCTGCCTGACGCGATGAAGCGGTATGCGGAGAAAGCGCCATGGGAAAGCTCGACGGCAAGATCGCGATCGTGACCGGCGCGGCGCGCGGTCTCGGACGGGCCTATGCGAAGCGGCTCGCCGGGTTGGGGGCCAAGGTGGCGGTCGCCGACCTCAACCTGCACTCTTATGAGGAATTCGAGGCCGAGGCCAACGATATGACCGGCGACAGCACCGTCGCCGAGATCGAGACCTCCGGCGGCACCGCTTTGGGGATCGAGGTCGACATCCGCGACCACGCGGCGGTCGAGGCAATGGTTGCCCGGGTTGTCCGCGAATGGGGCCGGGTCGACGTGCTGGTCGCCAATGCGGGCGGCGGTCGCGGGCGGCCGGTGGACACGAAGGCCAGCACCCTCGATCCGGCATTGCTGCGCCTGGTTGTCGAGATGAACCTGTTCGGGACCGTCTATTCGTGCAATGCGGTCGCGCCGATCATGAAGCAGCAACATTCCGGCAAGATCATCACGGTCAGTTCGGTGGCCGGCACGGCCCCCTCCGCCGATGGCGGTTACGCCCATTACGGCGCCGCGAAAGCCGCCATCGCCCATTACACGCGGTATCTGGCCCAGGATCTCGGACCGTTCGGCATCACCGCCAACTGCATCGCGCCCGGCGTGATCGCGACCGGGCGCATCATGCAGACGGTCATTCCGGGCAGCAGCCAGAGCAACCGCGATCGGGCGGAACTGGTCGCTCTGCGCCGGCTCGGGACGGTCGAGGACTGCGCCCGGGTGGTCGAGTTCCTGGCGACCGACCTGTCGGACTATGTGACCGGAGCCGTGATCCCGATTGATGGCGGATTGGTGCGGGGATAGGCATCGCTGCGATCCGTTTGATCCGGATATCCGATCATTCGATTTTGCTCCTCGATAGGCTGATCCGAATATGAAATTCGGCAATTTTCTGTTTCCGGACAGCCGCGACCCGGCTCGCGACGGCGTGGTCATCGACGAGACGCTGCGCGAGGCGTGGCTCTCCGACGAACTCGGGATCGACGCGATCTGGCTGGCCGAACATCATTTCGACGGCATCTGCGCCTATGCCGACCCGATCGGCTTTGCCGGCGCGCTGGCGGCCTCGACGCGGCACAGCAAGATCGGCTTTGCGGTATTGCAGACGGCGCTGCACCACCCGATCCGCCTCGCCGAACAGATCGCGGTGCTCGACCATATCACCAAGGGCCGGCTGATCGTCGGCCTCGGCCGCGGCTCGTCCTACAACATCTACGATTATCAGGGTTTCGGCCTCGACCACCGCGAGGCCCAGGCGCGTCTCGACGAGGCCGAGTTGATCATGCTGACGGCATGGACCGGCGAAGGCTTTGAACATCACGGCCGGTTCTGGGACCTGAACGTGCCGATGCTGCGGCCGCGGCCCTATACAAAACCGCACCCGCCGATCGTCCGCGCCGCTTCGGGCGAGACCTCGATGCTCGACCTCGCGCGTCAGGGCAAGCCGTTTTTGATGAATGTGCAGCCGCTGGCGGTGACCCGCCGACGGTTTGCGCTCTACCGGCAGACAATGCGGGAAGCCGGCTTCGCAGAAGACCGGATCGCGGCAAATTTGGCCGAGTGCTGGGTCTGGCGCAATGTCGTCGTGGCCGAAACCGATGCCGAGGCCGAGCGCATCGGCCTGCCGGCGTTCCGGGCGATGGTCGAAGCGCGGGCCGAGATGCGCGACCGGATCCATCGCGATACCGGGATGCGGATCGAGGTGCCGGCAGGCGACCTGCCGTCGGCCCGCGCCGGCGCCGAGCATGGCTTCATCCACGGCTCGCCGGCGACGGTCGCCGCGGCGATCGACCAGATCCGGGAGATCGGCGTCGGCGGGGTGATCGCGACCTTCCGGCTCGGGCCGATGCCGCATGAGGCCGCAGCGGAGAGCCTGCGCCTGTTCATGACCGAGGTCGCGCCCCGGTTCCGCGGCGACTCCGCTGCCGAATAGGCTGGCGCCAGAGGCACTTGCTCAGCGGATCAATCGAATTTCGATGCCGATCGCCAGGTTCCGCCAGGTTTGATCGGCCGTCAGCGCCGGCAGGTGCAGGTGCTCGGCGAGAGCCAAGCAAGCGCGGTCGCCCAAGGATAGGCCGAGCGGGCGTGTCGACGCCCGCAGATCGGCGGTCCGACGCCCGAGCTCGGCGTCGAAATCGACGATGACCGGCACCAGATCCGCGGCTTCGGCCCAGGCGTCTCGTCGCGAGATCCCGATATCGATCATTTTGGTGACGACTTCCGTCAGGTTGATCACGCTGATCGTGGCCTCGGGGAGCGCGGCGGCGACCACATCGCCGCCTGGTTCGGCATTGATCAATGCAAGCAGCGCGGAGGCGTCGAGAACCACATCAGTCCTTTGCGGCTTCCGTTCGGCGGTCGCGGATCAGGCTTTCGGAAAGCATTTCGCCCGTTCGATTGTGTCGGCGCACCAGCGCCTGCACCCGCTCGATGCGATGATTGAGGCCCGAGACGCGCAGCTCCTGGTCTTCCACCCGGATCACGACCTGGTCGCCCACTTCGAGGCCGAGTTCCCGCCGCTGCGCCGCCGGGATCACCAGACGGCCCCCCGGACCGATCTTCGATCGAGCGCTACTCATTCCAGATCCTCTTGAGTGAGGCATGTCGGATTAAACATGGTCAAGAGTTTCCATCGTGACATCTATGACGGGAGGTGGCAAGCTCCATCAGGCTCGGCAAGACCGGCGGCATGCCGGCCGTGGACCTGGGCTCACACGCCGAAGGTAAATCGGCTGCCGATATTGGTGGTCACCAGACGGTCGGGCATCTCGCGCTGCATCGCCGCAATGAACTTTGCCGCCGCTGCAATGCATCGGCACGACGATTTCGGGCGCCAGGCTTTTGAGTTCGGCGACGGTATGCTCGACGTAATCCATCGGCGCCGGGCCGAGGTGAAAGCCGCCGAGCACGGCGTGCAGCTTGCTCACCCCGGACACCGCCATCGCGGCCTTGACCGTATTGATCAGCCCGACATGCCCGCAGGAGGAGATGACGACGAGGCCGCGGCCCTGCACGACATAACAGGTGGCGTGCTCGTCCGGATGTTCGTCGGGAACCAGGCGGCCTCGTCGTTCGGCTTCGGTAAAATGGTCGGGAGCCGGGGTCGCGGGTTCGACCAAGGTGCTGCCCGATATCTGCTCAAACGAGTTGCGGGCGATCGGCCCGGTAGTGAACGGGCCGGCGAGCGCCTGCGCCCGGTCGCAGCACACCGTCGCGATATGCGTCGCCTCGATCGCGGCGCGCCCGAGCCTGCCCCACGAGACCGGATCGGCGTTGCGCTGTTTGATCCATTTTTCGGCAAAGGCGTTCTCGCCGCCGGCGAAGAGTTTCAGATCGGACTGCATATCGCCGCGATGACGAGCGAGGAACCCTTCGAGCCCGCCATAGTGGTCGCGGTGACCGTGGCTCAGGATCAGCCCGTCGATCTGCGCGGGGTCGAGGTCGAGCAGAGCGAAATTGCGGATCAGCACTTCCGGCGTGTAGCCGAAATCGAGCAGGAATTGCGAGCGGATGCCCGACCGCGCCGATTCGAGATGCAACGACAATCCCCATTCGCCGGCGAAAGTCGAGAGCTCGTGCCCGGGGATATGGCGGACATGCTCGATTTTCGCCGCCGGATGGGTGGCGTCGACGATAAATCGGTCATAGGCCGAATCGACAACGACCCGCACCGACAGGGTGTCCACGATCGGCGCCGTAAACGTCGAAGCAATCGCCGGCTCGATGACCATGATCAATCCCCGCCATCCAATCGTCGCCCAAGGCTAACACGCCCTGCCGGCCGGCGCGACCGCACACCCGACCGCGACTGGACAAGCCGCCCGGCGGCCGACAGTCTCGCGGCCCGCACTTTTCCACGGAGACGGCCAGTCAATGGCCTTGAACGATCTTTGGGTGCTCGTCGAAACACCGGGGCTCGGCGGTATTGTCGCCCTGTCGCTGGCGGTCAGCCTGACTGCGGCAGCATCGGCGGGCGTCCTCGGCACGGCGCTGGGTACGGCGCTTGCCGTCTATCGCATCCCCGGCCGGCGGATCATCGTGGTGGCGCTGCATGCGTTGCTCGGCCTGCCGCCGGTCGTCGTCGGTCTCGCCCTCTACCTGCTGCTGTCGCGGACCGGGTCATTCGGCGGACTGGGCCTGTTGTTTACGCCGGCGGCAATGGTATTGGCGCAAAGCGTGCTGGCGCTGCCGATCGTCGCCGCGCTGGTCCATGCCGCGGCGGCCGATCTATGGGCGGAGTACGGCCCGGCTTTCGAGGTCGACGGCGCGACCCCGTTGCGCGCCGCCCCGCATCTGCTGACTATGGCCCGCGCTCGGCTGGTCACCGCCTTTCTTGCGGGCTTCGGGCGGACGATTTCCGAGGTTGGCGCGATCCTGATCGTCGGCGGCAACATCGCCGGCTATACCCGCACGATGACGACCGCGATCGTGCTCGAAACCAGCATGGGCAATTTGTCGCTCGCTCTCGGCCTCGGGTTCATCCTGATCGGCATCAGCGTCGCCGTCAGCGCGACGATCTTTGGTCTGACCACGCGGAGGCAGGTACCGGCATGAGAATCAGGGCGACATTGCTGGCGGGCGGTCTGGCGACGATCGCGGCCGGCCCGGGTTATGCAGCCGATCAGCCCTCGCTGCAGTCGATCCTGTTGGCATCGACAACCTCGGTCGACAATTCCGGCCTGCTGCGTCGCATCATTCCCGTTTTCACCGGCGAAACCGGCATCGCGGTGCATGTCCTGGCTCAGGGTACCGGCCAGGCGCTGGCCACGGCGGCGCATGGCGACGCCGATCTGGTGCTGGTTCACGACCCGGAGGCCGAGCAGAAATTCATCGCCGCCGGAGACGGGATCGACCGCCGGCAGATCGCGTGGAACGACTTCATCGTGATCGGTCCGCGTTCAGACCCCGCGCACATCGCCGGCGACCACGATGCGGTCGCGGCGTTGAAGGCGATCGCCGCAGCCGGGGCGCCGTTTGTCTCGCGCGGCGACAAGAGCGGGACCGACGCGCTCGAACACCGGCTGTGGCGCGTCGCGGCGATCGATCCGGCCAAGACCGGCGGCGGCGCTTGGTACCGCGACATCGGCGGCGGCATGGGCGCGGCGCTCAACGCCGCCCAAGCGATGGGCGCCTACACGATCAGCGATCGCGGCACCTGGCTCAGCTTCGGCAACAAGGGCGATCTTGCCGTGCTGGTCGAAGGCGACCCGCGGCTGTTGAACCGTTACGACGTGATACTGCTCGATCCGAAGCGTCATCCCGAGGCCAAACAGCAGCCGGCGCGCCGCTTCGCCCGGTGGCTGGTCTCGCCCGAGGGCCAAGCCGCGATCGGCGGCTACAAGGTCAAGGGCGAGCAGTTGTTCCATCCCTCGGCCGATGCGCCGAAATAAGGCGAGCGACTCATCGCGAAGCGGGCTAGTGCGCTTCGGCGTCGGACCAGGCTTCGGGGCTGGCGCCGGTGAGCGCGCGGACGCGCTCCTCGTCCTTGGCGAATTCGGCGGCGGCGCCGGAATAGACGACCCGGCCGTCGTCGAGCACATAGGCGCGGTCGGCGATCTCGACCGCCGCGCGCACATTCTGCTCGACCAGCAGGATCGAGATCCCCTCGCGCCGCGCCGCGGTCACCACCTTGAACACTTCGCGCACGATCAACGGAGCGAGGCCTTGCGAGGGCTCGTCGAGGATCAAAAGCCGGGGATTGAGGATCAGCGCGCGGGCGATCGCCAGCATTTCCTGCTCGCCGCCCGAAAGCTGACGGCCCTTGTTGGCGCGGCGCTCCGCGAGGCGCGGAAACAGCTCGTGGATGCGCGTCATCGTCCAGGGCCCCGGCCGTTCCAGCGGCACCAGCAGATTCTCGTCGACCGTCAGATTGGCAAAGATGCGCCGCCCCTCGGGGACATACCCGACCCCGAGCGCGGCGATCCGATAAGGCGGCCACTGCGTTGTGTCCCGGCCAAAGATCGTTACCGTGCCGTCGCGGGGCGGAGTCAGCCCGACGAGGCTGCGCAGGGTCGTGCTCTTGCCCGCGCCGTTGCGGCCCAAGAGGGTCACGATCTCGCCCTCGCGCACTTCGAGGCCGACGCCGTGCAGGATATGGCTTTTGCCGTAAAAGGTGTGGAGCTGTTCCACCGCGAGCGCCGGCGCCGGACCGCTCATGCCGCCTGGCCCAGATAGGCCGCCTGCACCGCTTCGTTCGCGGCGATCTCTTGCGGCGCGCCTTCGGCCAGCATTCTGCCCTCGGCCAGGACCATGATGCGGTCGGCGAGATGAAAGACGACGCGCATGTCGTGCTCGATCAGCACGATCGACAGTCCTTCCTCCCGGTGCAATCGACGGATCAGCTGGGTGATGTTGTAGGTCTCTTGCTCGCCCATCCCGGCGGTCGGCTCGTCGAGCAGCAAGAGGCGCGGGTTCAGCGCGAGCGCCATCATGATCTCGGTCGCGCGCTGGTCGCCGTGGCTCAGCTCGCTCACCAGCCGGTCTTCCCGATCGGCCAATCCACCCTTGTCGGAAAGATCGGCAACCCGCGTGCCGACCACCGCCTCCGCCATGCGCGAGATCCACGGCCGCAGGCGATAGCCGGCCGCCGCCTCGACCGCGATGCGCAGGTTTTCGCGCACGGTCAGCTCGGGGAATACCTCGGTGATCTGAAAGGTGCGGGCGATGCCGCGCCACACCCGGCGCGCCGGCAACAGCCTGGTAACATCCTCGCCGTCGAACCGGATATGGCCCGAATCCGGCATCAGGAACCCGCTGATCATATTGAAAAAGGTGGTCTTGCCGGCGCCGTTCGGGCCGATCACCGCGCGCAGCTCGCCGGGCTCGACCGACATCGAGACGCCGTCGACGGCGACGAGGCTGCCGAACCGGCGCGAGATATTGTCGACCTCCAGCAGGCTCACCGCACGGTCTTTCGCCCGATGATGCCGAGCACGCCTCTCGGAAAGAACAATACGACGAGAACGAAGAACAGGCCGATGAACGACATCCAATTGGCGGTCTGGCTCGACACGTAATCCTGCAACACGACAAACATCGCGGCGCCGATCAGCGGCCCCCAAAAGGCGCGCATCCCGCCCAGCACCGCCATGATCACGAAATCGCCCGACTGGTCCCAGCGCAGATCGTGCGGATCGGCGAAATTGTTGAGCAGCGCATAGAGCGTGCCGGCGAGGCTGACGAACAGGCACGAGATCACCCAGGACAGCCAGATGTGCCGGTCGACCGGGATGCCGAGAAACCGGGCGCGCCGCTCGTTCTCGCGGATCGCCAACAGGGTGCGCCCAAAGGGCGAGCGCAGCAGCGCCGCCATGATCGCCACCGCGACGGCGAAGAAGATCAGCGCAAAATAGTAAAACGCGCGGTCGTTGCCGAGAATGTCGACTTTGGCGAAGCCGAGATCGATCGGCAGACGTCGCCACCCGGACAGCCCGTCGTCGCCGCCGGTGACCGAGTTCCAGCGAAAGGCGATGAAATAGAACACCTGACCAAAGGCGATCGTCACCATCGCGAAATAGATGCCTCTGAGACGCACGATCAGCATGCCGATCAAGGCCGCGGCGACGGCGCCGACGCTCACCCCGACCGCCATGCCGACCAGAGTGCTCGGGACGAGGTACTTGATCGTCAGCCCGGCGCCATAGACGCCGAGGCCGAAATAGGCGGCGTGGCCGAACGACAGAACGCCGGTAAAGCCCAACAAGAAATTCAGCGACATCGCCGCCAGCGCCATCACCAGCACCCGGCTTCCCAGCGCCGTATAGCCGCCGATCCAATCGAGCCAGAAGGGCATGGTCAGCAACAGCAGCCAGACCGCAATGTCGGCGCCGCGCCGGTTGAGCGGGCCCACTAAAACCGGCCTTCCTCGCCGAGCAAGCCGCGCGGCCGGACCAGCAGGACGAGCGCCATCAGCGCATAGATGACCGCCTCGGAGGCGGACGGGAAGAACACGGTGGTCATCCCCGAGGCGACGCCGATCAACAGGCCGCCCAGCAAAGTGCCGGGCAGGCTGCCGAGGCCGCCGATGATGATCGCGACAAAGCTCGGCATGATCAGCGCGCTGCCGATTGTCGGCTCCAACCCGAGCATGCCGGCGGCGAGCACACCCGCGAGGCCGGCAAGATAGATGCCGAGGCCGAAATTGAGATTGCGCAAGATGCGGGTGTTGACGCCGAGCACCGACACGGTTTCGAGATCCAGCGTCCCGGCCCGGATGCGCATGCCGAGACGCGTGCGGTTCAGGATCAAAAACAATGCCGCTACCACGGCCACCACCAGAACCACCATGAACAGGCGATAGCCGGTCAGGAAAAAGAATTGGCTGCTGAGCGGGGTGGACAGCGAGGCTGGGATCGCGAAAGGCAGGGTTCCGGCGCCCCAGACCCAGCGCGTGCCGTCCTCGAGAATAAAGGCGAGCCCGAATGTCAGCAGCAGGCTGTACAGCGGATCGCGGCCGTATAGCCGGCGGATCAGCACGCGCTCGACCAGGAGGCCGATCGAAGCGGTCAGGACCGGCGCAACCGCGAGCGCGCCCCAGAACCCGATATAGGGGGTCAAGGTGAAGGCAATATAGGCGCCGAGCGCCAGAAACCCGCCATGCGCGAAATTGATCACCCCGGTCAGGTTCAGGATCAGCGACAGCCCGAGCGCCATCAGCGCATAGAACGCGCCGACGATCAGCCCGTTGAAAAGGTTGAACAGGATCAGCTGCGTCATCAGGACGGAGCCGGCCTGGAGGCCCTCGGCCGCCTCCTCCCGACCGTGGTCCGGGGCGTGGTCCGGGGGCCGGAGGCCTTTCCTCATCGGCGGATCAGGCCGGCCATTTGAGGTGGCACCCGGTCTCGGCGACCGGCAGGGCGGCGTCGGCGCCTTTGACCAATTGGTCGACATGGAACAGGTCTTCGGGCTCGGGACCCTTTTCGACCGCATGTCCGACATAGAGCGTCGGCATCAGCTGGTGGTCGCCGGCGCGGTAGAAAGTCTCGTTCGGCATCAGGGCGACTTCCGGCGGCAGTTTGAAGCCTTCGAGCGCCTTGGCGAGCTTGACCGCGTCGAGCGTCTTCTCTTGGTTGGCGACGAGCGCGCAGGTCCAGGTGGCGGCATAGCCGAACCAATGGCGCGAGGTCGCGACCTTGCCGCCGTTCATCTTCCTGATGTCGGCGACGAACTCCGCCACGTGCGGCACGTTCGGCTGCACCCAGTACCACTCGAATACCCAGGTGCCGATACGCGCCTCGGGCGGCAGCCCTTCGAGAACTTCGAGCTCCTGCTGCGCGCCGGCGATGTGAAAGCGCTTGTCGAGGCCGAACTGGACCGCCTGCTTCAGCGAATTGACCGCATCCTGGCCGGCGGTGAGAAAGATGATCACGTCGGGGTTCGCCGCCTGGGCCTTGATCAGATACGAGGAATAGTCCGTAGCCCCGAGCGGCGTCAGAGAGGCGCCGGCCTCCGTGCCGCCGTATTTTTTGAGGCTCGCCTCGAAACCCTGCTGCAGCGAGTGGCCAAAGGCATAGTCGGGGGTAATGAAGTACCATTTCTTGCCGAATTTGTTCAGCAGCAGCGTCGAGACCGAGTTGGTCTCCATGCGCGTCGTGTTGCAGACCCGGAATACGTTCCAATGGCAGTCGGTGCCGGTGACCGGGTCGGTGTGACCTCCGGTCACGATGTGCAACGTCTTCAGCTGGTTGGAGACTTGGCCGAGCGCCAAGGCCATGGCCGAGTTGACGTTGCCGAGCAGAAAGTCGACCTTGTCGCGCTCGATCAGCTTGCGCGCCTTCTGCACCGCGGTGCCGGTATCGGCGCTGGTCGAAATCCTCGACCAGAAGCTGGGCCTGGCGGCCGAGGATGCCGCCCTTGGCGTTGATCTGGTCGATCGCCAATTGGCAGCCGATCTGCTCGTTCTTGCCGAGCTCGGCATAGGTGCCGGTCAGCGGATCGTCGAGGCCGAACTTGATCACGTCGGCGGCCCGCGCGGTCAATGACAAAGGGCGCGGCAAGCCGGGCGACGCCCGCTGCTGCCGCCGCACGGATCACGGTGCGACGGTCGAGCCTGGGCAAAGGAATCTTTCCGATCACGACGATCCTCCTTTAGGTGCGTGTCACGCTCGGCTCTCTGGCCGCGTCTATACGCCGACGCGATTATCGTGTCGCCTGTTTCAGGTAGGCGAGGAGGTCTTCCATCTGCGTATCGCTGTGGATGCCGGGAAACGCCATCTTATTCCCGGGAATGAAGCTCTTTGGATCGCGCAGATATTTGGCGAGGGTGGAATCGTCCCACACGACACCGGAGCCTCGTATCGCCGCGGAGTATTGGTAATCGCCGAGCAGACCGGCCTTGCGTCCGAATAATCCGTGCAGATTGGGCCCGACCGTGCTCGGGGCGCCGGCCTCGACCGTGTGGCAGATCCGACATTTGGCAAACATCGCCCGGCCGGCCGAGAGATCGGCCGCCTGTGCGGAAACCGCAATGGTCAACGCCGCGAGCAAGATCAGCGGTCCGATCATGGCACCGCAAACTAATCCGTGGCGCCATGCGGCATCGAACGGAATATATCGGTAGACCGCGGTCGAACCTCGGGTTCTGCGCGGCGCGATGATTGTCCGGCGTGGGCAGGGAGCAGGAGCGGCGTGAGACTATGACGACCTATGAGTGCCCCGCCTGCGGCGCCGGCTATGCCGCCGACCGGCCGCGCTGGCGCTGCGATTGCGGCAGCCATCTCAATCTCGGTCCGGGTCGAGGCCTGAGGCGGGGCGACATCGCTCGCGGCGAGGCCTCGCTGTGGCGCTACGCCGCCGCTCTCGCCTTGCGCATGCCGCCCCGAGTGACGCTCGGCGAGGGCCTGACCCCGCTGGTGCGGCGCGTTTGGCAAGGGGTGGAAATTCTATTCAAGCTCGAATCGCAAATGCCGAGCGGGTCGTTCAAGGACCGCGGCGCCGCGGTCATGATCAACCACCTGCTGGAAGTCGGGGTCGGTCCGATCCACGAGGATTCATCGGGCAATGCCGGCGCCTCGACCGCGACCTATGCGGCGGCGGCCGGCATTCCGTGCCGGATCTACGTCCCCGCCGCCGCACCCCGCGGCAAGCTGGTGCAGATCGCCGCCGCCGGCGCCGATGTCCGCGTCATCCCCGGCACGCGGCAGGCCGTCGCCGAAGCCGCGCTCGCCGCGGCCGATGACAGCTTCTACGCCAGTCACAACTGGCAGCCCTTCTTTATCGAGGGCACCAAGACGCTGGCCTTCGAGTTGTGGGAGCAGCTCGGGTTCAGCCTTCCCGACAACATCCTGGTGCCGACCGGCTACGGCAGCAACATCCTCGGGCTCGAGCGCGGCTTCGACGAACTGGAACGAAGCGGCGAGATCGCGGCGCGGCCGCGGCTCTTCGCGGTCCAGGCGGAAAATTGCGCCGCCTTCGCCGCGGTCTGGGCGTCGGGCGGCGAGCGGTTCGTGCCGTTCCCGGCCGCCCCGACGATCGCCGACGGCATCGCCACGCCAAAGCCGGTGCGCATCGCCGAAGTCGTGCATGCCCTGCGCCGCTCGAACGGCGCCGTCGTTACGGTATCCGAGGACGAGATCGCGGCGGCGTTACCGGCTCTCGGTCGGCTCGGCCTCTTCGTCGAGCCGACCGCCGCGACCGCCGGTGCGGCGCTGACCCGCCTCCTCGCCGACGGCACGATCCGCTCCGCCGAGACGACCGTCGCGGTACTGACCGGCCACGGCCTCAAGGCCGCCGACCATATCGCCGAACTGCTCGGCATTGGCGGGAGATAGCAGCAGCGCGCGGCGCTGCACCGTGCGTACGTCACGTGAAAATAGTTGGATGGTTAACCACAATCATCCTTAGGCACGATCCCACCCTCGGTCTCTTCAATCAACGCCGTAATAAAGACTAATGTCCCTGTTTTA
This sequence comes from uncultured Alphaproteobacteria bacterium, assembly GCA_963701815.1. GTDB lineage: Bacteria > Pseudomonadota > Alphaproteobacteria > ATCC43930 > CGMCC-115725 > AP-15. The sequence goes on from CAVPBN010000006.1 coordinate 286,218, forward strand.
GGAGTGAAGCTTTAGGACGGCACCGAGAATCGTCAATCCTGCTGCGAGCATGACGCCCATCCTTACGCTCAGGCGAAGGGTCTGAGTTTCGAGGGCGTTTCTCAGGTCCTCCTTCGTAACGAGTTCGTTCATTATGAACATTCTCGCCGCCTCGGCATGAGCTTCCGCCTGGTCTTGCGGAATTCCGTTGTCGCGAAGGTGCCTGGCATAGGACAAGCTGTCGAACGTGAACGCCATGTGCGCTCCCTTTTATGGCATCCTCGGTCCAGTTCGCCACTTCCGCGCGGACGGGATTGCCGATCCGGCGAGCACCACTGTTTGGCGATCGCTGGCTGTTGCCTGTATGGCAAAGTCTCTGACGGCGGCCGGCTCTACGGCAAGGTCTGCGCGCCCTCGTAGCGGCGCCAGGCGCTCATCTGCAAGGCCGAGGTCAGGCAATGCACGACGACCGGCCGGGTCTTGACCGCGAAGGCGCGGGCGATGCCGTCCTCGATCTCGGCCTCGCTTTTGATCGTGATCCCCTCGGCGCCGAACGAGCGGCCCCATTCGGCGAAATCGGGGTTGGTCAGGCGGGTCCCGGCCATAAACGGCCGCTCCGGATAGCGCACGTAGGAATGCATGCCGATCGTGCCGTACATGCCGTTGTCGGAGATGATCATGATCGGGTTGGCGCCGTATTGGCGGGCGGTGGCGATCTCGTTGCCGGTCATCAAGGCGCCGCCGTCGCCGACAAAAGCCACGACCTGCGTGTTCGGCCGGCGCAACGCCGCAGCGACCGCCATCGGCATGCCGGAGCCCATCGCGCCGACTACCGAAGACAAAAACACCTGCCCCTGGCGGAAGCCGATATAGCGGTGCACGAAACTGCCGAAATTGCCGGCGTCGGTCGTCACCGTCGCGTCGCGCGCGAGGTGCTTGTCGACCTCGCAGACGATGGCCGCGAAGTTGATCCCGTCCGATGCCGGTTCCCATTCCTTGGCCAGCAGTTTGCGGTGGATCGCGTTGAGCCCGCCGACCCAGCCCCGGCGCTTCGCCGCGTCCTCGGGCGCGCCGCGCCGCGCCAATGCCTTGATCACCTCGTAGGGGCTGCACGGCAGGCCGAGATCGGGCCGCCATACCCGGCCGACCTCGTTCGGGTCGGGCCAGACATGGACGAACGGCAATTGCGGCTTGGGGGCGGTCGGAAAGCTGTAGGACTGGCTGACCGTATCGGTCATCCGCTCGCCGAGCGCCACCATCAGATCGGCGCGCTTCATCTCGCCGATCAAGGCCGGCGGCACGCGAATCCCCATATAGCCGCCGAAATTCGGATGCGCCGCATCGAAAAGCTGCGGCCGGCGATGGGTCGGGCTGATCGGCAAGACCCATTCCTCGGCAAACCGGTTGAGGTCGGCAAAGACCGCATTGTCGTGCACCGCATCGGCCAATAACGCCGCGCCGACCAGGACCAGCGGGCGCTCGGCGGCGGCCAGCAGCAACGCCAGCCGGTCGAGATCGTTCGGCCGCGGGGCGGCGACGACGCGCGGCCGGGCGAGGTCGACCGCAGCATCGGTCTCGGCGTCGAAGATGTCCTCGGGCAGGATCACCGCGACCGGGCCGGGGGTGCCGCTTTCCGCCAGATGAAAGGCGCGGGCGATCGCTTCCGAGGCCTGCTCGGGCTCGTTGACCTCGATGACTTCTTTGGTGACGTCGGCGAGCAGGCGCGAATAATTCTGCTCCTGCAGCGCGAGCCGGCCGAAATCCCTGCGTTCGACCTGGCCGACCAGCATCACGATCGGGGTCGCGTCGTGATAGGCCGAGTGCAGGGCGACCATCGCATTCGACAGCCCCGGCCCGCGCGACACCATCGCCACGCCGGCGCGGTCGCGCAGCCTGCCGTCGGCCACCGCCATATAGCCGGCACCGCCCTCGTGCCGGCAGACGACGACGCGGATCGAGTTTTTCTCGATCAGCGCGCTGGTCAGCCCGACATAGCTTTCGCCCGGCACGCAATAGACCTGGTCGACATCATGGGCTTCGAGGCTCTCCGCCAGCAGGCGGGCGACGGTCTGGGGCATCGGCGGGCGTGTCCTCTGCGAAAGCGGGGTCCGGCGAGGCATAGCGAAACTCGCGACCGCCCGAAAGCGCCGATTGCTATTTCAGCTGATCGGCGACCTTGTCGAGCCCGGCCTGGGCGCAGACCTCGTCCTTCTCGCCGCCCGGCGAGCCGGAGACGCCGACCCCGCCGATCACCTGGTCGCCGAGCTTGATCGGCAGGCCGCCCTGGTTGGCGACGATCCAGGCGAGATGCACCGCGCCATTGGTCGGGTTGTCCTTGACGCGCTTGGTGAACTCCCCGAGGATATGCGGAAGGTGCGGGAGGTGTAGGCCTTGCGCTGGCTGTTCTCGATCGTGTGCGGCGAGGAATCGTCGCCGTGCAGCTGCACGATCACCTGGCCCTCGCGCCCGACCACGGTCACCGAGACGCGATTCCCCTGCGCCTTGCAGGTCTCGGCGGCGGTCGTGGCGATGGCCAAGGCCGTGGCCAGCGACAAATCCTTGTGGTCGAGCAGCTGCGCGCTGGCCGGCATGGCGAGCGGCAGGGCGAGTGCCACCCAGGCAAAGCGATGGACGGACACGGCGGTTCCTCCCTGAATCGATGTTTCCCGATCGGCGAGGCGACTATAGTCCCGATCGCGACTGGAGAGGGAGGATCGGATGGCCGCACAACAGGATGCGATCGAGGCCGATTTCATCGTGATCGGCGCCGGCTCTGCCGGTTGCGCGATCGCCGCCCGGTTGAGCGAGGACCCGGCGACCCGGGTGCTGTTGCTCGAAGCCGGCGGCGAGGACAAGAACCGCTGGATCCACATCCCGCTCGGCTTTGGCAAGACCTTTGCCGACCCGTCGGTCAACTGGTGCTACGAGACCGAGCCCGATCCGGGTGCCGCCGACCGCAAAGTGTTCTGGCCGCGCGGCAAGGTGCTGGGCGGTTCGTCCTCGATCAACGGCATGGTCTATATCCGCGGCCAGGCCGAGGATTTCGACCATTGGCGCCAGCTCGGCAACACCGGCTGGTCGTTCGACGACGTGTTGCCGTACTTCAAGCGCTCCGAGGACCAGGTTCGCGGCGCCGACGCATATCACGGCGCCGGCGGGCCGCTGTGCGTCTCCGATGTTCCGGAGAAGCATCCGATCTGCGAGGCGTTTATCGAGAGCCGCGATGTCGCTGGGTTTTTCGCGCAACGACGACTTCAACGGCGCGGGCCAGGACGGCGTCGGCTACCACCAGACGACGACCCGCAACGGCAAGCGCTGTTCGACCGCGGTCGGCTATCTGCGCCCGGCGATGAGCCGCCCCAATCTGCGCGTCGTCACCAACGCGCTGACCGAAAAGATCGCCTTTGACGGGCGGCGGGCGACCGGCGTCGCCTTCCGCCAGGACGGGCAGGTCCGCAGCGCGCGGGCGGCGAGCGAGGTCATCCTGTGCGGCGGTGCGGTCAACTCGCCGCAATTGCTGCTGCTCTCCGGCATCGGCAAGGCGGAGGATCTGGTCGCGCACGGGATCCCGGTGTTGCACCATCTGCCCGGCGTCGGGCAGAGCCTTCAGGACCATTACTCGGCGCCGCTCAAGTTCAAATGCGCATTGCCGATCACGGTCAACGACGTGATGCAGAGCAATTTGCGCAAGCTCAAAGCCGGGCTGCAATACTACATGTTCAAGACCGGCCCGCTGGCGATGGGGACCTCGCCGGCGGCGTTGTTCGCGCGCACCCGGCCCGAACTCGCCTCGGCCGACATCAAATGCTCATGCTCGCCGTTCAGCGCCGACCGCCCGCAGGACGGGCTGCATCCGTGGTCGGGGTTTACGACGATCGTCTACCAGCTGCGGCCTGAGAGCCGCGGCCATATCGCGCTGAAGAGCGCGGACCCGGCGCAACCGCCGGCCGTCTTTCCGAATTATCTGGCGACCGCGACCGACCAGCAAACCATCGTCGAGGGCCTCAAATTGCTGCGCCGGATCATGGCGACCCCGCAGATCGGGCATTTCATCACGTCGGAGTTCCAGCCCGGCCCGGGGATCGAGACCGACGAGCAGCTGCTCGATTACGCCCGCCGGCGCGGCGGCACGGTCTATCACCCGACCAGCACCTGCAAGATGGGCGTCGACCCGATGGCGGTGGTCGATGCGGAACTGCGGGTGCATGGGCTCGACGGGCTGCGCGTCGCCGACGCCTCGGTCATGCCGACCGTCGTTTCCGGCAACACCAACGCCGCGGCGATCATGATCGGCGAGAAACTCGCCGACATGGTGCGGCAGCAAGCTGCGGCTGGCGGCATAGAAGCTGGCCGATCCGACCCGCTCGGCGGGCGACGGATCAGATTTCGACGGCTTCGATCGGTGGTGGCTCTGCTCAAATTTCCGCAAGGATGGAGAGCCGAAAATCGTGGGCTACGGCCTCGACGACGCCTTCGCGTCGATAGCTGTCATCGCCGGGCCACTCCGGGGCGGCGTAGAGCGCTCAGGCCGAACACCCGAGGCGACGTGTCCGTCGGGTCCATCAACGCGCAGCGGTAGCCAACCGCCTTCAACGCCACGCCATCAAGCCTTCGCGGCAGCGACTGCCTCGATCTCAATCAGCAAATCCGCCGCGACCAGCGCTTTGACGATGATCGTCGCCGAGCCGGGACGTGCGTCGCCGAAGTGTTTTGCCCGCGCCGCGCCGGCCGCGGCAACATCTTCCGGCCGCACCAAGTAAGTGGTGATCTTTACGAGATCCCCGACTCCCATCCTGGCGTCCGCCAGGATGGCGATGATGTTCCGCCAGCAGGCCGCGGCCTGGGCCTCGATGCCCTTAGGCACCTTGCCGTCGGGGAGCACGCCAACCTCGCCGGAGATGTAGAGTAGCCGAGAGCCCTCGGGCACTTCGACCGCGTGACTATAGGGGCCGAATGGCGCGGCTACCGTGTCCGGCGTGTGGCGGATGTTCATGGATCGGGTCCTCGACGGTCGGGATATATCGGTCCGATAAACAGCCTTCCGTACGCAGCCGAGTATGGGCAGCGGACCTGATGTCGGTCAATCGATGCTCCCTTCGTTCGTAATTGCGCATGCCGACGGCGAGGAAGCGCCGATTCCGACCATTCGTCCTCTTCAGTACACCTCGCTACCGCAACGCATTGGCGATCCGATATTCCGCCTCCGCCTCGACGGGCCCGCCCGTGTCGGCGAGGCCGCGCTGCACTTCCTCCCGCACGGCGCGACGTATCTCCTCCGGCAGTCCCTCGAGTGCCTGGCCGGTGGAAGCCCCGCCGCGTTCAAACGGGCCGTAATAGGCATCGAATGAAGGCAGCACGAAGGTGTGCCTCACGGTATCGGTCTCGAAGTCCACCAGGCCTGCCTCATCGAACAGAGTCCGCAGACGCGACGCCTCGCTGAGCGCGAAAGTGCGAGTGACGGCCTCGGCCAAACTTGGCCTATACCGTGCGATGATTTCGTTGATCTGATGGTTGTAAGAGCGCTCGACGACGGTATTTACCGAGACGGCCACGCGACCGCCGGGGCGAAGCACGCGACGAAACTCGCAGAGGCCCCGCACCGGGTCGGGGAAGAACATCAGCCCGAGATTGCACAGCACCGCATCGAAGCTGCAATCCGCGAACGAAAGCGCCTGCCCATCCTCCACAGAGACTGAAGCATTCCGCGCCTTGCCGAGACGCTCACGCGCCTTCTCGGCCATGGCCGGCGAGACATCAGCGGCGGTCACATGGCCGGTGGGGCCAACGGCGGCGAGAGCCGCCTCGGCCGAAAGCCCCGTACCCGTCGCGATATCAAGGACACGCATACCCGGGGCAACATGTCCGGCCCGCAAGAGGAAGGGCATGAAATGTGCGGTGACGTGCGCAAAGGCGCGGTCGTACTCCGCCGCAGCCTCGTCCTTGAAGGCCAACTCCTCCGCCATCCCGAGATCCTAATTCTTGTCCTTGGGATGGAATGTTCGCAGAGCCGCATGATTCGTTGCAAGCTCGCCGCTTAATGCGCGGCCAGCGACCGCTTGCCACCCGGGGGAGGAGTGACCGGGAAGGGTTGCAAGCCGACCTTCGAGCAGGGTTACTGCCTTCGTCAGCGTCATCGACTTGCGGGTAGCGCTGTGCAAGACTGCCGGACGCTGTTGCAGGCCTGCAGGGAGGCAGCCCGATGACCGAGAACACCGCACAATCCGTCGCGAATTTGGGCTATCACGCCCATATTTATTATGACCCGGCAAAAACGCGCCCGATCGCCGAGCGGGTGTGCGCCGCGATCGGCGAGAAATTCAAGGTCGAGATCGAAGAGTTTCGCGATACGCCGCGCGGACCGCATCCGATCAGCAACGCGTTGGTCATTTTCAAGCCCGAAGAGTTCGAGCGCGTCGTTCCCTACCTGATGCTTAACCGCGACGGCCTCGACGTTCTGGTGCACCCGCTGACCACGGACGCCGTCGAGGACCACAGCAGCTACGCGATATGGCTCGGCAACCCGGTCGAACTGAAGTTGCACACGCTGCCGCACGGCCGCGGCGGGCAGCTGCCGCGCGGGGTGAGCGCGTAGCCGCCGCGGCGCGTTTTCGCCCGGCGCAAGTGCGGCCGGGGCGGCGTGTTCCTCCCCCGGTCCAACCGCACGGCTATCCGGTTTGCTTCGTCGAGTGGAGAATACGATACGGGCGTATCGCCGGCAGAACCAAAGATGGTCATGGCCGGACCCGATTCCACGGCTGTCCGGTTCAGGAAAAGCGGTTGCGCAGTCGCCGCCAGACCTCGACCCCGCGCGTCATGCCCGTGCTGGTCACGGGTATCCACGTCTTCCGGCGCCGGCGCAGGGTCCGTAGATGGCCGGAACACAGTCCGGCCATGACGATCTTTGGAGGTGCCGGCGATACGCAACCGCATTCTCCGCTCTACGAAACTGAACCCGGACAGCTGTGGTCCAATTGCGGCCGAGGTGGTGCGGTCGGTTCAGCCCGGCTTCGACATCGTCGTTCGCTTTGCGGTCGCCGCATCCTCGATCAACTTGTATGCGACATAGTACTTGTAGATGTTGCGGACATATCGTACCGGCTCCTGCCCGACTTTTACCGCCGCCACGCGTTCCACATTGTCGAACCAAATATTGGGATCGAGCTTCTGCGCCGCCGCCTCGAGCTGAAGCCTCTTGATCTTGTTCGGGCCCGCATTGTAGGCGGCGAAAGCGAACAGGTTGCGGTTCTGCTCATCGAAGTGCGAGTCGCCGAAATACACGTCGAGCAGGCGAGCCATGTATTTCGCGCCGGCATGGACATTGGCCTCGGCCCTGTGGATATCGCCAACTCCGAGCGAATTTCCGGTCGCCGGCATCAACTGCATCAGACCGATCGCACCGACATGACTCCTGGCGTTCTGATTGAGCCGCGATTCCTGATAACTCTGCGACAGCAGCAACAGCGTGTCGAAGCCGTACTCGCCGGCATAGCGTTTGAAAATGCCGACCGTCGCCTGGAAGCGCCGCATATCGGCGCCCTGTGTGGCGGTGTGAAGCTGCTTGATTTTCGACAGGTATGCACGGGTCCTATTGGATAACTTCGTCGCGTCCCCGCTGATCGCGGTGACCGCCTGGTTCAAGGTCGCGAGCAGCTTCGGGTTGTCGGGGCGCACCGCCCAGCCGATCTCCGCGCCCTGCCGCAGCGCCACGTTCGACTGCGGCTTTATTCCCTTCAGTATCCGCACCCAGAGCTCGGCGATCCAATCATCGGCGACAATGGCGGGCAATAGACCAGCCGCCACCATCTGCATCATGTCCTCGCTTTCGAGGGTCTCCGGAACCAGGGTGAGCACGACCGGCGGCTTGCCGCTTGCGGCCAGCCGCGCGTTCAACTTTGTCAGGCTGTCGTAAAAGCTCGTCGATTTGCGCACCGCGACGGTCATGCCGGACAGCGCCTCGGCGTTCGGCAAATCCGGCTTGTCCGCACCGGTAACGACAATTTCCTTGATGTTTGTCAGCAGCGGGGTCGTGAAGGCGGCCCGCTTGCGCCGCTCCTCGGTGATCGTGATGTCACCGGCGGCGATGTCGCCCTCGCCCGCCGACAGCGCGTCGAACAGCTGATTGCGCGAGGTCGGGATCAAGGCGACCGTCAGCGGCCGGGAACCGAGCTTGAAGGTTTTGTTGACCCATCCCTCGAACAACTGGGCCCCGTGGGCCGCGGTGCCGTAAACCTGCCCTGCGTCTTGAAAAAATAAGGTTTGGCTGTAGGGCACCAGCATGCGGATGAACCGTCGCTCCAGCATCGCGTCGAAATCGCCGGTGAACTTGGCGAAGCGGGTGCGCAGCGCCGTCCGCCTTGGCGCGGCTGTCTGCGACTCGGCCCGCGCAGGCGAAATCGCGAGCGAGGCAAGTCCGGAGAGCAGCAATGAGCGGCGATGCAGACCCATTCCTGGTCCCCCCAGATTGAACAGCGCGGATTTTTGCGCGGCCGAATGCTTCTAGCACTTGTTGATTCGCCGCGACCACATCGGCACGATGCCCCTTGCATCGCCGCGTTCGCCGAGACCAATCGTGGTCGTCTCTGTCGCCACCGCGCTCGCCTTTGCCGAGCCGATCATGCGATGATCGATACGACTTTTTTCCGGATCCACCACCGCGCCCAACGGCCCGACGGCGCTGGCTCAACCAAGGAGAATGCGCTGATGCCATCCGAAATCTCCGACGAGACGCTCGACTTTCTGCTGGCCCACGCCGGGCTCAGCCTCAACGCCGCGCAGAAGGCCGAGCTGAAGGGGGTCTATGCCGGCATTGCAGCGATGGCGGCGCGAGTGCGCCAGCCGCGCGGGCGGATGGCCGAACCGGCGCTGACTTATGGTTTTAACGAGGAGGATCTGCCGTGACCGACCAGATCCCGACGATTGGGGAAGCCGCCCGGCTGATCGCCGCAAAGAGACTGTCGCCGGTCGAACTGACCCGCGCCTGCCTCGACCGTGTTCATGCGCTCGACGGCCGGCTGCACGCCTTTATCCGGCTGACCGAAGATCGCGCAATGACCGAGGCGCGCGCCGCCGAAGCCGCGATCATGGCCAACGGGCCGTCGGGGCCGTTGCACGGCATTCCGATCGGGCTCAAGGACATCGTCGACACCAAGGGCGTTCCGACGACCTGCCAGTCGAAACTGCTGGCCGACAACATACCCGACGCCGACGCCGCCTGCGCCGAGCGGCTCGCGGCGGCCGGCACCGTGCTGATCGGCAAGACGACAACGCATGAATTTGCCGATGGCGGGCCGAGCTTCGATCTGCCTTGGCCGCCCGCTCGCAACCCGTGGGACCCCGGCCATTTCACCGCCGGCAGCAGCAGCGGCACCGGCGCCGGCGTTGCCGCCGGGCTGATCCTCGGCGGCATCGGCACCGATACCGGCGGTTCGATCCGCGGTCCGGCGGCACTCTGCGGCATCGCCGGGATCAAGCCGACCTACGGCCTGGTCAGCCGCGCCGGCGTCGCCCCGGCCGCCTTCTCGACTCGATCATATCGGGCCGATGGCGTGGACCGCCGAGGATTGCGCGCTGCTGTTGCAGGCCTTGGCCGGGCACGACCCGCGCGACCCAGCCAGTGCGGCGCGTCCGGTCCCCGACTACACCGCCTTGCTCGGCGACGGCGTCAAGGGCCGACGGATCGGCGTGATCCATCATTTCCACGAGACCGATTACCGGGTCAGCGCCGGGACCCAGCGCGGCATCGACGAGGCGATCGCCGCTTTCCGCGGGCTCGGCGCCGAAATTCGCGAGGTGCAGCTGTCGCCGTTGCAGGATTGGATGGCCTGCGGCTCGCTGATCTCGATCGTCGAACGCGCCGCCGCCTACGAGGAATGGGCGCGCACCCGGCTCGGCGATTTCGGCGAGCGGGTGCGCCGCCGGCTGATGCTGGGCGCGTTCGTATCAGGCGTCGATTACGTGCAGGCGGTGCGCCGGCGCCGCGAATTGCGCGCCGAATTGCAGCGGGCGATGGCCGGGCTCGATGTCGTGCTGACCGCCGCCCAGCCGGCCGAGGCGCCAAAGATCGACGCGTTGCCGAAATGGGACATGTTCGAATTGCCGAGCTTTACGATGCCGTTCAACGTCGCCGGCTATCCGGCGATCTCGGTCTGCTCGGGGTTCGGCGAAGGCGGGTTGCCGGTGGCGATCCAGCTCGTCGGCAAGCCGTTCCAGGAGCCGACCGTGCTCGCCGTCGCCGACGCCTTTGAAAAGGCGACGCCGTTTCGCGGCAAGCGCCCCGCCATGATCGGCGAGGTTGTCGCGGCCTGACCCCGCGGCGCCCCGAGAGGCCTCGGTCCGTGCGTTAGGGCGGGCCCCGGCCGCCGCACGGCATTCTGCGAGGGGACCGCTGCACCGATGGTCGTCCATCGATCCGGGCGCGTCGTTCACCGGGATTTGATTGCGCGTTCGCCTTGGCATCCGCCCGGTCTGCTTTAAGTATATGCGACGGCCCGCTCGCGCTCGGCCACTTTTGCAATGGGAGAACGACGTGCGGCGATATTCTCTCGCGACGCCATGGTTGGTCGGTCTGTGCCTGTTGGCGCTCGCCGCCTGTTCTCAGACCGGTCCGACCGTATCGCAGGTGCAGCTCCCGCCGATCAAACCCGGAACGGCGCGGGTCTGGTTTTTGCGGGGATCGATATCGCCGTATGGGGCTGTCCAGGCATTCTCGCCGATGGTCTATGTGGACGGCGCGCCGGTAGCCCCCATCTCGCAGGGGACCGGGTTTTACCGGGACTTCGCGCCGGGGACCTACAAATTCACGGTCGAGCCCTTTGGCCTGCCGACCACCCAGGCGAGCACCGTCCAATTGGCCGCCGGGACGGAGACGTATCTCAACATCGATTGGGTCGCCAGTTGGACGCAGGGCTATCCGCCGGCGAGTTGGAGTTTCGCCCCCAACACCTTCGCTATCCTGACGATGACGCCGCGGGTAGCCGTAGCCTACCTGCCTACCTTGGGCTACCTCGGCGAGCGATAGAGACAAAGGATCGCGCTGGACCTCGCCGCCGCCCGGCGTTGACATTCGCAGCCGGGCCATCGCGCTGATACCTACCCTGACGGCAGCCGGTCGCACGCTATTGAGCGGTACCGCCGAGCCGCTTTTTGAGGCTCCGGCGCCAGCGTGCGAGGTGCCGATGGCGGCGGCTCCACGCTGCGTCCTCGATCAGCGCTACCGCCTCCGGCGAGGCGATGAAGGGTGCGATGTCGCCGAGCGCCAGCGGACACCGCGTCCGGTCGTAGACGATTGCCATGCCCGAGGTGGTGCCGAGCAGCAATTGCGCCGCGAGCCCGCTGTCCCTGGTGATCCGCTCGATGCCGCTGTGCAGCGCGAAGCTGGCGACGTCGTGAAACAGGTACACGCAATCCGGCGCCGCATGCGCGCGCACGGCATGGAAATCGAGTTGCACCTGCGCGATCGAGTGATGACCGTCGATAAAGGTGAAACCGATCGGCCCCATCGCCGCGGCGCGCAGGACCCGCGGCACGTCTTCGGGCGATCTACCCTCGACGACACGCACCGGCAGATCCTCTTCCTCGGCAACGCGGTTGGTAAAGCCGATGCCGTCCAGAGCATTGCGGTCGAACCCCGCGTCGATCGCCAGCACCCGCGCCTCGGGGTTGAGCAAGGCGAGCGCCAAGCTGCTCCAGCCGGCCGAATTGCCGATCGCAAATAGGCGTTGCGGCCGGAACCGCGCGAACAGACACTCGAGGAAATAAACTTCCTGCAGCGCGATCCCAAGCCCATTGGTCACGCTTTCGCCGTTCTTGAAAAACCAGGTGAACGGCGCCATCGGAAAATTGCCGAAATGGCTCGGATTGAGCCCGGTCGAGATATGGATGCCTCGGCTTTCGTAGAGCGAGGCGAGGCGGGCAATGATCGGCATCGAGTTCCAGTCCAGCGACGCGACGGGAGCGAGGCGCAGTTGATCGGCATACCCGCGCGGCTGCCACCCGGCAGATGGTAAAGGATCGACGTCGTTGAAACGCCTCGTTACCGGCTATCGGACCTGGCATCCGACATCCGGTGCAAATTTCTCTGGGACAACGCAAACCGCTGCCTCAAGCGGGGCCGGACCGGCGCCCGGTCCGGCCAATACCAGGCGCCGGTGTCATCCAGCTAAGGGAAGGGAGGGATCGCGGTGCTGAGTTTGGCGATCGTGTAGTGCTTGACCTCGAGCGTCCAGGGTGAATCGATCGCGGTTTGCGGCACCCCGGCATAGGGCAGATACAACGCCAGGTTCGATACGTAGAGCGACTTTCCGTCGAGACTGAAGGCCGGGCTCGCCGGGAACAGCAGGCCCTTGATTGTGCCGTTCGGGGTGATGCCCGCGAAATCGCCGAGTTTGGCGACGACTTTCGGCACGGTGTCGCCCAAGGCATCGATCGCCTTCGGGTCCACCACGTCGATCTCGTCTTCCTGGTTGGCGACGACCCAGAGCCGGTCGCTGCCGTCGACGGCGATGCCGTCGGGCGCATTGATGCCGGTGGTCACCACCGCCGCGGCGCCGGCAACCTTGACCGAGCCATTGCGGTTCAAGGTCACCGGGATCGAGACGATCGCATGATAGGCGGTATTCGCCACATACATTGCGGTATATTCGTTGTTGAATACGACGCCGTTGGCGCCGAACGGCGGCACCAGGATCACGCCCGAGGCGGCCTGCGGCGACAGCGTCTGCGAATTGACGAACTTTGTCGGCGTGCCGCCGCGGGGACCGGTCTTCCAGACGACGCCCTGGAACGAGTCCGAGACGTAGACATTGCCGGCCTTGTCGAAGGTCAGGGCGTTGAGGCCGGAATTTCCTCCGAGCCCGGTATTCATAAACACCTTCGACTTGCCGGTCGTCGGATCTGCCTGCCAGACGATTCCCTGGGACAGATCGCAGATCAGCAAGGTTTTCGAAGAGGCTTGGAACACCAGGCCCAGAAGGGTAGTGCCGGGCTGCGGCGTCGGCCTCGCGTTGATCAGAGGGACGTTACCGGAGAGGCTGCCGTTCGGCGCGAACGAAAACAGGTGCGGCGGCCCCGCGACCGCGCCCTTGCTGTTGACCCCGAATGTCGGCGTATAGACCGTCCCGTCCGGACCGACCGTCAGCCCTTCGATCGCCACCGGCGCTTTGCCCGACAGGGTAGGCAACACCGCGAACACGCCGGTCGTGCCGCGGTCCCAAGCATTGGCCGGGCCGATGATGAACAACAGCGGGCAGACCAGGACGATAAGCCGGGACAAACCTCCCCGCATGCGATCCTCCCCTTGCATTATGGTTAACCAAGTTGCGGAACTAATTCGCGGTTTACGACGCGTCGCAATTCAATGCTCAGGCCGTCCGCCCATGTCAAGCGGGCGCTCCGGTATGGCCTGATCCGAAATGGGAGGCGGCGCCGGTCGTCGCGAGAGTGCGCATGCCCCGCAGCCGTGACCAGGATTTGGTCGGATCGCCCCGCGGCAAAACCGCCGCCTCCGGGCTCGCGCTTGGCGACGCGCGAAATCGCCGCTATCTGATCGGTCGACCGCACCGCAACGGAGCAAACGATGTCGGCAGCGCCGCGACCGAGCAATCGCCGGATGACCGAGGCCGAATGGCAGACCCGCTGCGATCTGGCAGCGCTCTACCATATCGCCGATCATCTCGGCTGGACCGATCTGATCAACACCCATATGTCGGCGCGCGTGCCCGGCGAGGACAATGCGTTTTTGATCAACCGATATGGCGAGATGTTCGACGAGATCACCGCGTCGAGCCTGGTCAAGATGGATCTCGAAGGCAACGTCCTCGGCGGCGGCGGCAACTTCAATGCGGCCGGCTTTACGATCCACAGCGGCGTCTACAAGGCGCGGCCGGACGCCAATTGCGTGACCCATACCCACACCCGCGCCGGGGCCGGCGTCTCGCTGCTGCGCCATGGGCTGCGGCCGATCAGCCAGGATGCGATCAGCATCCTCGACGATGTCGCCTACCATCCTTACGGCGTACCGGCGACGGCCGAGGAATGCGAGGCGCTCGGCCGCACCTGTCGCGAGGGCGGCTGCGTCGTCTTGCTCAACCACGGCCTGTTGACCCTGGGCCCGACGATCCACGGCGCCTTTATGCGGCTCTATCTGCTGGAGCGCGCCTGCGAGCTGGAATTGATCGCCCGGACGATGGACGAGCCGCCGGTGGAAATCGACGCGGCGATCGTCGCCCGGGCGGCCGAGCGGATGAAATCGGTGCGGGACGGCAAGTCTTTTGGTTTGATGGAGTGGCAAGGCCTGGTCCGCACAATCGATCGCAAGGGCGCCGATTACCGGCGTTGAGCGCCGCGGAAATCGGGAGAAATCGGGGAGATGGAAATGACCGAGCCAGCACCGCTCGATGCCGGCAAATTGCCGGCGGGGATGCGCGCGCGCTTTGTCCCGGGCGTCAACGGGTTGCGTATTCATGTGCTGGAGGCAGGGTTTGCCCCGCGCGGCCGGCCCTGCCTGTTGCTGCTGCACGGCTTCCCGGAGATCGCCTATTCGTGGCGCAAGATCATGTTGCCGTTGGCCGAAGCGGGGTATCACGTCGTCGCCCCCGATCAGCGCGGCTACGGCCGCACCACCGGATGGAGCGGCGATTACGATGACGACCTGCATCCGTTCACGCTGCTGAATGCGGTGCGGGACGCGTTGGCGCTGGTCTCGGTATTGGGCCACCGCACGGTGGCGGCGGTGATCGGCCATGATTTCGGCGCCTCGGTCGCCGCCTGGTGCGCACTGACGCGGCCGGACGTATTCCGTTCGGTCGCGTTGATGAGCGCGCCCTTTTCCGGCGCGCCGGCGCTGCCGTTCGACACCGCCGACACGCCGCCGAAACCCGCGCCGGCTGCCGATATACACGCGGCATTGGCCGGCCTCGACCGGCCGCGCAAGCATTACCAGTGGTACTACTCGACGCGACCGGCCAATGACGACATGTGGCATTGCCCGCAAGGGGTGCATGCGTTCATGCGCGGCTATTTCCATTACAAAAGCGCCGATTGGCCCGGCAACCGGCCGCACCCGCTGCAATCTTGGACCGCCGAGGAACTGGCCAAAATGCCGACCTATTACGTCATGGATCGCGACCGCAACATGGCCGAGACGGTATTGCCGGCGATGCCTTCGGCCGCCGAGATCGCCGGTTGCCGGTGGCTGCCCGAAAGCGAACTTGCAGTCTACAGCGGCGAATACGAACGCAACGGCTTTCAGGGTGGGCTGAACTGGTATCGCAGCCGGACCGGCGGGCTCTCCGATGCCGAACTGCATTTATTCTCCGGCCGGTCCATCGACGTGCCGTCGCTGTTCATCGCCGGCAAAAGCGATTGGGGCACCTATCAGCGCCCCGGCAGTTTCGAGCGCATGCAGGGCGCCGGCTGCACCCGGATGCTCGGGGCATACCTGCTCGACGGCGCCGGGCATTGGGTACAGCAGGAGCAGCCCGGGCAGGTCGGCGAACTGCTGCTCGGGTTCTTGCGGCAGCAGAGCTGATCGCGGGTCCGGGCGCCGATATGGACTGCACCGGCAAGGTGGTTCTGGTCACCGGCGCGCAACAGGGGATCGGCCGCGCCACCGCGGTGGCGTTCGCCGCCGCCGGGGCCGAGGTCGCGGTCAACTGGCTCGACGACGGCGAGGCGGCGGAAACGGTCGCCGGCGAAATTCGCGCCCATGGCCGGCGCGCCTTTCTGGTCAAGGCCGACATGGCCCGGATCGACCAGGTCCAGGCGATGATCGCCGCAGTCGAGCGGGAATTCGGTCCGATCGACGTGCTGGTCAACAATGCCGGCGTGTTCCCGCGCGTTGCGTTTCTCGATATGAGCGAAAGCGATTGGGATCACGTGCTCGCGGTCAACCTGAAGGGGGCGTGCTTTTGCGCTCAGGCGGCGGCGCGGGCGATGGTGGCGGCCGGGCGTCCCGGCGCGATCGTCAATCTGAGCTCGGGTGCGGCGTTCCGCGGCTCGCCGCGCGGCGTGCATTATGTCGCGAGCAAAGGCGGGGTCGTCTCGATGACCCGGGCGATGGCGCTCGAATTGGCGCCCCATCGGATTCGGGTCAACGCGATCGCCCCCGGGCTGACCGACACCGCGCAGCCGCGCTACGGCGGCAGCGAGGCGGAGATCGCCGCGGCGGCGCAGGCGATGCCGTTGGGCCGCATGGCGCGCCCCGACGAGATCGCCCGCGCGGCGGTGTTTCTGGCCTCCGACGACGCCGGCTTCATCACCGGCCAGACCATCCACGTCAACGGCGGCTCCTACCTCGGGTGAGGCCGCCGCTGTCCATGTCGGTTATTCGGCGGGGCCGGATTGGAGCTGGATGTAATTTTCGATGCCGATCTTCGGGATCAGGTCGAGTTGGGTCTCGATGAAGTCGACGTGATCCTCTTCGGCTTCGAGGATTTCGCTGAACAGGTCGCGGGTGACGAAATCGCGCACGCTCTCGCAATGAGCGATGCCTTCGCGCAAGGCCGGCAATGCGTCCTGCTCGAGACGCAGGTCGCATTCGAGCACCTCCTGCACGCTCTCGCCGATCAGCAATTTGTCGAGATCCTGGAGGTTGGGCAGCCCGTCGAGAAACAGGATGCGCTCGATCAGCTTGTCGGCGTGCTTCATCTCGTCGAGCGACTCGGAATATTCAAAGCTGCCGAGCTTGGTCACCCCCCAATGACGCAGCATCCGGGCATGCAGGAAATATTGGTTGATCGCGGTCAGCTCGTTCTTCAGCACCGCATTCAAATGCTGCAAGACGATCGGGTCGCCGCGCATGATGACCTCCTGC
>CAVPBN010000007.1:0-149086 GCA_963701815.1 uncultured Alphaproteobacteria bacterium
TGCGCCGGCGCCGCCGGGGCGCTTCGTCAGGCTGAGGAAATACCCCAGGCAGCTCAAGACCACGATCCAGAAGCTGGTCGGCCAATCCGTCATATAGGCCAGGGCTATGCCGCCCCAGGTTTCGATCAGCGCCAGACCCACCGCCAGAGCGATCCCCCAATAAAGTCGGGAGGCAAGGCGGAGTGCGGCGGCCGCCGGCCCGACCATCAGGGCGAACACCAGCAGGACGCCGACGACTTGCGCCGCCTCGGCCACGGCGATCGCGACAATCGCCAGAAAAAGGACCGAGACGAGGCGGAGCGAGACGCCCTTTGCTTCGGCCAGTTCAGGCCCGAGCGTGGCAAAGAGCAGGGGCCGCGAGATCGCCGCGAGCGCCAGGATGCTGACGAGGCTCAATCCCAGCAGACCGCGAAGGGTGGCGAAGCTGACGCCCAGCAGATTGCCGAACAGGATCGCGGTGGCCTCGCTCGCATTGGTCGTATAGAGGTACAAAAAGAGTACGCCGAGGCCCAGCGCCAAGGACAGCACGATGCCGACCGCGACATCGCGAGTGCGCAAGCGGTCGCCGAGCAGCCCCATCGCGACGGCCGCGAGCAGGGTAAACCCGAGCAGGCCCCACAAAGCGCCGATGCCGATCAATACCGAGCCGGTGGCGCCGGCGAACCCCACATGCGCCAGCGCATGGCCGGCAAACGTCAGATTGCGCAGGACCAGAAAGAATCCGACGGCGCCGGCGACGACCGCGACCACCCCGCCCGCCAGAAAGGCGGTGCGCATGAAATCATACTCAAACATCGCGCCGTCTCGTGTCGGGCCGCCGGACGTCGCGGCGCCGGGGGCCCGGCCCTTGGGCATCGCCTTGGGCATCGTGCCGGTGCGCCTCGGCCTCGACCGGGCCGTACCCGGCGACGACCAGGACGCGGCCCTTCACCCGCAGCACTTCGATCGGCGTCTGGTAAAGCTCTGACAGGGTTTCGGCTGTAATCACCTCGTCGACCGAGCCGAGGGCGGCCCTGCCGTGCCCCAGATACAGCACCCGGTCTATGGCGCCCAACAGCGGGTTGAGGTCGTGCGCGGTGAACAGCACGGTAATGCCGCGGCTCTGCTGGATCGCTTTGACCAGCGCCACCACCGCCTGCTGAAAATGCGGGTCGAGGCTGATCAGCGGCTCGTCGAGCAGCAGCAGCCGAGGCCCGCCGAGCAATGCCTGCGCCAGCAGCAGTCGCTGTAATTCGCCGCCGGAAAGCTCGCACAGCCGCCGCGTCGCGAGCCCGGCGGCGCCGACGGTTTCGATCGCCGCCGCCACCTCCCGTCTGTCGCTGCGGCCGATCAGCGGCAGCCCCCAGCGCTCCCCGTTGACGGCGCTCGCGACGAAATCCCAGCCGCGCAGCGGCAGATCGGCGACGGCGGCGCGTTGTTGCGGCAGATACCCGGCGGCGCGATTGCCGCGCCGAGGCGTCGCGCCGAAGACCTTGACGGCGCCGGAAACCGGCCGCAGCAATCCGAGGATGGCGTGCAGCAGGGTAGTCTTGCCGGCCCCGTTCGGACCGAGGACGCCGATGAACTCGCCCGAGCGGATCGCCGCGCTGACATCCGCCAGGACCGGGTGGCGCCCGCGCGCGAGCGTCACCCGGTCCAGCTCGATCGCATAATCGGCTAGCGGCCGAGCGCCCGGTCGAGCGCGTCGAGCTGCGACAGCATCCACCGTTGATAATCCTTGCCTGGCGGTTCGGTCTCCGACACGCCGACTGCGGGCACGCCGGCGGCCGCCGCAATCTCGCGCATCCGGCTGGTCAGCCGGCCGCCGGTCTGGCGGTTATAGAGGAGAACCTTGACGGCGTGCGATCGGAGATCGGTCTCGAACCCGGCGATGTCTCCGGCGCTGGGTTCGGTGTCGTTCATCACGGCGCGCTGAAAGTGGGCGTTGCGCATCCGCAGGCCGAGCGCGTCGGCCATGTAGCCGAAGACCGGCTCGGTGGCGGTTGCCGGCGTACCGGCATATTTGCCGCGCAGTTCGGCTATTCGCCGGTCGAGCGGCTGCATCGATCGCAGAAATGCCGCAAGGCGGCGCGAATACGCAGCCTGTCGGGCAGGGTCGAGCGTGGCGAGGCGGTCGGCCAGGGCCTCGCCGACGGCCGGCATGGCGGCGGGCAGGTACCAGATATGCGGGTTGTCTCCCGCCCGCTTGTGGACCAGCGCGGCGACCACGATGACCGCACGCGCCGATGACGGCGACGCCGCCAGCAGTTTCTCGGCCCAGGGATCATAGTCGGCGCCGTTATAGATGAGCAGCTTGGCGTCGGCGATCGCCCGCGCCGTCGCAGCGCTCGCTTCGAAAGCGTGCGGGTCCTGATCCGGGTTGGTCAGGATGCTGGTGACGGCGACATCCGCGCCGCCGATCTGGCGCGCAATGTCGCCGTAGAAATTCTCGGCGGCGACGACCTCGATGGGTGCGGCGTGGGCCGCGCCGATCGCCAAAATCCCAACGATCAGGCTGCCGATGATAAACTTGCCCATATCGCGTCGCGTCCGCGAGGTTCCGCCTGCCGGTCTCGTCGCGAGAGATAGCCGAATTCCCCGCCGCGCGGGTATTGAAATAATATATCACTCGGCAATTCGGCGGTTCGCGCCTACCCCGTTTCGGCGCGATACAACCCGACGTTTCGCGCCAAAACCTCCCGGCTGCGGCGTGCTGCCCATAGCCAATTGACGCGAAAGCGGGCAAGATCGCGCTCGCGGGGTCGTCCCGCGCTAAGGAGGTCGACGGGATGCTCAAGAAATTCAGCTTGGCGTTGGGTGCACTTGGCTTGGCCGCGGGGGTTCTGGCGCACGGTACGCCGGCCCAGGCGCAATCCGGCGTTCGCGTCGGGACGCTCAGCTGCAACGTCGCCAGCGGCTGGGGCTTTGTCATAGGGTCCTCGAGATCGCTGCGCTGTGTCTTTTCCCCCGGACCCGCCGGCCATCCCGAGCGCTATTACGGCAGCATCTCCAAATTTGGCGTCGATATCGGCTATACCCGGGGCGGCGTGCTGATCTGGGCGGTGTTCGCACCGACCGCCAATGTGGCCCCGGGTACGCTGGCCGGAAGTTTTGCAGGCGCCACCGCCAGCGCCACAGTCGGGGTCGGGGTCGGCGCCAATGTACTGGTCGGCGGCTCGAACCGGACAATCTCGCTGCAGCCGCTGAGCATCGAGGGCAGTACGGGTCTCAACGTCGCAGCCGGTATCGGTGCGATCACGCTGCGCCCCGGCCGCTGAACCGCGCTCGCCGAAGGCGGGTCGCCGCCCGGGCTTTTCACCGCTGACCGGGCGTTTCACCGCTGACCGGGCTTTTCACCGTTGACCGGGCTTTTCACCGTTGACCGGGCCTTTCGCCTTGACGATCTCGGCTGCGGCATGGCCGGGATCGGCGACTCGACCGACCTGCGCGGGAATGCGGGCCGCGATTGACGCCGCCGCTCGGATCGCCCAAATCTTGTTTTCGGACCGCGGCGGCAATCGCCGTACGCCGCCGGCATTGACGGCAAGGAGGATATGCATGGGCGTTGCTGCGATGAACCATTTCACGGTCTTGAGCGACGACCTCGAGGCCACGCGCCGCTTTTATTGCGATCTGTTCGGCTTCAAGGTCGGCTGGCGGCCGCCGTTCCAATTTCCCGGCTGGTGGCTCTATGCCGAGGGCGAAGACAGCGCGATCCTGCACGTGATCCAGCAGGACCCGTTGCCCAGGGAGCGGGCCGGGGTGCTCGACCACATGGCGTTCAGCGCCAAGGACCTGCCCGGGACCGTCTCGACCCTGAAGCGCGAAGGCATCGGATACGAACTGCGGCGCCTGCCGGGCGGCGGCATCTGGCAGCTGTTCTTCCACGATCCGCACGGCGCCAAAGTCGAGTTCGACTTCGACAAGGACGAGCCGGCGCCGGCGGATTACGCAGCGGCCTGACCCTCATCCTGCTCGGCGCCGCCGCGGCGGCGCCCGGCGGGCGAGGTAGGGGCGCAGATAATCGCCGGTATAGCTCGCCGCGCTGGCGGCGATGTCCTCGGGGGTGCCGGTGGCGACGATGTGGCCGCCGCCGTCGCCGCCCTCGGGGCCGAGATCGATGATCCAATCGGCGGTCTTGACGACTTCGAGATTGTGCTCGATGACCAGCACGGTGTTGCCGGTCTCGACCAGCCGATGCAGCACTTCGAGCAATTTCCTGACATCGTCGAAATGCAGCCCGGTCGTCGGCTCGTCGAGGATGTAGAGGGTGCGGCCGGTGGCGCGCCGCGACAATTCCTTGGCCAGCTTGACCCGCTGCGCCTCGCCGCCCGACAGGGTCGTCGCCGGCTGGCCGACATGGATGTAGCCGAGCCCGACCTGCTGCAAGGGTCAGCAATTTGTCGCGGATCGCCGGCACCGCGCGGAAGAAATCGGTGCCCTCGTCGACGGTCATGTCGAGCACGTCGGCGATGCTCTTGGTGCGGAACAGCACCTCCAGGGTCTCGCGGTTGTAGCGCCGGCCCTTGCAGACATCGCATTGCACATAGACGTCGGGCAGAAAGTGCATCTCGATCTTGATGACGCCGTCGCCCTGGCACGCTTCGCAGCGCCCGCCCTTGACGTTGAACGAGAAGCGGCCGGGCAGATAGCCGCGCGACTTGGCCTCGGGCAGCCCGGCGAACCAGTCGCGGATCGGCGTGAAGCAGCCGGTATAGGTGGCCGGGTTCGAGCGCGGGGTGCGGCCGATCGGCGACTGGTCGATATCGACGATCTTGTCGAGAAACTCGACCCCTTCGAGCCGGTCGTGCGCGGCCGGCTGCTCGCGCGCGTTGTTGAGCTGCTTGGCCAGCGCCTTGTACAGCGTCTCGACGATCAGGGTCGATTTGCCGCCGCCCGAGACGCCGGTGACGACGCAGAAGGTGCCGAGCGGGATCTCGGCGGTGATGTCCTTGAGATTGTTGCCCGAGGCGCCGACGATGCGCAGGATCTGGCCGGCATGTCCGGTGCGCCGCACCGGCGGAATCGCCACCTGCCGCACCCCGGTCAGGTATTGGCCGGTGATGCTGTCGGGATTGGCCATGATCGCCTCGGGCGTGCCTTCGGCGACGACGTGGCCGCCATGCACGCCGGCGCCGGGACCCATGTCGACGACCCAATCGGCGGCGCGGATCGCTTCCTCGTCGTGCTCGACGACGATGACCGTGTTGCCGAGATCCCGCAGCCGCTTCAGCGTCGCCAGCAGCCGGCCGTTGTCGCGCTGGTGCAGCCCGATCGACGGCTCGTCGAGCACGTAGAGCACGCCGGTCAGCCCCGAGCCGATCTGGGACGCCAGCCGAATCCGCTGGCTCTCGCCGCCCGACAAGGTGCCGGAGGACCGCGACAGGGTCAGGTATTCGAGCCCGACATTCTGCAAAAAGCCGAGCCGATCGTTGATCTCGCGCAGGATCCGCTCGGCGATTTCGCGCTGGCTCGGGGTCAGTTCGCCATCGAGGCCGGAGAACCATTGCAATGCCCCGGCAATCGACAGCCGCGCGATCTCGCTGATGTTTCGGCCGGCGATCTTGACCGCCAACGCCTCGGGCTTGAGCCGGTCGCCCTGGCAGACTTCGCAGGTCCGGGCGCTCTGATAGCGGCCGAGTTCCTCCTTGACCCAGGCGCTGTCGGTTTCGCGAAAGCGCCGCTCCATATTCGGCAGGACGCCCTCGAACGGCCGCTCGGTGGAATATTTCCGCAGCCCGTCGTCATAGCTCATCGAGATCGCCTCGCCGGCCGAGCCGGAGAGGATGGTGCGCCGCATCTTCTCCGGCAATTCCGCCCAGGGCGTGTGCATGCTCTGTCGGAAGTGCCGGGCGATGCTCTCCAGGGTCTGCGTGTAGTATTGCGACGACGAATGCGCCCAGGGGCCGACCGCACCCTCGGCCAGGCTCCGGCGCTCGTCGCCGACGACGCGGTCCGGATCGAAATAGAGCTTGGTGCCGAGCCCGTCGCAGGACGGGCAGGCGCCGAACGGGTTGTTGAACGAGAACAGCCGCGGCTCGATCTCGGGGATCGTGAAGCCCGAGACCGGGCAGGCGAATTTCGCTGAAAAGATCGTCTCCTCGCCCGAATCGGCATTCTCGGCGATGGCGATGCCGTCGGCGAGGTCGAGTGCGGTCTCGAACGAATCGGCGAGCCGGTTGCCGAGATCGGCGGCGACGACGATGCGGTCGACGACGACCGCGATGTCGTGCTTCAAATTCTTGTTGAGCGGCCGGACCTCGTCGAGTTCGACCATCTTGCCGTCGATCTTGACCCGCTGAAAGCCGCGTTTTTTGAGATCGACGAATTCCTTGCGGTACTCGCCCTTGCGCCCGCGGGCGATCGGCGCCAGCAGATAGAGCCGGGTGCCCTCCGGCATCGCCATGACCCGGTCGACCATTTGCGAGACGGTCTGGCTGACGATCGGCAGACCGGTCGCCGGCGAGTAGGGGATGCCGACCCGCGCCCAGAGGAGGCGCATGTAGTCGTAGATCTCGGTCACCGTCGCGACCGTCGAGCGCGGGTTGCGCGAGGTCGTCTTCTGCTCGATCGCGATCGCCGGCGACAGCCCCTCGATCGAATCGACCTCCGGCTTTTGCATCAGTTCGAGGAACTGCCGGGCATAGGACGACAGGCTTTCGACATAGCGGCGCTGGCCCTCGGCATAGATCGTGTCGAAGGCCAAAGACGACTTGCCCGAGCCCGACAGCCCGGTGATCACCACCAGGCTGTCGCGCGGCAGGTCGACATCGACATTCTTCAGATTGTGCTCGCGCCCGCCGCGGACCCGGATCTGCTGCTGCATGGCGAGCAAACTTAGCGCGCCCCGCCGCCGGCGCTACCGCCGCGGCGATCGGGTGGCACGAGGTCCATCGCACCAAAACTCTGCCCGTGGCCGGGCTTGACCGGCACCGACGCCGCTCGGCCCGGATGATTGCCGTTCTCGGCCCACGCAGCGTTGTCGATACAGTTCGGCAGCGGCAACTTGCACGAATGAAGGGTGCGCTGGATTTACATAGATCGACCGAATTCGACCAAACGGCATCCTCTACGTTCGGCACGACGACCGATCTCGCTCGCCGCGCTGGAGCAGCGTGGACGAAGTCACCGACGTCTTCACCAAGCAATACAGGCTGCATCGTCTCGTAACTACGGCGAGCGTTATGACGATGATCCTCGCGAGCGAAGCAACGGTCGAAATGAACGATCAAGCACTGGTCGTCATGCCTGGCGAGATTAAGCCGTTCTCCGTCGACAATCGCAAATTGGGACGATCTCGACGATCGGCTCTGTGCGGAAGAGCGTGGCTGGCCGGGTCAAGCCCGGCCACGGGGTAAAAAAATGACGGTCAAGCGCGAACAAGCTGGGGCCGGGCGCAGCGGAGTTCGCGCGAGGTGAAAGCGACTGCCTGCACAATCCGCCAAATTTCAATCCCCGTGGCCGGGCTTGACCCGGCCATCTTGGGATGCCTCCCAGTCGGTGTAGACCAGGAATATCTCGATCGGCGCGAACTGCTCTGGAGGCGTTCGGGTCCAGGCGCCCCGCCGCCCGATCGTCCAGCGTATTGCCGAGGAACCGCCGCCGGATCGGTCCCGCCGCTGCGGCGGCCGCTGAGGGCAGGGAAGCGGTTTCGCCGTATGAAAACCATCCCCGGTGAAGAGCGTGGGTGGCCGGGTCAAGCCCGGCCACGGGGTGGAAAGAATAGCGCACATCGCCTTCCCGGCCCTCTTTTACGTCGCCGGGCGCGGCGGGGTTTCGCGCGGGGTGACGATCGATTTCGAGCTTTTGCGACAGCCGCAACACCGTGAACGGGACCGGTCGGCCGACCCGCTCCTCGGTCATCAGCCGGTGCAGCTCGTCGATATCGGCGACCGGAATGCCGTCGGCGGCGACGATGATGTCGCCGCTGGCGAGCCCGGCGGCGCGCGCCGCCCCGTCGGGCGCGGTCGACTGGATGCGCACGCCGGTTTCGCGCGCCAGCTCGTGAAAGCGCACGACCCGGCGCGGCAACGGCACATTCTGCCCGGCGACGCCGATGTAGCAGCGCCGCACCCTGCCGTCGCGAATCAGCCGCGAGGCGACGAACTCGACCGTCGCCGCCGAGATCGAAAAGCAGATGCCCTGCGCCATGCCGATGATCGCGGTGTTGATGCCGACGACCTCGCCGGCGGCGGTGACCAGCGGCCCGCCGGAATTGCCCGGGTTCAGCGCCGCGTCGGTCTGGATCACGCTGTCGATCAGCCGGCCCGAGCGGGTGCGCAGCGAGCGGCCGAGCGCGCTGACGACGCCGGCGGTGACCGTGCACTGAAAGCCGAACGGGTTGCCGATGGCGATGACCAGCTGACCGACCCGCAGCCGCCGCGAATCGCCGAGCCGGGCAAAGGCCGACGCCTCGCCGTCGAGGCGCAAGCACCGCCAGATCGGTGTCGGGGTCGTCGCCGACCAAGGTGCGCCGCGAGGCTGCGGCCGTCGGGAAAGGCGGCCTCGATCTTGCGCGCGCCGCTGACGACATGGCTGTTGGTCAATACATAGGCGTCGGGGGTGAAGACGACGCCCGAGCCGGCGCCGCCGGCGCCGTCTTTCAGGCCCGCGACCTGCAGGTTGAGGACCGCCGGGCCGACCTTGTCGACGGCGCCGGTGACGGCGCGCGAATAGGCGTCGAGCAGCGCAAAATCCTCGGCCGCGGCGGCGGGATCGTTGCCGGCGCAATCGCTGCCGGCGGGAGCGCCGCCGGTCGAATCGGTGTCGGTGGGGTCGTAGATCGGAGACAGAAAGGTCATGTGCTGGGTTCCCTGTGGATAAGAATGAAGTGGGAACATCTGCCGGGTTTGCTAAGATGGGGTCCCCGGCGACCAATGGAAGTGGGTGACCCTCATGGCTGGCAGCGTCAACAAGGTGATCCTTGATCGGCAATCTCGGCCGCGACCCCGAGTTGCGCTCGACCCAGGACGGCATGCGCATCGCCAATCTGACGCTCGCCACCTCGGAGAGCTGGCGCGACCGGGTGTCGGGCGAGCGCAAGGAGCGCACCGAATGGCACCGCGTCGTGATCTTCAACGAGCGGCTCGCCGAGATCGCCGAGAAATACCTGCGCAAGGGCTCCAAGGTCTATGTCGAGGGCGCCTTGCAGACCCGCAAATGGACCGACAATGCCGGCCAGGAGCGCTATACGACCGAGGTGGTGTTGCAGCGCTTCCGCGGCGAACTGACGATGCTCGACGGCGCCGGCGGCGCTCGCGGCGGCGCCGCCGGCGGCCCGCCGAGGCGAAGGCGGCTACGACGAGGATTACGCGGCGGCGGCTTCGCCGACGAGCCGCGCCGCCCGCGCGACCCCGGTCATGCCGGGCCGCGGCCGCACCCCGGTCAACGACCTCGACGACGACATCCCGTTTTGAGGAACCGGGGGGGATGGGTGGGGAGAGAGGAGTGGGTTAAGTGGTTGATTGTTGTGGGTGGGAGTGGAGGTTAGTGTTGTGTGCGGGGGCGGGTGGTGCGCGTAGCAAGTATTCTGCTCGATGGCTGCGTGTTTGAGAGCGGAGCTGGGAGGACGAAACGTTAAGATAGCGACTTCGCGCTTAGCGCCAGACAGCGACGACGGTGCGCGCCATCACGGAAGCACCGCGCGGAGATGAGGTTTTGCCATGCTTTCCACGTAGACTGTCGCCGCCGGTGCCTGCTTTCGGTGTCGCGACCGGCATCGCGTTCGCCCAAACTACGCCCGACCGATCGGTATGCATGCTGTCCCTCGACCTCGCCAATGATGCCCGGCCAGGATGCTTCGGAGCGATCCAGGAGATCGTGCAGATCCTCGAAGTCGACCCGAAGACCGATTGGTCGAAGGTCGATCTCGAAGCGCTGCGTCGAGCATCTGATCGACATGAACGAGGTGACGCTGAGAGCCGACGCGGCCGCGAAACAAATCGAGGCGGCTTGGAGGTACGCTGACCGGCAGCGGGCGCACACTCGTCGCGATCCAGCGGATGATCGGCTACGCTGAGACCGTAAACGGCCGCAACGGCTGGAGCGCCAAGGCGACGACGCTGCCGAATGGCGCGCTCTGACGGTACCGCAAGTGATCCGAAGGAAATTCGACATATTCGCGGTCTCGGCTTTATCGGGCTTCTGGTGAGCGGCTCGCATCATCAGCCGCACCATCTCGCGATGGCAAAAGGCGAGTTCGACCACAAACGTCTAGGCCACATACAATAACACCGGTCTATCGGGCAGACCGCCTCCGAGCCGATTAAGAAATCTCCTGGACAAGATGACCCATCTGGACTTTGTGATGCTCACCGACATTGCCGCGACGCGCACGTACCTATCCGGACTCGCGCAACGTTTCGTATCCGACCGGCGAGCGTGAGCCGGCTCCGGATCTTGTGTCCCTGCGGGGTGAGTAGTACGCGCAGCAGAAAGTATTAAAGTTTGGCTTGGCGCCCGAAAACTCAAATAAAGCTGACGCGACGGGTGTTGAGCGCTATAAGGGCACGAGTGTGAATTTTGTAATACCCAAAACATTTGTCATAATGCACATTATCCCACAATGCCGAAAGTCCCGACACTGAGCCGGGCGCTTCTTCGGCGGGGGTCGAAAACACCGCCGCCGAAGAAAACCAGTTCAGCCTGCCCGCCGTACTTTCCACTTTTGATGCCAGTTGTGTGCGGCTGTCGATGAAATCTGAAACAGACCTTTTACTTTGTTCTGGGACATGAACCGGTCGTACGCGGCCATGATGGCCGTCTTGCCGTCGCGCGATAGGTTGCTTCCGGGTCCGTCCTTTTTCCAAATCGGGTTGAAAACAGTCAGATTGATTTGCTGCCCGTCAGAACTAGCAGCAGCTACGGGAAGAAGCTCGATGACTGCAAGCTGCTCGTCGATCAACTTCACTCCGGCCAAAAGATAGTCGCGTTTCGCGCGTAGGCGGCCGGCCTCAAGTTCCTGAACCCTAGTCATGTTCACCCCTCGATGTTGTCAATAACGAACATATTGGTTGCAAAAACGTAACCGATAAGGTGTCGGCGGTGAAAAAGTGCGGTGGGATGCCGGATCAGATTCTAAGCGTGGCTTCAAAAATTTTGCATCGCGCAAATCGCTCTCAAAAATGGCGTTCTTGCGGGGAAAACCCGATTTGGCGCAAACTGACGATCTCTCGATATGATCCACGTGCGGAATGTCGGTCTAAATCTGAGGGAGGAGTGACAATGAGGAAACTTGCAATTTTGTTGTCGCTGGGCGTGGTAGGATTGCCGTCCTTCGCAATGGCGGCGACCGACGTTGTGACTTTAGAGGGCAAGGTCGTCGCCAATAATAAGCAGATCGTGGGCTTCATCGAGCCCAGCGTTGGTGTCAGCCTACCGTTGTCGTGTAAAGTGGGTTCCGCCAATACCTCTGAGTGTCTTGCGGATCTGCTGAGCGCTGGCTGGACATTGTTGAATTCGTTTGGCGTCGCCTCCGGCGACTCCTACTTTGTTCTCTCGAAGGGAAAGTAAGCCAAAACTCGGTGTAGTCTGCCAGCGGCGCTGCTTCTCAGCGGCATCAACACGTTGTCGCCCAGCACCGGGTTTTCGCACCGGGATAAGGTGCGCGCCACTTCAGAAGGACTGTCTCTCGTGGCCGCGAGCGAGACCTTCAAAGGACTGCCTTGTCGTTGAACCGGGTCGAGTTATCCGCCTCGACCCCGGCGCAAGCGTTTCAAGGGGTTACGCTTCCCGTAAGATATGACCGAAACTCACCCGCAAAACCGCCGTCTCGGCTATGCCCGCGTCAGCACCTACGGGCAGACGCTCGACGCCCAGCTTGAGCAGCTACGCGGCGCGGGCATGCACCAAGATTTACCGCGAGAAGGTGACGGGCGCGCACAACGACCGGCGCGAGCTTCTCAAAATGCTCGACGCACCTCGCCCCCGGCGACGTGGTGACAGTGACGCGCATCGACCGCCTCGCGCGCAGCACCTTCGACCTGTTCGCCATCGTCAAGCAGATCGTGGACGCCAAGGCGCAATTCCGTTCACTGGCCGAGCCGTGGGCCGACACCGGCACCAGCACCGGGCGCTTGATGATTGCCGTTCTCGGCGGCCTCGCCGACGTGGAGCGCGATCTTATCCGCACCCGCACCGCCGAGGGCCGCAGCCGGGCGCAGAAGCGCGGGCAGCACATGGGCCGACCCCGAAACTGACCGACGCGCAGAAGGCCGAGGCCCGGCGGCGGCGGGCGCGAGGGCGCGACCCTTGCCGAACTCGCGCGCAGCTACGGCGTGGGAAAGAGCACGATTTCGCGGCTGACGGCATGACTCCTCTTTGCGCTATCGAGCGCATATAAAAACGACCGGGCGCGACGCAGAGCGGCCGAGGAGCATCCATTGAGATGGCCGACGAACAGCTAGAGGGTGACGAGGTGGTGCCGAATGGTGACGAGGCCGTGGACGACTTCGTCGACGAGGAAGGCGTCGACGAAGATGTTGTCTATTCAGTCAACAGCTTCGGGGCTGACTTCTTAATCGACGGCCTAATATCGCGCCTAAAGTCTGATGACATATACAGACCGCCCTTCCAACGACAATTCGTGTGGACGATCCCCCAAGCATCAAAATTGATCGACTGAATTTTGTTGGGACTTCCGATCCCCGGCATTTTTCTTTACAGCGAAGAGGAAACGAGGAAACACCTTATCATAGATGGACTCCAACGGCTTACTACTATCTCATCGTTTGCTTCTGGAAGGTTTCCTAATAGCGACCGGATATTTAAACTCGATAGACTTAGGTCTAATTTGAACGGTAAATCATAGAGGATCTAGACAAGCAGATAAACGGCGCTTTTTTGACACCGCCATCCAAGCCCATAAACCAGCAGCTCTCTCACGAAAATGAAGAGCAGCGTATATATATATTTGAAAGACTGAACAAGGCGGCACTCCTTGCAGCCACAAGGAATCAGAGCGGCGCTCTATAAGGGTCGTTTCAGGATTTATAAGAGATTGAATAACAACACTATGGCGAAAAGTGTTCGGTCGGAGCATAAGCGGACGAAAGACATTGAGATGATTTGAGATTTGCTTGCCTTAGGTATAGATGCGAACGTAAAGGCAATGAAGAGTTTTAATAATTGTGCACGCGCGTGGGTTGTTACTGCACTGTTTTTCGCGTTACAAACCTTAAAGATCTTTATAGCTTAGGCGAGGTGGCCGTGAAGACTAAGGCCAATTATAAGAAGAATATTACTCGTGTGATAGTCTCGGCAGTCGGACAATCACACAGAGTGAAACGAGAATTTGGTTGCAAAAAAAAAAAAAAAAAAAAAAAAAAAAAAAAAGCGTTTTTTACGTCTTAATGCCACCGTGTTATGCTCTTCGTGAGATAGATCGTCAAAAAAAAAAAAAAAAAAAAAAAAAAAAAAAAAAAAAAAAAAAAAAAAAAAAAAAAAAAAAAAAAAAAAAAAAAAAAAAAAAAAAAAAAAAAAAAAAAAAAAAAAAAAAAAAAAAAAAAAAAAAAAAAAAAAAAAAAAAAAAAAAAAAAAAAAAAAAAAACACAGGGTATCTGAAAATGACGAGAAATTTTGAGGCTTTAACAGATAAACCCGAGCAGCCATATCTCGCACTCAAAAAAAAATAGTATAAAAAAAAAACACGATTGTGAAACGGTATATACTAACGACGTATAAAGGAAATAGCTGCATATAAACGGTGATTTTCCAGAAACACGGTTATGCGCGGTTTTCATAACCAGTGTTCTGAATAGCGCTTGTCGATCGCCGCTGGATCAAGTCAGGTCTCCGGTGAGGGGCATCCGAAAGGTGAAGCGGGTCTCGTAGGGCGATGACGCAACATCGAGCGAACCGCCATGCGCCTTGGCAATTTCGAAGGCAATGTACAGACCGAGGCCCAACCCTTGCTGATCCGGCCGCACCGCGCCGCGAAAAAATGGCTGAAATATTCGTCTTAGCGCGTTCGGAGGGATCGGATTGCCGGCGTTGGCCACCGAAAGCTCGAACATTCCCTGATCCGTCGAAGCGCTCACACGGATAGGTTTATCCGCCGACCCGTAGGTCAGTGCGTTGCTCAGCAGGTTCGAGAACAGCTGGCCGATCCGCCCGCGGTCGCAATTGACGGTCTCCGTTCCGGAAAGTTGCAGGTCGATTTGCCGATCGGGCCAACTCGCGCGCAATTCCGAGACCACCTGGGTCAGAACCGGCGCCAGTGCTTCCGCCTCCCTCTTGACCGGCACCCCGCCGCCCAGGCGGCCACGGGCAAAGTCGAGCACGTTGTCGATCAGTTCGGACATCCGAACGGCGCTGTTTTGGATCAAGCGGGCAAATCTCGACGCCCGGTCGCCGGCAGGCGCATGCTCCAGCAACTCCGCTGCCGATAGGATTGCGGTAAGGGGATTGCGCAAGTCATGACCCAGCACCGCGATGAACTGCTCGCGCAGCTCCGACGCCTGGCGCTCATCCAAAAGGCTGGCCTCGCTCGACGCCAGCCGGTCGACCGCATCGAGATGAAAAGCGATCAACTCGGCGAACAACGTGAACATGCCGATCGTCTCGGGCGTCTTGAGCCTGGCCGGTCGCGGGTCGATCGCGCAGAGGGTGCCGAAGAAGGCTCCGTTCGAACGCTTGATCGGCACCGAAATGTAGCTTTGAAAGCCGTACATCGCCGGGGTGGGATGATTGCAATAGGCCTCGTCCTCGGCGGCATGGTTGATGACGATGGCCTGCCGGCTCTGCCGGAACTGCCTTGCAGAGCGTCGTTTCGATCTTCAGCTCGCCGCCCGGGCCGGAGGCCGAACCCGATTTGATCCAGGATTGCGCACGCGACCCAGCGATCCTGGGTAACGCGCGCCACCGCCGCAAAGCCCATCCCCGTGGTGCGGCAAACGACCTCCAGAATCGTCGGGTATGGCCTCGATCTGGCCGATGGCCGCAAGATCGCGACGAAAATCGTCTGTCATCATTGCCTCGCCGACGCCGCGGCGGATCCCTACCACGCGAGCCCGTGCTTCGATAAGAGATCGTAGGGGCACCAAGGTGATGCCCACGCAAAGCGCGCCCGATTTGGAACGGTGCCCGCGGCGGCGCCTGCGCAACACCGTCGGACCTCAAGGATCGGCCGAAGGTTCGGGTGGCGCGGGCGTCAGACTACCTTGAGCGTGATGTCCTCGTATTCCGGGAACGGGTCGAGATAGACGTCGCCGATCGTGTCTGTTGGCGATGCGCGGGCCGACGCCCATCAGCGCGCGGAAATCGTAGACCGGCGCGAACATCATCCGGTCGATCGTCAATTGCTGGATCTCGTCGAGTATCGCCTCGCGCTTCTTCGCGTCGCGCTCGCCGGCCTGCTCGAGAAACAGCTTGTCGATATCGGGATAGCCGCCGGAGGCGTAGGCGCCCTTCGAATACATGAAGATCTCGACCCGGCTGGCGGCGTTGCCGGCGGTGCCCGAGCCCGGTCATGTAGAGGCCGTGGAATTTGTGCGCGCGCCAGTCGGCGTAGAACGCCGCCCGCTCCATCGGCGCCAGCTTGACGCGGATGCCGACCGCGATCAGGTCGTTGGCGACCGCCTCCGCGGCGGTCGGAAAGCCCGGGATCGCGTGAAACAGCCCGGCGTCGATGCCGTTCGGATAGCCGGCCTCGGCCAGCAGCTGCTTGGACTTCTCCGGATCGTACGGGATCGGCTTGACCTGCAGCGCGAACTCCATGACCCGCGGGACGATGACGCCGGCCGGCGGGCAGAAGCCGAGGCAGGCCGCCTTGTTGATCCCGTCGCGGTCGATCGCGTAGGCGACCGCGCGCCGCATCCGCTCGTCATGCCACGGCGATTTCGGGTCGTACTGGTCGGGGAACTCGATCCACTGCGACGACGCGTGCTTGGTCGCGATCACCTTGTCGTCGGGTTCTTCATCAGGCCCTCGGCGGCGGTGCCTTCGAGCGCGATGGCGATATCGGCCTCGCCGGTCTTGACCATCAGCGCGCGGGTCGTCGCCGTCCGGAACGCTGCGCATGACGATCGTCTTCACGTTGGGCACGTGCCGCCAATATTTGTCGAAGGCTTCGAACACGACTTCGATGCCCGGCTTGGTGCTGACGAATTTGTAGGGGCCGGCGCCGATCGGGTGCTGCTTGAAACCGTCGTCGCCGACCTTTCCGATGTAGTTCTTCGGCACGACGAGACCGGCCGCGGTGGCGGTGCTGCCGTAGAAGGTCATGAAATCGGGCCAGATCTCCTTCAGATGAAAGCGGATCACCCGCGGATCGACGATTTCGACCTGCGCCACCTTCTGCTTCAACACCGTGGCGCCGGCGCCCTGGTACCGGTCGAAGCTGAACTCGACGTCCTCGGTGGTCAGCGGATCGCCGTTGTGGAACGTCAATCCGGGGCGCAGCTTGAATTCGTAGGTCAGGCCGTCCTCGCTCTCCTCCCAGGATTCGGCCAATGCCGGACCCATCTTCTGTCCGGGATAGGCGCGGACCAGCGCGTCGTGCAATCGCGTAGAGGATGCCGAACGGCGTGATCTGCGGCGGCGCCAGGGACGGATCGAACCAGGCCGGCGAAATCGTCACGTGAAAGGCGACGACGATCTGTCCCGCCGGCGCCGCCGCGCCCGGCCGCGGCGGCGAGCGACGGCGCGCGCAGCACCGCGGGCGCGGCGAGAAGCGAGGAGATGACGGCGCGGCGCGACGGCTGTCGGTGAACCAGGGGCATGATTGCTTCCTCCCGCTCCGGCGATGATTTCTTGGTCGAGCCGACATTCCGCGGCTCGGGGCCGGCCGGGGCCGATTTTTCGTCGCACCGCCGCTCCGCCGCAACGAAATTCGATCTGCGAGGCTCGCGGACGGATGGAATGCCCCTCTGCTTCGCCGGGCAGATGCGAATATGTCGCGACGCTCTGCCGTAGCGATCAACGAGGGGAGGCGACGATGGCCGAGATCGTCAACACCGCCGTTTCGGGCCGACCATGTCGGAAGCCTGCTGCGGCCGGCGGAATTGCTGCGGGCGCGGGCGGAGCATCAGGCCGGGCGGATCTCGCGCCGCGGAATTGCGGCGGGTCGAGGACGCGGGCGATCCGCGACGCCGTGCGGATGCAGCAGGAGACTCGGGCTCCAGGGCGTCACCGACGGCGAGTTTCGCCGCGGCTCGTGGCACATGGATTTCCTCTACCGCGATCGGCGGGGTCGGCAAGACCGACCAGACCCTGCGCCTCCAGTTCAAGAACGAGGCCGGCACGGTCGAGGCCGCGCTCGGCGCGCTTTCGCATCGCCGGCAAGCTCGTCGCTCGACGAGACCATCTTCGGCGAGGATTTCGCCTTTCTGAAATCGGTGGCGCCGGCGGGGACGACGGCGAAATTGACGATCCCGTCGCCGTCGATGCTGCATTACCGCGGCGGCCGGGCGGCGATCGACGCCGCGATCTATCCCGACATGGACGCGTTCTGGCACGACCTCGCCGCGGTCTATGCCGAGGAGATCGCGGCGCTGCACGCGGCTCGGCTGCACCTATCTGCAGCTCGACGACACCAGCCTCGCCTATCTGAACGACCCGGCGCAGCGCGCCTATGTCGACCGGCATCGGCGGCGACGGCGACACGCAGCACCTGACCAACATCAAGGCTCATCAACGCCGCGCTCGCCGGCCGGCCCGCCGGGATGACCGTGTGCACCCATATGTGCCGCGGCAATTTCCGCTCGTCGTGGATGGCCGAGGGCGGCTACGACCATGTCGCCGAGGCGCTGTTCGGCGAACTGGCGGTCGACGGCTTCTTTCTCGAATACGACGATGCGCGCTCGGGCGGGTTCGCGCCGCTGCGCTTCGTGCCGAGGGGGAACAAGCGGGTCGTGCTCGGCCTCGTCACCAGCAAGCGCGCCGCGCTCGAAAGCAAGGACGAGCTGAAGCGCCGGATCGACGAGGCGGCGAAATACGTGCCGCTCGACCAGCTGTGCCTCAGCCCGCAATGCGGCTTTTCGTCGACCGTCGACGGCAACGCGCTGACGATCGAGGAGCAGGCCGCCAAGCTGCGCCTCGTCGTCGAGACCGCCCGCGAAGTCTGGGGCTGAGTTGAACTCGGGGTCAACGCTCTCCGGGCCGTGGCTGCCGATTGCGCAAAAATCCCATATAGGCGTGCTGCCGCCGGCCGGCAGCCCCGCCAACGTGACCGCACCGACGGCGGGAATGCGGCGCGAAGCACTGACTGCAAGATGGGGGGAGGCGCTTGACTTTACGTCGAAGCCAGCCCGATGCAGTTCTATCGAAGTCTCACCGGCCCCACGAGACAGATCGAGCGGGCGGTGGGCAGCTCATTGGCAGACGCTCAGATTCACCGAGCGATCGGCCCCGAGCCACGCTACAGCGTTCTCATTGACGAGCGGATTGTCGCCGGCGCCGACGATCTCCTCGGCGCTCCAGGTCGAGCCATTGTCCGCAGTCGCGCGATACCGGAGGATCCCCCCGACGTCGTATACATAGGAGGCGTTCGCGCCGGCGCTCCACCCACGCACACCGTGCGCCTCGCTACCAAGTTTGCCCTTGATCGCCAGCGGCCCGCTGCCCAATAGCATTGGCGTGGCGAATGTCGTCCCATCATCGGCACTGGTAGCGAGCTGCGCCCACCATTGTTGTTGAGCGTCGGCGCGGAGATAGGTCACATAGACCTCCCGCGCCTCGCCTGGCAATATAGACCACTGGCGGCCGAGCGATGTAGCCGGATCAACGCTTACCGTTGACCAGGTTGAGCCGAGGTCAGCCGACGCGCTGAGCATGCCGACGCTTCTCAGGGCCGGGTTGTGCGGCGTCGTGCGCCTAGCGACGCGATAAAGCATTGCGCTATCTTCGGAAAACGCAAGGAGCGGCTCGCGGTCGCCGACGCCGCTCGGCGTCATGTCTTGCGGTGTAGCAAAACTGTGACCACCGTCACCGCTCGTTGACACGATCGTTTTGCGAAGACCGTCCGGCCCAGTCTCTGCCCATCCGACGGCAATCTTCGGGCCGGCCATCGCCAGCGTCTCCTCGCCAGCGCTTGGCCCATAGCGCAATGGAATCGCGATCGTCTGAAAAGTCGTCCCTCCGTCATGGGAGGTCGCGACGGTCATATTAGGCGTCCCGGCGCCGAAGAAGACGAAGCTGACATCGAGACCAGCTGCCGCAATCTGCGGTTCGGCGGCCTCGTTGTCAGGCATGCTCGCGGATGCCGGGAAAGCCACCCGGTCGAAGGTCTCGACCGCCATCGGCGCTGCGCAGTAGCCATAGCGCCCATGGCGTCACATCGCCGGGACCATACCAGATCATATAGACCTGCTCACCATCTGACACGATCCGCGGTGTACGACCGGCGGGATCGACAGTGCTCGCTGACCAGGTAGATCCGCTGTCCTGCGAGATTGCCAACATTAACCCGGTCAGATCGTCGTTGTAGGCGGCATAAATGCTCGAGCCGATAACTGCAGGATCGCCGTTTTCGCCCGGCAAATCGCCAACGGGCGAAAGCTGAGTGGCGACGCAAGTGGCGCCAGCCGAGTTCGTCCCAAGCAGCGCTGCGATCGTGACGAAACCTAGTAAGGATTTCATGCCCGGCGTACTCCTTAACTGATTCCGAACAAGTCAGGTTGACCATGATCGCAAATAATTACTGATTTATTAAGTTGATCTCATGGGAAATATTTAAGTGATGCCAATGCTTATCCGGTTAATACGGACAAGCGAGGCATGCCGACTTCGGAGGTCGAGGGTATCGATTCCATTGGGGCCAGCGGGTAGCCCAACGGCTAAAGGGATTTTCGATTATCTCGCAGAGCCATGCGCGGAATTCGGCGGTCGAGGGTGGGCCGATGGTTTGCCATAAGGCTTCGCGGGTGGGTTTTGCGGCCTTGCGCAATGCCGCTTGAACGTGGCGAAAGCCTGCTCGATTGGGTTGAGGTCGGGGGTTTAGGGCGACAGATAGAGGAGGCCGGCGCCCTATGGGCTATCCCTCCTTGATGCCAGCGATCTTGTGGCTGGCCAGGTTGGCGAGCAGGACCATGTCGCCCGGGCGCAAGGTCGGCGCGAGCACATGGTCGACCTAGGCTCGGAAGCGCTCGCCATTGATGCCGCCGTCGAAGATGCAAGGCGGGGTGATACCTGTGCTACGCAATCCGGCGACCAGAGTGGTCACTTTCCAATGTCCGCGCGGCATTGGCGCCAACAATCGCGAGCCGCGGGCGCCACGGCCGTGACGGCGGGCCATATTAATGGCGGCCCGGGTTTCGTCGATAAAGACCAGATGCGTTGGTTGAGGGCCGGCTGGCGCCGAATAAAGGCTCGCCGCTTCGCCGCTACATCGGGGTCGGCGTGGAAGACTCTTTATTTGAGCGTCATGTTCTGCGCCTCGGCAAATCGACGGGGCGGATCAGGGCCGCGCCCATTCGCGCTTTGACAAAAAGGGAGCGCCGCCCCAGCTCCATCCGCATGGAATGGGCGCGGGTATCCGGCTCCGCCGCCGCGCCGGCCGGAGCGGCGGCTACCGGGCGAGCGGCGTATGCGGCGATCCTGGCGCTCGGCGCGGCGCTGTTCTGGCTGTCGCAGGACCGTCCCGCGCTGCTGCCGGCGTGGGCGCCGTGGGATTTCTCCCCGCCGATATATCTGGCGACGGCTTTGGCGCTGTTCTGGTACTGCCGCGGGCTCGGCCGGGCGTCGCCGGCGGAGCGGCCTGGGTTCTGGCGCAAACTCGCCTTTCTGCTCGGCATCGGCGTGATCTATGCGGTGCTGCAGACGCGGTTCGAATACTGGTCGCAGCACATGTTTTTTCTGAACCGCATCCAGCATGTCGCGATGCATCATCTGGGGCCGTTTCTGGTGGCGCTCGCCGGCGCCGGCGGCACGATCAAGCGCGGCATGCCGGCGACATTGCGGCGGGCGATCGAAGTCCCGTCCGTCACCGGCGTCGTCGACGTGCTGCAGCAACCCGTACTGGCCGCCTTTCTTTTTTTCGGCCTGTTCTGTTTCTGGCTGATCCCGGCGGTGCATTTCCTGGCGATGATCGATGTGCGGCTCTATGCCGTGATGAACTGGAGCATGGTGCTCGACGGCCTGCTGTTCTGGTCGCTGGTGCTGGACCGGCGCCCAAAGCCGCCGGCGCGGATTTCGTTCGGCGCCCGCGCGGCATTGGCCTTCGGCGTCATGTTTCCGCAGATAGCGCTGGGTGCGGCGATCACATTTTCGCAGCGCGACCTATATCCGTACTACGATCTGTGCGGAAGGCTGTTCCCGTCGATCAGCGCGCTGAACGATCAGCATATCGGGGGCATCGTGATCTGGATTCCGCCGGCGATGATGAGCGCGATCGCCGTGCTGCTGACGATCAACGCGCTGCGGCTGCACGAGGAAGCGGCGAGTGAGGATGGCGACGGCGCCGCCCTCGCGGCGCTCTCAAAAAGCTGGACCGGGCGCTAGGCCGGTGCGTAAGACGATGTTGCTGCTGGCCGCGCTCTGCGGCGCATTCGCAATCTCGCGGCCCGCACCGGCCGCAGAGGCCGGGCTTGCGCTCGCCGATCCGTGGTTCCGTCTGGTGATGCCGTCGCTGCCGGCGGCCGGGTACTTTACCCTGTCGAACGCCGGCGGTGCGGCGCAGACCCTGATCGGCGCCGCGTCGCCCGCGTGCGGGATGCTGACGCTGCATCGGAGCGTCGATCAGGGCGGCCGGGAGCGGATGGTCATGGTCGATCGCGTCCCGGTGCCGGCGCACGGCAAGATCGCCTTTGCGCCCGGCGGCTATCATCTGATGTGCATGTCGCCGGCGGCGGCAATGCGGCCCGGGCATCCTGTCCCGGTGACTCTGCATTTTGCCGATGGCGGCTCGTTGACCGCGAGCTTCCCGGTGCGCGACGCGACGGGTCGCTGAGGCCGTCACAACAGCCGCGACAGCCGGGCCAGCAAGCCGCTCGGGTGAGCTTCCTCGACGAGACGCTTCAGATCGGCCGTCGCACCGGCGATGTCGGGCGTGGAGGTGGCGAGCGAGGCGATGATCAGACGCGCCGCGCCCGAGCCGTCGAACACGTAGATCGCCGAGCTGTGCGTGACCTCGTAGGGGTGGTCCTTGGTCGCGGGGGAGACCGAATAGACGACGCGGTAGCGCCGCGCCAACGCCGCCAGCTGGTCCGCGGTGCCGCGCAGCCCCTCGATTTGCGGCGCGAAATTCCTGACATAGGCGGCGAGCACCGCAGCTGTGTCGCGGTCCGGGTCGACGGTGACGAACAGCACGCGCGCCTGTCGCGCCTCCGGCCCCAAGCGGGTCAGGATTTCGGCGATGTTCGACAAGGTGGTCGGGCATGCGTCGGGGCACAGGGTGTAGCCGAAATAGAGCAATACGACCCGGCCGCGGTCATCCGCCTGGGTGACCTCTCTGCCGTCCGAAGCCCGCGTCATCGTCAAGGCCAGCGCCGGCAGGCTGCCCGAGACGTTCGATCGAATGCCATTTCGCCCCGTCGCCGCAGCCGGCGAGGAGGGCGAGGCAGAGCCCGGCGGCAACGAACCTGATCATTCCCGGCCTTCCCGGCGCACTACGGCTGAACCCCGCATGATTGTCGCCATCGAGCCGCCGAGCTGCGGCGAATTCAAATGAAACCGGTGTAACATTTTCCGATCGGCGGGGCCGCCCGATCCGGCGCCCTCTCTCGAACTGTTGCGGTTGCCAACGGAGACGGGTAGATCAGACCTCGCAGCGAAATCGACGGCTGCGCGCTTTCGCCGCCGGGCGAATGGGAGGAACGAATGCTGCATTGGTTGTGGGTGATCATCATCGGCTTTCTGGCGGGTGCGGTCGCCAAGCTGTTCATACATGGGCCGGGCGGGTTCATCGTCACGACGCTGCTCGGGATCGTCGGCGCAATTTTCGCTTCCTGGCTCGGCCAACGCGTCGGCTGGTACGGGCCAGGCCACAATGCCGGGTTTATCGGCGCCGTCGTCGGCGCGGTGCTGATCCTGGCGATCTATCGGGTGATCGTCGGCAGCCCGATGTGACAGAGCGCCGGCGAGCCCGGCGCGCGCTGCTTCCAAACCTTTGTTTGCGCCGCAGCATGCGGTAATCTGCTGCCCCGCGTCCCACATTATAGATGCCGTGGCCGTGCCCTTCGGGCCCCGCCGCGGTCGTTGATTTCCGCCAACCACAGCCGATCGAGCAGCCTTGGCCGTTTCCGCAGCAGCCCCGCCGCCTTCCGCCCCCAACGTCACCAGCGTGACGATCGAGGACGAGATGAAGCGCTCCTACCTCGATTACGCGATGAGCGTGATCGTGGCGCGCGCCCTTCCCGATGTCCGCGATGGGTTGAAGCCGGTGCATCGCCGCATCCTCTATTCGATGAAGGTCAACGGCAACGAGTGGAACCGGGCCTATCGCAAATCGGCGCGCATCGTCGGCGACGTGATCGGCAAGTACCATCCGCACGGCGAGCTGGCGATCTACGACGCGATGGTGCGGATGGCGCAGGATTTTGCGATGCGCCTGCCCTTGATCGACGGTCAGGGCAATTTCGGCTCGATGGACGGCGATCCGCCGGCCGCCTACCGGTACACCGAGGCCCGCCTCGCTCGCGTCGCCGATTCGCTGCTCGACGATCTCGACAACGACACCGTCGATTTTCAGCCCAATTACGACGACACCGAGCGCGAGCCCAGGATCCTGCCGGCCGGCTTTCCGAACCTCCTGGTCAACGGCGCCCAGGGGATCGCGGTCGGCATGGCGACGAACATCCCGCCGCACAATCTGGGCGAGGTCATCGACGCCTGCTGCGCCTATCTCGACAACGGGGCGATCACCGTCGAAGAGTTGATGGAATTCGTCCCGGCGCCGGATTTCCCGACCGGCGGGACCATCATGGGCCGGGCCGGAACGCATGCAGCCTTCAAGACCGGGCGGGGTTCGGTGCTGTTGCGGGCCAAATCGCATGTCGAGGAGATCCGCCGCGACCGCGAGGCGTTGGTCTTTACCGAGATCCCCTATCAGGTCAACAAGGCCCGGCTGATCGAGCGCATCGCCGAGTGCGTCCGGGAAAAGCTGGTCGAGGGCATCTCCGAACTGCGCGACGAGAGCGACCGCGACGGTCTGCGCGTCGTCGCCGAGTTGAAGCGCGATGCCGAGCCCGACATCGTGCTGAACCAGCTCTATCGCCACACCGCGCTGCAGACCAGCTTTGGCGTCAACATGCTGGCGCTGAACGGCGGCCGGCCGGAGCTGTTGACCTTGCGCGATATCGTGGCCGCGTTCGTCGCCTTTCGCGAGGAGGTGATCACCCGGCGCACCAGCCATCTCTTAGGCAGGGCGCGGCAGCGGGCGCATACCCTCTTGGGGCTGTTGATCGCGGTCGCCAATCTCGACGAGATCATCGCGCTGATCCGCGCCGCTCCCGACCCGGCGACGGCGCGCGAAGGTCTGGTCGGCCGCGCCTGGCCGGCCGCCGATATCGCGCCGCTGGTGGAATTGGTCGGCGAGCCCGGCCATCGGGTGTCCGACGACGGCGCCTACCAATTGTCGGATGAGCAGGCGCGCGCGATCCTCGATCTGCGATTGCAGCGCCTGACCGGGCTCGAACGCGACAAGATCGCCGAGGAACTGCATGGGCTGATCGCCGAAATCGGCGGCCATCTGGAGATCCTGCGCTCGCGCGCGCGGCTGATCGAGGTGTTGCGCGGCGAGTTGCTGGCGATCCGCGAGCGGTTTGCGACCCCGCGGCGGACCCAGATCGAGGATATCGAGTTCGAGGCCGACATCGAGGCGCTGATCCAGCGCGAGGATATGGTCGTCACGGTCAGCCATGCCGGCTACATCAAGCGGGTGCCGCTGTCGACCTATCGCGCGCAGCGCCGCGGCGGCCGCGGCCGCGCCGGCATGGCGATCCGCGAGGAAGATTTCCTCAGCGAGGTGTTCGTCGCCTCGACCCTGGCGCCGGTGCTGTTCTTCACTTCGTCCGGCCGGGTCTACAAGCTCAAGGTTTACCGCCTGCCGCTCGGCACGCCGCAGGCGCGCGGCCGGCCGATGATCAACCTGCTGCCGAACCTGTTGCCCGGCGAGACGATCTCGACGGTCATGCCGTTGCCCGAGGACGAGGAAAGCTGGAAGGAGCTGACGGTCATGTTCGCGACCGCCAACGGCCATGTCCGGCGCAACGCATTGTCCGATTTCGGCGATGTGCGGTCCAACGGCAAGATCGCGATGAAGTTCGAGGGCGAGGACGCCGACGACCGGCTGATCGCCGTCGCCACCTGCACCGACGACGACGATGTCCTGCTCGCCACCCGCAACGGCAAGGCGATCCGCTTCCAGGTCAAGTTCGAACCCGAACTGAACCGCGGCGTCAGGATTTTTGTCGGCCGCACCTCGGTCGGGGTGCGCGGCGTTCGGCTGCTCGGCGATGATTTGGTGATCTCGATGTCGATCCTGCACCACGAGGAGGTCGCCGCCGAGACCCGCAACGCTTATCTGACCCTCGCGGCGCGGCGGCGACGGCCGATCGACGACGATGGCGAGGCGGCAACCGACCTGCCGGCCGAGCCGGAGCAGGGCGAGGGCGAGGGCGAGCCGAGCGAGGAAGCGAGCGCGATCTCGGAGGAGATTTATGCCGGTCTTGCGCAGCGCGAGGAATGCGTACTCAGTGTGACCGAAAAGGGCTTCGGGGTGCGGACTTCGGCCTATGACTATCGCATCACCGCCCGCGGCGGGCAGGGGATCAATAATATGGACCTGCGGCGCCGCAACGGCGACGCCGTCGTCGCCGTGTTTCCGGTCGGCAACAACGACCAGATCATGCTGGTGACCGATGGCGGAATGGTGATCCGTTGTCCGGTGCATGACATCCGCATCGCTCGCCGGGGCAGTCAGGGCGTCGTGATCTTCAAGGTCGGCGACGGCGAACATGTCGTCTCGGTGGCGCGGCTGCCGGAAGATTCCGATGAAAACGGCGACGAGCCGGAAGAGCGACCGAGCGGCGACGACAACCAGCCCGATACGGGGAACACATGAGCCAGCCTCGCATCGGGATCTATCCGGGCACGTTCGATCCGATCACCAACGGCCACTCGGACATCATCCGCCGCGCCGCCCGGCTGGTCGATCGGCTGGTCGTCGGGGTTGCGCGCAACGACGGCAAGGGGCCGCTGTTCGCCACCGACGAGCGGGTCGAGATCGTGCGCGACGAGGTCGCCCATCTCGAAAACGGCGATGCCGAGCGCATCGAGGTGCGCGCCTTCGACAGCCTGCTGATGCATTTCGCACAGTCGGTCGAAGCGACCGTGATCATCCGCGGATTGCGGGCGGTGTCGGATTTCGAATACGAGTTTCAGATGGCCGGGATGAACGCAAGGCTGAACCCGGCGATCGAGACCGTGTTTCTGATGGCCTCGGATCGC
The DNA here is from genome assembly GCA_963701815.1 of uncultured Alphaproteobacteria bacterium. GTDB lineage: Bacteria > Pseudomonadota > Alphaproteobacteria > ATCC43930 > CGMCC-115725 > AP-15. The sequence goes on from CAVPBN010000007.1 coordinate 26,362, forward strand.
TTTCAATTCATCTCGTCGCGTTTCGTCAAGGAGATCGGGGCGCTGGGCGGCGAGGTCTCGCATTTCGTCAGCCCGCGCGTCGCCGCGCGCCTCGCCGAACGCTACGCCGGCGGCCGGGCCAAGCCCCGCCGCCGCGCCGCCGCCGCCGATTGAGGGTTCAGTCGCGGCGCCGACGACCTCTCCTCGGCGACCTCGGGAGCCCGTGCTGCCGGATCAGATCGTCCAACATGAAGTCCGGGTAAAAATCATCCGGATCAGGCGGCGGCGCCTGGAAATGGCGCCCGTCGGGAGCCAGCCAGAAGGAGCCAAGGTCGGCTTCCTCCGACACGCGATGGCACCCGCGGCGCTCCAACTCCCGCCAGAATTCCTCCCGGCGGAAGCGGCGCATCGCCATCATTCAAGCCGCTTGCGATGAAGCTGCGGGACGTGACTTCGTTAACCGGGGGTTCATCGGGGTGTCGTGCCGACCGCACCGGTTCCGAGAAAGTGAGGGCAGGCTCGACCCGGCAGGAGATCCCCTCGTTGAGCAAAATCAGCTTTTCCAACGATGGCGCCACCGCTTGGTACGCCACGCGCGGGTCGCGATTGGCGACATAGAGCCCATACACATCCTCGGACGTGTAGACGTGATATCCGTCGATAAAGCGGTAGCCGACCCGAATCGCCGCCGTCCCGGACATGATGTCGTCCACCTCAGAATGCCGTACTAAGCGAACTCTGCGCCGGCGGATGGGCACGGCGCAAGCCGATGCGGCGACGAAGCAATCTCGGTCAAGGTACGCACCGGAAAGAATCATCTGTCTGGCTTGCGCCACTGGACAGCCGGTCGAGAGATCAGCGGCGATCGTAATAAGGGAACAATTCGTCCGGATCGTTGACCCAGACAAACGGGATGCCGTGCTGGTCGGCGCTGTCCACCACGTAGCGGAACTCGACCCTGACGGGGCTGTCGGGCCGGTTTTCGTCGATCGTCTTGTCGACCTGCCCGCCACCGCCGAGGCGCCAGATTCCCAGAATGCGATCGGGGTCGGTCGGGCTGCGGCAAACCCTGAATTCGAGGTACCGGCTGCTGCCGGCCTCGCTCTCGTCTTCGATGACCGCGACCACCGGCTTCTCCCCTCTACCCGCCGGCGAATTGGCGCTCGGCTGACCCGATCGATTTCTAGCCGGCGCGCCGAGCCGAGGCAACGCAGCCCGGAATCTGCTACCCTCCCCGGCGTGATCGCCTGCTCGGGTCCCATTCGCCGATGCTGCACGCCGACGCCGGACCCGGCCCGCTGATCGCTCTCGTGCTGGGCGGCACCAGCGAAGGGTTTGCGCTCGGCCAGGCGCTGGCCGAGCGGGACGATATCCGCGCCGTCAATTCGCTGGCCGGCCGCACCTCCGGTCCGCGCCTGCCGCCCGGCGAGACGCGGATCGGCGGCTTTGGCGGCGCCGAGGGGCTCGCCGCCTTCATTGGAGAACGGAAAGTCGGCGCCGTCGTCGATGCCACCCATCCCTTCTCGGCGGCGATGGGGTGGAATGCCGCGGCGGCATGCCGCAGCGCGGGCGTGCCGTTGTTGCGGCTCGACCGGCCGGCCTGGCAGCCGGCGCCGGGCGACGATTGGCATCAGGTCGATGATTGGCTCGAGGCGGCGTATTTTGTCGCGGCCAACTCGCGCCGCGTGCTGCTGGCCGTCGGGCGGCGCGAACTCGACGCCTTCGCCGCGGTCGAGGGCGTGTGGTTCCTGGTGCGTTCGGTCGGGCCGCCGCAGCCGATGCCGGCCTTCGCCCAGGTCGAGCTGCTGCTGGCGCGCGGGCCGTTCGATCTGTCGGGCGAACGCGATCTCCTGACGGTGCGGCGGATCGACACGATCGTCTGCCGCAACAGCGGCGGTACCGCGAGCGAGGCAAAACTGGCTGCGGCGCGCGAGCTCGGGGTCCGGGTCGTGATCAGGCGACGCCCGGCCCGTCCCGAGCTGCCGACCGTCGCCTCGGTAGCCGACGCCGTGACCTGGCTCTCCGGTTTCACCTGACGCGGCCCGCGCAAGACCGCAAACGGGGCGTTGAGCCGAGCGGCGGCCGCTACCGCCATCGCGGCGGCAGCGGCGATGGCTGATTCCGGTCGAGCTGCATGTCGAACGCGGTCAGCAACGCCGCGGTCGAGGCGTAATTGCCCATCAGCGCCACCAGATCGACGAGCCGGCGGCGACCGAACTGCCGCAGCGCCCGGGCGAATACCGCTGCGTCGAGCCTGCGCGCGCCAAAGATCCCGCGGGCCAGTTCGATGATGACGGCGTCGGCGGGATCGAGGCCGCTTGCATCCTTGCCGTACCGGACGATGTCGATGATGTCCTCGGAGATGCCCTCGGCCAACGCCGCGGGCTCGTGCGCGGCCCATTCGAAGCGGCTGTCGAGTTCGCGCGCCGTCGCCAGGATGGCCAATTCCCGGACCCGTCCGCCGAGCCCGCAATCGTAGCGCAGATAGCGATTGAGTGGACGGGCGAGCCGCGAGAGCGCCGGGCTGTGCAGCTGGATGCCGCCGGGCCCCTTGAGCCCGCGCAGGGTCCCGCCGTCGGGATCGGCGAGGCGGTCGTAGCTGCGCCTGCCGGCATCATCGAGATCCCGAGGTTGCGGCAAAGGCAGCCGGCACCCGGATTCGGCCTCGACATCATCGGGATAGCCGCTCTTGGCCGGAGCCGGCCAATGACGCGCAACGAGAATCGCCGCCAGCCTTTCGCAGCCCTGCCGATCCGCCTCGGCGAAACGCGCGGCGCGCGGGCTGTCGAGATCCAGCACGCCCAACACTTCGCCTTCCGCGAGCAACGGCACGACGAGTTCCGAGCGCGACGCCGGATCGCAGGCGATATGGCCCGGAAACTCGTTTACATCGGCGACCAGCACCGAGGCCGCTCGCGCGGCGGCGGCGCCGCATACCCCATGGCCGATCGGGATGCGGGTGCAGGCCGGCTTGCCCTGGAACGGGCCCAGCACAAGCTCGGCGCCGTTGCGAAAGTAGAACCCGGCCCAGTTGAGGTCGGGCAGCGCGTGATAGATCAGCGCGGCGGTATTGGCGGCGTTGGCGACCGGATCGCTTTCGCCGGCGAGCAATGCCGGCAATTGCTCGACGAGGTCGTCGTAGAGGTCGGGCGCGCCTGGGCTCATCCTGATTTCCCGCAATAGCCACGGGTCGGACCTTGGCGTTTTCGAGGTCCGCGCCGATCGGATGTCAAGGGTGCGCCGCCGGCCCGGCCGGGTCCGGGTACCATCGCGGCGTGTAGACCCACAGCCCGCCGTCGAGCCGTGCGAAGGTCCGGGTTGTCGACGAGCCGACGATCACGACCGTGCGCATGCCGATCCCGGCCGATGTCAATTGGCCCAGCGGCATCACCTCGGTCGCTTCGCCGGGGCGGCCGATATCATGCCCGAGCACAACCGGGGTGTCGGCGTCCCGATGTCGCCGAATGATCTCGATCGCCCGCGCGAATTGCCAAGGCCGGGCACGGGAGACCGGGTTGTAGAGGGCCAGCGCCAGATCGGCCGCCGCGGCGAGGTCGAGCCGGCGCTCGACGACCGCCCAGGGCTTCAGATTGTCCGACAATGACAGGACGCAGAAATCATGACCGAGCGGCGCCCCGGCCCGCGCCGCCGCGGCATGGGCGGCCGAGATCCCGGGGATGACGACGAGTTCGATCCCATGCCAAGCCGCAGCTTCAGCGCCGTGCAATGCTTCCAGCACCGCGCTCGCCATCGCGAACACCCCCGGATCGCCCGACGACACCACCGCGACCGACCGGCCGGCTGCGGCCAAGGTCAGCGCCTGGCGTGCCCGGTCCATCTCCGCGCCGTTGTCGGAGGTATGGATCGCCTGGTCGGCGGCGAACCGGCCGGCCATCGCGACATAGGGAGCGTAGCCGACAATGTCGGTGGCGGCGGCGAGTTCGCGGCGCGCGTCGGGCGTCAGCCATCCCGGCGTTCCCGGACCGAGCCCGACCACCGCCACCCGGCCGCGCGCCCGGCCGATCGCGGCGGGATCGAGGGGGTCGGCGGCGACAGCGAGGGCGACCGGTCCGTCGACAAAGGGTCCGGACAGCGGCGCCGGCACCGCGGCAGCGGCGAGACAGGCCGCGACGGCGCCGGGCGGCAGCGTTGCCGGAGGGTCGGCCACGAACCGCACCGGGCGCGCCAGCGCGGCGGCGGCGGCATGGATTTCCGGCCGCGCCGCGTCGCGCTCGGCGGCGACGACCAGCCCGACCGCGCGCGGCGCCAGCCGGTGCCGGGCGAGCGCGGCGAGGACGAGCTGCGGCAGATCGGCGGCGCCGGCGGCGACGCCGACCGCGATCGAGCGCGGATGAAACACCAATTCGCGGTCGCCGGGCTCGCGCTCCTCCGGGGTGACGGCGATCGACAGCCGCCCGGCGGGATCAAACGGCAGACGCGTCGTCGCGAGCCACGGCGCCGTACCCGAGAGGCTGACCCGCTCACCGGCCAACAGGTCCGACATCAGCCGCTTGCCCGCCTCCGGGTTGCGCAGTTCGTAGCCTTCGGGCGGATCTTCCAGCGTTGCGCCGAAGCGGACCTCGCCGGTCGTGGTGATCGCCGGCGCGGCGCCGAGCGCCGTGCCGATCGTCCGCGCCAGCGCGTTGACGCCGCGCAGACCGCCGAGCAGCGGCACGACGGCGCTGCCGTCCTCGGCGACGGCAAGCACCGGCGGTTCGGCGTGCTTATTCTGCAGGACCGGCGCCAGGGCCCGGATGACGATATCGGCCGCGCACAGGGCGATGATCGGCGCATCGTCGGCGAACAGCTGACGCACGGCGACGCCGAACTCGTCGAACCGCACATCGACGCCGCCGACCCGCGCCGCCAGGCCGTAGATCACAGCTTCGGGCAGCGTGCCCCGGATCCGGCGCGCGGTGCCGAGGCCCGCTTGCGCGAGCAGCATGATCGCCGGCGGCGCCGCGCTCAGGCCTGCCATCGCCGGCCGGGAATGAGGACCATCGAAAAATACGGGACCGTCGCCGGGTCGATTTCGGCGAGCGGCCTCGATTGCTGCCCCGGCATCGTCGCCCGTTCGATATAGACCGCCCGATCGCCACAGCCGAGTGCGGCGACGACCCGGCGGACCTTGGCGAAATTGCCGCCGAGCTTGATGATCGCGGCGGCGTCGGCCGCGGCCAGCCGGCAGGTCAGTTCAGCCTCTGACAATACCGCCGACAGCACCGCCAGGCTCTGGTTGCGATAAACGAGCGGCGTCGCCAAGGCCGAGGCGGCGGCGACGATCGAGCAGACCCCGGGCACCACCTCGGTCGCGTAGCGCGCCGCGAGGCGATCGTGCAGGTACATGAACGAGCCGTAGAAAAACGGATCGCCCTCGCAGATCACGGCCACATCCAGCCCTCGATCGAGTTGGCGGGCGAGCGTGGCGGCTGACGCATCGTAGAATTCGGCGATCACCGCCTCGTAGCACAAGGGTGGCGGCAGCCGCTCGGTCGTTATTGGAAAGACCAGCGGCAGGATCGTCTGGTCGGTTCTCAGGTAGGTTTCGATGATCGAAAACGCGTTGCCCTTTTTCCCCTTGGCGACGAGATAGGCCACCACCGGCGACGCGCGCAGCAGGCGCAGCGCCTTCAGCGTGACGAGCTCGGGATCGCCCGGCCCGACGCCGAGACCGAACAGGCGGCCGGGGTCCATTCACTCGGCTTCCGCGGCGAGCGCATTGACCGCCGCCGCCGCGACGGCGCTGCCGCCGCTGCGGCCGCGCAGGACGACGAACGGCACGCCGCGGCTGTCGCGGGCCAGTTCCGCCTTGGCTTCGGCGGCACCGACGAACCCGACCGGAAAACCGAGGATCAGCGCCGGTTTGGCGGCGCCCTCGTCGAGCAGCTCGATGAGCCGAAAGAGCGCCGTCGGGGCATTGCCGAATGCGACCACCGCACCCCCCAGAAATGGGCGCCAGAGTTCAACCGCCGCCGCCGAGCGGGTGGTGCCGCCCTGCCGGGCAAGATCGGGCACTGCGGGGTCGCCGAGCGTGCAGCGGACGGTGTTGCCGGCCGGCAGCCGGGCGCGGGTGATGCCGGCCGCAACCATGGCGGAATCGCAGAGGACCGAGGCGCCGGACGCCAGCGCCCGATGCCCGGCGGCGCCCGCACCGGGCGAGAACAAGAGGTCGCGGATGATCTCGATGCGGCCGCTCGCATGGGCGACGCGAACCGCCAGCTTTTCAAGATCGGCGGGGATGCCGCTCAGATCGGCTTCGTCGCGGATGACGGCAAACGAGCGGCGATAGATTTCCCGGCCGTCGCGCAAATAGGCGATCACGCGTGAGGTCCCGCCCGATCCGCAGCCGGCGGCATCGCGCGCTCGCCGAGGCTCGCGCGAAGCCGCGCGGCGATCTGCGGGATGCTCGAGCCGGAGCTGCCCGCGGCGCCGGGGCCGAAATTATCGGCGGGTCCGCTCGAGAGTTGGTACGAGCCTGGCCCGCAGGCGATCAAATTGACGTCGGGAACGCCGGCCGCGGCGCATGATTTGGCGCAACCGCCGACATGGATTGCGAGCGGCGTGTCGGCGAACCGGCCGAGCGCCGCGGCGAGCGCGCGCGCGTCGGGCTGGGTCGCCGCCAGCGCGGCCGAGCAGCCGGCGGAACCGGAGCAGGCCGCCATCGTCGCCAACGGGTCGCGCGGGTCGGTGCTCAGCCCGATTTCGCCCAGGGCCCGCACTGTCCGCGCCGCGTCGTCGTCGGGAACTGACGGCAACATAATGCTGTGCCACGGGGTCAGCCGGATATGGCCGTCGCCCGCCGATTCGGCGATTGCGGCGAGCCCGTCAAGCATCTCCGGCGACAGGCGGCCGAGCGGCGGTGCGGCGCCGATCGCGCAGAGCCCGGGCTGGCGTTGCGCGCGGATGCCGATGTGCCCGATATGCCGCGGCATCGCGCGCCGCCATTCCGCGATCGCCGGCGAGCGCCATGTCGGCAGGCCGAGCCGCGCCGTCAGGCGATCGAGAAACCGGGCGCGAGAGATCCGGGCGAACAGATCCCGGAAGCGGACGATCGCGGGATCGCTCTCGGTCTCGTCGAGAAACAGCGACAGCGCGGCGGCGACGGCATCGACCGCACGACCGGCATCGATCATGACAAAAGGTGTGGTGTCGCCGGCCCGAACCGGCGGCGATCCGGCGAAGCCGAGCGCCATGCGCGCGCCGCCGAGACCGGCCAGCCAAACGTCATGCGGGCGGTCGACCGCCGCCACGCTTTCGCCGCCATCGACCAGAAAGCTGAATTTGGCGGAGAGTGCGGCGTATCGCCGATCGGTCTCGATCCGACCGAGCAGTGCGCGCGCCGGAGGCAGCGCGTCGATCCGTTGCGATGGGTCGATCCCGGCCATCGGACTGACCATGACGTTGCGGATATCCTCGGTCTCCTGCCGGGCGGGGCCGAGACCGGCGGCAACCAGTGCCGCGATCAACTCGGTGCTGCTGTCGTGGCGGACCCCGCGGAGCTGCAGATTGGCGCGGTTGGTCGCGTCGACGACCCCGCTGCCGTAATCTCGCGCCGCCGCAGCGACGGCGCGGGCCTGGGTCGCGCTCAGATGCCCCAGCGGCAGCTTGACCCGACAGATGCCGCCGTCGCGCGCCGCAACGATCCGCAACAGGCTCGGGCAGACGCCGGCGCGCCGGCGTCCCCCGGCATCGGCGATGTTCGGCGCCGGTTCGGCCATCCTGCGTCCCACGAAATTTGCCATCCGGCGCTCGACCCGCCTACTCCGCCGCGCCGACACGTTATCCGAAAACATCGGTCGTGCGCAGCGAACCCGGCTGCATTATCGCCGCGGCGACGCCGGATTTCCAGCGGATGGAAGATTTGCTCCAACCGCGCCGACCCGGCGAAAGATCAGACAGCCGCGGTGGAGAAGTGGGAACCGCCGCCCGCTCATCCCATCTTTGCGGCAGTCGGCGTCCTCGAACTGCATTGTCCGCAAGGCTGAATTGGTGTATTGTTCAATGGCATCGCCGGTCATCCATGCAATGTCGGATGAGTTAGTTTTGCGAATATTAACCTTTATCCAGAAGGTGGATGCGATGATCGAGGGCGGTTCATCGAGGCGAAGACGCCGCCTGAACGGCCGGCTCTTTCCGACCCTTGCTGCTGTGTTCGCTTTCGCTATGACGATCGCCGGCGCACAGGCACAGTCGACCGTCACTTACACGAAAAAAGACACCACGGTTAAAGGGCTTGCACTGACCATTTTCAGCAAACCCACAGACGACAGCGGGGGCATCATCCGAATTGTCACCGGCACCGGAAATTTGCTGTGGTTTCCTGAAGAGGGGCTCGGCACGATCGTACGTTTCTCACCTTCTACCGCCAAGGCGACGGCGTTCACCGTTCCGTTTTCGGGCGCCTCCGTCCATGCCCTCGCCGAAGGCTCCGACAACAATATGTGGTTCACCGATTTTCAGAGCTCTAAAGTCGGCAGGGTCACGTCGGCCGGAAAATTTAAGTTGTTCGACACCGCCGCCGGTACGAACATGTCGAACCAGATGGTCTTGGGACCGGACGGCAATGTCTGGTTCGCAACGGACCACGCCGGCATCGGCCGCACAACTCCGCAAGGCAGGACCGAATTCTTTTCTATCCAGAACAATCAATATCAGCTGACGGCAATCACCGTCGGGCCCAAAAACCAGCTTTGGTTCGCGCAGTGGAACGGTCCCAATGTCGGCTACGTCACGACGGCGGGCGCCCAGCACGAATACAGCGCCGGTTTCGGCAGCCTCAGCAACACCTTCGGCATCGCCTACGGCTCCGACGGGCGGATCTGGTTCTGCGATCCGCAAAATCAGCGGATCGGAGCGATCAAGACCAACGGTACCGGTCTCACCTTCTATTCGACGGGCTTGACGACCCAACCGGACAGCATTGTGAGCGGTCCCGATGACAACCTGTATTTCGGCGAGTTCGGCCCGCCCTCCGGAGGCGCCGGTTATATCGGCCGGATCACCACCAAGGGTAAGATCACCGAGTATCGCGTACCGGCGACGGGATCATCTTTCCCGGTGCTCGGCATCACCGTCGGGCCGGACAAAAACATATGGTTCTCCAACAATGCGCATTCCCAGATCGGCCGGCTGACCATTCAGTAGCCGCATCTGCCGACGGCCTCGTCGAGAAACATCGACGCGGGGGCGGCGCAACGCAAGCCTCGATGACAAACTTGGCGGTCCCTCCATCACGCCGTGGCGACGCCCATTTCCGGCGTCGCCGGTTTGAGCGATAGTCTCTGTTTCACCGGGCTCGGAAAGGGGTGGAGGATGAAGAACATTTCCCGCATCGTTGCGTGCGGGGCGGCAGCGATGCTGGCCGGCGCGGCGGCGGACCCGGCGCACGCGGCATCGTGGTCGTTCAGGCTCCTCTACAGCTTTTGCACTGTGGGAGGCTGCGTCGACGGCGCTGCGCCGCACGGCGGCATCGTTTTCGACGCGTCGGGAAACGCCTATGGCACGACCTACGCGGGCGGCACGACCGGTGAAGGCACCGTGTTCGAACTGACCCGCGGCGGCAAGGAGATCGTCCTGCACGACTTCTCCCCATCCGTAACCGACGGCGGCGGGCCGATGGCGGGGCTGCTGATCGACAGTTCGGAGAACCTTTACGGCACCACCAGGTATGGCGGGGCCCACGGAGCGGGCACGGTATTCGAGAAGCCGCATAAAGGGGCCTTTCGGATTGTCGACAGTCTGCAATTCGGCCAGTACCCCGAGGCCGGGGTCATCGTCGACAAGGCGGGCAATCTCTACGGCACGACGACCGAGGGCGGTGCGCATGGCGGCGGCACGGTGTTCGAAGTGACCCGCAAGGGCCAGGAACAGACGCTCTACAGCTTTTGTGCGGCGGTAGGCTGCAGCGACGGCAAAACGCCCCAGGCCGGGCTGATCATGGACGCCGCCGGCAACTTTTACGGCACGACCGCGGCAGGCGGCGCAGCAGGTCAGGGCCTCGTGTTCAAGGTAACGCCGCAGGGCAACGAGAAGATTCTTTGCAACTTTCTCGGCGCCGCCAATTGCACCAACGGCGCTGAGCCCCTGGCCGGGCTCATCAGCGACAAATCGGGCAATCTGTACGGCACGACGTTTCAGGGCGGCGCCCAAAACCGCGGTACGGTCTTCGAAATCGCCAGCAAAGGAAGAGAGCGCCTGATCTACAGCTTCTGCCCGCTGAGCGGTTGCAGCGATGGCGCCGAGCCGGCGGCCGACCTCGTCAGGGACGGGCGGGCAACCTGTACGGAACGACTTACGCAGGCGGGGCCATGGGGGCCGGCACCGTGTTCGAGGTGACGGCGGCAGGCAAGCAGAGCGCGATCTACAATTTTTGCGAAGCGGCCCAATGCACAGACGGCGAGTTGCCGCTCGCCGGGTTGACGATGGACAAGTCGGGCAATCTCTACGGCACGACGAGCGAGGGCGGGGCCGGTGGGGGCGGCACGGTATTCGAGCTGGTGCGGCAGCGCTGAAGACTGCGCCCGGCGGGTCGTCCCCCGGCTTAGCCCGGCATTCCGGCGCCCGCGGCGAGGCGGCTTGGATCACCGGCTGCTGCGCCCGGCGAGGCGGCCTTCCCGGTCGAAGACCAGCACGTCGAGCGAAATCGGCGCGTCGCCGAGCACGGCGGCGGCGGCGGTCCTGGCCTGATCGGCGATCGACGACGCCAGCGGCAGGCCCGCCGCATCGGCAATCGCCAGCACTTCCATCGCGGTATTGGCGCCGGCCGCCTGTCGGATTGTCGCCGGATCGGCGCCCAGTTCGGCCAGTCGGCCGGCGAGCCAGTCGGGTCGGACCGGGCTGCGTTTGGCATGGAGGTCGAGCGCGCCGGCGGCGAGTTTCGACAATTTGGCGAACCCGCCGGCGATCGTGACCCGGTCCACCGGCCGCCGCCGCAGGTATTTGAGCATGCCGCCGACGAAATCTCCCATGTCGATGACCGACTCCGGGCCGAGCCCGAGCAATGCCCGGGCCGCCTGTTCCGAGGTATTGCCGGTGCAGCCTACGACGTGGCGGATGCCGGTCGCGCGGGCGACGTCGATCCCTCGCCGGATCGAATGGATCCAGGCCGAGCAGGAATAGGGCACGACGATCCCGGTGGTGCCGAGGATCGAGATGCCGCCGACGATGCCCAGACGCGGGTTCCAGGTCTGCTGCGCCAGACGCTCGCCCTCGGGGACGCCGATCTCGATCTCGACATCGGCGGCTGCGGCATGAAGGGCGGCGATTTCTGCGATCGCCCGAGCCATCATCTGCCGCGGCGCCGGGTTGATCGCCGGTTCGCCGACGGCCAATGGCAGGCCGGGCTTGGTGACGGTGCCGACGCCGCGGCCGGCCCTGAAGCGGACGCCGCTGCCCGGCGGCAGACGGGTGACGCGCGCCTCGATGACCGCCCCGTGGGTCACGTCGGGATCGTCGCCGGCATCCTTGACGACGGCGGCCAACGCCCAAGCGTCGCCGAGCATTGTCCGGTGCAGCGCGAACGAGGGGCGTTCGCCGCGCGGCAACAAAATGACCACCGGATCGGGAAACACCCGGCTGACCAACGCGGTAAATGCCGCCGAAGCGGCCGCAGTCGCGCAGGCGCCGGTGGTCCAGCCCCGTCTCAGCACCTTCCGCGGTGCGGCCATCTGCTTCGCATGCCCGACGCTCGGGTCCCCGGTTCGCCCTCCGCATATATAGGCGAGGGCGCGCCTGATGCCGACCGCGGCAACCTCCGCCGGGGAGCTGCGGTCGCCCCGGCTGCCCACGCCGTTCCGGGGCTGCGGCCCGCCGGATAGGCGCGCCGGCCGCCGAACCGGGCGAAGTCGGCGGCGTCGGCGAGTCCCTCGGGTTCGGCAGCGCTAAGGGCGATATTCCGGCAAGTCGGAACTTGCAAAGATCGGCCGCCGATCGGTTGGAGCGCGCATGATCGGAGTTGGGGCGTAGGAACAACTTCGCGGCGCCGGTTTGCTCCTACTCGGGAGCTATTTTGTCTCCCTCTTGGAGGAAAGGTCAGGCGATGTCCCGCCGACTCCTTCCTCGAATTGGCTCCCCGGGCCGGACTTCGAACCAGCGACAAGGCGGTTAACAGCCGCCTGCTCTACCAACTGAGCTACCGGGGAATGAAGCGTGCACGAACGGCGGCGGCAAATTCTTTCCTGGAGGCCGGAAGCGGAATTGAACCGCTGTACGAGGATTTGCAGTCCTCTGCATAACCACTCTGCCATCCGGCCGGCAAAGCGCCATATAGGGGCGGGCGGCAGCGAGGGTCAAGGCCGCCGCGACGCCGGCCGCGTCCTTCGCGCGCAGCCCCGGTTGTTGCCGGGCTGCTGTAATCACCATATATTCGGCAGTTCGGCCCCGAGCGAGAAAGTGAGTCGATGGCGCGCGTTACCGTTGAAGACTGTGTCGTGAAGATCCCCAACCGGTTCGAGCTGGTCCTGCTGGCCGCGCAGCGCGCGCGCGAAATCACCTCGGGGGCGCCGCTGACGCTCGAGCGCGACGACGACAAAAACCCGGTCGTCGCCCTGCGCGAGATCGCCGATGAGACGATCGGCCTGCTCCAGCTCAAGGATTTGGTGGTGCGCGGCATGCAGAAGCATGCCGAGATCGACGAGCCGGAGGAGCCCCATGACCTCGATATCGATCCGATGGCGTTCGGCGTTGCCGCACCGGTGGCTCTCCTCGACGAGGGGGACGAAGCGGGCGCCGGGATCTCGGCTGACGAGGTCGATCTCGACGCCGAGGATGAGCTGACCCTCGACGAGGAACTCGCCGCAGACGCTCTGGGCGAAGCGGAGGACGACGTTCTGGCGGTCGAGGAGGAAGACCTCCTCGCCGGTGACGAGGAACAAGCCGAAGCAGCCGAAGAAGCCGAATCATCGCTGACCGATCCTGCCGCCGATCTCGAAGAGGAGGTCTGATCGCGAGTCGTGTCGCGACCGGCCGGCCCGGTGTCGATGAGCGCCTCGCCGCCTCTGCGACTGCGGCAAAGCCGTTTCGGCTGAACGGCAGGACTGCGGAAACCCGGTCATGATGCGGCAATTCGAACTCGTCGAGCTGGTCAGGTCCTATGATCCGAACGCCGACGAGAGCGCAATAAACCGCGCCTATGTCTACTCGATGAAGGCGCACGGCACCCAGTTGCGCGCCTCGGGCGACCCCTATTTCTCGCACCCGATCGAAGTCGCCGGCATCCTCGCCCAGATGAAGCTCGACGCCGCCTCGATCGTGACCGGGCTTTTGCACGACACGGTCGAGGACACGGTGGCGACGCTCGACGACATCGAGCGGTCGTTCGGCGAGGAGATCACCCGCCTCGTCGACGGCGTGACCAAGCTGTCGCGAATCGAGCTGCAATCGGACCAGACCAAGCAGGCCGAGAATTTCCGCAAGCTGGTCCTGGCGATGTCCGAGGACATTCGGGTGCTGCTGGTCAAGCTCGCCGACCGGCTGCACAACATGCAGACCCTGCGGTTCATCCCGAGCGCCGAAAAGCGCCGGCGCATCGCCCGCGAGACGATGGAAATCTATGCCCCGCTGGCCGAACGGCTCGGCATGCATCGGATGAAAGACCAGCTCGAGGATCTCGCCTTCGCCGAGCTTTACCCCGATGCCCGCAACAGCATCCTCGCCAGGCTCGATTTCCTGCGCGACAAGGGCGGTGCGGTGGTGCCGCGCATCGAGGCGGCGCTGGAGCGCAAGCTTACCGAGGGTGGGGTCGCCGGTGCGGCGGTTTCCGGTCGCGAAAAATCGCCCTATTCGATCTGGCACAAGATGCAAACGAAGAACGTCTCGTTCGAGCAGCTTTCGGACGTGATGGCGTTCCGCGTTCTGGTCGGCGATGTCGGCGAATGCTATCACGCCCTGGGCATCCTGCACTCCGCCTATCGGATGGTCCCGGGCCGCTTCAAGGACTATATTTCGACCCCGAAACCAAACAATTACCGCTCGGTGCACAGCGGGGTGATCGGGCCCGAGCAACAGCGCATCGAGGTGCAGATCCGCACCCGCGACATGCATGAGATCGCCGAACTCGGCGTCGCCGCACATTGGAGCTACAAACAGGGCGCCGGCACCACCGAAGGCCCGCAATACCGCTGGCTGCGCGAATTGCTGGACATTCTCGACCACGCCTCGGGCCCGGAGGAATTTCTCGAGCACACCAAGCTGGAGATGTTCCAGGACCAGGTCTTTGCCTTTACCCCGAAAGGCGACCTGTTTGCCCTGCCGCGCGGCGCCACCGCCGTCGATTTTGCCTATGCGGTGCATTCGGAGATCGGCGACACCTGCGTCGGCGCCAAGATCAACGGCCGGCTGGTGCCGTTGCGCACCGAACTCGGCAACGGCGACCAGGTCGAAATCGTCACCTCCAAGGCGCAGCGCCCGTCGCCGACCTGGGAGCGGTTTGTCGTTACCGGCAAGGCGCGCGCCCGGATCAGACGCTTTGTCCGCACCCAGCAGCGCGCCCAGTACCTCGATCTCGGCCGCGCCATCGTACAGAAGGCCTTTCGGCAGGATGGCCGCGAGTTTTCCGAGCGGCCGCTCGAACCGGTCCTGAAGACCTTCAACTGCCCGACCGTCGAGGATCTCTATGTCGCGGTCGGGCAGGGGCTCGCCACCGGACGGGCCGTCGTCAACGCCGCGTTTCCGCAGCAGCCGGAAACCAAGGGCAAAGTCGTCTCGCTGGCGCGGGCGCGGCGCAAGGCCGGGCATACCGACACGGCGGTGGCGATCCGCGGTCTGATCCCCGGCATGGCCTTGCATTTCGCCGGCTGTTGTCATCCGTTGCCGGGCGACCGCATCGTCGGCATCGTTACGACCGGCAAGGGGGTCACGATCCACACGATCGACTGCGAGACGCTGGAGAACTTCGCCGAGACCCCGGAGCGCTGGCTCGACGTCGCCTGGAGCAGCAGCGAGGCGGACGCGATCCATGTCGGCCGGGTCAATGTCATGATCGCCAACGAGCCCGGCAATCTGGGCAGCCTGACGACGGTCATCGGCAAACAGGGCGGCAACATCAGCAATCTGAAGATCACCAACCGCTCGTCGGATTTTTTCGAGATCATGGTCGATATCGAAGTTGCCGACGTCAAGCACCTGACGACGATCATCGCCGCGTTGCGCGCCACCCCGGTCATCAACTCGGTCGAGCGCGGGCGCGGCTGAGCCGGCGCCGCTCGACAGCGACCGATGCAGCATGATCCGCGCAGCATGATCCCGGCATGATCCTGGGCCTCGGCAGCGACCTGGTCGACATTCGCCGGATCGCGCAGGTGATCGAGCGCTTCGGCGACCGCTTTCTCGATCGCGTCTTCACCGACGCCGAGCGCCGCAAATGCGACAGGCGGGCCGACCGGGCGGCCAGCTACGCCCGCCGTTTCGCCGCCAAGGAGGCCTGTTCCAAGGCGCTCGGCACCGGCTTTCGCCACGGCGTATTCTGGCGCGACCTCGGGGTCGTCAACCTGCCGACCGGCCAGCCCTCGATGCGTCTGACCGGGGGCGCGCTGCGCCGCCTGGAAACGATCACCCCGCCGGGGATGACCCCGCGGCTCGATATCACGTTGACCGACGAGCCGCCGTTGGCGCAAGCCGTCGTAATCATCACCGCCGTGCCGGCCGCGGCCGGCTGAGAACCGGAAAGCTTTGCCGGCGCCCTTGACTCGCTCCGCGGCGCTTGGCTTGATCCGGCTCCACCCGAGCCGACCAGGCAATTCATGAAATCCAACTCAGCGCGCAAGATTGCCGGCAAGAAAGCCGCCTCTGGCGGTGTCGTCGATACTATTAAAACCGTCGTTTACGCGGTGCTGATTGCGCTGGTGGTGCGCACGGTCGCGTATGAGCCTTTCAATATTCCGTCTGGTTCGATGATCCCGACATTGCTCGTCGGGGACTATCTGTTCGTCTCGAAATTTTCATACGGCTATAGCCGATACTCGTTGCCGTTTGGGCTGCCGTTGTTTTCGGGCCGCATCTTCTCTCATCCGCCCGAGCGCGGCGATGTGGTGGTGTTCAAGCTGCCGACCGACAATTCGACCGACTACATCAAACGGGTGATCGGGCTGCCCGGCGACCGGATCCAGATGAGGACGGGCAACCTTTACATCAACGATCAGCTGGTCCCGCGCAAACGCGTCGAGGATTTTCTATATCAGGAAGACAACGGCACCGACATTCCTCTGGCTCAATACGTCGAGACCTTGCCCAACGGGCGCAGGCATCTGATCATCAAGATGGGCGACGACGGACCGCTCGACAATACTCAGGTATACAAGGTGCCGCCGAATGATTATTTCATGATGGGCGACAACCGCGACAACTCGGAGGACAGCCGGGTGCTTTCGGCGGTCGGCTATGTGCCGGACCAGAATTTGGTCGGCAAGGCCCAGTTCATCTTTTTCTCGACCGACGGATCGGCGCGTCTCTGGGAAATCTGGAAGTGGCCGTTCGCCATCCGCTATGGCCGGCTGTTCCGCGGCATCAATTGACGAGGCCGACATTCCGCTTGCCGACCCGGATTCTTCCGACCCGCGACCTGCCGGTTCGCCGGCGGAGCGCGAACCCGCCGGCCGCCTGGCCGCGGTCATCGGCTACCAATTCGTTCGGCCGGAGCTGCTGACCGAAGCCCTGACCCATCCGAGCGCCCTGCCGCCGCCGCAGCGGCGCCGCACCCGGCCCCGGCCGTCGGCCGCGCGTGGTTACGAGCGGCTCGAATTCCTCGGCGACCGGGTCCTCGGGCTCGTCATCGCCGATCTGCTGTGGCGGCGCTTCGCCACCGAGCCGGAGGGCCCGCTGACCCGGCGCTACGCCTCGCTGGTGCGCGGCGCGACCCTGACGCGGGTTGCCGAGGCAATCGGGCTCGGGTCATATCTGATGCTGTCGCCGGCCGAGGCCTCGGCCGGCGGGGCGGCCAATCCCGGAATCTTGGCCGATTCGTGCGAAGCGCTGATCGCCGCGATCTACCTCGACGGCGGTTTGCCGGCGGCGGCGGCATTCGTCCTACGTTGGTGGGGGCCGCTGCTCGGCGAGATGGCGGGACCGCCGAGCGATCCGAAGACGGCTTTGCAGGAATGGGCGCAGGCCCGCGGGCTGGCGCTCCCGGTCTACGAGTTGACGGCGGCCAGCGGTCCCGACCACGCGCTCCGTTTCACCGTCTCGGCGTCTGTCGCAGGCTGCGAGCCGGCCGTAGCGACCGCTTCGTCGAAGCGCCTGGCCGAGGCCAAGGCCGCCGCGGCGCTGCTCGACAGCCTCGCCGGCGAACCTCTTTCTGCGACGCGCTGAACCAACCGGCGACGGGCTGCGGCCCCTGCCGGCGCGAGCAGCCGCACCGCGCCGAGCGCGTGCGCGACAAATCGGCTTTGGGCCGCGACCCGCGCAAATTCGAGTTCAGCTGCTCTCGTCCAGCATCTTCTGCACCAGAGCGTCGGCGGAACCCCAGTCGTAGGTGCGCAAGCTGTGGCCGCAGCTGACGTAGCGGGCGCCGGCGTAGAACATCTCGTATTGGCTGTGGCGCGAACCGAATTCGGAGCCGATCGCGTCCCAGGCGAGCTTGAGAAACCTGACCCGGTCGCGCGGCGCCGCAGCCGGCGAGCGCTGGGTCCGGTCGATGATCGCCGCCAGCTCGGGGTCGGCCCAATCGCGGTCCGAGGACGGCAGCATGATCAAAGCCCCGCCGGCGAGGCTGCGGATCTTGTCGACGATCCGCGGATAAAGCTCCTGGGTCAACACCTGCGAGGCATACATCAGATGCTTGTCCGGAACGTAACAGCCGTTCTGCATGTGGCCGGCCGCTTCCATGCCGGCCACCATACCCTCGACCATCGCCGCTTGCGCCGCGATCCAGCCGAGCTCCTCCCGCACCGGCGGCATCGCGCCGGTGCCGATCGTGTCGGCGAGACGCCGCGCGACCCCGGCGAGAAAGCGGGTCTTTACCATCAGCCGGATCTGCGCCTGATAGTTTTGAAAAGTGTGGCCGAGCGTGTCGTGAAACTGGGCCCGGCACATGTCGGTGTCGCGATAGACGAAGACCCGTTCCCAGGGCACCTTGACATCGTCGAACCAAATCAGCGCGTCGTTTTCGTCGAAGCGACTTGAGACCGGGTTGTCGAAGCGCGAGACCGCGGCGGCCTCGTAGGATTTGCGCGACAATAATTTCAGTCCCTTGGTCGCGATCGGTACCGCGAACGACAGCGCCAGGTCCTCCTCGCCGGGCCGCAGCGGTTGCAGATTGGCGACCAACAGCTCGTTGGCCATGATCGCACTGGTGCCGAGCATCTTGCCGCCGCGCACGGTGATCCCGGACATATCCTCGTCGACCAGCCGCGCCGCCAGCTCCTCGTCCTGAGCCCCCCACGCCTTCGACCGGTCGCCTTGCGGGTTGATGATGACATAGCTGACGAACAAGTCATTGCGGCTGACGTAATCGAAGTAATCGAGCAGCGCCTTGGCTCGTGCCTCGCCATGACGGCGGAACACCTCGATGCCGATCACCTGCCCGAGCAGGCTCGAGGCGACGTGGTCGGGCGAGCGGCCGACAAAGCCTGCGGATTGCTCGGCCCAGGCGACGAGCGCCTGCCGGCGCTCGAACAACTCCCGGTAATCGCGCGGCTTTTGCCAGCAGCGGTTGATCCGGCGGCCGCCGCCGCCAGGCACAAAAGTCATGCGCTCCAGGTTCTCGGGCCGGGCCTGGAAATCGTAGAGCGCTGCGGCCGAAGCGACTGCGTTGCGGAATGCCGGATGGGAGGCGACATCGGCGACGCGCTCGCCGTCGATATAGACGGCGCGGCCGTCGCGCAGCGAGGCAAGGTGCTCGGCCCCGGTTTTGCACAAGCCGCCGTCTGCAGTGTTGCTCATCGGATGCCTCCCCCGCTACCGTTCGGAACACCATCACAAGCGGAGACCGTCGGTGACGCAAGACCGGACCCAGGACCCGCCCAGCCGCTGGGAGCTGCTGACGCAAACCGGCGCGGGGACGCCGATGGGCGATCTGTTGCGCCGCTACTGGTGGCCGATCGCCGGCGCCAGCGAGTTTGACCGGCCCGGTGCGAGACCGGTGCGGCTGATGGGCGAAGACCTCGTCCTCTACAAGGATCTCGGCGGTCGTTGGGGCTTGCTCGACCGCCATTGCCGGCACCGCCGCGCCGATCTGAGCTACGGTTATGTCGAGACCTGCGGTTTGCGCTGCAACTACCACGGCTGGCTCTACGACGCGGCGGGAAGGTGCCTGGCGCAACCCTATGAGGATTTGGCGCATCCCGAGGCGCAGCTGAAGGACGCCGTTCATATCAAGGCCTATCCGATCGCCGAATTGGGCGGCCTGGTGTGGGCCTATCTCGGGCCGGAGCCGCGGCCGCTGGTGCCCGATTGGGAATTCTTCTCGTGGCCGAACGGCTTCGTCCAGATCGTCAAGGCCGAGATCCCGTGCAACTGGTTCCAATGCCAGGAGAACTCGATCGATCCGGTGCATTTCGAATGGACGCATTCGAATTGGAGTCTGCGGCTGAAGGGCCGCAACGGCCCCTACGCGCCGCGCCACGTCAAGGTCGATTTCGACGAGTTCGACTACGGCTTCCAGTACAAGCGCATCCGCGAGGACACCACCGAGCATGACGAGCTGTGGACGATCGGCCGCGTCTGTCTGTGGCCGAATGCGTTGTTTACCGGCAATCACATCGAATACCGGGTGCCGGTCGACGACGAGAACACGCTCAGCGTCACCTGGCCCTTCAGCCGCGTGCCGAAAGAGCGCGAGCCCTATGTGCAGGATCGCATCCCGACCTGGCAGGGGCCGATCGCCGACGCGAAGACCGGGCGGTGGATCACCAGCCACGTGATGAACCAGGATTTCGTCACCTGGGTCGGGCAGGGGCGGATCGCCGACCGCAGCCGGGAATATCTCGGCCAGAGCGACCGCGGCATCGTGATGATCCGCCGCCGCTTTCTGCGCGACCTCGAAGCAATCGGGCGCGGCGACGACCCAAAGGCGGTGATCCGCGACCCGGCGCTCGCGCGGCGCATCCGTCTGCCGGTGGCCGAACGCGCGCGGCTGACCGACGGCTTGACGCGGGCCGAAATGCTTCGCGACCCGCTCAGCCGGCGCGGGCTCGAAGGCTACGTCTTCCAGACCGGCCAGCCGGAGGAGGTGCGCGCCGCCTTCCTCGCGGCGATGGGCTTCAACGGCGCCGAATTCTCAGCGCCCGACGACCCCTTCGATCCGCTCGCTCCGGCGCCGGGGTGAGCGGTCCCGGTATTGCGCCGTCAGCCGATCCGCACCAGCGCGCCGCCGTCGACCGGCAGGCTTACGCCGGTGATGAAATTGGCTTCGTCGGAGGCAAGGAACAGGGCGGCGTTGGCGACGTCCCAGGCGGTCCCCATGCGGCCGCGCAGCGGCACCCTGGCGTCGCGCTCGGCGGCGATTTCGGCGCGGCTGCGATTGGTCGCGCGCGCCCTGGTGTCGACCGCCATCGGCGTATCCATCAGCCCCGGCAGGATCACGTTGGCGCGGATGCCGTAAGAAGCATTCTCGATCGCCAACTGCTCGGTGAAGGCGATCATCGCCGCCTTGGTCGCCTTGTACGCGACCAGCGGGTAGTTTTCGCGCGCCGCGACCGAGGAAATGTTGATGATGGCGCCGGCGCGCTGCCGGCGCATCACCGGGATCGCCTGCTTGCAGGCCATGATCGTGCCGCGCAGATTGATCGCGCAGACCCGGTCGAAGGCCGCCTCGGTCAGCTCCAACAGCGGTTTGTCGCCGCCGGCGATGCTGACGCCGACATTGTTGTGCAGGATGTCGATACGGCCCCAGCGCCGCTCGGCCTCGGCGATCGCGGCGGCGAGGGTTTCCTCTCGGGTCACATCGGCGGCGAACGGCACGCAGTCGCCGCCTTCGCCGCGCACCATCGCCGCCGTCTCCTCGGCCGAAGCGATCAGCCGGTCGACGGCAAGCACCCTGGCGCCCTCGCGGGCAAATCTGAGGGTCGTCGCGCGGCCGTTGCCGATGCCTTCGCCGGGGCCCTGGCCGGCGCCGACGACGATCGCGATCTTGCCTTCGAGTCGCATGTCGGACCTCCGCACCGGCGATTGCCGCAGCATGCCGCGCCGCAAGCCCGGCGGCTACCCTTGCGCGCGGGCGCGCTGGCGCCGCCGCTTGGCCTTCAGTTTCGCTTTGCGCCGGTTGGCGCGCTCCCCGGTCCGGGGCCGCCGCTTCTGGTCTCGCTTCATGGCAGCTCTAATTCCTCGCTTATGCCTCGATCAGGCTCAACCGCCGCTCGATGCGCTCGATCCGGCGGTCCAGATTATCGAGACGCAGTTGGGTTGCCGCATAATCGACCTTCATCCCGGCCAGGTCGCGCTCGATGCGCTGACCCGCGTGGTCAGCTCCCCTAGGCGGTATCGATGTGATCGAGCCGCTCGTGCACCCGTGCAAAGTTAGCGCGTAGAAAGTCGAGGACCTGGATGTCGTCAGCCATCGCGGGATCTACAAAAAAGACTGGGGCGAGTGCAAGAAAAACTGGGGCGAGTGACCGGATTTGAACCGGCGACATCCAGATCCACAATCTGGCGCTCTAACCAACTGAGCTACACCCGCCGCCGGGGTTGGAGGTAGCGGTTCGGGCGCGGAGCGTCAAGGCCGGGCTTCCCGGCGCACGGCCTGCATCCCACATCTCGGCGATGACGATTTCGCTTGAGGGCTGGCGGCGGTGCGCGCTGCTGACGCCGCAGCAGATGGGCGAGGCCGACCGGCTGACGATCGCCTCCGGGGTTCCCGGCATCGTGCTGATGGAACAGGCCGGGCGGGCGGTCGCCGACGCGGTGGCGCGGCGCTGGCCGCCGCGGCCGCTCGCGGTGCTGTGCGGGCCCGGCAACAACGGCGGCGACGGCTTTGTCGCGGCGCGGATCCTGGCCGAGCGCGGCTGGCGGGTGCGGGTGGCGCTGGCGGGCGATCGGGCCGCCTTGCGCGGCGATGCGGCAGAGGCGGCCCGGCGCTGGACCGGGCCGATCGAACCGCTGGCGCCCGAGGCGCTGGGTGACGCCGGCCTGGCGATCGACGCGATGTTCGGCGCGGGGCTCGCGCGGCCGGTCGAGGGCGCACCGCGCGCCGTCATCGAGGCGCTCGGCCGGCGCCGGCTGCCGGTCGTCGCGGTCGACGTGCCGAGCGGGGTCGACGGGGCGACCGGCGAGATCCGCGGCGCCGCCCCGCCGGCGGTGCTGACCGTCACTTTTTTCCGCAAAAAGCCCGGCCATCTGCTGTTGCCGGGGCGCAGCCGTTGCGGCGAGATCGTGTTGGCGCAGATCGGCATTCCTGCCGCCGCGCTCGATCAAATCGCCCCGGATACGGTCGAGAACGACCCGCGATGGTGGCTTCCCGCCTTGCCGCGGCCCGGATCTCGACAGCCACAAATATACCCGGGGCCACGCGCTCGTCGCCGGCGGCGCGACGATGACCGGGGCCGCCCGGCTGGCGGCCCGGGCGGCGGCACGGCTCGGCGCCGGGCTCGTCACGATCGCCGCACCCGAGACCGCGGCCGCGATCTATGCGGCGGCGCTGGCCGGCATCCTCGTCGCTCCGGTCGCCGGGCTCGACGAATTTCGCGAGTTGCTGGGCGACGGCCGGCGCAACGCCGCGCTGATCGGCCCGGGCGCCGGGGTCGGCGCCGAAACCCGCGACAAGACGCTGGCGATCCTGGCGGCAGGCAAACGCGCCGTGCTCGACGCCGACGCGCTGACCGAGTTTGCCGGCGATCCGCAGACGCTGTTCGGGTCGATCGGTTCGCCTTGCGTGATGACGCCGCATGCGGGCGAGTTCGCCCGGGTCTTCGACCCCTCCGGCAGCAAGCCCGAGCGGGTGCGGCGTGCGGCGCGCCGGAGCGGCGCCGTGGTCGTGCTCAAGGGCGCCGACACGGTCGTCGCCGCACCGGATGGCCGCGTCGCGATCAACGCGAATGCGCCGCCCGATCTCGCGACGGCGGGCAGCGGCGATGTTCTCGCCGGGATGGTGCTCGGGCTCCTGGCGCAGGGGATGGAGCCCTTTGCCGCGGCCGCGGCCGCGGTCTGGCTGCACGGCGCCTGCGGCAGCCGCCTCGGCGGCGGGCTGGTCGCCGAGGATCTCGTCGAAACGCTGCCGCTGGTGATCCGCGATCTGGCGGACCGCAAAAAGTTCATCATTTTTCGGGATTGACGGCAATGCGCCACGCACGTTTTTGTCGCTGCCTGTTCTTATGGTGCGGACCAGCATGAACGATCGCGCTCCCGCCGGGTTTTTCGAGAACGTCTTCGACCGGACGCTGACCAATCTGCGCAGCGCCTGGCGCGACATCGCCGAATCGGCGCGCGGTGTTCTGGTCCGCACGCCGCGAGCGGAGTTCTCGGCCGGCGATATCGGTCGCGTGCGCGAGCAGATGCTGAGCTGTCTCGACGGGCGCGGCGGCGAGGTCACGGCGCGCGCCCGCGCCGCCGATCTCGGCCGAACCTACCTGTCGCTCGACGCGCATGACCGAGAGTGGTTTTTGCAGCTGCTGGCCCGTGACTTCGACGTGGATCACGCGGCCGTCGATCACTGCTGCGCCGCGCTCGCCGCGGCCGCGGCCGGGGCTGAGCGGGCGGCCGCCGAGCGGGCCTTGCGCGAGGCGCTGGAGCCGCCTCGGATCACCCTGCTGCGCCAATTCAACGCGCTGCCCGAGGGCGTCAAGTTCCTGGTCGACCGCCGCGCCGAGCTGATCGATCTCGGCCGGCACGATCCGCTGTTGCGCGGCCTCGAAGAGGATTTGAAGCGCCTGCTCGCCAACTGGTTCGACATCGGGTTTCTCGAACTCAAGCGGATCGCCTGGGAATCCTCGGCGGCACTGCTCGAAAAGCTGATGGCCTACGAAGCGGTGCACGAAATCCGCGGCTGGACCGACCTGAAAAACCGGCTCGAAGCCGATCGCCGCTGCTTCGCCTTTTTCCATCCGCGCATGCCCGACGAGCCGCTGATCTTTGTCGAGGTGGCGCTGGTCTCCGGCATGGCGAGCGATGTCAGCTCGCTGCTCGACGAAGCCGCGCCGGTCGGCGATCCGCAGGGCGCCGACACCGCGATCTTTTACTCGATCTCGAACTGCCAACACGGCCTCGCCGGGATCAGCTTCGGCGACTTTCTGATCAAGCGTGTCGTCGACGCGCTGGCCGGCGACCTGCCGCGCCTGAAGGTGTTTGCCACGTTGTCGCCGGTGCCCGGTTTCCGCGCTTGGCTGGATCGCGTGGCCCGGGCGCCGGGCGACGGCGAGACCCTGTTGCTGCCGGCCGAGCGGACGGCGATCGAAGCCGTGCAGGCCGGGGATGAACCGGGCGATTTGCCGGCGTTGCTCGACCGGCCGGGCTGGCATCGCGATCCGCGGGTCGCCGGCGCGCTGCGCGAACCGCTCACTCGGCTGTGCGCCCGCTATCTGCTGCGCGAGCGGGCGAATTCGGGTCGGGCGCTCGATCCGGTTGCCCATTTCCACCTCAGCAACGGCGCCCGCGTTGCGCGCTTGAACTGGCTCGGCGACACTTCCGAAAAGGGTTTGCAGCAATCTGCCGGGATCATGGTCAACTACGCCTACCGCCTCGCCGATATCGAGAACAACCACGAGGCGTATCGCGGCGACGGGCGGGTCGTCGCCGCGGCCGCGATCCGCAACCTGGCGCGTTCCGAGTGATCCGTCCGGGTCTTGACCGCGGCGCGGTGCCGCGCCAACTGAATGGATCTTTCCGCCGCAAACCAGCGCCGCCGTCCGGGGCAGGCGCGGCTGGGCTAGGTCGCCGGGAGAGTCCGTGCTAAGAGGCGCTGCGGCCGGCGATCACGGCCAGGCTGGGGCGGGCGTGGCGGAATTGGCAGACGCACTGGATTTAGGTTCCAGCGATGTAGATCGTGGGGGTTCAAATCCCCCCGCCCGCACCATGGCGGGCCGGGCCTGCCCCTGGTCTTCCGGGTGCTTCATCAGAAACGCGGATGCTGTGCGATGCAGGTGACGGAAACCAGTACCGAAGGGCTGAAGCGCGAATTTCGCATCGTCGTTCCAGCCGAAGATCTCGCCAACCAGGTCACCAGCCGCCTCGACGAGCTGGCCCGCACGATTCGCCTCCCGGGGTTTCGTCCGGGCAAGGTGCCGATGCAGATCCTGCGCCGGCGCTTCGGCTCCTCGGTGCTGGGCGAGGTCCTGGAAAGCACCGTGCAGGGCAGCTCGGCCGAGGCGATGCGCGAGCACAACCTGCGGCCGGCGCTGCCGCCGAAGGTCGATCTCGTCTCGTTCAGCGAGGGCGCCGACCTCGAATACAACATGTCGGTCGAGGTCCTGCCCGAGATCCCGGAACCGAGTTTTGCCGATCTCGGGGTCGAGCGGCTGGTCGTCGAGGTGCCGGAGGAGGAGACCGATCGGGCCATCGAGCGGATTGCCGAGCAGCAACGCAAATCCGAGACGATCGAGCGCCCGGCCGAGAGCGGCGACATCCTGGTCGTCGATGTGGAGGGCAAAATCGGCGAGCGGGAAATACCCGGCGCCAGCGGCAAGGACCGGCATATCGCCCTCGGCGCGGGAAATTTCATCCCCGGCTTCGAAGAGCAGCTGATCGGCGCCGCCGGCGGCGAGCACCGGACCGTTCGCGTGATCTTTCCCGACGATTACGCCGCCGCCGATCTGGCCGGGAAGGAGGCGGTCTTCGCCGTCGATGTGAAGGAGGTCCGCCAACGCGCGCCGCTGGTGATCGACGACGAGCTCGGCAAGGCGGTCGGTCTCGAAAGCCTCGCGGAATTGCGCCAGGAGGTGCAGCAGCAGATGGCGCGGGACTACCAGGCGGCCTCGCGCCTGCGGTTGAAACGGGCATTGCTCGACAAATTGGCCGAGCGTTACGATTTTCCGGTGCCGCCGGGTATGGTCGATCTCGAATTCGCCAATATCTGGGCGCAGCATCAGGCGCAGAACCAGCCCGCGCCGCCGTCGCCGGCGGAACCGGCGGCAACCGACGCAACCGCCCCGCCGGCCGCGGCGCGGAAGCGCCGACCGCGCCGGACGCCGCCGATGCTGCGGTCGATGCCGCCGCTGCCGCAGCGACCGCGACTTCGGAGGACGGCGCGACTTCAAAGGATGGCGCGGCGCCCGAGGATGGCGAGGCGCCCGAGGATGGCGAGGCGGCGGCGAAAGCCGAGTTCCGCCGGATCGCCGAGCGCCGGGTCCGGCTCGGGCTGTTGCTGGCCGATGTCGGACGCAACAACAACATCACCGTCGCTCAGGAAGAGCTCAATCAGGCGATCACCCGTGAGGCGCGCCGGCATCCGGGCTATGAGCGCCAGGTGCTCGACTATTATCGCCAGCATCGCGAAGCGGTCGACCAGCTGCGGGCGCCGATCTTCGAGGACAAGGTCATCGATTTCATCATCGAGCTGGCGAAACTCGAGGAGCGTCGGGTGACCCCGCAGGAATTGCTGGCGATGCCCGATCCCGACGCTGCTGCGCCGGCCGACCCGCCGGGTTGAACCCTTTGAGCCGTCAGGCCGCGCCGCCGGCGCGGCGCCGATGTGGAGACCGCCATGACCGACCATTTCGAACAGTACATGAACAACCTGGTGCCGATGGTCGTCGAGCAGACGAACCGCGGCGAGCGCGCCTATGACATCTATTCGCGACTGCTGAAGGAGCGCATCATCTTTTTGGTCGGGCCGGTGCACGATGCCGTGGCCAGCCTGATCTGCGCCCAGTTGTTGTTTCTCGAATCCGAGAACCCGGCGAAGGACATCGCCTTTTACATCAACTCGCCCGGCGGCGTCGTGACCTCGGGGCTGGCGATCTACGATACGATGCAGTACATCCGCTCGCCGGTGTCGACCGTGTGCATCGGTCAGGCGGCATCGATGGGCTCGTTGCTGCTGTGCGCCGGGGCCAAGGGCAAACGCTTTTCGCTGCCGAACTCGCGGATCATGATCCATCAGCCCTCGGGCGGCGCGCAGGGTCAGGCGACCGACATCGAGATTCAGGCGCGTGAGATTCTGGCGTTGCGGGCGCGGCTCAACGAAATGTACGTCCGCCATACCGGCCAGACGCTCGACGTCATCTCCGCCGCGGTCGAGCGCGACAAGTTCCTCTCGCCGTTCGAAGCCAAGGAGTTCGGCCTGCTCGACGAAGTCGTCGAAACCCGTCCGGGCGGGGTCGAGCCGGAGAAGGGGTTTCGATAGGGCGCCGCGCCCGACCCGGCGCCGGCCGAGCCGGCCCAACATGATTAAGTAGTTGTTGATCGGCCGGGAGCCCATATACTCGGCTGGCTACGGGGTGCCGATCCTGTCCTCGGCGGCGCGCGGGCGTACCACTGTGTCCCGCGTTCGCCAAACAGGTGAGATGAGGCTGGAAGTGCGACGAGGTCGGAAGAGTTTGGGGCATCTCTTCGACCGGTGACGGAGTGGCGATGACCAAGTCCAGCGGCGATTCGAAAAACACCCTTTACTGCTCATTCTGCGGCAAGAGTCAGCACGAGGTCAGAAAGCTGATCGCCGGGCCGACGGTGTTCATCTGCGACGAATGCGTCGAACTCTGCATGGACATCATCCGCGAGGAGCACAAGACGACCCTGGTCAAATCGCGCGACGGGGTGCCCGGGCCGCGCGACATCTGCCGAGTGCTCGACGATTACGTGATCGGTCAGGACCACGCCAAACGCGTCCTGTCGGTCGCCGTGCACAACCACTACAAGCGTCTCGCCCACGGCGCCAAGGCCAACGACGTCGAACTGGCGAAATCGAACATCCTGCTGGTCGGGCCGACCGGTTCGGGCAAGACGCTGCTGGCGCAGACACTGGCGCGGATCATCGACGTGCCGTTCACGATGGCGGACGCGACCACCTTGACCGAGGCCGGTTATGTCGGCGAGGACGTCGAAAACATCATCCTGAAGTTGTTGCAGGCGGCCGACTACAATGTCGAGCGCGCCCAGCGCGGGATCGTCTATATCGACGAGGTCGACAAGATTTCGCGCAAATCGGACAACCCGTCGATCACCCGCGATGTCTCGGGCGAAGGGGTGCAGCAGGCCCTGCTCAAGATCATGGAGGGGACGATCGCCTCGGTCCCGCCGCAGGGCGGCCGCAAGCATCCGCAGCAGGAGTTTCTGCAGGTCGACACGACCAATATCCTGTTCGTCTGCGGCGGCGCCTTTTCCGGGCTCGAAAAGATCATCGCCCAGCGGCGCCAAGGCACCTCGATCGGCTTCGGCGCCGAGGTGCGCGGACCCGACGAGCGCCAGACGGGGGAGATTCTCAGAGATCTGGAGCCCGAAGATCTGCTGAAATTCGGGCTGATCCCGGAGTTTGTCGGCCGCCTGCCGGTGGTCGCGACGCTCGACGATCTCGACGAAGGGGCGCTGGTCGACATTCTGACCAAGCCGAAAAATGCATTGGTCAAGCAATATCAGCGGCTGTTCGAGATGGAGGACGTCCGGCTCGAACTGAACGACGAAGCGCTGCGGGCGATCGCCCGCAAGGCGATCCTGCGCAAGACAGGCGCCCGCGGGCTGCGCTCGATCATGGAAGCGATCCTCCTCGAATCGATGTTCGAATTGCCCACCTTCGTCGGCGTCAGCGAGATCGTCATCAACCGCGAGGTTGTCGAAGGGCGGGCGCAGCCGCTGCAAATCTACTCGGATCGGCGAGGCGATGTCGGCACCGGCGACTGATCGCGGCTTCGCGCCGCGGCCATGGGGGCGCCGGGCTGCTTGACTGTCGGCAAAACCGCGCCAACCTAGAGAAGGTGTGTGGGTTATCGGCCTCCCGGCCAACTCCGGGATGGTCCCAGAAAAAGAGGGCACATGTTAGATATCGTCCGCGGCGCGCTTTATCCGGTCCTGCCCCTGCGCGACATCGTCGTGTTTCCGCACATGATCGTGCCCCTCTTTGTCGGGCGCGAAAAATCGGTGCGGGCCCTCGAAGACGTGATGAAGGACGACAAGCAGATCCTGCTGCTGACCCAGAAGAACGCGGGGCAGGACGATCCGTCGACGGCCGACATCTACTCGGTCGGCACGATCGGCACGGTGCTGCAATTGCTCAAGCTGCCCGACGGCACGGTCAAGGTGCTGGTTGAGGGCGGCCGGCGGGCGCGGGTGGTGCGCTTTGCCGAAAACGATTCGTTTTTTCAGGCCTATGCCGACACGATCGCCGAAAAGCCGGGCGCCCAGCAGGAGATGGCGGCATTGGCCCGCACCGTGGTCGGCCAGTTCGAGCAGTATATCAAGCTCAACAAGAAGATTCCGCCGGAGGTTCTGGTCTCGATCAATCAGATCGACGACCCGGCCAAGCTCGCCGACACGGTGGCCTGCCATCTGACCCTGAAGATTTCCGAGAAGCAGGAGCTGCTCGAGAGCGAAGTCGTGTCCGAGCGGCTGGAGAAGGTGTTCGGCTTTATGGAGGGCGAGATCGGCGTATTGCAGGTCGAGAAGCGGATCCGCAGCCGGGTCAAGCGCCAGATGGAGAAGACGCAGCGCGAATATTATTTGAACGAGCAGCTGAAGGCGATCCAGAAGGAGCTTGGCGAAGGCGAGGACGGTCGCGACGAAATGGCCGAGCTCGAAGACCGCATCGCCAAGACCGGATTCTCCAAGGAGGCGCGCGACAAGGCCGTGGCGGAGCTGAAAAAGCTGCGCAGCATGAGCCCGATGTCGGCCGAGGCGACGGTGGTGCGCAACTATCTCGACTGGATGCTGTCGGTGCCGTGGCACAGCCGGACCAAGATCAAGCGCGACATCAAGGGCGCCGAAAAGGTCCTGGATGCCGACCATTTCGGGCTCGAAAAGGTCAAGGAGCGGATTCTCGAATACCTCGCCGTCCAGCAGCGGATGAAAAAGATGAAGGGTCCGATCCTGTGCCTGGTCGGCGCCCCCGGAGTTCGGCAAGACCTCGCTCGGCAAATCGGTGGCGCGCGCCACCGGCCGCAACTTTGTGCGTATGTCGCTGGGCGGCGTGCGCGACGAGGCCGAAATTCGCGGTCATCGCCGAACCTATATCGGCTCGATGCCGGGCAAGATCCTGCAAGGTATGAAGAAGGCGAAATCGTCGAACCCGCTGTTCCTGCTCGACGAGATCGACAAGCTCGGCGCGGATTGGCGCGGCGATCCGTCCTCGGCGTTGCTGGAGGTGCTTGATCCCGAACAGAACGGTACGTTCAACGACCACTATCTCGAGGTCGATTACGATCTGTCGGATGTGATGTTCGTGACTACGGCGAACACCTTGCGCATCCCGCAGCCGTTGCTCGACCGGATGGAAATCATCCGCATCCCCGGCTACACCGAGGACGAGAAGGTCGAGATCGCCCGGCGCCACCTGATCACAAAACAGATGACCGCGCACGGGATCCGCAAGACCGAGTGGAGCATCAGCGACGACGCGGTGCGCGACCTCATCCGCTACTACACGCGCGAGGCCGGGGTGCGCAATCTGGAGCGCGAGATCGCCAATCTTACCCGCAAGGCGATCAAGGACATTCTGATGAAAAAGACCGAGCGGGTGGCGGTGACCCGCCGGAACCTCGAAAAATATGCCGGCGTGCGGCGGTTCCGCTTCGGCGAAGCGGAAAGCGAGGATCTGGTCGGGGTCACGACCGGGTTGGCTTGGACCGAGGTCGGCGGCGAGTTGCTGACGATCGAGGCGGTAACCTTGCCTGGAAAAGGGCGGGTCACGGCAACCGGCAAGCTCGGCGATGTGATGAAGGAATTGGTGCAGGCGGCCGAGAGCTACGTCAAGTCGCGCAGCTACGCCTTCGGCATCAGGGCATCGGTCTTCGAGAAGCGGGACATCCATGTGCACGTTCCGGAAGGAGCGACGCCGAAAGATGGACCCTCGGCGGGCGTCGCGATGGTGACCTCGATCGTCTCGGTGCTGACCGGGATTGCGGTCAAGAGCGACCTTGCGATGACCGGCGAGATCACCTTGCGCGGCCGGGTGTTGCCGATCGGCGGCTTGAAGGAAAAGCTGCTGGCGGCGCTGCGGGGCGGGTTGAAGACTGTGCTGATCCCGAGCGAAAATGAAAAGGACCTTGCGGAGATCCCTGATAACGTAAAGAAAGGGCTCAAGATTACCCCGATCCGTACGGTCGACGAATTGCTTCATCATGCGCTTGCGGCGCCGCTCACCCCGTTGGATTGGCCGGAGGAAGGCGAAGCCGATGCAGTGCTGCCCGCCAAGAGTGAGGATCGCCAGGGGGTGTTAACGCATTAAGAGAATGATCCGGCTGCCGCCGTGATCGCGACCGATTGCGGCGCAGCTTCGAGAACGCGCTCTAATACCGCAAATTACTTCGATTCTCCACTTCCGCAGCGGTTGACCCGCAGGCTTCCCGGCTCTAAACTACGCGGCGAACAGTCCAGAGCAGCATCACGCACTCGCGAAAGGGAGGCCCGCTCGTGAACAGAAACGAACTCGTCGACGCCGTCGCCGGCAAAACTGAATTGCGCAAGTCGGAGGCGAGCCGGGCCGTCGATGCGGTGTTCGAATTGATCGGCGAGGCGCTGAAGGATGGCGACGAGGTTCGCCTCGTCGGCTTCGGCACCTTTTCGGTGACCGCGCGCGCTGCTTCCGAGGGGCGCAACCCCCGCACCGGGGAGAAGATCAAGATCGCCGCGTCGAAGCAGCCGAAATTCAAACCAGGCAAGGGTTTGCGCGACTCGTTGAACTAGCGCGCGGACCGACCCCGAAGGCGGGGCGGGTGCACCGCAGGCCGCCGGGGCGAATCGAGCGTCAGGATCCGTTCGGATCGGAGGGCGGCGCCCCGGCGACGGGAAGACGCGGGAGTTCGAAATCCGCGATCCGGGACGGGGCGATTAGCTCAGTTGGCAGAGCACCTCGTTTACACCGAGGGGGTCGGGGGTTCAAATCCCTCATCGCCCACCATGACAAAACCAGACAGCCCGCCGCAGGGCTTTCGCGGGCGGTGCGCTTGACAGCTTTCGGCACGAAGGGCTAGGAGTACCGGCCCCGAACGAGAGGCTCGGGGGCGTAGCTCAGTTGGTTAGAGCGCCGGCCTGTCACGCCGGAGGTCGCGGGTTCGAGCCCCGTCGCTCCCGCCATCGATTGGCAATCCGCGAAGTTTGTTGCAGCGCAAAAAACGGCGGCAGGGCGCGATTTCATTCTCCGAAGATAGGGTCTATATCTGGACGGCGAGGGCGGCCGGCGCCACGGGCCGCTCGCGAGAATGCCGCCGGACAATAGGGCCCGCCAGAGTTCCCGATGGAAAACCTGCTTCGCGACTATTTCCCGATCCTGGTGTTTTTGGTCATCGCCGGCGGGCTCGCGGCCGCGATGGTCGCCGCGTCGTTCGTCCTTGCCCGGCGCCGGCCCGACAGCGAAAAGCTGTCGCCCTACGAGTGCGGCTTTGAGCCGTTCGAGGACGCCCGGATCCGCTTTGACGTGCGCTACTACCTGGTCGCGATCCTGTTCATCATCTTCGATCTCGAAGTCGCCTTTCTGTTTCCGTGGGCGGTATCGCTCGGCGATATCGGACTTTTCGGCTTTTGGTCGATGATCGTGTTCCTCGGCGTGCTGACCGTCGGCTTTGTCTACGAGTGGAACAAGGGGGCGTTGGAATGGGAGTGATTGAGGCGCCCACCCGTCCGATTCCGCCGGGCGGCGAGCAGGATCTTCTGCTCAGGGCGGCGACCGAGGAGGTCCAGGACAAGGGCTTTGTCGTCGCGACGCTCGACAATCTGGTCAATTGGGCGCGCAGCGGGTCGTTGTGGCCGATGACTTTCGGTCTGGCGTGCTGCGCGGTGGAAATGATGCATACCGGCGCCAGCCGCTATGACCTCGACCGGTTCGGGGTGGTGTTTCGCGCCAGCCCGCGCCAGGCCGATGTGATGATCGTCGCCGGCACCTTGTGCAACAAGATGGCGCCGGCATTGCGCAAGGTTTACGACCAGATGGCCGAACCGCGCTGGGTGATCTCGATGGGCTCCTGCGCCAATGGCGGAGGATATTATCATTATTCCTATTCGGTGGTGCGCGGCTGCGATCGCATCGTCCCGGTCGATGTCTATGTGCCGGGCTGCCCGCCGACGGCCGAGGCGTTGCTCTACGGGGTCCTGCTGTTGCAGAAAAAGATCAGGCGAACCCGCAATTTCGTCCGCTGAGCGGCAATGGACGAGAAATTGCACGCTCTCGCCGAGCAGGTATCGGCGATGTTTCCGGGCACGGTGACCGCCGCCGAGATCCATCACGGCGAGTTGTGCGTCCGGGTTGACCGCGCGGCGCTGCCGCAGGTGCTCGGCGGGCTGCGCGACCATCCCAAATTCCGCTTCACGGTGCTGTGCGATATCTGCGGCGTCGATTATCCCGACCGGCCGCAGCGCTTCGAGGTGGTCTACAATCTGTTGAGCATGAGCCTCAACCAGCGCATCCGGGTAAAAATCGATACTGACGAAGAGCAGCCGGTACCATCGGCGACCGGATTGTTCAGCAGCGCCGGCTGGTGGGAGCGCGAGGCGTGGGACCTGTTCGGGATATATTTCGCCGACAACCCGGATCTGCGCCGCATCCTGACCGATTACGGCTTTGACGGCCATCCGCTGCGTAAGGATTTTCCGCTGACCGGGTATGTCGAAGTTCGCTACGACGACGAGCAGAAGCGTGTCGTCTACGAGCCTGTCCGTCTGCCGCAGGAGTTTCGCAGCTTCGATTTTCTGTCGCCGTGGGAAGGGATGGACAAGATTCTGCCGGGCGACGAGAAGGCCGGCGCGGTCGCGCCGAAACCGCCCGAGGAAGGCGGGCGATGAGCGAACGCGGGTCGTCGGCCGGCAGCGACCCCGCCGCGAGCGAGCTCGAGGGCCCGTCGCGCATCAAGAATTTCATGATGAATTTCGGGCCGCAGCACCCGGCGGCGCACGGCGTGATGCGGCTGATCCTCGAGATGGACGGAGAGATCGTCGAGCGCGTCGATCCGCATATCGGGTTGCTGCACCGCGGCACCGAGAAGCTGATCGAATACAAGACCTATCTGCAGGCGATCCCGTATTTCGACCGGCTCGATTATGTGTCGCCGATGTGCCAGGAGCATGCCTTTGCCCTGGCGGTCGAAAAGCTGATGGGGATCGCGCCGCCGCCGCGGGCGCAATACATCCGCGTGCTGTTCGCCGAGATCACGCGGTTGCTGAACCACCTGTTGTGCGTCTGCGCCTTCGGGCTCGATATCGGCGCGATCACGCCGTTCCTGTGGGGGTTCGAGGAGCGCGAGCGGCTGATGGAATTCTACGAGCGCGCCTCGGGTGCGCGGCTGCACGCCAATTATTTTCGTCCGGGCGGCGTCCATCTCGATCTTCCGGCGGGTCTGGCCGAGGACATCCTGGCTTTTTGCGAGACCTTTCCGAAGACGATCGACGACATCGAGGAATTGCTGACCGAAAACCGAATTTTCAAGGAACGCTCGGTCGATATCGGGGTGATCAACGCCGAGCAGGCGGCCGATTGGGGCTTGTCCGGCCCTATGCTGCGCGGCTCGGGCGTTGCCTGGGACCTGCGCCGGGCGCAGCCCTATGATGCCTACGACAAGATGGAGTTCGACGTCCCGATCGGGCGAAATGGCGATTCGTACGACCGCTATCTGGTGCGGATCGAGGAAATGCGGCAATCGGTGTCGATCATCGGGCAGGCGTTGGCGCAGATGCCGGACGGACCGGTCAAGGTCGACGATCGCAAGGTGGCGCCGCCGCCGCGGGCCGAGATGAAGAATTCGATGGAAGCGCTGATCCATCACTTCAAGCTCTACACCGAGGGTTATCACGTACCGGCCGGCGAGACCTATACCGCGGTCGAGGCGCCGAAAGGCGAGTTCGGCGTCTATTTGGTCGCGGACGGCACCAACCGGCCGTATCGCTGTAAGATCCGGTCGCCCGGCTTTGCCTTTCTGCAGGCGGCCGATTTCATGTGCCGCGGCCATATGCTCGCCGACATCGTCGCGATCATCGGCTCGATGGATATCGTATTCGGCGAGATCGACCGATGAGCGCGCCGGTCGAAGGGCTGCCTTTCGAGCAGCCCGAAAGCTTTGCCTTCAGCGCGGGGAACTTCGAACGGGCGCAGGCGCACATCGCCAAATATCCGCCCGGGCGCCAGGCGAGCGCGGTGCTGCCCTTGCTCGATCTGGCGCAGCGCCAGCACGGCGGCTGGCTGCCGCGCGCGGCGATGGATCATGTCGCCGGGCTGCTCGAGATGGCGCCGATCCGGGTCTACGAGGTCGCCAGTTTCTACACGATGTTCAATCTGCGGCCGGTCGGGCGCTGGCTGTTGCAGGCCTGCACGACGACGCCGTGCTGGCTTCGCGGCTCCGATGCGGTCGTCGCGGCCTGCGAGCACAAGCTCGGCATCGGCGTCGGCGGCAGCACTCCGGACGGCCTGTTCACCCTGGTCGAGGTCGAATGCCTCGGGGCCTGCGTCAATGCCCCGATCTTGCAGGTCAATGACGATTTCTACGAGGATCTCGACGGGCCGGCGACCGAGGCCTTGCTCGATGCGCTGCGCGACGGCGCCGCGCCGCAGCCGGGCTCGGTGATCGGCCGGCGCGGTTCGGAGCCGGTCGGCGGCCGCACCACCCTGACCGAGTGAGAGCCCGCATGCTCGCCGACAAGGACCGCATTTTCACCAACCTCTACGGCCAGGGCGACTGGCGGCTCGCCGGGGCGCGGCGGCGCGGCGATTGGGACGGGACCCGCGACCTGATCCTCAAGGGCCGGGACTGGATCGTCGAGGAGATCAAGGCCTCGGGGTTGCGCGGGCGCGGCGGCGCCGGCTTTCCGACCGGCCTCAAATGGTCGTTCATGCCAAAGGAGAGCCCGCACCCGACCTATCTGATCGTCAACGCCGACGAGAGCGAGCCCGGCACCTGCAAGGACCGCGACATCATCCGCAACGACCCGCACAAATTGGTCGAGGGCTGCCTCCTGGCGGCGGCCGGGATGGGCGCGCACCATTGCTACATCTATATCCGCGGCGAGTTCTACAACGAGGCGCAGCGGCTGCAGGCGGCGATCGACGAGGCTTATGAGGCCGGGCTCGTCGGCAAGGACGCGTGCGGCTCGGGCTGGGATTTCGAGCTGCGTCTGCACCGCGGCGCCGGCGCCTATATCTGCGGCGAGGAGACCGGGCTCCTCGAAAGCCTCGAAGGGCGCAAGGGCCAGCCGCGGCTGAAGCCGCCCTTCCCGGCGGCGGTCGGGCTTTATGGCTGCCCGAGCACGGTCAACAATGTCGAGACGATCGCGGTCGCGCCGTCGATCCTGCGCCGGGGTGCGGCCTGGTTCGCCGGGATCGGCCGGCCGCGGAACAGCGGCACCAAGATCTTTTGCATCTCCGGCCACGTCGACCGGCCGTGCAACGTCGAGGAGGAGATGGGCATCCCGCTCAAGGAATTGATCGAGCGGCATGCGGGCGGGGTGCGCGGCGGCTGGGACAATCTGCTGGCGATCATCCCCGGCGGCTCCTCGGTGCCGGTATTGCCGAAATCGATCTGCGACACGGTGCTGATGGATTTCGACAGCCTGGCCGAGGTCAAGAGCGGGCTCGGCACCGCCGCGGTCATCGTCATGGACAAATCGACCGATATCGTCAAGGCGATCGCCCGATTGTCCAAATTCTACAAGCACGAGAGCTGCGGCCAGTGCACGCCGTGCCGCGAGGGCGCCGGCTGGATGTGGCGGGTCATGGAGCGGCTGGTCGAGGGCAACGCCTCGGCCGCCGAGATCGACACATTGCTCGACGTCACCTACGAGGTCGAAGGCCACACGATCTGCGCGCTCGGCGACGCCGCCGCCTGGCCGATCCAGGGCCTGATCCGCCATTTCCGCCCCGAGCTCGAGCGCCGCATCGCCGAATACCGCGGTGCTTCGGCGCCGCAACGGCAGGCTGCCTGAGATGCCGAAGCTGACGATCGACGGCGGCGAGATCGAGGTGCCGGCCGGCACCACGGTGTTGCAGGCATGCGAGCTGGCCGGGGTCGAGATCGCCCATTTCTGCTTTCACGAGCGCCTCAACATCGCCGGCAATTGCCGGATGTGCCTGGTCGAGATGGAACGTTCGCCAAAGCCGATCGCGTCCTGCGCGATGCCGGCAGCCGACGGCATGGTGATCCACACCGATTCGCCCAAGGCGAAAAAGGCGCGCAACGGGGTCATGGAGTTTCTGCTGATCAATCATCCGCTCGACTGCCCGATCTGCGACCAGGGCGGCGAGTGCGATCTGCAGGACCAGGCGATGGCCTACGGTTTCGACCGCGGCCGGTTTCTGGAGAACAAGCGCGCCGTCCGCGACAAGGATTTCGGGCCGCTCGTCGAGACCCACATGACGCGGTGCATCCACTGCACGCGCTGCATCCGCTTTTTGACCGAGATCGCCGGGGTCGAGGAATTGGGCGCCACCAGCCGTGGCGAAGACATGGAGATCGGCACCTATATCGAGCGCGCGCTGACCTCCGAATTGTCGGCCAACATCATCGATCTGTGCCCGGTGGGCGCACTGACCGCGAAACCCTACGCGTTTGCGGCGCGGCCCTGGGAATTGAGCAAGGCCGAATCGATCGATGTGCTGGACGCGGTCGGCAGCAACATCCGGATCGATTCGCGCGAAGGCCAGGCGCTGCGTTTGTTGCCCCGGCTCAACGAGGAGATCAACGAGGAGTGGCTGTCCGACAAGGGCCGCTTTGCGGTCGACGGGCTGCGCCGCCGCCGGCTCGACCGCCCCTATCTGGGCCGCGGCCACAAGCGCGCGGTCGAGTGGCGCGAAGCCCTCGATCTTGTCGGCGAAAGGCTGCGTTCGGTTCCCGGCGAACGCATCGCGGCGATCGCCGGCGATCTCGTCGACGTCGAAGCGATGTTTGCGCTGAAAGAACTGCTGGGCGGCCTCGGCGCCGTCAGCCTCGACTGCCGCCAGGACGGCGCAAAGCTGGAGGGAGGCTGTCGCGCCGGCTACATCTTCAATACGACGATCGCCGGGATCGAGCGGGCCGATGCCTGCGTGCTGATCGGCACCAACCCGCGTTTTGAGGCGCCGCTCGTCAACGCCCGGCTGCGCAAACGCTATCTGCGGGGCGGCTTTCGCGTCGCGGCGATCGGCCCGCCTCTCGACCTGACGTTTCCGGTCGAGATGCTGGGCGAGGGCGGTGCGGCCCTGGCGGCGCTGGCCGCCGGCGACCATCCCTGGGCGGCAACGCTGCGCGCCGCGAAGAACCCGATGATCATGCTCGGATCGGCAGCTCTGGCCCGCCCGGACGGGACCGCCGTGCTGGCGGCTGCCCGCGCCGTCGCCGAAGGGTGCGGGCTCGTCCGCGACGGCTGGAACGGGTTCAACCTGCTGCACCGCGCCGCTGCGCGGGTCGGCGGCCTCGATCTGGGTTTTGTGCCGGGGCCGGGCGGACGCGACGTCGGCCAGATCGTCGCCGGCTGCAAATCGGGCGATATCGAAATACTCTATCTGCTCGGCGCCGACGAGATCGATACCGGCGATCTCGGCGGCGCCTTCGTCGTCTACCAGGGGCATCACGGCGACCGGGGCGCAGCGCGCGCCGACGTGGTGCTGCCGGGGGCCGCCTATACCGAAAAAGACGCGACCTACGTCAACACCGAGGGGCGGGTGCAACTCGCCCGGCGGGCCGTCTTTCCGCCCGGTGACGCGCGCGAGGATTGGAAGATCCTGCGCGCCCTCTCGGGGGCGATCGACCGCCCGCTGCCGTTCAATTCGCTGGCCGAGCTGCGCCGGCATCTGCATCGGGCCTATCCGGTCTTTGCCGAGACGGATCGCACGACGCCGGCGGTCTGGGCGGAGTTCGGCGTGCCGGGGCCGCTGGCGGCGGCGCCGTTCGTCTACCCGATCCTGGATTACTATCGGACCGATCCGATCAGCCGGTCCAGCGAGACGATGGCCCGCTGCAGCGAGATCATCGGCGCGCAACAGCATCCGGCGGCCCGGACCGGCGCCGATGGGTAGCTTTTGGCACGGCCAGATCGGGCTGACGATCATCACCGTCGGCGAGGTGCTTGCGGTGGTGGTGCCGCTGTTGGTGGCGGTCGCCTATCTGACCTATGCCGAGCGCAAGGTGCTGGCGTTTTCGCAATTGCGCAAAGGACCAAACGTCGTCGGGCCGTTCGGATTGTTGCAGCCCTTCGCCGACGGGCTCAAGCTCCTGCTCAAGGAGCCGCTGGTCCCGAGCGGGGCGAACCGGGCCGTCTTCATCGTCGCGCCGATCATCACCTTCACCTTGAGCCTTGCTGCGTGGGCGGTCATCCCGTTCGATCCGGGGGTGGTGGTCGCCAATATCAACGTCGGCATCATGTACATCTTTGCGATCAGCTCGCTCGGCGTTTATGGCATCATCCTGGCCGGCTGGGCGTCGAATTCCCGCTATGCCTTTCTCGGCGCGCTGCGCTCTGCGGCGCAGATGGTCTCGTACGAGGTGGCAATCGGGTTTGTCCTGGTCACCGTCTTGTTGTGCGTCGGCTCGCTGAACCTCAGCGACATTGTCGCGGCCCAGCGCCATGTCTGGTTTGCGATCCCGCTGCTGCCGATGTTCGTGATCTTTTTCATCTCCGGCCTGGCGGAGACCAATCGCGCCCCGTTCGACGTGGTCGAAGGCGAGACCGAAATCGTGGCCGGCTATTTCGTCGAATATTCGTCGATGAGCTTCGCCCTCTTCTATCTCGGCGAATACGCCAACATGATCCTGATGAGCGCGATGACGAGCGTGCTGTTTCTGGGCGGCTGGCTGGCGCCGATCGGCATCGAGCCGTTTACTTGGGTCCCCGGGTGGATCTGGTTTTTTGCCAAGATGGCGTTTGTCCTGTTCTGTTTTCTGTGGGTCCGGGCAACCTTCCCGCGGTTTCGCTATGACCAGCTGATGCGCCTCGGCTGGAAAGTGTTTCTGCCGTTCTCGCTGGTCTGGCTGGTGCTGACGGCGGGCGTGCTGACCGCGGCGGGCTGGCTGCCGCGGCATTGAGCGAACCCTATCCAGGCGGAGGATCGAGAAGTGGCATCCCTGCAACGCAGCGCCCGCAGCCTGTTGCTGACCGAGTTGCTGGCCGGGCTGGGGTTGACCCTGCGCTACATGTTCCGGCGCCCGGTGACGGTGAACTACCCGTATGAGAAGGGTCCGCTCAGCAGCCGCTTTCGCGGCGAACATGCGCTGCGCCGCTATCCCAACGGCGAAGAACGCTGTATCGCCTGCAAATTGTGCGAGGCGATCTGCCCGGCATTGGCGATCACGATCGAGGCCGAGCCGCGCGCCGACGGCAGCCGGCGCACGACCCGCTACGACATCGACATGACGAAATGCATCTATTGCGGCTACTGTCAGGAGGCCTGCCCGGTCGATGCGATCGTCCAGGGACCGAATTTCGAGTTTGCCACCGAGACGCGCGAGGAGTTGTTCTACGACAAGGACAAGCTGCTCGAGAACGGCGACCGTTGGGAAGCCCAAATCGCCAAGAACCTGGCCCTCGACGCCCCGTACCGGTGACTGGCGGCCGTGCTCCTTCAGGCGATCCTCTTCTACGTCTTCGCCGTGCTGACGGTGGCGTCCGGGGCAATGGTGGTCTCGGCCCGCAACCCGGTGCACTCGGTGCTGTTTCTGATCCTGGCCTTCTTCAATACCGCCGGCTTGTTTCTGCTGATCGGGGCGGAGTTCCTGGCGATGATCCTCGTCATCGTCTATGTCGGCGCGGTGGCGGTGCTGTTTTTGTTCGTCGTGATGATGCTCGACATCGACTTCGACGAGCTGCGCAGCGGGTTCGTGCGCTATCTTCCGGTCGGTGCGCTGGTGGGATTGATCCTGTTGGCCGAGCTGATCGTGACGGTGGGCGGCAGGACGATCGCCCCCGCAGAGTTCGGCCTGCCGTCCTCGTTGCCGGCGCATGCCGTCGCCGTGACCAATACCAGGGCGTTGGGTGATATCCTCTACACCCGCTATCTGTTTGCGTTTCAGGTCGCCGGGTTGATCCTGCTGGTGGCGATGGTCGGCGCCATCGTGCTGACCTTGCGCCAGCGCGCCGATCTGCGGCGGCAATCGATCGCGGCCCAGCTCGGCCGCACCCGCGCGCAATCGGTCGAGGTGGTAAAGGTCCCGGTCGGCGGGGGCGCC
Organism: uncultured Alphaproteobacteria bacterium; assembly: GCA_963701815.1. GTDB lineage: Bacteria > Pseudomonadota > Alphaproteobacteria > ATCC43930 > CGMCC-115725 > AP-15. The sequence continues at coordinate 67,461 of CAVPBN010000007.1, forward strand.
GGATCATGACCATCGGGTTGACCCACTATCTGACCGTGGCGGCGATCCTGTTCACCCTCGGCATATTCGGCATCTTTCTCAACCGCAAGAACGTCATCATCATCCTGATGTCGATCGAGTTGATGCTGCTTGCGGTCAACATCAACTTCGTGGCCTTCTCGGTGTGGCTGAACGACATGGTCGGTCAGGCCTTCGCGATGTTCGTCTTGACCGTGGCGGCGGCGGAGGCCGCAATCGGGCTCGCCATCCTGGTCGTCTATTTCCGCAACCGCGGCACGATCCGGGTCGAAGACATCAACATGATGAAAGGCTGAGGCATTGGCGGTTGCCGTCGTCTTTCTGCCCTTGCTCGGCGCCGTCATCGCCGGCTTCTTCGGCCGCGCGATCGGCGACCGCGGCTCGCAAATCGTCACCTGCGCCGCCTTGCTGCTGGCCGCGGCGTTGGGGATTTTCGTGTTCCGCGACATCCTCGCCGCCGACGGCGCGCGGGTGATCCCGCTGGCGACCTGGATCCAGGCCGGCGGGGTCGATGTCGGCTGGTCGATCCGGCTCGATACCTTGAGCGGGGTCATGATCGTCACCGTGACCGTCCTCTCGTCGATGATCCATGTCTATTCGATCGGCTACATGGCCGAGGATCCGTCGATCCCGCGCTTTATGGCTTATATGAGCCTCTTCACCTTCGCCATGCTGGCATTGGTCACCGCCAACGACTTCGTGCAGCTGTTCTTCGGCTGGGAAGGCGTCGGGCTGATGTCGTATCTGCTTGATCGGGTTCTGGTACGACCGCCCGGCCGCCAACGCCGCCGCGATCAAGGCGTTTCTGGTCAATCGGATCGGCGATTTCGGCTTCGCCCTCGGCATCTTCGCGGTGTTCGTGATCTTCGGCACGCTCGATTTCGGCACGATCTTCGGCAAGGCGCCGAGCGTCGCCGGCACGACGATGGACTTTCTCGGCTGGCGCGTCAATTCGCTGACTTTGGCCTGCATCCTCCTGTTCATCGGAGCAATGGGCAAGTCGGCGCAGATCCCGCTCCACACCTGGCTGCCGGATGCGATGGAGGGTCCGACACCCGTCTCCGCGCTGATCCACGCCGCGACGATGGTGACCGCCGGCGTGTTCATGGTCGCGCGCTTTTCGCCGCTGTTCGAATATGCGCCGACCGCGATCGGCGTGGTCGGCGTCATCGGCGGCACCACCTGCATTTTCGCCGCCAGCATCGGCATGGCGCAGAACGACATCAAAAAGGTGGTCGCCTATTCGACCTGCAGCCAGCTCGGCTACATGTTCATCGGCTGCGGCGTTTCGGCCTATGCCGCCGGCATTTTTCACCTGTTCACCCACGCCTTCTTCAAGGGCCTCCTGTTCCTGTGCTGCGGTGCGGTGATCCACGCGATGGGCGGCGAGCAGGACATGCGTCGGATGGGCGGCTTGTGGCGCAAGACCCCGGTCACCTATGCGACGATGTGGGTCGGCGCGTTGTCGCTGAGCGCCATCGGCATTTGGGGCGTCGGCTTTTCCGGCTATTTTTCGAAGGACACGATCCTCGAAGCCGCCTGGGCCTCGGGGACGGCGGTCGGCCGCTATGGCTGGGTGCTCGGCACCCTGACGGCGTTCATGACCGCCTTTTACATATCGCGTGTGATGTTCATGACCTTTCACGGCAAAACGCGCGCCGATGACGAGACTTGGCATCACGCCCATGACGCGCCATGGGTGATGCTGATCCCGTTGATCGTCTTGGCGATCGGCGCCGCTTGTTTCGGCGGGCTCGCCTACGGCCATTTTGTCGGCGATCAGCATGAGGGCTTCTGGAGGAGCGCGATCTTTGTGCTGCCGCAACACAACTCGTTGGGCGCGATCGAGAGCGTGCCGCCCACGGTCCGCTATCTGCCTTTGATCATGGCGCTCGGCGGCATCGGCATCGCCTATGTCTTCTACGTCGTCGATCCCAGGTTGCCGGTGCGGCTGGCCGCGCAGTTCCGGGCGATTTATCTGTTCGTGCTCAACAAATGGTATTTCGACGAGCTGTACGATTGGCTGTTCGTGCGCACCGCCTTCGTGCTCGGCGACGGGCTGTGGAAATCGGGCGACGGCGCCGTCATCGACGGGCTCGGCCCGGACGGGGTCTCCGCCCTGACCCGCGATCTGGCGCGGCAGGCGAGCCGGCTGGAAACCGGGTATCTCTATCACTACGCGTTCGCGATGATGATCGGACTCGTCGCGCTGGTCACCTGGTACCTGTTGCCGCACTGAGTACCGGACAGCCACTGTGAGCCATTGGCCGCTTCTCTCGCTGGTGACATTTCTGCCGTTGGTCGGTGCCGGCTTCATCATGCTGGCCCGCGGCGAGGACGCCTTGGTGGCCCGCAATGCGCGCAACATCGCGCTGTGGACCTCGGCGATCGTCTTTGCCCTGTCGCTGCGTGCTGTGGGTCGAATTCGACCCCCATACCGCGCAATTCCAGTTCGTCGAACGGGCGAACTGGGTCAGCGTCGGCGGCTTTCATTTCACCTACCATATGGGGATCGACGGGATCTCTCTGTTCTTTGTCTTGCTGTCGACATTGCTGACGGTGCTTTGCGTTGTTTCGGCCTGGGTGGTCATACAGTTTCGCGTCAGGGAATTCATGATCGCCTTCCTCGTCCTCGAAACGCTGATGGTCGGCATCTTCTGCGCCCTCGATTTCGTGCTGTTTTATATCTTCTTCGAGGGCGTGCTGATCCCGATGTTTCTGATCATCGGCGTGTGGGGCGGGTCGAACCGCATCTATTCGGCCTTCAAGTTCTTTCTCTATACGTTGCTTGGCTCCGTGTTGATGCTGCTGGCCGTTTTGGCGGTGTATTTTCAGACCGGGACCACCGATATCGAAGTGGCGTTGACCCACAGCTTTCCTGCCGGTTTGCAGAAATGGCTCTGGCTGGCGTTTTTTGCCTCGTTTGCAGTCAAGGTGCCGATGTGGCCGGTGCACACCTGGCTGCCCGACGCGCATGTCGAGGCGCCGACCGCGGGCTCGGTCATCCTGGCCGGCATTCTATTGAAGCTCGGGGGTTACGGCTTTCTGCGCTTCTCGCTGCCGATGTTTCCGCTGGCCTCGCATTTTTTCACGCCGCTGATCTTTATCCTCAGCGCCGTCGCGGTGATCTACACCTCGCTGGTGGCGCTGGCCCAGACCGACATGAAAAAGCTGATCGCTTATTCGTCGATCGCCCATATGGGCTTTGTGACGATGGGCACCTTCGCGGTGACCAGCGAGGCAGTGCAGGGCGCCGTGATCCAGATGTTGAGCCACGGTCTGGTCTCGGGGGCGCTGTTTTTGTGCGTCGGCGTCCTCTACGATCGGCTGCATACGCACGAAATCGCCCGCTTTGGCGGGCTCGTCCAGCGTATGCCGAGCTATGCCTTCTTCTTCATGGTGTTCACGCTGGCGGCGGTCGGTCTGCCCGGCACCAGCGGCTTTGTCGGCGAGTTTCTGATCCTGCTCGGGACCTTCCGGGTCAGCACTCTCGAATGCACCTTGGCGGCGACGGCCTTGTTTCTCGGCCCGGCCTATATGCTCTATCTCTATCGGCGCACGATTTTCGGCACGATCACCCGCGCCGATTTGCGCGACATCCTCGATCTGAGCCCGCGCGAGAAGGCGTTGTTCGCGCCGCTGGCGCTGCTGGTGCTGTGGATGGGGTTTTATCCGAATTCTTTCTTGCAGCCGATCCGCACCTCGGTCGACCATCTGGTGGCGCAGGTCCACTCCGCCACCGACGCGGCCGGGTTGCGCCGGGCGAGCCTGCCTTAGGGCGCGCGGGTCATGCCGCCCTTCGCCGTTCCCATCCTGTCTCCGGCATTGCCGGAGATGGTTCTCGCCGCGGCGGCGATGGCGCTGCTTTTGTTGGGGGCGCTGCGCGGCGAAAGCTCGACGCGGTTGGTCTCCTGGCTCGCGGTTGCGGCGTTGGTCGTCGTCCTGGTCCTGGTCGTTGCCGGCGGCGGCGAACACCGCACCGGCTTTTTCGGCATGTTCGTCTCCGACTCTTTTGCCGTATTCATGAAGACGCTGGTGCTCGTGGGCTCGGCCGTCACCATCGTCATCGGGTTGCACTACAACGAGGAGCAGGGGATCGCCCGTTTCGAATTCCCGGTCCTCGTCATGCTGGCGACGACCGGCATGATGATCATGATCTCGGCCAATGATCTGATCACGCTTTATGTCGGCCTGGAACTGCAGAACCTGTCGCTCTATGTCGTCGCCAGCTTTAATCGCGATTCGACGCGGTCGAGCGAGGCCGGGCTCAAATACTTCGTCCTCGGCGGTCTGTCCTCGGGCATGCTGCTCTATGGAATTTCGCTGGTTTACGGTTTCTCCGGCACGACCGCGTTTCCTGAGATTGCCCGGCTGCTGGGCGCCGGCATGTCGGCTTCGGCCGGCATGGTCATCGGCCTCGTCTTCGTCGTTGTCGGCCTCGCCTTCAAGATATCGGCGGTGCCGTTTCATATGTGGACGCCCGACGTCTACGAGGGTGCGCCGACCCCGGTCACCGCATTCTTCGCCGTTGCGCCAAAGATGGCGGCGTTCGCGTTGTTCGTCCGCGTCATGATGGCGCCGTTCGGTCCGTTGATCGGTGAATGGCGACAGATCATCGTGTTTCTTTCAGTCGCCTCGATGGTGCTCGGCGCCGTCGCCGCGGTCGCCCAGCACAACATCAAGCGGCTGATGGCCTACAGCTCGATCGGTCATGCCGGTTATGCGCTGATAGGGCTTGCCGCCGGCAGCGCCAGCGGGATCCGCGGCGTGCTGGTCTATCTGGCGATCTACCTGTTCATGAATGTCGGCACCTGGACGGTGATCCTGTGCATGCGCCGCAAGGGGCAGATGTTGGAGGAAATCTCGGATCTGGCCGGGCTGTCCCAGTCGCAGCCGGGGCTCGCTCTGGCGCTGGCGATCTTCATGTTCGCGCTGAGCGGGATTCCGCCGACCGCCGGGTTCTTCGCCAAGCTTTACGTGTTTCTGGCGGCGATCGACGCCAGGCTCACCGGGCTCGCCGTCATCGGCGTCGTGACCAGCGTAGTCGGGGCTTTCTATTACCTGCGCGTGGTCAAAGTGATGTATTTCGACGAGCCGACCGACGCATTCGATCATCCAATCGCGGCCGAGCTCAAAGGGGTGCTGGTCGTCACGGCCCTGGTCACGATGTTTTTCTTCCTGCTCCCCGGCCCGATCGTCGGCGCCGCCGAAGCGGCGGCCGCGGCGCTGTTCGTCCGGTGACGCGGGTGCTGCCGGCGCTTCCCGCCGCCTACCGGCTGATTTTCTTCGAGACGATCGGCAGCACCAACGACGAAGCCAAGCGGCTGGCCCGCGCCGGCGCCGCCGAAGGGACGGTGGTGTGGGCGTTGGAGCAGACCGCCGGGCGCGGCCGGCGCGGGCGGCGCTGGCTGTCGCCGCCGGGCAATCTTTATGCGTCGCTGGTCCTGCGACCCGACTGTCCGGCCGCTCGGGCGGCGCAGCTCGGCTTTGCCGCGGCATTGGCAAGCTGCGATGCGTTGGCCGAGTTGTTCCCGGGGCTCGGCGGGCTCGCCTGCAAATGGCCCAACGACGTGCTGCTCGGCGGCCGCAAGATCGCCGGCATCCTGCTCGAATCCGAGATCGGCAAGGGCGATGCGTTGGCCTGGCTGGTCCTCGGCCTCGGGGTCAACCTCGCCTGGGCGCCGTCGGCGACCGAGTTCCCGGCCGCCTCGCTCGCCGGCCAGGGCCTCGAACCCGTACCGCCGGCCGCCATGCTCGAAGCCTTTGCCCGGCATTTCTGCGCCTGGGCGCAGCGCTGGCGCGAGGACGGCTTTGCCGCGGTCCGCGAGGCCTGGAAACAGCGTGCGGCATCGCTCGGCGAGCCGATCCAAGTCCGTCTGGAGAAAGTCACGTTGCGCGGCCGCTGCCTCGATTTGGATGCGCAGGGAGCGCTACTGCTGGAGACCGGAGAGGGGGTGCGGCGCATCTCGGCCGGCGAGGTATTTCCGACGAACCCGTGACGGGGGCCGCCATGCTGCTTGCCATCGATTCCGGCAATACCAACGCGGTGTTTGCCGTCTATGCCGGCGACGAATTGCGCGCCTCGTGGCGAATTTCGACCAACTCCCGCCGCACCGCCGATGAATACGCCATCTGGCTCACTCAGCTGCTGTCGCTCGCCGGGCTCAAGCCAAGCGATATCGATGCCGCGATCATCGGCAATGTCGTGCCCGATGCGATGTTCAACCTGATCCAACTGTGCCAGCGCTATCTGAGCTGCGAGCCGCTGGTCGTCGGGTCGCCGGCGTGCCGTATCGCCATCGATATCGATGTCGATATGCCGGCCAGGGATGTCGGCGCCGACCGGGTGGCCAACTCAGTCGCCGCCCAGGATCGTTACCACCCGCCGCTGATCGTCGTCGATTTCGGCACCGCGACGAATTTCGACATTGTCGACCGCAAGGGCAGTTATTGCGGCGGCGTCATCGCGCCGGGCCCCAACCTGTCGCTGCAGGCGTTGGAGCTGGCTGCCGCGCAATTGCCGCATGTCGCGATGCTGCGCCCGCCCTCGGTCGTCGGCCGCAGCACGGTCCCGGCGATGCAATCCGGCGTGTTCTGGGGCTATGTCGGTCTGATCGAGGGCCTCGTCCGGCGCATTCGCCAGGAGCGCGGCGAGACGATGGGCGTGGTGGCGACCGGCGGGCTTGCGTCGCTCTTTGCCGGCGCCACCGATATGATCGACAAGGTCGATCGCGACTTGACCTTGTGGGGACTGCGGCTGATCCACCGTCACAACACCAACCGATGAACGACCTTTGGTATCGATCCGAGACCCGGCCGCAGGTCGACAAATCCGGCGCGCTGTTCTTTGTTTCGCTCGGCGGATCGAGCGAGATCGGAATGAATCTCAGTCTTTACGGCTACGCCGGCGACTGGCTGATCGTCGATTGCGGGGTCACCTTCGGCGACGATTCGCAGTTCGGGGTCGAGGTGGTGATGCCCGACCCCGCCTTTATCGCCGAGCGCCGCGACCGGTTGCTGGGGATCGTCGCGACCCACGCGCATGAGGACCACATCGGCGCCATCCCCTATCTGTGGACGCAGCTGCGCTGTCCGGTCTGGGCGACGCCGTTCACCGCCGCGCTGCTGCGCACCAAGCTGGTGGAGGCCGGGCTTGCCGATCAGGTCAGGATCAACATCGTGCCGATGTCGGGGCGGTTCCGGATCGGCCCGTTCGACCTCGAACTGATCACCCTGACCCATTCGATCCCGGAGCCGAATGCGGTCGTCCTGCGCACCCCGGCCGGGACGGTATTGCATACCGGCGATTGGAAGTTCGACCCGGACCCGCTGATCGGCCCGGCGGCGGACGAGGCGGCATTGCGCCGGCTCGGCGAGGAGGGCGTCGACGCGCTGATCTGCGACTCGACCAATGCGCTGCGGCCGGGCACCTCCGGTTCCGAAGCCGATCTGCGAGTGTCGCTGACCGAACTCGTCGGCCGCTGGGATGCCCGCGTGGCGGTCGCCTGCTTTGCCTCGAACGTCGCCCGGCTCGAGACGATCGCACACGCCGCCGCCGCGCATGACCGCCAGGTTGCGCTCGTCGGGCGATCGTTGTGGCGGATCGACAAGGCCGCCAGGGAGACCGGCTATCTGCGCGATCTGCCGCGGTTTCTGACCGCGGAGGAAGCCGGCTTCATGCCGCGCGACAAGATCGTGCTGATCTGCACCGGAAGCCAGGGCGAGCCGCGCGCCGCCCTCGCCCGGATCGCCCGCGAAAACCATCCCGACGTCGTGTTGGAAACCGGCGATGCCGTGATCTTTTCGTCGCGGATCATTCCGGGCAACGAGAAGGCGATCGCCCGGCTGCAGAACGCGCTGGCCCGGCTCGGGGTCGAGATCGTCACCGAGCTCGATCATTTCGTCCATGTCTCCGGGCACCCGGCGCAGGACGAGCTGATCCGCATGTATCAGCTGGTCAAGCCGCGTGTCGCGATCCCGGTTCACGGCGAAGCCCGGCATCTGATCGCCCATGCCCGGCTCGCCGCCGAATGCCAGGTTCCGCAACCCCTGGTCATCGAGAACGGCGATGTGGTCCGGCTCGGCCCCGGCAGCGCGGCGATCGTCGACGAGGTGCCGGTCGGGCGTCTGGCGAGCGACGGCAATACTCTGCTGCCGCTGGCCGGCGAGGCGCTCAAGGAGCGACGACGCCTGACTCTCAACGGCAGCGCCGTCGCGAGCCTGGTTCTCGATCGTCACGGCCGCCTCGCCGCGCCGCCGGCGATCAGCCTGATCGGTCTGGTCGAGAGTGCGGCGGCCGCGGCGGCAACGCCGGTTCTGATCGCTGCCGTCGAACGTGCGCTCGACGAAGTGCGGGCCACCGCGCGCCGCGACGACGAGACGGTGCGTGAGGCTGCGCGGCGGGCGTTGCGCCGGGTTCTCAACGAGCGCTTTGGCAAGCGCCCGTTGGTCGAGATCCATCTGCTCCGACTGGGAGGCGACGAGCGATGATCGGCAGGCTCAATCACGTCGCGATCGTGGTGCCCGATCTCGCCGCGGCGGCGGCGCTTTATCGCCAGGCTCTCGGCGCCCGCGTCTCGCAGCCGCAGCCGCTGCCGGCGCACGGCGTCACGGTCGTTTTCGTCGAGTTGCCGAACAGCAGGATCGAGTTGCTCGAACCGCTCGGCGCGGCCTCGCCGGTGCGGAATTTCCTCGAACGCTATCCGGCCGGCGGGATGCATCACCTGTGCTATGAAGTCGACGACATCATCGCCGCCCGCGACCGGCTGAGCGCCGCCGGCGCGCGGGTGCTCGGCGACGGCCAGCCGCAGCTCGGCGCGCACGATAAGCCGGTGCTGTTTTTGCACCCGAAGGATTTCTGCGGCACGCTGATCGAATTGGAGCAGGTGTGAAGACGAGGCAGCAAAGCGGCTTGGCCAAAAGCCGGGCATGAGCCGGATTGTCCGGTGTTGCCCGAATCCTCGAACTTTCCCCGCCTTGGGCGAGGGCGGCGAGGCGAATCCGCGCGATCGATGCCGCACGCGCGTTTGACCGCGGCGGCCAAGCCTTGCTATAGGCTTGGTGCAGGGGAAACATTTCGCTGCTCGCTGCGTATAAGGGCTGCGGATGTTCGGGTTGGTTCGACTGGCACTGATGGTGGATCGGGAGGGGATGCCGATGTCGTTGCGCCGGAAATATCTTGCGGTCCTGGGTCGGATCGTACCGGCTGGGGCGGTCAGCGCCTGGTTGTTGCTCGGTTCGACCGCGCCGGGCGCGGCGCGCGAGCAACCGGCCGGCCTCCAGCCTACAGCCTCCGATCAGGCCGGCGTTTCCGAACGGCTCGCGGCGATTCGGCAGGCGGTCTCCGATGTCGCCGGCCGCAACCGCGACGCGTCGGCCGGCGGAGTGCAGCTTGCCTGGGCCAATTTCGGATGGCGCAACGGCGGCTGGGGCTGGCGTAACGGCGGGTGGCGCAATGGCGGGTGGCGCAACGTCGCCTGGGGTAACGGCTGGCACAACGGCGGCTGGCGGAACGGCTGGCCAAATTTTTGGCGAAACTGGTGAGATCAATTTGGGCGTGAGCGCTTCACCTCCGTGGCCGGTCGTCAAAAATTGCGCGACCCATTGTTCTGGTGCCGACAGATAATTTGGTCCGAGGCAGTACCGAGCGGGCGATGCCCGATCGTCGATCGATGAGGTGACCTGATGTCGCTGCGGCAGAAATACTTGCAGATCCTTTCCGGGGTCGTTCCGGCCGGGGCAGTCGGCATGTCGCTGCTGCTGGGCGCGACCGCGCCTGCCGCGGCGAAAGAGGAGCCGGCCGGCCTGCAACCGCGGGCCTTTGACCAGAGCCGCGTATCCGAACGGCTCGCGGCGATTCGCCAGGCGGTTTCGGACGCCGCCGGCAACGAGACGGCCAACGGAAAAGACGAGGATCTGAGGCTCGCCTGGGGCAATTGGTGGCGCAATTGGGGTTTCCGCCCGCGCTGGGGTTGGGGCTGGCCAAATTGGAACAACTGGCGCAATTGGAACAACTGGAACAATTGGTGGCGTAATTGGTAGGCGGCCGGCCGAGGCAGCGCCGGCGGCGGGCGCCCCCGTGCCGACAATAGAGTTGCTGGTCGTCCAGCCGACCCCGTTCTGCAACATCGATTGCAAATATTGTTACCTGCCCGACCGGAATTCGAAAGCGGTCGTTGCAACGAACACGCTGCGCAACTTGTTTGCCCAGGTATTCGCGTCGGGATGGGTCGGCGACGGGCTGTCGGTGATCTGGCATGCCGGGGAACCGATGGTGTTGCCGATCGGCTTTTACCGCGACGCATTTGCGCTGATCGACCAGCTCAAGCCTCCGCAGATCGCCGTCATGCATTCGTTTCAAACGAATGGCACGCTCATTGACGAGGCGTGGTGCCGATTCTTCGCCGAAACCGAGATCAACCTGGGGGTCAGCGTCGACGGTCCGCAGCATTTTCACGATCGCAATCGGTTGACGCGGTCGGGGCGGGGCACCTTTGCGCGCACCATCGCCGGGATCCGGTTGTTGCGCCGCCACAACATCCCGTTTCATGTGATCTCGGTGCTGTCGGCGGCCAGCATGGCGGCGCCGCGAGACATGTTCGATTTCTACTTGGCCGAAGGGATCGAGCGGGTGTGCTTCAACGTCGAGGAGAGCGAAGGGGACCATGTTTCGGAATCCTTCGGAGAAGCCGACGTGGAAACGGCCTATTACGAGTTCTTGAGCGAGTTTTGGCGGCTGTCGGCCACGGAGCCGGAGAGGATCGGCTTTGTGCGCGAGATCGAACACGCGATGCGCCAGGTCATCCGCCCGGACGAGGCGCCGTTCCGCAATCAACTCGTCGAACCGTTTGCGATCACCAGCATGGATTGGTCCGGCAACATCTCGACCTTCTCGCCTGAACTTCTCGGCTTAAAAAATCCGGCATACGACGATTTTCTATTGGGGAACATCAATCAAGATTCTCTGCTCGACATGCCGAACCGGCCGAATTTTATCCGGATGCGCGCCGATATTGACGCCGGGGTGATGAAATGCCGGGATTCATGCGAGTATTTTTCGGTGTGCGGCGGCGGCGAGCCGGTCAACAAGCTCGCCGAGAACGGCAGCTTCATCAGCACCGAGACCACCTATTGCCGCGTGACCAAGATGCGGGCGACCGATCTGGTGCTCGATGCCCTGGAGCGGCTGCCGGTCGCGGCTGCGACCGAGCCGAACGGGGTATCGTCCGTTCCACTCGCCGGACAATCTGCCGACCAGGAAGTCCGAGCTTGCCGATGACCACCGTCGATTCGGAGGACAGAATGAACAAGATGAAGCACAGCCTGCGGCTGCTTGGCGCGGCAATGGCGATCCAGGGCTGTCTGGCGGGGCTGGCTTTTGCCCAGGCAACAGGAGCACCGGACATCAATGCGTCGGCCGGGAGCGAAGGTGGTGCGCCGTCACTCCAATCCGAACCATCGGCCGTCGATCTCCCGGTGCTCTATGTCACCAGCGTCGAGGTGCTGCGGACCTCGGCCGAACCCCAGGTAGATATCGTACGGGTGACGGGCTTGACCGGATCGCAAGGCTGGAGCGGGCCGCAGCTGGTCCCGACGATCGCCGGCAAACCGCTCGACGACATCCTCGACCTGCAATTTATCGCGGCCGAACCGGTGCAGTCGCAACCCGCTGAAGGGTTTGTCCCGATCAGCGCCGTTTTCACCTTACAGGAGGGGCACGGCTTCAAAGGGGTGCGGGTGCGCGCTTCGGAAAACGTAATCGAGGTCACCAATATTCCGGGTCATGCCGGGACCACGATCAAGGTCGACGGCTGCAAGGATTGCGTCGGCAAAAAATTCGCCGAGAAGGGCAAGGCGGCGGCCGGGACCGCGGGCGTCGTCCGCGAAGAGGACCTGCCGAAGATCCTGCGCTGGATCCCGCCGAACCGCGGCATCAGGGGTGTTACCCACGACCCGAACCGGCTCAACCTGATGCTGGGCGCCGACAATACGATCATCGCCGCCTATTGGGAGTAGGGGAACATCGCGGCGACAGCTCGGATGGCAAGGCTAGGCCGACCCTGCGAGCGGCTGTTCCCCGCACTGGCGTCGGCGTTGATAGGGGCGGCGGTCGGCACCTTGAGCAGCGCTGAAGCCGGATCGTTGTCGCGCGGCGGCGATGCTGCCCTCGACCGCGTCGCGGTTGCCGTGGACGGTGTCGAGTTCGAGCCACGGGGCCGATTTTCGGATGTGGAGACCCGAGCCTGACGGGCCGCAGGGGCCGATGCAGGTGTCGGCCGCCGCGGCCGTCGATGCCGGCGGCGGCGATCGCTTCGACGTGAGCGAAAACCGCGCGCTCGGCCGCGCTTATCTCGCGCGCTTGTACCGCCGCTACGGCACTTGGCCCGACGCGGTCGCCGCCTATAATTGGGGGCCGGGCAACATGGACGCCTGGATCGGCGGCGGCCGTCAAGCCGACAGACTTCCCTCGTCGGTGTCGCTCTACCGGGTGCGCGTTCTCTACGGCGCGGTCTACGACAGCCCGGGCGGACATGTGCCGAGCCTTGGCATCGTCCATCCCCAACCGCGGCGGTCCGCCGGCGACCGCCGCCATCCGAGCCGCGATACCCGCGTCGTCGAGCAGCTCTACGGCGCGATCATGCGCGCCAGCGAAGCCCGCTGAGGCGCCCGGCCGCTTCCGTCGGCAGAGTCGATGCCGCCGCCGTCAGCTCGGCGGCGTGACCGGTTCACACATCGAGGTTGGCGACGCTGAGAGCGTTCGACTGGATGAAGTCGCGGCGCGGTTCGACCAGGTCGCCCATCAGGGTCGAGAAGGTTTCTTCGGCCGAATCGGCATGGCTGACCCGGACCTGCAACAGCGAACGGGCTTCGGGGTCGAGCGTGGTTTCCCACAACTGTTCGGGGTTCATTTCGCCGAGGCCTTTGTAGCGGTTGACCTCGATGCCGCGGCGGCCCAGCTCCATGACGGCTTCGACGAGGCTGGTCGGGCCGGGAATCATCCAGCTCTTGTCACGCGCGGCGAACGTGCCCGGGCGGTCGTAGACCTCCCGCAGCGCGCCTTGATCGGCGTCGAGGCGGCGCGCCTCGGCGCCGCGCAGCAGGGCCGCGTCGATCAGTCGCCGCTCGTCGACGCCCTGGCGGACCCGGCTGAACACCAGCGCCTCGCCGGCGATGACTTCGCTGCGCCAGTTGCCCTCATGCTCGGCGGCAAGGCGGTTCAGCCGCTCGGCGGTCAACCGGGCGGCCTCGGCGGCCCGGTCGAGATCGGGGGCGGGATCGGCCAGAAAGGCGGCCGACAGCGCCCCGGCGAGCGCCGCCTGCTCGACGACCTCGACATTGCCTACCTTCCCCGCCAGCGACTGTATCCAGCGGCGCTGAATGCGCGCCCCTTCCAGCAGGTCGCGCAAGTCGTTGCCGGCGCGCTCGACCCCGTCATGCTGGGTGAACACCGCGTCGCGCAAGGCGGCGTCGATGCAATAGGCTTCGAGAGCGGCGTCGTCCTTCAGATAGACCGCCTTCGCATTCCCGCGCTGCAATCGGTAGAGCGGCGGCTGGGCGATATAGAGAAATCCTTTGGCGATCAATTCCGCCATCTGGCGGAAAAAGAAGGTCAGCAGCAAGGTGCGGATGTGGCTGCCGTCGACATCGGCATCGGTCATGATGATGATGCGGTGGTAGCGCGCCTTGGCCGGATCGAAATCCTCGGCCCCGATCCCGGTGCCGAGCGCGGCAATCAACGTTCCGATCTCGGCGGAGCCCAGCATCTTGTCGAAGCGGGCGCGCTCGACGTTGAGAATCTTGCCCTTCAGCGGCAGGATCGCCTGATTGCGCCGGTCGCGGCCCTGCTTTGCCGAGCCGCCGGCACTGTCGCCCTCGACGATGAAGAGTTCGCTCTTGGCCGGGTCGCGTTCCTGGCAGTCGGCGAGTTTGCCCGGCAGATTGGCGATGTCGAGCGCCCCTTTGCGCCGCGTCAGGTCGCGCGCCTTGCGCGCCGCCTCGCGCGCGGCTGCGGCCTCGACGACTTTGGCGACGATTTTCCTGGCGTCGGCCGGATGCTCCTCGAACCACTGGGTCAGCTTATCGGCGACGATGCCTTCGATCGCCGGGCGGACCTCCGACGAGACCAGCTTTTCTTTGGTCTGCGATGAAAATTTCGGATCGGGCACCTTGACCGACAGGATGCAGGTCAGGCCCTCGCGCATGTCCTCGCCGGCCAGCGCGATCTTTTCCTTTTTGGCGATGCCGCTGTCATTGGCGTAGGCGTTGACGGTGCGGGTCAGCGCCGCGCGGAAACCGGCGAGATGGGTCCCGCCATCCCGCTGCGGGATGTTGTTTGTAAAACACAGCATCGTCTCGTGATAGCTGTCGGTCCACTCCATCGCGATTTCGAGCAGAATATCGTCGCGCTCGCCGCCGATCGCGATCGGCGGCGCATGCAAGGGCTGCTTGGAGCGGTCGAGGTAGCGCACAAAGGCTTCGAGCCCGCCCTCGAAATGCAAGGTCGCGGTTTTCGGCTCGACCCCGCGGAGGTCGCTCAGCACCAAGGTGACGCCGCTGTTCAGAAAAGCGAGTTCGCGCAGCCGATGCTCCAGGGTGTTGAAATCGAACTCGGTCCTGGTGAACGTCCCGACGCTCGGCAGAAAGGTGATCTCGGTGCCGGTGACCTGCCCTTCGCGGTTCGACCCGGCGGGCCAGACCGGGGCGGGGCCGATTTCGGCGAGCGGCGCTTCGGGTACGCCGTCCAGAAAGCGGATGAACCACTCCGACCCGTCGCGGAACACGCGCAGATCGAGCCGCGACGACAGGCCGTTGACGACCGAGACCCCGACCCCGTGCAATCCGCCCGAGACCTTGTAGGCGTTCTGGTTGAATTTGCCGCCGGCATGGAGGTGGGTCATGATCACCTCGGCGGCGGAAACGCCCTCCTCGTCATGGATGCCGACCGGGATGCCGCGCCCGTTATCGGTCACCGTGACCGAGCCGTCGGCATTCAGGCTGACGGTGACGGTGTCGCAATAGCCGGCGAGCGCCTCGTCGATCGCGTTGTCGACGACCTCGTAGACCATGTGGTGCAGGCCGGAGCCGTCATCGGTGTCGCCGATGTACATGCCCGGCCGCTTGCGCACCGCTTCCAGCCCGCGCAGCACCTCGATCGACTGCTCGTTGTAGGTGGCATCGATGCCGTTGGCGCCATTGGCCGGCCGGGCGGGGGCGCCGGCGGGCGCGATCTGCGCGGCGCCGGGGCCGTGCGGGGCGACGGGATCTTGCGGGACGACGGGATCTTTCGGGACGACGGGATCTTGCGGGACGATTGGGGCGTGCGAGACGGGATCGTGTGCGGATGAATTCGCCATGTCGGTGGGGTGCGTTCTCTCTCGAATTAAAATGGGGTCGGCGTCAGGCTGCCGTCGCGAACCGACAAAAATTGCGCCTGACGGCGCAACGGCGCAAACAGCGCCGCGTCGGTGCCGGTGAGCCAGGTCTGGCTTTGGGTCGCGATCAGCGCTTCGAACAGCGCCTCGCGCCGGCCGGCGTCGAGGTGGGCGGCGACCTCGTCGAGCAGCAGCAGCGGCGGCTCGCCGCGGACCGCCTGCTGGCAGCCGCGCATGAGCGAGCAGGATCGAGATCAGCAGCGCCTTCTGTTCGCCGGTCGAGGCCAGCCCGGCGGCCAGCCCCCCGGCTGCTGCGGCAATGTCGAGATCGGACCGGTGCGGGCCGATTTCGGCGCCGCCCAAATGCGCGTCGCCACGGCGCTTGGCCGCCAATGCCGCGGCAAACCGGGCTTCGACCGCCAGCGCCGGCATCGTTTCGAGCCAGCCTTCGACCGTGCCGGTCAGGGTCAGCCGGGCGCGCGGGAAGGGGCCGGCGGCCTCGGCGCATAGGCGATCGAGACGCGCTGCGGTTTCGCGCCGGCCGGCCGCCACGGCAACACCCTGCTCGGCCATTACCTCTTCGAGGGCAGCGAGCCAAGCGGGGTCGGCCGGCCGATTAAGGGCATACCCGTCGCGCAACAGGCGCGCGCGTTCGCGCAACGCTCGGTCATAGCTCGCCAGGCGCATCGCATGCATTGGATCGAGAGCCAGAACCAGGCGATCGAGAAAGCGGCGCCGGCCGGCCGGGCCGTCGAGGAACAGCCGATCCATAGACGGCGTCAGCCAGACGATGCCCAACCGCCCGCCGAGCTCCGCCTGACTGCGCGCCGGCTCGCCGTCGATGCGGACAATTCGTTTTTCGCCGCCCGCGCCATCGCGGCCGGTGCCGATGCGCAACAGACCGAGGCGGGTGTCGACGACGGCGGCGACGGCCCAGCCGGTCGGCTTTGCGACCGTCGGCGGTCGTTCTATTCCGTTGCGATCATCAAACGCGGTCCGGCGATCGATCTCGGTCAGGTTGGCGCTGCGCAGCCCGCGGCCCGGCGCCAGGAACGAGACCGCCTCGAGCAGATTGGTTTTCCCGGCGCCGTTGGGACCGGTCAGCACGACCGGCCCGGTGTCGAGCATCAACCGCAGTTCTCGGTAATTGCGGAAATCGGTCAGCGCAAGCCGGGTGACGCCGACGCGGGCGACCGATGTCAAGGCAGCCGCAGCGGGGTTGTTCGGGGCTTCCTGCGCCGCAGCAAACATGTTGATTATATGGGGTTGAGCGCGCCTTTTTTCGACCCCGTCGAGCCTGCTTCCGGCCTCCACGAAGCGCGTCTCTACACCCGCATCGGCATCAGCACGTAGAGCGCGCTGGCATCGGCCCTGTCGCGCACGATTGTCGGCGAGGCCGAGTCCGACATGACGAATTGGGCGCCTTCGCCGCCGATCTGTGCGGTGATGTCGAGCAGATACCTCGAATTGAAGCCGATCTCGATCGGTTCGGCCAAATACCGCACCTCGATCTCTTCGACGGCGGTCCCGTTTTCCGGGCTTGTCGCCGATACCGCGAGGTTGCCGTTGTCGACCGCGAGTTTTACCGCCCGGCTCTTCTCGGTCGAGATCGTCGACACCCGATCGACCGCTTCGGCGAATTCCTTGCAGTTGACTTCGAGAATCTTGTCGTTGTGCGACGGGATCACCCGGTCGTAATCGGGAAACGTGCCGTCGATTACCTTTGAAACGAGTTCGGCGGCGCCGGACTTGAAGCGAATTTTGGTCTCGCTCAAAGCGATCTGGATCTCGTCCTCGCTGTCCTCGACCAGCTTTCGCAGTTCGATGATGGTCTTGCGCGGGATAATGATGCCGGGCATCGCGCCCGCCCCCTCGGGCATCACCAGCTCCACCCGCGCCAGCCGGTGCCCATCGGTGGCGACGGCGCGAATCACCGGCACCTCGTCGTTTTTGGTCGCGTGAAAATAAATGCCGTTGAGATAGTACCGGGTCTCCTCGGTCGAAATCGCAAACCGAGTGCGGTCGATCAGGCTGCGCAGTTCGATGGCCGTCAGCGTGAAATTATGCGGCAGGTCGCCGCTGGCCATGATCGGGTAGTCTTCGGGCGGCAGGCAGGCCAGCGTGA
This sequence comes from uncultured Alphaproteobacteria bacterium, assembly GCA_963701815.1. GTDB lineage: Bacteria > Pseudomonadota > Alphaproteobacteria > ATCC43930 > CGMCC-115725 > AP-15. The sequence continues at coordinate 84,975 of CAVPBN010000007.1, forward strand.
ATGTCGAGCGTCCCGAGCGCAGGACCAACGCATTTCCGCCGGCCGAGCCCGTCGTCGCCTCGATCTCGATTTGCGCCCCCTCATGCAGTTTGCGCACGATGTCGTAGAGCGTATGGGCAGGCGCGGTGGTCCGGCCCGGGCGTTCGATTTGCCCGGGCACGCTCTCGACAATTTCGAGATCCATGTCGGTTGCGCTCAGCGACAGGGTTCCAAGGCCGGGTCCGTGCTCGCGGTCGACGCGCAGCATCGCGTTGGACAGGATCGGAATCGTGTTGCGCCGCTCGACGACGCTCTGTACGTGCCCCAGCGCCTTCAGCAGGGCGCCCCGTTCTATCGTCAGTTTCATATTGACACACGCAAGTTGACGGACCAGCCGCCGACCGGTGGTTCCGGGTCGGCGCCCCGTCGCGTCACCCTGCAAAGAGCGGACCCTGCAAAGTCAGGCAGACGGGGCCGCAGCCTAGCACAAAAAAAGCCGTGGCCAAATTCGATGCGCGGACCCGACCCGGCTTTTCGCCTGACCTGCATAACGCCGCCGTTCGGCGCGGGACCGGGCCTCCCGGGCTCAGTTCTGCAGCATGCGGCGCAGCAGCTCGACATCCTCGGCCAGCGCCGGATCGGTCTGTTTCAGCTCCTCGATCTTGCGCACCGCATGGATCACCGTGGTGTGATCGCGGCCGCCGAATTTGCGGCCGATTTCCGGCAATGACCGTGTCGTCAGCTGCTTGGTCAGATACATCGCGACCTGACGCGGCCGGGCGACGGCCCGCGCCCGGCGATCCGAAGTCATCTCGCCGAGCCGGATGTTGAAATGCTCGGCGACCCGCCGCTGGATCTCGTCGACGGTCACCCTGCGCTCATGCGAGCGCAACAGATCGCGCAATTCCTCCTGGGCCGATTCGAGCGTAATCGCGCGCCCGACCAGCTGCATGTTCGCCACGATTCGGTTCAGCGCGCCTTCGAGTTCGCGAATGTTGGAGGTGATTTTATGGGCAAGGAACTCCATCACCTTGCGCGGAATTTGGACGCCGCTCTGCTCGGCCTTCAATTCGAGAATTCCGAGGCGCAGCTCGTAGTTGGTCGGGTGCAGATCGGCGACCAGTCCCCAGCCGAGGCGGGACCGCATCCGCTCTTCGAGCCCTTCGAGATCCGAGGGCGATTTATCGGCGGAAATTACAATCTGTCGGTTCTGGTCGACCAGCGCATTGAAGGTATGAAACAGTTCTTCCTGCGTCGAATCCTTGCCGCTGACGAACTGGACGTCGTCGATCATCAACAGATCGACCGAACGGAACTGCTCCTTGAAGTCCATCGTCGACTTGAACCGCAAGGCCCGGATGAACTGGTACATGAATTTTTCGGCAGACAGGTAGATGACTTTGCGGGAAACGGCGTGTTTGCGGACATGCCAGGCGATCGCGTGCATCAGATGGGTCTTGCCGAGGCCGACCCCGCCATAGAGGAACAGAGGGTTGAACGGCACCAGATGGACCGGGCCGACGCAGGCCTCGGCGACCCGGCGCGCCGCAGCATGGGCGAGTTCGTTGGGCTTGCCGACGACAAAATTTTCGAAATTAAACCGCTGGTCGAGGGCCGAAGCCTGCACCCCGTCGTCCCCGGCGTCATTCGCCGGTCCGCCGGTCGCGGTTGCCGGGACTGACCCGCGCACCGCCTCGGTCCCGCTGCCGCTGCCACCGGCCGCGGCCGTGTTCAGCGGTTCGCTCGGCGCGGCCACGACGATCGTAAGCCGGCTTACCTGCCGGTTCATCTCCCGCCATGACGCGAGGATCCGGTCGGCGTAATGGGTCGCGACCCAATTGCGCAAGAAGCGGGTTGGGGCGGCGATTACCGCCTCCCCATCGCCGACACGCTGAACGCTGATCGGTTGCAGCCAGTTGCGAAAGGCGGCTTCGCCGACCTCCTCCTTCAGACGCGCCACAATGTGAAGCCACTCGCCGCGACATCCTGCTTCTGCCACCGCAATATCCCCCTTGACAGGACGGCAGCACCGCCGGAATTTCCGTTGATAACCCCAACCTCGGGTCAAATATCAGCCAATGATTTCCCCCAGAAATAAGTACTTCTGCCCATCCAAGTCGCCTTATTACTGTTCAATAAGTCGTGGATAAGGCTTGGTACCTGCTCCCTGGCTAATATTTACGAGGCGCCAACGTGATTTCGGGTAGCGCTTGTCAGTAATAGTAGCTTAGGGCTTCGTGCCGTGGCAACCGGATCGAAACCGGAACGCCAACATAATTTTCAAATTTCGAGGGCTGCTCGCGCAATCTTATGGCGGCCGGCGCGGGGGCGTCAGAGCGCATTGATGCGGGTGGCGAGGCGCGACAATTTTCGCGAGACCGTGTTCTTGTGCATCACCCCTTTGGTGATGGCGCGGTGCAGTTCGGGCTGCGCCAGCCGCAGCGCGGATTGTGCGGCGTCCTTGTTGCCGGTCGCGATCGCCGTCTCGACCTTTTTGACAAAGGTGCGCACACGGCTCTTCCGCGCGCGGTTCACTTCGGTACGCTTGACGATCTGACGGATGCGCTTTTCCGCTGATTTGTGGGTGGCCATGCTCGCTCGCCGAAGAATTTGAAACGCGTTGTCTAGCGGCGTGCTGTCGGCGCGTCAATCGTCGGGACGGCGCTGCTGTCTGGACGGCGCTGTCCGGCAAGGCCGCAGGTCGGGCCGAATCACCGGTTGCGGAAAGCCGGCGGGCGCTTGCCGACAAAGGCGGCCATGCCTTCCTTGCGGTCCTCGGTGGCAAAGGTCGCATGAAACAGCCGGCGCTCGAAACGCACGCCCTCGGCGAGGCTCGTCTCATAGGCCCGGTTGACCGATTCCTTGACCATCATCGCTATCGGCTGCGACATCGCGCTGATGCGCTCGCCGATCCTGAGCGCTTCGGCGACGAGGTCCGCCGCCGGCACGACCCGGCTGACGAGCCCCGCCCGCTCGGCTTCGGCGGCATCCATCATCCGTCCGGTCAGGCACAGATCCATTGCCTTGGCCTTGCCGACAAAGCGGGCGAGGCGCTGGGTCCCGCCGGCGCCCGGGATGGTGCCGAGCGTGATCTCGGGCTGACCGAAGCGCGCGGTGTCGGCGGCAATGACGACGTCGCACATCATCGCGATCTCGCAGCCGCCGCCGAGCGCAAAGCCGGCGACCGCCGCGACGACCGGCTTGCGGCATTGCCCGACCCGTTCCCAGCCGCGGGTGATGAAATCTTCGAGATAGATTTCGGGATAGGTTTTCTCTGCCATCTCCTTGACGTCGGCGCCGGCCGCGAAGGCCCGCTCATTGCCGGTCAGGACGATCGCGCCGACCGCCGGGTCGGCCTCGAGCTCGTCCAAGGCCGCTGCGAGTTCGGCGATCAGCGCCGCGTTCAGCGCATTCAGCGCCTGCGGCCGATTGAGGGTGACGAGGCCGACCGCTCCGCGGCGTTCGACGAGGATGGTCTGGTAGGCGGGAATCTCGCTCATCGCCGGCCTTTCTAGCGCTGCCGTTTTGCGCAGTAGAATGTGGACCTTCCGGACTGCACGATCCGGCGCACCCCCTCGGCGCAATTGCAGCCGGGACAAGGCTCGCCTTCACGGCCATAGACGGCCCAGTGGTGCTGGAAGTAGCCGAGTTCGCCGTCGGCTTGAACATAATCGCGCAGCGACGACCCGCCGGCGGCGATGGCCTCGACCAGGACGGCCCGGATTGCCGCCGCCAGACCGGCCGCCCGGCCGCCGCCGATGGTCCCGGCGAGGCGGCGCGGCGATAGGCGGGCGCGGTGGAGCGCCTCGCAGACATAGATGTTGCCAAGTCCCGCCACGATCCGCTGGTCGAGCAGCGCCGCCTTGAGCGGCGTCAGTTTGCCGGCGAGTTTCGCCGCGAGATAGGGTCCGTCGAAACCGGGTTCGAGCGGCTCCGGCCCAAGTCCGGCGAGCAGCGGATGCTGCGCCGCCTCGCCGCGCCTCAGGTAATCGAGCGTACCGAAGCGGCGGGCGTCGTTGAAGCGGATCACGGTGCCGTCGTCCAAGGTCAGAACGACATGGTCGTGCGGCCCGTGGGGTGCCGCACCCCCGGCGGTGATGCGACCCGACATGCCGAGGTGAAGCAGCAACAGCCCGTCGGCATCGATCTCGACCAGAATGTATTTGCCGCGGCGGCTGAGCGCGCCGATCCGAGCGCCTTCGAGCCGGGATGCCAGCGCCGGCGGGAACGGCCGCCGAAGATCGGCACGGCGCAGTTCGGCGTGCAGGATTTGACGGCCGGTCATTTTCAGCGCCAGGCCGCGCCGAATCGTCTCGACTTCGGGTAGTTCGGGCATTTGCTCCGCCCGTCAATGCTGCGCCGGGGCACCGCCTGCGCCGGCGGCCGACTGTGTCGGCTCCGGTCGGGCCGCGATGGTGCACCGGACCCGATCAGGTTATCTTCCTGCCCGATGAGCGAGGAAGAGACAAGGGGGGGCGCCGATTTCGGCTTTCGCCGGGTGCCGGAAGCGGAGAAGGCCCCGCTGGTCCGCGCGGTCTTCGACAGCGTCGCGCCGCGCTACGATCTGATGAACGATCTGATGAGCGGCGGCATCCATCGTTGGTGGAAGGCCGAGATGGTGGCCTTGCTGAAGCCGCGGCCGGGCCAGCGCCTGCTCGACGTGGCCGGAGGGACCGGCGATATCGCGATCCGGGCTCTGCCGCGCCTGGCGCCGCCGGAAGGGGATCTCGGGTCGAAGCAGGCCAGCGGAGGCGTCGTCGTCTGCGACGTCAACGAGCGGATGCTGAATGTGGGCCGCGCCCGGGCCATCGATCGCGGTATCCTGAACGGGATAGAGTGGCTCTGCGCCGATGCCGAGCGGCTGCCGATCGCCGATCGATCCATCGATCTTTGCACGATTGCCTTTGGCTTGCGCAACGTCACCAGGATCGAGGCGGCGCTTGCGGAGGCGCGGCGCGTGCTGAAGCCGTCCGGGCATTTTCTCTGTCTCGAATTCACCCCCGAGGTGACCCCGTTGCTGCAGCCGTTTTACGATCTGCACAGCTTCCACGTGTTGCCGCTGCTCGGAAGGATCGTCGCCGGCGATCGCGACGCGTACGCATATCTGGTCGAGAGCATCCGCCGGTTCCCGCGCCCGGGCGAACTTGCCGAAATGATCGCCGCCGCCGGGCTCGACCGGGTCGCCTATCGCAACCTGACCGGGGGCATCGCCGCGCTCCATTCGGCCTGGCGGGTCTGACCCGCCGCGGCCGGCATTCGGGTATGCTGCGCAACGTCCGCAACATCGCCCGCCTGCTCGCGATCGCCTTGTTTTTGGCGCGTCACGACGCGCTGTTTTTGTTCGACGACATCAAGGCGATCGGCCCTTATGTGCGCCTGACCCGCATTTTGGTGCGCCGCCGTCGCGGGGTCGCCGGGCAGCGTCCGGGGCAGCGGCTGGCCATGGCCCTCGCCGAACTGGGGCCGAGCTTTATAAAGCTCGGCCAAATGCTGTCGACGCGCACCGATATTCTCGGCGAACAGGTCACCGCCGATCTGGCGACCTTGCAGGATCGCCTGCCGCCCTTTCCCGGCAACGAGGCCCGGGCGCTGATCACGGCCGAATTCACCCAGCCGATCGAGGCGCTCTATGTCCGGTTCGACGAAATCCCGGTCGCCGCCGCGTCGATCGCCCAGGTCCATTTCGCCCGCACGACCGATGGGGCGGAGGTCGCGGTCAAGGTGCTGCGACCCGGCATCGTCAAAGCCTTCGATCGCGATCTCGACCTGTTCCGCTGGCTGGCGGTCTGGCTCGAGCGGATGCAGCCGGCGCTGCGGCGGCTGAAGCCGGTCGAGGTCGTCGAGACCTTGGCCGATGTCGTTCGCTTCGAAATGGACTTGCGGCTCGAGGCGGCAGCTGCCTCCGAACTCGCCGAGAATTTCGCCGGCGACGCCGGTTTCCGGGTGCCGCGGGTCGATTGGCTGCGTACCGGACGCACCGTCCTGACGCTCGAACGGATCGCCGGCGCCCGGATCGACGATCGGGCCGTTATCCTCGCCGCCGGGCATCGCATCGACGAATTGCTCGCAAGTGCGGCAGGGGCCTTTTTCAACCAGGTCTTCCGCGACGGCTTCTTCCATGCCGATCTGCATCCCGGCAACATGTTCGTCGCCGACGACGGGGCGATCGTCGTCGTCGATTTCGGCATCATGGGGCGGCTCGACCGCGCCACCCGCCGTTACCTGGCGGACATGCTGCTGGGTTTTCTGGCGGGCGACTATCGACGGGTCGCAGAGGTGCATTTCGCCGCCGGATACGTCCCGGCCGACCGGTCGGTCGACGCCTTCACCCAGGCCTGCCGCTCCGTCGGCGAACCGATCCTCGGCCGGCCGCTGCACGAGATCTCGATCGCCCGCCTGCTGGCCCAGCTGTTCCGGGTGACCGAGCAATTCGGCATGGAGACGCAGCCGCAACTGCTGCTGCTGCAAAAGACCATGGTCCTGATCGAAGGGGTCGGCCGGCGCCTCGATCCCGATGTCAACATCTGGACCTTGGCGCAGCCGCTGATCGAGGCCTGGATGCGCGACAATCGCGGCCCCGAGGCGCAGTTGCGCGAGCGCCTCGAAACCGTCGTCGACGTCATCGACCGTCTGCCGCGGCTGGTCCGCAGCCTCGACTCCCTGGTCGGCGACATGGCGCGCGACGGGGTGGTTCTGCACGCCGAATCGATCGCCGCCCATGCGGACGAACAAGCCAAGCGCGCCTACCTCGCCGTGATCCCGCTGTGGCTCGCCGCGGCGGCGCTGGTGACGATCGCGATCGCCCTTGTGTTGCGGCGGTAGCGCCGGCCCGCGGGTGCGGGCCGGTCCGCCGGCGCGGCGCTACTTTCTCGACATTTCCGCGATCATCGCGCGCAATCGCTCGTTCTCGATTTCGAGGTCCTTCAGCTTGCGGGCCCCGCCCGCCGCCGGATGGGTCAGCAAACGGGCGAGCTTGGCGCCGATCGGCGAGCCGATCCCGGTGCAGGCGTCGGGACCGATCCGTGCACGAAAGGCGCCGTTGTCGCCTGAGGTGATGTCGTTGAAGCAGAGGTGGTTGAGCCACAATTCGGGGGTGACGTAGCCGAGCTTCGTACCAAACGCGGCGAACAGCCCGGCGTAGAGCGGAGCGACCGCGCTGGTGCCGCCGATCGGCGACTCGGCGCCGTGCACGACCACCTTGTAGCCGGTGTTCGGGTCGGCGTTGGCAGCCACGTCCGGCACCATCCGCCCGGGTCCGTTCGGCGCTCCCGCCTGCCATGGCGGCAACGGCTTGAACAGGGTCGAGAAGCCGCCGCCGGTGCCTTCGCCGCTCGCATCGCCGGGACTGTTGTTCCAGACGGTCTCGGTCGTCGGCGTCTTCTTTGTCCCGCCGCAACCGATCACATGCGGCGCCGAGGCCGGGAGATCGACATTGGCCGGGCTCATGCCGCCGTCGCTCGAATCATTGTCGCCGGAGGCGGCAAATACGACCATGCCGGCGGCGGTGGCGGCGGCTGCCGCCTGTTCCATGTCCTGCCCTGCCTGCATGCCCCAACTGGCTTCGTCCGCACCCCACGAGATCGAGCACACATCGCAGCCGTCGGCGGTTGCCGCCCGCACCGCGGCGGCGATGTCCTTTGCCCAGTAGACGCGGATCGCGGCCGGCTTGCCGGTCGCCACGTAATAGGCGGCGCCGGCCACTTCGATATCGAGCGCGACCTCGCCATCGGCGCTGTCCGGCCCCGGATCGGGGCTGTTCTGGGTTCCGTCGACCGAAACGTCGGTGATCTGCGGCACCGGCTGGCCGATGCCGCCGAAGAACTGCTCCATATCGGACCGCACCCAGCCGCCGCCGAGTTCGACGATCGCGATGACGCCGCCGCCGGCGAGGCCGGTCGGCCAGGCGTAGGCGGCGCAGAGGTCGGGGACATTCCACGGACCTTCGCCGCGCGCCGCGCGCGCCGCCGGCCCGGTCGGGGCAAGCTTGAAATAAGGCCTGACGTTTGGGCGTTGCGCGACGTGAACATACGAATGCAGCGCGGCGCGCAGAGCGCCGCCGGCTCCGGGTTGGTCGCCTCGAGGTGTGTTCATTACTCCCTCCCGATCCATATGAGTGCGGCTGCCGCCGGCATGCAGTCGGTTTCCGGCGCTCCGATCGGAGATCGCCGCGGACGGAGCGTGCCGGTAATCGAGCATCCTGTCACCCGGCGACTGCAAGCCCTGACGCCCGCCAATATCGCGTCTCTGCCGCAGGGTTCGTGTGAGCGACCTCACAAGGGATCGCCGTTTCCGGGGGCGTGGCGGGCGAGCCGGCAGCTCGATGCCGCGACGACATTCTCTGACGATCGTGACCCGCCTCACAGAGAGATCGAACTCGGTCACCCAGATTACCGGTCGGTGGAATCGCCGCGTTGCAAGCTGATTTCCGGCGATCGCGGGGAGGACGACGATGTCGAAATCTTTGGGAACCAATCTGATCACGGTCACATTTCTGTGGGGGCTGGCGTGCGCTACCGGACCGCCTGCCTACGCGCTGGAGCAGCACCTGGTGCTGACCAATACGACGCGGATGGCGATTGTCGAGATCCACCTCTCCAATGTCGGCACCGGCAATTGGCAGGAGGACATTCTGGGCCGCGACTTCCTGTTGCCGGGCACGTCCATGGCCGTAGACGTCGATGAACAGGGCGGTTGCCGGCGCGATGTCGAAACCGTGTTCGACGACGGCAGGACCGTGATCCGCCATGATGTCGATGTTTGCGCGACCGAACGCTTTGCCATCTCGTATCGGTGACGCAGCCGAACGCAGGCGAGGCGGGCCGCCCGGGGGCGGCTGCGATCGCGCTCGCCCTCCCGGCCGCGCCGGGGCATACTGGCGCGGGAATGCAGCGGAGGGCTCGACTTGCTTCAGGACCGGCATATCCTGCTGATCATCTCGGGCGGGATAGCCGCCTACAAGAGCCTCGATCTGATCCGCCGGCTGCGCGAGCGCGGGGCTGCGGTGCGTTGCATCATGACCGCTGCGGCCCGGCAATTCGTGACGCCCTTGTCGGTCGCCTCGTTGAGCGAGGACAAGGTCTATGCCGACCTCTGGTCGCTGACCGACGAGAGCGAGATGGGCCATATCCGCTTGTCGCGCGAGGCCGACCTGATCGTCGTAGCGCCGGCCAGCGCCGATCTGATCGCGCGCATGGCGTTGGGCTTGGCCGACGATCTGGCGACGACGGCGCTGCTCGCCGCCGACAAGCCGGTGTTGCTGGCGCCGACGATGAACCTGATGATGTGGGCGCATCCGGCGACACAGGCCAATCTCGCGACCCTGGCGGCGCGGGGGGTCCAGCGGGTTGGGCCGGGATCGGGCGAACTCGCCTGCGGCGAGGTCGGTTCGGGCCGCATGGCCGAACCGCTGGAGATCGTCGCCGCGATCGAGCGGGTCTTGTCCGGCGACAGGAGGCTTGCCGGGCGCCGGGCCTTGGTGACCAGCGGGCCGACGCGCGAGCCGATCGATCCGGTGCGCTACATCTCGAACCACTCCTCGGGCAAGCAGGGTCATGCGATCGCCGCGGCATTGGCTGCGCTCGGCGCCGACGCCGTGCTGGTTTCCGGGCCCACGCAGGAGCCGTCGCCGGCCGGGGTAAAGATCGTGCCGGTCGAAACCGCGGCGCAGATGCTGACGGCGTGCGAGGCGTCTTTGCCGGTTGACATCGCGGTGATGGCGGCCGCGGTCGCTGACTGGCGGGTCGAGGATGCCGCCCGGCGCAAGCTCAAAAAGGACGGCCGCGGCCCGCCGGTACTCCGCCTCGCCGAGAACCCGGACATTCTCGCCAGTATCGCCCGGCGCGGCAACGACCGGCCGGCGCTGGTCGTCGGCTTTGCCGCCGAGACCGACGACATCGTCGACAACGCCCGCAGCAAACGCGAGCGCAAAGGCTGCGACTGGATCCTCGCCAACGACGTCTCGCTCGGGACCGACACGTTCGGCGGCGACCGCAACACGATTCACCTGGTCGATGCCGACGGCGTCGAGAATTGGCCGGCGATGACCAAACGCGAGGTGGCAGCGCGCCTCGCCGGGCGGATCGCCGACTATTTCGAGCTTGCAACCCCCGGCTAGCGGGGTGTCGCCCCGGCCCGTGCCGGCGACTACGCCGATCGCCCAGTCGATGCGGATGACGACGGGTCTCGACGAACCGACGGTGGCGCGGGACCCGATCGAGGTCATGGGACCCGGGCGGCTGCCGTGTTGCGGGGGAATGCTCGGCCCCTGCGCTCGCCGCGTAAATCCCGCAGGAAAGTCCTGGATCAGGTGCTCGAATTGATCCAGCGGCAGCAGGCCAATTCAGATAGAAAAAAGGCAGGGCCGTCCCCATCTCTATCCGAGATAGAGGCGTCACCGGAGGATAATCCGATGCGTATTTCCCTGGCAGACAGTTGTACCAACGGCTTTAACAAATGGTGCAGCATCCACGACGCCGGCCGCGGGGAAAATGATCGTGCCGGCGCGGTCGTCATCATTGATGCCGATCAGGATGTCGGTCGCGCGGCGACACCGAGCGGACGGTCCGATCCCGGCCTCGGGCAGGCATCGGTAGGCCTCGAGTAACACGCCCGGGAATGCGTAACTCACCCCAAGGGCTGGAGACGGGACGATGCTCGGCGAGGGCTTATTTTATCTGATCGTTACCGACAAGGTGACCGAAACGTTTTCTGTCGAGGGGCCGATGACTGACGACCGGCAGTGGAATCATGCCGTCGTGGCGGCCCAAAAAGCCGGCAGACGCGTCATATGTTCCTCAGCCACCGGCGTCTCGGCTGCTGCTGTCGCCCAAGACTGGCTTCAGCGGAACTCCGGGAAGCAGGTGGCGCCGGGCGGGATCGTCAACCTGGAACGGTAGGCGACGCAGAACGCGGCGGTCGCAGCTGCGGGCTCACGCGATCCTCCCCTGCGATCGGCGATGCCGCGGTCGACGAATGCGCGCCCTTCGGCCGCCTGTCAGCCCGGTTTGTTCGAGGCACTCCTAAGCAATCGAAAAACGCGCCGGATCGACCGCGTCGCGGATCGGCATGGCCTCGCGACGAAGAGCAACTCGAAGAGCGCCGGCGAAAGCCGGGCATGCAAGGAAAACCCGTTTCCCGGTCGAGCCCGCTTGTCGCGCCGCAATTCAGGGGCGAAACTCGCGACGTAATGCGGCTGACCAAAAAACTTCTGTTCGCGATCGAGGCGGTGCTCGACATCGCCTACAATGGCGGCCCGATGCCGGTGCGCTCGTCCGAGATCACCCAGCGCCAGGGGATCCCGCGCCGTTATCTCGAACCGGTCTTGCAGGAGCTGGTTCGGCACGGGATTTTGAACGGCATACGGGGGCCGAGCGGCGGCTACCGCCTGGCCCGCGAGCGGCGCCGGATCAGTCTCGGCGACATCGTGCGCACCGTGCGCGGGCTCGAAACCGCCGAGGACCCGATCAGCGATCCGGCCGGCAGCGCGCTCGGCCACCAGGTGGTGCGGCCGATCTGGCTCGATCTGCAGGACGAGATGATGCGGCGGCTCGATTCGCTGACCCTCGAAGATCTCTGCAGCCGGGCGCATCGCGCCGGCATAACCGGCCGAAGCGCCGCGGCCGGCGACTTCGAAATCTGACGCGTTGCGCTGCTTCGTTGCGGCCCGTCGGCGACGCGCCTACATAAACTACGAAGCCCTCGCGGGAGAACGCCCTGATGGACACCGTCGACCCGACAAAACCGCCGGTCGCCGAGTTTCGCGGTCGCGTCTACGGCAGCATCACCGAGACGATCGGCGCCACCCCGCTGGTCGAGGTGCGCCGTCTGGCGCGCGAGGCCGGGGCCAAGGCCCGGATCCTCGGCAAATGCGAGTTCTTCAACCCGTTCGAACTCGGTGAAGGACCGAATCGGCGCCTCGATGATCGGCGCCGCCGAGGCCGCCGGTCGTATCAAACCCGGCACCGTGCTGGTCGAGCCGACCTCGGGAAACACCGGCATCGCGCTTGCTTTCGTCTGTGCCGCCAAGGGCTATCGGCTGATCCTGACGATGCCGGACAGCATGTCGGTCGAACGTCGCAAGATGCTGAAATTGCTTGGTGCGGAACTCGAACTGACACCGGCGTCGCAAGGCATGAAGGGCGCCATCGCCAAAGCCGAGGAAATTGCCGCATCGCTGCCGGACGCCTTCATCCCGCAGCAGTTCCAAAACCCGGCGAACCCGGAAATCCATCGGCGCACCACCGCCGAGGAAATCTGGAAGGACACTGACGGCCAGGTCGATGTGGTGGTCAGCGGCGTCGGCACCGGCGGCACCCTGACCGGCGTCGGCTCGGTGTTGAAGCCGCGCAAGCCGGGTCTCAGAATGATCGCGGTCGAGCCCGAGGACAGCGCCGTCCTCTCCGGCGGGCCGCCCGGCCCGCACCGGATCCAAGGGCTCGGCGCCGGCTTTATTCCTGAGATTCTCGATACCAGTCTGATCGACGAGATCATTCGCATCGGCAACGACAATGCGATCCGCACCGCGCGCGATGCGGCACGGCTCGACGGGTTGGCGATCGGGATCTCGTCGGGGGCGGCGTTGGCCGCCGGGCTGGAGATCGGTGCGCGCGCCGATATGGAAGGCAAGACCATCGTCGTCGTCCTGCCCGACTTTGCCGAGCGCTACCTGTCGACAGCGCTGTTCGACGGGATCTGAGGGCGGCAAATGGAGCTGAGCGAGGAGCAGTTTCGCCGCTACGCCCGCCACTTGATACTCGACGAGGTCGGCGAGGAGGGCCAGGCGCGGCTGCTCGAAGCGCGGGTGCTGGTCGTGGGCGCCGGCGGGCTCGGCTCTCCGGTGCTGCTCTACCTCGCCGCGGCCGGGGTCGGGACGATCGGCATCGTCGACGACGACCGGGTCGATCTGAGCAATCTGCAGCGCCAGATCGTCCATCCGACCGAACGGGTCGGCGTGCTGAAGGTCGACAGCGCGCGCGACACTCTGGCCGCGATCAACCCCGATGTGCGGATCGAAACCCACCCGGTGCGGCTCGGTCCGGCTAATGCCGAGGCGTTGATCGGCGGCTATGATCTGGTCGCCGACGGCAGCGATAATTTCGCGACCCGCTACCTGCTGACCGAATTCTGCCACCGATTGAGAAAACCGCTGATCGCGGCGGCATTGTCGCCGTTCGAGGGCCAACTCTCGACCTTCCGGTCTTATCTCGGCGCCGGTCATCCCTGCTATCGCTGCCTGTTTCGCGACCCGCCGCCGCCCGATCTGGTGCCGCGCTGCGAAGAGGCCGGGATTCTCGGCGCCGTGGCCGGGGTCCTCGGCACCTTGCAGGCGGTCGAGGTGCTGAAGGAATTGTTGGGATTGGGCGAAAGCCTCGACGGCACCCTGCTGATCTACGACGCGCTGCGCGCCCGGTTCCATCCGATCCGCATCGCCAAGGACGCCGACTGTCCGACCTGCGCCGCTCCCGCCTACGCCGCAGCGTCGTAATCGCCGCCGCGAATCGCCCTTCAAGGGCGTGTTTATATCGTGCCGCGTTCCAGCATGGAGGCGACCATGGTCTGCCCCTCGTCTCGCAATATGTCGAAGAACTGAGACAGCGGCACGAGATCACGCGCCAGCGAAAAATGCATGTCGAGCTCGGCGCCACGGAACTGCTGTGCAAATCCGCGGATTTTCAGCGCGTATACGCGTTCGAACAACAACTGCCGCAGTAGGATGTCGGCCTTCCTGGCGGAGAGGACATACCACGTAGCTTGGCGGATTGGCGCAAACGCCAGATCGAACGCCTGGGATCGATCCCGTACCATCCGATCGACCGCGCGATCCTCGACGGCGCGCCTGGGTAGACCGTTTTTCTCTGAAAGCTGCAGTAAGCCTAAAAAGTCGATATAAAGTGTTGGTATGTAATTCCCGATAGAATCAACGTTAAGCGTACGGACGAATACCCCAAGGAAAATGTATGGTAAGTGTTCTTCTTCTTGCTTTCTCAGTGCGTTGAAAATCTTATAGGTCGCCAGTGGGAAACAATCGTCCGGGGTCAGGCCAACGAGCTCAGGAGCGCGCCGAAACGTCGATCCGGTAAATTTTATATTTATTCGGTATATTGGCCGCTTTCTGCCGTTGAGCAGGCGATAATCGGTATCGGTCCGTCCCTCCCGAAGATCGACGAGCTCGAATTCCTGGGTATCGAGTTCGACACGATAGATATCCTCAAACGCGAGCTCGGCGGCACGGCCGAGCAATAATTGGGCGAGACCCCGCCTAGCCGCCGCACGGTGCTGCTCCGTTACGTTTGTGGCCGATACGCCAAGAAGCCGACCAACCGGATCCCCAACATCAAGCAATCCAACGATCCTGCTGCGAAGTCGTACCGACGCGCCTTGCCGCCGCACTTGGTTCCATCCCTTCCTGAGCGAGTAGCAGCCTTCGAGGGCATGAAAGGGCGAAGGCCACCCTCCGCTGCCATAAAGGCACCGCAGGGCCTCCACCGTCTCGTTCATGATTCAGAGGGTATGTGGATCAATGCCAAAGCGAACGGCGGATGCACGGACATATCCGGCGTTGGTATCGCCGGCCAGCCAGCGGCGCCCGAGATCCTCTGCTGCTCGGCCTGTGGTGTTGCTGCCCGCAAACGGGTCAACGACAATGCCGGCCGGTTGCGTCAACAATTTAATATAGAATTCCGGCAAGGCGGAAGGAAATCTCGCGGGATGCACGCGCACTTTCAGCTCACGGCACGCTTTAATATATGCAGAATTACTTTCATTGTTACCGCGGACCAGCAAATTCGAGGGTATCGATCCGCCGAGGTCTTTTTGAAATTTTGCTGTGATGTTGTGGCCGCTGGGTCGAACTTTCGCCTTGTAACCCTTTTCGATCAGTCGTTTCATGTCGGCACTATATGGTTCGAGGACTTGCTTGTTATCCGCATAGGGCCTAGGGCTGGGCGAGAGCCACCAGATGTGCTCGACGCTGTCCTTGATACGAAAGCGTTTTACATTTACCCATTCCGCCGGCGCAGGTAGTTTTGCGGGGTTGAACCAGAAGCATTCTTGAGCTAAATGGAATCCAACTTCCTCGCATAGGGCAATCAAAAGCTTATAATGGTAAAGAGAGCGTGTTGGCTCTCCAGAGTTATAACTACCACCAATATTTATAACAAAGCTGCCGTCTGTCTTTAGTACTCTTTTTATCTGCCACGCGAACGGAAGAAGCCAATCGAGATAGTCGGCTTTATCAACATTGCCATATTCTTTTTTGAACTCGAGCGCGTAGGGAGGCGACGTGATCACGGCGGCGACGCTTTGACAAGGTAACGAGAGCAACAGCGCCAGCGAATTGCCGGCATAGGCGCTGCCTAACTTTGTACTGTAAACAGGCGGGTAGCCGACAGCCAATCTGCTGGGGTGATCGGTCGACGATGCTGCAGTAGAGCGGACGCGCTCCGCGTCTGGTTCTCCGCGCTGCCGGTCGAAGCTTGGAACCACAATCCCCGCACCTCCAAAAGGGGCGGCTTCCTCTGGTTTCATAGGCCCCCCGCTTTGCGCGATGCCCAGGAGGTCCAGGGTGGAATGTTCGGCTCAGGCCCTCGCTCCATTTGCCGGCTCCAAGTTCTCTATTTGTTCAAAATTTGATGAAGTAATGACGTTTGTCAACCACATAATCTGACGGAAACCGCTGGGGCCCGACGAGAAGCCCATCGCTATCATGCCAACGTTACGGCGTCTCGGAGGTTATTACAAGATCAAGGGTTATCGAGACAACGACCCCCTATTTGTGGGTGCCTCCAAGTTGAGACCAGCGGCAACCGTATCCGTGGTCACCCCGGCCAGGCGGCGCCCCAACGGTCGGCGTGAGCGACTTCGGCGACCGGGCGGCGGGTCAGCGGACCGAACGGGTCGATCGGCCAGCCGATCGGCATCAGCGCGTAGGTCGCGACATCCTCGGGGATGGCGAGCACCGCCCTGACCTCGTCCTCGCAGCGGATATGGTTGGTGGTGATCAAGGTGCCGAGCCCCAAGGCGCGGCAGGCGAGGATGATGTTCTGCACCGCCGGATAGATGCTGGCGCCGCGGATGCGCTCGGCATAGGCGAGTTCGTCCTCGTAATGCGCGGCGATGTCGGGCGGCAGACTGGCGCGCGGCGGCACCACCGGGCGGTGCGCGCACGGGATCAGCAATACCGGCGCCTCGCCCATATGCTCCCACAGATGGCCGCCCGCGGTCAGCATCCGGGCGAATTGCGTCTCGGAGAGGTGCGGCGGCCGGCCGCGCGCCGCATAGACCGCCTTGGCGATGTCGGAGGCCTTGCGGTAGATCAGGCCGAGGCGGCGCCGCTGCTCGGGGTCGCGGACGACGATAAAGGCCCAGTTCTGCGCGTTGCCGCCCGACGGCGCGCGAATCGCCGCGTCGAGAACCCGCTCGATCAGCGCCTCGGGGACCGGGTCGGGCTTTAATCGGCGCAGCGAGCGGGCCGTATCGATCGCTTCGAACAATCCGATATCCGCCATGGTCCGATCCCACCCGCCTGTACAACGCCAGAAATAGCTTCCGATCCGCGCCCGCTGCAACAATTCGTGCGCCCGAGGTTGAGCAAACGCCGGAAAAGCCTCATGATCCGGAAATTGATCGGCTCCGGGGGCTTGCGGGTGGCGATCGCGGGGGAACGGAGTTACGGCGGTGCGGCGTTTGCCGTCCGCGGGTTCTGCGGCTGCCTGATGGCGGGCCTGTTGGCCGCTGCGATCGTCATCGTCGCGGCCCTGCCGGCCGGCGCCCAGAGCGAGCTCGCCCCGAAGCTGCCGCGGTTTGTCAGCCTGCGTTCCAACCGGGTCAATTTGCGGGTCGGGCCGGGCGAGACCTATCCGATCGAATGGGTGCTGACCCGCAAGGACATGCCGGTCGAGATCGTCAAAGAGTTTCAGAACTGGCGGCTGATCCGCGGCTGGCATGACACCAAGGGCTGGATTCTGGATCGCATGGTCACGGCCAAGCGCGATGTCGTGATCGACGGCGCCGTCCGGGCATTGCACCGGCGGCCCGACCCGGCCTCCGAACTCGTCGCCCGCGCCGAGCCCGGGGTCGTTGCCCGGCTGATCGAGCTGCAGGGTCCGTGGTGCCGTATCGAAGCCGGCGGCTATACCGGCTGGGTGCTGCGCACCGAGGTCTGGGGCGTTCTTCCGGACGAGACCCTGCAATAACCGAGACCTCCGATTTTCGCGGCCGGGCGGGTGCCGAATGGATTCGCTGAATGCGGCGGCCAACGCGGCGAGTTGGCGCGCCGATTGGGCCGGAGCCTGCCGCTGATCGTGGCTACCGTGGTGATCCAGGTCTTTGGCTTGGCTCTGCGGCACGAGAGAGTGGTGCGCGCGGTGGGCCGCCTGATCGAGCGGCGGCACTTCACCGCATTGTTCTCGGTGGTCATGGGGATCGCGGTTTGATAGCGACGATCCTGCATGCGGCGGAGGCGGGGGTGTGGGCCGCCGCCTATTGGCTGCTCGGGGCGTTACCCAATGTCCGCTCGTCGGTGCTCTTTTCCTTGGGCGCGATGACCACCTACGGCGGCAGCAACCTCACTCTGCAAGACCACTGGCTGCTGTTGGGCGCACTCGAGGCGCTGAACGGGATCATTTTGTTTGGGCTGACCACCGCCTTTCTGTTTTCGATGATCCAGGAGGTCTGGATGGCCGGCCGGGAACGACGGCGGCATTGATCTCGATCTCGGGGCACCGTTTAATGGGCCGGAAAACCAGGAGGACGCCTTAAAAAATGCTGTTCAAATGCCTGCCGCCCGGCGCGCCGATCCCGGGGCGGTTTCCCGGTCCCGCGCATGCCCGCGGCAAATGGTTCACCGTCGACATTCATTGCCATGTGCTGACCCCGAAGGCCGCCGAGATGGTCGCCGGCGACGCCGCCGCCACCCGCCATCCGCGCGAAATCTATGCCAACGAGCGCACCCGCGAGGTCAACCGTCAGCAAGCGGAACGCAACCGCATCCAGTTTACCTCGATCGAAAATCGGGTCGCCGATATGGACCTGATGGGGATCGACATCCAGGCGATATCGCCGTCGCCGAACCAGACCTATTACGCCGCAGCGCCCGATCTCGGCATCGCTACGGCGCGGGTCATCAACGACAACCTCGCCGAGATCGCCGGGCGCTATCCCGACCGCTTTGTTCCGCTCGGGACGGTGCCGTTCCAAGCGCCCGACCTCGCCGTCGCGGAACTCGACCGGCTGCACAAATCGCTGGGTTTTCGCGGCATCGAGATCGCCACCAATGTCGGCGGCGAGGATCTGTCGGCCGAACGGTTTCGCAAGATCTTTGCCCGGATCGAGGAATTGGGCCTTCTGGTCTTCATGCACCCGACCGGCTTTCCCGAGGCGCGGCGGTTCGCCGACCATTATCTGGTCAATGTGATCGGCAACCCGCTCGATACGACCGTCGCGGTGCATCACCTGATCTTTGGCGGGGTGCTCGACGACCACCCCAATCTGAAGCTCGTGCTGTCGCACGGCGGCGGCTACCTGCCGGCCTATTCGGGCCGCATCGACCACGCCGCCTCGGCCCGGCCCGATGCATGCGAGGCGATCCATCGGATGCCGACCACTTATCTGAAGCGGCTCTATTTCGACACGATCGTCTACACCCACCACCAGCTCGAATATCTGGTCGGGCAATACGGCGCCGAGCATGTATTGATGGGCACCGACTATCCGGCCGATATGGGCGAGGTCGACCCGATCGGGTTTGTCGAGGGCGCGCGGGGGCTCGACGACGCCGAGCGCCGGGCGATACTCGGCCGCAACGCCGCGCGGCTCTTGGGTATCGAAATCCCCGCCGCTGCCGGCTGATTCCGGGAGAAGCAAGAATGCTGTTCAAATGTTTGCCGGAGGGCGCCCCGATCCCGGGCCGCTTTCCGGGGCCGGTGCACGCCCGCGGCAAATGGTTCACGATCGACATTCACTGCCATGTGCGCTGCGCCGCGGCGACGCAAATGGTCGAGGGCCACAGCGAGGTCTCGCGCTGGTTTCTCGAAACCCAGGCGAGCGAAAAGAGCCGCGCCGTCAACCGCGCCAACGGCGAGCG
Source organism: uncultured Alphaproteobacteria bacterium (assembly GCA_963701815.1). GTDB lineage: Bacteria > Pseudomonadota > Alphaproteobacteria > ATCC43930 > CGMCC-115725 > AP-15. The sequence goes on from CAVPBN010000007.1 coordinate 104,035, forward strand.
CAGCGCCGAGCAAGGCGCCTCGCCCGAGCGGCGGATCGCCGATATGGACCGGATGGGGATCGACATCCAGGCGATCTCGCCGGCCCCGCGCCAAACCTATTACGGCGCCGATCCCGAACTCGGCCTGGCCAGCGCGCGCGCGATCAACGACTTTATCGCCGAAATCTGCGGCAAATATCCCGACCGCTTTCTCGGCCTCGGCACCGTGCCGTTCCAGGCGCCGGAGCTGGCGGTCGCCGAGCTCGACCGGCTGCACAAATCATTGGGCTTTCGCGGCATCGAGATCATGACCCATGTCGCCGGCGAGGATCTGTCGGCCGAACGCTTCCGCAGGATCTTCGCCCGCTGCGAGGAGTTGGGCCTCCTCGTCTTCATGCATTCCGACGGCTTTACCGAGGCCGGGCGTCTCACCGAGCATTATTTCGCCAATGTGATCGGCAACCCGCTCGATACGACGGTGGCGCTGCATCACCTGATTTTCGGCGGCGTGCTGCGCGATTATCCCAATTTGAAGCTCGTCGCCTCGCATGGCGGCGGCTATCTGCCGGCCTATGCGGGCCGCATCGACCATGCCGCCTCGGCGCGGCCCGACGCGTGCGAACAGATCGCGCGGATGCCGTCGACCTACCTGAAGCGGCTCTATTTCGACGCGCTCGTCTACACCCGCCACCAGCTCGAATACCTCGTCGAGGAATACGGCGCCGACCATATCCTGATGGGCACCGACTATCCGGCCGATATGGGCGAGATCGATCCCGTGGGCATGATCGAAGGCTGCGCCGGGCTCGACGATGCCGAGCGCAAGGCGATCTTCGGCGGCAACGCCGCGCGGCTGCTGAACCTCGAAGCGCCGTCCAGACCGCGTTAGAGGCATGCCCGCATATGCGCTTTCAGGCCTTCCGTGAGGCGACGAGCAGCCGCATGCTGTGGCCAAGCGGAGTAACGCATTAACGACGTTACTCAAGCCTTATGGGAGGAAAGCATGAAATTCCTGACCAACGAACAGCTTGCCGAATTGCTGCCGGCCGAGACGTCGTCGTTCGCGTCGCCGGTGCCGACGCAGATCGTGTCGAGCGACGAATACCTGCCGGTGCCGCAGACCGAACAGCAGCGTTTGGTCGAGGCCCGGCTCAAGGACATGGCCGACCGGCTCGCCCGCCGTCAGGGTCTGTCGCGCCGCCGCTTTTTTCAGACCGCTGCCGGCATGGCCGCTTCATTCGTGGCGCTGAACCAGGTATTCGGCCACGTCTTCGACGCCAGCCTCGCCGAGGCGGCGACGCCCGATCTTGCCAATGAGCGCGCCAAGGCATTGTCGGGGCAGCTGATCATCGACGGTCACACCCATTTTCTGCGCGACGACACGAGGCTGGTGAACTTCGTCAAAATGCGCAACGCCTTCGGCAAGCTCGGCTGGAACCAGGAGCTGACCGGCGACCAGAGTTTGGACGATCTCAAATACGCCAATTACATCAAAGAGATCTATATGGACAGCGACACAAGGGTGGCGCTGCTGTCGAACTCGCCCTCCGATCTCCCCGAAGACTGGTTCATCCCGCAGGCCCAGGTGTTCGCGACCCGAGAAAAGGTCAACAAACAGGCCGGCTCGCGGCGGATGATGGCGCATTTCACGATCACCCCGGGTCAGCCCGGCTGGCTCGACCACGTCGACCAGGCGATCGAGGTCTACAAGCCCGATTCGTGGAAGGGTTATACCGTCGGCGACAATACCCACAAAGAATTGGCTCATTGGCCGTGGCATGCCGACGACGAAAAGCTGATGTACCCGTTCTACGAAAAGATTTCGAAAACCGGCATCAGAAACGTCTGCATCCACAAAGGGCTGTTTGCGCCCGCGGTCGAAAAGCAGTTTCCGCGGCTGCGTCCTTATGCCGATGTCGGCGATATCGGCAAGGCGGCCAAAGACTGGCCGCAGCTGAATTTCCTGGTCTACCATTCGGCCTATCGCTGGGTCGGCGGCACCCCGGCCGAGGGCATGGCCGAGTTCGACCGGACCGGTCGCAGCTCATGGACCAGCGATCTCGCCGAGATCCCGGAGAAATACGGCGTCGCCAACGTCTATGGCGATCTGGGCCAGATCTTTGCCTGGACCGCGGTCGCCGAGCCGCGTCTGGCAGCCGCCCTGATGGGGATGCTGGTCAAAGGGCTCGGACCCGATCGCGTGGTGTGGGGCACCGATGCGGTATGGACCGGCGCGCCGCAATGGCAGATCGAGGGGCTGCGCCGTCTCGAAATCCCCGACGACATGCAGAAGAAATTCGGCTTTAAGCCGTTGGGTCCGGCCGACGGCGCGGTGAAGAACGGCATTTTCGCCGGCAACACGGCGCGGCTCTACAAGTTCGACCAGCACGCCGATCTCGTCCAGCCGGACCATTTCGCCGAACTGAAGGCCGACTATGTCAAAAACGGCCCCGGCCGCAGCAACCTGCGCTATGGTTACGTGCGCAAAAGCGGCTGAGGAGTTGTAGGCTTCCTTTGACGCTCGATCGACCCGAATTGCCCGTCCCTAAGCTTTGGCCGTTTCGATCGCCGGCTCGGTCTGCTCTGCGCCCGCCTCGGCTTCGTCGGGGGCGTGCGCGCCGGTTCCGCCCCGGTCGGCGATCGTGGCGAAGCTTTTTTTCAATTGGTCGAGTTCCGATTCCGTCAAATCTTCAAGCGTGAGAAGTTTGTTGCGGGCACTTGTGCTGACGCGGATCAGCTCATCCAATTTGAGCTGGACTGCGCTGGAGTCGCGGTTCTGGGTGTTCTGGATCAGGAACACCATCAGAAAGGTGACGATCGTCGTACCGGTATTGATCACCAGCTGCCAAGTGTCGGAATAATGGAACAGCGGGCCGCTGATCGCCCAAACCACAATAATTCCAAATGCCAGACCGAACGTCAGAGGGCGGCCGCATTGCCGCGAGGTCCATTGGGCGGCCTGAGAAAAGAACTTCGAAGCCGACATGGCAGCTTCCTCAATCGCGTTCAGCGCAGCAGGGCAGATAGAGCCGAAAGGTGGTGCCGACCCCGAGGGTGCTTTCGACGCGGATAAATCCGCGAGACGCGCTGACAAAGCCATAGACTTGAGCCAGCCCAAGCCCGGTTCCCTTGCCCAACTCCTTGGTGGTGAAAAAGGGTTCGAAGATACGGTTTTTCGTCTCGGGCGCCATCCCGACGCCGCTGTCCGTTACCGAGACCAGCATATATGAGCCCGGCGAATGAGTTGGTTGTTCCTCAAGCTCCGATGCATTGAGCAGAACCTGCTCCACCCGCATAGTGATGGTGCCGCTGATCGGCATCGCGTCACGTGCGTTCACCGCTAGGTTCAGCAGGGCGATGTCGAACTGGCCGCGCTCGACCAGGACGGGGCACGAAACCGACGCAGTTTCGATGTTGAGCCGATGCCGGTCGCCGAGCGTGTGTTGAATCAACTGGTGAAGCTCTCTGACTGCAATGCAGAGATCGAGCCTGACCGGATCGTTGCTGTCCCGGCGCGCGAATGCCATGAGTCGCTGTACCAGCGCCGTTGCCCGGTCGGCCGCTCTCGAAGCCAGCCGGATCGGGCGCAGCAGAGAGCTTTCCGCCGCAACCCGTCCTTCGACAAGCTGCAGCGCGCAAACAATTGCGGTCAGCACGTTGTTGAAATCATGGGCGATGCCGGCGGCAAGTTGCCCGAGAATCTCCAGCTTCTGCGACTGCCGCACCGCATCTTCGGCGACGAGCCGGGCGGCCGTCTCCAGAGAGAGCTGAGCCTGTATCTCTCCGAGAGCGCCTTCGGCTTTGCCGATACGAATGTTCAGCAGGTCCATCAGCGTTTTGGCCGCAGCATCGGCGGCAACTTGCGCGGAGATGTCGCGGGAAATCACGAGCAGGAACTCGGGACGACGCTGCGCATTCAATACCGGCGAGACCGTCACATCCAACCATTTGGGCGTACCCTTCGCGGTAGGGCAAAACCCGTTGAACCGCGCAATCTCGCCGGCGGCAGCCGTCGCGATGGCTTGATCGACAATAGACGCCGCTTCCGGCGGCCAAAGGCTTGCCCAAGGCTGGCCGATGATCTGACGTGAAATCATCTATTTCAGTTAATCCGCAGACCGTTCTCGTTAATAAACATAAGGTTTACCGGATAAATCGGTAACCTTTATGCAATCTTGGCTCGCCGCCAAGAGCCGGCGATATATCTCCTCGCTTTCGCTATACTGATCGCGCGATCGATCGCTCGATCTCCAGCCGCCGTATGCGTTCGTGCAAGCGTCGCCAATTCTATATTTCTCGGGGATCTCCGGCGCTCTCATCTATATCTCCGTCGTTCCTTAGCAGACCGTATATTGCTTTTAGCATATTTGCGTCTCTGCCTCTGCGATATTTTCATCAGGCGATTAAATTACAGAGAGCTGACTAGAGGGCGTTGCGAACAATCTGCTCGCCCGGTCGTTTGCCTGTCATGGGATCGACGGGATAAGCAGCATCTGGAGCAACCCGTTTCTCTCCGACGCAGAGGTACAGGCGGAGCCGGGAATGGTAATCAATCGCGCGCAGAACGATCGGGATAAGATGAGCGAGAGCATATGAGCGCTCTATCGAATCTGGCTCCGCAATCGGCTCCTGCTCGCCCTGCCGTCCTCCGATCTCCGGCAGATAATGCCGGAACTCGAACGGATACGCTGCGAACGCGAGCAGATCCTGATGGATGCCGACAGTTCGCTCGATCATGTGTTTTTCCCCGACAGCGGCGTCGTTTCGGCGGTGGCGGTTTAGCCGACGGCAGCATCATCGAGATGGCAACGATCGGTCGGGAGGGTTGCACGGCGGTGCAAGCCGTTTTGGGGGCCGAGAGTTCTTCCATCCGGCTGCTCGTCCAGCTTCCCGGGAGCGCGGCAAAAATGCCGCGCGCGGCGTTCACCCGGGCCATGGGATCGATGCCGTCCTTTCGCGGTCTGATGTTCGCCTACGTCCAAGCCTTTCTCGAGCAGGTATTGGTGTCGGTGGCATGCAACGGGGCGCACAGCCTCAAGCAGCGGCTGGCGCGTTGGCTGCTGACGATGCGGGACCGCAGCGACGACGACACGCTGCAGATTACTCAGAACCTGCTCGCCGAAATGCTGGGTGTCCAGAGACCTACCATCACGAATGCTGCCCAGGCGCTGGAACGGGCCGGGTTGATTGCGCGCGGCCGGCAGCAAGTCACGATAGCGATCGGCAGGGTCTCGTCGCAGAATCCTGCGAATGCTATCAGTTGGTGCGGGCGCGCATCGCTTCTCACCTGCCCAAAACATACCTGTAAAAAAAAGCGAGCCTCCAGGCGGTGTCGGTAATATTACATTACCGACACCGCCTATGCAACGAGATCTAAATAATGGGGCAGAACGACGGGATGGTCGGACGGAGATGGGTCAGCCAAAGCACATTCTGATCGTCGATGACGACGGCGACGTTCGGGACGTGATCATCGAAGTTCTGCGGAATTACGGCTATCGCGTCGGCAGCGCATCGGATGGGGCTGCGATGCGCGATTTTATCGAATCCGGCGATCCGGTGGATTGCGTCATCCTCGATGCCTTGATGCCGGGCGAGGCCAGCATTTCAATGGCGGTTTATCTTAAAGAATCGTAAGATTCCGGTGGTAGTTATTTCAGGGAGCCCCGATGCCATGAACATATGCCGAAGAGAATGATCTCCAGCTCCTCAAAAAGCCTTTTCGCTCACAAGAGCTTTACAGCGCCGTCGCAAGGAGCGCTTGCCAGCGGCGAGTTCGGACAGCGATCGTTAGATCAGGAATGATGCCGATAAAAGATTGGAGGAGGACCGACGATGTCCAGTTGGTATGTGTCTTATCGGGCCGGCGCCGGCACGGTAATGACCTTGGCCGAAAGCAAGGACGAGGCCATCAGCGCCGCGTGCGGTCTGTTGGATCGGAAGATCAACGTTCGGGAAATCGGCCCGCTTCTCGGAATGCGCGACACGGGCGAGGTCATCGATGCGGTCGAAATCCGTAAGCTGCACGCGATGCGGATGAATGCAGGATAGGTATCCTCAGGGTTTTTAGCCGGCTGTATGCTCTACGACGACCGGCTGCGCCACCGGACATGGGAATACCCGAGCTCGGCAAGGCCAGGCATTCATTCGATCACCTCGTCGGCGCGGGCGAGGATCACTTGCGGCACGGTGAGGCCAAGCGCCTTCGCGGTCTTCAGGTTGCACCCCTCCGTTGCCATCGATCGCCATTCGCAAATCGTCGGGAGTTTCGCGTCGACAGCGAATGCTGCAAGCGTCCGCGCATCACGGAACAGCTCGGGCGCCGAGACAATCTCCAGCGCGTCGACCCGGTGCTGCGTATTGCCGCAAAAGCGACGCGGTAGTCTTTCTGAGTGGCCGCATACGAAGACAGTATCTCCAGACCGGTGCGGCCGGCAACCTGGCGCATCGCCGCGATACCAGGCGCGTCTCGCCGGGCATTGACTGCTGTCGCCGCGATCCGCCGCGCGCCCGGTACCACATCGATGCAGCTGGTTCGCCCGGTCGGCACCGGGTTCCGGCGCGAGCATGACAATCCCGGTGACTTTGCCGCCGGGGCGGGCGAGGATTTTCGCAAAACCCGCGACGATCGGGTCCCCCCCGATAAACGGGCCGAATTTGTCGAGTTCTAAGTTGGCTTCATGGCTCAAAGGGGTTTGCGACGCGAAAAACGGCTGCCTGAAGCGTTCAACGGCGCTAATGCACGCTCCCCAGTTTAAATGCCATGATTGCGTCGGCATGGTCCTTGAAGCCGGCGAAAATTCCACCCGACGCCACCACGAGCAGATACTGGGTCCCGTTTAGTTCGTAGGTGGCAGGGGGCGCGCTCCCCGCCGCCGGCATTTCATACTCCCATAATTGCGCTCCGGTGGCGGCATCGTAAGCTCTTACCTTCTTATCGATCGTACCCGTCGCAAAAATCAGCCCGCCCTTTGTCACGATGAGCCCGCCGTAATTAGGTTGGCCGGTGACCGGAATCCGCCTTTTCGTCAATTCTGAATACTCACCAAAAGGGACCTGCCACAAATTCCTTCCTGTATTTAGATTTATAGCAGAAATTGTTCCCCATGGCGGTTTCGATCCTGGATAACCCTGGTCATCCAGCAGAAGTTGCCAATTGAAGGCGATCTGAAGAGATCTTCGATCATCGCTGATATGGTCCGCCAGGCTGATATATCTGTTTATGATATTCATATCGTTTTGATCTATTTCCTTCATGTGGTCGAGGGCTGCATGTCTGTCGTGGAATTGTTTCATCGTTTGGGGACCCAGACGCGCCGTGATGCCGACCAGCGACGGATACATTTTGTCCCCGGCGAATTCCGAATCGTAATAACCCTCCCGCTCGGCGCCGTGGCAGGCGCCGCATCTATCCTGGTACAATTTGTCTCCCGCTTCGTCGGTCTCCCGCACCGAGTTCGGCAATGCGTCGCGGTAGATCAGGCGAATCACCCACGGGATCTGATTGGCGGGTACATATAGTATCCCGCTCGCCGGATCGACCGCCGCCCCCGGCCATTCAGCGCCTCCGTGGAGGCCGAATGTTGCCGTCGTCCGCCCAATCGCCGGCGGAGCAAAAAATCCGAATTGGGCGCCGTGCAATTTGCGTTCGATCGTAGCCCGTGCGGTTTCACTGAGGGCTGTGATGTCGGCAGGTTCAAAGACCTGTTTTATGAACGGTTGCGGAATTTCAACACTCGGTTGGTATGGCCAGGTTCGTTCGCCAGGGACTGTCGACACGGGCGCTCTGAGTAATTTGAAGTCGAATATTGGTTTACCGTTGTCCCGATCGAGCAACAGCGTATTGCCGATTTTGGTGACGGCAGCGACCGCATCTATTTTCTTGCCGTATCTTTGTATGGTAACCAAAATCGGCGCCGAAGGGACATCGAAATCCCAGAGATCGTGCGCTACTTCCTGAAACGACCAGTTTATTTTCCCGGTTACCGAGTCGATGCACACTATGCTGTTTGAATATTCGTCGCGTCCGGGACGCGGCGGTCCATAGAGGGTCGGCCGCGCATTGCCGGTACCGACGTATATTTTTGACCTTACGCTGTCCACCGAGAACCCGCCCCAGGGAGCGCCGCCGCCCAGCCTGAATTCGGAGGGTCCCGACGGTGGGACGGATTCGGGTTTAAGTAACGGCGTCGTCCATAATGGCTTGCCGGATATGACGTTATAAGCCTCGACCGAGGGAGCCGTGGTCGCTATGATCAGACGGTCGCCATCGACGGCCGGTGCTACCAGCGACGCGGCCGTCCCGACACGCCCCCCATTTCCAAAATCCCGTATGAATTTTCCGGTGGTCGGATCGACCGCATAGACGCCGTATGTAGACGGAATGAATAATCTCGGAGAAGAATTGGCATTTCCCGCCCACCACAGCAGGCCGCGTCTCGCCGGCCCATAAATACTGGTTCGCCAATTCTCAGTTCCGGCGACAGCATTGATTGAAACGAGATATTCTGCCGGAGTGGTAACAAATATCCTTCCTTCGGCAATTGTGGGGTTGGCTTCGACATTTTCAAGCCATGTTCCTTCGCCCGAGTGATAGGTCCATGCCGGAATGAGGTTCCTTACGTTTGATGGGTTAATCTGCGATAATCCGGAATATTTATTCGACTCCACGTTAGCATTGCCTCTGTGCCAGGTATCGAACGCATCTCGTTGATTTTCCTGGCGAATCGCTCCGAGTTCAGCTTGCTTTATGCCGGGAAGTACTTTAAATTCATCTAACGCTGCTCGCGTATTTGGGTCTTCGATCGGCCAAAAAGTCTTACTGTCAAATATGGAGTAGGGTATTTTGTTTATATCGATCGGGTATGGAATTGGCACACCTTCACGGAGTTTATCAAGTAAAAATGAGCCGCTCGGGCTTTGTCGCAATTTATCAACCAAAAATGAAGCGATCGGATTTTGACGTATCTTTACATGGTAATATTCTTTATTGTTAACCACCAGCATGTATAGGCCGGAAATCCCAATTCCGAAAAATAGAACCGCTGCAAGCGTAATTTTGCACCACAGGATGAACTTCATAAAGCATGTTCTTACAGGTAACCAGCACCAAGGCGCCGACAGTTCTGTGTTATCGGTCGTCCGGCAGTATCATATACCGCTTACGATATCCTTAAGTTACTCAACAGATCCAGATCAGAATCGCTGCCGACCTCGGCAACTAACTGGAGTTAACCCCGTTAGTCCGGAGGTGCGACGGGTTGGGACAGATGTATCCCGGGGTGAGCCGGAGTCGAGCCGGGGATGCGGGTGCACGGGGCCTCACGGCAGCGAATGCGTCGCGCGGATCGCGCCGAAGTGCTCCTCAGGCGCAGTGGAGCATCATGTCGCGGATCGTCTCGCCGGAGATGCCGGCGGTTGTCGTCACCCAGCCGATGAGCTCGCGGTCATGCGCAATCGTGCCGGGCGAAAGACGGGGCGCGCCGCCGTCGCCGGTCCAGCAAGGTGCACTTCGAGCGGTCGAGCACCGGCGGATATTGGGGCGCAGCGTTGCCGCCTGGCCGTCATGTTCAGGGGCGCGAGCGATCCGCCGGTACCGGCAGCAAGCCGTGCCCCTGCGCAGGCCGAGGGCGGCTGCGCGTCGGCGAGGCGGGGTGTGGCACGATTTTATGCCGGCTGGTTCGTTAACCGAATGGCGGGGCGCGGACGAAAGGAGATTTCTATCCCGGCGGAGGGGATGGCTGGCCGCGGTTCGGCGGGCGCTGGTGGGCCGCTCGCCAGGCGCGCAATTGCTCTTGGCTCACGACACCGGCATGGTTTACGTCGATTTGGTCGAACGTCGCACCTGCCCGCTGCGCCGCGCGCTGCGGGTCGCGATTCCGTTTTTCGGCCCCCTGCACCGCGCGCTGGATATACTGGTCTCGACTGATGCCGCCCTGTTGCGGCGCTGACCCGCCCTGCGGCGGTCCGCCCTGCGGATATTGCTGATACTGGCCTTGCGGATACCCGCCCTGCGGATACGGGCCCCCCTGCGGCGGCCCCCTGCGGATAGCCCCCTGCGGATATGCCCCCTGCGGATATGCCCCCTGCGGATACGCCCCAGGCGGCGGCGCGCCGGGCGGCCCCGCTTGCGGGTAGCCGTATGCCGGCGGGTAGGGATAGGTATATCCGGTAACGGGATCGTAATAGCATCCGGACAACAGCCCGGCGCCCGCCAGCATCACCAGCACAGCCCGCCAGTTTCGACGACATCCCATCACTTCGACCTCATCCTCGTAAGATATCAGCGGCGGTATCGATGTGCTCCGCGGCGATATGCTGCCCCGATGTTTGCACGCGACGGCTTCGGTTTCCGAAAGCCGTCGAAAATCGCGCTCGCTTCGTCGTCCACCGATGCCGATGTCGATTGTAGGCGACCCGCTCCTTCGCTATCCCTGTCCTCGGCAATATCTGCCGTCATGGCTCCGACATCGCGCTTCACAACGCAGCAGCGAAATACTAGGATAACGGGTTTGCCCGATCATTACAGCGGTCCGTCATGCCCTTTCTCGCCGATCGTCTCGCCCGCGTCAAACCCTCGCCGACCATGGCGATCACCGCGCTTGCCACCGAGTTGAAGGCGGCCGGGCGCGATATCATCAGCCTGTCGGTCGGGGAGCCCGATTTCGATACGCCTTCGAACATCCAGGAGGCGGCGATCGCGGCGATGCGGCGCGGCGAGACGCGCTACACCGTGTTCGACGGGCGGATCGAGCTGAAGCGCGCGGTCTGCGACAAATTCAAGCGCGAGAACGGGCTCGATTACGAGCCCTCGCAGATCACCATCAGCTCCGGCGGCAAGCAGGTGCTGTACAACGCGCTGGTCGCCACGATCAACCCCGGCGACGAGGTCGCGATCCCGGCGCCGTTCTGGGTCTCCTACCCGGAAATGGTATTGCTGTGCGACGGCACCCCGGTTCCGGTGCCCTGTCCGCAGAACAACGGTTTCAAACTGCGTCCCGAGGACCTCGACGCGGCGATCACGCCGCGTACCAAATGGCTGATCCTGAACTCGCCGTCGAACCCGACGGGTGCGGCCTATACCGAGGCTGATCTGCGCGCGGTGGCCGAGGTGCTGCTGCGCCATCCGCAGGTCTGGGTGATGACCGACGACATGTACGAACACCTCGTCTACGACGATTTCGCGTTCAGGACGATCGCCCAGGTCGAGCCGCGCCCTTTACGAGCGCACCTTGACCGTCAACGGCGTGTCCAAGGCCTATTGCATGACCGGCTGGCGCATCGGCTACGGCGGCGGCCCCAAACCGCTGATCAAGGCGATGGGCGCGATCCAGTCGAATTCGACCGCGAACCCGTGCTCGATCAGCCAGGCCGCGGCGATCGAGGCCTTGAACGGGCCGCAGGATTTCATCCCGGTGCACAATCGCAGCTTCAAGGAGCGACGCGATCTGGTCGTCGATCTGCTGAACCGGGTCCCCGGTCTGTTCTGTCCGCTGCCGGAGGGGGCGTTTTACGTCTACCCCTCCTGCGCCGGGCTGATCGGCAAGCGGACGCCCGAGGGCGAGACGATCGCCGACGACGAGGATTTCGTGCGCTATCTGCTGGCCGAAACCGGCGTCGCGGTCGTGCATGGCGAGGCGTTTGGTCTGTCGCCGCATTTCCGCGTTTCCTATGCGACCTCGCCCGAAATTCTGCGCGAGGCCTGCGCCCGGATCGACCAGGCCTGCCGCGCATTGAGCGACTAGGCTCGCAGACTGCCGGGCGGCATCGCCTGCCGCACCGCCCCGTGTGAGATTTCAATTGCGTTACGGTCGCCGGGCGGGCCAGATTTGCGGATGAACGGGCGCCGCCGGGACGCGACTCGCGGCCCGCGGCGACCGCCCGCCAAGATGGTTGGAGGCGCTCATGGCGAATACGACCGCGGCCCCGCGTTGTGCCGCTCTGATCGGCCCCTATCTCTCGGGCAAGACCAGCCTGCTCGAAGCCTTGCTGTTTGCCGCCGGCGGCACCACCCGCCGCGGCAGCGTGCGCGACGGCAACGCGGTCGGCGATCATGCGCCGGAGGCGCGGGCGCGGCAGATGTCGACCGAGCTCAACGTCGCCAATGCAACCTTTCTCGGCGATCCGTGGACGATCCTCGATTGCCCCGGCTCGGTCGAGCTCGCCTACGAGGCGCAGGGTGCGATGCTGGCGGCCGACGTCGCCGTGGTCGTCGTCGAGCCCGAGGTCGAGCGGGCGTTGACGATCAGCCCGCTGCTGCGCTTCCTCGAGCAGCACCATGTCCCGCACATGATCTTCATCAACAAGATGGACACCGCCAATGCGCGGGTGCGCGATGTATTGGCGGCGCTGCAATCGGTGTCGCAGCAGCCGCTGGTATTGCGCCAGGTGCCGCTGCGCGGGGCCGATTCGGAAGTCACCGGCTATGTCGATCTGGTCAGCGAGCGCGCCTATCGCTATCGGCCGGGCCAGGCCTCCGATCTGATCCAGCTGCCCGACGATTTCTGGGAACAGGAGCGCGCGACGCGGACCGGCCTCGTCGAGAAGCTCGCCGATTTCGACGATGCGCTGCTCGAGCAATTGCTCGAGGAGGTCGAGCCGCCCAAGGAGGAGATCTACCGGCATCTGACGCGGACGATGAGCCAGGCCCAGATCGTGCCGGTCTTTCTCGGCGCGGCGCTGGCCGATTACGGCGTGCGCCGGTTGTGGAAGGCGTTGCGGCACGAGACGCCGTCGCCGCAGGAAACCGCGGCGCGGCTGGGCGTCGCCGCCGAAGGCGAGCCGCTGGCTCAGGTGATCAAGACCTACCACCTGCCGCATACCGGCAAATTGTCGCTGGCCCGCATCTGGCGCGGCGCCGTCAGCGAGGGGATGGTGCTGAACGGCACCCGCGTCGCCGGGGTGCTGCGGTTGACCGGTGCGCAGCACGAGAAGGTCGCGACGGCGCAGCAGGGCGAAGTGGTCGGGCTGACCCGGATGGAGGACGTCGCCACCGGCGCCGTGCTGACCCCGTCGGGCAAGGCCGGTCCGCTGGCCCGCCCGGAGCGGCCGCAGCCGGTCTTCGGCCTGGCGATCACCGCCGAAAAACGCGCCGACGACGTCAAGCTGACCGGCGCCATCGGCAAGCTGGTCGAGGAAGACCCGACCTTCGAACTCGAGCAGAACGCCGATACGCAGGAGATGGTGCTGTGGGGGCAGGGCGACATCCACCTGCAGATCGCGATGGACCGTCTGCGCAACCGGCACAACCTCGCGGTCGCCGGCCGGCCGGCGGCGGTGCCGTACAAGGAGACGATCCGCGGCGGCGCGCAGCAGCATTCCCGCTTCAAGCGGCAGAGCGGGGGGCACGGGCAGTTCGCCGATGTGACGATCGAGGTCAAGGCGATGCCGCGCGGTTCGGGCTATACCTATACCGACAGCGTCGTCGGCGGGGCGATCCCTCGCAACTACATCCCGGCGGTCGAGGAGGGGGTGACCGAAGCGCTGCGTCACGGTCCGCTCGGCTTTCCGGTCGTCGATCTGTCGGTCAATCTGATCACCGGCCAGTTTCACGCCGTCGACAGCTCGGACCAGGCGTTCAAGACCGCCGGTCGGCAGGCGGTCCAGGAGGCCCTGCCGAAATGCGAGCCGATGCTGCTCGAGCCGATCGATCAGGTTGAAATTTCGGTGCCGAACGCGTTCACCGCGCGGGTGCAGCGGCTGGTATCGGGCCGGCGCGGCCAGATCCTCGGCTACGACGCCAAGCCGGACTGGCCCGGCTGGGACATGGTCAGCGCCCATATGCCGCAAAACGAACTGCACGATCTGATCGTCGAGCTGCGATCGCTGACCCTGGGCGTCGGCAGCTTTGAGCATCGCTTCGACCATATGCAGGAACTGAGCGGCCGGCCGGCCGAGAAGGTCCTCGCCGCGCGCAGCGCCGAAGCGGCGCAATAGCCGGGGCCGATCGTCGCGACCCGACGTTACTCGCGAAACCGTGACTTGGCGGCGGGTGCCGACGCTCCAAATTCAGGGCGTCACCCGGAGAGGGCGACGGAATGTCGAGGTGCGGCGATGCTGATCAGGCGCAAGCGGGGATGGGAGCTGCGCGACAGCGCGGCGACGCCCGAAGCGGCATATTTCGGGCGCCGGGTATTGCTCAAGACGATGGCGGTCGGGTCGATGTTGGCCCCTGGGCTCGCTGCCGCGCTGGCGACGACGCCCGGCGCCGCTGCCGAAGCCGATCCCTCGGCCGGCCTCTACCCGGTCAAGCGCAACCCGCGCTATACGCTCGACCGGCCGGTCACCGATCCCAAATATTCCGAGATACTACAATAATTTCTACGAATTCGGCACCGACAAAACGATCGCCGACGACGCCCAGGCCCTCAAAATCCGGCCCTGGACGATCAAGATCGACGGCCTGGTCGAAAAGGAGATGACGGTCGGCATCGACGATCTGCTGAAAAAGATGCCGCTCGAAGAGCGGCTCTACCGTCACCGCTGCGTCGAAGCATGGTCGATGTCGGTGCCGTGGAGCGGTTTCGCGATGGCCGCGCTGATCGATTTCGCCAAGCCGCTCGGCTCGGCGAAATATGTGCGGATGGAGACTTTTCTCGACCCGGCGACGGCGCCGGGGCAGAAGCAGTTCTGGTATCCCTGGCCCTATGTCGAGGGGGTCACGATGGCCGAAGCCCGGAACGAACTCGCCTTTTTTGTTACCGGCATGTACGGCAAGCCGGTCCCCAAACAGGACGGCGCGCCGCTGCGGCTCGCCTTGCCGTGGAAATACGGCTTCAAATCGATCAAATCGATCGCCCATATCGCCTTCACCGACAAGCGGCCGGTGTCGTATTGGGAGACCGTGGGGGCCGACGAATACGGCTTTTGGGCGAACGTCAATCCAGAGGTGCCGCATCCGCGTTGGAGCCAGGCGACCGAGCGGGTGCTCGGCACGGATGAACGGGTGCCGACGCTCAAATGGAACGGCTACGGCGATTACGTCGCCCATCTCTATGACGGGCTGCCGGGCGAGAAGCTGTTTGTTTGAGGACGGCCGCCTCGATCCTCGGCGGCGACGGATTGCGGTTCCATGACGCTGCGCGAAATTTTTTATTGCCAAAGACGATCATGTTTTGTTCTACTCTCTGCGGCCAACCAAACCAGGGAGACCCGTCATGAGAAAATCGATGCTCGCCACCGCTGCCGCCGCGCTGCTGGCGGCGGGTTTATGGCACCTGCCGGCGGCATCCTTGCGGGCGGCGGAGCCGACCGCACAACCGGCGCCCGCGCCGTCCGCGCTCGCGCGTACGGCGGCGCAATCGCCGGCTTCGGAACCGATCACCTTCGACGCGTATCGCGAGTTCCGCCTGCGCTATATTGCGCAGCGCCAGGCGCGGCTGGCGCGCGAATTGGCGGCGCCGAACCTGTCGCCCGACGACAAGGCGCGGCTGGCACGGATCAAAGCCTATTATGACGATCTGGCCACGGCGCCCGCCGCCCAGCGCGACAAGCTGTTCCGCGCGCGCTTCGACCAGATCGACACCAATCGCGACGGCAAGCTCGACAATGCCGAGCGCGCCGCGTGGCGCGCCAAGCAGCGGGCCTATTATTCGCAGCCGGCCGCCGACCGCGCAGCATCGAAAGGCGATCCGCAGTAATCGCCGCCCATATCGTTTGTTGCGGGCCCGACCGGCGCTGCCCGGCGCCGGGCGCGCGGAAATCTGGCGGTTGCCGGCGACGCCGTGCTAGGTTCGGCAACGGGCGAAACCGCCCGGTCACATGATCGGTCACATAAAAGGAGAAAACCATGGCGCAATCGCAACCGTCCCCGGCCCGCGACCAGGTCCGTCATGTCGTGCCAAAGCTGATCGACCTCAGCGAAAAGGTGTTGTTCGGCGATGTCTGGGAGCGCCCGGAACTGTCCAAGCGCGACCGCAGCCTGATCACCTGCGCAACGTTGATCGCGCTCGGCCGCGAAAAGCAGCTCGTCGGTCACCTGCAGCGGGCGCTGGACAACGGCGTCACCAAAGCCGAAATCGGCGAGATCATCACCCACCTCGCCTTTTACGCCGGCTGGCCGGCGGCGATGACCGCGGCGCTCGTGGCCAAAGACGTCCTGTAGCAGCATAAACCCCACGACGCGCGGGAGGGCGGGATGAAGGTCGGGTTCATCGGTTTGGGCATGATGGGTTCGGGGATGGCGGCCAATCTGCAAAAGGCCGGCCACGATCTGGTGGTTCACGATCTGCGCCGCGCCGCGGCAGAGCCCTATCTCGCCGCCGGCGCGGTTTGGGCCGACTCGCCGCGCGCCGTCGCCGAGGCCGCCGAGGTGGTGTTCACCTCGCTGCCCGGCCCGCCCGAAGTCGAGGCGGTCGCACTCGGCGACAATGGCCTCCTCTCCGGCATGAGCCGCGGCAAGGCCTATTTCGACCTCTCGACCAACTCGCCCACGATGGTGCGCAAGATCAACGCCGCCTTTGCCGAGCGCGACGTCTATATGCTCGACTCGCCGGTCAGCGGCGGTCCGCGCGGCGCCCGGACCGGCAAGCTGGCATTATGGGTCGGCGGCGACGAGCAGATCTTCAACCGCTTCAAGACCGTGCTCGACGCGATGGGCGACAAGGCCCGCTACGTCGGTCCGATCGGCGCCGGTTCGGTCGCCAAGCTGGTGCATAACGGGGCCGGCTATTGCATTCAGACGGCGCTGGCCGAGATGTTCACGGTCGGCGTCAAGGCCGGGGTCGAACCGCTCGCGTTGTGGGAGGCGGTGCGCGACGGCGCCAGCGGCCGCCGGCGGACCTTCGACGGGCTGATCGACCAGTTCCTGCCCGGCAAATACGAGCCGGCGGCGTTCGCACTGCGTCTTGCCCACAAGGACATGTCGCTCGCAACCCAGCTCGGCCGCGACTTCAACGTGCCGATGCGGGTCGCCAATCTGGCGCTGGCCGAGCTTTCCGAGGCGCTGAACCGCGGCTGGGGCCAGCGCGACTCGCGCTCGCCGATGCTGTTGCAGGAAGAGCGGGCCGGGGTCGAGATCCGGGTCGATCCGAAGCTCCTCGCCGAGGCGCTCGACCGCGACCCGCCGGCAAAGGACGACCCCAAACACGGGTAGTTCGACGCCCGCAGATCAAGATGATCGAGATGCAGGGCGGCGTATTCGGCGCCGCCGCGGCCTCGGACGCGCTGATCGCGACGATCGGATGATCAGGCGTCGTCCGACAGCGAGATCCCGAAGGTGTCGCGAAACCCGGCAAGGCCCGACGGGGTGATCCTGACGGCGCGGCCGTGCGCGATTCGCTCGATCCAGCCGAGGCTGAAGGAGTGCCGCGCCAATGCCGCACCGACGGCGCCCGCGAGATGCGGCCGCCGCTCGCTCCAGTCGAGGCAGGGCCGGCAGAACCGCCGGCGGCCGCCGGCGCTGAGATCCACACCGACTCCCTCGAGAAATCGGATGCCCTCGCCGGTGATCTGGCCGCCGTCGTCGTCGAGTTCGGCGTGGCCCCGCTCGATCAATGCGTCGGCGAGCGCCACGCCGAGCCGCCCGGCAAGATGGTCGTAGCAGGTCCGCGCCAGGCGCAATGCCGGGTCGCGCAGCCAGGCCGGTCGATAGCGCGGTGCATTGTCGGCGGCGACGATCATGATCGCTTCGAGCATCCTCGCCACCTTTGGCGAAGCCAGCCGAAAATAGCGGCAGCGGCCCTGTTTCTCGTCGACCAATAACCCGGCTTCGACGAGCTTTGCCAAATGCGCGCTCGCGGTCTGCGGCGTGACCCGCGCCTCATAGGCGAGTTCGCCGGCGCTCAGCCGCCGGCCGTCGATCAGCGCCGACAACATGTTGGCGCGCGCCGGATCGCCGGCCAGCGCGGCGATTTCGGCGATGCAAAGGGCGATCGTCATGACCAAACCGTAGCACAATGCGACGGCAGGGTCCGGCGCAAACGCTTCGACCCCGGTCGAAGCTATGGTAGGGGGTAACCGCTGGCCGCTTCCGAATGCGGCCTCGATCAAAGGGTGGTTGTGCAGCGATGGAAGAGATCTACACGTTTGCCGGCAATCCGCTCGACCGGGTCAGCGAGCGCCGGCAGGACGCCGCCTGGGTGGCGTCGCTGCTCGACGATCCCCAGACCCGGTTATTGCCGCTGTACGAGCTGAAGCCGCTGGTCGGCGACAGCGCCGCCGCGCAATCTCGATTGGCACCCGGTAGATCCGTGGCGGTCCGTCATCGACGCCGGGGCGACCCTGATCCTGCTCGGGATCGGCGACGGGCGCGCGCATTTCGCGCTCGACGCCAGCACCGCGGCGGTCCCGTCCGACGGTGCTGCGACGACAGTCGATGTCCGCACTCTGGCCGCCTCGATCCCCGGCGGCGAAGCCTCGATCCTCGCCGAGGCGCGCTCGTTGATCGACTGGCATGCCCGTCACCGCTTTTGCGCGCAATGCGGGACCGCCAGCGTCGTCGCTTCGGCCGGCTGGGTACGGCGCTGTCCGAATTGCCGGGCGCAGCATTACCCGCGCGTCGACCCGGTCGTCATCATGCTCGCGGTCAACGGCGAGCGCTGCCTGCTCGGCCGCGGCCGGCGGCGGGCCGGCGCCCGGTTTTCGTGCCTGGCCGGCTTTATGGAGCCGGGCGAGACGATGGAGGAGGCGGTCCGCCGCGAAGTCTACGAGGAGTCGCGCATCCGCGTCGGCCGGGTGCGCTACCTGGCATCGCAGCCCTGGCCGTTTCCGTCGACTTTGATGATCGGAATGCTGGCCGAGGCGCTGAGCGAAGAGATCACGATCGATCCGGAGGAGATCGCCGAAGCGCGCTGGTTCGAGCGCGAGGAGGTCCGCGCCATGGTCGAGCGCTCGCGCTCCGACGACCCGCTGCCGGGGCTGACGACCCTGCCGCCGCCGCTGGCGATCGGCCATCAGATCGCCCGGCGCTGGGCCTTCGGCATCGACAAGATTTGAGTTCGGCCGCGCCGACGCGCAAACGGGCGGGCAGGGAGATCGGCAGCTATCGCGGCTTGGTTGCGCCGAGGGTCCAGGCTTCCTCGGTTTCGACGCAGTTACGCTGTTGGGCGGTGAGGCTCGGATCGCCGGCGAACAGCGCAGCCAGTTCGCCGGCGCGGTCCAGTCCGGCCAGATGACGGGCGACAAAGCTGACCTGGGCCGCGTCTTTGGGCTTGCCGTCGAGCGGCGGGATGTTCTTCCACAGCGACGGGTAGATCTCGGCGAATACCAGTTCCGCCTCGGCGGGCGGGCGCAAACCGGTCTCGAAGGGCCAGATCCGCGCGGCGTCACGCAGGCTCGGATCGTCGCGCAGGCTGCGCACCACCGGGATGCCGGTCAAGACCTGGCTGCCGACCGAGCCGGGGTAGCATAATTTCCAGCAGGGCTGCGCCCCGGGCATATAGCGCGGGTGATCGATCAGCCGCCGCTCGGCCAGCCCGTTTGCGTCGTGCCCGCGGTGATGGGTCGGCATCAGCGCCGCTCCGGCCTTGCCGGCGGGGCACCCCCAGAACGGGAAGGGCCCGTTCGAGATCCGCCGATTGAACCCTGCGGCGACGTCGAAGCGGTTGTTTCGGTTGTCCGGGCCGTCTTCGATCAGCCGGGCGATCTCGTCCCATACCGCGCGCCAAAGCGGCGGCGACAGGCCGAGCCGGGCGGCGAAACCGGCCGGATAGCCAAACGGAAAATCAAAGCCGACGAGGACCCGCTCGCCTCTCGCCCGCGCCGCCGCCAGCCAGTCGCCGAGCAAGGCCTTCGCCTGGTGCCGCGTCGGCGGGTTTTCGAGCCTTTCGCCATCCGGAGCCCGCCAGCAGATCCAGATGCTGTCGCGGCCGGTCCGCGGCTGGTTCGCCGCACTCCAATCGACCATCGCATGGCTATCGAAGATCATCAAAGATCGCTGCGCGGTAGATCTTCGGCCGGCTTGTCGGCGGTCTGATCGCCGAATTGGTCGCTGACAACCAGGCGTCATATTGCAGGCAAATTATCAGGTCGGGACCAGCCCGCCACAACGGTGGGTAGGGTTAGAGTTTTGGCACAGATGCCATTGTCCTTTCGGGACGCGTCGTTGATCACCTCCGGGCGCCGGTTGACCCTCCGGCGCCGGCCGCCGAAATTGCCGTCTGCGATGATGCCGGTTTACGTCGATCCGCTGCTGTTGCTCGTCGCCGGCCTCGCCGTCGACGGCGTGCTCGGCGACATGCCGGCGGTATTTCGCCATATCCCCCACCCGGTGGTTCTCGCCGGCCGCGCCATCGCTTTTTTCGACCGCAAGCTCAACCGCGAGATCCGCAGCGAAGCATCGCGCCGGGTCCGCGGCGTCGTCACCGTGATCGTGCTGGTCGGCGGTGCGGCGGCGCTCGGCTGGGCGATTGCCGCGGTCTGCCGCGACAGCCTCGCCGGCGCCGGCGTCGAGGTCGCGCTGATCGCCGCGCTGGTCGCGCAACGCAGCCTGTTCGACCATGTTGCCGCCGTGGCGCAGGCGCTCGACACCGGTGGCGTGGCCGCCGGCCGCGCCGCAGTCCGCCACATCGTCGGGCGCGATCCGGCGAGCCTCGACGCTCATGGCGTCGCGCGCGCGGCGATCGAAAGCCTGGCCGAAAACTTCAGCGACGGCGTCGTGGCCCCGGTTTTCTGGTACCTGCTGCTCGGTCTGCCCGGTCTGTTCGCCTACAAGATGGCGAATACGCTCGACAGCATGATCGGGCACCGCACCCGCCGCCACCGCAGCTTCGGCTGGGCGGCGGCGCGGTTCGACGACGCGCTCAATCTGGCGCCGGCGCGGCTCAGCGGGCTGCTTTTGGCCGGTGCGGCGGTGTTCGCCAAAAAGGGCCGCCCGGGCCGTGCGCTGGCGATCATGCTGCGCGACGGACGCAAACATCGCTCGCTGAACGCCGGCTGGCCGGAAGGGGCGATGGCCGGGGCGCTCGGTCTCGCCTTGGCCGGGCCGCGCCGTTATCCGGAGGGGCTGGTCGCCGATCCGTGGGTCGGCGACGGGACGGCGCGCGCCGCAACCTCCGACATCGCCCGCGCATTGCGGCTCTATTGCCTCGCCTGTCTGCTCGAGGGCGGCCTGCTGCTGGGGTTCTGGCTGGCGTGGCGTCTCACACTGCCGTTTTGACCCGCGGCGGGCGCGCCGCGGCGAGCAGGGCCGGCAGATCGAGGTGCCGCTCGAGGTGGTCGGCGAGCGCTTCGAGGGTCGCCTCGACCTGGTCCTGATAGGCGATATCTGCCGGCGGCGCGCCGAGACCGGCGAGAAAGGCCCGGCGAAACCCGTCGCCGGCAAACAGCCCGTGCAGATAGCAGCCGGCGACCCGGCCATCGGCGCTGACGCAGCCGTCTATGCCGGCGCCGAACCGCAGCATCGGCCGCGCCAATCCGGGTCCGGTCGTCATGCCGAGATGCATCTCGTAGCCGTGGACCGGCATCCGGGTGGCGAGATCGACCCCTTCGGCCGCGACCAGGCGCTTGTCGCCGTCCAGAACCGTGTCGATGTCGAGGAGCCCGAGCCCCGGCACCGTCTGCCGGTTTCCCTCCATGCCGAGCGGATCGGCGATCGTCCGCCCGAGCATCTGATAACCGCCGCAAAGGCCAAGGATCCTTCCGCCCTGGCGATGATGCGCCAGCAGATCGATGTCCCAACCCTCCCGCCGCAGGGCGGCGAGATCGCCGATCGTCGCCTTCGAGCCCGGCAGGATGACCAGGACCGCGTCGCGCGGCAGGGGCCGGCCCGAAGGCACCATGATCAGCTCGACCCCGGGCTCGGCGCGCAGCGGGTCCAAATCGTCGAAATTCGCAATCCTCGGCAATACCGGCACGGCGATGCGGACCGGTCCGCGCGGCCGCCTCGGCCTGCTTCCCGCTCGCTGGGAAGCCGGGCGGGGGCGGTGGCGGACAGCGCCAGAGAGTCCTCCGCCGGCAACCGGGCGGCGGCGGGAAAGAACGGCACGACCCCGAACGAACGCAGCCCGGTCAGCCGGGTCAGCGCGGCGAGCCCGCCATCGAAGAGCCGGATGTCGCCGCGGAACTTGTTGACGATGAAGCCGGCGAGCCGCGACCGCTCGCTCGGCGACAGCAGCGCGTGCGTCCCGACCAATTGGGCGATGACCCCGCCGCGTTCGATATCGCCGATCAGCGCGACCGGGACATCGGCGGCCTCGGCAAACCCCATATTGGCGATGTCGCCGTCGCGCAGATTGATCTCTGCCGGGCTGCCGGCGCCTTCGATCAGGACCAGGTCGGCCGGCCCGGCGAGCCGCGCGAACGCGGCCAATACCGCCGGCAGCAGGCTCGGCGCCAGACGGCGATATTCGCTGGCCGAGGCATTGCCCCATACCCGGCCATCGAGCACGATCTGCGCGCCGCTCTCGGATTGCGGTTTCAGCAGTACCGGGTTCATATCGGCAACGGGCGCCACACCGCAGGCGCGCGCCTGCACCGCCTGCGCCCTGCCGATCTCGCCGCCGTCGGCGGTTACCGCTGCGTTGTTCGACATGTTCTGCGGCTTGAACGGGCGCACCTGAAGGCCACGCCGGGTGTAGGCGCGCGCCAGCCCGGCCAACAACAGCGATTTGCCGACATCGGACCCGGTGCCCTGAAGCATCAGGGCCAGCGCCATCAGAATTCGATCCCCTGCTGGGCCTTGAACCCGGCGCGGAACGGATGCCGGACCAGGGTCATCTCGGTAACCAGATCGGCGATGGCGACGAGCTCCGGCTTGGCGTTGCGGCCGGTGACGGCGATGTGCAGATCGCGCGGCTTCGCCCGCAGCGCCGCCAGGACCTCGTCGAGCGGCAGGTAGTCGTAGCGCAGCACGATGTTCAGTTCGTCGAGCACGACCAACCGGTAAGAGGGGTCGGCGATCATCGCTTTCGCCATCTCCCAGGCGTGACGGGCGGCGGCGATGTCGCGGGCGCGGTCCTGCGTGTCCCAGGTGAAGCCTTCGCCCATTGCCCGGCAGGTCACCAGATCGCCAAAGCGCTGGAGTGCGGTCCGCTCCCCGCTGTTCCACACCCCCTTGACGAACTGGACGATGCCGACCCGCATGCCGTGGCCGAGACAGCGCAGGACCAGGCCGAACGCCGCAGTCGACTTCCCCTTGCCGGTGCCGGTATGGACGATCAGCAGGCCGCGCTGCTGGGTCTTGGTCGCCAATATCCGGTCGCGCGCCGCCTTGCGCCGGGCCATCTTCTCGTTGTGGCGGCGGTTGATCTCGTCTTCGCCCTGATTTGGCTCAATGACCGTCGGACCGTTCACATCCCGCTCCATCCTATCAGCGCCTCGCGGGCGCTGTTGCGCCGCGGCCGCCACAGCCCCCGCTCGATCGCTTCGAGAAATCGCCGGCAGGTGTCGGTCAATGCGGCGCGGTTCTGTTCGGCCATAAAGCCCCGCACTTCGTCGTCGGCGAGATAGGCGTCGTAGAGCGCTTCGAAATGCGCGTCGTCGACCGCGCGCGCGGTTGCCGCAAAGGCGAACAGGTAATCGACTGTCGCGGCGATCTCGGCCGCACCCTTGTAGCCGTGGCGCATCATGCCGGCGATCCAGCGCGGATTGGCTGCGCGACCCCGCACGATATGGCCGATCTCTTCGCGCAGAGTGCGGATTCGCGGTGTTTCGGGTCTCGAGTGGTCGTTGTGGTACACCGCCGGCGTACGGGACGAGAGCCGGCGGATTGCGAGAGCCAGCCCGCCCTCGAATTGGTAGTAGTCGCCGCTGTCGAGCAGATCGTGTTCGCGGTTGTCCTGGTTGTGCACGACCGCCTCGGCGCCGGCGAGCCGGGCTTCGAGCATCGCCCGGTCGAGGCGACCCTCGGCCCCGGCGCCATAGGCGTAGCCGCCGGCGCCGAGCCAGGCCTCGGCCAGATCGGCCTCGCCGTCCCAGCTCCGATCGTCGATCAGGGTTTGCAGCCCGGTCCCGTAGATGCCGGGCGGCGCGCCGAATACCCGGTACCCGGCCCGCTGCGCCGCCTGTTGCGGATCGACCCCCTGCGCCTCCAGCGCCAGCCGGTCGGCGGCGACGCGACAGGCGAGCGGGTTGACCGCCGCCGGTTCGTCGAGTGCCGCCACCGCGCGGGCCGCCGAGTCGACAAGGTCGATCAGCGCGGGAAAGGCATCGCGGAAGAAGCCCGACACGCGCAAGGTCACATCGACCCTCGGCCGGTCGAGCACCGAAGCCGGCAGGATTTCGAAACCGGTGACCCGCCCGCTCGAACCTTCCCAGACCGGGCGCACCCCCATCAGCGCCAATGCCTGGGCGACATCGTCGCCGCCGGTGCGCATGTTGGCTGTGCCCCAGGCCGACAACGCGACCCGCGCCGGGTAGACCCCGTATTCCTGGGCATGACGCTCGACCAGCAGGCCAGCCGATTGCCACCCGAGCAGCCAGGCCGCCTGGGTCGGCACCGCACGCGTGTCGACCGAAAAGAAATTGCGGCCGGTCGGCACCACCTCGGGCCGGCCGCGGCTCGGCGCGCCGGAGGGGCCGGGCGGGACGAAACGCCCGTCGAGCCCGGCCAGCAGGCCGGCGAGTTCGGCCTCGCCGCAGGCGGCGACCGCCGGGCGCAACACGGCCTCGATCCAGTCGAGGACGGTGCGGGTCTGCCGCCACTGCGGCTGCGGCGGCACTTCGCCGGCGACGAGCCGCAAGGCCAAGGTTTCCAGGCGCTCGACGGTGTCGCCGGCGGTGCGCCACGGGTCGTCCCCGGACAATGCCGCCGGCCGAGGGCCGAGCCACGGCTCGGCCAGGTCGACGGCGAGCGGGTCGCCGTCGAGGCCGAGATCGGCGGCGAGCGCGCGCAGCAGCGAGGCGTCCGCCGGGCCGGCGCCGCGGCCCGCGCGGGCGAAGGCGACGATCAGCGCGTCGAGCCGCGCCGGTTCCGGGCTGCGGCCGAAAACGTGGAGCCCGTCGCGGATCTGCAGTTCCTTCAGTTCGCACAGAAAGCCGTCGAGCTTGCGCAATGCCGCGATCCCGTCGTCGCCGGCGGCGATGCCGCAATCCGCATCGAGGCCGCCGGCGCGGGCGCGCTCGAGGATCGCGCCGGCGAGGATCGCGACGCGTCGGGGGTCGCTTTGCGACGCCTCGTAATATTCGTCGATCAGCCGCTCGAGCTCGGCCATCGGGCCGTAACTGCCGGCGCGGGTGAGGGGAGGGGTCAGGTGGTCGACGATCACCGCCTGGGCCCGGCGCTTGGCCTGCGTCCCCTCGCCCGGATCGTTGACGATGAACGGATAGAGGTTCGGCAACGGCCCGAGCGCCGCCTCGGGGAAACACTCGGACGACAGCGCCAGCGCTTTTCCCGGCAGCCATTCGAGGGTGCCGTGCTTGCCGAGATGGATGACCGCGTCGGCCCGGAATGCCCGCGCCACCCAGGCATAGGCGGCAAGATAGCCGTGCGGCGGCGCCAGGGCCGCATCGTGGTAGGTCGATCTCGGATCGATGTCGTAGCCGCGCGCCGGCTGGATCAGCACCGCGATGTTGCCGGCGCGAAAACCGGGGATCGCAAAGCCGCCGCAATCGAGCCGGCCGGGGCGAAAGAACGGGTCTCGCTCGGCCGCCCCCCAGCGGGCCTGGACTGCCCGTTGAGTCGGCAGCGGCAGCCCCGCAAAGAATGTCGAGTAATCCGCCAGCGACAGCAATTCCTCGGCCGGCGCCCGCGGGTTGGCGTTGGTCGGGCCGTGCAGCAGGCGGCGGATCAAGGCGTCGCCATCGCCGGGGGCGTCGGCGATCCGGTAGTCGGCGCCGGCCAATGCTTGCAGGATCGAGATCGCCGAAGCCGGCGTGTCGAGGCCGACCCCATTGCCGATGCGGCCGTCCCGGCCCGGATAGTTGGCAAGCATCAGGGCCACTCGGCGCTCGGCCGGCGGGCGGGCTTTGAGCCGCGCCCAGTTCGCGTCAGATCGGCGACAAAATCGATCCGGTCGGCGACCGGCCGATAACCGACCAGATCGATCTCGGTCTCGGGGTCCCGACCGAGCGGCGCCTTGAACGACACCGCGCGGGTCAGGATGCGGCCGTCGATTTCCGGCAATGCGACGTTCATCGCCAGATCGCGCGGGCCGAGGCCGCGGGACCCGGCCCGCCAGCCCTCCTCGTCGTCCCCGGCGAAGACGACCTGCAGGATCGGGCAATCCGCCGCTGCCAGCGGGTCGCTGCCTGAGCCCGCCCGCAGCGAAAAGCCGGTCGCGTTGAGGACCGCCGCCGGCGGCGCCGCCGCGAACATCGCGGCGATCAATGCGGCCGCCTCGGCTTCCTTCAGACTCTGGACAAAGACCGGCAATGGCTGCAATTGCCGCGCCGACAGGGCATGCAGCAATGCGTCGACCGGCGCGGTGTTGCCCGACTGGACCAGCGCCCGGTAAAACACGATCGGGATGACGCCGGCCCTGCCATGCCATTCGGCGGCGATGTCGTCGAAACTCGGCAAGGCGAGACCCGGCCAGTACAGCCCGGCCCGCAGCAGCGGCGCCGGCTCGGCCCATTGCGCCCGAAACCCGATCAACGACCCGGCGTAGCGCAGCAGGTTCTCGGCATTGGCGGCGCCGCCCTCGTTCAGATAGCGCCACAGCCGCCTTGCCTTGTCGGGGGCAAGGCTCGACAGATCTGCGAGTTCCGGGTCGGGCTTGTCGTCGCCGGGCAGCAATGCCAACGGGATGCTGCGCTCGCGGCAGGTTTCGACCAGCCGCTCGATCCCGTAAGGCCAATAGCCGCTGCCGCCGAGCACCCGGGCAACGACCAGCCGGGCCCGGGCGACGGCATCCATGTAGAGATCGACCGAAAAATTGTGGGCGAGCCGCAGGATCGGGGCGAGGCGCAGTCGCGGCGCCGCCGGGTTGCCGGCACGGATGCGGGCCTGCGCCGCCGCGAGCAGGGTCAGTTCGGTATCGGCGCTCGACAGCAGCACGATGTCGCCCGGGGTCTGCGCCAGGTCGATGGCGGCCGAACCGTCGGCGATCGTCCCGGGAATGGTGGCCAGAAGATGCATTCAGCCGCGCAATGCGGTGGCGATCGCGGCGCGGTCGAGGCCCGGCCCGCCGAATTCGTTGGGGACCCGCCGCATCGGCTCAGCTCCCTCCCTCTTCTCCCTCTCCGCCCCCGGGGGCGGAGAGGGCCGGGGTGAGGTGGGGATTCCAGAGCGCTCGCCGGCGCCCACCTCACCCTCCCATTGCTGCGCAATGGGTCCCTCCCTCTCCGCCCTCGATGGCGGAGAGGGATATTCCGCAACCGCCGCATCTCGCATCATCGACTTTCCTTCAGCGTCAGCGGCAGGCCGGCGGCGACGAACACGACGCGGTCGGCAAGCGCGGCAACCATCTGATTGAGCTGGCCGGCGGCATCGCGAAACCGCCGCCCAAGCGCGGTCTCGGGCACCAGACCCATGCCGACCTCGTTGGCGACCAGCACGACCGGGCCGGAAGCCCTGCGCAACACCGCGCACAGCGCATTCGAACTCGTCGCCGATCGATTTCCCGGCAAGAAGCAGGTTCGAGGTCCAGAGCGTCAGACAGTCGACGAGGAGCGGGCGGGTCGGAGTCGCTTCGACGGCGATGGCCGTGGCCAAGGCCAGCGGCTCCTCGACCGTGCGCCAGAACCGGCCGCGCCGCGCCCGGTGCATGGCGATGCGCTCGGCCATCTCGGCGTCGCCGGCTTCGGCCGTGGCGCAATAGGTGCCGCCCGCGGCAGCTCGTTCGATCAGGCTTTCGGCATAACGGCTCTTGCCCGACCGCGCGCCGCCTAAAATCAAGGTGACCGGCGAAAGTGCGGTGCAGGCCCGATCTGCGTCTGCCGATTGCAATGGTCCTTCCTCCGCCCGAGGATCGTCCCGAACTTTGGCGATGCAGAGGTCTCCTGGCTCGGGGTCATCGCCCGCGGCGCCTTCCCGGCCCGGTATTGCCGGGCCAGTGGCCTTTGCCGCGGTCTCGCCGTTCACAGTTGCGGGGGCAGCGCCGGTGTTGCACCGGACTTCCCTGTCGCATCGCGCCGGAAACGCTAACACGCAACGTGCCGCCCCGTCATCCGCCGATTGCCGGTCCACGCCCGGCCGAGGTATCTTCCCGTCTCGAACAGAGGAGAGACGGATGAAAATCGAAGGCGGATGCCGGTGCGGCAAGGTGCGGTATTCGGGCGATGCCGAGCCGATCTTTGTCGGCTTGTGCCATTGCCAAAGCTGCCAGAAGGCGTCGGGCAGCGCGTTCAACATCGTGGTGGCGGTGCCCAAGCCGGCGGTCAGCATATCGGGGGCGCTGAGCACTTTCACCGGCCAGGGCGACACCGGCAAGCAGACCTCTCGCCGGTTTTGCCCGGAATGCGCGTCGCCGATCGCCGGCGAGGCCGAGGTCATGCCGGATGTCATCATGATCCCCGCCGGCACGCTCGACGATACGAGCTGGGTCAAGCCGACGATGCAGATCTACTGCGACAGCGCGCAGCCCTGGGTCGAGCTCGGCGGCGACATGCAGCGTTTTGCGAAGATGCCCGGGCCGGGCTGACCGCTCATCGCACCGCGGCCGAAAGCAGCATCGCGATTTCCGCAATCTGCTGCAAGGCGCCGAGAACGTCGCCGGTGTAGCCGCCGAGCTGACGCCGGGCGATCAGCGCGGCGATCAGGACCGCTGCGGCGGCCAGGCCAAAGGCGACGATCCCGCGTCCCGGGCCGAGCGCCGCCGCGGCGATGCCGGCGCCGATCGCCACGGCAGCGATCGTGCCGGCCATGCCGGGGCGCCCGGCCACAGCGCCGAGACCCTCGGAACGCGCCGGAACCATCGCCCGCAGCGCCGCCGCGATCAGACCGCGCGAGGCGGCATGCGCCGCGATCAGGGCAAGGCCGGCAAAGACCGCTTCGCCGATGCGGGCGAGGGCGGCGGCGCGCAGGCCGACGCTCAACACCAGCGCCAGGACCCCGAAACTGCCGACCCGGCTGTCGCGCATGATCGCCAGCTTTTGCTCGCGATCGTGGCCGCCGCCGAGCCCGTCGGCGGTGTCGGCGAGACCGTCCTCATGCAATGCCCCGGTCAGCAGCAGACCCGCCGAAATCGCCAGCAATGCCGCCGGCAAATCGCCAAGCCCGAGCAGCTGCGCGGCGGCGAAGACAAATCCGGCGATCAAGCCGATGCCGGCGCCGACCAGCGGGAAAGCCCAAGCAGCATAAGCGAGCGGGCCGCCGTCTGGACGATTTGAGATGACCGGGATGCGGGTCAGAAACCCGGTGGCGACGGCGAAACCGGAGAGGATTCCCGGCGAGCGCCGGCGGGGTTCGTCGGGGGAAGGGGGAGCGGCCACATCCCGACGATAGCTTTTCCGCTTGGGTTGCGGCAGCCCTTCGATGACGATCCGGGATCACAGGAGAATGCCGATGGGAGACCCCGCCGCCGATCTCGACGAAATCCGCGCGCTGTTCGCGCATCTGCCCGGCCCCGATCTCGCCAGCGGCAACGCCGCCGCGCAGCGGCAGACCCGGTTGACCAAGCCGGCCGGCTCGTTGGGCCGGCTCGAAGAGCTGGCGGTCTGGCTGGCGACGTGGCAGGCGCGGCATCCGCCCGCCGCCGATCGTCTGCGCGTCGCGGTCTTTGCCGCCAATCATGGCGTGGCGGCGCGCGGGGTTTCGGCCTATCCGGCTTCGGTCACGGCGCAAATGGTGCAGAACTTCATCGCCGGCGGCGCCGCGATCAACCAGCTCTGCCGAATCGTCGACGCCGATCTCAAGGTCTATGAGATGGACCTCGACATGCCGACCGGCGACATCACCGTGCAGCCGGCGATGAGCGAGGCCGAATGCGCCAAGGCGATGGCCTACGGCATGATGACGGTCGAGCCGGGGATCGACGCGCTGGCGCTGGGGGAGATGGGCATCGGCAACACCACCGCCGCCGCGGCGCTGTGCGCAGGTCTCTTCGGCGGCGATGCCGCGCTGTGGACCGGGCCCGGCACCGGGGTCGCCGGAGCGGCCCTGGCGGCGAAATGCCGGGCGGTCGCAGACGCCGTCGCCCGCCACGCTCCGCCGGCGCGCGATCCGTTCGACCTGTTGCGCCGGCTCGGCGGGCTGGAGCTGGCGGCGATCGCCGGCGCGGTCATGGCGGCGCGGCTCGGCCGGGTGCCGGTCGTGCTCGACGGGTTCGTGGCGACCGCCGCCGCCGCGGTATTGTTCGCCGCCGATCCGCAGGCGCTCGACCATTGCGTCGTCGCCCATGTCTCGGCCGAACCGGGTCACCGGCGGCTGCTCGAGCAGATCGGCAAGGCGCCGCTCCTCGATCTCGGCATGCGGCTCGGCGAAGCTTCGGGCGCCGCGCTCGCCCTCGCCCTGCTGAAGGCGGCGGCGGCCTGCCACAACGGCATGGCGACCTTCGCCGAAGCCGGCGTCAGCGGGCCTGGCTGATGCCTCGGCGCGGCGTTTGCGGAACCGTCCCGCTTGCCGCCCAGGCGGTGGCGGCCATCGAGCGGGGGCCGTCGGGGCGGCCGGCGAGATAGGCCCGCCGCACCGCCGCCGCCAGATTGTCGAGCCGAGCCGGCGGCAACCCTTTGACATAATCGCCGACGGGCCCCTGCGCGTCGGCGATCGGCGCCCAATAATCGTCGAAACCGCGGTATTCCATGCGGATCGTCAGCGAGCCGGATCGCACCTGTTGCAGGCCGGCTGCGGCGAAGGCCGCGGCGAGCTCGCCCGGAGCGGTCAGCGGGCTCGAATAATGTCGGCTGCGAGCCAAATCCGCCGCCGGGTCGAGTGCGGCGGCGGTATCCCAGAAAATCCGCTGATAGACGAGGCCGCCCGCAAAATCCCAAACTGCGGCGGCGACCGTACCGCCGGGCCGGGTCGCCCGACATATTCCGGCAAGCGCGCGGGCGGGATCGGACATGAAATTGAGCGCCAGCAGCGAAAAACAGCGATCGAACGCACCGGGCCGGAAATCCAGGGCGACCGCGTCGCCGGTGACAAAGCCGACGCGGGGATCGGCGCAACGCGACGCGGCGTAAGCGGTGTAGGGCGCGGCGATGTCGATGCCGACGATCGCGGCCGGCTCGGGGCGCGCCGCCAGCGCCAGGGCGAGGCTGCCGGTGCCGCAGCCGACATCGAGCAGCCGCTCGCCCTCTCCGATCCGACCGGCAAAATCGATCAGCGCCTCGGCGAGAAGCGGGCTCCAGCGGCCCATCAGCCGCTCATAGGCCTGGGCGTCGGTGGCGGTGTAACGCGACGGCATCGAGCGCGACCTCCGGCGGTCTGATGTCGGCGGATCAGCCGATCGATAGGGCAAGCGCGGCAGCCCGCGCGTCAACCCCCCCGAGTCGGTTGACAGGGATATATATGATTGAATATACCGCCGCGGCCCATCGCTGCCGGCAAAAACAGAGGCCGGCTTTCCAATCCGATCCATCGAGGTGCGTCAATGATCACGCGTGCCCTTCTCGCCGTCCTGCTTCTGATCGGGGCCGGCAACGTCGTCGCTTGGGCCAGATGCCCAAATGGCAGCGCCGGACCGTCGACCTCCTTCAGCGTTACCGGCGACGTTGCGACGCCGGCCGCGTTCAATTTGAAACGATTGCAGCAATTGCCGGCGGCGCGGGCGAACGTGACTTATTTCGCCGCCGGCGTGGTCACCAGCGAATCCTTCACCGGCCCCTTGCTGTGGGATCTGCTCAATTCGCCATCGGTCGGCGGCATCGTGACCAATCCCAACATCAAGAACGACATCCTGCACAAGATCATCGTCGTGACCGGCTGCGACGGCTATCAGGCGACTTTCGGCGCCGGCGAGGTCGACCCGTTCTTCGGCGGCAACCAGATCATGGTCGCCTACGCGTCGAGCGGATCGTCGTTCCCCGACGACGGCGTCGCCCGGATCGTCGCGCCGGGCGACAAGGCCGGCGGCCGGTTCGTCTCGATCATCGACAAGATCCAGGTCAAGGACGCCGGCAAGTAAAGTTGCCGCTGGTCCGCCTATATTGGTCCGATGATCTTTCTCGAGGAATGACGATGCCGATCATCAAGCGGTTTCGCGCGGCGGCGATCGTCGCGTTGACGGTCCTTGGCCCGTGGCAGGCGGCGCAGGCCCAGGCGATCGTCGTCTTTGCCGCCGCCAGCCTGAAAAATGCGCTCGACGATGCAAATCACCTGTTCGAGCAGCAGAGCGGCGCGGCCGTAAAGACCTCCTACGCGGCGAGTTCGGCGCTGGCCAAGCAGATCGAGAGCGGCGCCCCGGCCGATCTGTTCATCTCGGCCGATCTGGCCTGGATGGATTATCTGCAAAAGCGCAATCTGATCCAGCCCGCATCGCGCAGAAATCTGCTCGGCAACCGGCTCGTGCTGGTCGCCCCGGCCGCCGCTGCGACACCGGTCGAGATCAAGCCGGGGTTCGATCTGGTGGCGTTGCTTAAGGGCGGCCGGCTGGCGATGGCCGACCCGGCCAGCGTCCCGGCCGGCAAATACGGCAAGGCGGCGCTCGAAAAGCTGGGGGTCTGGGGTGCGGTCGAGCCGCATGTCGCCGCCGCCGAAAACGTGCGCGCCGCCCTCCTTTTTGTCGACCGCCGCGAGACCCCGCTCGGCATCGTCTATGCGACCGATGCGGCGGCGGATTCCGGGGTCGAGATCGTCGGCGTCTTTCCGGAGAGTACCCACCCGCCGATCATCTACCCGATCGCCCTGACCGCCGGCGACCGGAACCCGGGCGCAGCCCGCCTGCTCGCCTTTCTCGCGTCGCCGGCGGCAAGACCGGCCTTCGAGAAACAGGGCTTTACGGTTCTCGATCAGCCGCGATGATCGAGGCAGGGCCTTACTCGCCCATCTGCAATAAAGCGCCGCGCCGGCGCGCGTCGCGAAAGGCCAGCGCAAACAGCAGGGCGCCGAGGGCCAGCCACACGATGTCGAGCGCCGCCGCGGTCGACAGGTAGTCGGCGCGAAAGACACCCTTGAACAGCAACGCCCGCATCCCCTCGAATACATAGGTCGAGGGCAATGCCCAGGCGACGTGCTGCAGCCATCCGGGCAATATCGAGACCGGATAATAGACCGCGCTGATCGGCGACAAGGTGAAGACGGCCAGCCAGGCCAGGCTCTCGGCGCCCATGCCGTGGCGCAGGATCATCCCGCAGATCGCCAGACCGAGCGACCAGCCCATCGCCAGCAATATGGCGAAGAACGCGACCAGCGGCAGGCCCAGCGAAAAGATCGAATAATGATAGAGCGGGATCGCCAGCAACGCCGCCGGCACCAGCCCGATCAGCACCCGCACCAGGCTCATCGCCAGCAGAGAGATCACCCATTCGTAAGGCCGCAGCGGGGTGACGAACAGATGCCCGAGGTTGCGCGACCACATCTCTTCGAGAAACGAGATCGACACTCCGAGCTGGCCGCGGAACAGCACGTCCCACAGCATCACCGCGGCCAGCAGCACGCCAAAGGCACGGTAAACGTAGCTGCTGTTGGTGTAGAGGAACTGGCTCATAAAGCCCCAGACCAGCATCTGCAAGGTCGGCCAGTAGAGGAGCTCCAGGGTGCGCGGCCAGGAGCTGCGCAGCAGGTAGAGGTAGCGCAGCAGCATCGCCCCGATGCGCGCCGTCGAGACGCCTTCCCGGGCGCGCCGCGTCGTCATCGGGCCGCTTCAAACTCGCGCGGGACCTGCCGCACGATATGCAGAAACACCTCTTCGAGGCTGGCGCGGCCGTAGCGCGCGATCAGCGCCTGCGGGCTGCCGCGGTCGACGATACGACCGGCCTTCATCATCAAGACCTGCGAACACAGCCGCTCGACCTCGGCCATGTTGTGCGAGGCCATCAGGATCGTGGCGCCGGTGCGGGCCCGCCAGTCTTCGAGGTAGCCGCGCACCCAATCGCCGGTGTCCGGGTCGAGCGAGGCCGTCGGCTCGTCGAGCAGCAACAGCTCGGGATCGTTCAACAGCGCCTTGGCCAAGGCGACGCGGGTCTTTTGCCCGGCCGACAACTTGCCGGCCGGCCGATCGAGAAACGCCTCGATCTGCAGATCGGCGGCCAGGGTTTCGATCCGCCGGCGCCGCTGCGCCAGTCCATAGAGGCGCGCGTAGATCAACAGGTTCTGGCGCACGGTCAGCCGGTGCGGCAGATCGACAAAGGGCGACGAGAAATTCATCCGCGGCAATACCCGATAGCGGTGCCGCAAGACGTCCTCGCCGAAAATCCGCACTTTGCCCGCGCTCGGCAGCAACAGGCCGAGCAGGATCGCCAAGGTCGTCGTCTTGCCGGCGCCGTTGCCGCCGAGCAGCGCGGCGGTGACGCCGCGGGCGACGCAAAAGCTGATCCCGTCCACCGCCACGGCGTTCGGATAACGCTTGACGAGGTCCTCGACTTTGACGGCGAACTCGGACATCGCCCATATATGAGGCGTACGGGAACGATCGGCGAGCATTCGGGCCGCTCGCGTGCCTGCCCCGCATCGCAACGAGAGCTGCATCAGCCGAGAGCCGTAGGTGACCGACGCCAGCCTCACCGCCGCGAGCGAGCCCGCCGGACTTGGCCGGATCAGCTTGCGCACCCTGGTCCCGATCCGCTGGATCGCGATCGCCGGACAGGCATTGACGATCCTGACCGTCCATTACGGGCTCGGCTTTCGCCTGCCGTTATTGCCGGCCTTTGTCGTCGTCGGCGGCTCGGCATTGCTCAATATCGTGCTGATCTTCGCCCGGCGGATCGCGACCCGGCTCGGCGAGCGCTACGCTGCGATGTACCTCGCCTACGATACCTTGCAGCTCGCGATCCTGCTCTATTTGACCGGCGGGTTGCAGAACCCGTTCGCGATTTTGATCCTGGCGCCGGTCACCGTCGCCGCGGCGGCATTGGGGCGGCGTTCGGTGATCGCGCTGTCGCTCTTTGCCATTGCCGCGATCAGCGGGCTGACCGAATGGCATCTGCCGCTGCCGTGGCGCGGCGAACCGCCGGTGTTTCCGGTCGAGCTGGCGGTCGGCATCTGGGCGGCGCTGGTGCTGGCGACCGGTTTTATCGCCGCCTACATTTGGAACGTCGCCCAGGAGGCGCGGCGGCTGCGCGATGCGGTGGCGGCGACCCAGCTGGCATTGGCCCGTGAACAGCGCGTCTCGGCGGTCGGCGCGCTGGCCGCGGCGGCGGCGCACGAACTCGGCAGCCCGCTTGCCACGATCGCGGTCGTCGCCAAGGAATTGGCGCGCGAACTGCCTGCCGACACGCCTTATGCCGAGGACGTGGCGCTGCTGCTGAGCCAGTCCGAGCGCTGCCGGCAGATCCTTGCCGGCCTCTCCCGGCAGCCGGAACAGGATCGCGGTTCGCCCTATACGAGGCTGCCGATCTCAGCCCTGGTCGAGGCGGCGGGCGCGCTGTCGCAGAACCCGCGCACCCGGCTGATCTTCGCCACGGCAGGCGCCTCGGCCGAAGAGGAGCCGCTGGTCCGCCGCAGCCCCGAGATCATGCACGGGCTCAACAACCTCATTCAGAACGCCGTTCAGTTCGCCCGCGCCGAGGTCAGCGTCACGACCTTCTGGAATGCGACGACGGTCGCCGTCGACGTTGCCGATGACGGACCGGGCTTCCCGCTGCATTTGCTCGGCCGCTTGGGCGAGCCCTATCTGTCGACCCGCGCCGGCGCCGGCGACCATATGGGGCTCGGCATCTTCATCGCCCAAAGCCTGCTGGAGCGCAGCGGCGCCGGGGTGACCTTCGAGAACCTGGCGGAAGGCGGCGCCCGTATTGTGATTTCGTGGAATCGTGCCAATTTGGAAACCGCAGAGGGAATTCACCCGCCCGCATCATCGGTGTTCGATCATCGCTGAGGAACACCAGAGCTGCCGGCGGCTTCGGAGGCGTTGACGATGGATATGACCGACCGAGCCGACCCGCCCGGGCATCCCGCCGGGGCCGAAGGGTTTTCCGCGGCATTGCGCGGTCTCCCCGAATTGGAGCGGACCCTGCTGATCGTCGACGACGATGCGCCGTTATGCCAGCGGCTGGCGCGGGCGATGGAGCGGCGCGGGTTTGTCGTCGCCACCGCCGACAGCGTCGCCGCCGGGAGTGCGGCGGCAACCGAGCGGGCGCCGGCTTTTGCCGTCGTGGACATGCGGCTCGGCGACGGCCGCGGATTTGACGTTGTCGGCGCGCTGCGCAAGGCGCGGCCCGGCGCCCGCATCGTCATGCTGACCGGCTACGGCAACATCGCGACCGCGGTCGCCGCGGTCAAGGCGGGGGCGGTCGACTATCTGCCGAAACCGGCCGATGCCGACGCCGTCGAGCGCGCGCTGCTGGCGCAGGACGGCGGCACGCCCGAGCCGCCCGAAGATCCGATGTCGGCCGACCGGGTGCGCTGGGAGCACATCCAGCGCGTCTTCGAGCTGTGCGAGCGCAACGTCTCGGAAACCGCCCGGCGCCTCAAGATGCACCGGCGCACCTTGCAGCGCATCCTCGGCAAGCACGCCCCGCGGAGCTGACGCCCACCGGCCGGCGCCCACCGGCCGGCGCCCACCGGCCGGCGCCCACCGGCCGGCACTCACAGACGCGGGCGTTCGTTGAGCTGGCGCACATGCATGCCCCTCGCCTCGACGATGATCGTGCTCAGCGAGGCGAGTTCGACATCGATCCGGGCGTGGAGGTCGAGCGGCAGCCCGAGCGCGAACAGCAACGCGCCGCGGATCACGTCGCCGTGGCTGACGATCAGCACGACCCCGTCCGGGCGGGCGTGGTGCAGTTCGACGAGCGCCCCGATCGCGCGATCTTGGACCTGGCGCATGCTCTCGCCGCCCGGCACCGCGGCAAAGCTGCGGCAATTCCGCCATAACTGCCAGCGCGGGTCCGAGCGCACCTGATCGAAGGTCAGCCCGGTCCACTCGCCGAAATCGAGTTCGAGGAGATCGTCGCGCAGCTCCACCGGCGGCCCGAGACGCGCCGAGAGGATCTCGGCGCTTTCGCGGGTCCGCTGCATCGGGCTGGCATAGAGCGCCTCGATTTCTTCGCCGGCGAGGCGGTCGCCGACCGCCTCGATTTCGGCGCGTCCGCGCTCGGAAAGGCCGATGCCGGGGCTGCGTCCGGCGACGACGCCGCTCGACCGAAGCACATGTTCGCCATGCCGCACCAGATGAAAGACCGTCACCTCCGCATACCCCGCACATCCTCCAGGTCCAGACCCCCCGATCGTAGCATCCGTTCGACAGCCCGGCAGCCCGTTTCGGCTGCCGTCGACCACCGGCAGCGCGCCTGCGGCATGCCGGCGAGGGCGACAACGAAGTAAACCGGCCCTGAGGCGTCGCCGATCCTTCGCCAAAGGATCGACCGGTTCTGCCGCCACGACAGTCATTGCCTACCCGATCCACGGCGTCTCAATCGGGTGGAATATCGGCCCTCTTTTGCCGTCGCCCAACCCGCCCGCGCGCCGAGCCCGGCCCGGATTGACTCGCAGGATCGAAAGGCGATTCCCTATTGCCTTAAATCGCGCAGCGCGATAGCCTGGCATTACGCAGGGACGGAGCCGGACATGATGAGGAACGCCATCGCGACGCTCATTCTCGTCGTATTCGACTGCGTTTTCGCGGTCGCGGCCATCGCCCAGGTCACCGAGAACGGCCGTATCGCCACCTATATCGTGCCGCCGGCGCGCGCCGGGGCTGGTATCGATTACGCCAATGCCAAGCCGCTGCCGCTGCCGCTTGCCAATATCCCGCCGGCTCCGCAATCGCAGACGATCCGCACCGCTCCCGATCCGCTCTTGCTGTTCGGCAATCCGCAGGTCTTGCCGGGTTCGGTCGGCAGCGGCAAAGAGCAGCCGATCCAGTTGGCGCCGCCGAAGAAATTGCAGCAACAGGATGGCGCGCCACCGGAATTCGGCACGGTAAACCTGCCCTATACCACCTCGCGGGTCAATGCCGAGGGCGATTACACCGCGAAATATTCTCCATTCCGCGCCGCTGGAAAGCTTTTTATCACCAGCGGGTTTTTTAATACATCGAGCTGCTCGGCATCGCTGATCGACAGGGGAATCGTCGTGACGGCCGCGCATTGCGTCGTCAAGCACGGTACGCGCGAGTTCTTTTCGACAGCGGAATACATCCCGGCCTACGACAACGGAACCGCGCCATACGGCAAATGGGAGGTCGCCTCGGCCAGGGTTTTGGACGCCTACATCAATGGCACCGACCATTGCGCGCAGGCCGGCGTGATCTGCTCGGATGATATCGCAATCCTCACCTTGAGGCCGAAGAACGGCAGCTTTGCCGGCGATTCGACCGGATGGTTCGGTATCGGGTACGACGGCTACGGGTTTACCACCTCGGGCCAGGCGCTGATCGACCAGCTAGGCTATCCGGGCAATCTCGACGGTGGCGAGCTGATGGAGCGAAACGACGCACAGGGCTCTATTTCCGCCGAGCTATCGGGCAATACGGTCATCGGATCGCTGATGTCCAAGGGCTCGAGCGGCGGGCCGTGGCTGGTGAACCTCGGCGTTCCGCCGACGCCGTCTCCTGTCACCGCCGCGCCCAATATCGTCGGCGTTGCGAGCTGGGGATCGACCGCGCCGGAGGTGCAAAGGCAGGGAGCCTCGCCGTTCACGCGGACCAATGTCGTCGAGCTTCTTATCGCGTCCTGCCACGCCACCCCCGACGCGTGCAGGAAATGAGGAGCGGCGTCATGAAGAGCGGTATCGCAACTCTCGTTCTCCTCATGTTCGAGTGTGTTTTGACCGGCGCGGCGAGTGGTCAGGTCACCAAGAACGGCCACGTCGCAATGTACATCCTGCCGCAGGCGCACGGCGGGGGCGGCATCGACTACGCCAATGCCAAGCCGTTGCCGCTGCCGCTTGCCGCTATCCGGCCGATTTCACAAGCACAGGCGATCCGCACCGCGCCGGATCCGCTGATGCTGTTCGGCGCCCCGCAGGTTTCGCCGGGTTCGGAGGGCAGCGGCAAAGAGGCCTCGATCCAGTTGACCCCGCCGAAGCAGTTGCATCGACAGGATGGCGCGCCACCGGAGTTCGGCACGGCGAGCCTGCCCTATACCACCTCGCGGGTCAACGCCATTGACCATCTTACCGTGAAATTCAGTCCATTTCGCGCTTCTGGAAAACTGTTTTTCAAAAACGGTGCGGAATTGCTGTTCTGCTCTGCATCGCTGATCAAACGGGGTCTTGTCGTTACGGCCGCACATTGCGTCGCGCGCTATGGGAAATACTACTACGATCACTTTGAGTTTGTCCCCGCCTACGATAACGGAACGGCACCTTTTGACCGATGGAGTTTCGTCGTCGTCGCGGTTCCGCAGGCCTATTTCGACGGAAACGACGGTTGCGCGGAAGCGGGCGTGATCTGCCCTGACGATGTCGCAATCCTCACGGTGAGACCGCACGGCAGCGTTTTTCCCGGCGATTTCGACCGGATGGTTTGCTTATGCGCTCAACGATTATGGGTTCACCGTCTCGGGCCAGGCGCTGATCAGCGAGCTGGGTTATCCCACCCTGCTCGACGGTGGCGAACTGATGGAGCGAACCGATTCACAAGGGTCCATTGTGCGCGGGTTGTCGAAAAACACAGTCATCGGATCGCTGATGACCGGCGGGTCCGGCGGTGGACCGTGGCTGGTGAACCTCGGGGTGGCCCCGCACCTTTCCTCCGGCTTCCTCCACGGCCGGGGTGCGGACCGCAATGTGGTGGTCGGCGTCACGAGTTGGACAACGCCCGATAAATCCGCGAGACAACAGGGGGCATCGCCGTTCACCGCCGACAACATTCAACGTCTGATCGATGGTGCGTGCGCCTTCAGCCCGCAGGCCTGTGGAAAGTAGCCGCGCCGCCTGTAGCCGTTCTGCGGAGTCGGTATCGGGGCGGCAGATGGCGGATCGCCGCCAGAATAATGCCGGGTCGCGACGACGATCATGTCGCCCGAGCGGATCGTTAGATCCGCGCCGCAGCAGTTCGATGTCGAATTTCAGTAGTAGCCCTGTAGTAGTAGCCCTGTAGTAGTAGCCCTGTAGTAGTAGCCCTGTAGTAGTAGCCCTGTAGTAGCCCTGTAGGATGGGTTGAGCGTCGCGAAACCCATCTGCTGCCGGCGTCTGCGATGGGTTTCGCGATGCTCAACCCATCCTACATTTACTTACTGCTGAATCATATGATTGCGTCTGAGTACTAGATCCGCGCCGCAACAGTTCGATGTCGAATTTCAGCGCGGGGCGCACGCGATCAAGATCGCTCCGGGTTGCCAGCTCGTCCCGGCGGCAGCTGATGTAGATCGTTGCACAAGGGACAGGGCATTAACGGGCGGCGAGGCGGCGCCCCTCGACCAGCCCCGGCGTGCTTCTCACCGGAGCGGTCATGATGATGCGAAAGCCTTGCTCCAGGCGCATCGCCACGTCATCAGCCGTGGCTCCCGTCGCACAGGGGACGCCGAACTCTTTGCAGGCGGCCAGGACGCGCAGCAGATTTTCTTGCACGGCTGGATGGCTGGCTTGGCCCCGCAATCCCATCGACACCGACATGTCCCCGGGGCCTGCCCAGATGGCGCCGATGCCCCTCACCTGACGCAAGATGTCGCGTATGTTCTGCACCCCTTCTGCTTCTTCGACGATGCCCATCAGTAAGATATTGCCCTCAGGGTCCAGCGGCCAGAGGTCGGCGGCATCGTAATATTCCTGCGGGGTCAGGCCCCAGTATCGGGAGGCGATCCGATTGCCCCAACCGCGCTCCCCAGCGGGTGCAAAGTCTTGCACCCCCGGCACCTGGGGATACCGTGCCGCCGCGACTGCGGCTTGGGCGTCCTCCACTGTGCTCAAGTGGGGCAACACCAGACCATACACGCCGGTGTCCAGCGCCTGCTTGATCACCCACTGGTTGCGCTCGCGGGCGTTTGGAGGAATCCGGACCATCGGCACCACGTCGGGCTGCAAATTGCCCTTCTCGACAATCCTTTTGCGGTTCAGCAGCACTTGCAGGGAGGTACGCAGGGTGGGGAAGCTAAAACCCTCGTGTTCCATTTCAATGATGACCGCGTCGTAGTCGGCATCTGCAATGTAGGTCAGGTCATCCAGACTGCCGTTAGGGACCGTGCTGGTGCTGAAAACCGGCTTGTCGTGCTCGAGGAGGTCGATGATCTTGTTGTAGCGCGTCTTGTCAGCCATGTTTTTCCCCTTCCAGTTTCCGGCTCGGCTGCTGGCCTCTCTCTACCCTTCGCTCTTCCTACTGTAGGCCCTTGGTGTGTACCCACCTCGGCCCATCAATCGCTTCCAACGAGCATGAGCGACCCGGTTTTCGGGATGAAATCATTATCCGCCGCCATCGGGTACGCGACCGGCGGGAGGAGGCTAATCCGCTAAGGGCACGATAGCGGTCAGGCGGTCCCCGCCGACGCTCCGGCTGGTGTGCCCTTGTCCCGTGAGGTCTTCGAACAGGACGGCGTCTCCAGGGCCGAACCGCCGGGTGGTCCCATCGCCGATCACGACCTCCATCTGGCCTCCGGAGAGGAAAATGGCGTACTGGCGGCGCGGCGCATTGTGCCAATCGCTGAAACGGCCGTTGGGCGAACGCGTGAAGGCGATATTGCTGGCGGCCTGCTCGATTGACCTTTCCGTCGCAGGCGGGAGCAGGTCCAGGTCGTCAAAGTGCGACTGACCATCCGTGCCGGTATAACATCTGACAAACGCCATGGGCATTCCTCCTGGGGTCCCAGTGAAGGCAGCGAAATCCATAGGGCCCTGCCCCTCGTATTGTCGCGCGGATTGTCCAGGCACACAACGGCCAGCACACCCTCCGGGGGATGCCCGGGCGCGCCGCCGCCTCTCGGCGACGGTAGAGTCGCCGTAATTGCATGCGATCCTGCGAGATCGCAGCCATGATGCGGTCGGCCCGCCGGGGGAGGGGTACGGTTTTGCTGCAGATTCGCTGCAGAATCAGCAAAAGCAGCAAAACAGCGGCTGCGGGCGGGCCTGACGCCCGCGAAACGTTCCCGTTCGATTTGTCCCTTATCCCCGGGCGCGTTTGCGACATAATCCCGGCAAGACCGATTATGGAGGAACGCATGACGGCATCGGCAAGGCCGACCCAATGGGGGCGCAGCATCGAACGGCCGGACGCGCAGTGGCTCGCCGAACAGCCGCCGGAGCCGATCCTCGACCCCGAATTGCCGATCATCGACACCCATCATCATTTCTGGGAGCGGCCCGATCACCGCTATCTGCTCGACGAGTTGCTGGCCGACCTGAATACCGGGCACAACATCGAGGCGACGGTGTTTCTCGAATGCCGGTCGATGTACCGCACCGGCGGCCCGCCCGAACTGCGCCCGGTCGGCGAGACCGAATTCGTCGCCGGGCTGGCGGCGATGAGCGCGAGCGGCTTCTATGGCTCGACCCGGGTCGCCGCCGGCATCGTCGGCTACGCCGATCTGACCCTCGGCGAGCGGGTCGAGCCGGTGCTCGAAATGCATATCCGCGCCGGCGGCGGCCGCTTTCGCGGCGTGCGCCATTCGGCCGGGTTCGATGCAAGCGACACGATCGGCAACAGCCGCCCCGACATGCAGCCGCACCTCTATCGACGGCCGGATTTCCGCGCCGGCCTCGCCCGGCTCGCCGCCCGCGGGCTGTCGTTCGACGCCTGGCTGTATCACCCGCAGCTCGCCGATGTGGTCGAGTTGGCGCGCGCCTTTCCGGCGGCGCCGATCATCATGGGCCATGTCGGCGGCGTGCTCGGCTACGGCCCCTATGCCGGCCGGAAGGACGAGGTGTTCGCCGCCTGGAAGGCCTCGATGACCGCGCTGGCCGCTTGCCCGAACGTCGTCGTCAAGCTCGGCGGCATGATGCGGCGGCTCGCCGCCTTCGATTACGGCGCCGCCGCTTCACCGCCCCCCTCCGAGCAGCTGGCCGGCTATTGGCGGCCTTATATGGAGACCTGCATCGAATTGTTCGGCGCCGGGCGCTGCATGTTCGAGAGCAATTTCCCGGTCGAGAAGGTCGGCACCGGCTACGCCCATTTGTGGAACGCCTTCAAGCGCATCGCCGCCGGCGCCTCGGCCGACGAAAAGCACGCCCTGTTCAGCGGCACCGCCCGCCGCGTCTATCGCCTCGGCGAGGGTTGAGCATGAACAGCCATCGTCTCGCGCAGGCGCAGGACTGTCCGGAAAACCCTACCTGGCAATCGACGCATGTTTGGGCTGTATACGAAACAAGAAGTCGCCTTGCGCGGACTTGATCCGCGCATCCACGCCTTTGCTTCGGGCGGCGAAAGACGTGGATACCCGTGACAAGCACGGGCATGACGAGCGGGGGTTGAGGGGTCCGCCGCAACTGCGCAACCGCGTTTCATGAACCGGACAGCCGTGGGTCAAGCCCGGCGGGACAGCCTTTCGCGGGGACGACGATTTCGTTCATTTCAAACGGCGATCAGGGGGAAGCGATGAGTGACGAACTACCGACGGCCGCACGTGTCGCCGACCCCGGGATCCGGGCGCTTTATCGCCAGGAGAACCGCTGGCAGGCTTGGCTCGATGTCGAGGCGGCGTTGGCCCGCGCGCAGGCCGAACTCGGCATCATCCCGACCGCGGCGGCGGACGCGATCGCCCGGTCCGCCCGGTTCGAACTGCTCGACCGCGCGCGCATCGACGAAGGATTTGCCCGCACCGGCCACACGATCGTGCCGCTGGTCTGGGAATTGAGCCGCGTCGTCGGCGAGCCCCATGGCGGCTGGGTGCATTGGGGGGCGACGACGCAGAACATCACCCAGACCGGCGACCTCCTGGTATTGCGCCAGGCGCACCGGGTGTTGCTGCGGTTGATCGGCGAGGCGCTGACGGCGATGGCCGATCTCGCCGAGCGCGGCGCCGAGATGCCGATCGCCGGGCGCACCCATGGCCAGCATGCGGTGCCGGCGACCTTCGGCTACAAGCCGGCGGTGTGGATCGACGAGATGATCCGCCATGTCGAACGCCTGAACCAGGCGGCGCCGCGGATCTTTGTCGCGATGCTCGGAGGCGGCGCCGGCACCTTTGCCTCTCTGGGCGCGCAGGGCCCGGCGGTCCAGGCCGGCATCGGCAAATATCTCGGCATGCTGCCGATGCGGGTCCCGGCCCGCACGATCGGCGATCATCTGGCCGAAAACATCTGCCTCTTCGCGCTCGTCGCCGCCACCTCGGGCAAGATCGCTCGAGAAATCTATACGCTGATGAAGACCGAGTTCGGCGAAGTCGAAGAGCCGGTGCCGCCCGGCACCGTCGGCAGCTCGACGATGCCGCAAAAGCGCAACCCGAAACTTTGCCAGGACATCATCGCCGCCTCGGCCGAGATCCGCTCTTGCGTGCCGCTGGCGTTGGAGGCGATGCAGACCGAGCACGAAGCCGACCGCACCACCAGCCTGATCATGGAGGCGGCCGAGGCGCGCGCCGCGATCGCGATGGGCGACATGCTCTCGCGGCTGGTCGAGGTGATGCGCGGCCTGCG
Organism: uncultured Alphaproteobacteria bacterium; assembly: GCA_963701815.1. Taxonomy (GTDB): domain Bacteria; phylum Pseudomonadota; class Alphaproteobacteria; order ATCC43930; family CGMCC-115725; genus AP-15. Next base: position 148,373 of record CAVPBN010000007.1, read on the forward strand.
TCTCGATCCGGCGCGCATGCGGACAAACCTCGATCTCGGCGGCGGACTGATCATGGCCGAGGCGGTCATGCTGAAGCTGGGGGCGACGATCGGCCGGCAGCATGCGCACGACGTAGTCTACGACGCGGCGCAGGCGGCCTTTGTCGAAAACCGCTCGTTCGCCAGCCTGCTCGCTGCCGACGCCCGGGTCGCCGCGCATCTCGACCAAAGGGCGATCGAAGCCCTGCTCGACCCGACCGCCTATACCGGGTTGTGCGCCGAAATGGCGCGCGATGCCGCCCGGCGCGCCCGCATCACCGCCGCCGAGATCGGCCGCAGACCCTCGTAGAGCCGGCCACAACGGCGCGCGGCCTGGCGGAGCTGCGCGAAACTGCCGGCCAGCCATGCAGCAAATGACATTGCGAATTGATCGCAATCGGGTAACGTTCGAGGCGGGCCGATGCCCAGTGGGACGCTCATGTACGTCTGCCTCTGCAATGCGATCACCGATCGCGCGATCCGCGCCTGCGCCGAAGGCGATTGCCCCACCGTCTCGTCGGTCTACCGGTCCGTGGGCGCCAAGCCGAAATGCGGCAAATGCGCGCCGCTGGTCTTGCAGCTGCTGCGGCGGGCGGTCGAGATCCCGGACGCACGGACGGCAGCCGCGGCGGGTTGACGACCGTTTCACACATCCTGCGGCCGGCCCAGGTCTTGCTGCTCCGCTGTATCCCGCCC
>CAVPBN010000008.1:0-251574 GCA_963701815.1 uncultured Alphaproteobacteria bacterium
AATGGAAAGAGCGCCGGAGCGGCGAGCGGCGGGAGATGCCGATCGACGCGGCCCTGGCGGCGTTGGCAGGCGCCCGGACAGACAAGGGCCGCACTCGTTGGAGCTGAGCCAGACCGCTTCCGGAGCGGACGCGGGGCAAGCATTGTTCGAACTGGCGAATTTGCGTCCCGAGCGCAGCGGCTTGCGGTTTGACGGGTTTATCCCGCAAAGAGGCGGCGCCCGCGGCAAACTCGCCCGGGCTTTGGGTGGAATTGAGCCGCACATGCTGATCGACTATTGGAACGGCGTCGTCGAACATGTCGAAGATGCGTTGAACGCCGTTACCGCGATCGGCGCACGGTGAAACGCCCAACGTGATCTTCGATGCTTTCGAGCGGATGGTTGCGTTCCGCTATCTGCGGGCGCGGCGCCAGGAAGGGTTCGTCTCGGTCATCGCGATCTTTTCGCTGCTCGGGATCGCCCTCGGCGTCGCCACGCTGATTATCGTGATGTCGGTCATGAACGGGTTTCGCGCCGATCTGCTCGGCCGCATCCTCGGTCTGAACGGCGCTTTGGGCGTCTATGCCGAGACCGGTCCGCTCGCCGGTTTCGCGGCCGCGGCACAAAAGATCGAGCGGCTTCCCGGTGTCACCGCTGCGCTCCCGGTGGTCGAGGGACAGGTCATGGCGACCACCGGGTTCGGCGCTGCCGGCGCGCTGGTGCGCGGGATGCGGCCTGACGACCTGCGCCGACTGAAGCTGGTCTCGGCGCATATCGCCGAAGGCTCGCTGGCCGGTTTCGGCGATGACGAAATCGCCATCGGCGACCGCCTGGCGCGCCGGTTGGGGGTCAGGGTCGGTAGCGCCGTTACCGTGATTTCGCCGCAGGGGACGGCCACTGCTTTTGGCACAATGCCGCGGATCAAGACCTACCATGTCGTCGCCCTGTTCGACGTCGGCATGTACGAATACGACAACAGCTTCATCTATGCCCCGCTCGCCGCGGCGCAGCTCTTTTTCCAAGTCCCTGACGCCGCGACCAGCCTCGAGGTTTTCCTCACCGATCCCGATCGGGTGCGGGAGCCGGCAAGGCTGATTGCCTCCACCCTCGACCGCCCGTTGCGGATCGTCGATTGGCAGCAGGCCAATGCAAGTCTTTTCAATGCAGTAGAAATCGAACGTAATGTTATGTTTTTGATACTGACCTTGATCATCGTCGTCGCCGCCTTCAACATCATTTCGAGCATGATCATGATGGTGAAGGACAAGGGGCGCGACATCGCCATCCTGCGGACGATGGGCGCCTCGCGCGGCATGATCCTGCGCATCTTCATGCTGTCCGGAGCGAGCATCGGCATCCTCGGCACGGTCGCCGGGCTGTTGCTCGGCATTCTCTTCACGCAAAACATCGAGCGAATTCGTCAAGTCATTCAAAACATGATCGGAACCGACTTGTTCTCGGCGGAAATCTATTTCTTCACACGGATCCCGGCGCGGCTCGATGCGGGCGAGGTCGCGAGCGTTGCGATCATGGCGCTGGCCCTGTCGTTTCTGGCCACGCTCTACCCGTCGTGGCGGGCAGCCCGCCTCGACCCGGTCGAGGCGCTGCGCTACGAATGACTCTGCCGATGTCGGGGGAGCCGGCGCTCGAATTGCGCGGCGTGCGGCGGGTGTTTAGCAACGGCGGGGTCGAGATCGCAGTGCTGGGCGGGATCGATCTGGTCCTGCACGCCGGTGAGGTGGTGGCTTTGGTCGGCCCATCCGGCGCCGGCAAGTCGACCCTGTTGCATGTTGCCGGTCTGCTCGAACGCCCGGATGGCGGCGCGGTGCTGATCCGCGGCCGGGATTGCGGTGGTCTGTCGGATCAGCAGCGGACCTTGCTGCGCCGCTCGGAACTGGGGTTTGTCTACCAATTTCATCACCTGCTGCCCGAATTCTCGGCGCAGGAAAACGTTATGTTGCCGCAGATGATTGCCGGTATCGGCCGCGCCCGCGCGCGGGGAAAAGCAGCGGATCTGCTGAGCCGGGTCGGGCTGGCGGCGCGCGCCGGACACCGGCCGGCCCGGCTCTCCGGCGGGGAGCAGCAGCGCGTAGCGATCGTCCGGGCATTGGCCAACGACCCCAAGATCCTGCTCGCCGACGAGCCGACCGGCAATCTCGACCATGCGACCGGCGAGGGGGTGCTGGACACATTGCTCGACCTGGTCCGCCGCACCGGCCTCGCCGCGCTGATCGCCACCCACAACCTCGAACTCACCCGCCGCCTCGACCGCATCGTCGCCCTCGAGGACGGCAGGCTCAGAGCAGCGGATTAGCCGTATTCCCCTGGCCCAGGCACCAAACGATTCGTCGAGCGCGGCCAACCCACGCTCAAGCGCGCGGACATGGAGCTGCTCACAGATATTTTGTTTGTTGACGAACTCGCCATGGTTGTGTATCGAACAAAACATGAACTATCGTTCGCCGCGGGGCCTCGGACAAGCTTTGGTAGGCTGGCTCCCGACCGGGATAGCTAGCTAAGAACGGCGGCGCTCCCCACATACATAATTTCGGGCTCGGTGCAAAAGGCCGGTACCGCGCCAACGTGCTCGATTATCCGAGCGTCAACTGTTTGCATCCGGCCCGGCGCGGTGACCTCCACCGGCATCCCACCTCCAAGCCGGTGGGGCTCGTCGCCGACCTTGATCCGCGACCGCAGCCGGCGCAACGGAATTATCCTCGACCCGTTCGGCGGCAGCGGCACCACGATCCTGGCGGCCGAGCGCACCGGCCGCATTGCCCGGGTGATCGAGCTCGACCCCCTCTACGTCGATGTCGCGATCCGCCGCTGGGAAGCAGATCACCGACGCGTCAGCAAGCAGCGCGCGCTGATCAAGTCGCTTGATGGCAAAAGCCCTGCAAGGCGATGTCCGGGCCACCACCGCCGTGCTCGCCCTCTATGCCCGGGTCATCTCCCCACGGTCGAAGACGGCGGCTGGCCGGTCGAGGAGGATGAACTGCTGATCCTTCGCCGTTTCGGGCCCCGCCTGCTCAAGGCTCTCGGCAAGAAGGAACCCGGAAGATGAGCATCGATCGGAACCTTTCCGACATAGTCTATCGGACCCATTTCGGCGCCTTCGTCTATCGCGCCTTCGAGGCGTTCGATCCGGGCCAGCACCTGGTCCCCAACTGGCATATCGATGCCATCTGCCACCAGGTCCAGCAAATGGTGACCGGCAAAACGCGCAAGCGGCTAGTCCTGAACCTGCCGCCTCGTACGCTGAAGTCGTTCATCGTCTCGGTGGCGCTGCCGGCCTGGTTGCTGGGTCGCAATCCCGACATCGGGATCATCTGCGCCAGCTACTCGGGCGAGCTGGCAACCAAATTCTCCCGTGACTGCCGGGCGTTGCGGGAGACGCCGTTCTATAAGCGCCTCTTTCCCGGCACCAGGCTCAATCCCAAGAAGGCGTCCGAGGGCGAATTCGAAACCACAAAGCGGGGCTATCGCCTCGCCACCTCGGTCGGCGGCACGCTGACCGGACGCGGCGGCGCGGTTCTGATCGTCGACGATCCGCTCAAGGCCAACGATGCGGGTTCGGAGTCTGCGCGGCGTGCCTCGATCGACTGGTTCCGCGGCACCGCCCTGAGCCGGCTCGATGATTCGGCACCGATACGATATCGCGCCGGACCGCAAGAGCTTCCAGCGGGTCGTGCTGTGCTGCGATCCCGCCGGCAAAGCTGGCGCCGGCAACGACTACACCGCGATCGTCGTCGTCGGCGTCCGGGAAAAGGCCCTCCACGTGCTCCAGGTCGGCCGCGGCCATTGGACCGTACTGCAGACGCGCGAGCAGATCATCGCGCTCGCCGCGCAATGGATGGTCGATCTCATCATCGTCGAGGATACCAGCAGTGGCATGGGCCTGATCCAGCTGTTGCAGGAGGAGCCCCGTCTCGATGTCGTCGGCCGCAAGCCGGATGCCGACAAGGTGACCCGAATGAGCCGGCAACAGGGCCGCTTTGAAGCGAGGCGCATCCTCCTCCCAAACGAAGCCCCCTGGCTCGCCGAGTTCGAGAACGAGCTCTTCGCCTTTCCCGGCGGCCGCTACGATGACCAGGTCGATGCGCTGTTGCTGTTCCTCGACTGGTTTGCCCAGAATGAGCCCTATCTCCAGCCCCCGGTCTTTCACCCACCGGTCATCATTTTCTCTCCGTGGAGAGATTCCTGGAACGAAGCGGAGTAGACCGATTGGCCGGTGAGGGATTGAACCCGATCGGTCGCGTCCGCCACGGGGCCGCCCAGCGATCGCCAGCGCCTCGCCTAGGATGTTTCAGGGGCAAATTCCCTGATCCGGCCGGTAAACGCGATACAATTCCCTGATTACGGAAATTCCCTGTTCCCGTGACCAGGGAATTTCTTCTCCAACCCATTAAAATCGGCTGTCGATTCGCGGCGATCGGATGCCGATCCGACCGGGAAACGGCGAAATTCCCTGTATTTTTCGCTGTTAGCAGGGTAGCAAGGCGGAGACGGGTTCGCTCAGGACTGGCTGCTCAGCCAGTCGGGCATTCGGGAGGATCAAGCCATGCCGAATAATCAGCATTGGGTCGGCACCTGGACCACGTCGCCGGCGCCGGCGGAGACCGGGGCTTTCAACAACCAGACCTTGCGCATGACCATGCGCGCCAGCCTCGGCGGCAACCGGGTGCGGGTGCGGATCTCGAACGCCTATGGCCGGCGTCCGCTCGACATCGGCGGCGCGCATATCGCGCTGCGCGACGCGGGGCCGGCGATCGTCGCCGATTTCGGACCGTAAGCTCGCGTTCGGCGGTGCGGCGACGGCGACGATCGCGGCGGGCGCCGTCCTGTTCAGCGATCCGGTTGCGCTCGATCTTGCGCCGCTCGCCGACCTCGCCGTCAGCCTCTATCTGCCCGGCGAGGTCCCGAACGATCTTCAGATCACCGGCCGCTATGCGCGGCAGACCAACTACGTCTCGCCGCCGGGCGATTTCGCCGCGGCGCAGGCGATGCCGATCGCCAGCCTGACCAGCGACTGGTTCTTCGTCTGCGGCGTCGACGTGGCCGCCGACGCCGACACCGGCGGCATCGTCACCCTCGGCGACTCGCTGACCGACGGCAACATCTCGACGATCGACGCCTTCTGCCGCTGGCCCGACCAACTCGCCCGCCGCCTCGCGGCGCGCCGTCGCGGCCGGCCGATGGCGGTGATGAACCAGGGGCTCGGCGGCAACCGCATCCTCTTCGACATCCGCGGCGACAGCGGTCTGCGCCGCTTCGACCGCGACGTGTTGGCCCAGCCCGGGGTCACCCACGTCATCGTCATGCTCGGCACCAACGATCTGCGCAACCGCTGGAAGAAGCCGGAAGAGGAACCGACCGCATCGCAGATGATCGCCGGGTTGAACCAGATGGCGGTGCGCGCCCACAGCGCCGGCATCGCGATCCTCGGCGCCACGCTGACGCCGTTCGGCAACGAAACCTATATGGCCGGCGCCTGGAACCCGCAGCGCGAGCAGGTCCGGGCGGCAGTCAACGGCTGGATCCGCGACGCCGGCGCCTTCGATGCGGTCGCCGATTTCGACAAGGCGCTGCGCGACCCCGAGCATCCGACGCAGATGCTGCCGAGTTGCGATTGCGGCGACGGTCTGCACCCGAGCGATCTCGGCTACAGCAGGATGGGCGACGCGATCGACCTGGCGCTGTTCGAATAGCCGTATCAAGCGGCCCGCGGGGGCGTTGCCCGCCGGGACAGCTCGTCTCGGCAAACTGCTGTACGGCTGCCGGGTCGGCTCATGGTCCTGCAAGTCGCGTCAGGGCCGGCGCGGCCGAAACAGGTGATAGTGGTCAGGGCGGTAGAGTCGACTGTCGGGTCCTATTCGGCTCAGGGCGGGGCCGACCAGGATCAATGCGGTGCGGGTGATCCGTACGGCTTTGACCTTGTCGCAGATATCGGCGAGCGTGCCGCGGATGAGCAATTCGTCGGGCCAGCTGACGCGATGGGCGACGACGGCCGGGCAGTCGGTCCCATACGGCGGGATCAGGGTTTGGACGATGCCGGCGAGGTTGGCGATCGACAGGTGGATCGCCAGGGTGGCGCCGGTGGCGGCGAGATGTTCGAGCGCCTCACCCTCGGGCATCGCCGTCGAGCGTACGGCGATGCGGGTCAGAATCACGGTCTGGGCGATCTCCGGCAGGGTCAGTTCGCAGCCGAGCGCGGCGGCGGCGGCGGCAAAGGCCGGGACGCCCGGGGTCACGTCGAACGGGATGCCGAGCGCGTCGAGCCGCCGCATCTGCTCGGCGATGGCGCCATAGAGCGACGGATCGCCCGAATGCAGCCGGGCGACGTCGAACCCGACATGGTCCGCCTGGGCGATGTGGTCGACGATCTCGTCGAGGGTCAACGGCGCGCTGTCGATCAGCCGGGCGCCCGGCGGCGCGGCGCCGAGGATTTCGACCGGCACCAGCGAGCCGGCGTAAATGCAGACCGGGCAGCTCTCGATCAGCCGCAGCCCGCGCAGCGTGATCAGATCGGGCGCGCCGGGACCTGCGCCGATGAAATGCACGGTCACGACGAAACCGCCTTGGCCAACCACGCTGCGGCGGGCGTCTGCGGCGCCGGGCTACCTCGCATGCGGCAGGTCGCGGCTATCGGGGTCGGCAATGCGATTCTCCTCGTCAGCCCGACGGACCGCGCCGGGCCGCCTGGTCTTTTTACTGGATTGCGCGGCTTCCGCCCGAGTTTCTTGGGTTTTGATTGCCGGCGACGATGATTTGCGCGAGCCTTTAACGACTGTACCGGCTACGGTTGACCCTATTGCGCCTTTTGCTGTTGAGCCTCGTCGTCGCGGCCGCCGTCGGGCTGGCGCCGGAGCACCCTTTGGCGGACCCGCATCCGGCGGATTTGCTGTCGACCATGTCGCCGCCCGCCGGCCGCGTCGGGCGGGTCAGTGGGATTTCGGGCAAGGCCGAGTTTCGCGCTGCGGACGAAACCCGGTGGGCCGTTGCCGAAACCAACGATCCGATGGCGACCGGCTTTGCGCTGCGGACCGGGGTTGCCGGCCGGGCGCAAATCGAGATCGGCGCCGATACGATCGACCTGTCCGACGCCAGCGCAGTCGAAATCGCCGATCTGGACGACACGCGCCTCCGCGTTGTTCTGAAACAGGGGCGGATCGGCGCCATACTGCCGCGGACCGGCGCCGCCGAGACGGTCGAGATCGGGCTGGCGCACGGCAACGGCGTGGAGCTGTCGCGGCCTGGAGATTACGACATCGATGCCGGCGGCGACGGCCGGCCGCCGCGCGTCACGGTCTTCGCCGGACGCGCCCGGCTGGCCGATGGCGGGGCCGCGCTCGGCATCGCGGCCGGAGAGGCGGTGCAGTATGAGACAGCCGCGCCCGCTCCGATCGCCGTGACGATCAGGCCCGCCGCAGGCGACGCATTCGCCGAATGGCGGCGCGCGCACGCGGCCGATGCAGCACGGATCGCCGCATCCGTCGCCGGCTCGCCCGGCCTGACCGGCCTTGCCGAGCTGGCTTCGGCCGGGCGCTGGCAGAGCACCGCGGCCTATGGCGGGGTGTGGCTGCCCACCGCGGTCGAGGATGGTTGGGCGCCGTATCGGCACGGCCATTGGCGCTGGATTGCGCCGTGGGGCTGGACCTGGATCGACGATCAGCCTTGGGGCTTTCTCCCCTCGCATTACGGCCGCTGGGTGTCGCTCGGCCGGCGCTGGGCCTGGGTGCCGGGCGCACCGGGCGGACAGCCCGTCTTCATGCCGGCGGTCGTCGCCTTTCTCGGCACTCCGGGCGTCGGGCTCAGCTACGCCGGCGGCAGCGGGCCTGCGATCGGCTGGTTCCCTCTGGCGCCGGGCGAAGCCTATTGGCCGAGTTATACCCACGATCTTGCCTATATCCGGGAGCTGAATCGGAGCGCCCTCACCGACCTCGGCCAGATCCGCCTGCAGCCGGACGGGTACCCGAGCGAAGCCGCTGACGGGCGTTTCGCCAACCGGCTTGCCGCCAGCGTCGTCCCGCGTCCGGTGTTTCTCGCCGGCCAGCCGGTCGCGCCGGCCCTGCTCGAACTGCCCCCGCAGCGGCTGCTGAATGCGCCGGTCATCATGGGATCGCCCCGGATTGCGCCGACCGCGCCGATTGCGCCGCAGGCAATCGCCGTCGCCTCGATCGGCCGCCCTCGTCCGCCCGCCGCGCACGGCGCGTGCGCTGGCGCGGATCGCGGCCTGGCTCAAGACCGTGCGGATTGCGACGATGCGTTCGCGATACTATCAGAATGCCGCCCGCGTCCGCGTTTTTCGCGTTCGCGCGGCATATGCCGGCTCGCCTCGGCTGCACCGCCTGATCGTGCTCAACGGGGGCCATCTGGTGCGTATCGGCCCTGGCCCCGGCACCCGCAGGAAAGAAATCGAATGACGATCGACTATCGCAGCGACAATACCGGCCGCGTCGCCCCGCAGCTGCTCGATGCGCTGGTCCGGGCCAATCACGGGACGGCGCTGGGCTATGGCGCCGACGAGTGGACGGCCGCTCTGCAGGAACGATTTTCGGAACTGTTCGAGACCAGGGTGCGGGTCTTTCCAGTGGCGACCGGGACCGCCGCCAACGCGCTGGCGCTGGCCGCGCTCGGTCCCTCCTGGGGGCTCGTCTATTGCAGCGAGGCGGCGCACATCAACACTTCCGAGGCGAACGCCGCAGGCTTCTTCGGCGGCGGAACCAAGCTCGTTCCGGTGGCCGGGCCGTTCGGCAAGATAGCCTCCGGCGCCCTTGCCGAAATGCTCGCCGCCCTCGCGCCCGGGCAAACCCATCGCGGCCAGCCGATCGCGGTCAGCCTGACGCAGGCGAGCGATCTCGGTGCGGTCTACCCGATCGACGAGATCGGTGCCATTGCCGCAGCGGCAAAGCGCCATGGCCTCAGATTGCATATGGATGGGGCGCGGTTTGCCAACGCGGTAGCGCGGCTCGGCTGCAGCCCGGCCGCCCTGACCTGGCGCTCGGGCATCGACATCATGTCGTTCGGCGCAACCAAGAATGGCGGCGCCTTGTGCGACGCGATCGTCGTCTTTGCTCCGGAGCTGGCTGACGGGCTCGCGGTGCAACTGCGCCGCGCCGGCCAGGTCTGGTCGAAGATGCGGTTCGCCTCGGCCCAACTCCTCGCCTATGTGGAGGACGGACTATGGCTCGACATGGCCGCCGCCGCCAACGCGACCGCCGCACATATCGGCGCAGGGATCGCCGACATGCCGGGGGCTAGGCTGGCCGCTCCGGTCGAAGCCAACGAGATCTTTCTCGAACTGCCTGCGGCCGCGCTCGACGCCCTGGAGCAGGACGGTTTTCAGTTTTACCGCCGCGGCGCCGCCCTCGCCCGCTTCGTGTGCCGGTTCGACGCAAGCCGGGCGGAGGCCGATGCGCTGCTGACGGCGCTCCGCCGCCGTCTCGCGCCGGCCGCGCCTTCGCGCGCTGCCGAATAGGCTATTCGGCAGCGCGGCTCTCGGCCTCGGCTTCAGGCAGCATGCCGAGCGCCCGCTTATAGATTTCGAGAAGGCTCTCCTCCTCGTCGAGATCATCCTTGTCGCGTTTTCGGATGCGGATGATCTGGCGCATGATCTTTGGCTCGAAGCCGTTGCCTTTGGCCTCGGCATAGACTTCCTTGATGTCCTCGCTCAGCGTGCGTCTTTCCTCTTCGAGGCGCTCGATGCGTCCGATCAAGGATTTCAGCTGCTCGCCGGCGATCCCCCCGACATCCGGCATTTCCCTCTCCGGCTCAATGACTGTGCGGCGCGGCGGGATTGTCCTGTGCGGCGGCGAATGCGGCCTTTTGTTCGGCGCTGGCTTCTTTCTGATATTTCTTGCGCCACTCGTCGTACGGCATTCCATAGACGATCTCGCGGGCCGCCGGGTCGGACAGGGCGAGACCGCGCTCCTCCGCCTCGGCGCGGTACCATTTCGAGAGACAGTTGCGGCAGAAGCCGGCCAGGTTCATCAGATCGATGTTCTGCACATCGGCGCGCTCGCGCAGATGCTCGACCAGACGGCGGAAGGTCGCGGCCTCGAGCTCGGTGCGGGTTTTGTCGTCCATCGAAACCTCCTGCTAGCTGCTGCGCGGGATCTCTATGTAGCGTTGAGAACGGCTGACCACAATCTTGACCCATAACGCAGGAGACCACCGCCGCGGACGAACCTGTCGAATGGGGTCTTCTCCTTTGGACCTTTCGGACTGTTCTGATTTATGCGTCCGGCGATGGAACGCCGCGGACATCCTATGCACTAGCGGGTTGCCAAACATATCAAAGCGCCAGAAAATCATACATCGGAGCGGGATAATGTCAGCCGTCCGGCTGGCAAGAACCAAAACCGCTGCCGACTTCGGGGGGAGGGGAAGCTGAATGAGCACATCAGCGTCACGCACGCCGGCGATCCTGCTGTCAATTTGGTTCATGTCAACGTTAGCCGCTTTCGCCCACGGCGCGGACCAAAGGCCCAAGACCGATGCGGCAAAAATTGCGAACGCGCTGACCGCAGCGCCGCCGGCGGTATCACGCAATGCAAGCGTCGGTGAAATGAGTGAAGACGGCAGCATGAAAATGCTTCGCAAAGGCACCGGTGAGTGGACCTGTGTCCCAGATGATCCGAGCACCCCTGGGAACGATCCAATGTGCCTAGACCCAAACGCAATGGAATGGCTACACGCCTACATAAGGAAGTCGCCGCCACCTGATAAAGTTGGATTTATTTATATGCTCAAAGGAGGATGGGACTTTAGCAATACAGACCCGTTTGCTACCAAACCTCAAGGCGGAAGAGCCACGATTACCGGACCGCACGTAATGGTCGTGGGACCGAACGTAAAATCGATCCCCGGATATGATCGGACGGGAGAAGGCGTTAATCCCACCATTCCTTATGTAATGTGGAAGGACACGCCCTACGAACACTTGATGATTCCGGTTCGTTAGGTCTGATTCACATGTATCGGAGGATGCGCGTTCAAGCTTACGTTCGACGACATCGCGAGCCGCGATTTCACCATTGTGTATGAGGACGACATCGTCTTTGACGTGATCAGGCGGTGGCAGGCGGTGATGGCGCTCGTCGTGCGCGGCCGCGGCATACCGCGACCGGACGACATCGCCGGCGTGATCGCCAAGGAGCACGTCGTCGATTCGGTTGCCGGCAGCATCAAGGTGTACCCAAGCTAAGGGCGTAGCACAGCGCTCAGCCGGGTTCGACGCCGCTGTCGGCGCGCGCGAGGTCGCGGCCGATCAGATCGAGATTTCCGTCCTCGGCCAGTTCGCGCCGGCGCAATTTGGCTTCGGCGGCCTGCTCCAGCATGGTTCGACACAAATGATAGGCTTCGACGCATTGCTCGGGCGTCGGCCGATGCCCGAGAAATCGCCGGAACACCTCGCGCCGCACCCGAACGACACCCCGATATTCGCCGATTGCGATACCGAACGAGACGGCGTCGAGCACCGGGTCCCATCGCGAATCATCAGGGAACGAAAACAGTACCACATCGTGACCATACCATCGCCCGCGGGCGATGGTGCAAAAAAGAAGTCGGCGAGACCGGGGTTTGTCATCGCTCCGATCCAGGGGCGAGGGGCCCGTTGATCGCCGGCCGGCGCGGCACCGCCATCAGCAGCGCCGGGATGAAGACGAGGCTCGCAACCAAGGTGGAGCCGAGGCTGATCAGCAGCAGGATTCCCATGCTCGCCGTGCCGGGATGCCTCGACAGCGCCAGCGACCCGAAGGCGGTGCCGGTGGTCAGCGCCGAAAACAGGATGGCGCGGGCGGTGGCCGAGCCCAGTATCGCGACCTGGCCGGCCCGCCAGTTCATCACGAAGTAGATGTTGAACGATACGCCGACGCCGAGCAGCAGCGGCAAGGCGATGATGTTGGCGTAATTCAGCCGCAGCGGCAGCAATACCGTGACGATCACGGTAATCAACGACGACAGCAGCAGCGGCGCCAGCACCAGGGCGACATCGAGCGGGCGCCGCAAGGCGACGAACAGGATCACCGCGATCGCGATCAGCGCGGCGATCGCCGCCTGGCGGAAAGACCCGACGATCGTCGCGCTGGTAGCCTCGATGGTGACTGCGGCGCCGCCCGCGTCGGGCGCGACCGCGGCAACCTCTGCGACGAAGCGGGCCAATCCGCTGCTCGTGCGAACCGCGGGCTTCGGCAGCACCTGGATGCGGCTGCGGCCGTCGGGGAGGCGCCAATCGCGCACCAGGTCGGGCGGAAGCGTCTGCAAGGCGACCGGCTGCACGTCGAGGGCGGTCCGCAACTGATCGAGCTGGGTCGGCAGGAACCGGGTCAAGGCCTGGTTGGCGGCCATCAGCACCGAATCCGGGGCTGCCGCCAACCTGGCCAGATCATCGGCGATTGCCGCCAGCGAATGATCGCGCGGCAGCTTCGCCGCGGCCGGCTTGAGTTCCACGAGTGCGGCCCTGGCGGCGCCCCGGATGTCTTCGGCGGTGATCGGGGGCGGCGGGCGAGGCTGCAGCCAAAGTCGGCCCGAGGATGGTGGCGGCGTCGGCTATCTGCGCCAGCTTTGCCTGCTGGTCCGCGGGCACGAAACTGTGGATCGACAACACCCCCGACACCAGCGGCAGCGGGCGAAGCCGCTCGACAAGGGCCGCGGCGGCATCGGCGTCGCGAACCAGGATGTCGATCGTGAACGGGTTGGTCAGCGGCGAATCGATCAAGTCGTCGAGGGTCCGCATCGCCTCGGTATTCGGGTTTTTGGTGTGCAGCGGATCGGCGTCGAAGCTCAGCTGCGGCACCAGGCAGAGACCGAGCCCGGCCACGGCGGCGAACGCCGCCAGCAACGGCCGCCGATGCCGGCGGACGACCGCGTCGAGCGGCGCCGCCCAGCCGAACCCTACCTCTGCGCTTTCGCCATGCGGTCGAAACACGGCGATCGCCGCCGGAAGAAAGGTCATCGTGCAGATAAACGCGATCAGCATCCCGACCCCGGCGATCATTCCCAGTTCGGCGACGCCGCGAAAATCGGTTGGCACGAAGGCCAGAAAGCCGGCCGCCGTGGCCATCGCCGCGACCAAAATCTGGCCGCCGACCCGCCGCCCGGTCTGCGCCATCGCCGCGGCGGGGTCCGGATATGCGTGACGCATTTCGCGGTAGCGCACGCAGAACTGGATGGCAAAATCCACGGCAATGCCGACGAACAAAATGCCGAAACCGATCGAGACCAGGTTCAAGGTCCCGACTGCGGCGGCGGCGAACAGCAGGGTCGACAGCAAGCCCAGTCCCAGCGTCAGCAGGATCGGGACGATCAGTCGCCAGGAGCGGACCGCCAGCACCAGCCACAGCGAGATCAAAAGGATGCTGCCGATCATGCCGGTCGCCGCCCCTTGCGCGACGGTCGCGAATTCCTCATCGGCCAGCGCTACATTGCCGGTGATGCGCACCCGGGCATCGCCGGACTTGACGAATTCGAGCCCGGACGCCGCATCGCGGATCGCCTGGGTTGCCGCGCCGCCCGGTTCGAGCGCACCGTGATCGAGGATCGGTTTGGCCAGCACGAATTTATACGGGCCGCCGAGATCGGCGACATTGCCGCCGATCAGCCGGGTCCACGAGAGCGGTCGAGGACGACCGTCAATCGCTTCGGCCATCGCCTGACCGAATGCGGTCAGGGCAGGGCCGTAAGGAGTGAGATCGACCTGTCCGGCGACCACCCCTTTGCCCAAGAGCGAAATCGCCGCGAACAGCCCGCGCGCGCTCGGGTCCTTGGCGAGTTGGCCGAGGAACGGCTGCGCGTCTATGATGCGTTCGAGCAGCCCCTCGAGCTGTTTTGGATCGAGGAACAGCAATCCCTGCCGCCGCAGGAACGGCGAAGCATCGGGACGCCGCACCGAGCGGAAATGCGTATGGTCCGCCGCCAGTGCCCCGGCCAATGCCGCCGCGGTGGCCTCGGCCGCCTCGGGCTCCTTCGCATCGATCACCACCACCAGAAGATCGGTGAATTGCGGGAATTCGGCCTTGAAGGCAGCAGCCTGCCGGCGCCAGGGCAGGCTGTCGGCAAACATCTCGTCGGTATCGGTGCTGACCCCGAGATGACCGGCCGCATACCATGCGGCAAAGACCGCCAGGACGGTCCAGGCCAGGACCACGAGCAGTGCGTTGCGGCGGCAGCAATCGACGAGGCCGTCGAGCAGGCGCTGAAATCCCATCAAGTACCACAGGGCCGCTGTCTGAGCGTTGCGGTCCGAACGGACCGGCAATGCCTACATCCGCCTGATCGTCCCGGAAATCGGAGGCGAGAGGGTGATAGTGGGTTCGCACGGGCAACGCTACCGAAAACACCGCGGCAGCGGCGGGCGGCTTTTCTCGGTCCGATCCGATTCTCCGCGCAAATTTCGGTTCAACTCTATCCGGCGTCCGGCGAATCCAACGCGCCGGATGCCGGCGACGGAATAAACGGGCCGTTGACGGTGTCGTAACGATACTCGCGTCCGCTGGATCCGCAATCCGGTGCTGAGCGGCGGCGTCGCGATGGGGCAGGAGCAAGCATGTCTTCAACCAAAGGCGCCACTTTCATGGAACAACAATCCGCGGGAACGGTTTCCCTGCCGCCGCCGGACACCGAACGATGGTCGGCCCGACGCAAGGCGGCCGTTGTCATGGCCGCGCGAACCGGCGTCATCAGCCGCGAAGAGGCGTGTCGGCGCTATTGCCTGTCGCCCGAGGAGCTGGCCGCCTGGGAGACGGCGCTCGACGAAAACGGCATCCCCGGCCTGCGGTCGACACGTCAGCAGAATTATCGTTATGCGTTGACCGGCAGAGTGCGTCCATTGTTGCGGCGGCGTTAGCTCGGACCTTCTCGCAAGCGGCCGGCAGGTAAATTCTCGCGGGCGAGAGGACGCGTTTTAGGCGAACCGGCGAACCGCTCCGCCGAGAACGGCCATCGGCCATTTGCGTTCCATGGTCATCAAGGCGCCGATCGCCGCCGCGCGATTTTGTCGGCGATGCGGCGTTCACCCCGCGACATCGCGGGTCGCGGGGTGGTTGCCGTAGGCTCAGCCGAAGCGTGAAACGTCGACGGCCTTTTCGGTGATGAATTCGAGCAAGGCCGGGGTGCCCTCGCGGGTCTTCTCGATGCCGCGGCGAATCGCCGCCTGGATTTCGCCGGGTTCCGTCACCCGCTCGCCATAACCGCCGAGCGCCTTGGCAAAGTCGGCGTAATGGCCGCTGATATCGGTCGACCGGTACTTCTCGGTCGAGACCGGCATGACCTTCAACTCGATCGCCATCGAGAAATTGTTCATCAGGATCGACAGGATCGGCAGGCGCTCGCGGACCGCGGTCTCGAAATCCATGCCGGTGAAGCCGATCGCCGCATCGCCCCAGACGTTGATGCAGAGCTTGTCGGGCTTGGCCAGTTTCGCCCCCATCGCCAGCCCGAGACCGTAGCCGAGTTGAGTGGTCTTGCCCCAACCGAGATAGGAGAGCGGGGTTTCGCTGACCCAGAACGGCGACAGCTGGTCGCGCGGGCTGCCGGCGTCGTGTGTGATGATCGTATTCTTGACATCGACCGTGTGCAGCAATTCCCAAATCACGCGATAGGGCGACAGCGGCTTGGTGTTCTGCGTCAGCCGCGGCATCCATTTTGCCATCCACTCTTCGCGATGACCGCGGATCTCGCGGGTCACCGCGGCCAACCGGTCGCGCACCTTGCCTTTCAGCCGGTCCTTGACCTCTTCGAGCAGCGCGTCGAGCGTCAGCCCGGCGTCGCCGACCGCCGCCAGATCGACCGCCACATCCTTGTTGATGTCGGTCGAATCGAGCGTTGCATGAGCGATTTTCTTGCCCTTGGGCATGGCCGTGGCAAAACTCGATCGGGTAAAGCTGCAGCCGATCCCAAAGATGAAATCGGCGTGCTGCAGCATGTGCCACAGCGATGCAGAGATGCCGATGCCGCCCGATCCGAGCGACAGCGGGTGGTTCTCCGGAAAAGCGCTCTTGCCGCCGAGCGTCGTCATCACCGGCGCTTCGAGGAGTTCGGCAAGCGCCTTCAACTGCGGCCAAGCCTTCGCATAATGGACGCCCTGCCCGACGACGATGACCGGACGGGCGGCGGCAACCAGCGCCTCGGCGATCTTCGACACCGATTGCGGGTCGGGACCGCTTTTCAGTCTCGGCGCCGGCTTATAGTCGAAATTGTCCGGAATTTCCTCGCGCAGGATGTCGGTCGGGAACTCGACCAGCACCGGACCGGGGCGGCCGTTGCGCACCTGCGTGAAGGCTCGACGCATCGCCTCGACCGTGGCATCGGCGACGGTGACCTGCTCGGACCATTTGGTGACGTGGCGGAAGTTCAGCGCCGCGTTGAAGTTTGGGCGCACTTGGTTGATATTTCGGGCATAACCGGCCGGCAACACAACCACCGGGCAGGAATCGCCGTAAGATTGCGCGACTCCGCCAAAGGCATTCTCTGTGCCAGGGCCGTGCTGCATCACGAAGACGCCGATCTTGTCGCCGGAACTGGTTTTGGCGACCGCATCGCACATGTGCAGCCCGATGCGCTCCTGGCGCACCATGATCGTGCGGATGTCGGCCTCGGCCGCACCTTCGATGATCGGGTTGACCGGATACCCGATCAGGAACTCGACGCCCTCGCGCTTCAGGATATGGGCAATCGCGTTAGTGACTTTCATCAACATTCCTCCTCGGTCCTCGGCGGCGATCGGGCGATTGTGACATAACCGGGGGGCGCGTTGGGAATTCTGTCGCCGCCGCGCGATCGGGGCAAGACGGCAGCGCGGCCGGTCGGCGCAGCCCCGCGTCGACGGGAGATCACGAGCCGCCGCGGCTTTCGGCGCGC
Source organism: uncultured Alphaproteobacteria bacterium (assembly GCA_963701815.1). Taxonomy (GTDB): domain Bacteria; phylum Pseudomonadota; class Alphaproteobacteria; order ATCC43930; family CGMCC-115725; genus AP-15. Next base: position 16,840 of record CAVPBN010000008.1, read on the forward strand.
CTGAGAGCTTCGATCACACCCGGGTTGCGGCTGTCCTGCGCCCAGCCCAAGGCATCGCGCCCGGTGTAATCGGTTTTGCCGACGCTGGCGCCTTTGGCAAGAAGGGCGCGGACCAGTTCGGTATTGCCGCGGTTGGCGGCGATCATCAGCGGCGTCATGCCGTCCCTGTTCTGCGGATCGACTTCGGCGCCAACGTCGAGAAGCAGCTTTGCCGCAGCAGTCTGATTGCGATCGGCCGCCAGGGACAGCGCGGTGTCGCCGAGCGGGTCCCTATCGTTGAGATTTACGCTTGCCTTGATCAGGATCGCGATGATCTCGAGATTACCGCTCATCGCCGCGCAATCGAGCGCACTGCGCGATTTGTCGTCGGTCTGGTTCGGGCTGGTGTCGCCGCCGATGACGAGCTTTCTGACCGCTTCGGCGTCATTGGCGCAGGCGGCCCGCGCCACGTTGCCGAAATAGCTGCTGAACATGCTCCAATCCGCGCGCGCGGCCGGGGCCGCGGTCAAAATCGCCAGCCCAGCAAGCCCAAAAACCCTGATCAGGCGCTGGTTCATGGCACCCTCCACCCGCGCAAACCGCGATCACCGCCGGCTGCCGTCATCCCGCTGCGGCTCGGCGTATCGGATGCTGCGCGCTCATGTCGCGATCTTAGCAAACCCGCAGCGAATGACTACCTTGTGGCTCGCCGACGCGATCCCGGTCTTGTGAGGCACTTGTGAGGAACAGCCTGCGTCTGGGTCTGGCGGAGTTCGAACGCGGCACAGTGTGGCTTGTCGGCGCCGGGCCGGGGGACCCGGGACTCCTTTCGCTGCTGGCGCTGCATGCGCTGGAGCGCGCCGACGATGTCGTTTACGACGCCTTGGTCGATCCGCGGATCCTGCGCTTGGCGCGAACCGGTTCGCGCCTCGACTATGCCGGCAAGCGCGGCGGCCGACCGTCGGCGAGCCAGCCTGACATTTCGGCGCGGCTGGTCGGGCTGGCCCGCCAGGGGCGCCGCGTGCTGCGGCTCAAGGGCGGCGATCCGTGCGTTTTTGGGCGCGGCGCCGAGGAAGCGCTGGCGCTTGTGGCCGCCGGGATTCCGTTCCGCATCGTCCCCGGGATCACCGCCGGCATCGGCGGGCTCGCCTATGCCGGGATCCCGGTCACCCATCGCGACACCAATTCGGCGGTCACCTTCGTCACCGGGCACAACAGCAACGGCGCGGTGCCGGACGGCCTCGATTGGAGCGCGATCGCCCGCGGCGCCCCGGCGATCGTGCTGTATATGGCGCTGAAGCATCTGCCGAATATCGTCGAGCGCCTGGTCGCGGGCGGGCGCCGGCCGGACGAGCCTGCAGCCATCGTCAGCAAGGCGACGACCGCGGCCCAGACGGTGCTGGTGTCGACGCTCGGCGAGATCGCCGGCGCCGCCGCCGTGATCGAGACCCCCGCGCTCGTCGTCGTCGGCGAGGTGGTTCGCCTGCGCGCCGCGCTCGACTGGCTCGGAGCGCTCGACGGGAGGCAACTCGACCCCGACCCGCTCGGCCGCCGCGGGCAGCCCGGTGCGATCGTCGTCTAGCCTGCCTCTACCTGACGCGTTGCCGCGGCTGTTTGCTGCACGCCCGATCCCGCCGCGGAAATGGTCGTGACCGGATCAACGGTCTCGACAAACCGCCGATCGGCCTCTACTCGGGGCGACGAATGATCGAACCGGAGCGGAGGCAGCGAGCAGGCATGGCGTCAGTGCAGTCGACGGCGATCCCGGCACGTATTCTTGCCGCGGCTGACAGGATGGCCCGCGCCGTGCCCTTTCTTCGCCGGACGGTCGGCGTCGACGAGCTGATTGCCCGGGCGCGGCGCGGCATGGGCCTGCAGGATTTCGGCGACACCCCGTTTGAGGCGCCGCTGCGGATTTTCCTGCGCGCCTGTCGCGAAGAGGCCGATCTGAGCCTGCTCGGCGATTTCGCGTTGCGCTGGGACACGGTCCGGTTTCTGTCGAACCTGCTGCGGCTGCGCGAAGAGGAGGTGCTGGCGCCTGAAATTCTTGCAGAGCCGATCGAGCGGCCGATTGTGATCACCGGGCTGCCGCGCTCCGGTACGACTTTTCTGCACAGCCTGCTGGCCGAGGATCGGGGAAACCTGGTTCCGCGGGTCTGGCAGCTGATCCATCCCTATCCGCCGCGGCGGCGCCGACCGCCGGCCGCAGCAGGTCGCCCGCCAGCTGCGCCTGTTCGGAATCCTGGCGCCCGAGTTCCGCCGGCTGCATCCGATCGCCGCCGGTTCGCCGCAGGAATGTTCCGAGATTACCGCGCATATCTTCGCCAGCCTGCGCTTCGACACGACCTATCGGATACCGAGCTATCGCCGTTGGCTCGATGGAGCCGGGCACCTCGACGCCTATCGATTCCACCGGCGTTTTCTGCAGCATCTGCAGCACCAGGCGGGCGGGGGCGGGCGTTGGGTGCTGAAATGCCCCGATCACATTTTTGCCCTGGCGGCGATCCGCGAAGTCTATCCCGATGCGAGGCTGGTATTCGTCCATCGCGATCCGCTCGCCGTGCTGTCGTCGGTCGCGCGGCTGACCGGGGTTCTGCGGCGGCCGTTCGCCCGCCATATCGACAAATTTGAAATCGGCCGCGACGACAGCGCCCGCTGGCTGGCTGCAACCGGGCTGATGATCGCCGCCGCCGAAGAGGCCGGCTTTGCCGAGCCGATCTTCCACGTGCATTACCACGATTTGACGCGCGACCCGCCGGCGACGGTGGCCGCGATCTACCGGCATTTCGGGATGGCGCTGACGCCGGAGACCGACGGCAGGATCAGGCAGCTGGTGACGGCGAAGCCGGATGGCGGCTACGGCGCCCGCCGCTACCACTTCGCCGACCATGGTCTCGACGCCGCCCGCGAGCGCGAACGCTTCTCGCGCTACACCGAATATTTTCGCGTCCGGCGGGAGGTAGAGATCGGGCCGATGCAACCGGCCAGCGCGGCGGCGACCCCGGCGCGGCGGCAGTCCGCGGCGTCCGCCGACTAGAAATATCTCAAATACCAAATCCTGCCGCCGCCTCCCGATCGAATGATTTACCCGGTACGACCAGGCTTGGACCCAGCCTCGTTCGAAGCGAATTCGGGCTAGCCGCGGCCGACGAACGGCATCTTGGTCGCCATCACGGTCAGGAACTGAACATTGGCCTCCGGGGTCACGGTCGACATGAAGACGACCGCGCGCGCCACGTTCTGTACGTCCATCGTCGGCTCTTCGATGACCGTCCCGTTCGCTTGCTGCACGCCGCGCTGCATGCGCTGGGTCATCTCGGTCAAGGCATTGCCGACATCGATCTGCCCGCATGAGATGTCGTATCTGCGGCCGTCGAGCGAGGTCGATTTGGTCAGCCCGGTGACGGCATGCTTGCATGAGGTGTAGGCGACCGAATTGGGCCTCGGCGCATGCGCCGAGATCGAGCCGTTGTTGATGATCCGGCCGCCCATCGGCGTCTGGTCCTTCATGATCTTGAAGGCCTGCTGGGTGCACAGGAACGAACCGGTCAGGATCGAGCTGACGACCGCCTGCCAGCGCTCGAAAGCCAGCTCCTCGATCGGCGCTGCGGCGCCGAACCCGGCATTGTTGAACAGCACGTCGAGCCGGCCATAGGTCTGCTTTGTCCTGGCGAACAGGGCCGCGACCGAGTCGGGATTGCCGACATCGGTCGGCACGCCGAGCGCCTTGCCCTGCATGCTCTCGATTTCGCCGACGACAGACTGCAACGGCTCCGGCCGACGGCCGGCAACGACCACGGCAAAGCCTTCTTTGGCGAGCGCCAAGGCGGAAGCCTTGCCGATGCCGCTGCCGCCGCCGGTAATTAGTGCGACCTTACCGTTCGAATTCATGTTGCCGTTCTCCTTGGCCGGGCGCCGGATCTCGCTAAGCGCAAGATATCAGCATATCTCGCCCGTGCTCCAGCGGGTTGCGCACGATTCGCCCGGCTCAGGCGAGAGGACCGAGATGACCGAGATTTACGTCGACGGCGACGCGTGCCCGGTGCGTGCGGAAATCTACCGTGTCGCCGATCGCCTCAAGCTCAACGTTGTGGTTGTCGCCAACGGCTCGCGACCGATCCGTCCCCCGGGGACATCAAACGTGCGCATGGTTCTGGTCGGCGACCGAGCAGATGCAGCCGATGACTGGATTGCCGAGCACATCTCGGCCTTCGACGTATGCGTCACCTCCGACATCCCGCTGGCATCGCGCTGTCTCGAAAAAGGGGCGCGCGTCGTCTCCCCGGCGGGGAAGCATTGGACGCAGGCAAACATCGGCAATGCGCTCGCCGGTCGTGCGATAGCCCGGCACCTGCGGGAATTGGGAACGATCACCCGCGGGCCCGCGCCGTTGACCAAGGCCGACCGGTCGCGGTTTCTCGGCGCTCTCGATACGGCGCTGCAGGCTGCGTTGCGCGGAGCGCCGCCCGGTTGACCCGGTTTCGGGGGCTTTCGGCGCCGTAGGGGAACCGGCCGCTCAGACGGCTCCCGCTGCACGCAGCCGCGCGAGGTCGGCGGGCGTGTAGCCGATCTCGGTCAGCACCGCGTCGGTATCGGCGCCGAGATCGGGCGCGGGGCGCCTGAGCCGGCACGGCGCCTCGGCGAATTTGATCGGGAAGCCGAGCATGCTGACCTCGCCGTGGCCCGGATGCTCGGCGCTGACGACCATCTGCTGCGCGATCGTCTGCGGGTCGGCGAAGACCTCCGGCAAATTCTTGACCCGATCGCACGGGACGCCGGCGGCGTTGAGCTTGTCGATCCAGTACCCGCTGGTCTCGTCGGCCAGCCGCGCCTCGATCGCCGCGTTGATCGCACGGCGATTTCCGACGCGCAGCTCATTGTTGAGAAAATCCGGGTGGCCGCGCAATTCCGGCAACCCGAGCGCGTCGATCAGGCGCTGATAGGATTGCTCCTGCGACGGCGCGATCGCGATCTCGCCGTCGCTGGTGCGGAACATGCCGTAGGGAGAGACGATCGGGTGATCGTTGCCGGTCCGCGGCGGCGGCGCGCCGGTGGCGAGATGATTGGCGGCGAGATAGCCCAGCATGCCGATCATTGCGTTGTTGAGGCTGGCGCCGACTTGGTCGCCCCGTCCGGTGCGTCCGCGCCGCACCAGGGCGGCGCATATTCCAAGCGCCGCGTAGAGACCGGCGACGAGGTCGGCGATCGGCGGTCCGGCCCGCATCGGCGCGCCGTCGGGCTCGCCGGTAACGCTCATGAACCCGCTCATCGCCTGAGCGACGAAATCGAAGGACGGGCGGTCGCGATACGGTCCGCTATTGCCGAACCCGCTGATATTGCAATAGATAAGGTTTGGGTTAAGTGCGTCGAGCCGCGCTTGGTCGAAGCCGATGCCCGCCAGCACGCCGGGACGGAAATTCTCGACCAGCACATCGCCGCGGCGGATCAGTTCGGCCAGCACGTCGCGGCCCTCCTGGCGCCGTAGATTGAGGCTCAGCGAGCGCTTGTTGCGGTTGAAGGCGGCGAAGTACCAGCTGAGCCCGTCGCGCACGACGCCCTGCCGCCGCACCGGGTCACCGTCGCCGGGCAATTCGATCTTGATCACCTCGGCGCCCATATCGGCGAGCATCATCGAGCAGAACGGCCCGGCGAGGACCCGGGTAAGATCGACCACGCGGAGCCCGGACAATGGCAAATGGCTTCTCCTTTCCAGTCGGCCACGAAACCTTAGCACGCGAGGCGGCATGAGCCTGCGCGCCGAGATCGTGCGTGTTGGCATGCGCTCGCTGTTGAAGGCGCGCGGCCGGTCGGATCCGGGGACCGCGCGCGATTTGGGCATCGCACGCAAGCGGCGGCGTTTGGCCGCGGCCGGGCGGCTGATGCCGCCTACGCCGGCGGCCGCCTGCACGTTCGACGTCGAGCCGGCGGGGTCGCGGCCGAGCGCATCATCCCATATACCGCCCGGTACGATCGCCACGTGCTTTATCTGCACGGCGGCGGCTTCATCGCCGGCTCGCCCGAGCTTTACCGCCACCTGGCATGGCGGATCGGATTGGCGGCGGGCGCGCAGGTGTTGTCCGTCGACTACCGGCTGGCGCCCGAATTTCCGTTCCCGGCGGCGCTCGACGATGCCGCGGCGGCGTATTGCTGGCTCGTGGCCGACGGCGTCCAGCCGCGCCGGATAGCGGTGATCGGCGATTCCGCCGGCGGCGGGCTGGCGTTTTCGCTGGCGCTGAAATTGCGCGACGAAGGCCGGCCGCTGCCTGCGGCAATCGTTGCGCTGTCGCCGTGGACCGATCTGGCGCTGACCGGCGCGTCGTTGCAGCTCAACGCCAAGGCCGACCCGATGCTCGATGCCGCCGAATTGCCGCCGATCGCCGCCTGCTATCTTGCCGGCGCCGATCCGCGTCACCCCTGGGCATCGCCGATCTACGGCGATCTCCGGGGCTTGCCGCCGGCACTGATTCAGGTCGGCGGCGACGAGATCCTGCGCGACGACGCGGCGCGCATGGCCGATCGCCTGAGTGCTGCCGGCTGCGAAGTAGCACTCGAAATCTGGCCGCGGATGCCGCATGTCTGGCACTTGTTTGGGCCGATGCTGCCCGAGGCGCGCCGGGCGATAGGACAGATCGGCGCGTTCGTGCGGTCCCGGCTGCAAGGACCTGGCGAGCGACCGCGGCCTTAGCGCGGCGGGCTGATCGACGGCATGGTCAGCACGCCGGGCTCGTCGACCAGTGCGGCAAGCCGCTGTATCAGCGGGGCCGCCATCGCGATCGCCTGCCCGATCGGCCCGGCAGCGGCGCCCTCGTCGCGCTGCTGGCCGGTCAAGCGGTTGTAGAGCAGCTCGATCGGCCCTTCCGGGCGCGGAAACACGGTCAGTTCGACCGGAGTATCGGCCGGGATCTTGGCCATTTCCTTGGCGAGGGCGATCGCCACCTCGTAGCCGCCGAGCGCGTCGACGAGGCCCTTGGCCTTGGCCTGTTCGCCGGTCCACACCCGGCCCTTGGCGACCGCCTCGACCGCCTCGGGGCTCAGGTGGCGGCCGTCGACGACGTGCTGCTTGAATCCCCGATAGGCCTCGTCGAGAAAGGCTTCGAGTTCGGGCATGGGCGCCGACCGAGAACTCGGTCGTCGGGCTGAACATCCCGGCATTGGCGCCGAGTTGCGCCGAGTCGGTCGAGATGCCGAGTTTGGCAAGCAGTTTCCCAACCGCGAGCTTGCCCGCCAGGACGCCGATCGAGCCGGTCAGGGTCGCCGGTTCGGCGACGATCCTGTCCGCTGCCGCGGCGATGTAATAGCCGCCCGACCCGGCGACGTCGCCCATCGAGACGACGACCGGCTTGCCGCGGCGGCGGGCCAGCACGACCTCTCGCCAGATCGTCTCCGAGGCGACGACCGAGCCGCCCGGGCTGTCGATGCGAAACAGGATCGCGCGCACCTTTGGGTCGCGGACCGCAGCGCGGAAGGCGCGGGAAATCTCGTCCGCACCCATCACATCCGGGGCCGCCAGCGGGTTGACCGAGCCGTTGCCGCGGACGATCAGCCCGTTGCCGTAGATCAGCGCGATCGCGCCGCCGTCGCGATCTGCGCCCCTGGAGGATGCGCGGTAAGTTTTCAGCCTGACCACTTGGGCGCCGCTCCCGGCGCGCGTGCGGGCCGCGGCCAGCGCCTCGTCGAGATAGCCGAGGCGATCGACGAGCCCGCTTTGGCGCGCCTCGTTGGCCAGGAGCGGGCCGTGATCGATTGCCTGGCGCACCGCCTCGGGCGACAATTTGCGTCCGGAAGCGATCCCGCCGACGATCTGCCCGCCCATCGAAGCGAGCAACGAGCTGACTTCGTCGCGCTGCGGCAGGGTCATGCTGGTTTCGGTCAGGCTGTTCATCGCGGTCTTGTATTGCTCGCGATGGTCGAATTGCGGGACGACGCCCAGCAGATCGAACGTGCCCTTGAGGAACGTGACGTCGGAGTAAAGCCCGGTCAGCCCGACATCGCCCATCGGCTGCAGCCAGATCCGATCGAATGCCGTTGCCAGGTAATAGGGGCGGGTGCCCGGGCCGAACTCGCCGAAACTGTCGGCAAAAGCCATGGCGAACTTGCCCTTGGCGCGAAACGCGGCGATCGCGTCGCGCAGCTGCTGGGTCTCGCCGAGGCCGAATTCGTCGTCGCCGAGCCGGGCAACCAGCCCCTTGACCCGCGAATCGCCGGCGGCGGTTTCGATCGTGTCGAGGAACTCTCGCAAGGTCGGCTCTGCCGCCGACGACCAGTTGCAGCAGCCGGTCGCCGGCCGGCCCATCGCTCAGCCTGCGCGTCAAATCGACATTGAGGACGATGTTGTCGGGAAGCGGTCGCGCGCTCGGGTTTGAGCCATGACAAGGCGAGCCCGCCGGCGACGATCAGCAACACCGTCAGCACGCCGACCGCGGCAAAGACGCCGAAGATCAGGCGACGCAATGCTCTCATGAAGCTCCGCCGAGGGCGCGCTGGCGCAGCAAATGATCAGCCAGCACGCAAGCCACCATCGCCTCGCCGACCGGGACGGCGCGAATGCCGACGCAAGGGTCGTGGCGGCCGCGGGTGGCGATTTCGACCTCGTTGCCGTCGACATCGATGCTGCGCATCGGCGTCAGGATCGAGCTGGTCGGCTTGACCGCAAAGCGTACGATGATGTCCTGCCCGGTCGATATCCCGCCGAGGATGCCGCCGGCATGGTTCGACAAAAAGACCACATCGCCGTCCCGGCTCCGCATCTCGTCGGCATTCTCCTCGCCGCGCAACGCGGCGGCGGCGAACCCGGCGCCGATCTCGACCCCCTTGACGGCGTTGATCGTCATCAGCGCCCGGGCAAGATCGCCGTCGAGCTTGTCGTATATCGGATCGCCGAGCCCGGCCGGCACCCCGCTCGCCGCCACCTCGATGACGGCCCCTGCCGAGCTGCCGGCCTTGCGGATGCCGTCGAGATAATCGGCCCAGCGCAGCGCCATCGCCGCATCCGGGCACCAGAACGGGTTGTTCTCGATCGCCTGCCAGTCCCAGACCTCCGGCTCGATCCGATGCGGTCCGATTTGGATCAGCGCGCCGCGGATCGTCACCGCGGCGCCGAGGATCTTGCGCGCGACGGCACCGGCGGCGACGCGCGAGGCGGTCTCGCGCGCCGAGGCGCGGCCGCCGCCGCGATAGTCGCGGATGCCGTATTTCTTCCAATAGGTGTAGTCGGCATGACCCGGGCGGAATCGGTCGGCGATGTTGCGGTAATCGCGGGAGCGCTGGTCGGTGTTCTCGATCATCAGCTGGATCGGCGTGCCGGTCGTCAGGCCGTCAAAGACGCCGCTCAGGATGCGCACCAGATCGTCTTCGCGCCGCTGTGTCGTAAAGCGCGACTGGCCGGGTTTGCGCCGGTCCAGCCAGTGCTGGATGTCGGGCTCGGCCAGCGGCAGGCGCGGCGGCACGCCGTCGACGACAACGCCGATCGCCGGGCCGTGGCTTTCGCCCCAGGTCGTAAAACGGAACAGGGTCCCGAACGAGTTGCCGGCCATGTCTGCGGCGGCCGGCTAATCGCCGCCCCGGTCGTTCCGGGGCCCGGGCCGTCCCGGGCGAAACGGCGAACGGTGGGACGATAAGCTGGGAGGGATCAAGGACGGGCTCGCGTTTCTGTCAAACGACCGAGATGTCGGGGGCGTCGACTGCCTTCATGCCGACCACATGATAACCGCAATCGACATGATGGACCTCGCCGCTCACTCCGGCCGACAAATCGCTCAACAGATAGAGCCCGGCGCCGCCGACATCCTCGATCGTGACGTTTCGCTTCAACGGAGAGTTGAGCTGATTCCATTTGAGTATATAGCGGAAATCGCCGATTCCCGAGGCAGCCAAAGTCTTGATCGGGCCCGCCGAAATTGCGTTGACCCGGATGTTGTCGCCGCCCAGGTCGACGGCGAGGTAGCGCACGCTGGCCTCCAGCGCCGCCTTTGCCACCCCCATCACGTTGTAGTGCGGCATCACCCGCTCGGCCCCGGAATAGGTCAAGGTCAACAGGCTGCCGCCTTGCGTCATCAACGGCGCCGCGCGCCGGCAGACATCGGTGAAGGAGTAGCAGGAAATCTCGAGGGTGCGCAAAAAATTGGCTCGGCTCGTCTGTACATACTTTCCCTTCAGCTCGTCGCTGTCGGAGAAGGCGATCGCATGAACGACGAAATCGATGCGGCCCCAACGCTGCGACAGGGTCGCCGAAAACCGTATCCAGACTCGCTTCCGAGGTGACGTCGGCCTCGATCAGCATCTCGCTGTCCAGGCTGAGCGCCAGCGGGCGCACCCGCTTGCCGAGCGCCTCCCCCTGATAGGTGAAGGCGAGCGCTGCGCCGTGTTCATGCAGGACCTTGGCGATCCCCCAGGCGATCGACCGCGCGTTGGCGACCCCCATGACCAGCCCCTGCTTGCCCGCCATCAGCGGCATCATCGACCTCATTCCTCGCGGCTCGAAACATCCTACACGAAACGAACAGATCCGGGCCAAGCGGCGTCGCCCGAGAATTCGATGTCGTGTCGTGCCCGCGCTTGTCTGCGCCCGCCTCGGACCCTAAAATTCGCCATATGACTTCCGAGCAGCGCAGCCCGGCGATCGGGCGCCCTGGAAGGCTTCGTCATCTGGCCGCTACATCGGGCGCCTTTACGCTCTACACGTTGCGCCGGTTCAACGCCGACGGCTGTTTCGCCGCGTCCGGCGCGCTCAGCTACACGACGCTCGTCTCGCTGGTGCCGCTCGCCGTCATCGCGCTCGGCTCGCTGTCGGCCTTTCCGATCTTCGCGCCGGTTCGCGAAGAGATCCTGGCGTTGGTGTTCAAGAATTTCGTGCCGTCGGTCGGCGAGCAGGCGGCGTTTTGGTTCCGGACTTTTGCCGATTCGGCGACCCAGACGACGGCGATCGGCTTTGCCGGCATCGCGGCAACCGGCGTGCTGCTGCTGGTGACGGTGGAGGACCAGCTCAACCTGATCTGGCGGGCGACATCGGCGCGACCGTGGGCGCAGCGCATCCTTGCCTATTGGGCGTTGATCACGCTCGGTCCGCTGCTGGTCGGCATCAGCCTGTCGCTGTCGACCTATTTCGAGATTGCGGCGCAGCGGGTCGGGTTTGGCCAGCAGGCATTGTGGATCGCGGACGGCTGGCTTCATTGGCTCGCCCGCGGCGTGCCGGCATTGCTCGAATTCGTCATCTTGACCATGCTCTACTCGCTGATCCCCAATTGTGCGGTGCGCTGGCGGGACGGCGTGCTCGGCGCGGCGATTACGACGCTGGGGATCGAGATCCTGAAAGTCGGGTTTTCGATCTATGTCGGCGCGATGTCCTATTATCGGACGGTTTACGGCGCGCTCGCCACAATCCCGATCTTTCTGTTGTGGATGTACATTTTGTGGATGGTGGTGCTGCTCGGTGCGGTGATCGCCGCCGCGCTGCCCAATTGGCGGATCGACGAGCGGGTCGGCAATATGCCGGCCGGCGGCATCCGGCTCGGGCTGAGCCTGGCGCTGATTGCTGCGCTGGCGCGGGCGCAACGGTGCGGCAAGGCTGTGGCCACCACCTTCCTGGCCCGTCGGCTCGGCGTCGCGACGACGGTGATAGACGGGCATATGCGGCCGCTGGCCGCCGCCGGTTTTGCGGCCCATACTCAGGCGGGAAGCTGGGTGCTGGCGTGGAGCCCGGAAAACGCGACCTTGCGCGATTTGTGCAAGGCGCTGCATCTGCCTCTCGCCGGCAACTGGCAGGAGCGCGGGTCGGCGCCGTGGCAGCGCCAGGTCGCGGCGGCGATGGACCGGATCGCCCAGGCCGAAGCGGCGGCGATGCGGTTGAGCATCGCCTCTCTGGTCGGCACCGGTTTTGGTGAAGGTCAGGGGGACGAGGCGGCGGCGGAAGAGCGATCGGCCGGCAACGGAACGGACGACGACGATCCGCGCCGCCGCGGATGCGCGGCAGAGGCGGCCGTTTCGAAGTGAGAGGCGAGACCGGGATCGTGGACGAAATCACCGAGGCCGAACCGCTGGCGCCGTTTGCGCGGTGGTATGCCCTGGCGCTGCAGAGCGAAACCGACGCCGAGGCGATGACGCTCGCGACGGCGACCCGAAACGGCGCGCCGTCCGCACGCATGGTCCTGTTGAAGGATTTCGATGCGCGCGGCTTTGTCTTCTACACCAATCTCGAAAGCCGAAAATCTGCCGAATTGTCCGGCAACCCGAGCGCTGCTCTGTGCTTTTTGTGGAAATCGCTGCGCCGGCAGGTCCGTGTCGAGGGCGTGGCCGAACCGGTCACAGCGGCCGAGGCGGACGCCTATTTCGCCGGCCGGCACCGCGACAGCCGGATCGGAGCCTGGGCCTCGGCCCAATCTCGCCCGCTGTCCGGCCGCGAGGAGCTCGAACGACGAGTGGGCGAATTTGCCCTCCGCTTCGCTGCGCAGGAGGTGCCGCGACCGCCCTTCTGGTCCGGCTTCCGCGTCGTGCCGGCGCATGTCGAATTCTGGCAGGAACGGCCGTTTCGCCTGCATGATCGCTGGCGATTTTCGCGCGAAGGCGAGGGATGGCGACGCCAACGGCTGTTCCCCTGATCCACGGAGCGCCGGCAAACCGGCTTCGCCGGCTGGCCACCTACGCTTCGGTTGCGGCTGCAGCGCTGCTGATCGCGGTCAAATTCGCTGCTTGGCTGGCCAGCGGCGGATCGGTCGCGCTGTTGTCGAGCGTGCTCGACTCGCTGCTCGATGCGGTGGCCTCGATCATCAATTTGGTTGCGGTGCGGCATGCGATGAGCCCCGCCGACCGCGAGCACCGCTTCGGTCACGGCAAGGCCGAACCGCTCGCCGTGCTCGGCCAGTCGGCATTCATCGCCGGCAGTGCGCTGTTGCTGCTGGCCGAGGCGGTGCGCCGACTGCTCGATCCGGTCGCGATCGAAGCCGCGCCGGTCGGAATCGCCGTCATGGTGTTTTCGATCGCGGTCACGACGGCGCTCGTCTTCTACCAGCGCCGCGTCGTGCGTCGCACCGGGTCGATCGCCATCAGCGCCGACGAACTGCATTACCGCGGCGATCTCGTGTTGAACGGCAGCGTGATTGCGGCGCTGGTGCTGAGCGGGCCCTTGGGCCTGCCGATCCTCGACCCGATGTTCGGCGCCGCGATCGGCGGCTGGATCATCTTTTGCGCGATACGCCTGGCGCGCCTGTCGCTGACCCAGCTGATGGATCATGAATTGTCCGATGACGAGCGCGAGAAGATCCGGGCGATCGCGCAGGCGCATCCCGAAGTCGCCGCGGCCCATGATCTGCGCACCCGCCTCGCCGGGCCGACTGCCTTCATCCAGATCCATATCGAAATGGACGGAGCGATGAGCCTGACCCACGCGCATCGGGTATCGGATCAGGTCGAGGCGGATTTGCGCGCCGCCTATCCGCACGCGGAGATCATCATCCATCAGGACCCGGAAGGGGTCGAGGAGCCGCGCGCGAACTTTCCGCGCAGGGTGGAGGCATGACGAGCGAGCGAAAAGTTCTGGTTCTGACCGGCGCCAGCCGCGGGATCGGGCATGCCACGGTCCAGCGCTTCAGCTATGCCGGCTGGCGCATCATCACCTGCTCGCGCGACGCGGTGCCGCCGGAGTGCAAGCGTGACCCGAACTGGAGCCATCACATCACCGCCGACCTCGGCGACGCCGACGATCTCGACAGCTTTGTCGCAGAAGCCAAAGAAGCCGCCGGCGGCAAATTGCACGCACTCGTCAACAACGCCGGGATGTCTCCAAAGACGCCGAGCGGCGAGCGGCTCGGCAGCCTCAACGGCGAGATCGCCGATTGGCACCGGGTGTTTCACCTCAATTTCTTTGTGCCGCTGCTGTTGTCGCGCGCCTTCGCCCCGGCGCTCACATGCGGCAAGGGCGCGATCGTCAACATCACCTCGATCGCCGGCCATCACGTGCACCCGTTCGCCGGCTCGGCCTATTCGACCTCGAAGGCGGCCCTGTCGGCCCTGACCCGCGAGATGGCCGCCGACTTTGCCAGGCTCGGCGTCCGCGTCAATGCAGTCGCTCCGGGCGAGATCGAAACCGCGATGCTGTCGCCCGAGACCGCGGTATTGCTGCCGCGCATCCCGCTGCACCGGCTCGGCGTTCCGGCCGATGTCGCCGGCACGATCTTCTTTCTGTGCAGCGACGACGCCGCCTATGTCACCGGCACCGAGATCTCGGTCAACGGCGGCCAGCATATCTATTGAGGGCCGGCACGCCGCTGTCGAGCGGACCCCTCGGGGGGCGACCGACGCGCCGATATTGGTTATCCGTCAGGCGGCGCGGCGCAGGGTCAGGCGGTCCCATACATCGGCGAGGGCGGCGACCAGCGCCTCGATATCCTCGTCGCTGTGCAACGGCGTCGGGGTCAGGCGCAGGCGCTCGGTACCCTTGGGTACGGTCGGGTAGTTGATCGGCTGGACGTAGATCCGGTGCCGTTCGAGCAACGCGTCGGCGGCGGTCTTGCACAGCCCGGCATCGCCGACCATGACCGGGACGATATGGCTCGGCGACGCCATCACCGGCAACCCCGCCTCGGCGAGGCGGGATTTCAGCCGGGCGGCGCGCTGCTGCTGGCGGGCGCGCTCGGCCCCGCTCGACTTCAGATGGCGGATACTGGCGAGTGCGCCGGCGGCCAATGCCGGGGGGAGGGAGGTCGTGAAAATGAACCCCGGCGCGTGACTGCGAACAAAATCGACAAGCGCCGCCGAGCCGGCGATATAGCCGCCCATGACGCCGAACGCCTTGGCCAGGGTGCCCTGGATCACCGTCAGGCGGTGGGCGATGCCGTCGCGCTCGGCGATGCCGCCGCCGCGCGGGCCGTAGAGGCCGACGGCGTGCACCTCGTCGAGATAGGTCATCGCCCCGAACCGCTCGGCGACGTCGCACAATGCCGCGATCGGGGCGATGTCGCCGTCCATCGAATAGACCGATTCGAAGCAGACGAGCGGCGCCCGGCCCGGTGCGATGCCGGCCAGCCGACGCGCCAGATCGTCCGGGTCGTTGTGACTGAAAATCTGCTTTTCGGCGCGGCTGTTGCGGATGCCGGCGATCATCGAGGCGTGGTTGTGGGCATCCGACAGCACGACCGTGCTCGGCAGCTCGCGGGCCAGGGTCGACAGCACCGCCTCGTTGGCGACATAGCCCGAGGTAAAGACGAGCGCCGCTTCGCTTCCGTGCAGATCGGCCAGCTCGCGTTCGAGCTCGAGATGATAATGGGTGTTGCCTGAAATGTTGCGGGTGCCGCCGGCGCCCGCCCCGGCCGCGTGCAACGCCTCCTGCATCGCCGCCAACACGACCGGATGCTGACCCATGCCGAGATAATCGTTCGAGCACCAGACCGTCACCTCGGCGCCGGTGCGATGGTCGAAAGCGCGCGGGAATCGGCCGCAGCGCCGTTCGAGATCGGCGAAGACGCGATAGCGGCCCTCGGCCCGCAATGCGTCGAGGCGCTCGGTGAAGAAAGCTTCGTAATTCATGGTCGCGCTCGGCTGCCGAAACAACATGACCATAGCACGCGGCCCCCTCCCATGTGGTTAAACGCCGCGATCGTCCGGGCCTGCCGCAGCGCCGATCGGCGGCGGTTCGATCGCGGCCGTCGGGCAGACCCGACAAGCAAGGCCGACGGCCGGTGCGGCGTCGGTCGCAGCTCGGTCGTCCGGCCATTTACCGTTGCCCGGCTATTTATTGCTCTGTGGTGCGCACACGAAGGTGGCGCGCGCCGGCAGCAGCAACGGGCAATATTGCAGCAGCAAATCGGTATCGACGCGCTTGGCGTGCGTGTTCGGCGCACACTCGTCCTGCGCCGCCTTCTGCACCTCGGCGCCGGAGCTCGCCAAGGTATCGTAGCAGATCGCCACCCGCGGCCCGGGATCGTGCGGTTCCGGCGGCAGGCTGCCGCGGGTAGGTCGGATAGGGGTCCAGCGCGGTGCAGCCGGTCAGTGCCGCGGCGAAGGCGAGCGCTGCAATCCGTCCCGCTCTCATGATGCCGCGGCGAGCGCGCGCTCGAGGAAGGCCGCCGCCGCCATCAGCCGGGCGTCGTCCCGCCGCCTCCCGACGAGCTGGACCCCGATCGGCAGCCCGCCCGGACCGCAGCCCGCCGGCACCGTCGCGCACGGCACGCCGAGCAAGCGTCCACATCCGGTTGAACACCGGGTCCCCGGTATAGCCGAGCCCCGCCGGCGCCTCGCCGGGCGCCGCCGGGACCAGGACAGCGTCGCACCGCCCGAAGAATCGGTCGAGCCCGGCGCGGGCGAAATCGGCCTCGGCGAGCGCCGCATCGTATTCCGCCGCCCCGACCGCCATCCCGGCGTCGAGCAGCTGGGCGAGGGGCGGCGACAGCTCGGCGCTGTGCCGGATGCGCTCCCAGGCGAGCGCGCGCGACAGCTCGAACCCCATGATCCGGTCCTGCGCCTCGGTCAGGCCCTGATGCTCCGGGGCGATCGCCAGCTCTTCGACCGCCGCCCCGGCGTCGTCGAGCGCCGCCCGCGCCCGATCGAGGGCGGCGACCGTCGCCGGCTCGGCCTCGGCCCACATCGGGGTGCGGTAGAGGCCGAAACGCGGCGCCTGCCGCGGCATCGCCAGATGCCGGAGCGCCGGCCGCTCGGTCAGGACGCCGGCGAAGAACGCGGCATCGGCGACATTCCGGGCCATGACGCCGACCGTGTCGAGGCTGTCGGCGAGCGGCTTGACCCCGGCCCGGCCGATCAGCCCGAAGCTCGGCTTGTAGCCGACGACGCCGCAGAACGAGGCCGGGCGGATCACCGATCCGGCGGTCTGACTGCCGAAGGCGAGCGGCGCCATGCCGTCGGCGACAGCAGCGGCCGAGCCGCTCGACGAGCCGCCCGGAGTATGCGCGGGGTTATGCGGGTTCGCCGTCTTGCCCGGGCTGAAGGTTGCGAACTCGGTGGTCACCGTCTTGCCGAGGACCACGGCGCCGGCGGCGCGGGCGAGTGCCACGCAGGCGGCGTCGGCCGTCGGCCGGTGGCCGCGATAGATCGGCGAGCCGTATTCGGTCGGCATGTCGGCGGTGTCGATCAGGTCCTTGACCGCGATCGGCACGCCGTGCAGCGGCCCGCGGGGCGGCTCGGCGTCGCGCTGCCGCGCTTCGGCAAGCGCCTGCTCGCGATCGAGATATTGCCAGGCGCCGACGACACCCTCGCGCGCCGCGATGCGATCGAGAAAGCAGAGTCGTCAAGGCCTCGGAGGTCAGCCGTCCTTCGGCGATCCGCCGGGCGGCCTCGCCGGCGGATAACGAATCGAGGTCGGTCACGCAGCCTCCTTTCGATGCTGACATGGGCGTCCGGTATCCATATACCGCGAGGCTGACCAGCCTCGACTCCGAAACGACTATGCCCGGCGATCCGCCCGCCTATGATGATCGGCTCGGGCGGCTTTCATGCCGAGAAATCGCGTCGGCGGAGATCGAGGCCATGGCGGAGGGACCGGACGATCGAGACGGCAGCCCATCGCGTGCGCCCGCGGTGATCGGGCTGATCGTGGTGCTGGCGCTGGTCGTCGCCGGGGTCTTTCTGGTGCACGAGCTTCGTGCACAATCCCAGCTTCAGGATTGTCTGATGTCGGGCCGGACGAACTGCGCGCCGATCGAGGTCCCGCCCGGCAACAGGTAAGAATCGACGACAGCCCCATATTCGGCGCGATAAAAAAGCAGGCAGAGCGGGAAATGATCGAAATTCCGGCACGGCAGGGCAAGGCGGCGCGGCTCCGCCGCGGCCAAACCGTCAACATCGTCAACACGAAAGGCCAGCAGGTCGTCGACACCTGGGCGTTCGCCGCCGCGGATTTGCGCGAATTCATGTCGATGGAGCACAGCCGCGTCGCGATCGGGCGGATCATTCCGGCGATCGGCGACACGCTCGTCACCAACCGGCGGCAGCCGATCCTGACCCTGGTCGAGGACACCTCCGGCGGCATCCACGACACCTTGTTCGCCGCCTGCGACCGCTGGCGCTACGAATTGCTCGGCTGCACCGGATACCACGACAATTGCACCGACAACCTCGCCGCGGCGCTGGCGGCGCTCGGGCTCGCGCCGCCGGAAACCCCGGCGCCGCTGAACCTGTTCATGAACATCCCGGTCGTCGACGGCAATCGGGTCGAGATCCGGCCGCCGGTCAGCACGCCGGGCAGCTATGTGGCGTTGCGCGCCGAGATGGATTGCATCGTCGCCTTTTCCGCCTGCCCGCAGGACATGTTGCCGGTCAACGGCCTGGCCTTGCGGCCGACCGAGGCGCATTTCGAGATCGTCGATTAAGCCGGCGGCGGCAGGGAAGGGATGAAACCAATTCCGCTCGGGGCCCAGGGTCCGTTCGCGCTGCTCATCCAGCCGGAGCATCCGGCTATGGATGGGACAACGCCGATCGGCGCCGGGACGCATCGCCGGGCGGTCGTCGACACGGCCGAATTCGCCGAGCGCCTGCGATGAGCGGCGGGTCCGGCGATATCGACCGCTATTTCGCGCGAATCGGCTATTCCGGGGCCGCGCGAGCCGACGCTCGCCGTGCTGCGGGCGATCGTCGCCGGCCACACCGCGGCGATCCCGTTCGAGAACCTCGATGTCCTCGCCAAGCGGCCGATCCGTCTCGATTTGCCGTCGCTCTACGAAAAGCTCGTTTGCCGGCCGCGCGGCGGTTATTGCTTCGAGCACAATCTGCTGCTGCTCGACGTTTTGCGCACCCTCGGCTTTCGCGCCGAGGGTCTGGCGGCGCGGGTGCGGCGAGCCGGTCCGGCCGGGATGTTCGGGGCGCGGACCCACATGCTGCTGCGCGTCGATCTCGCCGAGGGAAGCTGTATCGCCGATGTCGGGCTCGGCGGCCTGACCCCGACCGCGCCTTTGGCGCTCAAACCCGGACCCGCACAGGAGACGCCGCACGAATCCTTCCGTCTCGTCCGTCCGGCGACGAATTCGACCTGGAGGCGCGGCTCGGCGAGGCATGGAGCTGCCGCTACCGCTTTTCGTTGCAGGTGCAGACAGCGGCCGATTACGCGGTCGCGAACTGGTTCACCGCAACCCACCCCAATTCGTTGTTCGTCAACAACCTGACCGTCAGCCGCGCCGGGCCGGATCGCCGCTGCACCCTGTTCAACGACAAATTCACGATCCGGCATCTCGACGGCAGGATCGAGCGGCGCATCCTGAACGGCGCCGCCGAGTTCGGCGAGGTGTTGGCGCGCCATTTCGGGATTGTACCGGCCGAGCCGGCCGACGTGGCGATTGCGGCGGCGGTTGCCGCCGAGCACGCCGCCCACCCCGACCCGTTCCAAGCCAATTGATGACGCGAGCCGGGTCATGAACGCGACGGATTTCGATCAGCTCGCCGGCTGGGTCACCCGCGCCGGGTTGATCGGCCGCACCGAGAGCGAGCTGATGGCCGGCTTCTGCCGGCGGGCGGTGGCCGCCGGCGTGCCGTTGGCCCGCGCCATCGTCATCCTCGACACGCTGCACCCGATCTATGAGGGCCGCGCCCTGCGCTGGCGCGCCGACCAGCCGGAGACCGCCGAGGCGATCGATTACGGGCGCACCAGCGAGGGCGAGGCGGCCGAGAGCTGGCGGCAATCGCCGTTCTTCCATCTGCTGCAATCGGGCGAAAGAATGCTGCGCCGGCATCTGGCCGCCGGCGGTCCCGCGGATTTCTCGACCGTGCAGCAGGCCCGCGACGAAGGGATGACCGATTACCTGGCGCTCGTCGAAAGATTTGCCGACGAAGGCGTGATCGGCGAGATGGATTGCGTCTATTCGTCGTGGATGACCGATGCGGCAGGCGGCTTCGGCGACGATGCCGTCGCCGCGCTCGACCGGTTGACGCCGTTTCTGAAGCTCGCCGTCAAATCGGCGTCGCTGGCGCGAATGGCCGGGACCCTCGCCGAAACCTATCTCGGCCGCGATGCCGGCCGGCGCGTCATGAGCGGCCGCATCGCCCGGGGCGTCGCCGAGCGGATCGATGCGGTGCTGTGGATGAGCGACCTGCACGGCTACACCCGGATCAGCGACACCGTGGCGCCCGAGCAGATCATCCCGCTGCTCAACGATTATGCCGAAATCGTCGTCTCGGCGGTGCATGGCGAGGGCGGCGACGTGCTGAAACTGATCGGCGACGGCACGCTCGCGATCTTCGCCGGCGAGGACCGCGCGCAAGCCGGCCGGGCGGCGCTCGCCGCGGCGGCGCGGGTGCGCCGGGAGGTCGTCGGGCTGAACCGCAGCCGCGCCGAAGCCGGTCTGCCGACGACCCAGGTTTATCTGGCCTTGCATGTCGGCGACGTCTTTTACGGCAATGTCGGCAGCAAGGACCGCCTCGATTTCACCGTGATCGGCCCGTCGGTCAACGAGGTCAGCCGCATCCTGGCGATGAGCCGTTCGGTCGAGCAGGACGTTCTGTTTCGGCGGCCTTCGCCGCGGCGCTCGGCGCGGAGGTGCGAGGCCGTCTGGTTTCGGTCGGCCGCTATGCTGTTGCGCGGCGTGGCGCAACCGCAGGAGCTTTTCATCCCCGAGCCCGGTTCGACGCGTCGCTGTCGTCGAAATCGCTGGGGTGAGCCCGAAGCTTTCGGCGGAACACGATTGGCGCGTCCTCGAACGATCGCCCGCGTCGCGCCGGCTTACAGTAGTTGCCAAGAGGGAAACCATGATCCATCATCTGTCGATCGCCGCGCGCGACCCGAAGCATGTCGCCGGGGTCCTGGCCGAATTCATGGGCGGCAAAGCGGTGCCGTTCCCGCCCAATCCGGGCAGCTTTTTCGCCTTGCAGCTCGACGAGCACGGCTCGGGCGTCGAGGTCTATCCGGCCGGGACCGTGCTGGAGCCGGGCGGCGAGGTCGGCGCCGGTTTCGCCAAACGGCCGGAGACCGAGCGCGGCTATCGCGCGACCCATTTTGCGCTCAGCGTCGCCACCTCGGCGGACAAGGTCGAGGAAATCGCGCGGCGCGAGAACTGGCAGTGCTTCCGCTGCAACCGCGGCCCGTTCCACGTGATCGAGGTATGGGTCGAAAACGAATCGATGCTCGAAGTGTTGCCGCCCGAATACGCCGCCGAATATCTCGCCTTCACCGACCCCGGCAAAATCCTGACCGCGATGGCGGCGGCCCCGACCCAGACCGCCCGCCAGCGCGCCGCCTAATTCCCAAGCCGATAATCTCCGGCCGAACCGGCAGTTGCATGCTGCTGCCGGTTCGCGCCGGGTTCCGGGCAAATTTGACGTAAGGTCAGCAGTACTTCCGACAGCGACGGCGCCAGCCGCTGTCGGAGGGCGGCGTCGTTTCGCACAGGCTGATTTTGTTTACCGCACATGCGGGATCTTCCAGGAGATCGGCGGAGCGCTTGCCGCATAAGTGGATGTTACTGGAAAATCAGACCCGCTTGCGGGCCTTCGGTGGCGTCACAGCGCGGCGCCGGAGCAGGGTCGGTCGCGCTCGACTAACTTCTTAGATGACCTTTTTAACTTTTGCGATCCGATCCAAATAGAAATTGTACATGGTTCCCTTCGTCCGATTGTATACATCGCATTTGACGTAGAAATATTTTGTGGCGTCTCTATTCAAGCTGAAGTGGCATTCGCCCTCCATGCCATGGTCAACGGCCTCAGGTTTACCTTTGATCTCTAACGTAAAAGTGTCGATACTCAGATAGTAATTTTCTAGGTTGGGCTGCCGATCTTCCCCGCCTGATAGGGTATACACAGCTTGGTCGCTCCAAAACGTGAGCAAGGCACGGCCATTCTTTAGTACAGTGTATGCGACCAAATCGCCGCACGGGAAAAATCCAGCGACTAATTGGTAACGACACCGCCCGAAGAGCGCGCGCGCGCTCTTAATGGGCAAGTTTTGCCTAATGTCGCCCGGCGGCGCTTCGGGTTGATCGTGAAGCACGAGCATATGGCGATTGTTGTCAATCGTCCACGCTGGCAGCTTCGAAAGAAATGATTGTCCGAGGAGGGGATCGCCTTTGGCTGAGACGACGTTGGCGACCACGTCCGTAATGACGTGATTCCCTACGCTCATTTTATGAAGGACATAACGGGCACTCGATGTTATCGAACCATCGGCCAAGGTATATGTCCCGGTTCCGATAAAGTCGCTGTCTTTCACTGTTCCGGTTCGACGAAATGTCGAGAAGACGTCTTCCGTGATCGCCACCTCTGCCGCGCCGCTATCTAGAACAAATGGCACCGTAACCGCGTCGTTGATCCAGACTGGCAACATGAAAACGCCGTGTAATTGCTCAAGCTGTATGGTTTCGGCCACAGCGGGCAGCGTTATCAGCATTGCGAGCGAAAGTCCTGCGATCAGGCGTCTTACCTCTAGCCGCAGTTGGGCCTTGGGCGTCCGCCCGGCGATGTGAACGGTAGTGCGCTGCTGGCTGTTATCGTCATTGGCGGAGAACCAGATATGTGCGGCAAACTCAATGGTCATGGCTATCCTCGAAACGCCCGCCATTCTGAGATCGGAGAGCGCATCAATTCCCTCAAACATTCAGCGAAGCCATTCGCCTCGACGTTGGACAAATGGGGCAATGGCCACATGATAGGCTCACTTCTCAGAGGCCAAAGTCTGCGAATCTTTGTGACCCTGCTCGTCGGGTTGATTTCGAGTTCACGAAGAGCGGTAACGAACGAGAGCGTAAAAATATGACCGATGCCAATAGCCGTCGTTTGTACGTTTTTGAATGCACCAACAGGTGGTGCCTCAGGGGGTCTTTTCCCAAAATAGGCAAGTAATGTGCGATGCCAATATCCGGTATACCATTCTTGCAAATCGTGTGTTCCCAACCAAATCCGCAATCGCCCCGGTATGGTGCGCGTTCGCTTGAATTCGCTACGTTCGTCTTGGTTTATTACGGCATCAGACGGCTCTATAATCTCCGTCACCATTACCTTGAGCGCGATCCACGTTGCGAGTGCGATCCGAGAATTTTTCAGGAGCGTAATAGATCGGCCTTCTAACATTGGTATCAATATAGGTTTCGCGTTCTCCTCAATCCCGCTCATCCAAGATGAGTTACAGCGTTTACAGACTAGCCTAAATCGTTTTGCAAAAACATGACCTTCCCTAATTTTTTGCTCAGCGATTATTTCTCCAAGACGCACTCTATGGCGACCGGCTTGCGTCTTGGCCGAAGAGACTTGGGGCAAATAAGGATGCATCCATTCAGGCCACAGATGCTCCTCAGTCATCGGATTGCCACGTGTGCCACCTCCACCGCAGAAGATACACTTGCGGCCCGGCCCTTGTGGTTGGTGGTGACGGCCTGCGGACATGCACTATCGCGTGACGCGGCGCATGGTGGCGATGCTGCGGTCGTAGCTATCGGCCAATTCCTGCAACGTAGCGCCCTGCGCGCGCCGTCTGGTGGCCTCTTTCTGCTGTTCCGGTGTGAGGGAAGGGGGACGGCCCATATGCTTTCCACGGGCCTTGGCGCGGCTCCGGCCTTCGGCGGTGCGGGTGCGGATTAGATCGCGCTCGACGTCGGCCAACCCGCCGAGTACCGCCAGCATCAAGCGCCCGGTGCTGGTGCCGGTGTCGGCCCACGGTTCCGCCAAGGATCGGAATTGCGCCTTGGCGTCCACGATCCGCTTGACGATGCCGAACAGGTCGAACGTGCTGCGCGCCAGCCGGTCAATCCGCGTCACCGTCACCACGTCGCCGGGGGCCAGCTTGCCGAGCATCCGGTTTAGCTCGCGCCGGTCGGGCCGCGCGCCCGTCACCTTCTCGCGGTAGATGCTCCGGGTGCTGCATCCCGCCGCACGAAACTGCTCAAGCTGGCTGTCGAGGGTCTGCCCGTAGGTGGAGATGCGGGCATAGCCGATGAGGCGTTTTTCGGCGGGAGTTTCGACCATAACTTATGGCACTCCCAAATTTATCGAAAGTCTTAAATTATGCAACCTCGGGAGCTGGCTCCGAGACATGGCGAAGCATTCCGCAGACGGAAGCTTTAGGAAAACGAGTGTTTAGCGCTCTCAAGTGCTGCATCAATCTGTCCAATAATAGTCTGGGAAACCTCTTTCGCCACATTCGTTCTGGGTGCATGTAGAACAATCGCTTTGGCAAGCTGGCATGTTATAATAAGAGTGTTTGCAATTGTCTTCGCTTCCTCCCTTGGTATTAAAGCGCTGTCATCACCGGAGCCAAAAACAGTGTTTTGCAGTATTTGTTGTACATATACAATGCGCAGATAGAATTGAATTATCAATTGCGCATCGAATGGAAAACGAGCAATTCGATTAGCAACCGATTTGTACACTATTGGGTCTGGATTTATCATGATCGATGACGCATTCCGTCTCTTCATCGGCAACTTCCCAGAATATATAGCTCCGCAAATACGCAATGCTTCTATAACGAGCTTGTTGCATTCCATAACTTCGCGGATAACAGCTTCGGCCGCGGCTGAGTTGGCGTTCGCTTCCGCAGTGGCGGCCGCCCGGACTTGCATCTTGCCTGCCGAGTACGCCCAAAAACCGGCAATCAACGCAGCGATCAGCGCTAAGATACCGGCGATGAGGCTGCCCTGATCGCGTAAAAAGTTATACAGACAGGAATGCATCCCCAAGGCTCCGCGCGCCGCTTTTGCTTTCTGTATGTAGTAAGCCCGCGCTCTCATCGGCAACCCGCCACGCCGCATAATGTGCATTATGACAAATGTTTCTTCAGGTAAAAGGACAGTCCTGATCCTAACAATTCCGTCCTCCGCGTCCGCGCGTCGGTTTCGACCTGGTTTTGGAACGGGTCAGGCGGGGCATTAATACTTGCCTGTTCCGCGCTTTCTTCGCCCTCACCGGACACAAGATGTAGGTCGATCCCAAAATGTCCATCGGTTAAACAAAAGGTTTCCCATGTCTCGGCCAGGGAGCGTCGCTGACGGCTGGCGTTAGGAAAAACATGTCCAAAACGTCGATTTATCGAAATGACCGGCTTGTTGTTCCGGCACTCCTCCCCATTTCTACACATAGAATCGTTCAAACGCCAAAAATACGCCGGATTAAATCGGCGAATAATAGTGTGATCCATTTCAGAATTCTCTTTGTAGAGATGTATCACGACAAAAGAATGGAGAGCTGAAATGTACCGCTATGGTTGGGTAACGGATCACCCGGCGGCGCTGTTGGCGCTGGGTGCGCTTGTGATTCTTGTCTTCGCATGGCCGCAGCAAAACGTTCCTGCCTGCGCGTTGGCGGTTGCGATGATGGTCGGCGCCGCAGGCATAACCATGTGGGCGCATCTGCGTTCAGCCGGGTAGTCGGTCGCGCCGAAGCCGCGCGGCGGCTCCACCCTCTCAAGCTCGAAGCGGACCGGGGCTAATACGTCTCGCGCGGCAGGTTCAGGTGCGGGAAGGCGCTGTGCACATGCGGCGGCACGACCTGGCGGGCCGGGCGGATGTAGGATTTGTCGAGTTCGCCGTAGCCGGTGACGCCCAACAGCGACAGGCAGATCCGGATCTCGTCTTCGAGGATCTCGAACAACCGCACCACGCCCTCGGCGCCGGCGGCGGCGAGGCCGTAGACGTAGAGCCGGCCGCAGGCGACCGCATCGGCGCCGAGGATCAGCGCCTTGACCACGTCGGCGCCGCGATAGATGCCGCCATCGACGATGATCCCGGCGCGTCCGCCGACCGCCTCGACGATTTCGGGCAACACATCGATCGAGCCGACCCCCTGGTCGAGCTGGCGCCCGCCATGGTTCGACACATAGACGCAGTCGACCCCGTGTTCGACCGCGATCTTGGCGTCTTCGGCGGTGGCGATGCCCTTCAGAATGACCGGGATACGGCTGTTCCGCTTGATCCGGTCGATATCGCGCCAGTTGAACTGCGCCTGAAAGATGCGGGCGTCGCCGGGGCGGACGCGGAGGCGCTGATGGCGCTTGGCGATGTCGCGTTCGCGCCGGCTGTAGCTGTCGGTGTCGACCGTCAGGCAAAACGCGTCATAGCCCTTGTCGCCGGCGCGGCCGACATGGTCGTCGACCCAGGCGGCGTCGCCGCGCACGTAAAGCTGAAAGATCTTGAAACCGTCGCCCGCGGCCTCGGCGGTCTTGTCGAGCCCCGGATGCGACACCGAGGAGAGGATCATGCCGTTGCCGAATTGGCGCGTCGCGGCGGCGACGGTCGCCCCGCCGCCCGGCTCGAACACCTCCAATGAGCCGACCGGCGCGCACAACACCGGGATGCGCAATTTCTTGCCGAAGAGCGTGCGGCTGCAATCGACGTTGGAAACGTCGCGCAGGACCCGCGGTCGGAAGCCGATCGAATCGAGCGCCAGCCGGTTGCGCGCCAGGGTGGTTTCGGTCTCGGAGCCGCCGATCAGATAGTCCCAATTGTTGCGGTCGAGATTGGCGCGCGCCTGGGTGACGAATTCGTGCAGGTTCTGAAACCGCTCCTCGATCCACTCGGACATGACTCGGCGACCTCGTTGCTTCTACAAATATTGTTTGCGGGGGGGCTGCGACGCGGCTCTACCCTAACCCAGGCGTCGGGCCCGGGCAATCGGCTCGGCCGCCCCGCGCCGTCCGGGTTTTTGCGCTTGGGGGTGGCCGCCCGGTATCGCTACGATAAGACTTCCTTCCGGCCGACCGGACGCGGCAATTCCCCCAAAGAGGAGACGCTTTTATGGCTCGCATTTTGACCCCTGCCACCCACTCCGAGGAAACCCTCGAAATCGCGCGCGATCTGCTGCCGCCGGGCCTCGAACTGGTCATGGCGCCGCATGGCCGGCCGGAATTCTGGAACCTGTTGAAGGACGCCGAATATTACATCGGCGCCGGGCAGTTCCCGCACGGCCCGGACTTCTACAAAAACGCGCCAAAACTCAAGATCGTGCAGACCTTGAGCGCCGGCTACAACACCTACGACCTCGAAGCCGCGCGGGACGCGGGCGTGCCGATCTGCAACAACGGCGGCGCCAACGCGACGGCGGTGGCCGAGCATGCGATGATGCTGATGCTGGCGGTCAGCCGCAGACTGATCTGGCAGCACGAGGGGGTGGTCTCCGGGCGCTGGCGCGGCAATGATTTCAACGCAGCCAAACTCTACGAACTCGAAGACAAGACCCTCGGCATCATCGGGCTCGGCAATATCGGCAAAAAGGTCGCCCGCCGCGCCAAGGCATTCGACATGCATGTCAAATACTACGACATCAATCGCTTGACCGGCGACCAGGAAGACGCGCTCGGCGTGCGGTTCGCGCTGTTCCCCGAATTGCTGAAGATCTCCGACATCGTGACGTTGCACGTGCCGCTCGATCTGTCGACGCACAATCTGATCGGCGAAAAGGAGCTGGCCCTGATGAAGCCGACCGCGATCCTCGTCAACACCTGCCGCGGTCCGGTCGTCGACGAGGTGGCGCTCTACAAGGCGTTGCGCGACGAGACGATCATGGCCGCCGGGCTCGACGTGATGGTCGAGGAGCCGCCCAAGCCCGACCACGAATTGTTCACGCTGAAGAATGCGATCTTCAGCCCGCACGGCGCCGGACCGACCTGGGACAATCACTGGAAGCGCTGGCGCAACGCCTTCGACAATTTCGAGCGGGTCGGCCGCGGCCAGAAGCCGTTCTGGATCGTCCCGGAGCTGCGCGACTGAGCGCGGCGCCGCCGGCAGCCATCGGCCGGCGGGCCTATGACGGTTGCGGCGTCAGCCGGGCGCGCGGGTGGGCGGCGTCGTAAACCGCCAACAGACGTTCGGTCTCGACGGTGGTGTAGCGTTGCGTGGTCGACAGGCTGGCGTGACCCAGCAATTCCTGGATCGCCCGCAGATCGCCGCCGCCGCCCAAGCAGATGCGTGGCAAAGCTGTGCCGCAGCGCATGCGGGGTCGCGGTCGGCGCCAGCCCGAGAAACCCGCGCAATGCCTCCATCTGCCGCTGGACCTGCCGCGGGCCCAAGGGTCCGCCGCGGGCGCCGACAAACAGCGGGCCTTGCGGCGTCAGCGGGTAGGGGCAGGCGTCGAGATAGGCGCCGATCGCCTCGCGCACTGCCGGCAGGACCGGCACCAGGCGCTGTTTTCTGCCCTTGCCGGTGATGTTGAGCACATCGCCCGAGGGCGCCTCGTCGCGGCGCAGACCGAGCGCCTCGGAAATCCGCAGACCGCAGCCGTAGAGCAAGGTCAAGACCGCGGTGTCGCGCTTGCCCTGCCAGCTGTCGGCCGCGATCTCGCCGACCGTCTCGACGGAGGCGACGGCGTCCTCGACGCTGAGCGGCTTTGGCACGCCGGCCCGCAATTTGGGGCCGCGCAGCGCGGTCAGCGCGGTCGTCGAAGCAAAACCGCGGCGTCGCAGAAATTGCACGAACCCGCGCAATACCGACAATCCGCGAGCCAGCGAGCTGTGTTCGAGATTCTCGGCTGCGCGCCGGGCGAGATAGGCGCGCCAATCGGCCGGGCTCAGCCGGTCGATCGCCGCCAGGCTCGGCAACTCGCCCAGATGCCCGGTCAGGAAATCGAGAAAGAAGGCGAGATCGCGCCCATAGGCCGCGATGGTGTGCGCCGAGGCGCGGCGCTCGCCGGCCAGCCACGCCGCCCACAACCCGATCGCCGCGCGCAGATCGTCCTCGGCGGCGAATCGCGCCAGCGGCAGCGGCCCCGGCAGTAACGGGAAATCGGCCTCGCCGGCGGTCACCGGCCGCGATCGAGCCACTGGGCGACGGTGGTTTCGAGCGCGCGGGCGAGGAAGGTCAAGAGCTCCGTCCCCAGACCCGGACAGAATGCCTGAGGGTTGCGGGTGCCGAGGCAGATCAGGCCGACCGGCGCGGTGCGGCTGAACGAGAGGCGCAGCAGCGCCTGCGAGCGCACCAGGCCGGCGCCGGCGCCGAACAGCGCCGGGTCGCCGTAAATGTCGGTGGTCAGCAGCGCGTCGCGGTCGGGCCCGAGCAAGGCGTCGACCATCCCCGCGCGCAGCAGATGGATGCCGTGCACCGGCAACCGCGCGGTCCGCGACGCCGAGCTCTCGACGGCGAGGGTCACGACGTCGACATCGATCAGCACCGCGAGGTCGGTGGTGACGACCTGCAGCAGCTGCTCGAAGCTCGCGGCCCGCAGCATCGCCAGCACCGCCTTGTGCACGCGCGCCTGGCTCGCCAGATTGCTGCGGCTGGTCGCGATCAGGCTTTTCTGTTCGTCATCGAGCCGGGCGGCGTCGCGGCGCAGCCGCTCCAGCATGAAATGCTGGAAGTCGACGACGCCGCCGCCGGATTCGCGGCTCGGCGCTCGCAGCAGGCGCAACGCGTCGGGATGAAGATCGAGAAAATCCGGATGGTCGCGCAGGTAGAGCTTGACCGCGCCGGCGTCGATCTCGTTCGGCCGTACCGGCGTCGAGACGCCGGGGCGAACCGGCTTGGGCTGGTCTTGCGGACGGTCGGCCACCGCTCGGTCAACTCCCTACCGGCGCGCCCTGGCGCGGACGAGGCAACCCCGCGGCGGTGGAACACAAGCCGGTCATAAAAGCGCCACCTGACATCAACCTCACAACAGGGCTCCGAACCGGGTGCCGATCGCCGCGGCGCGCGTCCCGGACCATACTTGCCGCGCGCCCTCTTCGGAGCAAGTCTAGCCGATGCCCGAGCGTCATACCAGTTCCGGCATGGCCGCCCGGCCGGATCCGCAGAATGCCGCCGCCGCCGACCGGCAGGTGCGGGTGCTGCTGCCCTTGCCGCTGGCGGCGCCGCTCGATTACCTGCCGGCGGCGGGCATGCCGCCGCTCGATCCCGGCAGTTTCGTCTGCGTGCCGCTCGGCCCCCGGCGCCTCGTCGGGGTGGTGTGGGACGGCGCCGGCGAGCCGTTGCCCGCCGATCGGGTCAAGCGCGTCCTCGAATTATTGCCGACGCCGCCGCTGCCTGCCGAGTTGCGCCGTTTTGTCGAGCGCGTCGCGCTCTACACGATGGCGGCGCCGGGCTCGGTGCTGCGGATGACGATGAGCGTGCCCGAGGCATTGTCGCCGCCGCGGCCCCGCCGGCTCTGCGCGGCAGCCGCAGCCGGGCTCACGGCGCTGGCCGCGCCGGCGTCGGCGAAAGCGCTGACCCCGGCGCGGCGGCGCGTGCTGGAGACGGCGCGCGACGGGCCGGCGCTGCCGGCTCCCGAGATCGCCCGGCTCGCAGGCTGCGGCGTCGGGGTGGTGCGCGACCTGATCGCCCGCGGCCTGGTCGACGAATTCGTCGCCGCCGCCGAGCCTTCCGCCGGCGCGGCGCCCGATTGGCGCGCCGGCGGGCCGACGCTTTCCGCCGATCAGTCCGATGCGGCGTGCCGGCTGGTCGCCCAAGTCGCCGCCGGCGGGTTCGCGGCAACCCTGCTCGACGGCGTCACCGGTTCCGGCAAGACCGAGACGTATTTCGCCGCGATCGCCGCCGCCCTCGAACGCGGGCGTCAGGCGCTGGTGCTGCTGCCCGAAATCGCGCTCGGCGCGCAGTGGCTCGACCGCTTTCGCCGGCGCTTTGGGGTGTTGCCGGTGCAGTGGCATTCCGATATCGGCATGGCCGAGCGCCGCGACGCCTGGCGGAGCGTCGCCGCCGGCCGGGCGCCGGTCGTGGTCGGCGCCCGATCGGCGTTGTTCCTGCCGTTTCCTCGGCTCGGGCTGATCGTCGTCGACGAGGAGCACGACCCGTCCTACAAGCAGGAGGACGGGGTCTGCTATCAGGCGCGCGACATGGCGGTGTTGCGCGCCTCGCTGGCCGACATCCCGATCGTGCTGGCTTCGGCGACGCCGTCGCTCGAAACCGTCGTCAATGTCGCCCGCGGACGTTATCGGCGGGTCTCGCTGCCGCGCCGCCTCGCCATGGCGGAACTCCCGGCGGTCGAACTCGTCGACATGCGCGGCATGCCGCTCGACCGCGGCCGGTTTCTGTCGCCGCCGCTGGTGTCGGCGCTGGCCGCGACTTTCGCCGCCGGCGAGCAGGCGTTGCTGTTTCTCAACCGCCGGGGCTACGCGCCGTTGACGCTGTGCCGCGCCTGCGGCCATCGCTTTCAGTGTCCGAACTGCACCGCCTGGCTGGTCGAGCACCGCTTTACCGGGCGGCTGTTGTGCCATCATTGCGGCCACGCCGAGCGAATCATGCCGTTATGCCCGGAATGCCTGACCGCGGACACGCTGGTGCCGTGCGGGCCTGGCGTCGAACGCGTCTTCGAGGAAGTCAAAACGCTCTTTCCGGCGGCGCGCACCGCACTGATGGCCAGCGACCTGTTGTCCGGGCCGCGCGCCGCGGCGGAACTCGCCGAGGCGATGACCGAGCGGCGCTATGACCTGTTGATCGGGACCCAGATCGTCGCCAAGGGGCATCATTTCCCGATGCTGACCCTGGTCGGCATCGTCGACGCCGATCTGGGGCTCGCCGGCGGCGATCTGCGCGCGGCGGAGCGGACCTATCAGCTGTTGCACCAGGTCGGCGGCCGGGCCGGCCGGGCCGAGCGCAAGGGCCGGGTATTGGTCCAGACCTGGATGCCCGAGCAGCCGGTGATGCGGGCCTTGGCGCTGGGCGATCGCGACCGCTTTCTCGAAGCCGAGGCGGCGGCGCGGCGCGGCGCCGGGCTGCCGCCCTTCGGTCGCCTCGCCGCATTGATCCTGAGCGCCGGCGATGCCGAGGCCGCCGATTTTGCCGCGCGGGCGCTGTCGCGCGCGGCCCCGCAACTGCCCGGAGTGACGGTGCTCGGCCCGGCGCCCGCACCTCTCGCGGTATTGCGCGGCCGGCACCGCCGCCGCTTTCTGGTCAAGGCCGAGCGCTCGGTCAATTTGCAGGCGGTATTGCATGCCTGGCTCGCCCAAATCCGCCTCGCCGGCTCCGCCCGGCTGCAGATCGACATCGACCCCTACAGCTTTCTTTAGCGCGAGCCCCTCGGGGGGCGATTTACCGTAGGTTAGGCGCCGCCGTATAAAGGCAAAGCCGGAGGCACGATCATGGCGCGAGGACGACCGAGGGCAACCCGATCCGGCGCCGACGCCAATGGGGACGGCAACGGCGCCAATATCGGCTACGAGGCGCAATTGTGGCAGATGGCCGATGCATTGCGCGGCAGCATGGACGCGGCCGAATACAAGCACGTCGCGCTCGGCCTGATTTTCCTCAAATACATTTCCGACGCTTTCGAGGAACAGCACGCCAAGCTCGTCGCCGAGAAGGCGAGCGGCGCCGACCCGGAAGATCCCGACGAATACCGCGCCGATAACATCTTCTGGGTCCCGCCCGAGGCGCGCTGGGCATACCTGAAGGCGCAGGCGCGGCAATCGACGATCGGCCAGATTGTCGACGACGCGATGGAGGGCATCGAGCGCGACAACCCCGCATTAAAGAGCGTCTTGCCTAAGGACTACGCCCGCCCGGCGCTCGACAAGACGCGGCTCGGCCAATTGATCGACATGATCAGCAACATCAGGATCGGCGACGCGGCGAGCCGCTCGCGCGACGTGCTCGGCCGCGTCTACGAATATTTCCTGTCGCAATTCGCCAGCGCCGAAGGGAAGAAGGGCGGCGAGTTCTACACCCCGCGCTGCGTCGTCAAACTGCTTGTCGAGATGATCGAGCCCTATCGCGGCCGGGTCTACGACCCGTGCTGCGGCTCGGGCGGCATGTTCGTGCAATCGGCGGAATTCATCCGCGCCCATGCCAACGGCAACGGCAACGGCGGCAAAGCCCCCGGCGGCGCAAAAGCCGACATCTCGATCTACGGTCAGGAATCGAATTACACGACCTGGCGGCTCGCCAAGATGAACCTCGCTATTCGCGGCATCGACGGCCAGATCGCGCATGGCGACACGTTTCACACCGACCGCCACCCCGACCTCAAGGCCGATTTCATCCTCGCCAATCCGCATTTCAACGACAGCGACTGGCGCGGCGAGCTGTTGCGCGAGGACAAGCGCTGGGCTTACGGCATTCCGCCCGCCGGCAACGCCAATTTCGCCTGGGTGCAGCAAATCGTGCACCATTTGGCGCCCGCCGGGGTCGCCGGCTTGGTGCTCGCCAACGGCTCGATGTCGTCGAACCAATCGGGCGAGGGCGAGATCCGCAAAAAGCTGGTCGAGGCCGACCTCGTCGATTGCATGATCGCCTTGCCGGGCCAGCTGTTTTATTCGACGCAGATCCCGGCCTGCCTGTGGTTTCTCGCCCGCGACCGCAAGAACGGCAAATTCCGCGACCGCCGCGGCCGGGTGCTGTTCATCGACGCCCGCAAATTGGGCCGGATGGTCGACCGCACCCACCGCGAATTGACCGACGCCGACATCGCCAGGATCGCCGCCACCTACCACGCGTGGCGCGGCGCGGCTGCAACTCCTTCCCCCTCGATGGGGGAAGGTAGGGATGGGGGTGAAAGCGCATACGCGGACATCGCCGGGTTTTGCAACAGCGCCAGCCTCGACGACATTCGCAAGCACGGCCACGTGCTGACCCCCGGCCGCTATGTCGGCGCCGAAGCGCAGGAAGACGACGGCGAACCCTTCGACGAGAAAATGCGCCGCCTCGTCGCCCAATTCCGCGAGCAGCAGGCGGAAGCCGCTAAGCTCGACGCCGCGATCGCTGCGAACCTGCGGGGGCTCGGCTTTGGCGAATGAGCCGCGCGAGCCCTTGGCTATTGCTCACCGTCCGAGCGCGTCGGAATGGAGCGGCGACCCGAACGCCTGGCTCGAAATAAAATCCCGAAATGTCGTTGCGTCACCGTCATTCCCGCGCCAGGGACACATCTCGCGCCGCGCCTTGCCCCTCTCCGCCCGCCTGCGGGGGGAGAGGGAGGGGCCCGTTGCGAAGCAATGGGAGGGTGAGGTGGGTCGCGCCGCAGGTCGGAGCTGGGGCTCCCCCACCTCACCCCGACCCTCTCCGCCCCCAAGGGCGGAGAGGGGGATATTCGGGCTTTGAGATGCGCGCATGCCCTAGCGCTTTCGCGGGGCGACGACAGCCAACCGGCAGCGCGTCCAGCATTTCGGACTGGCCCCTGAAATCGAGGAAAACGTGATGAAATGCCAGGTTTGCGGCGGCCCAATGGAGCCGACCCGCAGCGACATGCCGTTCAAGATCGATGAAAGCGTATCGTCATCCTCAAGGAGCTGCCGGTGCTGCAATGCGGCGAGTGCGGCGAGTACCTGATCGAGGACCCGATCATGGAGCAAGTTGACAAGATGCTGGCCGAGGCCGACGAGCGCGCCGAGCTGGAAATCATGTCCTTCGCCGCATGACGCGATCGGGAGCGAGGATTTCAAGACACGGAGACCCCGATGAGGTGCGTCATCTGCAAGACGGGCGAGACCGAGGCGGGAATTCTGCAACAGTAACGCTCAGCCGCGGCGAGACGGTCGTAGTGGTCAAGGGCACGCCGGCGGAAATCTGCCGGAACTGCGGCGAATACTATCTCGACGAGGCGGTGGCCGGGTGGGTTTACGCCACCGCCCAGTCGGCTGCCGACCGGCACGCGGAGGTCGAGATTCTGCGCTGCGCCGCGTGAGCGCGTGATGGGTGGGATAAGAAAAGCTCGGACGGTGCGATTGCGTGAGCAGCAGGCCGAAGCCGTGAAGCTCGACACCGCCATCGCTGCCAATCTGCAGGGAACTCGGCTATGGCGGGTGAGGCCGATGGCGCGAGCGGCTCCCTTAGAGAGTTGGTCGAGAGATGTCACTGGTCACGCGCGGCCAACCCCTTCGAAAACTGACACATGGCCCAATCGTTCCTCGGTATTTCGAACCTTCGCAGGGGCGCCTTGATCTGTCAGAGGTCGAGCGACTCTCGGAAGAAGACTCACACGGCCTCCTGGACGCGCAGAGTCCGAGCCGCAGCCCGGTGATGTCGTGTTTTCGTACGCAACTGGCAAGCTCGGCGAAGCTGCCGCTGTTACCGTCTAATTTAGGTTGCGGTGCAAACTTGCGCCGGCGCATGGGGCTAGTCTAAGGGCGCGCTTGGGTAAAATTGACGAACGGTTTTTACTTTACGTCAATCTTGGGCCGTTATTTCAAGAGATTCTGCGCTCGCGGACCATCCATGGAAGCACTGTCAATCGGACTCCGTTGATCGATATGCCGCGCATTTCCGCTGGTAGTGCCGGATATCACCGAGCAGTACGCAATCGGCTCGATATTCTCGGCGCGTTGGACGACAAGATCGAATTGAACCAGCGGATGAACGAAACATTGGAGGCGATGGCGCGGGCGTTGTTTAAATCGTGGTTCGTCGATTTCGATCCGGTCCGCGCCAAGGCCGAAGGCCGCGACCCCGGCCTCCCCAGGGACATCGCCGACCTCTTCCCCGCCCGCCTCGTCGGCTCCGCTCTCGGCGAAATCCCCGAAGGGTGGGAAGTAGGGGTCCTGGGAAACATTGCAGAACATCCTCGACGCGGCGTTCACCCCAGCGAAATCGAACCGGAAACGCCTTACATTGCGCTCGAACATATGCCCAGGCGCTCCATCGCACTTTCCGATTGGGGCGCCGCCGACGGGCTAGAAAGCAATAAATTTAGATTTGAGCAAGGCGAGATATTGTTTGGAAAACTCCGCCCCTACTTTCACAAAGTCGGCGTCGCTCCGATCGACGGTGTTTGCTCGACAGACATCGTGGTTGTGAGCCCAAAATCCGAACATTGGTTCGGTTTCGTCCTCGGTCACGTGTCGAGCGAAGAGTTCGTCGATTACACTGACGCGGGCTCAACCGGAACGAAGATGCCGCGAACGAGTTGGAGCGACATGGCACGCTACAGGATCGTTACGCCACCGGCGGCTGCTGCCAACGCCTTTACCGGCCTACTCCGGCCTGCTGTCGATCGGATCGTTGCTGGGCTTTACAAGTCCCGCACCCTCGCGGCGCTGCGCGATGCGCTGCTGCCCAAGCTCATCTCCGGCCAAATCCGCGTAAAGGACGCCGAGCGCGTCGTTGACGAGGCGGCGGGCTGAACGCGGGCTATGGGGCGCGCCTTGATGTGGGTGGTTTCTGTAGCTACATGATCGCCGATGGGGATCACCTTCGATCCGGCGAAACGGGCGGAGACGCTTCGCAGGCGCCGCGTCGATTTTCTGGACGCCGAACGGGTGTTCGCTGGATTGACTTATACGATCGCCGACCGGCGGTTTCCATATCCCGAACAGCGGTCCATTACCGTCGGATTGCTGTCGGGCCGCATGATGATCGTGGTCTGGACGCCGACCCAGGACGGTCGGCGCATTATTTCGATGAGGAAGGCCAATGCCCGAGAGCAAGCGCGCTATTCACACAGACTTGGCCAAACTGGACGCCCATGAAGTTCAGCCCGAGGAATACGAGGATATTCCCGAGCTGACGGACGAGTTTTTCGACAACGCCGAAATCCGGCTCGGCGAGGATCTGGTCCGGCCGGCACGCCGCCTGGGCCGCCCCCAATCCGAAAACCCGAAGAAGCTCGTTTCACTGCGGCTGGATCCCGACATCATCGAGCGCTTTCGCGCGACCGGCCCCGGCTGGCAGTCGCGGATCAACGCCGCGTTGCGCGAGTATCTTGACAGCCGATAATTGAGTTTGGAATTGCAGATCACCACATTTATTGCTCATGTCGCACCCGGTTCGTGTCCCGGCTCCGCCATCATTCAACGCGAGCACCGACGCGTCGCGGGAGCCGCTATTTGATGGGTGATCCGGAAAGCTCCCCGGAGGGGCAGGCGATCAAGCTCGACATCACCTCGCTCGGCGATGCTGTGCGGCGCCTTCGCGAGGGCATTGCCCGCTGCGAGCGCGAGCCCGCGGACGAGCAGATCCGCGACGGGCTGATCCAGCGCTTCGAGTTCACCTATGAGCTCAGTCACAAGATGCTGAGGCGGTATCTCAAGGAAATCGCGGCTTCCCCCGACGAAATCGAGCAGATGCCGTTCGCCGATTTGATCCGGACCGGGAATGCCCAGGGCTTGCTGAGGGGCGACTGGCCGGCCTGGCGGCGCTTTCGCGAGATGCGCGCGCGCCCAAGCCACACTTACGACGCCAAAGTGGCGTCGCAGGTCGCCGCCGCGATCCCTGCTTTTCTCGGGGAAGCCGAGCATCTTTACGCCGAATTGCGAAAGCGGCTCGCATGACCCGACCCTTGCACATCGACTTGCCGGCGGATCACCGGCGACTGGTGCGGGAGATCCTGCGTGCGAACTTGCCGGGGAGAGCCGAGACGTGGGTGTTCGGCTCGCGGGCGACCGGCCGGGCAAGGCGTTATTCCGACCTCGACTTGGCGATCGATGCCGGCCGGCGCATGACGTTCGATGAGATCGCCAGGCTGAGCGAAGCATTCACCGACAGCGACCTGCCTTACCGAGTCGACGTCGTCGATTGGCGCGACATCGACGATCGTTGGCGGCAGACCATCCTGGCCGGGCGCGTGGCTCTGATCGAGGCGGAATGACATTGTCGGCGGGCGTCACCGAATCCGTCGTCGAGGAAGCCGCGCTCGCCTGGTTCGAGAGCGCCGGGTGGATCGTTCGCAAGGGTGCAGAAATTACACCCGGTGAATTGGCCGCCGAGCGCGCCGATTATCGGCAGGTCATCCTGGAGCGGCGGCTGCGGGATGCGCTCGTCCGGCTCAATCCCGATCTGCCGGTCGAGGCGCTGGATGATGCCTTTCGCAAATTTACTCGGCCCGAAGGCGCCGAACTCATTGGGCGAAACCGATCGCTGCATCGGCTGTTGGTCGACGGCGTGACCGTCGAATACCGCACCGCGGAGGGCGGCATCCGCGGGGCGCAGGCGTGGGTCGTCGATTTCGAGGATGTCGCGGCGAACGACTGGCTCGCGCTCAATCAGTTTACCGTTGTCGAGGGCAACCATGGCCGGCGGCCGGATGTGGTGTTGTTCGTCAACGGGCTGCCGCTTGCCGTGTTGGAGCTGAAGAACGCGGCCGACGAAAACACGACGATCTGGTCGGCTTGGGAGCAATTGCAGACCTATCAGACGGAGATCCCGTCGCTGTTTAATACCAACGCCGCGCTCGTCGTTACGGACGGGATCGAGGCGCGGGTCGGCGCGCTCGGCGCCGGGCGCGAATGGTTCAAGCCGTGGCGCACGATCGCCGGCGAGGCATTGGCCGACCCGCATATGCCGGAGATGCAGGTCGTCATCGAGGGCGTATTTGCGCCGCGGCGGTTTCTCGACCTGGTGCGCGACTTCATCGTCTTCGAGGACGATGGCGGCGGGCATATCGTCAAGAAGATCGCGGGGTACCACCAATTCCACGCAGTGCGGGTGGCGGTGGCCGAGACTTTGCGCGCCGCCGAATTGCAGCGTGAGGTAGGAGGGTTCGGCGAAGAGCCCGGCCATTATGAATCGGGCCGCAAACCCGGCGGCCGGCCCGGCGACCGGCGCGTCGGCGTCGTCTGGCACACCCAGGGTTCGGGCAAGAGCCTGACCATGGCGTTTTATGCCGGGCGGATCATCCGCGAACCGGCGATGGAGAACCCGACGATCGTTGTGCTGACCGACCGCAACGATCTCGACGACCAATTGTTCGGGACGTTTTCGCGCTGCCATGAGCTGCTGCGCCAGCCGCCGGTGCAGGCCGACAGCCGCGGTCACTTGCGCGAATTGCTGTCGGTTGCCGCCGGCGGCGTCGTTTTTACGACGATCCAGAAATTCTTTCCCGAGGAAAAGGGCGACCGCCACCCGGTCCTCTCCGAACGCCGCAACATCGTCGTGATCGCCGACGAGGCGCATCGCAGCCAGTACGACTTTATCGACGGCTACGCGCGGCACATGCGCGATGCGCTGCCGCATGCCTCGTTCATCGGCTTTACCGGCACGCCGATCGAATTGCAGGACGCCAACACCCGCGCCGTGTTCGGCGACTACATCAGCGTCTACGACATCGAGCGTTCGGTGAAGGACGGCGCCACCGTCCCGATCTATTACGAAAGCCGGCTCGCCAAGCTGGCGCTGGCCGAGGCCGAGCGGCCCAAGATCGATCCCGATTTCGAGGAAGCGACCGAAGGCGAGGAGGTCGAGCGCAAGGAAAAGCTCAAAAGCAAATGGGCGCAGCTCGAAGCGGTCGTCGGCGCCGAAAAGCGCATCGAGCTGATCGCCGAAGACATCGTCGGCCATTTCGAGAAGCGGTTGGAGGCCCTCGAAGGCAAGGCGATGATCGTGTGCATGAGCCGGCGCATCTGCGTCGACCTGTACCGCGAGCTCGTCCGTCTGCGGCCCGCCTGGCAAGATGCCGGCGACGCCGGCGGCGCCATCAAGGTAGTGATGACCGGCTCGGCCTCCGATCCCGCCGATTGGCAGCAGCACATCCGGACCAAGGCGCGGCGCGAGGCGCTGGCCAATCGCTTCCGCGATTCGGCCGATCCGTTCAAGATCGTCATCGTGCGCGACATGTGGCTTACCGGCTTCGACGCGCCGAGCCTGCATACGATGTATGTGGACAAGCCGATGCACGGTCACGGGCTGATGCAGGCGATCGCCCGCGTCAACCGCGTCTTCAAGGACAAGCCCGGCGGGCTCGTCGTCGACTATCTCGGGCTCGCGCACGAGCTGAAGGCGGCGCTCGCGACCTATACCGAAAGCGGCGGCACCGGCCGCACCGCGCTCGACCAGGACGAGGCGGTGGCGGCAATGCTCGAAAAATACGAGATCTGCCGGGGTCTGTTCCACGGCTTCGACTGGGCGAAATGGACGAGCGGCACGCCGCAACAGCGGCTCGGCCTATTGCCGCCCGCACAGGACCACGTCCTCGGCCAAGAGAACGGCAAGGACCGCTACCTGCCTGCGGTGCGCGCGCTGTCCCAGGCCTTCGCGCTGGCCGTGCCGCACGACGAAGCTTTGCGGATTCGCGACGACGTCGCGTTCTTCCAGGCGGTGCAGGCGGGGCTGCTGAAGCGGGCGCCGGGCGAGGCGCGGCCGCAGGAGGATTTGGATCAGGCCGTGCGCCAGATCATCTCGCGCGCGGTGATGCCCGAAGGTGTCCTCGATATTTTCGCCGCGGCGGGCCTGCCCAAGCCCGACATCTCGATCCTTTCGGACGAGTTCCTCGCCGAGGTGCGCGGCATGCCGCTCCGCAATCTTGCGGTGGAGTTGTTGCAAAAGCTGCTCAAGGGCGAATTGGCGGTGCGGCGGCGCAAGAACCTGGTGCAGGCGCGCGCCTTCTCCGAGATGCTCGATCAAACAATACGGCGCTACCAGAACCGGGCGATCGAAGCGGCGCAGGTGATCGAGGAGTTGATCGGCTTGGCCCGAGACATGCGCGCCGCCAATGCGCGCGGCGAGGAACTCGGGTTATCGGAAGACGAGCTGGCGTTTTACGACGCGCTCGAAACCAACGACAGCGCGGTCAAGGTGCTCGGCGAACCAACGCTGACGGCGATCGCCCGCGAGCTGGTTGCGACCGTGCGCAAGAACGTGACGATCGACTGGACGATGCGCGAGAACGTGCGCGCGCAGTTGCGCGTGCTCGTCAGACGCATCCTCCGCAGATACGGCTACCCGCCGGACAAGCAGGAAAAGGCGACGCAGACCGTGCTGGAGCAGGCGGCCCTATTGTCCGCGGGTTGGGCAGCCGCCTGACCTGTCGCAGCCGCGCTCGGCCGGTCGAGGGTCCCGGTCCGGTCGATGTGAAGCGGGTCACAGGGTTTTGGCGGCATGCGGCATACCTTGGGGGTAGAGGCCGTCTCGGGCCGGCGCGGCCGGTCCGGGCAGCCCGATTGAGGAGGGACCGATGCCGCAGATCGCCGTGATCAATGAATCGACCGCCATCGCCGATGCCCAGGTGCAACAGATGCTGCCCGCCTTCGACCAGCAGTGGAACAAGGACCTGCTGCCGGTCTGGGGGGTCGATGCCGCGAGTTTTGCCTTTGTGCCGAAGGGCCAGGCCCCCGCACCCGGCGCCTGGTGGGTCGTCTTTCTCGACGACAGCGACCAGGCCGGCGCGCTCGCCTACCACGATCTGACCAACGAGGGCCTGCCGATCTCCAAGGTCTTCGTCAAAACGATACTCGCCGACCACGCCAGCGTCAGCGTCGGCGCCACCCACGAAATCTGCGAGATGGCGGTCGATCCCTGGCTCAACAGCGCCTACCAGGACCTCCAGGGCGTCTTCTGGGCCGGCGAGGTGTGCGACCCGGTCGAGGACGACCAGTATGCCTATCAGATCGGCGACGTCTTGGTGACCGACTTTGTCACCCCGAACTGGTTCGGCCATCAGCATGCGCAGGGCCAGATCGATCTGAAGGGGCATGCCCGCGCCGCCTTCGAAATCCTGACCGGCGGCTATGCGCAGAAATTCGATCCGCAGCAGGGATGGCAGCAGGTCACCGGCTCGATGGCGCGGCGCAGCCGCCGGGCCAGCGCCCCCGACGGCTCGCGCCGCGAACGGCGGGTGCGGCAATGGCGCGACTGGGAGCGCAGCTTCGCGGTCCGGAGCATGCCGACGCATCTGCACGAAACCAGCGCCCGGAGAACCGCCCGCCAGCGATGAGGGACGCAGGTCCGCCTGCGCGGCCCCGCCGGGAAAGGCCGCGGGACCCGCGGGCACATCGCCGCGACGACGGGTTCCGCGCCGCCACCGGCCATGCTATCCCCATCGGGCCGAGCGACCGAGCCGCACCGATGGCTGCGGTCGGCCGGTCCGTTCGAAAGGGTAGGGTGATGCCGGGGGTGTGCCGATGCTGACGATCTATCTGTCGCCGGGGTCGAGTTCGATGGCGCCGCATATCGCATTGCACGAGGTCGGAGCGGCGTTCGAGCCGCGCTGGATTTCGCTCGCCGGCAAGGAGCAGTTCCGCCCCGAATACCTGGCGGTCAATCCCGAGGCCAAGGTGCCGACCCTGCTGGTCGACGGCCGGGTCATGACCGAGGTGGCGGCGATCCTCTACTACCTCGCCAAGAGCTACCCGGCGGCGGGGTTGTGGCCCAAGGGCGGGATCGAGGCCGAGGCGCAGGCGGTCTCGTGGATGTCGTTCATCGCCTCGACGATCCACCCGGCGCGGCGGATCGGCGAGGCGCGCTGGCGCGAGGTGTTCGACATCGCCGAGCGGCGGCTGGCCAGACCCGGATGGGTGGCCGACGAGTATTCGATCGCCGATATCCATCTGTTCCGCCTCTATTGGCGCTTTGCCACGAGCCTGCACCCGGCGCCCGGCAGCTATCCGAACCTGAATGGTCACTTCGAGCGGATGATGGCGCGGCCGGCGGTGCAGCGCACCTTGGAGATCGAACGGTCGATCGGCTATCAGCTGCCCTGACCGGGCCGCGGATGGTCTTCGCCGCCCG
Organism: uncultured Alphaproteobacteria bacterium; assembly: GCA_963701815.1. Taxonomy (GTDB): domain Bacteria; phylum Pseudomonadota; class Alphaproteobacteria; order ATCC43930; family CGMCC-115725; genus AP-15. The sequence continues at coordinate 59,022 of CAVPBN010000008.1, forward strand.
GCGCGATGCCGGAAGCGACACCCCCTTCCGGCGGCCCTGCGGCGGTGCTGCGGCGCCGCTTCGAGGCGGTCATCCGCGCCGATCCCGACCTGATGACGCTGCTGGCGAGGTTGCGTGCGATCGGCTTGCCGCAATGGCGTCTCGTCGCCGGTTGTCTCTACCAGACGGTGTGGAACGTGCTGACCGCCCGGCCGCGCGGCACCGGGATCAAGGATTATGACCTGATCTATTTCGACGGGGCCGATCTGTCCTGGGCGGCCGAAGACGCGGTGATCCGCGCCGTCGCCGCGGCAACCGAAGGCTGCGTCGGCCCGGTCGAGGTGCGCAATCAGGCCCGCGTGCATCTGTGGTTCGAGCGCCGCTTCGGCGCTCCGTACCCTCGGCTGACCTCGGCCGACGAGGCCTTGTCCCGCTACGCCTCGGTCGTACATGCGGTCGGCGTCCGGCTCGAACATGACGGCCGGCTCGATGTGGCCGCACCCTTCGGCCTCGACGATCTCTTCGCCATGGTGGTCCGGCCGAACCGGGCATTGGACAATGCCGCCTCGCATGCCGAAAAGGCGCGGCGGGCGCGGAGCATCTGGCCCGAACTCGCGGTCCTGCCGTGGGACGATCGGGGCCTGGCGGCGCAACCGGAAAGGGGAGGGCGATGACGATCCGCTCGGGTATCGGCGACGCCCCGAAACGCCGCGAGGATGCGCGGTTTCTGACCGGCCGCGGCAATTATCTCGACGATCTCGCCTTCGCCGACCTGGCGCATGCCGCGGTATTGCGCTCGCCGCATGCGCATGCCCACATCGACGGCATCGACACCCGGCGGGCGCGGGCGATGCCGGGGGTGCTGGCGGTATTGACCGCCGCCGAGGCCGCCGCCGACGGGTTGCAGCCGTTGCGGCCGACGGCCGAAGCCAATGCGCAGACCGGCGAGAAATTCGCCTTCATGCCGCAGCCGTTGCTGGCGCGGGACAAGGTCCGCTATGTCGGCGAGCCGGTGGCGCTGATCGTAGCCGAGAGCCGCGGCCAGGCGCTCGACGCCGCCGAGGCGGTGGCGGTCGATTACCGGCCATTGCCGGCCGTCACCACCGCGGCCGCCGCCCGCGCTGCGGCGGCGCCGCAGATCGCGGCCGAGGTGCCGGGCAATCTCTGCTTCGACTGGCATACCGGCGACGGCGCGGCGGTCGAGGCGGCGTTCGCCGCCGCTGCGCATGTCGTCGAATTGCGGCTCGACAATCACCGCATCGTCACCAACCCGATCGAGCCGCGCGGCGTCATCGGCCTGTGGGATAGGGCCGCGGCGCGCTACACCGCCCATGTTTCGAGCCAAAGCATCCATGTCACCCGCGACCATACCGCCCGCGCCCTCGGCGTGCCGCCCTGCTGCGGTGCGGTTCGTCGCACCCGATGTCGGCGGCGGTTTCGGCGCCAAGAATTTCGTCTATCCCGAGCATGTGCTGGTTTTGTGGGCGGCCCGGCGGGTCGGCCGGGCGGTCAAGTGGATCGCCGTCCGCAGCGAGGTGTTCCTCTGCCGACCATCAGGCCCGCGACCAATATGCCGAAGCGGCGCTGGCGCTCGATGCCGAGGGCCGGTTTCTGGCTCTCCGGGTGGTCAGCACCGCCAATGCCGGGGCGTATCTGGTCAGCGCCGGCGGGGTGCAGACCTTTCAGTACGCGCATCTGCCCGGCACCGTCTATCATATCCCGGCGGTGGCGCTGCAGGTCGCCGGCGTCCTGACCAATACCGCACCGGTCGGCGTCACCCGCGGCCCGGGTTTTGCCGAGGCGGTCAACATCATCGAGCGGCTGATCGACGCCGCCGCGCGGCAATGCGGCTTCGGCCGCGCCGAATTGCGCCGCCGCAACATGGTGCCGGCGGCGGCGATGCCGATGGCCAACGCTTTCGGCAACCGGGTCGACAGCGGCGCTTTCGCCGCGACTTTCGATCGGGCTCTGGCCCGCGCCGACGTCGCCGGGTTCGACGCGCGGCGCCGGGCGAGTGCCGCGCGGGGATTGTTGCGCGGCCTCGGCTTTGCCTATCACATCAAGGCGACCGGCGGTCAGCCCTCGGAGAATGTCGACATCCGCTTCGAAGCGGACGGCGCCGTCGCGCTGATCACCGGCACCCAGACCATCGGGCAAGGCCACGAGACGACCTTTCCGCAAATCCTGACCGAGCGTCTCGGCGTGCCGAACGAGCGCATCCGGCTCGTGCAAGGCGACACCGATCTGATCCCGGCCGGCGGCGGCCACGGCAGTTCGCGGGCGACCTATATGGGCGGTACGGCGATCTGGCGGGCCGCGGACGAGATCATCGTCAAGGGGACCAGGATCGCCGCCGAGGCGCTCGAAGCGGCCGAAGCCGATATCCGCTTTGCCGATGGCGACTTTGTCGTGGCCGGCACCGACCGCCGGCTGGGTCTGTTCGAGGTCGCCGCACTCGGGCGCGACCGCGGCGCGCCGCTCGACACCTATCATTACTGGACCCGCGAATGGATGACCTTCCCGAACGGGACGCATGTCGTCGAGGTCGAGATCGACCCGGACACCGGCATGGTCCGGCTCGAGCGCTATACCGCGGTCGACGATTACGGCGTGCTGGTCAACCCGATGATCGCCAGGGGCCAAGCGCATGGCGCGATCGCCCAGGGGGTCGGGCAGGCCTTGTTCGAGCACGCTGTCTACGACCCGGGTTCGGGGCAGCTCGTCGCCGGCTCGTTGATGGACTACGCGTTGCCGCGCGCCGCCGATCTGGTCTCCTACGATCTCGGCTTCAACGGCACCCGGTGCACGACCAACCCGTTGGGCGTCAAGGGTTGCGGCGAGGCGGGTGCGGTCGCCGGGTTCCCCGCCGTCGCCAACGCGATCCTCGACGCGCTGGCGCCGCTCGGCGTCACCGACCTCGCCGGCCCGGCAACCCCGTCGGCGATCTGGCGGGCGATCAGAGCCGTCAAACCACATCCGGGGAGAGACCAATGACCGCCGAACACGAACTCGTCCTGACTCGTTTGATCGACGCGCCGCGCGACAAGCTGTTCCGCTGCTGGACCGAACCGGGCCTGCTGAAACAATGGTTCGCGCCGGCGCCCTTCACCACGCCGGTGGCCGAAGTCGAGCTGCGGGTCGGCGGCGTGAGCAATATCGTCATGCGGTCGCCGGACGGGCAGGAAATCCCGTGCCCGGGTACGTATCTGGAGATCGTGCCGAACGAAAAGCTGGTCTTTACCGATGCTTATACCGGCGACTGGGTCCCCAAGGCCGGCAAGCCGTTCATGACCGCGATCATCACCTTTGCCGATGAAGCCGGCAAGACGCGCTACACCGCCCGCATCCGGCATTGGAACGCGGAAGACAAGAAGGCCCACGAAGAAATGGGCTTCCATCGGGGCTGGGGTCAATGCGCCGACCAGCTCGCGGCATTGGCCGAGAAAATCTAGCCCGGATTTCACATATAGGTCGATGTCGATGCCGCGTCCCCGGGCGGAAGTGGAATGACCTGCCCATCATCTCCCTCGCCCGGCGTGCGGCGAGAGGGCGACGTAGGTCTCGCACCAGGGGCGCCAGATCCTGCATCTCCCTCGCCCCGCGTGCGGGGAGAGGGTCGGGGTGAGGGGCGATTTGCCGAGTTTGGTTGGTCGCCGTCGAGCTCGATAATCAAGCGCCCCTCACGACACACGAAGTCGACGTAGTAGTCGGCGACCGCGAAGCTGCGTCCACAACGTCAATTCTGCCGGCGTGAGCGCGCGCCGCAGTGCTCGCGCACGCTCGGCGCGCTTTTGTTCCTTGCCCCGCAACGCGGTCATCCCTCCGCCCAGAAGCCCGCCCCTCACCCCAGCCCTCTCCCCGCCAGCGGGGCGAGGGAGTTGACACCCTGTCCGCCGAGCTCCCGAGGGAGCCGATATAAATCTTTGTATCAAACCGGTTTTGTCAGTTCAGGAGCAAATGCACCGACCCCGTGTGAGGGACATCCGGGCGGCACGCCGCAGCGAGCGATCTGGCGATCGAGCATGGGCAGGAAGCGCTCGGCATCGGCGGGGTTGCCGGCTTCGACGACAACGTGAGGATCAAGCCGCTCTTGCCAGTGACGAGGTTGAGCTTGTGTCCGTACTGCACGTCACGGCCGCCCTTGACGAGGATGTCGGCATGCGGCTCGAACAGGCTGACCAGCTTCTCGCCGGCCGGCACCGCTTGACCGTGGAGGACCCGACGCTCGCTCTGGGCGAGGATGCGCTCGATCAGCGGCAGATAGTGGCCGACCTTGGCGCGCCATCGCTCGGCCGCGATCCCGGCGATTTCGGCCAGCCGTTCGGCGGCCTTTCGCAGTGCCGTCTGGGTGGCGCGGGCGGCGGTGATCAACTCGCGATAGAGCGCGCGCTTCTTGTCCTTGCCGCGGCTGTAGTCGATCGCCCGCGCCCGCTGCTTGGCCAGCCGCCGGCGATCGCGCCACTGAAGCACCGGCGCTCCTGGCAACCGCCCGGCCCGGCGCAGCAGCCGCGTCATGACGCGTACTGCATCCCACAGCAGCGTGCTGTCGCTCGGCTGGTGCATCAACGCCGCGCTCACCGTGCTGTCGATCCGCACCGTGGCGCCGCTCTCCAGCTTTCCCTGCTTGGCGCTGGCCAGCAACGCCCGATTGACCGCCTCCCAACTCGCCGGGCGGATCGCACTGATCGTCCGATGCAGCACCGATTTCTTCGGCGACCAGGCCAACGGCAAGCGGGCAAAGGCCCGAAACGACGCCGAATCTTCGAGGTGAAAGGCCAGCTCCTCGTAACTCAGCTGTCGCTGTTGCTTGAGCAGGGCACAGCGCAGAACCGTCTCCGCCGGCAGTCCCCGGCGTCCGGTCTCGCGCAGCCCGGCGCGGCGCAAATCGCCAGCCGCCAAGCTCGCCAGCGCGCCCTGCCGATCCAGCCACTGCGACATCGCCCGCAGCTCACAGCCGATCTCGTGCCGCGCAAAAACCTCGAATATAGTGGCGCTAGGCGCCACCGGACAGGCGGGCAGCTTTGACCGTTCAGGCGGCCGCCCGGTCGTCCCGGTTGTCGGCCTCGTGGCGCAGCCAGTCGCGAAAGGCCCGCACCTTGGCCCGGTCGAGCGCCCCTGGAGCGGTGACGACGTAGTAGGCAAAGAGGTCCGGCAGCGCCAACGAGAACAGCCGCACCAGCCGCCCGGCGTCCAGATCGGCGGCGGCGATGTTGCTGTGCGCGAGCACCACGCCGCGGCCGGCGATCGCGGCGTCGACCGCCAGATGGCCGGCGCTGAAGCTGATGCCGGCCGCAGCCGGCACGCCGTCGACGCCGGCCGCCTTCAGCCACATCGGCCAGGTCGGCGCCAGCGGATCGCGTTCGCTGGCCTGATCGTGGATCAGCGCGTGATGGCGCAGATCGTCGGGGCTGCGCAATGGCGGGCCGGCGGCGAGCAATTGCGGGCTGCACGCCGGAAATACCTCGTCGATGACCAATAATTCGACATCGAGGCCGGGATAACGCCCGGACCCGTAGCGGATCGCGATGTCGAAATCGCCCTTGGTCAGATCGACCACCTGATCGGTGGCCGAAATCCGGACATCGATCTCGGGATATCGATCCTGGAAGCGGTGCAGCCGCAGCACCAGCCATTTGGCGGCAAAAGACGGCGACGCGGTCACCGTCAACGTCCCGGTGTCGTTATGCGCCCACAACCGCCTGACCGAGGCGTGAATGCCGGCAAAGGCTTCCGACAGTCCGGGCAACAGCACCCGTCCGGAAGCAGTCAGCTCGATCGAACGGCTGAGCCGATGAAACAGCCGGACCCCGAGATCCTCTTCGAGCGCATGGATCTGATGGCTGATCGCCGCCGGCGTGACGTGCAACTCCTCCGCTGCCCGACTGAAGCTCAGATGGCGCGCCGCAGCTTCGAACGCCCGCAGCGCGCTCAACGGCGGCAGATGGTCGTTGGTCACGGATGAGAAATTCTCATGCGTCACTGAAAAACTCTCGTTTGCGGATCCATGCCATGGACCCCAGTTCATGCGCAAGCGGATCAACGGTGGTCAGGTGAAAATGTCCGCCGGGTTTAGGAGAACTCAAATGACTACGATACATTTCGACAGATCCCGGGAATATGTCGCCGGCATCGGGCGGCGCTCGCTGGGGCAAAGGGTGCGAGACACCGTAAGCGCGGCGTTCGCCGCTTTGCCCGCATGGCATCGCCGGGCCCGCGATCGTGCCCAGCTGTTGACGCTCGACGGGCGGATGCTCGCCGATATCGGCATTACCCGGGCCGAGGCCGAATATCTCGGCAACAAGCCGTTCTGGAAGGAGTAACGATCATGACGATTTCGACCGAAAGGCGCCGGACGCGCCGCTTCGGAGCGCTCGGGCGCGCCGCGCGCGCCTTCGGCGCCCTGTGGGTGCGGGCAACTTCGCTGCCGCCAAAGCAGAATCCATCGGGCGAGCGGCAGTCGTGGCAAGAAACGTTGCGATTTCCGCCTTTTTAGGCGAGTCTTTTTCAACCCCCAGGAGGACCAGGCCATGAGCAATGCCGACACGCTGCCCTATGTCGAGGCCGAGCTGAACTACATCGTGCCGATGGCCGAGCGGCCGCGCTATTTCGCCTACGAGACCGGGCCCGACGGGGCGCGTTCGAACATGACCCACGAGCCGCACAAAGTGCACATCCGCGACATGCGGCCGATCCAGTCGGAGATTTCTCTCGACCGGCAAGGCTTTGCGCTGGTCGAGCAACGCAGCGCGGTGCATGATTTCTGGGACGATGACGAGGTGCGCCGGGTCTACTACCCGGAAGCCGAGCGCTTCATCGCCGAAGCGACCGGGGCCAGCCGCGTTTTCATCTTCGACCATTTGCAGCGCCGGCGCGTGCCGGGTCTGACCGATCGGGCGCCGGACGGGCCGCGCCAGCCGGCGACCCGGGTGCATGTCGACCATACCGCCCGGTCCGGACCGCAGCGGGTTCGCGACCTGCTTGGCGAGGAAGCCGAGGAATTATTGAAGGGCCGGGTCCAGGTCATCAATATGTGGCGGCCGACCCGCGGCCCGCTGCGCGATGCCCCGCTCGCGGTATGCGACGCGCGCACAGTCGACCCGAAGGATCTGGTGCCGTCGGATCTGGTCTATCGCGACCGCGTCGGCGAGACCTACTCGGTCACCTGGAACCCGGCGCATGAATGGTACTATGCGCCGCAGATGCGGCGCGACGAGGCCTTGCTGTTGAAGATCTGCGACACCAAGACCGATGGCCGCGCCCGGTTTATGCCGCACACCTCGTTCACCGACCCGAAGACGCCGCCCGATGCCTTCCCGCGCGAAAGCATCGAATTGCGGACCCTGGTGTTCCATCCGGCCTGAACCGCAGCCGGGGCCCGGACCCATAGTCCGGGCCCCGGAGACGGCGGTAGATCAAGCAAGGGGCCTCTGCGGCACAGCCGCAGAGGCCCCTTCGTTCTCGAAACGAATTCAGACCTTTTCGTATTCGTCCGAGATGTCCTTGTTGGTGTAATCGGTCAGCAGCGCCGTGGCGGCGATGCCGATGACGGCGCAGCCGAGGATGTACAATGCGATCGGCAGTGTCGAACTGAAGGCGGCGAACAGCGCCGTCGCGATAAACGGCGACGGACCGCCGGCGATGATCGAGGCGAGCTGGTAGCCGAGCGAGGAGCCGCTGTAGCGCAGGCGCGGCGAGAACGATTCGGCGATCAACGCCGCCTCGGGGCCGTACATCGTCATGATCGGAAGCAGCGACAGCGCAACGGCGAGAAATACCAGCGCCGGCACCTTGGTATTGAGCAGGGCGAAATAGACGAAGCCAAATATCGCCACTGAGATGCAGCCGATGATGTACATCCTTTTTCGGCCGATACGGTCGGACAGATGGCCGGCGACCGTGACCCAGAGAAACCCGAGGATCGTCTGGACCAAAATAGCGACCAACAAGAAGTTGCGCGGCATACCGAGCACCGTCGTGCCGTAGGTAAAGATGAAAACCCCGACGATATAGCCCGGCGCCTGCTCGGGCATCCGCAGCAAAGCGGTCAACGCCACCTGTTTGGGCTGACGCTTGAGCACTTCGAGCACCGGCACGCGTTCGACCCGTTCATCCTCGACCACTTTCCGGAACACCGGGGTTTCGAGGATGCCGAGCCGGATCCATAGCCCGATCGCGACCATGACGATGCTGATGTAAAACGGGATTCGCCAGCCCCAAACCAGGAACTGGTCGCCCGACAGCCAGCTGAAGATCAGCACCGCAAGATTGGCCAGGAACAGGCCGGCCGGCGCGCCGAATTGCGGCCACGAAGCGATGAAGCCGCGATTGTGATTGGTTTGCGCCCATTCCATCGCCAGCAGCACCGAGCCGCCCCACTCGCCGCCGACCCCGATCCCCTGGATCAGGCGAAGGGCCGTCAGCAGAACCGCGCCCCAGACGCCGATGCTCGCATAGCCCGGGACCAGCCCCACGGCAAAAGTGGCAAGGCCGGTTACCAGCAAGGTCGCGATCAATGTCGCCTTGCGCCCGATCCGGTCGCCGTAATGGCCGAATATCGCCGCGCCGATCGGCCGCCCGACAAATCCGACAAAAAACACGGCGAAGGCCTGCAACACGCCGACCAGCGGCGACGAATGCGGAAAGAACAGCTTGCCGAAAACCAGCGCGCTGACCTGCCCGTAAAGCAGAAAGTCATACCATTCGATTGTCGTGCCGACCGTGCTGGCGATCATCGCCCGGCGCAATTGCGCGCGATGCTCGGTGTCGGAGAGCGCACCGCCACTGATGTCTATGGCTGTCACAGGTTTCCTCCTTTGTTTCGGGTAATTGCAAATACCCGTTTGCGTTGCTGTCAGCGCGCGATGCTGCCCTGTGGCGGTTTCTTCGGCGAGCACGCTATCAGCCGAATCGGAATTTGCCAACCAGAACGCGCATGCAACCAGAATCATCGACTCGGTTCGACGGCATGTTATGGACGTTGAAAAGACGACGAGCGATGCCGACGCGCCGGCTTGGCGTCCGGTGTTGCTGTGGGATGGCGAAATATCCGAGGCCGGGCTATTTTTCTGAGAACAGCGAAACGAGGAGGGCCGAATGGCCGATGGCGATCAGTCCGGTGCGGCGACGATGGTGGCCCTCGGCGAGGATTACCCCGAATTGCGCGACTCGGTGCGCCGGATCTGCGAGCGTTATCCGGGCGCCTATTGGCGCCGGCTCGAGGCCGAGCAGGACTATCCGACCGAGTTCATTGCCGAATTGACCGAGAGCGGCTTTCTCGCCTCGCTGATCCCCGAGGAATATGGCGGCTCGGGGCTGCCGTTGCGCGCCGCTGCGGTCATCCTCGAAGAGGTCAACGCCTCGGGGTGCACGGCAAGCCAGGGCCACGCCCAGATGTACATCATGGGGACCCTGTTGCGGCACGGCAGCGAGGAGCAGAAGCAGCGCTATCTGCCGAAGATCGCCTCGGGGGCGTTGCGGCTGCAGGCCTTCGGCGTGACCGAGCCGACCACCGGCTCGGACACCACCAAGCTCAAGACCCGGGCGGTGCGCGAGGGCAATCATTACGTCGTCAACGGCCAGAAGGTATGGACCTCGCGCGCCCGGCATTCCGATCTGATGCTGCTGCTGGCGCGCACGACCCCGGTCGACGAGGTCAAGCGCCGCACCGACGGGCTCTCGGTGTTTCTGATCGATCTGCGCGAGAACCTCGGGCATGGCGTCGAGATCCGGCCGATCGAGGCGATGATCAACCACAACACGACCGAGGTCTTTTTCGACAATCTGAAGGTGCCGCCGGATTCGCTGATCGGCGAGGAGGGCAAGGGCTTTCGCTACATCCTCGACGGCATGAACGCCGAGCGCATCCTGGTTGCCCAGGAATGCGTCGGCGACGGCCGCTGGCTCCTCAAAAAGGGGATCGACTACGCCAACGAGCGGGTCGTCTTCGACCGGCCGATCGGGCAGAACCAGGGGGTGCAGTTTCCGCTCGCCCGCGCCTATGCCGAATTGGAAGCGGCCGACATGATCTGCCGCCGCGCCGCCGCCCTGTTCGACGGCGGCCGGGAATGCGGCGCCGACGCTAACATGGCGAAACTGCTGGCTTCCGAGGCTGCCTGGCACGCCGCCGAGGCGACGTTCGCGACCTTTGGCGGCTTCGCCTTTGCCAAGGAATACGACATCGAGCGCAAATGGCGCGAGGTCCGGCTCTACCAGACCGCGCCGATCTCGACCAATCTGATCCTCGCCTATCTCGGCCAGCATGTTCTGGGAATGCCGCGCTCGTATTGACCCGAATGCGAGGATCGTCGCCATGCCAAACGCTAACGAGTCCAGCAGTGTTCGACGAGTTCGTTGCGGTAAATCGAGACTTACGTCGCGCAGTTTAGAGAAAGCCTGGCCATCCTATGTCTATTTTGTTCCGTGGGCCGGCAGTCGACTGAAGGAACAGCGCAGGGGGTTATACCTTGTAGGGATCGCACTCGCCGCTGATGATGCGGTGGGACGTACAGCGAGTCGCGTGTATTAAAGCTTTGCAAGAGGAATTGGCATCGCTCCGCAGGAGCCCCGTGTTTGTTGCGTCGCAGGAAGAATTCGGAATTTCGAGAACCATCACAGACGTGTGTTTCGTCTTCCACAGAGGCTCATCGGCGATTAAATAGTCCCTGGAAAGGGCGAACTTATGACGGTCGCCGCAACATTGACCCCGCGGGAGGTTGCAGAGCTCGCGGGGGCGCCGAAGCGGGTTGTCGAGAAGGCGATCGAGGAGCGGGTGCTGCGAGTTTGCGTAGCGGCTCCGAGTGGAACGTCCCGGCACGCGAGGCGCATGCTGCCGGCATTTGCCCTCGCCTATGCTGCCTTGATCGGGAAATTGGAGCTCCGCCTTACCACGGCTCATAAGAGGCGATTGCTCGGCAAGCTGGTCCGGCTGAAGCAGAACGAATTCAGGACGGCTCGCCTGGAACTGGCGCCGGCGGTGGAGATCGATATCGGCCGGTTGGTGGGCGATGTCATGGATCGCGCGGAACGGTATCGCGCCGCCCGCGATCGGTCGATCGTCATCGACGAGGACCGGGTCATCGGTTGACCATGACATTGATCGGGTTTCCGCGATCCTCGAGGAAGACGAGCGCGGCGGTCAACAGCCGCCAGGTTCCCCCCGATCGATCGCCGGCAGAATGGCCAGCACGTGCTCACGTGCTGGGCGTATGCGACGGTCTCAATGAGCAACTCAGGGCGGTCGAATGCCGCATACGGATCAGCGGATCAGTTCGACTTCGACCCCGATCGACGGCGCGACGCTCGGCCAGGCGCGGTCTGCGGTAAGGCTCTTGACGCCGAGTTGCCGGGCCAAGGCGAGGCAGGCACGGTCGCCAAACGAGAGCCCGGCGGGTCGAGTCGCCGGCAACAGGAGACCGACCATATAGGCCAGATCCTCGCCGAACGGGAACAATTCGAAGGGCAGGGGCTCCAGAATATGTCGGATATCCGCTTCCGCTCCACCGTTTCGAGCGAGGTGTCCGACAACTTCCCCGAGGTTCACGGCGGTCATCGCCGCGTCGGCGAGCACCTCCTGGACCCGCTCGTGGCCCGGCTCCGTCAGCAACAACGCCAGCAAAGCCGAGGCGTCGAGCACCGCGAGCGTCATTCCTCTTCGGCTTCCCGGCGCCGATCGGCGAGGAACGCATCGACCGTCCCCGCGGGCTTGTCGCTGAGCAGCGCGCGGGTCAGCGCTTGGGCGCGGGCGACCACCTCTGGGACGGTGCGGATTCGGATCTCGCCGCCATCCAGTTCGATGACCACGCTACCGCCGCGACCGAGGCCGACCGCCTTGCGAAAATCCGCGGGAAGGCTCAACCGGCCTGATTCGGAAACGTGTCCTATGATGGCTTTCATGCCCAAGCAACCGTCTCTGACACTTTCCCGAATATGGCTTCTATTGTCCGTTAGTGCAAGATATCGACATTATGGCGTGCAAGTGCGGCGCGCGTCGATCCGGTGCACGTGGATTCGGGCATGGCGTCGAGATCCGACCGATCGAGGCGATGATCAGCCACAACACGACCGAGGTGTTTTTCGACAATCTGAAGATGCCGCCGGATTCGCTGATCGGCGAGGAAGGCAAGGGCTTCCGCTACATCCTCGACGGCATGAACGCCGCGCTCATCGCATCTCGGGCGCCGGGGCATGGCTTGACAGCGAGGCGACACCAGCGGTATTCGCGTTCTGCGAGTGGTGATCCGGCGAATTCGGCCCCACGAGATCCTAACATCGGGAGCAAGCACGTGCGAACGATTTCCCATCGCCTTCTGGTGCGTTTTGGATCAACTCCGAGGGCAGCGGTTCCGGGATAGACCCGGTCTCTGATGACGGCTTGCCCGCCGCGGGCGTTCGGTCAACCCGATTTTCGATTTTCACCGGATCGTAATCTCCGGCGCGGATAAAGGCGCATTCGATCGCCGCAGCCCGTATCACAACCGGAGCTATACCTTGACAAATCAGCTGCTGCCTTTCGTTGTCGAACTCGGCGCGTTTGGCGATATGGCGAAACGGCATATTCAAGCGATGCAATAAGGGAGCGAACACCATGGCGATGATTTTCCGCATGATGCGTGTCTCGACAGTCTTGTTTGCTGTGCTCGCGCTTTATGCCGGCGCCGCCAGCGCACAAGCGCCCCACCCGTGCCCAGACAATGCAAATTGGAATCCGCCTAATAGTCCGGCCGGATGCACGAAGGAAGTTCGCATTTGGAATAATACCGATCATCAGGTTTACGTAATACTCCAGGCCAGCATACAGCAGCAGATCGCGCTCGGGAATTGTCCCAAGGGCGATGTCTGGCTGCAGAAAGCGCTCGACGACACGACAAAGTGTTATCCCGTCAATAATGACTATCAGGTTTATGTCAATCCGAAAACCGGGATCGCACCGGGCGAGTTTGTCTCGCTGAATGTGCCGTGGTGGTCGAAAGCCATGCAGGGCGCCGCCGATCGGTACGTCGATTGGTGGCGGGCAGGGCGGGTGATCGTCTTTGACGACCAAACTGCCCTCAACGACAGCTATAAGGAAGCACAAAAGACTACTCCGGTTACATTTGCAACAGCTGGCGTAACCTGCAAAGGCAACAAGATAGGCAATACGCAGGACAGCTGCATCCCTAAGGAGCTGCAGATTTATCTGGTCGAGCCGAGCTCGCTGGCGGAGGTCAACGCCCAAACGCCGTTCCAGTTGAACGAGTACACGTTCGCCGATGTCGGCGAGGTCAAGGACGGCGGAGCCAGCGGCGGCAAATTGTTTTCCTTGAACCAAAACTACAATGTTTCCGATGTCGATCAGGTTTATCTGCCGCTGGCGATGGAGCCCATTCGGGAAACGCCGCCCTATAATGTGGCGGATATTGGTTATATGGGCACGACAATATCGGTGACGCAATTCAGAAAACGGATGGCGGCCTTTACCGGGGCCGACAAAAACCCCGCAGATCCGGCTAACTGGCCGATCTACAACAATCCAATCGTCAAAGGCAATCCAAGATACCCCGATGCCGGTATAAGAGTGCCCTCGACTTACAGTGTGCTGTCCTTTTACATGAACCCGTTCTTTTTCAAGGCGCCGTTGAACAAGGTGCCGGTCATCATTCCGTCGACCCCGCCCGCGCTGGTCACCGGCATGATGACGCAATGGACGAATTGCACCACCGGCAAAGGGACTTGTCCGCAATCCGCCTGGTATCAGTTGGTGGATCAGGTCTTTCTGCAAAGCTATAAGTGGTATATTACCCATAGTCCGCCATGCCAAATTCCGGACTTCCTAAAGCCGGTCACGTCAAACCCGCCGGCGCCGGCGCTGACTGCTTACCTGTCGTACATTTATGGCTGGGTCCCGTTTAACTTCGCCTGTGCCGCACCGGACCTTCCCACTGCAAACCTGCCGCCGGACAAGAACGGAAAGGCGCCGATAGACTACATCGCCTTGCAGTACAATTACGAAACCCTGCCGGCGAAGCAATGGTTCAACCCCTACACGCAATTCGTTCACGGCAGCGCGGCGGACGGCGGTCTTGGCGCCAATGCGTACGCGTTCTCGATCGACGACAGCGCCAGCGTGCAGAACAACGCCGGCGACGGGCTTATTTTTGCGGTAGGGGGGGCCAACGGACTGCCCAACAAAACCCAGGTGCCGCCCCCTGTCCCGACCTATTATCCCTATTACGACTTTGTCGTCGGCCTTGGCGCGCCGGCCGCCGGCGGAGCGGCATGGGCGGAATACGGGGTTTGCAGCCAGACCGCGACCACGCCGTTTCCCAACGCCGATGGCGGTTATTCGATCGGCGTCAACCCGGAACTCTATACCTTTCCGTGCCCGATAACCCTGACCGACACCAAGGGCAGAATTTATCGGATCAGAATAAAAAGCGCGCAGATCCCGCCAAAGCCGATTTGGCCGCCGTTCACTCGTACCGGGTTCGATCCCAACATAGTCGTTTGTCCCACGGGTGCGCGCATCGTCGATCCGACGCAGTGGTGCAACTTTACCAACGAGGTTGCGGATCCGACCAAAACTCCGCCGTTTTACAACCTCTCCGCTCGCGGCCCGCTGCCGTAGGCAAAGCGAAGCGCGTCGCCGGCCGGACGGCTCCGAACAGGGGTTGGGCCGGGCCGGCGACGCTTGCCGACATCCTCGGGCCCGACCATGGCGGCGGCCGGGGGAATCGTGCCGCGTGCCCCGGCAGCGAGGATACCGCCGCAATTATGTGGCGCCGCCTCGGGCGCGATCGTACGATGCGCCCCGCAGACGCTCGTCCGATGTCGGTTCGGGGAGCAACAGGAGCCCATGATGCAAGAAAAGCTGATCTCCGGTGACAACCACATCGACCTGACCTATTGCCCGCCCGATCTGTGGTCGTCGGCGGCGCCGAAGAAATGGAAGCACATGGCGCCGCGCGTCGAGGAGATGGAGGACGGCCTGCACTGGTTCGTCGACGCGCAGGACCGGGGCATGTGGAACGGCGTCGGCCCCGGCTTTCTGAAATATCAGCGCGGGATGTTCAGCCATATCGACGAGATGAAGGATCTCGGCTTCGAGTGGGGCAACACGGCGGCGGCGAAGCCGCGGCCGACCACGCCGGAATTGCGGATCGCCGATCTCGACCGCGACGGGCTTTCGGCCGAAATCGTCTATGGCTGCCTGATGATCAACGATCTGATCGCCGATGCGCCGATGCGCGCCTGGTCCGACAAGGTCTACAACGACTGGGTGACCGATTTCGCCAAGCGCGCCGACCCGAACCGCGTTTTTCCGCTGGCCATCATCCCCAACACCGACCCGCTCGAGGCCGCGGCCGAAGTTCGCCGCTGCGCCAAGATGGGGCTGCGCGGCGGCGATCTCGCCTTCAAGCGGATGACCCCGCCGCTCTATACCGATGAGTGGTTCCCGTTATGGGAGGCCGCAGCCGAGTGCCGTTTCCCGATTTCGTTCCACTCGACCGGTTTCAAGGCGCTGCGGGCGCCCGATACGCCCGAACAGGAGCAGAAATATTTCACCCAGTGGCGGCTCGTGCGCTCGGCCCTGTTCCAGCTCGACACGATGGAGGTGCTGGTCTCGCTGCTCGCATCGGGCGCCTGCGAGAAATATCCGGACTTCAATTTCGTCCTCGGCGAATTGGGGGTGACCTGGCTGCCCTACGTCTTCGATCGGCTCGACACCGAATATGCCGACCGGGCGAGGAGCCTCAATTTCAAGCTGAAGCCGAGCGACTATTTCCGCCGCCAGGGCTACGTCACCTATCAGCAGGACCAGTATCTCGAACCGATCATCCCGCTGATCGGCGAGGACAACATCATCTGGGGCGCCGATTACCCGCACCCCGACTGCATCTGGCCGGGCTCGCATGCGACCCTCGACCGCAACCTCGCGGCAATCTCGCCCTCGGTCCGCCGCAAGATCGTCAGCGAGAACGTGACCCGGCTCTACAGCCTGCACCAATAGATCCGATCGCCGCGCCGCCTCTCGAAGAGGCGGCGCGGCCCCTTACCCCACGCCGAGGCTGCCTGCGCGGACCAGACGTCGTCGTGCGGTCGCGATCACGGGCGGACGATCAGGCACGGCAACTGGTGCTTGTTGAGGTGCTTGCAGGCGCTCGATGCCTCGCTCGCCGAAAGATGGGCGAGGCGCGCGCGGTAGAGGACCGAGCGGCCGGCCGGTGCGGTCGGCGGCAGCGACAAGGCGGCGTAACGAAGCTGGCCCGGCGCCTGGGCTCGGGCGCTTTCCGCCATCGCCCGGGCCAGGGTCGGGCTGGCGAAGGCGCCTACCTGGATCGCCCAGCCCCCTGCGGGTGGCGCCGGCGCGTGCGAGCGGACGTCGCGGGCCGCAGCAGAGCGGTGCGACGGCGGCAAGGGTGCGAAACGGTGCGCCGCGGCAGCCGGCGGCGGCAACGACAGCGGCTCGGCCGACGCCAGTTGGACGCGGCTCTCGGCCGGCGGGATGTCGGAGCGCACGGATGATCCGGATCGTAGGCGGCATCCGGATCGCAACTCGCCGAGGCGAATTGCTGGACCGGAGGCGCCGGCGCGAAGCTCGGAGGCGGCGGCGCGGCGGCAGCAACCGGGCCGAGTGCGCCGCACGGGCGGTTCGGGTCATAAGCGGCGTCCAGATCGCAGCCGCCGACCCCGGTCTGCGCGACCACGGGCGGCTGGACCATCGCCGTTTGGACCGGAGCCGGCGTCCTTGCCGCCCGCTCCAGCGACGAACAGGGATGGTTCGGGTCATAGGCCGCGTTCAGGTCGCATCCGGCGGCCAGGCTGGCTATGCTCGGCGCATACCGGTACCGCCGCTTGCCGAAACCGGCCGAAGCATACCTCGCAAACGGCCCGGACATCGGCACCGCGTTGCCGAGGTTCGGCGTGATCGCGGCAAGGTAGTTTACCGTCTCCTTCGGCAAACGAGCGCTGCCGGCAAGGTAGTCGCCGACCCGCTCCGGGCCGGCATTGTAAGCGGCAAGAAACCCGGGCGAGCCGAACCGATCGTACATCTCCCGGATGTAGCCGGTGCCCGCCAGTATGTTGTCGTGCGGCTCGAAAGGATCGCTGCCGAGCCCATAGCGCTCCCGCAACCCCTCGTAGGTCTCGGGCATCACCTGCATCAAGCCCATCGCGCCGACCGGCGACACCGCCTGTTCCTCGCCGCCCGATTCCTGGTGCATGACCGCGCGCACCCACTGGCCGGGAACGCTGAACCGCCCGGAAGCCTCGCGAATATAGGGACCCCAGGGATCCTCGGGCGGCCCCGGCGGCGGATAATAATGCCGCGGCGCCAGCGCACCGATCTCATATCTGCCGCCGGGTCCGGCGTTTTCGCCCGGTCCGGCGCAGGCGGCGAGCACCAGCGACAGCAACACCCACAATTTCAGGTGCGGGCAACGGCCCGCCAACGGCCCGGCATGGCACAGCCGGTCATATCCCCCCCAGGAAGACATCCAGTGCCCAATCAGATTGTGGAAGAAGAAGACGGTAGCCTCAGGTCTCCCGGTCTCGCGCGACGGTCATCCCCAACATGCAAAGAACGCGTTTATCGATCTTCGCAGCAAACCACAAGTTTTTCGATCTCCGGCGCGGCGGAATTGCCGCAGCGCGCCCGGATCGGACGGGTACCGCTTTCGACCGGCAGCGGCGCTTCAGCCCCGTTCGGGCGGCCGGGCCGCGGCCGATTCGGTCCGCAAGACATCCGCTGCCGCTGTCCCTCGCCTATCGAGAGCTTGCCGGGCCGCACTGCCCGGTTCCGCAAGCCGGACGCATGCCCCGGCAGAGTACGGTATCGCTGCGCTCAACCGATCTTGCGTGCTATTAGCAACGCCGCACCGGCGAGATCTCGGGGCCTGCCGGCAGACGGGTCGGCCTTCCGGGCCGGGCGCGAAACACTGAATTCCGATCGGGAGTTCGAGGCATGGTCGACACGGCAATTTGGAATTTCCGGCAACTGGCGCATCACGAGCTTGACGGCTTTGGCGGCATCGGCGAGGGCATGTCGATCCAGATCGCCAAGGACGGCCGCCGCATCCTGTGGCTCGCCCATGAGAGCGCGCCGAAAAACTTCACCGCCGTCGATGTCAGCGACCCGCGCGCGCCCAAGATCGTTGCGCGGCGCGATCTGCCGCAATCGCATATGCGCTCCAATTCGCTGGAGACGGTCGGCGACATCATGGCCGTCGCCTACCAGACGACGCAGCAGGGCCTCGAACCGGCCGGGTTCGAATTGTTCGACATCGCCGACCCGGAAAATCCGCGCTCGATCACGTTTTTCGACTGCTCCGGGCCGCAATCGCGCGGCGTGCACCAATTGTGGTTCGCCGACGGCGAGTACATCCATATGAGTTCGGGGGCGCGCGACTTCCGGCCGAGCCATCCCAAGGACGACCAGTTCTACCGGATCATCGACGTCAAGAACCCCTCCAAGCCGGTCGAGGTCGGGCGCTGGTGGCTGCCCGGCACCCAGCTCGGCGACAGCGCGCCGCCGCCGGAGCGCCACCCGGAAGGGGCCGATACCGGCTTTCGCCCGCACAACACCAACGTCTATCCCGAGCGCCCGGATCGCGCCTATCTCGGCTATATCGACGGCGGGATGGTGATCCTCGACATCGCCGACAAGGCGCCACCCGAAGATGCTGTCGCGCTGGGACTACCACCCGCCCTACCACGGCTTCACCCATACGGTCGTCCCGTTCTTCGACCGCAACCTCTTCATCGTCAGCGACGAGTGCGTGCGGGTCGAGGGCGGCGACTGGCCGAAGCTGGTGTGGATCGTCGACGGCCGCAGCGAAACCAACCCGGTGCCGATCGCCACCTGCCCGCTGCCGCCGCTCGACACCTACATGCGGCGCGGCGCCCGCTATGGCGCGCACAACCTGTACGAAAACCTGCCGAAGCCCAACGCGTGGAAATCGGATCGCGTCGTGCTGGCGACCTATTTCAACGGCGGGTTGCGCGCCTATGACACGACCAACCCCTACCAGCCGCAGGAAATCGGCTATTTCGTGCCGGAGCCGCCGGCCCGCGCGCCGAGCGGGGCGATCCAGATCAACGACGTGTTCGTCGACGAGCGCCAGATCGTCTACACCGTCGACCGCCATGCCGGAGGGCCTGTACACGCTTGAAATGGACTTCTGAAACCGGGCCGGCGGCGCTCTTCGGCGGGGTCGACGCGCCGTTGTTCGGCCGGCGTCAGCGGCGCGTCCGCGGGCCGCGGCTGCCGGTCATCGCGGTCACCGGTTTTCTCGGCGCGGGCAAGACCACCCTGATCCGTGCCCTGCTCGAGCGGCCGGAGGGCGCCCATACCGCGGTCGTCGTCAACGAATATGGCGAGATCGGCATCGACGACGCGCTGTTGCGGTCGAGCAGCGATGTGACCGCGCTGCTCGGCAATGGCTGCCTGTGCTGCAATGTCCGCACCGACCTGCAGGAGACATTGCGCGGCCTCTTCGCCGACCGCGCCCGCGGCGCCGTGCCGAGTTTTCTGCGGGTGGTCATCGAGACCTCGGGGCTCGCCGATCCGGGTCCGGTATTGCAGACCTTTGCGACCGACCGCGCGCTCGGCCGCGAGTTTCATCTGCAGGCGCTGATCGCGGTTGTCGACGCGGTCAACGGCGAGGCCAATCTCGACCTTATGCCGGAGGCGCGAAGGCAGGTGGCGCTCGCCGACCGCATCGTCATCAGCAAAAGCGATCTGGCCGACGAACAGGTGACCAGCCGTCTCGCCCGGCGTCTCGCCGGGCTCGGCCCGGCCCCGGTCGCGCGCGCCGTGGCCGGCGAGATCGAGCCCGGTTTTCTGCTCGACGAGCCGGCCCTGCCGCCCCGCCCAATCGAACCCGGCGACGACGCGCACAGCCATGGCCGGCACAGCGACGGGCTCGACAGCTTTTCATTGATCCTCGACCAGCCGATGTCCTGGCCGTCCTTCGACCAGGCGATGGCGGTGCTGACGGCATTGCGCGGACCCGATCTGTTGCGCGTCAAGGGCCTGGTCGCGATCGAGGGCTGCCGCGGGCCGGTCGTCGTGCACTACGTCCAGCACGTCGCCCACCCGCCGGTCGAACTCGAAGACTGGCCCGACGACGACCATCGCTCGCGCCTGGTCTTCGTCACCCGCGGCCTCGGCCGCGAGACGGTGGTGCAATTGTTCGCCGCGGTCGGTTCCCTCTCGGATTGAGAATAGTTCGAGCAGCTTCGCCGGCGCTTCGAGCCGTTATGGTGGTCATGTGACGAGCGCGATCCCGTTTGAGAAGCCCGGGGTCCGGGGGGTTCTGCACCGGCCCGATGATATCGGCGAGCACGGGCTGGTGCTGACGCACGGGGCCGGCGGCAATTGCCATTCGCCGTTGCTGGTCGGAGTGGCGGAAGCCTTCGCCGCCGCCGGTCTGTCGGTGTTGCGCTGCGATCTGCCGTTCCGCCAGCGACGGGCCAAGGGGCCGCCGTCGCCGGCTGCCGCCGCGGCCGATCGCGAAGGTCTGCGGCAGGCATTGGCGGCGATGCGCAGCATCGTGCCGGGGCCGGTGGCGCTGGGCGGGCTGTCCTACGGCGGACGGCAGGCATCGATGCTCGCAGCGGAACAGCCGGATATGGCGGCATTGCTGCTGCTCTCCTACCCGCTGCACCCGCCGGGCAAACCGGAGCGGCTGCGGACCGAGCACTTCCCCGGTCTCGGCGTCCCGAGCGTGTTTATCCAAGGCACCCGCGACCCGTTCGGCTCGATCGCAGAACTGCGGGCGGCGGTCGCCGCGATCCCGGCGCCGACGCAAATCCTGCCGATCGACGGCGCCGGCCACGATTTGAAAAAAGGACGCTTCGATTTCGGTCCGGTCGTGCGCGCACTCCTGCGGGACCTGCCATCCCGACGCGGTTGCAGCAGCGGAACCAGCCCGATCTTAAAGGGCTGGATCGGTTGAGACGCGCGATGGGCCTCGATCTTTGATCAAGAACGGCACCGTGGTTGACGGGCGATGCCGCGCTACCGCGCGATCGGCGTCAGGCGGCCGGATCGTCAGCGGCCGCCCGGGACGGCGGGAAGACGATGTGTTCGACGACGCGCAGATCAAACCGCCCTCCCGACCGTCGAGCAGGATCTGCCGGGAGGGGCGCGGCAACTGGTGCAGAAGGTCGACGGCATCGCCGCGACGATCGTAACGGCGTCGTCGCCCTCGAACATGGCGAACGACCGGCTATTGCGCCAGGTCCTGAAGGGGCGTGGCCGGGCACGCCGGTAGCGTACCCCGATGCAGCAGGGTCGCGGCTGGGCACCATAAGCACGGCACTTCGGGGCATGCTGCGCAGGGTCCGCGCTTTCGGCTGATGAAAAAGCTCGCCGCCGAACGCGGCGAATACGCCAGCCAGCCGACCCGACGCCGACAGCGGCTTTCTTTCGCCAGTGTGCGCGACCTGCTGCACCCCGGACGCAAACCTCGATAACCGGCGGGGCCGGTCGTCGGTGCTGGCGACGGTCGGCCGATCGGTCTATTCCTGCCGGTCACATCCTGGACGGAGGGAGAACATGCGGCCTTCGGGACGCGCCCGCGATGCGATGCGCGCTGTCACTCTCGATCCCGGCATCGCCAAATATGCCGAGGGCTCGTGCCTGGCCAAGTTCGGCGATACCCACGTGTTGTGCACGGCCTCGGTCGAGGAGCGGGTGCCGCCGTTTCTGCGCAACACCGGCAAGGGCTGGGTCACCGCCGAATACGGCATGCTGCCGCGCTCGACCGCAACCCGCACCGACCGCGAGGCGGCGCGCGGCCGGCAGAGCGGGCGCACCCAGGAGATCCAGCGGCTGATCGGGCGCAGCCTGCGGGCGGTGACCAATCTCGCCGCCCTCGGGGAGCGCCAGATCCGGATCGATTGCGACGTGTTGCAGGCCGATGGCGGCACCCGCACCGCCGCCGTCACCGGCAGCTATGTGGCATTGCATCAGGCGTTGCAGCGGCTGGTTGCCGGCGGCCAGTTGCCGGCCCTGCCGCTCGCCGACAGCGTCGCCGCGATTTCCTGCGGGGTGTTCGCCGGCAATGCCGTGCTCGACCTCGATTACGCCGAGGATTCGCAGGCCATGACCGACGCCAATTTCGTGCTGACCGGCAAGGGCGGCATCGTCGAGATCCAGGCGACCGCCGAGGCCGCCCCGTTCGACGAGGCGCAGTTTGCCGAGATGCTGCGTCTCGCCCGCGCCGGCATTGCCGACCTCACCCGGCGGCAGCGCGCAGTCCTCGGGCTCGGATGAGCCGATGCCGCGCCGCTTTGCCGGGGACCGGCTGGTCATCGCCAGCCACAATCAGGGCAAGATCGAGGAAATCGAAACCCTGCTGGCGCCGTTTGCCGTCGAAATCGTCGCCGCCGGAGCGCTCGGCATTCCCGAGCCCGAGGAAACCGGAGACAGTTTCGAAGCCAATGCGGCGCTGAAGGCGAAGGCCTCGGTCGCGGCGAGCGGGCTGCCGGCGCTGGCCGACGATTCCGGCCTGGTCGTCCCGGCATTGGGCGGCGCGCCCGGCATCTATTCCGCGCGCTGGGCCGGCACCGCCAAGGATTTCCGTATCGCCATGGAGCGCGTCCAGCGCGAGCTCGGCAGCGGCGACCGCAGCGCGGTTTTCGTTGCGGTTCTGGCGCTCGCCTGGCCCGACGGCGATATCGAGCTGTTCCGCGGCGAGGTCGCGGGCCGGCTGGTCTGGCCGCCGCGCGGCGAACGCGGCTTCGGCTACGACCCGATGTTTGTCCCGGACGGCGCCAGCCTGACCTTCGGCGAACTGGACCCGGCCGAAAAACACCGGATCAGCCATCGCGCCCGCGCCTTCGACAAGCTGGTCAGGGCATGCTTCGATGATTCCTGAGGGGCGTTGTCTTGTCGACCCGGATAGCGGCGAGGGTCGCGGGGGGCCGCTCGCCCTCTACATCCACTGGCCGTTCTGCCGCTCGAAATGCCCGTATTGCGACTTCAACAGTCATGTCCGCGACGGCGTCGACGCGGCCCGCTGGACCCGGGCATTGCTGGCCGATCTCGACCATCACGCCGATCTGCTGCCGGGACGCGCGATCGGTTCGGTCTTTTTCGGCGGCGGTACGCCGTCGCTGATGCCGCCGGAGACGGTCGCGGCGTTGCTCGATCGGGTGCGTGCGCGCTGGGCGGTTTCGCCCGAGGTCGAGATCACGCTGGAGGCCAACCCCAATTCGGCCGAGGCCGGCCGGTTCCGCGCCTTTGCCGCGGCCGGGGTCAACCGTCTGTCGCTCGGCGTCCAGGCGCTCGATCCGGCGGCGCTGCGCTTTCTCGGCCGGGCGCACGACCGCGCCGAGGCGATAGCCGCGATCGAGCAGGCGCGCGAGGTATTTCCCCGGTTCTCGTTCGATCTGATCTACGCCCGCCCCGGTCAGACCCTCGCCGCGTGGCGAAGCGAACTCGACGAGGCCCTCGGCCTCGCCGGCGAGCATCTGTCGCTCTATCAGTTGACCATCGAGCCCGGCACCGCCTTTGCCACGCTGGCCCGGCGCGGCGATCTTGCCGCGCCGGACGAAGACACCGCCGCCGCCTTGTTCGAGCTGACCCAGGACCGCCTCGCCGCCCGCGGCCTGCCGGCCTACGAGATCTCGAACCACGCCCGCCCCGGCGCCGAGTGCCGCCACAACCTCGCCTATTGGCGTTACCAGGATTACGCCGGGATCGGCCCTGGCGCGCATGGCCGGCTGACCCTGGCCGGCGGCAGATGGGCGACCCGCCAGCGCCGCACGCCGGAAGCCTGGCTCGCCGCCGTCGAGGCCACCGGCGCCGGCCTCGAAGAGACCGGCGAGATCGACCGCGGCACCGCGCTCGAGGAAATGCTGATGATGGGCTTGCGGCTGGTCGAGGGCGTCGGCCGCGCCGGCCTCGAACGGATCGCCGGTCAAACCATCGAGGCCCGGTTCGCCGCGAGCCTGCCGCACTTGATCGAAGGCGGTTTTCTGGTGCTCGACAGGGACCGTCTCGCCGCCACGCCGGCCGGCCGCGAGCGGCTCAACGCCGTGCTCGCCGCGCTCCTCGCCTGACCGCCGATCGCGTCGGCTTGCCGGAGGCGGGCAGGTGCAGTAAGGAAAGCCGGTCTTTCGAAGGGGCTCGGCGGATGAGCGAAGCAAAAGCGATCTCGGTCCTCGGCATTTGCGGCAGCCTGCGCGCGGCCTCCTACAACATGGCCGCGCTGCGCACCGCGGTCGCGCTGAAGCCGCCGGGGATGACGATCGAGATCGCCGACATCTCGGCGTTCCCGCTCTACAACGAGGATGTCCGCGCCCGGGGTTTTCCGCCGCCGGTCGAGACCTTCCGGCGGCAGATCGCCGCCGCGGACGCAATTCTGTTCGTCACGCCCGAATACAATTTTTCGATGTCGGGGGTGCTGAAGAACGCGATCGACTGGGCCTCGCGCCCGCCCGATCAGCCTTTCGCCGGCAAGCCGGTGGCGATCATGGGTGCCGCCGCCGGGATGGCCGGCACGGCGCGCGCGCAATACGATCTGCGGCGCAGCTGCGTCTTTCTCGACATGTACCCGATCAACAAGCCGGAAGTGTTCATCGCCGCCGCCCATACCAAATTCGACGCCGCCGGCGGCTTTACCGACGAGGTCGGCCGCGGGCTGATCGCCGACCTGCTGGTGGCGCTCGCCGCCTGGACGCGGCGGATCGCGCCGCCGCGCTGACCGCCGGCGGCGCTCAGCTCGGAGGCGGGTGGACCCGCCGCCAGTGCTCGGCGATGTCGCGGCCGGTGCAGATCCAGACATGGTCGCGGCCGACGATGTGATCGAGAAACCTGACGAGCCCGGCGGCCCGCCCCGGCCGCCCGATCAGCCGGTCGTGCAAAGCCAGCGACATCAATTTGGGCTGCTCGGCCCCCTCCCGGTACATCAACTCAAAGCAGTCGATCATGTACCGGGCGAAATCGTCGCCGGTCGAAAAACCGAGATTCTGGTCGAAACGGTTGTCGTTGGTCTCGAACGAATACGGGATGACCAGATGATGCGCGGCGCCGGCCGGTATCCAATACGGCAGCTCGTCGTTCAGCGCGTCGCGGTCGTAGAGAAAGCCGCCGAGTTCGAGATGGAGGCGCCGGGTGTGGGCGCTCGGCCGGCCGGTCATCCAGCCGACCGGCCTGACCCCGGCGATCCGCTCGATCGTCTCGACGGCGAGACGGATGTGCTCGCGTTCGACCTTCTTGCGGACGGTCTGATAATCGAGCCAGCGATAGCCGTGGCTGACGATCTCGTGCCCGTCCTCGACAAAGGCGCGAGTCAGTTCCGGATTGCGTTCGGCCGCCCTGGCCACTGCCAGGAGGCATGTCTTGATCCCGAATTTGCGGAACAGGCGCAACAGGCGCCAGCCGCCGACGCGCGAGCCATACTCGAAGACCGACTCGACCATCGGGCTGCGCCGATCGGCCAGGGACGGAAAGCCGATATCGTTCAGCAGCCCCTCGCTGACGCCGTCGCCATCGAGCACCGAGCGCTCGCCGCCGCCCTCGAAATTGAGGTTGATGTTGACCGCGATCCTCGCTCCGCCGGGCCATTGCGGGTCGGGCGGGGTTGCGCCGTAGCCGACAAAGTCGCGATCGTCGATAGTGCCGCCGGAACTTTTTCTTGCCTTCATTCGATCAGCTCATCGGCGCGGGCGAGCATCGTCGGCGGGACATCGAGACCGAGCGTCCTTGCGCTTTTGAGGTTGATCACGAGCTCCAACACCGTGGGCCGTTCGATCGGCAGCTCCGCCGGCCTTGCGCCACCGAGGATACGGCCGACGAAATAGGCGGTCCGGCGGTAGGATTCTACAAGCCGCGGGCCGTAAGTCAGAAGCGCGCCGCTCTTTGCCATGACCGCCCAACCCGAGACGACCGGCATCCGCCGGCTCATGGCGAAGTTGATGATCGTGTCGCGATTTTCGACGACGAAACCCTCGGAAAAGGCGACGAGGGCCTGCGGCGGGGCAGCACTTATGGCGGCGAGCGCGCGGTCGAGTTCGGCACGATTGGGCGTCGCAAAAAACGAGATGTGGATGCCGAGCTGCTCGGCCTTGGCCTGGAGATCGGCCCGCTCGCGGGTCTCGCCGGGGTGCAAAGGATTGGCGATGACCGCGACGCGGCGCGTTGCCGGCGCGATTTCGTGCAGAAATTCGAGGCGCTTGCCGTTGAGCTCCGCCCGCATCAGGGTGATGCCGGTCGCGTTGAAGAGCGGATGGGCCAGGTCCGTTGCGATCCCGGTCGCCACCGGATCGGCGCTGAACTCATAAACCACCGGCGCCGTGCGCCGACCTTTGACGACGATCGGCGTTGCGGCGGCATGGGTGACGATGAGCGTTGCGCCACGCCGCTCGATCTCCAAGACCAGCGCCGGAAGGCGGTCGAGCTCGTAATCGGCGTAGCGCAGATCGAGGCTCAGCGTGTCCGGCTCGCGCCAGCCGGCGGCAGCGAGCCCGTCGCGGAGCGAGGCGACAAAGTCCTTCGCACCCTGCTCGTCGCCGCCGCTGACAAAACCGATCCGCGCCGGCTCCGCGCCTTGCGCCGGGGCCGTGCGCCCGACCGCCATCGCGCCGCCGAGCATCGCGAAAAGATCGCGCCGCCTGATCCGAATTGTCCCGACGGAAGGATGCCCGCCGTTCCATCGCATACCGCCCTGGTCTTTGGCGATGGCCACTCCCGGCATTGACGGCCTCCCTGGCGGATCGCGCGGCCGATAATTGAGACGGCAAAGGCGCGTGCGGATGTCATACAATGCCACGGCAGGCGGCTGTTCCAAAATTGCGCGCGAGGGAGGAAAGCGGTCATGGATCTGAGCTTCAGCACCGACGAGCTGGCTTTTCGCGACGAGCTGCGCGGCTTTATCCGGGACAATCTGCCCGACGATATCCGCGAGCGGATGCGGCTCGGCTATGCCCCGCGCAAGGAAGACACCGTACGCTGGCAGCGGATTCTGAACCGGCGCGGCTGGGCCGCCTTCAACTGGCCGAAGGAATATGGCGGTCCCGGCTGGACCCCGGTCGAGCGGATGATCTTTCTCGAGGAAAACCAGCTGGCGCCGGCGCCCGAGGTCTCGTCGTTCAACATCACGATGATCGGGCCGGTATTGATCCAGTTCGGCACCGAGGCGCAGAAACGCCGCTTTCTGCCGCGCGCCGCCAATATCGACGATTGGTGGTGCCAGGGCTTTTCCGAACCGGGAGCGGGCTCGGACCTCGCGGCGCTGAAGACCGCGGCCAAGCGCGACGGCGATCGCTATCTCGTCAACGGCCAGAAGATCTGGACCTCGACGGCGCATCATGCCGATTGGTGCTTTTGCCTGGTGCGCACCGATCCCGCGGCGCCGAAGCGCCAGGAAGGCATCTCGTTTCTGCTGATCGACATGAAGACGCCGGGGATCACGGTCCGCCCGATCGTCTCGATCGACGGCAGCCATCACCTGAACGAGGTGTTTTTCGACGATGTGCCGGTGCCCGCCGAAAATCTGGTCGGCGCCGAAAACCGCGGCTGGGACGTCGCCAAATACCTGCTCGGCCACGAGCGCACCGGCATCGCCCGGCTCGGCAAGTCGAAGGAACGGGTCAGGTTCGCCAAGGAGATGGCGCACGAGATGCGCGCCAACGGCAAGCCGCTGATCGACGATCCGGCGTTTCGCCAGCGCGTGGCCCAGCTCGAAGTCGATCTGAAGGCGCTCGAAATCACGCAGTACCGCGTCGTCTCGGCCTATGAAAAGGCCGAGGCCGGCAAACCCGACCCGTTGTCTTCGGCGCTGAAGATCAAGGGCACCGAATTGTTGCAGGCGACGACCGAATTGGCGATGGATGTCGGCGGCCCGCTGGCGATGCCGGACTGGGCGCAGGAACTTGCCGCGCTCAGCAACGAGCCCGAACTCGGCCCGGCCTGGGCCAGCGAGGCCACCAAAAGCTATCTGTTTCTGCGCGCCGCCTCGATTTATGGCGGCACCAACGAGATCCAGAAGAACATTCTGACCAAAGCCGTACTGGGGCTGTGATGGATTTCGACCTGACCGAAGAACAGCGTCTGCTGCGCGACAGCATCGACCGCCTGCTCGCCGACCATTACGGCTTTGCCGCGCGGCGCGGTTATCTCGCCGAGCCCGAGGGCTACAGCCGGGCGATGTGGCGGCGTTACGCCGAACTCGGGCTCTTGGGCCTGCCCTTCGCCGAGGAACATGGCGGCTTCGGCGGCGGAGCGATCGAGATCATGCTGGCGATGGAGGCGTTCGGCCGGGCCCTGGCGCTCGAACCCTTTCTGGCGACGGTGGTGCTGAGCGGCACGGCGTTGCGTCTCGCCGGCAGCGATGCGCAGAAACGCGCGATCCTGCCGCAGATCGCCGAAGGCTCGGTTGACCGTCGCCTTTGCCCATGGCGAGCGCCAGGCGCGTTACGATCTCAACGACGTGCTGACGACGGCGACGCCAAAGGGCGGCGGCTGGGTGCTCGACGGCGCCAAGAGCGTCGTCATCCATGGCGACGCCGCCGACCGGCTGATCGTCAGCGCACGCATTTCCGGCGAGCGTGACGATCCCGACGGCGTCGGTCTGTTCGTCGTCGACGCCAAGGCGAACGGTGTGGCCCGCCGGTCCTATCCGATGCGCGACGGCATCCGGGCCGCCGAGATTTCGCTGAGCGGGGTCGAGATTGCCGCCGCGGATGTGCTCGGCCCGCCCGGCGCGGCGTTGCCGATCATCGCGCAAGTGGTCGAGGCCGGCATCGCCGCGGTGGCAGCCGAAGCGGTCGGGGCGATGGAAGCGATGCACGCGATGACCCTCGAATATCTGAAGACCCGGCAGCAATTCGGCCGGCCGATCGGTCAGAACCAGGCATTGCAGCACCGCTCGGCGGAGATGCTGATCGCGCTCGAGCAGGGCCGCAGCATGGCCATGCTGGCGGCGATGACGGTCGATGCGAACGACCCGCACGAGCGGGCGCACAATATCTCGATGGCCAAGGTCGGGGTCGGCCAGGCGGCGCGGTTTGTGTCGCAGAACGCCGTGCAATTGCATGGCGGGATCGGCATGACCGAGGAATATGCGGTCGGCCACTATTTTCGCCGATGCATGGTCATTGAGCACCTGTTCGGCGATACCGCCCACCATTTGTCGCGGATTGCCGACCGGGTCCATTGATCGCAACCGGGTATCGGGGGCGGCCGACGATTTGTGTTTAAGCGAGCCGCCCGGGCGTGCGATCATGGCCAGTCGATAAAATACGTCGGAGGCCGCCATGC
Organism: uncultured Alphaproteobacteria bacterium; assembly: GCA_963701815.1. Taxonomy (GTDB): domain Bacteria; phylum Pseudomonadota; class Alphaproteobacteria; order ATCC43930; family CGMCC-115725; genus AP-15. The sequence goes on from CAVPBN010000008.1 coordinate 88,246, forward strand.
CGAACTACATGCTGGTCAGCTTTAAGACCTGCCCTTGGGTACAACGCTCGGCGATCGTGCTGCGCGAGAAGAATACGCCGTTCGAGATGCGTCATATAGAGCCCGACAACCGTCCCGACTGGTTTCTTGCCATCTCGCCGCACAAGAAGGTGCCGGTGCTGCGCATCGACGACCGGGTGTCGTTGTTCGAATCGAATGCCATCAACGAGTACCTCGACGAGACGATATCGCCGCGGCTGCATCCGGCGGACCCGATCGAGCGCGCGCTCAACCGTGCCTGGACGGATTATCTCCCGACTTTCGCCGGTACGGTGACCGCGACCGCCTACGCGGATACCGAGGCGGATTACCGCAAGGCGGCCGAACAAATCCCGGTGCCGTTCGAACGGCTGGAAAAGGCGCTCGAAAAGCAGGGCAGCGGGCCCTTTTTCAACGGCGCCGCCTATTCCCTGGTCGACGCCGGCTATGCGCCGTTTCTGCAGCGCTACTTCTTTCTCGACCGGGTCAGAAAGCTCGGCCATATCGAGAATTACCCGCGGCTCAAGGCCTGGGGCGAGGCGCTGATCAATCGCGCTTCGACGCATTCCTTCCCGGAACCCGAGTTCGAAGCGATGTATCGCGAGGGTCTGCGACGGCGAAACAAGTGGGTGTCGCGGTTCATCGAGGCCCCGCGGGCCGCCGCCGAATAATCGGCCCGCGCCGCCGCATCGGCATGGGACGGAGCAATGCGATTGCTCCGTCGCCCTGTCTTGTCGCCGGGAAGAGCTGGGATGTCGGTGGCGGTCCTAGAAGGAGAGGTTGGGGTGAAAATCAAACGGGTGATGGCGGTGGCCGCCGCCGGACTGATCGGTTGCATGATGGCCGGCCGAGCCCAGTCGGAGGTCCGGGTGGAGGGTCAGGTGACGACCCTGACTTTGCCGAGCGGAGCCGGCGCGAGCCTGGGCGCCATCGACTTCGCGCATGCGAAGCCGATGCCGCTGCCGGCGTCGCGCCGCCTTCCGCCATCGCCGCAGGCGGTGCGCAACCCGGTCGATCTGATCGATCTGTTCGGGCCGCCTGGGGTATCGCCGGGCGGCGCCGGCAGCGGCGTCGAGGACCCCGTGCAATTGGTGGAGCCGTCGAATGTTTCCGACGCGGCGCCGGTACCGCCGCCGGAGTTCGGATCGACCAACCAGCCCTATACGACTTCCCGGGTCGATGCAAAGGGCAATACGACGGCGAAATTCTATCCGTACCGGGCCGCCGGCCTACTCTATTTTCTGGTCGGGGGGCAGACCGTGTACTGCTCGGCGTCGCTGATCAAACCGGGAATTCTGGTGACGGCGGCCAATTGCGTGACGAGGTTCGGCCAGCAGCAATTCTATTCCGGCTGGACCTTCGTCCCGGCCTACGACAATGGGAAGGCGCCGTTCGGGGTATGGAACGCGTTGAACGCAACGGTACTGACCGTTTATTGGAACGGAACCGACAATTGCTTCCAAGCCGGCGTCGTCTGCCAGGACGACGTCGCCGTCATCACCGAGAGACCGAAGAACGGAGCGTATCCCGGAGCCTCGACCGGGTGGTTCGGTTACGGAGTTAATGGGTATGGCTACACTTCGTCGAGCCAGGCGCTGTTGACGGAGTTGGGCTACTCGCTCGATCTCGACAGCGGAAAGCTGATGCAGCGCAGCGATTCTCAGGGCTTTGTCTACGTCCCTTACTCAAATAACACGATCCTCGGATCCTTGATGGCCGACGGCTCGAACGGCAGCCCCTGGCTGGTCAATCTGGGGGTCGCTCCATCGCTTTCGGGGGGTGTCGGTTTTGGCTCGGATGCAAAGCACAACATCGTCGTCAACGTCACGAGTTGGGGCAACAGCTCGATAAAACAGCAGGGGGCTTCGCCCTTCACCTCGGCGAATATCACCATTCTGGTTCGGGTCGTCTGCAAAGCCACGCCTGCCGCGTGCAAATAGCCGCGGCGGCGCCGGTTTGCCGGCGCCGGGGCACATTGCTAAAGCCCCAGATAGAATTTGCGGACCAGTTCGTTGTTGTTGAGTTCTTCGGCCGAGCGGCCTTCGAAGGCGATCCGGCCGTGGACGATGACATAGCCGCGGTCGGCGATCCGGACCGCCTGGTTGAAATTCTGCTCCGCCATCAGCACGGTCAGCTGGAAGCGGTCCTTCAGCTCGCGGATCTTTTCGATCGTGCGTTTGACCAGGACCGGCGCCAGGCCGACCGAGGGCTCGTCGATCAGCAACATCTTAGGCGCCGACATCAAGGCGCGGGCCAGGGCCAGCATCTGCTGTTCGCCGCCGCTCATGCTGCCGGAGAGTTGGCGCCGCCGCTCCTTCAGCGCCGGAAAGGTCGCATAGGAGGATTCGAGATTGCGTCCGATCGCCGCCCGCGCGGTCGAGCGGAAGGCGCCCAGCAGCAGATTTTCCTCGACCGTCAATTTGGGGAAGAGGCGCCGCCCTTCGGGCACCAGGGTGATCCCGAGATCGACGATCGCCTCGGTCGAGCGGCCGGCGAGATCGACCCGTTCGCCGTCGATCTCGGCGACGATGCTGCCCGCCGACGGCGGCAACATGCCCATCACGCACTTCATCAACGTGCTCTTGCCGTTGCCGTTGGTGCCGAGCAGGACCACGATCTCGCCCGCGGCCACGCTCAACGACACGCTTTCGAGCACGCGGACCGCACCGTAGCCGGCGTCGAGGCCGGCGATCTCCAGACTACTCGCCAAGATAGGCCCGCTCGACCTCGGGGTTGCGGATCGCCTCCTGCGGCGCGCCGTCGGCGATCTTCTGGCCGGCCACCAATACGACGAGCCGGGTCGAAAAGCTCATCACCGCGCGCATGATATGCTCGATCAGCACGATCGTGATGCCCTCCGCGTTGAGGCGGAACAGCACCGCCAGGATCTCTTCGATCTCGGAGGGCGACAGACCGGCCATGGCCTCGTCGGCAAAGAGCAGCCGCGGCGCGCTGGCGACGGCGCGGGCGAGTTCGAGCTTGCGCATCTCGACCTGGGTCAGGTCGCGCGGCAGATCGGCGGCCTTGGCGGCGAGCCCGACATCCTCGAGGAGACCGAGACAACGCTCGTCGATCGCCGCGGCCGAGAGGTGCGTGTCATGCCCGGCCCCCGATTGCTCCGCTCGGCGCGCGTTGACCGTGAAGAGCAGCGGAATGCGCAGATTGTCCATCAGGCGCAGGCTGTGAAACGGCCGCGGCAGCTGAAAGCTGCGGGCGAGACCGAGCCGGGTGCGCCGATGGGCCGGCATACGGTCGAGCCGATGCGCATCGAATACGATATTGCCGCTGTCATGGCGCAACGCGCCGCACAGGCAATTGACCAAGGTGCTCTTGCCCGAACCGTTCGGCCCGATCAGGCCGACCCGTTCGCCGGCGGCGATCTGCAGATCGATGCCGTCGAGCGCAACAAAACCGCCGAACCGCTTGCCGAGCCCGTTCGCCTCCAGGAGCGGCGGCATCAGCGCAGTCCCGCCCGTCGCCGCCGGCCGCGCACCAGACCGACGATTCCGTTGGGTGCGACGATGACGAACGCGATCATCAGCAGCCCGACGATCAACAGGTTCAGTGCCGAGGAGATCGTCACCGTCGCGACCTGCTGGATCGTCCCCAGCAGGATCGCGCCGATCAGCGGCCCGACCCAGCTCGACATGCCGCCGATCAGCGGCATCGCCACGCTGTTGACCGCATAGGACAGGTTGAAGCTCGAATTCGGGTCGAGGTAGGTCACGTAATAAGGCAGCGGCGCCCCGGCCATGCCCATCAGCGCGCCGCTCAGTGCGGTCGCGATCAATTTGAGCCGCAGGGTCGGCACGCCCGCGGCCTCGGCCGCCTGCTCGTCGTCGCGGATCGCATTGAAGCCGAGACCGAGCCACGAGCGCTCGATCGTCCGGGCGATCGCGACCGAGATCCAGGCGAGAATCAGCATCAACGAATAGAGGTATTGGATGTAGCTGCCGAACAGCGGCGCCTGCTGCGGCCGGATGATGTAGATGCCGCGCGAGCCGCCGACGTAATCCCAGTTGACGATCAGGGTCTGGGCGACGATCGCCAGCGCCAGGGTCGCGATCGCGAAAAACACCCCCTTGAGCCGCAGGGTCAGATAACCCATGCCAAAGCCGAGGAACCCCGAGACGAGGCCGGCGACGGCGATCATCGGCGGCAGCGGGATCGCGCCCAGCTGGTGCAGGACGACCGTGGTGTAGGCGCCGATCGCAAAAAACGCTCCGACGCCGAAATTTATGTAGCCGGTGTAGCCGCCGAGAATGTTCCACGCCGTCGCCAGGACGACGTATTGCAGCACGACGTAGCCGGCGAAAAAGACATACTCGTTCACCACCAGCCCGCGCGACAGACCGAGCACAATGGCGGCCGCCAGAAACGAGACCAGCCAAAAGCGAGGGTTGCTCATAGTTCTTCAGAGCCTGCCCGATTGCCCCTCTCCCGCGCTGCGACGCAGTGCGGGAGAGGGGCACGCAGGCGAGGACCGGCAGGCGTTGCGCATCGCCTCAGCGCCCGAGCAGACCGGCCGGACGCACGGCCAGGGTCAGCAAGCAGAAAGCCGAAGGCCACCGCCGGCGCCCAGGACGGGCCGTAAAACGTCGCCGTCAGGCTCTCGGCGATGCCGATCAGCAATGCCCCCGCGAGCATCCCGGGAAAACTCGTCATGCCGCCGAGAACGCAGATCGCGAAAATCCGGCCGATATAGTCGCGGCCGACCGACGGCTCGACCGGCTGAATGATGATCAACAGCGCGCCAGCCACCGAAGCGGTCGCGATCGAGATGCCGAAAGCGATGCTTTTGACCCGGCTCGGGTTGGCCGCCATCAGCTGCAACGCCAACCGATCCTGCGACACGGCGAGGATGGCGCGACCGATGAAGGTGCGGCCGAGAAAAAGCTGCAGCACCGCGATCATCAGCAGCGAGACGACGAACGGGACCAGCATCCGCAGCGGCAATTCGACAAAGCCGAAATGCAGGCTGGGGCCGATATAGGCCGCTTCGACGAAACGATAGTCTACGCCGAAGGCCAGGATCAGCAGCACCTCGCCGACAAACAGCAGGCCGAAAAAGAAGGCGAGGCCCTGGATCGATTCGTCGCCGCGCCGCTCGAAGGCATAGTAATAGACCTGATAGACACCGATCCCGAGCGCAAAGAACACCGGCGCCATCGCCACCCCGATCAGCACCGGGTCGATGCCGAAACTCGAATTGACGATGTAGGCGACAAACGAACCCAGCATGATAAAGGCGGGGTGGGCGATGTTGACGATGTCGAGCATGCCGAACGAGATCGTCACCCCGACCGTTACCGCCGCATAAAAGCCGCCGAGCAGCAGACCGGCGATGACCGCGTTGACCGCGAGATCGAGCGTCATGCGCGAACGGTTCGGCGGCCGCGCGACGATGCGGCCCGCGCGCCCGCGGCTGCTCCGGCACAGCGCGACATATTGGCCCTCCCCGGCAATATTCTGCCCCCTGCGATGTTAGAGCAGAACCGGCGGCTTCTGTTAAGCGCGCAAAACCGTTGGTCGGCGCGCCGGGGTCGGCGCGGTATCGAACGCGATGCCCGATTCGACAAATCGGAAGGGCGGCAATGAGTTTACGACTACAACGCAGCAGTTCGGAGAGCTCCGGGATTGAGAGATTTTCGCCGGCGGCGCTCGCTTCTTTCAATGGCCCGGCAAAAATCGAAAAAGGCCGCCGACAGTGAACGACGCGCACAAACAGGAGACCTTCAATAAGGTCCCCGAAGTCACGCTGGCCTTCTGGATCATCAAGATCGCCGCGACGACCTTGGGCGAGACCGGCGGCGACACCGTCACGATGACGTTGAAATGGGGCTATCTCGCCGGCACCGCGCTGTTCCTTTGCGTGCTCGCGGCCCTGGTTGCGGCGCAGATTCTGGCAAAAAGGTTCAACCGCTTCCTCTATTGGGCGACGATTGTGGCCTCCACGACCTTCGGCACCACGATGGCCGATTTCGCCGACCGCTCGCTCGGCGTCGGCTACGGCGGCGGGTCGATGCTGCTGTTCGCCTGCCTGATCGCCGTGCTGGGCCTCTGGTACGCATCGCAGGGGACCATCTCGGTCAATACCGTCAACACGCCGAAGGCGGAGGCGTTCTATTGGGCTGCGATCACATTTTCGCAGACGCTGGGCACCGCCCTTGGCGACTGGACGGCCGCTGCCGGCGGGCTCGGCTATGAACGCGGCGCCGCTCGTATTTGCCGCCGGTCTCGCCCTGGTCGTCGGACTTTACCTGTGGACGGGCGTCTCCCGCGTGCTGCTGTTTTGGTGCGCCTTCATTCTGACCCGGCCGCTCGGCGCTACCGTCGGCGATTTTCTCGACAAACCAGCGGCCAAGGGCGGGCTTGCGTTCAGCCGCCCTCTGGCCTCGGCGGTGATCGCGGTGATTCATCCTGGTTTGCCTGTTCACGTTGCCGCAGCGGGCGGGGCGGCATCCGGGCTTATCGAATTCGATATAGACGGATTTCGGGGACGCGACCAGTTGCTGATTGGGAATAATCGCGTCCAAAAAAAACGCGGGCCGAAGCCCGCGTCCTTATTCGAGGGAGATACGAAGACTAGTCGGTGTCGTTGTCGCGCCGGGCGAACACCTGGATGCAGCCTTTCAGGCAGCCCAGGATGGCGTTGTTCGCGGGCGCCGGCACGAACACCCAGCTGTTCGTATCGTTGGCGGCCACCGAATGGCCCGAACCGGACACATGCACGGTGGTGGTCCCGACGATCACGTTCGGCACGCCGAACGTCGGCACCAGTTGATCGAGGCCGAGGCTCGTCCCGTCGATGACTCCGAGGATGTTCGCGCCCTGCGCCGTCAAGGTGGCGCCGGTCACGTCGTGCGGCGAATAGGGGCTGCCCTGCGAGCCGGTGTAGAAGTGGTTGTCGCCGGCATTGTAGGTGACTTCGTCAGACGATCCGACGGCCGGCGCTCGCTTCGATCTTGCCGTTGCTCGCAGCGAGGATCAACTGCTGGGGCGCCGCGGTTTTGGTCCCGGCAGGGTTCCAAACACCGCCAGCCGTGTCGAAGACGACACTGCATCCCGCCAGCAGGTCCCCGGTATTCGGGTTCAGCGCGAGGCCGGCCGGCTGGCAGAACGATACATGGAACATCCTGACGATACTGCCGGTCGTATCGATGCCGATGATCAGACCATGCTGTCCCGCTCCCGGATTCGCCTTGTCGCCGATCTGCGGGATCGACATATAGAAGAGGCCGGCGGCCGCGTCCCAAACCGCCTGCTCGGCGCCGTTGGTGGCGAAGGTAAATACCACTTTGGTTTGTGATCTTCATCCCGCAGTTTGCATTGACGTTGATCAAGCTGGCAAAAGGCGGCGTTTCGGCGTTGTTCGCCACGACCAGTATTTTGTCCTTCGGGTCGTAGGCCATCTCGTCGGCGCGGGTGGTGCCGCCCGTCGTGATGCTGGCGGCCTGGGTGCCGGCGGGCAGCTTGAACGAGACGACGCGGCTCGGGCCGTCGCCGGCGAACAGGCAGGTCCCCCCGCCGGTCACGACACCGGTCACGACGCCGTTCGGGCCGGAGATGCTGTTGTTGGCGGTCCCGTTCGAATTGAGCTTGACCCCGGCGAACGGCGGCGACGCGGTGATCTGCGTGATGAACTTCAACTTGCCGGTGGCGGCGTTGACGACATCGACCGCCGCATTCGAGCGGTCGCCGAGATAGTAGGTCTGGGTGGCCTGATCGACCCAGCTGATGTCATAAGCGTACATCCCGCCGACTCGTGTTGGTCGGCGCGACCGGGACCGGTACCGTGGCCACCAGCCTGACCGCCGGCTCGACCGGCGAGGCGGCCCAGGCGCCGGTCGCGGCCAAGCAGCAGACCCGGGGCGATTGTCGCCGCCGTTAGAATCGACGAACGGCGATAGTTCTTAAACACGACATTAAAGAAACCGTCACATTTCAGCATTTGTCCCTCCCGTTGAGCATTGTTCTCAAATCACGCCGGGTCGTTTGGGCGGCCCGGGCCGTAACCATATTGGGGAAGTCCACGCTGTCAACGAGTTTTCGCCAAGTTTCTGACGTATTCGACCAAATTTCGGACGATTTCAGTTTAATGTAAGCTTGTGTTTTTGCTCTCGGTAAGAATAGGTCATGAACGGGCGCGCCCGACGCAACGTCGCCCCAATTGCCGCCGCAGACCGCGCAATCGGCTGCGCCGGTTGACTCAGTCGACCGATCCAGACGGTCCGGCGGGCGTCGCCGCGGCAGGCGGCGGCGCCGGCGCCGGTCCCGCGTCAGGGCGGGATCAACGGCTCGCCGCGCATGTATTTGCCGCGGCAGAACAGCAATGTCGGCTTGGCGGTGAAGGCGTAGCGCTCGACATAGCCGATGAAGATGATGTGGTCGCCGCCGTAATGCCGGTATTCGTTGCGGCACTCGAAATGCGCGGCCGCGCCGATGATGACCGGAGCGCCGCATTCGGGGATCATATGGTCGATCTCGGCAAATTTGTTGTCGTGAGTGCGGGCGAATTTGTTCGACAGGTCGATCTGATCGTGCGCCAAAATGTTGACGACGAAATGCGAGCCCTCTTGAAAGGCGGGCAGGCTCTGCGCGTAGAGCGAGGCGCTCCACAGCACCAGCGGCGGGGTCAACGACACCGAACTGAAGGAATTGGCGGTCAGCCCGTAAAGCCCGCCATCCCGGCCGCGGGCGGTGATGATCGTCACGCCGGTGGCGAAGCTGCCGAGCGCATTGCGGAAATCGCGGGTATCGAAAGCGTCGCCCGAGGTGCTCTTGACCGGCGCCATATGGCTGCCGGGATGCTCGGTCTCTGCCGGCTGCTGCAAGGCTGCGGGATTGGGGGTCTCATTCGGCACGGTCGGCCCCTTGCAAGGCGATTAGAGCGGCGAGTCGGGCGGCAGGCCGAGCGCCACCCGGCCATAGACCGCGCCGTTTACGTCCCAGTTCAGCACGTAGTGGGCATTGGCCGCATGCACGTCGCGAAACGCGCGCTGGATCGGGTTTCGCGCATAGACCGCCGCGCCCCCCGAGGCGGCGAACAGCAGATCCACTGCTTTGGTGCAGAGCGTCGCGGCAAAGGCGCCGTCGCGGCGATAACGCGCCCGCTGCTCGATGCTCGGGACGATCCCGGCTTCGGTGATCCGAGTTGCCTCGTCGCAGTCGCGCAGCACGATCGCCTCGGCCGCATCGGCCAGCGCCGACAACTCGGCCAGATGGACTTGCAGGTTCGTGTAGTCGGCCAGGTTTCTGCCGGTATAGGCGCCGAGCCGGGTGCGGGTGGCCTCGGTGAAATGCCGGATGGCGCCGCGGGCGATGCCGAGCGACACGCCGGCGATGGCAAAGGCGAACAGGCTGACCGCCGGCAATTTGTACAAGGTCCCGGGATTGAGCTCGCTGCCCCGATTGGGGCCGCCTTTGATCCGCTCGGTGGCCAGGGTCCGGTAGGCCGGGACGAATTTGTCGTCGACCTCGACGTCCTTGCTGCCGGTGCCGGCGAGGCCGATCACCTGCCAGGTGTCGATGACCTTGTAGTCGCTCGCCGGCAGCAGAAACATCCGCGGCTCGCTCTGCCCGGTCTCCTCGTCGTTGACGATGGCGCCGAACATGTTCCAGGTCGACGGATCGATACCGCTCGAAAACGGCCAGCGGCCGCCCAGGCGATACCCGCCCGGCACCCGCCGCGCGCGGCCGCGCGCGAAAATCAGCGCCGAGCTGATCAGGCTGTCGGCCGAGTTGCCCCAGATTTCCTCCTGCGCCTCGGGGTGCCACATGCCGAGGAGCCAGTGATGGGCGGCAAGATTGGCCAGCACCCAGGCGGTCGAGCCGCAGCCTTGCCCGATCACCGCGGTCAATTCGAACAGGGCGCGAAACGGCAATTCGCTGCCGCCGACCCGGGCCGGTTGCAGAACCCGGAAGAGACCGCTCGAATGCAGATCGGCAATGGTCTCATCCGGCAGCCGCCGCAATTCCTCGGCGCGCGGGGCGCGCTCGCGCAGGACCGGGACCAGCGCCTCGGCGCGGGCCATCAGCTCGTCGAAGCGAGGCGGCGTCCCCCGCCGCTTGGTCGTCGGATCAGGCATTGCGATCCTCCCGCGGATGAGCAAACTTGGCCCACACTACTCGCCGCCGCGCGTCAGGGCGAGAGGCTGGGGCAATATATAGGTAGTCATGCCGGCGCATGACGCCAGCCAGGGGTAACGACGCCGAGCCAAGGAGGGATCGCGCCCATGTCCTATATCTATGTCGTGCAAATGGATGTTCCGGCTGCGCTCGAGGCCGAGTTCAATCGCATCTATGACGAAGACCACGTACCGACGATCCTCAAGGTCCCCGGAGTCCGCTCCTGCGTGCGCTATCGGCTCGACCACTCGACGGTCGCGACGATGCCGCGCTATCTGGCGGTCTACGAGGTCGACCGGGCCGAGATCATCGACAGCCCGGCCTGGACCGAAGCCTCCGATCTGGGCGAGTGGAAACCCAAGATCCGCCCGCACACGACCAACCGTCAGCACAGCGTGTTCGAGCGTATCGCCTGACCCGATCGCCGAGAAATCCAATCGAGGAGACTTCAGGCATGCCGCATATCTTTGTCGTGCAGCTCGATATCCCGGCGGAGCACGAGGCCGAGTTCAACCGGGTCTACGACACCGAACATTTCCCGATGCTGTCGAAGGTGCCCGGGGTGCTCTCGTCGGCGCGCTATCGGCTCGAACGCTCGACGGTGCCGGACATGCAGCGCTATCTGACGATCTACGAACTCAACTCGCCCGATGTCCTGACGAGCGCCGCCTGGGAAAAGGCCGGCGCCTTCGGCGATTGGGTGACCAAGATCCGCCCGAAAGTGACCAGTCGTCACCACAGCGTCTTTGAACAAATTGCCTGAAGGAGGGCAGCCGTGATCCACGTCGTCGCCATCATCACCGCCAAATCCGGCATGCGCGAACAAATCCTCGAGGCGTTTCGCGCCAACATGCCGGCGGTCCATGCCGAACAGGGGTGCATCGAATACGGCCCGGCGATAGATGCCGAGGGCGCCGGCGGCTTCCAGACCAAATTCGGCCCCAACACCTTTGTCGTAATCGAGAAATGGGAGAGCCTCGAGGCGCTGAAGGCGCACGGCGCCTCGCCCCACATGGCCGCCTACGCCGCCAAGACCCGCGAGATGATCGCCAGCCGCGTCATTCACGTGCTCGAACCGGGGTGAGTGCAGGCAAACCGGTTCTCGATCACCCTGGTCGGCAGTCCGAAAGCAATCCGGAGGCCGATGGGGACCGGGTGCGAAAGGGGCGGCGCTAAGCAGGTTTGCTTTAACCTGTCTTGCGCATAATCAAACCCGTTGAAAGGCCATGGCAGGCGGTTGGCGCCGGGGCCCGGATCGCGGGGAAGATCATGCGTCTCGGCGAAATATTGGTCGGCAGCGGTCTGATCACCGCCGCCGATATCGAAACCGCGATCGAACGCCAGCGCGTCGAGGGCGGAAAGCTGGGTGAAAACCTGGTTGCGCTCGGGCTGTTGACGCCGGAGCAGTTGAAAGGGGTGATCAACGCCATCCCGGCCGTCCCTTCGGCGGTTGCCGACACCGGCATCTTGCCGCGCAATCTGCTCAACCTGATGCTCAAATTGATGCATCTCGAAACGCTGGAAACGGTCCCCGAACTGGCTGCCCGCATGAAATTGCCGGCGCGGGTCGTCCAGGAATTGTTGGACGAGGCGACGCAGCCGCGGCTGGTGCAGGCGATGGGCTCGGCCGGAAGCGCCTTCGGCGTCCGCTACGCGCTCGGCGCGGAAGGCCGGGCTGCGGCCAAGGACGCATTCGACCAGAACCTCTATCTGGGACCGGCGCCCGTGTGCCTCGCCGCCTATCAGGACCAGATCAGGCGCCAGCGCGTGGCGAACGAGGTCCTCGATGCCGATGCCCTGCGCCGAGGCTTCGACGGATTGGTGGTGCCCGAGCACTATCTGCGCAAACTGCTGCCGGCGGTCAGCGCCGGGCGCACCATCCTGTTGTTCGGGCCGCCGGGAAACGGCAAAACGACGCTGGCCACGCGCATCGCAAAACTGTTTCGCGACGTTGTCTACATCCCCTACGCGATCGACGTCGGCGGTCAGATCATCAAGGTGTTCGATCCGAGCGTGCACCAGCCCGCGGTGCGGGAGGCGGAGGCCGGTTCGCTCGCGGAACGCGGCAGCCTGCAGCGCGATCGGTTCGACGAGCGCTGGGTCGCTTGCCGGCGTCCGGTGGCGGTCGCAGGCGGCGAATTGACCATCGAGATGCTCGACCTGCAATACAACGCCGAGACCCGCTTCTACGACGCGCCGCTCCACGTCAAGGCGTTGAACGGCATGTTTTTGATCGACGATTTCGGTCGGCAAAAATTCGCGCCGGACGAGTTGCTCAACCGCTGGATCGTGCCGATGGAAAACCAGATCGACTATCTGCGGCTCAACAGCGGCGCGAGCTTCGCCCTGCCCTTCGACGAGCTGGTCATCTTCTCGACAAACCTCAAACCCTCCGACCTGATGGACCCCGCATTCCTGCGTCGCATTCCTTACAAGATCAAGCTGTTCACGCCCAGTCGGAACGAATACCGCCAAATCTTCGAAGCGGTGGCTCGGGTATACGGTCTGATCCTGGACGACGAAGTTTTCGATTTTGTGGTGCAGCGTCTGGTCGGCGAATACGACTTGGCCTACTACCAGCCGAAATTCATTTGCGAGCAGGTCGTCGAAGCGTGCAAATGCTTTGCGCTGCCGCCGCGATTAACCAAGGAGCGGGCAGCCGAAGCCTTGGCCAACCTATACTTCGATATCGAGGACGCCCGGGACGGCGCGGCGGCGCGCTGACGGCGTGGAACCCGGCCGGTCGACGCCGGGCCTCGCCTTGACAATCCGCGGCGAGGCTCGCCATCCTCGCGCAATGCGCCGATCGTCGTTCCTGTTGATCGCGTGGGTCACGAGCCTCGCTGCTTGCGCCGGCCCCGCACCGCAGACGACGGTCAGCCAACCGCCGCCCGGCCCCGATTGCAGCGCCTGCATCTTGCAGAACCCCGGCGATGTCCGGCCGTGCGTGCCGATCTGTCACCGCCCCGAGAGCGATATCGGCGGAGCGGCTGCCGGCGGGGTGATCCGTTGATCCGACAGGCAGACCGACATCTCGCGGCGGTTCGGCGACCCGAACTTTTGACCGGTTCGATGCAAACCGGCTCTGCGATCTACCCACCGGGAGGATAAATCGATGCAGGTCATGAACGTCATTGCCGAAATCCTGAAGCGGGAAGGGATTTCGACGCTGTTCTGCTTTCCGACGACGCCGATCATCGAAGCTGCGGCCGCCGTCGGCATCAAGCCGGTGATCTGCCGCCAGGAACGGGTCGGCGTCCACATGGCCGATGGCTTCGCGCGCGTGTCGAACGGCCGACCGGCCGGCGTCTTTGCGATGCAGTACGGGCCGGGCGCCGAAAATGCCTTCGCCGGCGTGGCCACCGCTTTTTCCGACTCGACTCCGGTGTTGTTTCTGCCGCTCGGCCACCCGCGCGAGACCGCGCAATTGTTCCCGATGTTCAAATCGAGCCGCAGCTACGCCGCGATCACCAAATCGGTCGAAGAGGTGCAGCTGCCGCACGAGATCGGCAACATCATGCGGCGGGCCTTCGCCCAACTCAAAAACGGGCGGTCAGGCCCGGTCATGGTGGAAGTGCCGGCCGACGTTACCGGCATCGAAGTCAACGTCGATCCGAACACCCACCGGCCGGTTCGCATCAGCCGCTCGGCCGGCGACGCGCGCGATATCGACGACGCCGCGAAGATGCTGCTCGATGCGTCCTGTCCGATGATCCTGGTCGGGCAGGGCGTCTTTTACGCCGAGGCGACCGACGAATTGCGGCGGCTCGCCGAATTGCTGCAAGCCCCGGTCATGACGACGTTCGACGGCAAGAGCGCCTTTCCCGAGGACCACGCGCTGTCGCTCGGGCCGGGCGGCGGCACCTTTACCGGCCACGGCCGCCATTTCCTGCACAAATCCGATCTGGTGCTGGGCGTCGGCTGCAGCTTTACCCGCCACGGCATCGCCACCCCGGTATTTCCGCCCGGCAAGAGGTACATCCACGCGACCAACGACACCCGCGATCTGCACAAGGCCTTCGCCGCCGATCTCGGCATTCTCGGCGACGCCAAGCTGGTGCTCGGTCAATTGATCGAGGCGGTGCGAGACCGGCTGGGGGCAAAGGCCCGCTCGAACGCCGTCGCTCAGGAGGTCGCGGCCAAGCGCGAGGAATGGCTCGCCCGCTGGCAGGGAAAGCTGCATTCGAACGAGCATCCGATCAACCCTTACCGGGTGATCTCGGACTTCATGCGCGTCGTCGACCCGGCCGAGGCCATCGTCACCCACGATTCCGGCAGCCCGCGCGAGCAGCTCAACCCGTTCTACCGGGCGACCCGGCCGCGCGGCTATCTCGGCTGGGGCAAGTCGCATCAACTCGGCACCGGGCTCGGGCTCGCCATCGGCGCCAAGGTCGCGGCCCCCGACAAGTTCTGCGTCAATATCATGGGCGACGCGGCCTTTGGCATGACCGGGCTCGATTTCGAAACCGCCGCGCGCTGCGGCATCCCGATCACGACGATCGTCCTGAACAATTCGACGATGGCGATCGAAACCCACGCGATGCAGCTGTCGCACGAGCGCTATCGGGCGCGCGACCTCGGCGGCAATTACGCAAACATCGCCCGCGATCTCGGCGGCTGGAGCGAACGCGTCGAAGACCCGAGCCAGATCGGCGACGCGATCCTGCGCGCCCGCCGCCAAAACGACGAAGGCCGCGCCGCGTTGCTCGAATTCGTCACCAGCCAGGAGCAGGGCTTTTCGCACCGCCGCGGCGGCGCCGACTAGCGCTACCGTTGCAGCCTCTGGCCCAGCCGCTTCCCGGAACCGGGAAGGAGGCTGCTGGTCGGAGGCAAAGTGAGAAGCGGCACGCTGCTCGCCAATGACGGGAGGGCTCGCGATGCCGCGGCGGGTGCGTGTGGATTACGATGAGGTTGCGCATCTTTACGACACGCAACCCTATCGGTCGCGTGCGGCCGATCCGGAATTTCTGGCGTTTGCCGGACAGCGCGACGCTGCTGGTTTGGCAGTTCTGGACATCGGCTGCGGCACCGGCAACCAGCTGATCGCCGACCGCGATGCGGTGCCGGATGCCCGGTATTTCGGGCTCGATCGGTCGTCCGGCATGCTGCGGCAGGCTCGCCGAAAGGCGCCCGATATCGCCTGGGTGCGCGCGGATGGCGCGGTTCTGCCGTTCGCGGGCAGCAGTTTCGACTTCGTATTCTGCCAATTCGCCCTGCATCACATCGAAGACAAGGCGGGCATGCTGAGCGCCGTCCGTCAGGCTCTTCGGCCGGGGGGCCGATTTGTTGTGCGCAATTTGTGTCCCCAGGAATCGGCCGACTGGCTCTATTACGAATATTTCCCCGAGGCGCAACTCGTCGACCTGCAAGATTTTTGGCCTGCGGACGCGGTGGCCGGTATCATGAAAGCGCTCGGCTTCGCTGGCGTCACGCTGGCCTATCAGCGTCTCGATTTCGAACAGGATCTGCCGGCGTGGCTCGCGATCGTGCGGCGCCGCGATACCTGCTCGCAATTGCAGGCAATCTCCGACGCGGCGTATCGAGCCGGAGTGAGGCGTTTGGAGCGCGACATCGCCGACCCAAGCCTGCCCCGGTCGCGCACGGACCATCTGTGCCTGGCGTGACCATTTGCGGGGAGGCGCCGTAGGACGCTGGCTGACCGGTCGCGGTTGAGCATCGCCCGGTGCGATATGCTACCGTTGGTGCCGGACACCTGCGGTGCTTCTGACAAAGGAGCGCCCACGATCGAAGGAGGAGGCCGGCGATGGCGCCGCGCATCGGATATCTGCTGCCGACCCGAGAGGCCGTCATGCAGGGCCGGCCCGAGACCGGGCCGCTGCTGGCGCTCGCCGAGCGGGCGGAGGCGCTCGGCTATCATTCGGTCTGGGTCGGCAATTCGCTGCTGGCCCGGCCGCGGCACGATCCGCTGACCCTGCTCGCCGCGGTTGCCGCCCGCACCCGAAAGGTGACGCTCGGGACCGCGGTCTTTCTGCCGGCGCTGCGCAACCCGGTCGTGCTGGCGCATCAGCTCGCCACATTGGACCGGATCAGCGAGGGTCGGCTGGTGCTGGGCGCCGGCATCGCCACCGACGTCGCCAATATCCGCGCCGAATTCGCGGCAGCCGGGGTGCCGTTCGAAGGGCGCGTCGGGCGGATGATGGAGGGCCTGCGGCTGGCCCGAGCGTTGTGGAGCGGGGAGCCGGTCGATTGGCAGGGGCGCTGGCCGGTGGCGGGCGGCGTGCTCGGGCCGACGCCGCACCGTCCGGGCGGGCCGCCGATCTGGCTCGCCGGCTCGGTCGGCCCGGCGCTCGAACGCGCCGGGCGGCATTTCGACGGCTGGTTCGCCAACGAGCCCGACCTCGCCCGCTGGACCGGGCAATGGGCCGAGGTGCAGCGCGTCGTGCGCGACGGCGGGCGCGATCCCGCCCGGTTCGCGGCCGCGAACTATGTGACCCTGGCGCTCGACGAGGATGCGAGCCGCGCCGAGCGGAGCATCGACGGGTTTCTCGAGCGTTATTACGGCCAGCCGGCGGCAGAGATGCGCAAGCGCCAAGCCTGCTTCGGCGGCCCGGCGGCCGACGCAGGCAAGTGGCTGCGCGGATACGCCGATGCCGGCGTCAGCCGATCTGATCGTCCGTTTTACCGGCGATCATGACCGACAACTCGAAGCGGTGAGCCGACTGTGCTCCGGGCTCGGCTGGCCGGCGAGCGGAGGACAAGGATGAGTCCCGGCCGGCAGAGCGGGATATGGCAGGCCGCTTTTCGTGTCGACGATGCTGTGGCTGTCTGCCTCGCCGGCATTCGCTCAGCAGCCGAGCCAGGCGCAGATCGGCGCTATCCGCCAAGCATGTCGGAGCGATTACATGGCGCATTGTTCGAGCGTGCCGACCGGTGGCGCGGCGGCGCTCGATTGCCTCAAACAGAATTCGGCGAGCGTGTCGGCGGGCTGCCGGCAGGCGTTGAACGAGGCCGGCGGCGGCGGAGCGGCGCCCGCTACCGGCGTGCCGGCCGTCGCCGCACCGGCCCCCGGACCGGCGGCGCCGCCGGTGGCTGCCGCACCGACGGAACCGCAGCCGCCGATGTCGATGCGGCGACGATTGGCGCTGATGCGACAAGCCTGTGCCGGGGATTTTCACCGCTATTGCGGCGGCGCTCCGTTAGGCGGCGGCAGGGGGATCGCCTGCCTGCAAGGAAACGCCGACCGGCTGTCGGCTCGGTGCCGCTCGGCATTGCAGGCCGCCCGGCAGGTCCGGTAGGCCGTAGAGGGAGGCTCCGTCCATGCCCGTCAACAAACCCCATCTCGAATTTCACGCTGTCGACATGAATTCCGGCTGGTCGACCCCGGCCGGCTATCCGACCGGCATCGAAGAAAAGATCCTTGCCGGCGCGCTCGACGACGAGCGCCGAAGCGGCAGCCGGACGCGGCTGCTGCGCTTTGCCCCGGGCGTGTTCACGACCGCACCCTTTGTTCACGAATATTGGGAGGAGGTCTATCTGATCGCCGGCGACCTGACCGTGGGCAACGACGCCGCAGGCGAGGGCGGCGAAGGCTTTGCCGCCGGCACCTACGCCTGCCGACCCCCTGGCGCGGTGCACGGCCCGTTCAAATCGAACGGCGGCTGCCTGCTGTACGAGACCCACTATTACGGCTGAGGCGGATCGTCGACGGTCCGGGGCGGCCACAGAAGTTCAGAAATCGAGATCGGCGTAATGCGGCGGCGGCGGGACCCCCGGCACATGGTCGCTCAAGATCGGCCGGAAGCTCGGCCGCGACTTGATCCGCGCGTACCATTCCTTGGCCGGCTCGTGCTCGTCCCACGGGACGTCGCCCAGATAATCGAGGCTCGACAATTGCGCCGCGGCGGTGATGTCCGCGATCGAGAAATGATCGCCGGCGAGCCAGCGCCGCCGGTCGACGAGATAGCCGATATAATCGAGATGATGCGGCAAATTCGCGTGCCCGGCGCGAATCGCCCGCGAATTGGGCTGCCCCGAGCCGAGATAGCGCTTCATCATTTTCTCGCCGAGCAGGTTCTCGGTCACTTCGAGCCACATCTTGGTGTCGAACCAGGCGGTCAGCCGCCGCACCTCGGCGCGGTCGACCGGGTTGATGCCGATCAGCATCTTCTCGCGGTAGACCTCGTCGAGATATTCGACGATAGCCGCGGTATCGGCGAGCACGGTCCCGTCCGGTTCGATCAGCACCGGCACCTCGCCTGCCGGGTTGAGGGCGAGGAATTCCGGGCGTCGTTCCCAGGTCTTCTCGGATTTCAACGTGAAATCCAGGTTCTTCTCGCTCAGCACGACACGCACCGTGCGCGCGGCGGGGGACAGCCAGAGGTGATAGAGGACGCGCATGCCGGCGATTGTAGCGACCACCGCCGCCGGTGAACAACGGCCGATCGCTGTCCCCTGCTCCGATCGCCGCGCCGCTGCCCGACCGGCGCCGTTCCGGCCGGCTCGCCCCGAGCCGACGGCGCCAGCGACGTTGCCGGCGCTGCGAATGCATTCGCCTGGAAGCCGCCGATAAATTGAGCGATGATCGCTGCGCCGATCCGTACAATCTCCGGTCGCGCAGACAGCAAATTGACAGGGAAGATGATTCCGAGCCGGCGGCAGCGCAACGATCTGTTTCATCTGGTTCTGATCAAACCGACGCATTACGACGATGACGGCTATCCGATCCAATGGGTCAAAGCCGCCATTCCCTCGAACACGTTGGCCTGCCTGAACGGCTTGGCGACGGATGCGAGCCGCCGCGAGGTGTTGGGGGCCGGTGTCGAGATTCGCCTGCATACCTACGACGAGACCAACCAGCGGGTCAGACCTGCGCGGATCATGCGTATGGTCCGCCGGGCCGGCGGTCGCGTGCTTGTCGGCTTGGTCGGCGTCCAATCGAACCAGTTTCCGCGCGCCGTCGATCTCGCCAGGCCCTTTTGCGCCGCCGGCCTGCCGGTCTGCATCGGCGGCTTTCACATCTCGGGCTCGATCGCGATGCTGCCCGAGATGCCGCCCGAAATGCGCGCGGCGCAGGCCCTCGGCGTCTCGTTTTTTGCCGGCGAGGCCGAGCACGGCCGGCTCGACCAGGTCATGCGCGATGCCTGGAACGGCGTATTGCAGCCGCTCTACAATTACATGGACGATCTGCCCGCGCTCGCCGGAGAACCGCCGCCGATGCTGTCGCCGCGGCACATCAGGCGGATTTCAGGCTCGCTGTCGAGCCTCGATCTGGGCCGCGGCTGCCCGTACCAATGCTCGTTCTGCACGATCATCAACGTCCAGGGACGCAAGAGCCGATACCGCACGCCCGACGATCTCGAACAGGCGATTCGCCAAAATTACGTTCGAGGGATCAGACGATTTTTTATCACCGACGACAATTTCGCCCGCAACCGGCACTGGGAGGAATTGTTCGACCGCATGATCCGGCTGCGGCTCGGCGACGGCCTGAAGATCGGCTTTACGATCCAGGTCGACACCCTATGCCACCGCATCCCGAACTTTATCGAGAAGGCGGCGCGGGCCGGGGTGCGCCGCGTCTTTATCGGCCTCGAAAACATCAACCCGGACAATCTGCTGAGCAGCAAAAAACATCAAAACAAGATCACCGAATACCGCGTCATGCTGCAAAAATGGCGCGAGCACGGCGCGATCACCTGTGCCGGTTACATTATCGGTTTTCCTGGGGATACCAAGCACTCGATCCTGCGCGACATCGAGATCATCAAAAGCGAATTGCCGATCGACGTGCTCGAACTGTTCTTTCTGACGCCGCTCCCCGGCTCCGAGGACCACCGCAGGCTGTTCGACGACAATGTCTGGATGGATTCCGATCTCAACAAATACGACCTCTACCACCGCGTGACGCACCACCCGAAAATGTCGGATATGGAGTGGGAAGAGGCTTACCGCGCCGCCTGGGAAAGCTTCTACAGCCTCGATCATCTGCGCACGATCCTGCGCCGGGCGGCGGCCAACCCGACCGGACGGCCCCAAACCACGCTGACGACCCTGCTGTGGTTCAAGCTGATGACGATGTTCGAGGCGGTCCATCCGCTCGAGGGTGGCGCCTTCCGCCGCAAATCGCGCGGCGACCGCCGCCATGGCCTGCCGCTGGAGAGCGCATTCGCATTTTATCCGCGGCAGTTCGGCGACATCGTCGGCAAGGCTTGGAATTACTGGTCGGTGTATCGGCAGTCGAAGGCGATCCTGAAAACGGTCGTCGCCGCACCCGACCGATGGCGCTATTCCGACCTGTCGATCGCACCGCCGCCGACAGATGAATTCGACCGTCTGGACCTCTATCACGCGACGAGCGGCGGCGAAGCGGCGTTGGCGCGAAAGCGCCGCGACGACGCGCTGCGGGCGAAGGTCGCAGCCGCTTGAAGGACCGACGGAGGCGCAGCGGCCTGCGGTTCGGTCTATTCCCGGCTATGGCGATGTTTGCCGCGCGGGCGGCCCGGTTGTAATAGGTTGTTTGTCGGCGGCGAAGTTCCGTCGGCTGCGGGTTAATCGGGTGCGGGTCAAGGTGTGAGATGGCTCGATCTGGCGTAATCCTTGCCGCCGTCCTCTGGGTTGTGCTGACGATCCCGGCTCTCGGCCAGAATTTTTCGCGTGGGAACCAGGCTCGCTTCAACAGCCCGCCGCCCTGCTATGCGGTAACGCCCGGGCCTCTGCGCGGGGCGGCCCGCGGGGCCGCAGGCGGGGCGCTGATCGGGGCGATCGGGGGCAATGCCGGGCGTGGCGCCGCGATCGGCGGCGCCGTCGGCGGGGTCGGCGGCGCTATCCGCCGCGGCTCGGCGCGCAGCGCCGGGGCGTGTCTCTGACCGGCGCCGATCCGCTCGTGCTGCATCGTCCGGTCTGCGGAGGCGGAGAAGGGGTACGACATGAAGATAAGGCTCGCGGCGATCCTGGCGACGGTATGCCTCGCCGCCTGCGCCGAGCAAGCGCCGGCGCCGCCGCCGCCTCCGGTGCCCGTCGCCGCCACTTCGCCACCGGCGCCGTCCCCGGCGCCGGTGGCTCCCCAGCGCTGGGATATCGAGCGCGTGCGCTGCTCCGATCTGCTCGAAGCCTCCGATGAGGACCGCGCGTCGGCGGCGATGTTCTATTACGGTTATCTTGCTGCCAAGGCCGGCCTGCACATCATCGACGTCGGTCGGATCGAAGGGAATATTGCAAAGGTCATGCGGCTGTGCGAAGCCAAGCCCAAGCTGACCGTGCCGCAGGCCTTCCGCCAGGCGCTGCACCCGTAACCCCAACCGAGCGAGGCCGCGGCGGCAGGCGCGCGATCCGCCCCCGCTCGGATTACGCCGACTCAGGAGGAATTTGTGAAGCTTCGTATTTCAGCGATCCTCGGCATGCTGATTGCCGGCGTCCTCGTCGGGTCGGCGCCGGCCACGATTCCCGTGGCGCGGGCTGCGGCCCAGGAAAAACCCGAGATCAGCGCGGAGGCGAGCGCGGCGCTGCAGCGCATGGGCAACACCTTGCGCGCCGAGCAGCTTTCGTTTCAGGCGCAGACGATCCGCGTCTACGCCGGCGCCAACGGGCAGCCGCTGCACATCTTCCATTCTCTCAGCGTCACGATGCGGCGGCCGAACCGGCTGCTGGTCGACCGCAGCGGCGACGATGGATCGAGCAAGATCTTCTATGACGGCAAGACCCTGACCGTCTTCCTGCCCGAGCGGAACAAATACGTAAAGATCCCGGCGCCGGACACGATAGAAGCGATGATGAAGGAGGCGATGGGTCGTCTCCATGTCGACTTTCCGCTCGCCGATCTGCTGAGCGATGCGCCCGACAAGGCGTTTCTGAGCGGGGTCAAATCCGGCGAAGTGGTCAATACCGTGACGATCGACGGGGTCCCGTGCCTGCACATGTTCTTCGCGCAACCGCCCGGCATCGAACTCGAGCTGTGGCTCGAAAAAACCGAGCAGTCCTTGCCGCGGCGATTGATCGTGACCTATCGCAACCTGCCGGGCCAGCCGAGTTTTATCGCGGCCTTTTCGAAATGGGATTTCTCGATCCATCCGACCGATGCGGATTTCGCCTTTCAACCGCCGGCGGGGGCGACGCAGATCGCCCTGAAACCAGCCGCGGCGGCGCGCGCCAAGGCTAAAGGAAACAGGCCATGAAGCGCCTGACGATCGCCTGTTTCAGTGCACTGTTGATGGCATCGGCCGCGCCGCACGCGTTCGGCTGGGGAGCGGTCCGCGGCCCCAATGGCGGCGCCGCCTACCGCGGTCCGATGGGCGGCGCCGCCGTCCGCGGCCCCAATGGCGGCGTGGCGGTTCACGGCGGGTATGGCGGCTATCACGGCGGCACCGTCTATCGCGGCGGATACTATGGCGCTCCGGCCGCCGGGGTAGCGGCGGGCGTGGCCGTCGGCGCCGCGGTCGGCACCGCCGCCGCAGCCTCGGCCTATTCGGCGCCGTACTATCCGCCCCCCTACTACTATCCGCCGCCCTATTAGGGGCAGGGCCGGCGGACCCCGCGTCGCGCCGATTCGGCGCGATGTCGCGATGAAGGCGGTCTCGATCGTCGCGGCGCTCGCCGGTCTGGCGGCGATGGCCGTACTGGTCGCCGTCTTCGGCGCAGGAGCGGTGGCGCGCTCGCTGCTCGCCATCGGCTGGGCCGGGTTTGCCGCGGTCTGCCTGATCCAACTGGCGCTGATCGGGTTGATGGGCCTCGCCTGGGGCAGGCTGGTGCCCGGGGCAGCCGCCTGGATATTTGTATGGGCGCGCCTTGTGCGCGACGCCGGCTCCGAGGTGTTGCCGTTATCGCCGGTCGGCGGCTGCGTCCTCGGCGCGCGCGCCGCGGCATTGGCCGGCGTGCCGGCCTCGATCGCAGCGGCGAGCACGATCGTCGACCTGACCCTCGAATTTCTCGCGAAACTCGCCTACACGGCTGCCGGCCTTATCGGACTGATCCGCCTGCGGCCCGATTCGCCTTTTGCCGTGCCGGTCGCGATCGGCCTGGTCGTGGCCGGCGTCATCGCCTCGATGTTCGTCCTCTTTCAGCGGCGGGGCGCCGGGCTGATCGATCGCCTGGCCGGCGTTCTCGGCCGCGGCTGGGCTGAACGAACCGCCGCGGGCGCCGGTGTATTGCATCGGGCGCTCGCCGATATTTATCGACGCAGGGCCCGGCTCCGGGTCGGGTTCTGGGTCCATTTGGGTTGCTGGTTCGCCGGCGCCTCCCAGGCCTGGATCGCTTTGCGCCTCGCGCACGCACCGCTCTCTTTCGGGGTGGTGCTGGTCATCGAAAGTCTGCTCTATGCGATCCGCACCCTCGCTTTCGCTATCCCGAACGCGGTCGGCGTGCAGGAGGGCGGTTATATTCTGGTCGGCGCCGCCTTTGGCCTGTCGCCGGAAATGGCGCTCGCCCTGTCGCTGCTGAAGCGGGCCCGCGACCTCGCGATCGGATTGCCGGCGCTCGGCGTCTGGCAGATCGTCGAAGGCGGGCGGCTGTGGCGGCGGCGTCGCGACGCCGGCGATACCCTTGCCGGGAGGAAATCATGACCGACCCGCTTCCCGTCGTCTATTTGGCGCGGCACGGCGAGACCGCATGGAGCCTGTCGGGCCAGCATACCGGCCGGACGGACCTGCCGTTGACCGAACATGGCGAAGCCGATGCCCGCGCCCTCGGCGCTCGGCTGCGGGGGCTGGATTTCGCCAAGGTCGTGACCAGTCCGTCGCAACGCGCGGTCCGGACCTGCGAGCTGGCCGGCTTCGGCGATCGGGCCGAGATCGAGCCCGACCTCGCCGAGTGGGATTACGGCCGATACGAGGGCCGCCGCACGGCCGAGATTCTGGCAGAGGACCCGGATTGGCAGCTCTTTCGCGACGGCTGTCCGGGCGGCGAGTCGCCGAACGAAATCGGCGCGCGCGCCGAGCGCGCCGTGGCCCGTATCCGTGCGGTCGGCGGCGACGTTCTGGTCTTTTCCAGCGCCCATATTCTGCGGGTCCTGGCCGCCCGGTGGCTCGGGCTCGAGACGGCGGGGGGCCGATTGCTGTTGCTCGGCACCGCCAGCCTCAGCCTCCTCGGCTATGAGCACAATCTGGCGGAACCGGCGATCCGGCTGTGGAACGACACCCGTCACGCAGCGATCGCATCGGGTGGGTAAAACACCGATGACGATGTCGCCGCTGGCCGGCAAGCCGGCGCCCAAGGAGATGCTGGTCGATCCGGTCCGTCTCGAGCGCGATTACTACGAGCGGCGGCCCGATCTCGACGACCCCGGCCAACACGTCGCCTTCGGCACCAGCGGGCACCGGGGCTCACCCTATCGCGGTTCGTTCACCGAAGCCCACATACTGGCCATCACCCAGGCAATCTGCGACTATCGGCGGGCCCACGGCCCGGACGGGCCGATTTTTATGGGCAAGGACACCCATGCGCTGTCCGGGCCGGCGCAGCGTACCGCTCTCGCCGTGCTGGCGGCCAACAACATCGACACGATCATCCAGCAGGATGACGGGGTGACGCCGACGCCGGTGATCTCGCGCGCAATCCTCGTGCACAACCGTGAGCGCGTCGGGCGCCTTGCCGACGGCATCGTCGTCACCCCGTCGCACAATCCACCCCAGGACGGAGGGCTCAAATATAACCCGCCCGACGGCGGCCCGGCCGACACCGACGTGACCCGATGGATCGAAGAGCGCGCCAACGGCTTGCTGCGCGAGGGCAACGCGGGGGTCAAACGCCTGGCGGCGTCGGCTGCACTGCATGCGGCGACGACCCATCAGCAGGATTTCGTGCGGCCCTATGTGGACGATTTGCGACATGTCGTCGACATGGACGCGATCCGCGCCGCCGGGCTCAAGCTGGCGGTCGATCCGCTGGGCGGCGCCGCGATCCATTACTGGGAGCCGATCAACGCGGTCTACGGGCTCGACATCGCCGTCGTCAACCCGCTGGTCGACGCGACGTTCTCTTTCATGACGGTCGATCACGACGGTCAAATCCGGATGGATTGCTCGAGCCCCTACGCGATGGCCCGGCTGGTCGGGCTCAAGGATCGGTTCGACGTGGCCTTCGCCAACGATCCCGATTCGGATCGGCACGGCATCGTCACGCCGGCCGCGGGGTTGATGAACCCGAATCATTATCTGGCCGTGGCGATCGGGTATCTGCTGACGCATCGCCCGGACTGGCCGGTCGCGGCGGCGGTCGGCAAAACCGTGGTCAGCAGCGGTATGATCGACCGTGTCGTACAGCGGTTCGATCGCCGGCTCTCGGAGGTACCGGTAGGCTTCAAATGGTTCGCGCCGGGGCTGTTCGACGGCTCGTACTGCTTTGGCGGCGAGGAGAGCGCCGGGGCGAGCTTTTTGCGAACAGACGGCAGCGTGTGGACGACCGACAAGGACGGCCTGATCATGGATCTGCTGGCCGCCGAGATCACCGCCCGGACCGGGAGGGATCCGGGCGAACATTACCATGCGCTGACGGCGGAATTCGGTACCGCCCACTACACCCGGATCGATGCGCCGGCCTCACCGGAACTGAAGGCGCGGCTCGAACAGCTGAGCCCGGAAGTCGTCAGGGAGCCCGACTTGGCCGGCGAGCCGATTCTGGCGAAGCTGACGCGGGCGCCAGGGAACGACGCGCCGATCGGCGGCCTCAAAGTCGTTGCCGCCAATGGTTGGTTTGCGGCCCGGCCCTCGGGCACCGAGGCCGTGTACAAGCTTTACGCCGAGAGCTTTCGCGACGAGCAACACCTGCGTTCAATCCTCGCCGAGGCTCAGCAGATCATTGCAAATGTCGAGGCCGAAACGGGCTGAAGCCGCACGGCGCATCGATCCCGATCAGGGCGCCGTCGCACCGATCGAACGCGAGCGGATTGCCGGGTCGGACCGAACCCGGCATTGTCGCCGTTGGCATTGAGCATCCCGAGGAGACAAGGATGGCCGGCGGGTTGACCAAACCGGTGTCGCCTGAAATTTTGGGTCGGTTGTTGCAGCCTCTCGCGCCGACGATCGCGGTCTTGACCGTCATCCTGGCGCTGGCCGCCTGCGGCAAGGAGGAGAAGGCGGCGGCGCCGGAAATTCGGCCGGTGCGTACGGTGACCGTCGAACCGCGCGAAACCGGCGAGACGATGTCGCTGACCGGCGAAATCCAGCCGCGCTATCAAGCCGATATCGGCTTTCGCGTAAACGGCAAGGTTCTCGAACGGCCGGTCGATATCGGGACCAGCGTCAAAAAGGGCGTTCTGCTCGCCCGCCTCGACCCGCAGCAATATCGTCAGCAACTGGAGGTCGCCAAGGCCGAGGTGGCGTCGGCGGATGCCGAGGTCGCGCGGAGCCGGTCCCAGGAATATCGACAACGCGAGCTGTTGAAGAACGGCCACACGACCCAGGTGAAATACGATCAGGCGGTCAAATCCTTCAAGACCGCGCAAGCCCAGGCCGATGCGGCGCGCGCCCGGCAGATCCAGGATTCGGAAAATCTGGGTTACACCGAGTTGAAGGCCGACCATGACGGGGTCGTCACCGCCGTCGGCGCCGATGCCGGACAGGTCGTCAGCGCCGGTCAGATGGTCGTACGCCTGGCCCGGCCGGACGAGCGCGAGGCGGTCTTCAACGTTGCCGAGGCTGCCTTCCACAATCCGCAGAAAGACCCGACCGTTGCAGTCAGGCTGGCCAGCGACCCGGCGATCGAAACCGCAGGGAAGGTGCGTTATGTCTCGCCACAGGCCGACCCGGCGACGCGGACCTATACGGTTCGCGTGGCGCTGCCGCAGGCGCCGCCGCAAATGCGGCTCGGCGCCAATGTCATCGGCAGCGTAACGGTGAACCAGAGCCGCAATATATCGATCCCGGGAACCGCCCTCTTCGACAAGGGTGGGAAGACGGCGGTCTGGCTCGTCGGCGCGGACGGCGTCGTGCAGCTAAAGCCGATCGCCGTCGCGCGTTATCAGGGCGAGGAGGTCGTCGTCGCCGGCGGGCTGTCGCCAGGCGACATCGTCGTCACGGCCGGGGTGCAGAAACTGATCCCGGGCGAAAAGGTGCGTCTGCTGGAAGCGAGCGCCGAAAGATGAAGCGGTTCAATCTTTTCGAATGGGCAATCAAACATCGCTCGTTCGTCTGATACCCGGCAAAAACAAAATGCCCGGGACCGGCCCGGGCAAGGAAATTGCTGGATTTGCGATAGAATCGGGTGATTGAGGCGGTTGCCGATCCCGGCCGTTTTTCGGACGGGATCGGCTTTCGCAGTACCCCTATCGCCGCTCGGCACTAAGCCGCATGCAGCAGGTCCAAATACTCTTCGTAGATCGTCATGTTCTTGCCGAAGGAGATCGCCGCGGCTTGGGCGCCGCAGACCAAGTGCATCCAGCGCCAGGGCTCGCGGGTGTTGTTGTACTCCTCGACGATCGACTGATGATGCTTGAACGCGTGCATTTCGGTGAAATTGTCGTGGCACACGATCTCGGCGAGGCGCGCGATCAAGGCCTGCGGGTCGTAGCCGGCCTTCATGTATTGGGTGGCCAGGTTGACCACGTCCTTGACCTCCGGCACCGCCCGCATCATTCCCAGATTGGTCACCGTCGACCAATCGGTCGGCGGCTGGTTGTAGATGCTGTGCCGGATCGCGTCGAGCAACTCCTCCTGCGTCCGCTTCGGCAAGGCTGCGACCGCCTTCATATCGGGCTGCGGGTACGGCTCCATCCGACCCGCGGTCGAGCGGATCTCCGGGCCCGACTGCCAGGTCAACAGCAGCAGCAGTTTGTTCTTCAGGCTGATTCCGTCGAGCCGCAGCAGATAGCGCCGCAGATTGATGCTGGTGTGCAGGTGGACATCCATCGGGTTGCCGCCGAGGGAGCGCAGGAACAGGCCGGCCGCGCCGATCGACAGCGCCTCGCCGGCGCCGTCCAGCGAGATCCCGCCGGCCAGCGCCTCGGCCATCAGCACCGGAATATCGGCAAAGACCTCGACCGATGAGATCGCCTCGCCGAGCTTGCCGATCGCCGCCGTTTCATCCTCGCCGGTGCGCTGGCGGTAGATGCGCTCCAACAGGTGGTGCTCCTCGATCAGCCCGTTGATCTGCGGCAACGGCGAGGGCATCGGATTGTTCGGGGCGACCGGCGAACGGGTAACAAAGCGCACCACCGGGCGCATCACGGTTTTGAAGAACTCGTCGTCGAGCACTCCGGTCTCGAAGGCGCGCCACACCGTGCCGGGGAACATGAAATAGTGGTCGTCGTTGAAATTTTTCGGGATCGCCACGCTCAGCAGCAGATCGAAGGCCTCGATACGAGGCGCATGATCCCACAGCCACTGGTAAAGATGGTCGGCCTTGTTCCACTCGCCGCGCCCGACCGCGGTGAGGAACGCCGCTTTGGTCGCTTCGACCCCGCCGGCATCCTCCGGCGCGAATTCGAACAGGCTGTATGGCCCCATCGCCGGATGGTTGATGTGCTTGTTGGTCAGCGCCACGTGCTGCAGCACCGGGACAAACCGCTCTTCGCCTTCGAGGCGCTCGACCGTCTTCGATATCGCGTAGAGGCCGGCCAGGGGGTGCAGCGGGCCGCCGTGATGACCCGGCGGCATCTCGGTGGAGCGGGTCACCGCCAGCGCAGAGGCCATCAGCATGGTTTGGGTCGATACCCCCGCGCGCAGTTTGTCCAGCGTGCGGTCCAGAATCTCGTCGGGAGAGGTATCCTCGATAAACTGGACCAGCGGCTCGATGGCGTCGGAATATTTGAACCCGGGTCGGCATGGGCATGGCGAACACTCCGTCAGTGCGATGGTTTTTGCGTCTCTAATCTCACTCTTTCGGCGAAAGCGGCGCGATCCGTCGGCACCGCAGCGGCGCAGGCCGGCAGCGATGCCCGACCGGGCCGTGAACTCAGCGAAAAATCCGTCCCTGTGCGGCAGCGGCGAACCGGCATCCCCCGGATTTCCATTACTGTATGGGGCGATGCTGGCCACGATTGAGCATGACGGCTTGTCTGGCAAGGAAATTCGACCGCTGATCCGCGCATAGGTGGGTCGCAGAAGCTGCGCAATCGCGTCTGTCTGCCGGGCGTACAGGAACGTGGCGCTGCCGCGGGAAACGGGGAACCCGTCGACCGCCGAACACTTGCGCGCGAGGTGACAAGGACCAACGAAAAGTCGATGATCGCCCGTCAGGCGCCGCGCCGGGGCCGGGCTGCCTCTTATGCAGGCGTTGTTGCTCGCCAGCAGATAAGCACAGGGAGATCAGATGGCCGAGACTGCCAAAAACCATCGAGCCAAAACTGTCGAAGAACTGCGCCTCGACGAAGCACGGGAGAAAGGCGTGCCGTGGAAGCAATGGGGACCCTACCTCAGCGAGCGCCAATGGGGCACGGTCCGCGAAGACTACAGCGAAAACGGCGACGCGTGGAACTACTTCACCCACGATCAGGCCCGCTCGCGCGCCTATCACTGGGGCGAGGATGGCCTCGCCGGTTTCAGCGACGACAAGCAGCGGCTGTGTTTTGCGCTGGCGCTGTGGAACGGCAAGGACCCGATCCTCAAGGAACGGCTGTTCGGCCTGACCAACAGCGAGGGCAATCACGGCGAGGACGTCAAGGAATACTACTTCTACCTCGACAGTACGCCGACCCACTCATACATGAAGTATCTGTATAAATATCCGCAGAATGCCGTATCCCTACGGCGATCTCGTCGAAACGAACCGGCGGCGCGGCCGCAACGATTGGGAATACGAATTACTCGATACCGGTGTATTCAACGAGGACCGGTATTTCGACGTGTTCGTCGAATATGCGAAAGCCGAGCCCGACCGACATCCTGATCCAAATCAGCGTCGCCAATCGCGGACCCGAGGCGGCCTACGATCCACGTGCTGCCGACCCTGTGGTTCCGCAACACCTGGACCTGGTGGCCGGACCAGCCAAAGCCCTCTTTGCAACAGAAGCCGGGAGAAAACATTGTTACGATCGAAACCTCGCATGCCGAGCTGGGTGGCTTCCTGCTGCATTGCGACGGAAATCCGAGCCTGCTGTTCACCGAAAACGACACCAACAACGAGCGCATTTTCGGCACGCCCAACGCTTCGCCTTATGTCAAGGACGGGATCAACAACTACGTCGTGGCGGGCCGGCAAGAGGCCGTCAACCCGAACCGGACCGGGACCAAGGCCGCCGCACACTATCAGCTCAACGTCGGCGCCGGCGAAACCGCGGTCATCCGGCTGAGATTGACCGACGCTGCCTCGCGGGACCCGTTCAGCCGCCAATTCGATCAGATCATCGAACAGCGCCGGAGCGAGGCCGACGCGTTCTATCAAGCGATAACCCCGGCCCGCGTCAGCGAAGACGAGGCGCGTGTGATGCGGCAGGCATTGGCCGGGATGCTGTGGAGCAAGCAGTACTTCTTTTACGACACCGACAAATGGCTCGAGGAACACGGCTACGACGCGATGCGGCCGACGCCCCATCAGGTGCGCAACCGCGAGTGGTTCCACATGATCGGCGACAATGTCATCTCGATGCCGGACAAGTGGGAATATCCGTGGTTTGCCGCTTGGGATCTGGCGTTTCACACGCTGGCCCTGGCGACCGTCGACATCGATTTCGCCAAGCAACAGCTCGACCTGTTGCTCCGCCAGACATACCTGCATCCGACCGGGCAGATCCCGGCTTACGAGTGGAATTTCAGCGATGTCAACCCGCCGGTACAGGCCTGGGCGACGATCTTTCTGTACCGCATGGAGCAGGCGGTGCGCGGCCGGACCGATCTCGATTTTCTGAAGCGGATGTTCGGCAGGCTGACGTCGAATTTCGGCTGGTGGGTGAACCGCAAGGACCGGTTCGGCCGAAGCCTCTTCGAGGGCGGGTTTCTCGGCCTCGACAATATCGGCGTGTTCGACCGCAGCGCGCCATTGCCGACCGGCGGCCATTTGGAACAGGCCGACGGCACCGCCTGGGTGGCCTTGTTCTGCCAGAACATGCTCGAGATTGCTTTCGAGCTCGCCGCGCACGATCCGACCTATGAGGAGCTGGCGGCGAACTACGCGATGGAGTTGCTGCTGATCGCCCGGGCGATGAACGGGATCGGTCCGGGCGGCATGTGGGACGAGGAGGACGGCTTCTACTACGACGTGCTTGCGCTTGCCCGATGGAAACGCCACCCGGCTCAAAGTCCGCTCGATGGTCGGTCTGTTGCCGCTCTGCGCCGCGACGGCCGTAGACAAGTGGCAGCGCGAGCGGGTCCCCAGACTGACCGCGGCAGTTCCAGGAGCGCCTGCAGGCGCATGCCGGAGCTGCGCGAGTCGATCCATGAAACCGGGCCGGGCCATTTGGGCGTCGCCGAGCGGGGCATCATGGGACTGGTAAATCAGAACAGGCTGCGCCGGATTCTGACCCGCATGCTCGACGAGAACGAGTTCCTGAGCCCCTACGGGATCCGGCTCGTTGTCCCGCTATCACGCCGAGCATCCCTATGTCTTTTCGGCGGGCGGTCAGGAATATCGGGTGAGCTATCTGCCGGCGGAATCGGACAGCGGCATGTTCGGCGGCAACTCCAACTGGCGCGGCCCGATCTGGATGCCGGTCAACGCGCTGATCATCCGCGCCCTGATGCACTACTTTGCGTATTACGGCGACAACTTCAAGATCGAGTGCCCCACCGGGTCCGGCAACTTGATGAACCTGTTCGAGGTCGCCCGGGAAATCGCCAATCGCCTGACCCGGATTTTTCTGCGCGACGAGAGCGGACGGCGGCCGGTCTTTGGGGGCGCCGAGAAATTCCAGCGCGATCCTCATTGGCGGGACAATTTGCTGTTCTACGAATATTTCCACGGCGACAACGGCGCCGGCATCGGCGCCAGCCATCAGACGGGTTGGACCGGGGTCATCGCCGGCCTGATCGATATTTTTGGCAAGCTCGACGCAGAGACCTTTCTGCAAGGCGGCCGGGAAGCGGCCTTTGGCCGCGAGATAGAGACGGCGTAGGCGGGACGATCATGGCGCCCGCACCGCGCTATCCGATCGCTGTTTCAGATCAACACCCGCGTCTGGCTCCAGCGTCTGTCGCGCGAAGCCGGCAAACGCAATCACCCTGGCCGACATCGACGAGGCCACGCTCGACGGCTTTGCCGAACAGGGCTTCGACTGGATCTGGCTGTTGAGCGTCTGGCAGATCGGCGCCGCCGGCCGGGCCGTTTCGCGCAGCAACCCGCAATGGCGCGCCGAGTTCATGGCCGTTCTGCCCGACCTGACCGAGGACGACATCTGCGGCTCCGGCTTCGCGATTACCTCCTACACCGTCAGCGAGTCGCTGGGCGGCGAAGCGGCGCTCGCGCAATTCCGCGAAAATCTGGCAAAGCGCGGCATCAAGCTCTTGCTCGATTTCGTGCCGAACCACACCGCCCCCGACCATCCCTGGGTGAAGACCCATCCCGAGTATTATGTCGAAGGCAGTGCGGCGGCGCTGGCCGCGTCACCGTACAACTATTTGCGCGTCGAGACCGATCGTGGACCGAAGATGCTCGCCTATGGCCGCGATCCGAATTTTCCCGGTTGGCCCGACACCTTGCAGCTCAATTACGGCAATGCCGAACTGCAGGCGGCGCGCATCGACGAGCTGATCGCAATCGCCGGCCAGTGCGACGGCGTGCGCTGCGACATGGCAATGCTGCTGTTGCCCGAAATCTTCCAGCGCACCTGGGGCGTTGCGCCGGAGCCGTTCTGGCCGAAGGCGACCGCGGCGGTTCATGCTCGATATCCCGCCTTCACGTTCATGGCAGAAGTCTACTGGGACCTCGAATGGACCTTGCAGCAGCAAGGTTTTCAATATTGTTACGACAAGCGGCTCTACGACCGTCTGCGGGACGGCATTGCCGGGCCGATCCGCGGTCACCTGCTCGCCGGCCTCGACTATCAGGACAAGCTCGCCCGCTTTCTCGAAAACCACGACGAGCCCCGCGCCGCGGCCGAATTTCACTGGTCAAAGCATCAGGCGGCGGCGATCGTCACCTATCTGTCGCCCGGCCTGCGCTTCTTTTATCAGGGCCAGTTCGAGGGCGCGCGGATACGGGTGCCGACACATCTGTGCCGCGGCCCGGTCGAACCGGTCGACGAAGAGGTCGCGGCATTTTATGTCAAGCTGTTGCAGGTCCTCGAAGACGACCGGCGCCTTTCGCGACGGCGCCTGGTCGCAGATCCAGCCACAGCCGGCCTGGGCTGAGAACCGGACCTCGGACGATTTCATTGCCTGCGCCTGGGCCGGCGCCGACGGCGCCCGCCACGTCGTCGTCGTCAATTACTCCGGCAATCGAGGGCAATGCCGTCTGCCGTTGCCGTTTCCGGAATTGCGCGGCAAGCCGGTTCGTCTGATCGATCTGATGGGGACCGAGGTCTACGACCGCGACGGCGGCGACCTCGTCGCCAACGGCCTCTACATCGATCACACCCCCTGGCGCTTCAACGTGTTTGAGCTGCGCACAGTGTAGAATAAATATGTTCCGAAAAGTTGCCGCCGCCGCCATGACATTCTCGGTCGTGGCGTGCAGCAGCATCGGTCCGGCGACGGTCCCGCACGACCGGATCGATTACGGAAGCGCGATCGGCAATTCCTGGAAAGAGCAGACGCTGCTCAATATCGTCAAGCTCCGGTATGCCGATATGCCGATCTTTCTCGAAGTCTCCCAGGTTATTGCCGGCTACCAGCTCCAAAGCGCGATCGGCGGCAGCTTTACCGCCGGGAACTTTACTGCGGGCATCGTCGGTCCCTTTACGGCGGTCGGCGGCGCGAACGCAGCCGGTACCTACACCGATCGGCCCACGGTGATTTATTCGCCGCTCACCGGGGTGGATTTCCTGAAGAGGCTGATGACGCCGATTCCGCCGAGTTCGGTGCTGTTCATGCTGCAATCGGGGTATTCCGCAGATCGCATTATGCCGATCATGCTGGATTCGATAAACGGTCTCAACAACGAGTCGAACCGGCTCAACCGGGCGGCGGACCCGAAATTCACTCGCCTCGTCGAACTGATGCGCGAGGGTCAGCTCGCCGGCGCCGTTCAGATACGGATCGAGCGTCCCAAGGACGGTACTGAGAGTTCCGTGCTCATTTTTGGACCGAGCAAGGACCCGCAGCTCGCGGCCAGGGGTAGGGAATTAAAAAGCATTCTCGGGATAAAGTCCGATTTACGAGAGCTCAAAGTCAACTATGGCGGCTATTCGGGAAAAGACAACGAAATCGACATGATGACGCGCTCGATGCTGCAGATCATGCTCGAATTCGCAGCCATCGTGCAGGTGCCCGTGTCGGATGTAGCTCAAGGGAAGGCCGCACCCGGCATGGCCGGCGCCCAGACGCCGGGAGCGCCGGTCGGTCCGCCGTTCCGGGTCCTGGTCGCAGATACGCCGCCCGAGAACCCCTATGTTGCCGTGCAATACGATAAGAGATGGTTCTGGATCGCTGATACCGACATCCAATCCAAATACACATTCGGGATCATCATGCTGCTGTTCTCTATCGCGGATACCGGAATAAAGGGGTCTCCGCCCGTCGTCACCATACCCACCCAATGAATCCGTCGCACGGGACCACGGACCGGTCTCGCTGCTCGACCGGCCGGCAACCACGCTTACTGAGGGGGCGCCGCCCAGTGTCACCGTGCTTCGTCAACCAGTGAACACCGTCATTGGAGAGCGCTGATGCGGACCAGGCCCGTCCTCTTTGACGACAACCATCCCGCATTGTTACCGACGCGCCGGCGAGCCTGGTCGTTCCGCCCGAAAACTTCGCAGGCCGGATCGGCCGCCGACTTCTCCACGAATTCCGTGAAGTATTGCCGCCGACGATCTTCTTTTTTATTGGCTTCAACTTTGTCGTGTTTACGACGCAACCTGCTGGTTGCCCATTATCTTTCGCCTTCAGCACTTTCATGCTGGCTACCACCGCCGCGCTCATCGTCGGCAAGGCGGTGCTGGTCGCCAACATGATGCCCTTTCTGACGGCGCTACGATCGAGCACCGTTGATCCTGCCGATTCTGTTCAAGACGCGCGGTTTACTGGACAGTGGTGTTCTTTGCCCGCCTGCTCGAGCGGTTCCTGCATTTTTGGCTTATCGAGCATAAACCGTCGGCGGCTTCCGTTTCCTGTCATCTGATCACGAGTTTCTCCTGGCATCGTTTTTCCGCGATTTCGCTCTGGATACTGGTCCTGTTTCTGATCTATGTGACGGCATCGGAATTCAGCCATCTGTTTGGCCGAGGTGAGATTCCGCGACTGTTCTTCACCTACCGTCCGTCCGAGTTGCAACTGAACCGGAGGCAACGCATCCGCGAATTGTTGCGATTGAGCCGTCTCGCCGATGCTCACTCTGCCGACGAATTCCGTGATCCGGAGAGCGCTGCCCACCGCGAGGTGGTCGAAATCTTGCTGCGCCTCACTCCAAAATCCAATGCACGGACGTGACGGGGCGCGGTGCCGGTACCCCGACACTCGGATCACAGGGGTAGACGACCGGGAACGATGCCGCCGGTCCCAAATTCAAGGTCCACTTCAACCCCGGTCTCTGCATCGATCACCACCCCCGGCTGTTCAATGTGTTCGAGCTGAAGGTTTTGCCGCCGCGGTCCCACCTGCCCCCGAGCGTTGGTCTTTAGCGATTTATTACCCTCCGGCCCGCAAGCTGAACGGCGGCAGCGGCAGCGGCCCGGCCGTTTTCGGCCCGAGGGAGGGGTAGTCGTGACCAAAGCAGCGATGGCGGCGCGATGCGCGTTGACGGCGATTTCCGTCGTCCTGGCCGGCGGCGCCGTGCAGGCCGCGGATCTGCCGCCCTATATGCAAGGGCTTGTCGGCGCTTCGGCCGTTTCGCCCGCAGAGATCGCCACGCGGAACGTGCTGCAGCTGAACGCGACGATGTTCGACCTCTACGACAACGCCTCGGCCATCTTTCGAAAAAACATCCTCGCCGGTCATCCGGTGATTCTGGCGCTGTTCTCCGGATCGGGCGGTCGGTTCATCCTCTATCGGCCGGGCATGGCTCCGGTCGAGGCGCCGCCGGTGCCGATTGCCTACCAGGTCCTGAAATCGGTCGGGCACAGCACGATGGCGTTGGCGGAGGTGGTCGGGCCGTATCTCGACAATCCCGCCGACCAGTCCTGGCTCGCCCCGATGCGGGCTTACCGCACGCGGATGCAATCGGCGCTCGACGGCATCGATATGATCGACATGCCGGCGGATTGGCGCGGCAACAGCCGCAAGATCTTGCGCAACAATCTTGCATTCATGGATGGGGCGATCGCGAAAAACTCGGTCTCGTTCGCCGACCTCGCCGCCTTCGCCGCACATCAGGCGGCGCTTCTCAAGAAAAACATCGCATGGGCGGCGCAAACCCAGGTCGATCACTGGATCGATATCGTCGCCGGCTGGAAACAATTGCTGGGCGCCGACTGGGACAAGACCTACGCCGCCAGCAACACGATCTACGTCGCCCGGCAGAACAACGTGCTGTTCAGCGTGTTGGCTCAGTTTTTCGGCCCGACCGCGCTCAATGAGCGGCTGATGCTGATCGAGACCATCTCGTTCACCACCACCCCGGACGAGATGCTCGAAGCGATGACCCGGATCATCGCCGACCGCCCGGTCGGAGCGCTGTTCTTTGGCAATAACCGGCTGATGGATTACGAGCTGATGGGGGGCGACGCGCGCGCGGCGATCATCGCCGCCGACGCGCAGCGCGGCATCAAGCCGTTTCTGCCGCCATTGGTGCCGTTCGGCTCGCGCCAATGGCCGATGCTGGTCACGGTCGGCGAGGGCCCCGCGACCCTCGATGCCGTTCGGCCGAAATTCGCAATCGACCCGCCGCCGGGTCCGCGCAGCAGCCGAGATCTGCAATGAACCTGAACCAGGTGCAGCAGGTCCGCCGGCCGACGACGGTTGACGATATCGACGACTGGCGTAAAGGCTATGCCTGGCTCGCCGGCGGGACCTGGTTGTTCTCCGAGCCGCAACCCGCGATCGACACCTTGATCGACCTGGAACATCTGGGCTGGCCGGCGTTGCGCCGGACCGCCGATGGATGCGACATCGCCGCAACCTGCACGATCGCGGAACTTTGCCGTTTTTCCGCTCCGCGGGACTGGACCGCGGCGGCCCTGTTTCAGGATTGCGCCGATGCGCTGCTCGCCTCGTTCAAGATCTGGAACGCAGCCACCGTCGGCGGCAATATCTGCATGTCGTTGCCGGCGGGTGCGATGATCTCGCTGAGCGTGGCGCTCGAAGCCCGTTATAGGTTGTGGCCGCGATCGGGACCGCCGCGCGAGGTCGCGGCGCTCGACTTTGTCACCGGCGATCATGCCAATATCCTGCGGCCCGGCGAATTGCTGCGCAGCATACATCTGCCGGCCGCCGCCTTGCGGAAGCGCTTTGCGCTGCGCCGCATGTCGTTGACCCGGTTGGGGCGCTCGGCCGCATTGATCATCGGGACCCAGGACGCGAGCCGACGCGACCTCTTGCTGACGATCACCGCCGCGACCCGGCGGCCGGTGCAGCTTCGCTTTGACCGGCTGCCGTCGGCGCCGGCATTGCGGCAGGCGATCGAGGACCGGATCCGGGCCCAGGACTATTTCGCCGATGTGCACGGTTCGGCCGCGTACAAACGTCATCTGACCTGTTATTTCGCCCAGGAGGTCCGGGCTGAGCTGGCGGGCGAGACCGGGCGATGAGCTGCTGCGTCGACGGCAGGACCTATACGGCCGAACCCTTGCCCGGCCAGTGTCTGCGCGGCTTTCTGCGCGAATTGGGAATATTCGGGGTCAAAAAGGGGTGCGACGCCGGCGATTGCGGGGCCTGTACGGTGTGGCTCGACGACGCTCCGGTGCATTCCTGCCTGACGCCGGCATTTCGCGCCGATGGCCGCCGGATCACGACGATCGCCGGGTTGGCGAGGGATGGCCGGCTGCACCCGATGCAGCAGGCCTTTCTCGATGCCCAGGCTTTCCAGTGCGGCTTTTGCACCGCGGGCATGATCATGACTGCCGCCGCCCTCGGCGAGGCGCAGCGGCGGGACTTACCGCACAGCCTCAAGGGCAATCTGTGCCGCTGCACCGGCTATCGCGCCATCGCCGACGCGTTCGAGGGGCGGGTGCTCGCCGAGGGCGATACCGCCGGCGCGGCCTGCGGCGCCAGCCTGCCCAACCCGTTCGGTCCGGCGATCGTCACCGGGGAGGCCCGGTATACGATGGATGTCGCGGTCGACGGCCTGTTGCATCTAAAGGTCGTGCGCTCGCCGCATGCCCATGCCCGCATCCTCTCCGTCGGCCGCGACAAGGCGCTGGCGGTCCCGGGGGTGGTCGAGGTCTTCACCTGGCAGGACGTGCCGCGCCGGCTGTACAGCACCGCGACCCATGAAGACCATCTGGTCGATCCCGACGATACCTACATGCTCGACGATGTCGTGCGTTTTGTCGGCCAGCGCGTGGCCGCGGTGGTCGCCGAGACCGAAGCAGCGGCCGAAACCGCCTGCCGGCTGCTCGACATCGACTATCAGATCCTGCCGGCGGTGTTCGATCCGGCGGCGGCGATGCTGCCCGATGCCCCGGTGCTGCACCGCAAGGGGCTGGAGGAGAGGGGCAACGTTTATCTCGACATCCGCGGCGAGGTCGGCAGCGCTGAGGCCGGTTTTGCCGACGCCGACGCGATCCACGAGATGACCTATTCGACCTCGCGCGTCCAGCACGTCCATCTGGAGACCCACGGCTCGATCGCGTGGCGCGGCGCGGACGGCCGGGTCCATGTCCGCACCAGCTCGCAGGCGCCGTTCGTCACCCGACAAAAGCTGTGCCACCTGTTTCAGCTCAAGACCCGCGATATGCACGTCTTTACCGAGCGGGTGGGCGGCGGTTTCGGCGGCAAGCAGGAAATGCTGACCGAAGACCTCTGCGTGCTCGCCGCGCTGAAGACCGGCCGTCCGGTAAAATGGGAATACACGCGCGAAGAGCAATTCGTCGGCGCCACGACTCGCCATCCGATGACGACCCGGGTCAAGCTCGGCGCCAAGCATGACGGCACCCTGACGGCGATCGAGATCGAGGTCGTCTCGAACACCGGCGCCTATGGCGGGCATGCCGGCGAAACCTTGGCGGCGGCGCTCGGCAGCCCGCTGTCGCTCTATCGCTGCCAAAACAAGAAGGCCGAGGGTTGGGCCGTCTATACCAACATGGTGCCGGGCGGCGGTTTCCGCGGCTATGGCGCCTCGCAGACGACCTTCGCCATCGAAAGCGCGATAGACGATCTGGCGCGGCGCCTCGGCATCGACCCGGCGGCACTGCGCCGAAAAAACATGATCCGGCCGACCGACTGGATCGAATCGGTCTGGCGCGACCCGTCGGATGTCGATTTCGGCAGCTACGGGCTCGATCAATGCTTCGATCTGGTCGAGGCGGCATTGGAGAGCGGGCGCGGCTCCCAATGCCCTGCGGACGGGGATTGGGCCGAAGGGACCGGGCTGGCCGCGGCGATGCTCGAATGCGGTCCGCCGACCGAGCACCGCTCCGGCGCCACGATGACCTTACGCCCCGATGGCGGCTATCGTCTCGCGGTCGGTTCGACCGAGATGGGCAATGGTTCGGTCACCTCGCACCGCCAGATCGCCGCCGCGATTCTCGAACTCGGCGGCCGACCGCATCGCCATCGTCAACGCCGACACCGATCTGACCCCCTATGATACCGGCACCTTCGGCAGCACCGGGACGGTCGTCGCCGGCCAGGCGGTTGCTCTGACCGCCGCGGCCCTGCGCGACAATATCCTCGACTTCGCCGGAACCTTCGCCGGGGTCGGCCGCGCGGCCTGCCGGCTCGACGGCGCCGCGGCGATCTGCGGCGAGCGGCGGCTGCCTCTGGCCGATCTGTACGCTGCCGGGGCCGATGCCGGCCACCGCTTCGAGGCCAAGCGACGG
Source organism: uncultured Alphaproteobacteria bacterium (assembly GCA_963701815.1). Taxonomy (GTDB): domain Bacteria; phylum Pseudomonadota; class Alphaproteobacteria; order ATCC43930; family CGMCC-115725; genus AP-15. Next base: position 128,285 of record CAVPBN010000008.1, read on the forward strand.
GCCTACCTGTCGCCGCGCACCGTGGCGTTCGCGGTGCACGGCGTCCGCCTCGCGGTGCACCGGGTCACCGGCGAGATCCGCATCCTGCACAGCGTCCACGCCGCCGATATCGGCCGTCCGATCAACCCGCTGCAATGCCGCGGCCAGATCGACGGAGCGATTGCCATGGGGTTCGGCTGGGTATTGACCGAGCGCATGGTTCATGACGAGGCTGGTGTCATGATCAACCCGTCGCTGCGCAACTACCGCATCCCCGCCTTTGCCGATGTGCCGCCGAGCGAGGTTTATTTTGCCGATACCGTCGACCGGATCGGGCCGCTCGGCGCCAAGTCGCAGGGCGAATGTTCGATCAATCCGGTGGCGCCGGCCATCGCCAACGCCGTCGCCCGGGCAACAGGGGTGCGGTTCGCGGACCTGCCGCTGACCCCGGACCGCATCTTCGACAGGCTCGGCACGCCATCGTGAAGGGGGCTTCGGCGGCCGACGCCCCGACGACGGTCACCATCGTCACCCAGACGCGCGCAAAGCCCGACCGGGCTGAAGAGTTCGCCGCGTGGCAGCAAAAGATCGGCGAAGCCGCCGCCGCGTCCGCCGGGTTCATCTCGATGACGGTGTTGCCGCCGAGCCCGCCGGCGCAGGCCGACTGGGTCATCCTGCAGCGCTTCGCCAGCGCCGCAGCGGCGACCGACTGGCTCGACTCGGCGCGCCGCCTCGAACTGCTGACCCTGGCCCAGCCGCTGCTGGTCGGCCGGGACGATGTGCACATCGTCCCGGACGGCGCCTCCGGCGTATTGCCGGCGCCGGTCTCCGCGGTCATCACGACCCGCGTCAAGCCGGGTTGCGAAGAACGATACCGCGCCTGGGAGCAGCGCATCGCCGCCGTCCAGGCGCGGGCGCCCGGATTCCAGGGGTATCGCTTCGAACCGCCGGCGCCCGGGGTGCAGAACGATTGGCTGGCGATCGTGCGCTTCGACAGCGAGGCCAATCTCGAGGCCTGGTTGAACTCGCCGGCGAGGCTGACGCTGGTGGAGGAATCCGCCGCCTTCACCGATGAGGTCCACGCGCGGATCGTGCGCAGCGGGTTCGATCAATGGTTCCCGAACGCCCCCGGCAGACCTCGGCCGGCGGTATGGAAGCAGAACATGCTCGTTCTGCTGATGCTCTATCCGGTCGTATTCCTGTTCGGCGTGCTGGTGCAGGGGCCGCTGCTGATCGGCCGCGCCGGACTGCCGTTCTGGCTCGCCTTGTTCATCGGCAACGTGGTCAGCGTCATTCTGCTGAACTGGCTGGTGCCGTTTGCCGGCCGGCGCTTCGATTGGTGGCTGGCGGCGGCAAGACCGACAGCGGCACGGACCGATCTCGCCGGTCTGGCGATCGTCCTCGGCCTCTACGGCGCCTGCCTGCTGGTCTTCTCGCAGTTCCGATAGGATTGCGGTCTTCGCCCGCTGCGTTTCACTCCGCCACGCGGGCGACGGCGGCGGGCGCCTTGCCGGCTTTCCGCCGTTCGTCCAGGTGCTGGAGCACGGCGAAGAAGGACGGGACGAACAGGACGGCGAGACAGGTCGAGGCGATAATGCCGCTGAGCACGCTCAGGCCGAGCGAAATGCGCGAATTCGCGCCGGCCCCGGTCGCCAGCACCAGCGGCAGGACGCCCATCCCGAAGGCGAACGAAGTCATCAGGATCGGGCGAAACCGCGCGCGCGAGGCTTCGACCGCGGCTTCGAGGATCGGCTTGCCGTGCACGATCCGGCCTTCGCGCGCCATTTCGACGATCAGAATGCCGTTCTTCGCCGACAGCGCAATCATCAGGATCAGGCCGATCTGGGTATAAAGATTGTTGGCGACCCCAAGGCTCGTCAGCGCAATCACCGGCCCCAACAGCGCCAGCGGCACCGCCGACAATACCGCCAACGGCAAAATCCAGCTCTCGTACTGGCCGGCGAGGCACAGATATACCAGCAGAACGGAAAGCCCGAACAGGTAATAGAGTTGATTTCCGGTCAGTTTTTCTTGAAAGGACATCGCCGTCCACTGGTACGACATCCCGGGGGGCAGCGTCTTGCCGGCGATGGTTTCCATTGTCGACAACGCCTGACCCGAACTGAAGCCGCGCGCCGGCGCGCCGACGATCGTCGCGGAGGGGTACAAATTGTAGAGCGTGATCAAGGGCGGCGCCAAGGCGGAGCCGAGATGCGCCACCGCCCCGATCGGCACCATCTGGTTGTCCTGGCTGCGGACGTAGAGGTTCAACAAATCGTCGGGGTGCAGCCGGAACTTCAAATCGGCCTGAGTATAGACCTGCAGCGAGAGCCCGAATTTGTTGAACTGGTTGACGTAAGTCGAGCCGAGGTATGAGGTCAGGGCCGAAAACACGTCGCCGACCGACACCCGCAGGGTCTCGGCGCGGTCGCGGTCGACGGTCACCGTAACCTGCGGCGCGCCGGGCCGGAACGTCGTCAGTACGTGCTGCAGCCCGGGATCGGCGCCGGCTTTTTTGACGATTTGCTCGGTCGCGTCGCTGAGCTTGCCGATAATCGAAACTGCCGCCCAGCAGCTGGGTCTGCATCTGAAATCCGCCGGCATTGCCGATGCCCTGGATCGGCGGCGGCGCCAGTACGAACAGCCGCCCGTCGGGAGCGGCGTTGAGCCCGTTTTGAAGGCGCTCGGCGATCGACAGAATGTCCGTCCCCTGGCGTTTGCTCCGCTCGCCCCAGGGTTTGAGAATCACGAAGCAGACGCCGGCATTGGCCAGATCGGCGAAATTGTCGAGCGCCGACAGGCCGGTGATCGCGATGACCTCCTCGACGCCGGGCGTGGCCAGCGCCAGTTTCGTCGCATTGTCGAGCGCCGCTGTAGTACGCCCGAGCGAGGCGGCGTCGGGCAGTTGCGCGGCGATCATCAGATAGCCCTGATCCTCGTTCGGGATGAACGCGGTCGGCAGCCGGGCGATGCCCCACACCGCGACCGCCGACAGCGCCACCCCGATCAGCACGACCAACCCGCCGTGCCGCACCATGCGGCCGATCAGTCCGGTATAGCCGCTCTCCGCCCGAGAGTAGACGTGTTCGAAACCGCGATAGAAAAAGTTGCGCTGGGCGACCGGTTTGGGCGAACGCAGCCACAATGCGCACTGCGTCGGCTTCAGCGTGGCCGCGTTGACCGCGCTGATCAGCGCAGTCACCGCGATTACCAGCGCAAACTGCGCGAACATCTGACCGCTGAGCCCGGGAACAAACGCCGAAGGCAGAAAAACCGCCATCAGCACCAGGGTGATGCCGATGATCGGTCCGAACAATTCGTTCATCGCCCGGATCGACGCGTCGTGCCCGGACATGCCCTGCTCGATGTATTTCGACACGCCTTCGACGATGACGATCGCGTCGTCGACGACGATGCCGATCGCCAGGATCAACGCAAACAGCGTCGCCAGGTTGACCGTGAAGCCGAGCGCCGCCATCCCGGCAAAGGCGCCGATGATGGTGACCGGCACCGTCGTCGCCGGCACCAAGGTCGCGCGAAAATTCTGCAGAAATACCAGGATTACGATTAGCACCAGAACCCCGGCCTGCCACAAGGTCTTGTAGACTTCATTGATCGAATCTTTGACAAATATCGTCGTGTTGTAGGGAATGGCGTAATGCAGGCCAGGAGGAAAGTGATGCGACAGTTCCTCCATCTTGGAGGCAACTTCGGCGGCGACTTTCAGCGAATTGGCGTCAGGGGTCTGATAGACCGCGATTCCAGCAGCCGGCTTGCCGCTGAGTTTGAAATCCTGGGAATAGGTCTGCGCGCCGAGATCGATGCGGGCGACATCCTTGAGCCGTACCAGACGGCCGCCCTGGGCGGTCTGGTCCTTGACGATGATGTCGGCGAATTCTTTGGGATCGTTGAACCGTGACTTGATGTCGACGGTGTACTGGAAGGCTTGATCGGGCGGCGCCGGCGGCATGCCGACCTGGCCCGCCGCGACCTCCTGGCTCTGCTCCCGGATCACCCGGATCACGTCGGACGGGACGAGGCCATAGGAGTAGAGCTTTTGCGGGTCCATCCAGATCCGCATCGAATACTCGCCGGCACCCATGACCGTGACGTTTCCGACACCGGGAAGCCGGGCCAACTCGTTGACCAGATTGATCGTCGCGTAATTCCACATGAACAGCGAGTCGCGCGATTTGTCCGGCGAATCGAGGGTGACGAACAGCAGGATCGACGAAGATTTGGCGCGGATTGCGACCCCCTGCGCCTGCGCCGCCTGCGGCAGCTGGGCCATCGCGTTCTGCACCCGGTTCTGCACCAGCACCTGGTCCATGTTCGGGTCGCTGCCGATGTCGAAGCTCACCGTCAGCACATAGGTGCCGTCATAGGCGCTGGTCGACTGCATGTAGATCATGCCCGGGACGCCATTTACCTGCAGCTCGATCGGCAGGGCGATGGTGTCGACGACGGTCTGCGGGCTGGCTCCCGGATAGCGGGTCGTGACCTGCACGGTCGGCGGCGTGACGTTGGGATATTGGGCGACCGGCAGGCGCAGCACCGAGATGGCGCCGATCAGCACCAGCACGATCGCCAGGACGTTGGCGAGGACCGGATGCTCGATAAAGAACTTCGAGATCATTGCTGCGACCCAGCACCCGTCGTCCCGGCGACGGCCTCGATGGTGGTCGGCTTCGGGGTCACTTTAGTCCCAGGCGTCGCCCGCCACAAATCGCCGACGACGATCCGGTCCTCCGGCGTCAGGCCCGAGGTGACGACGCGCAGCCCGCCGATCAACGAGCCGAGCTTGACGTAACGCTGGCGCACCACATCGTTGTTGTCGAGGACGAGCAGATATTGTCCGCCCTGATCGGTCTGCAGCGCGCGATCGGGCACCAATAGGGCGCTGCGGTCGACCTTGCCCATCGGCAACCGCATCCGGACAAAGAACCCGGGCAGGATCACGCGGTCGGGATTGCGCAAAACGCCGCGCACCAGCAGGGTCCCGGTCGCCGGATCGAGCGCCGGCGACACGTATTCGATCGTACCGCGATGCGGAAAGCCCTGTTCGTCCGACAGGCCGACATCGACCGGGACCTTGTGCAGATCGGCCAAGGTAAGCCGGTGTTGGCCGAGATTTTGCCGGATCTTGAGTACCGTCTGCTCGCTCAGATTGGCGACGACGTAAATCGGGTCGAGCTGGGTGATCTCGGCCAGAGCCGCTTGCTGGCCGCCGCCGCCGACGACATTTCCCGGGTCGATCAGATGCTTGCCGACAATGCCGTCAAACGGGGCCCTGACCTCGGTGTAACCGAGATTTACCTCGTCGATCGCGACCTGCGCCTTGGCGCTGAGCAGTTGCGCTTCGGCGCTCGCCCGCTGGAAAGCCCAGTGGTCGACCTCGGTCTGGGTCGCCGCATCCTGCTTGACCAGCGCCTTGTAGCGGGCGAGTTCGGTCTTGGCGTACAGCAGCGAAGCCTGCGCGGTCAAAACCTGGGCATGCGCCTGCTCGAGCTGCTGCGCGTAGGGGGCCTGCTGAATCGTAAACAAAAGATCGCCTTTTTTGACGAACTGGCCGTCTTCGTAATGGATCTGCTCAAGGTATCCTTCGACCCGCGCGACCAGTTTGGCATCGTTGATCGACGCGGCGTTGCCGGTAATTTCGACGTAGTCGGTCACCGATTGCAATCGAGGCAGCACGACCGGGATCGGCGCCGACGCGCTCGGCGCGGGCAATTGCGCCTCTGCGGTCCAAAGCTTTGACGCGCCCAAGGTGACGACGACGGCGAGCGCCGTTGCGGCGGCTGCGAGCGCTGCGCGGGTGCGTGTCGAAAGCCTGTTCATGTCGTCCTCACCATTCCGGCGGCCGGACCTTGGCGCTGACATCGGCCGGCGTCGGCAGACCCGGCGCCGGCTGCGGCGGCTGGTTCGGGGCAGGCAGCAGATCGCCCCAATTGGTGCGGTTGCGCATTTCCTCGACCGTCTGCGTCGGGACGAATTCGTGGTTGTCGCGAATCTGCCATCCTCCCCCCAGCGCGCGATAGACCGCGGCGAGGCCGGTCGAAACATTCCCTTCGGCGATGGCGAGGTCGTTCTGCGCCGTATAGAGGTTCTGCTCCGCCGTCAGCACGGTCGTGAAATCGCGCGTTCCCAGCTGATATTGCAGAAAAGCGAGCCGGAGCGCCGCGTTGGCCGCGGCGACGCTGCGCCGCAGATCATCGACCGCCCTGCGCGATTCGAGAAACGTCGCCAACCCGTTTTCGACCTGTTGTTGCGCGGTCAACACCGAGTTCTGGTAGTCGACCAGCAATTCCTGCAATTTCGCGTCCTGGACCCGCACCGTATTGGTGATCTGGCCGTAGTTCAGGATGTTCCATTGGAAGGTAGGGCCGAAACCGAAGGTGATGCCCTTGCCCATGAACGCGTCGCTGAGCTTGTTGCTGTTGACGTTGGCCGAGACGGTGCCGAAGGTCCCGAGCAGGCTGAACGCCGGATAGAGATTCGCCTCGGCGAAGCCGATCTGGGCGCTTTGCGCCATCGCCGCCAGTTCGGCTGCGCGGATGTCGGGGCGGCGGCGGACGAGATCGGCCGGCACGCCGACCGCGACGTCGCGCGGCGGCACCGGGATCGTTGTCGGCCCGCGCAGCAAAGCGTCGAGCGGCTGCGGCGCCATTCCCAGCAGGACGCGCAACGCGTTCATCCCCTGCTTGAGCTGGGCCGTCAACTGCGGAACGGTGGCTTCCGTCTGGCCGAGGACGTTTTGCGCCTGATAAACGTCGAGCTTTGTCGCAGCACCGCCGCGAAAGCGCGCCGTCGCGATCGCGAGCGCCTTTTTTTGTTTGACGATGTTGTCCTCGGCGATCGCGATTTGCGTCTGCAAGGTGCGGATGCCGATATAGGTCGTGGCGACGTCGCCGAGCAAGGTCACCAGCGTGTCGTCGTAAGACGCGATCGAGGCGAGATAGGCGGCGTCGGCGGACTGGATGGCGCGGCGGAATTTACCCCAGAAATCCAATTCCCAATCGAGCGATGCGCCGAGCGATGTCCGCCAAAACCCGGAAATCTGACTTTGCGGGGTCGCGGTCGGGTCGGCGTGGCTCGGCCGGGTGTATATCAGCGAGCTCGTCGCCTTTTGCGATTGCGGATAGAAATCGCCGATCGCCACGCCCAGCTCGGCGCGCGCCTGCAATACCCGGGTCCCCGCGGCAACCAGCGTCAGGTTCTGCCGATAGGCGATCGAGATCAGCCGGTCGAGGACCGGGTCATGGAAGACGCGCCACCACGTCTCGTATTCCTGCGTCTTGGTTTCGACCGAAGGCTGGTTCGCTTCGAGAAATCTGGCGGCGGCCGGAGCGGACGGCGATTTGTAGTCGGGGCCGACCAGGCAGCCGCCGCACAACAGCGCAAGCGCCGCCGAAACGATCAACCGCCATGCGGCAGGCCGCGGCTCGATGACCGCCGCCCGCCCGACCCGGGACCAGAACCGCCTACGCCGCCCCCGCGGGGTCATGTCTGCCAGCACGCTATCGCGCCCCGCCCTACGCCGCAATTTCAGTTGCGCCGCAATTCCCGATCGACGCGCCGTCAATCCGGCGCCACCGAACCTGACATTCGGCGCGGGGCGTCAATTTGCCGCCCGTTGCCGCCGGTGCAAATCCGGTGTCTCGCCGGCCGCAAAAGCCGCCGAGTTCAGGCCCCGGGTGCGCCCGGCCCTTGGACGGTGATGACGATGCGCCGGTTTTGCGCCCGTCCGGCCGCCGTGTTGTTCGGGGCGACCGGATGGGTCTCGCCAAACCCCTTGGCCGCGATGATATTGGGGTTGACGCCCTGCGACACCAGAAAGGTCACGACCGCACCGGCCCGCCGCGACGACAGGGTCAGGTTGTCGTTGATCCCCTGCCTCTGCAAGGCCGGCGAGATCGGCACGTTGTCGGTGTAGCCGTAGACGACGATCTTGGCGTTTTCCAGGCCCTTCAGCTTGGGAACGATATTCTGCCTGAGCTCCGCCTTTCCGGCCTCGCTGAGTTCGAAGCCGCCGGACGGGAACAGCAGGTCGCCGGCCTCGACGTACGTCGCCTCGCGCTGCAATGCGGTGAGCTGCGCCTGCAGTTGCTGGTTCTTCGCCTCGAGCTCCTGGTTCTGCGCTTGCAGCGCATCGTAGGTGCTCTGCGACACGCATGAGGACAACAGCAACGCGGCAAACGGCAGAACGACGGCAGCGCCGGCTTTGCGCTTCGCCACCGACAAAATCTCTCTCATCGAAGTCGTGCTCCATGGTCGGCGAGACGCGGGCGGCCCGGTTCCGGCGTGCGAGCCGCGGGCAGCCCGGCAGAGAAAACCTACAGTTAATCTCGACGACGCACAACCATCTTATCGCGCTTTTATAGCGGGTTCGCTGTTCGGCGCGGTACGGCGCCCGAACCTCGCGGACTTTGACGTGTCGAGCGCTCCGGGCGGATCGCGGCGGGTCGGCGCCCACGGCACCAGAGCGCTGCGCAACGGCCAGGCTTGGTGTTATCCTTCGGCGGCAGCTGAGGTGGAGGGAGCGATGCGTGGGGTAGTGTTTCAAGGCGATCGGGAAATCGAGATGATGGAATTTGCCGACCCGACTCCGGGACCGGACGAGGTCGTCGTCGAGATCAAGGCCTCGGGCATGTGCGGCAGCGATCTGCATCAGTACCGGCGGCCGAAATCGGGCGGCGCCTCGATCGGCGGGCTGCCGGTCAATCCGAACCCGGTCATCGGCGGGCACGAGCCGTGCGGCATCGTCGCGGCGATCGGGGCGGGGGTCAGCGACAAGCTGGCGCAGATCGGCCAGCGCGTCATGGTGCACCACTACAAGGGTTGCACGGTCTGCAATCATTGCCGCTCGGGCTGGTCGCAGCTGTGCCAGGAGGAGCCGGTCCTCGTTTACGGCAACAACGCCCATGGCGGTCACGCGCGCTATCTGAAGGTGCCGGCCTTCACCTTGGTGCCGCTGGATGACGCGCTGTCCTTCACCGCCGGAGCGGCGATCTCGTGCGGCACCGGCACCGCCTATGGCGCGTTGCGCCGGTTGAAGCTGTCCGGCAACGACACGATCGCCTTGTTCGGCCAGGGGCCGGTCGGCCTGTCGGCAACCCAGCTCGCCACGGCGATGGGAGCGCGCGTCATCGCCCTCGACGTCAGCGCCGAACGGCTCGAACGCGCCAAGGAGTTCGGCGCCTGGCAAACGGTCAATCCGCGCTCGAACGACCCGATCGGGGCGATCAAGGATCTGACCCATGGCGGCGCCGATTTTACCCTCGACACCTCGAGCCAGCCCGAGGGCCGGATCGCCGCGGTGCGCAGCGCCAAGGTCTGGGGTACGGTGTGCTTTGTCGGCGAGCGCAACGACGTGACGATCAACGTCAGCCCCGATATGCTGCGCAAGCAGCTGACGATCATCGCCTCCTGGACCTTTTCCTGGCAGGGGCAGGCCGATTGCGCGCGGTTCTGCGTCGACCGGGAGGTCGATGTCGACCGCCTGTTCACCCATCAATGGCAGCTCGATCGGGCCGCAGAGGCCTATCGCCTGTTCGACACCCAGACCACCGGCAAGGGCGTCTTTCTGATGTAGCGGGGTCTTGCATGCGGCTGTGGACGCCGGGCGGCCAGTTGGCCTAACGATCCGAGCGCCGCTCGACACCAAGTCATGGGGAGGCGACGATGAAGGTTGCGGATCTCGACATCCTCAGCTGCGACGCGGGCTGGCGAAACTATCACTTCCTGAAATTGTCGACCGATGACGGACTGGTCGGCTGGAGCGAGTTCGACGAAGGCTTCGGCTCGCCCGGAGTCGGCGCGGTCATCGCGCGGATGGCGGGCCGGGTCATCGGTCAGCCGGTCTTCGATCACGAACGGATCTACACCGCGCTTTACTGCATGACCCGTCCGGCCGCCGGCGGCGTCGTAGCCGAAGCCTTGGGGGCGATCGAGAACGCCTTGCTCGACGCCAAGGCGAAAGCCCTGAACGTGCCGTGCCACGCCTTGCTCGGCGGCAAGATCCGCGACCGGGTGCGGGTTTACTGGTCGCATTGCGCGACCTGGCGGATCAATCATCCGCATTTGTTCAAACCCGCGATCACCAGCCTCGACGGGGTCAACGCGATCGGCGCCGAAGCCCGCGAACGCGGCTTCACCGCGCTGAAGACCAACATCTTTCTGTACGAGGACGGCGCGCCGCGCGCCTGGCGGCCGGGCTTCGGCGTGCCGTTTCTGCCCGAACTCAACGTCGACAGGCAGGTGCTGCGCAATCTGCGCGCCCATCTCGAAGCGATCCGGGCCGGCGCCGGCCCGGATATGGAGCTGCTGCTCGATCTGAATTTCAACGCCAAGACCGAGGGCTACCTGAAGATCCTCGAAGAAATCGCCGATTTCGACATGTTCTGGGTCGAGCTCGACAGCTACAACCCTCAGGCTCTCGGCTACATCCGGCGGCAGAGCCCGCACCCGATCAGCTCGTGCGAGACCCTCCTCGGCCTGCGCGAGTTCCTGCCCTATTTCCGCGAGCAGGCGATGGATGTCGCGATCATCGACGCGGTGTGGAACGGGGTCTGGCAAGCGGCCAAGATCGCCGCCGCCGCCGATGCGTTCGAAGTCAATATCGCGCCGCATAATTTCTACGGCCATTTGGCGACGATGATGAACGCGCACTTCGCCGCCGCCACCCCAAATCTGCGGATCATGGAGGTCGACATCGACCGCCTGCCGTGGGACCGCGAGCTGTTCACGGTGCTGCCGCAATTCGAGAACGGCCACATCGTGGTCCCCGACACGCCCGGCTGGGGCACCGAGCCCGACGAAGACGCAATCCGCGCACACCCGCCAAAGCCGGGCGGCGGGCTGCTGTCCTATCGGCCGCCGGTAAACGATTGAGGCCGCCGGCGACGCGATCCGGCGCCGGAGGGGCATGAGGGGCAGCGGATGAGCGTCGAGTTCCGCTTTGTCGATCATGCCACGCCGATGGGCGCCAATCCGATCGCCGGCGGCATGACCTGCCGGATTTGGGCGCCGCGGGCGACGCAGATCTATCTGCTGACCGGCGACGCCCTGGCCGCGGCCGAAGCCGAGCCCGAAGGCTGGACGCCGAGCCCGAATGACGCGCTGACCCCGCTCGGAGACGAGACCTGGGGCGGCTTTGTTGCCGGAATCGGCGACGGGACCGAGTATATGCTCTGGGTCGAGGGCGCCGGCTCCAGAGGGTTGAAGCGCGATCCATACGCGAGAGAGCTCACCCTGGCGCCGGCTTTCCCGGCCTGCCGCTGCATCCTCCGCAATCCCGATGGTTATCCCTGGCACGACCGCGGGTGGCGGGCGCCGGATCATCGGGACCTGGTCCTCTATCAGCTTCATGTCGGCACCTGGTGGGCGGTCGATCCGGCCGGGACCGATGTTCGCGCGAGCCGCGGCGGCCGCTTTCTCGATGTTGCCGCCCGGCTCGGCTACCTGCGCCGACTTGGCGTCAACGCCATCCAGCTGTTGCCGATCCAGGAATATGCGACGCGGTTCAGCGAGGGCTATAACGGCGTCGATTACTTCTCGCCGGAAGGGCTCTATCAGGTCGGCGCCGAGGCGGATCTCGCCTGGTACCTGGACGAGGTCAATGCCGCGCTTGCCTCATTCGGCGCGCTGCCGCTGACCCTCGACGAGATCCGGCCCGGGATCAATCAGCTCAAATGCCTGATCGACCTCGCTCACCTGCACGGCATCGCCGTCGTCTTCGATCTGGTGTACAATCATGCTGGCGGCGGTTTCGACGATCGGGGCCTGTGGTTCTACGACCGCTTTGGCGACGGCGATCCGAACAACAGCCTCTATTTCACCGATCAGGGCTGGGCCGGCGGGCAGGTATTCGCCTACCGGAACGCGCATGTCCGGCAGTTTCTGATCGACAATGCGGTGTTTTTTCTGAGCGAATACCATGTCGACGGCATCCGCTACGACGAGGTGCGGGTGATCTCGAACAATCGGCCGGCGGGACGCGAACTGTGTCAGGACATGACCGGCACGGTGCGCTTCGCCCGGCCGAGGGCGATCCAGATCGCCGAATATTGGGATTGGGACCGCGCCTCGCCGGTGACCGCGACGCCGGCCGGGCTCGGCTTCGACGCAGCGCTCGGCGACGGGTTTCGCGATGCGATGCGGGCATTGCTGGCGCAGGCCGCCGGCGGCGCGACGGCCCGGCTGGACCTGGATGCGGTCGCCCGGTCGCTCCATCCGCCGACCGGCTGCGATGCGGCGTGGCGGCTCGTGCAATGTCTGGAAAATCATGACCTGACCTATGCCGCGCATGACGGCGCCGCCCGCGTGCCGATGCTGGCCGATCCGGCCGACCGGCGATCGTGGTACGCCCGCAGCCGGAGCCGGGCGGCGGCGGCGCTGCTGTTTGCGGCGCCGGGGATCCCGGCGCTGTTCATGGGCGAGGAGATCCTCGAAGACAAGCTGTGGAGCGACGACGAGAGCGACCATCCCGGGCATCTGATCTGGTGGGACGGGCTCGGCCGCGACGCCGCGATGGCCGATTACCTCCGCTTCATGCAGGACCTTGTCGCGTTGCGGCGGCGTGAACCCGCCTTGCGCGGCGACGGCGTTCGGGTCTCACGGGCCAACGACTACGACAGGGTCATCGCCGTGCATCGCTGGGTCGCCGACGGCAGCCCGGGCCGGGATGTCCTGATCGTCGCCAGCTTCGACGAAAACCCCAAGCAGGGCTACGGCATCGGCCTGCCGCGCGGCGGGCGCTGGACCGAACTCTTCAACAGCGACTTCTACGACAGGTTTCCCAACCCCGCGGTGGTGGGAAACGGCGGGATGATCGACGCACAGGGCCCAGGCCTCGACGGCTTCGCCCACTCGGCCCTGCTCCATATCCCGGCCAACGGCGCATTGATCCTGGGCGGGGAGGGGCAATGAATAATCCGGGCGAAGGAGTTGCGGGATTGATCGAGACGGAGACCGGCGCGCCGTCGGTCCGGCCGGCGATCGCGGCCGATGTGGCGGCGGTCGAGCGGATCGTTTGCGCCGCCTATGCCAAATATGTCGGGCGGATCGGCAAGCCGCCGGCGCCGATGCTCGACGACTACGCGGCGCGGATCGCCGGGGGCGATGTGCATGTGCTCGAACACGCAGGCGAAGTGGTCGGCATTCTCGTGCTGCTGCCTCGATCGGACTATCTTCTGGTCGATAACGTCGCGGTCACACCCGAGCGGCAGGGCGAAGGCCTCGGCCGCGTTCTGCTCGCCGCAGCCGAGACCGAGGCGCGGTTGCGCGGGCTTTCCGAACTGCGCCTCTACACCAACGCCGCGATGCGTGAAAATCTCGCGATGTACCCGGCGCTCGGCTGGGAGGAATACGACAGCCGCGAGCAGGCCGGCTATCGCCGGGTCTTTTTTCGCAAAACGCTCGGCGACCGGGATCGATAGCCGACAATCGGGGCGGGCCGGCCGGTGGCCTCGACCGGTTAGCGCAGCCTATTGCGCCGCCGGGGGTGCGGCCGGGAGGCTGCATTCGTTGAGCGGCGGGACGAAGCCGTAAAGCTGGCGGGTCAGAAAGCGCGCCGAACCGGTCGGGGCGCCGACATACACGGTCGACCCGGTATTCGTGTTGGTGAATGCCTTGCGGCAATTCTGAAAGAACGAACGCTGACACGGATAGGGTCCGGCGATCTGATAGCCGAGTTTCGCGGTAGCCGGGTTGGCGACGGTGATCGGGCAGGCGCACATGATCTGGCCCGGCCGCAGCGGCTTGGTGAAACCCGGGAAGGATTGCCCCTGGCTGCTGGTAAAGCAGATGCCGCCGTCGCATTGGGCGTAGGCGCCATTGGAGGTGCTGGCCGGACAGTCGTAGAGCGCCTTGTCGCCGATCGGTTTTATCGCCGACGGCGGCAGGCTGAAGGTGCTGACCATGTAGCCGTTCTCGGCGCCCTGCTGATTGACCGAGCAGACATCCTCGCCCTGGTCGAAATTGAACGGCAGGCTGATGCTGTCGCCCTTTTTGACATTGCATCGGCAATAGGAGACGCCGTTGAAGACGAAGCACTTGGCGACGGCGCACAGCGCATAGGTCTGGTTCTCGCAGATCTTGAAGCCGTGCGATGCGCTGGGAACCAGGCTGCTCAGCAGGTCTTGTCTGGTCGCCGAGTTGTTTGCGCGAGCCGCGCCGGCGGCCGCCAGCGCCAGCATGAGCGCGAGACCCAAGTATCCCAGCCGCCTTCGGCCCGAGCAAATCCGCTTCTCCCGCTTCGACCGATCCGTCATCGCGCCGTCTCTCCTCAGCCGCGTCTCGGCAAGCCTATCGACCACCTCGTCAACGCATCGTCAATCTCGCTCGATGGGTCTCTCCTCGCCATACCGGGAGGTGCGCGGAGATGCTCTTGCCCGTCAGGCAGGGAGCGTTCCATTGTCGTCGGGCAAGGAGGACCGTGATGCAGGAGATTGTCGTCGCTCGATCGGCGGCGGGCATAGCGCCGGGCGAGGCCTATCTCGCCGATACGCCGGTGCTGCGGCCGCATGCCGGGACCCAGCCCGATCTGTTTTTGCGCTGGAACGCGATCCCGCCGGCTGCGGCGACGGTCGACGTCGTTGTCCATCTGCATGGTTTTTCGCAGCAAGGCGCGGCGATGCCGCTCTCCGAGAAGGTGGCGCGCTGCGGCCTCGATCTCAGCGGCCGGACCCGTCCGACGCTGGCGCTGATCCCGCGCGGCAATTGGCTGCGCTATACCTGGTACGATTTTCCGGCCTTGCTGTCGGGCGGCCTCGATCGGCTGGTCGAATACGGCTTGGCGCGGTTCGCCGAGGCGGTCGGCGAGGATCTGCTGACGCTCGATCGCCTGATCCTGACCGCCCATTCCGGCGGCGGCATGCCGGCGGTCGACGCAATCGCCGGGGCGCGGCGGCGGCCGGACGAATTTTTCGTGTTTGACGGTCTCTACGGCCGGGACCCGGCCGGCGGCAACCCGATGCAGGGGCTGGAGACCGTCGACAATTGGCTCGGCGAGCGGTTAGCCGGCGAGCCCCGGCGCCGAGGGGCGCTCCGGGTCGTCTACATCGAGCAGCAGACCGGCGCCTTTTCGCGCCAGGTGGCGGCGCTGATCGGGGCGCGGCTGGCGGCGGTCGATCCGGTGCTGGCCAAGGAGCTTGCGGGCCGCTATCGGGTCGAGCGCTCGATGGTGCCGCACGCCCATATCGCCGGCCGCTGCCATCCGGAACTGCTGACCTCGGCAGACACCGAGTTCGATTGGACGCGATAGTCCGTACCCCGGTCGCGATCTTCCAGGCGATTTAGCCGCCGCAGCTTCAGCGAGCGGCTTCGCAAAATTCGCCGGCGGCGCTATGCTGTCCAAAACAAGGACGGACCCGCCGTCCGCATGGTAAATTGCGGGGGCCCGCGCGATCGGTCTCCGACGGATCGCCGCCCCGGACCCGCCACTTGCTAACCCCGATCACCTGGAGGATGCGCCGATGATCTACGAAGTCCGCACCTATACGCTGCGCCCCGGAACCGTGGCCGAATTCGAAGAGCGCTACGAAAAGCGGTTGCCGTCGCGGTTGAAGCACTCGCCGCTCGGCGGCTTCTGGCACACCGAGTTCGGCCCGCTCAACCAGGTCGTCCATGTCTATCCCTATGACGATTTGCAGCACCGCACGAGGGTGCGCTCGGCAATGGCGAACGACGCCGAGCGCAACGCGATACCCGGCGGCGGCGAGTTTATCGTCGCGCAAGAAGCCGAGATCGTGATCCCGGCGCCGTTTATGCGCGCGCTCGGCAGCCGCAATTACGGCACCGGCAACGTCTATGAGATGCGCACCTACACCTACGCCGCAGGCGACATTCCGAAGGTGCTCGACGCCTGGGGCAAGGCAATCGAGGCGCGTGAGAAATTCTCGCCGCTGGCGGCCTGCTGGACCACCGAACTCGGCGGCCTCAACAGGTTCACCCACATCTGGGTCTACAAGGACCTCAACGAGCGCGCCCGCGTCCGCGAGGAATCCCGCCGGCCCGGGCGGCGCCTGGCCGCCGCAGGCCGGGGTGCGCCCGGTCCGGCAGGAAAATAAATTGCTGGTCCCGACGGCCTTCTCGCCGGTGCGGTAACCGGCTCTCCCGCGGCCCGCCCGCGTCGGGCGGGCCGCGGCGCCGGCCCGGGCCGGCCGGGCCGTCACAGCAGGCTGCCGCCGTCGACCGGAATGACCGTGCCGTTGACGAAGGTCATCGTCGTGGCCAGCCCGAAGATCACCGCCGCCACCTCCTCGGGCTGGCCGATCCGCTTGAGCGGGTTATTGGCGATCCGTTGGGCGCGCTGCTGCGGGGTCCACATGTCGGTCATCGGCGTCTCCATCAGGCTGGGCGCCACCGCCGCGACCCTGATCGCGGGCGCCAAGGCCCGCGCCAGGGACATCGTCATCGCGTGCAGCCCGGCCTTGGCGGCGGCATAGGCGATGTTGCTGCCCCCGCCGCGCACTCCCGACACCGAGCCGACATTGACGACGAGACCATGCCCGCTCGCCTCGAGCAATGGCCGGCAGGCGCGCACCGCGGCGAAGGGGCCGCGCAGATTGACCGCCAGGACAAAGTCGAAAAACGCGTCGTCGAGGGCGCGCAGATCGGCGTGCGGGATCACTCTGGTGCTGCCGGCATTGTTGACCAGGATGTCGAGCCGGCCCTCGATCCCGCCGATCGCGGCGGCGAGGCTTTCGATCGCCGGCGTATCCTGCGCCGGCGTCCGGCTGGCGCGGTGGCCGGCGCCGGGCAGGCTCGCGATCAGCCGGTCGGCAGCCTCGGCGTCGCTGCCGAAAGTCACGACGACGCGCGCACCCGCTTCTGCGAACTGGCGTGCGACCGCGGCGCCGAGGCCTTTGCTGCCGCCGGTCACCAGCGCGACCCGTCCGTCGAGCATGCCCATGATCGACCCCGCTCGGCCGTGCGCGGCTATTCGGCTGCCGCCGCCAGCGGCGGGTCGAGGGTTTTGATGAACTCGACCAGATAGGGCTTCCACAGCTCGGCGTAGAAATGGCTGAAGTGCCCGTGCGTGTTCGGTCCCGCCGGGATCAGCACATAGCGGCCGTGGCGCACCCGCTTCATCGCCCGCTCGACGGTGCCGAGCTCGGGCGGGTTGGCATGGTCCTCGGCGTCGTTGATCAGCATCACCTTGGCCGTGATCTTGTCGAGGTCGGGCTCGGGGTTGTAGTCCATGATCGCCTCGATCGCCCACAGCGAGTTGTTGGCGTCGCCCTTGGCGGCTTGGGCCAGGCGCTGCTCGTAGAGCGCGTTGGCGGCGGCGAGGGTCGGCGCCATTTCCTGGATGCGGGTCGGGCTTTCGGTGCCGAAATTTCCGGCGGCGGCGTAGATGTAGTGACGCGGGTTGGTTTCGTAGAAGCCGTTGTTCCAGTCCGGGTCGTGGCGGATCGCCTCGGCCTGGGCGCGGCGGCCGAGCCAGTTGCGGCCGCTGATCTCGACCGGCTGGCACGAGATCGGCACCACCCCGTCCATCAGGCCGGGGTACATCTCGGCCCACATCCAGGCATGCATGCCGCCCATCGAGCTGCCGATCACGAGCCGCAGATGGGCGACGCCGAGACCTTCGGTGATCAGCCGATAGCCGCTCTCGACCATGTCATGGTAGCGGTAACGCGGGAAATTTCCCCCGCAGCCCGTCGGAGGGCTTGCTCGACCCGCCGCGCCCGAGCGCGTCCTGCATGATCATGAAATATTCGCGTCGCATCGAGCGGCTGCCCCGGCCCGAACAGCTCGTCGGCGAGGCTCGGGCGCAGCCAATTGGCGCCGGTGCCGGTGTTGCCCTGCAACAGCAGCACGCCGTTGACGATCTTGCCCGCTGCGTCGCGTTTCGCAGTGCCGAGGGTGCGGTAATGGAGCTTCAGCTCGGGCAGCGTCTCGCCGCTGCGGAACACATAGTTCCGAACGACAAAGTCGCCCTCCCGATAATTCGGCCACTGATGGTGCTCGGCGGCGGCATGAGCAGGCATTCGCGGATCTCCCGATTCGGTTCGGAGGATGATAGAGGCTGCCCGCACTCAGCGGAAGGCGTGGTTCGGACTACGCCCTTGCCCCTCCGACGCCGGACGCATGACCGCGCCGTGCCGGATCTACCAGTAGCTTCGGTCGAGATAGTCCTGACTGGGACGAAATCGTCATAACCTGCCGACCAGGTGAACCGACCGGGGATTTCGTCGGGCTTCGCAATGACTGCTCTATCGGCGCAGCCTCCCACACGCCATAAGGCTTAAAGATGTCTATTCGGCAACTCGCAATCGGGATTGGGCTGATGTTTGCCGGATGCGGCACTTACGTTCCCAACATTGAGGAAACCCTGGAATCGTCCGGCGGCCAACCTGCTTGTGGAGGCTATTGTTGAAAGCATTCATTGCGAGATTAAAGACAAGCTGTTATCTACGTAATATCTCACGACAGTACGAATTCCAAGATACTCAACCCAAGCCTCGCAACTATTGGTTATATAGATTGGGGAGCACAAATGCAGATAACTTTAACAGTAGATGAGCAAGGCTCTCTTAATCCTTCTGGTTTATATCTCCCTAAAATATTTAACCTGTTCGGCGGAGCAAATATATCTTCTGAAGCTACAAGAATCGATACGCTTAATTTTTACTATACTGATCAAAGATCTTTACGGTATAGGCAAAGGACTGTTCCCTACCGGTTATTGCCGACATTGAAGAATCACTCCTATCGGGTCGTTGCTTATCCAAAGTGATCTCAAGCTCGAGAATGGTTGACAGACGTAGTTGTGGCCGTAATGGAACCGAGCAATACCGATCGCCAAACCAGCCGGCGTAAGCAATCCATCTTTCAGCAATGCGATTTCGCACGAAGTAAAATTTCAAAGTAATTACCAGTGGCAATATAACGCCCACGTGGACACTCGCCCTCGCACGATAAACCCAGCGGCGCCATTTGTTATCGGCGAGTCGAACTCGAACGCATGAGTTGATGATCACTTTCGGACCAAACGATCCTGAAGCTACCAATAGTCTTGGTCCTAATCACGCCGGCAGCAGGCGCGTTCCTGGCACCTCAAATAGGACTAGCGCAATCAGCAAATCACGTTGCGTCAATAACGTCATAAGCGACAGCATTATCAGTAATATGCGCGTTAGGGATGCCGCGATGTTCAGTGTTGGACAAGATCAAGCGGAGCAAAGGATGGCAATCGATGACCGACACGATTCTAATCTGCCCCGACGACACAACGGAATGATTATCAGCCTGCGACTAGAATCCAGATGGCCGGAGTATATGTGAAGTGCCGCGCAGATAGCGCGGCTTCAAGATGGGTCTGGTTCGTCGTGGACTTAGCAACCGAGAGTGCAGGCTGCGGCGGAATCTTCGCGCCGCACTGCACTCTTACGTCCACGCTACGCCACGGCCTGATGTGAGGCCTTATTTCAAGTTGGGTCCGACCGGACCGGGCCCGCGGGCGGCGAGCGGCGGCGGTCCGTGGGACGTGCCCGCTTTGTGCCAGGCGTATCAATGGCCGACCGGCCTTGCCGGCGGCGGCGTGATCGCCATCGTCGAACTCGGCGGCGGTTGGGTGCAGTCCGACATGGACCAGTTCTTCGCGATCGATCGGCCAGCCGGTGCCGCAGATCACCGACGTTTCGGTCGACGGGACCAAGAATACTCCCGACTCCGGGCCGAACAGCGCCGATGGCGAGGTCGCGCTCGACATCGAGGTCGCCGGCGCCGCGTATTATGCGGCGACCGGCAAGCCGGCCACGATCCGCGTCTATTGGGCGCAGGACATCGCCGCCGCGGTGCGCGCCGCGACGCGCGACGGCTGCGATGTATGCTCGATCTCCTGGGGTGCGGACGAAGCCAAGTGGGGAGCGCAAGCGGGCAATGACATGGAGCAGGCAGCCGCGGCCGCAACCGCCGCCGGCATGGTCGTGTTTGCCGCCTCGGGCGACAATGATTCGAGCGATGGTGGGCCGGGTCGGGCCAATGTCGATCTCCCGGCATCGGCGCCGCATGTGATCGGCTGCGGCGGCACGATGCGGCCGCACAATTTGAGCGCCACGAACCCGGAAACCGTCTGGAACAACAGCCCCGGCAAGACGAACGGCGAAGGCACCGGCGGCGGGTTCTCGACCCTGTTCAAGCCGTTGCCGCCGTGGCAGGCGGGCAGCGCCGAACGGACCCGGGCGGATGGTGCCGGATGTTGCCGCCAACGCCGATCCGCACACCGGCTACAACATCGTTCTGCATGGTGCGCAGACGCCGGTCGGCGGCACCAGCGCGGTCGCTCCGCTGTACGCCGGGCTGTTCGCCGCGTTCGGCACCAAGCTCGGCTACGTCACCCCCGAATTGTGGCTCAACCATCTCTGCTTCAACGACATCACTCAGGGGGACAACGGCGCCTTTCGCGCCCGCATCGGTCCCGACGCATGCACCGGGCTCGGCTCGCCGATCGGCACGAAGCTGGCCGAGTTGCTGACCCACCCGGCGGCGAGCGGAACACGGAGAGTGAAGGATCTCGAAGCCGAGAATGAACAATTGCGCGCGACGATTGCGCGACTGACGCAAAAATAACCGAGCTTTAATCCCCTCCCCGCCTTCCGGGGAGGGCGACGATTGAGAATTAGAACTCAGCATTTATGGGGGGATCGAACGGGCAGTAATAGCGGACCCGTGGACGAAGCGGATCGGGGTGCGCTGGGCTCGATTCCATGACCAATCTGGCACCGCCGCCGAGCGTATCGTCGCCTTCTACAACCGGCGGGGTACGGCGGAGCGGCGGACCAAAGAGGGCAAGGGCGCGATCGAATGGATCCGGGTGTCGGTCATTTTGACCGGTTCGACCGTCTGCTGTGTACGCGATGCCCAGCTTATCATCGACCAAGCCGCGCAGAGGGGCGATCGTGGGCCTCGCTAACGCCGGGAATTCGGGGAATGTCGGTAAAATTGATGAAATGTCGGTAAAATTGATCCGAACGCAGTAGGGAGCAGCACATGTGGATCACCGACCGGCGCCTCGCGGCGCTGAGTTTCTCGCTGATCATCCTATTCCTTACCGGCGCCGCCGCTTTTGGCGGCGAAAGCCACGGCCGCCCTCAGCGAAAGCGGAGCGCGGCGTCTGCTGCAGAGGCCGCCGTTTCCGCCGACCGACGCGAACCTGTTTGATAAGGCCGTGTATCCGGAGAGCACGCATGCGCCGCCCGGCAGTCGAGCCAATACCCGACCAACAAGGATCTGCGCCAATTCATCTTCGACACGATGAGCGCCCGCACCGCCGACAACCGGGAGATCGGGCGCGTGCTCGCCAATTTCGGCGCGGCCGATTTGCGCGCTGTCATCCCCGACCCCCATATCCGGGCAGGGCTGGCGGTGCTGGTCGGCACGCTCGCGGAAGGCGCGATCGCGACGATCCGATCGAAGAACCCCTTTGAGAGTGTTCAATTCGCGAAGCTTCCGAATGGAGTCGAGTCGGAAAGCGTTCCAGGGGACACCCCGGGCCTTCGATCCATCCTCATTTCCGAGAAGCATCGGCACGAAGACCCGCGGCTGTTCGCCGCCCTGCTCGCGCACGAAACTCTGCATCAGGACGGGTTCGACTCGGACACTGAAGAAGCGGTCAACGACTATATGCTGTCGATCGTCTACGGGCAGAAAAGTCTGGAAGACCCGAGCCTGCCTCGCACCTTCACCGAATTGACGCAGAGGCTCAATATCTTCCTTCTCGCGCTGATCAACGATCGCGATGCGCTCGGTAATCTGCGCGTAGAGATCTGCAACTGCACGAACATCTTTCCCGGCAGCCGGCCCCCTACGCCGCCGACATTCGCGGCGTTGGACGATGCACAGCCGTACGACTGGGCAATGCTCAGCTCGACGGCATGCTGAGCGCGGTGACCGGCCTCGATGTGACGAACGCCCCGTTCGACAAGAACACGCTCGACCTGCTCGACCAGAACTCCAATTTCTTCAGCGCCGTCAATGTCGTCGACATGGCCCGTATCCTGAAGCTCGATCTCGACAATACCGCAGAGGTGGCGGCGACGGGGCAACCGGCGGCGCCAGGTTTCCCCCTCCACCCGCGAGACTCGTTCTGAAGTCGGCCTTAGACTGCCGAGCGGGACGTATTCGACCGAACTCGCAGCGCCGAGCGAAAAGGGGTATCGGCTGTTCGCCGCGCTCAGGCCGCGATGGCCTCCGCGCGGCGGAGAAAGCGGCGGTTCGGGGCGCTGCGCGGACGGGTCGCCAGGCGCTCGTTCGCCAGCGACAGAGCAATGCTGCGCTGACCGGCGCGCAGGGCCGCTTCGGTCAGGGTCCAGTCGACGACGTCGCGTTGCGCGTGGCTGCCGCCGATCTGCCATAGATCGAAACGCACCGGCAGCAAGCGCTCGACCGCTTCGGCATAGTTGCCGCGGTGGAACGCGGCGAGGCCTTCGACCACCGGGATGCCGATCTTGCGATAGAGGCCGGCCGCTTCGACGGCGCTCGCCGCCGTCTCGCGCATCGCTTCGAGCCGCCGCTCGACCAGCGCTTCCCGGCCGGAGCGCAACTCGGCCATTGCGGCGTGGATATCGGCAAAAACGAGGCATTTCCCGTCGGCGTGGTCTTGCCACAATTCCGCCAATTCCCGCCACCGGTCGCCGATGTCATAGCCAAGCGTGTCGAGGCGCCACAGCAGTGCCGAGGCGTTGGTCAGGCTCAAGGCTATCGGGCGCTGGGTGGCGCGCATCGGCCCGTCATAGAGCGCCAACGCCGCGTCGTATTGTCCGAGTTCGAGGTGGAACAACGCCTTGTGCCACCAGATATGGACCTGGTTCAGGTGGCTCGGGGTCGACCACAACGCCTCGCGCGCCGCCATCCAGCCGAGGCCGTCTTCCGGGCGCCCGGTCATTTCCATCACGTGCGCCACGGTGTGATGCGGCCAGAAACTCAATGGTTCGAGTTCGGCGGCGGCGCGCGATTCGTCCTCGGCGCGGGCGTAATCGCCGGCTTCCTCGGAGCCGAAGCCGTGGAAGGCCAGCAAGGTGGCGTAGCCCGGCTGCTCCTTCGACCACAGCGGCAGCGCCCGCGCCGAGCGGTCGCGGACCAACGGGAAACGGCCGAGAAACCCGTCGATCAGCGCCGCACCCTGATGGGCGACGAGGTCGAACGGGTAATGCATCAAATGGCGGTCCAGCACCGCGACGGCGGCGGCCCGGGCGCCCCCGACCAGATATGACAAGGCGGCGAGGTGGGTCTGTTCGCGCTCGTTCAACGTCTCGGTCTCGTTTAGCGACCGGGCGGTTTCGACCAGCGCCTTGGCCTTTGTCATCAGACCGGGGTCGTTCGCCACGGCCAACACCCAGGCCTTGCCCAGATGGGCCATCGCGAAGCCGGGTGCAGTCTCGCGTGCCTCGTCGAACAGGCCGATCGCGTCGCCGTGCACGAGGTTGAACGCCCGCACCGCCCGATCGTAAGCCTCAGCCGCCGCCTGCGTCGCGCCGGAGAGATGATGTCCCTGGGCGTCCTCGATCATGGTCAGCTCCCTTTGCTCGCGAATTTATCGTCCTTCATTGCGTCGAGGCCCGCCGATCAGTGAATGTCCTCCTGTTCGTCGAAGGCCTGGCGCAGCCGGGCGATCGAGAAGCCGGGCGCCCGCGCGGCATCGATGATCACCTTCTCGCGGCGGGCAATCAGGTCGACGGCCGCCGGGATGTCCTTGACCGCTTCAAGCGGGACCACCACCGCGCCGTGCCGATCGGCGTGGATCAGATCGTTCGCCGAGACGATCATGCCGGCAACGCTGACCGTGCCGCCGAAATCGACGAGATGAACATGCGCGTGCGACGGCATGATCGAGCCGGCCAGCACAAAGAACCCGGGCGCCATCGCCTCGAGATCGCGCACCGAACCGTCGGTCACCACCCCGATGCAGCCGAGCCCCTTGTGGACGTTGGTCTGCACCTCGCCCCAGAACGCGCCAAAGCCCTGATCGGGAGCGTCGATGTCCTCGATCACCGCGATGCTCGGCAGCGGTTCGGCGGCAATGTGCGCGTAATAACCGAGCCTCACCTCCTTTGCCGCCTCGCGGCTGCGCGGATGCGGCTCGCGCGAGCGGATATGGGCGGTGCGGGCAAAGGCCACGACCGGCTTCATCTCCGGGAAGGCGGCGATCAGCGGCCGGCGGATGAACCCCGTCGCCCGCCGCGACGGGGCGACGAGTTCGAGCGCGTTGCAGATCGTCGGCGTGTCGAATGCGCGCAATTTTTCGAGGTCGGCGGGGTCGGGCAGGCGGGGCATGGCGAATCCTCCGGCGGGTCATTGTCGCGACCCGGCCTTTATTGGAGAATGGCCGCCGGCCAGCAAGGCTTTTCACCATCCGGCGGACGGCGCCGGCCAGGGAACGGAGAATGCCGATGTACGATCCCGATCGGGTCAACAGCTTGCGGCGTCCGCGCGGTTTGCCGTTCCGCATCGGCAAACTCGGGCATGTCGTGCTCAACGTCCGCGACGTCGAGCGCTCGGCCCGGTTCTATGTCGAAATACTGGGCTTCGAGATCTCCGACGTCTACCCGGAGACGATGGTGCCGGGCGGCATGGTTTTTCTGCGCTGCAACCCCGACCATCACGGCGTTGCCCTGGTCGGCTCGATGCAGTCCGCGGCGCCCAACCTCGAGCTCAACCATCTCGCCTTTGAGGTGGCGACGCTCGACGAGGTGGTCCGGGCGCGCGATCACCTGCGCCGCCACGGGGTCGCGATCGATTTCGAGGGCCGCCGCCGAGCCGGCTGCCAGCTCGCCGTCGAATTTCGCGATCCGGACAATCACCGGCTGGAGATTTATTGGGGCATCGACCAGATCGGCAGCGATGGAGAACGGCGCCCGGCGGCCGAATGGAAGGGCGTGCTCAGCCTCGAAGCGGCGATCGCCGATCCGGTGCGCGGGCAGGACACGACCCTGCACGACAGGTCGCTGCGCAACGGCGGAGCGATCTCGTGAGGCGGCGTTGACCCCGACGCTGGTCGGGGTATCGCCGAACAGCGCCCGCAGGGCTGCCGACGCCGTTGCCCGGGTCGCCGTCTCTGCGTGGCGTCTTGCTCCGCTCGACCCGAACATGGTGGCGGGATGAACCCGATCGGTTCGCCGCCGCCTGCTGCGGGCGCGTCTTATACCGTGACCGTGCGCGGGCTGGTGCTGATGTGCAGCATCGGCATCCGCCGGCGCGAGCGCGAAGAGAAGCAGCGGGTCCGCGTCTCGGTCGATCTGGTGGCCACGGCCGCCGCGACATTCCCCGGCGAGGACCGCCGGCGGGTCATGAATTACGAGAAGATCGTCGCGGCCATCCAGGAGATCGGCCGCTCCGGTCACATCGATCTGTGCGAGGGGTTCGCCGAGCGCGTCTGCCGGGCCTGCTTTGCCGATCCGCGGGTCGAACGGGTCCGGGTCTGGGTCGAAAAGCTCGATGTCTTTCCGGACACCGAGGGCGTCGGCGCGATCCTCGAGCGGACCCGCCCCGGCTGATCATGAACGCGGCGCCGGCTCCGACCCTGTTCGGCATCGTCAACCTGACCGAGGATTCGTTTTCGGACGGCGGCCGCTATCTCGAACCCGGCCCGGCGATCGCGCGGGCGCGGATGCTGGCCGCCGGCGGCGCGCAGATCATCGATCTCGGCGCCGCCGCCAGCAATGTCGAGGCGAAGCCGGTCGATGCCGACGAGGAGATCCGCCGCCTCGATCCGGTGATCGCCGCCCTCGGCGCCGACGGCACGCCGATCTCGGTCGACAGTTTCCAGCCCGCGGTCCAGCGCTTCGCGATCGGCCGCGGCGTCGCCTTCCTGAACGATATCCAGGGTTTTCCCGACGCCTCGCTCTATCCGGAGCTGGCGCAGGCGAGTTGCCGCCTCGTCGTCATGCATGCGGTGCAGGGTCGCGGCCGGGCCCAGCGGCTCGAAATTCCGGCCGACCGGATCTGGGACCGCATCCACGCTTTCTTCGCCGCGCGAGTGGCGGCGTTGGAACGTTCCGGCGTCGCCAGCGACCGGCTGATCCTCGACCCCGGCATGGGATTTTTTTTGAGCAGCCGGCCCGAGGCCTCGCTGCGCGTCCTGGCCGGTCTCGACCGGTTGAAGCGCGACTTCGGGTTGCCGGTGCTGGTTTCGGTCTCGCGCAAATCCTTTCTGCGCGCGATCACCGGGCATACCGCCGCGGTCGAACTCGGCGCGGCGACGCTGGCGGCGGAACTCTATGCGGCCGAGGCGGGCGCCGATTACATCCGCACCCACGACCCGGCCGCCCTCCGCGACGGGCTCCGGATCACCGCGGCATTGCGGAAGGAAGCGGCCCGGTCCAGCGCGCCGGGCTGATCACCTCGCAGCGGCGCCAGCGCGATCGATACCGCCCGCCGGATGCGCCGACCCCGCATCGCACCATCCTCATCCGCGGCCGGTAAAGTTCGGGCTGCGCTTTTCGAGAAAAGCGCGAACGCCTTCGACGAAATCCTCGGTCGCGGCGCAAGCGGCAAAACTCTCGGCCTCTTGCCGCAACTGCCGATCGAGCAACTGGCCGACCGAAGCCTGCAACAGCGCCTTGCCGGCGGCGTAGGCCCGGGTCGGCCCGGCGGCGAGCCGGACCGCCAGCGCTCTCGCCTCGTCGGCCAGCGCCGCTGCCGGGACAACGCGATTGACCAGCCCGAGTTCCAATGCTCGTCGCGCATCGAAGCGGTCGCCGAGAAACATCAGCTCGGCCGCCCGCTTCAAGCCGACGGTTCGCGGCAAGGTCATGGTCATTCCGCCATCCGGGCTGGTTCCGAGATGGATGTAGCCCGAGGCGAAGACCGCGTCCTCGGCGGCGAGGGCCAGATCGGCGGCCAGGACCAGGCTCAGGCCGAAACCGGCGGCGGCGCCTTGCACCGCGGCCACCACCGGTTTCGGCATATGCCGCAATCGGACCAGCAGCGGATGCAGGCCGTCGACGATCCGGTGCAACGCCTCTGCGCGCGCTTCGGGAGCGAGCGCGATCAGCTGTCCGAACATCTTGATGTCGCCGCCGGCGCAGAAGTTCGCGCCCGCGCCGCGCAGCAGCACTGCCCGCACGCCGCGGTCCTCGGCGGCTTCGGCGGCGGCGGCGGCGAGCGCGGCGATCGTCTCGGCATCGACGGCGTTGAGCACCTCCGGCCGATCGAGGGTGATCTCGCACACCGCCTCGCGTCGTTCGACGATCACATTCCGCATCGCTCGGCTCCCTCGGCATATCGGCATATCATGCGCGGGCAGATTTCGACGAGGATAGCATGAGCTTTACGATCCTGCGGGGCGGCCGGGTGCTCGATATCGCCGCCGGCACCGCCGAAGCGGCCGACATCCTGATCGAGGGCGACACGATCCGCGAAATCGGTCCGCCGGGCTGCCCGGCGCCGGCGAGCGCGGCCGAGATGTCGGCGGCGCGCCGGCTGCTCCATCCCGGTCTGGTCAATGCCCATACCCACGGCCACGGCAATCTCGCCAAGGGGATGGGCGATCGCTGGACGCTCGAATTGCTGCTGACCGCAGCACCCTGGATCACCGGCAATCGCAGTCTCGACGACCGCTATCTGTCGACCCAGCTCGGCGCCGTCGAGATGGTCATGAAGGGCTGTACCGCCTGCTACGATCTGTCGTTCGAGTGGCCCTTGCCCACGGCCGAGGGGCTCGGGCTCGCCGCCCAGGCTTATCTCGATGTCGGCATGCGCGCGGTGGTGGCGCCGATGGTCGCCGACCGCAGCTTTTACGAGGCGATCCCCGGTCTGATCGAGGCGATGCCGCCGGCGTTGCGCGCCTCGGTCGATGCGTTGCGCCTGCCGCCGGCCGAGGCGACGTTGGCGGCGATGCGCGCGGCGCTCACCGGCTGGGCCGTCGACCGCGAGCAGGTGAGCCCGGCGGTGGCGCCGACGATCCCGCACCATTGCTCCGACGCGTTCATCCTCGGCTGTGCGGCACTCGCCCGCGACTTCGATATCGGCTTGCACAGCCATGTCGGCG
Source organism: uncultured Alphaproteobacteria bacterium (assembly GCA_963701815.1). Classification (GTDB taxonomy): domain Bacteria; phylum Pseudomonadota; class Alphaproteobacteria; order ATCC43930; family CGMCC-115725; genus AP-15. The sequence goes on from CAVPBN010000008.1 coordinate 156,258, forward strand.
AGTCGAAGGTGCAGGCGGTGACCGGCATCCGCCGTTACGGCCGGACCCAGACCGCGCATCTCGACCGGCTCGGCGTGCTCGGCCCGCGTTTCACGGTCGCCCACGGCGTGTGGCTCGACGACGACGACATGGCCCGGCTGGGCGACCATGGCGCCTCGGTCGCGCACAACCCCGGCAGCAACATGCGGCTCGGCAGCGGCCTCGCCGATGCGCGGGCGATGCTGGAGCGGCGGGTCAATCTCGGCATCGGCACCGACGGCGCCAATTGCGCCGACAATCAGAACATGTACGAGGCGATGCGGCTGGCCTCCTTCGTCTCGAAGGTGCAGGGGCCGGACTGGCGGCGCTGGCTGACGACGCGCGAGGCGGCGTTGGCGGCGACCGAGGGCAGCGCCCGCGCGCTCGGCTTCGACGGCCGGATCGGGCGGCTCGCGCCCGGCTACAAGGCCGACATCGTCATGCTCGACCTCGACCACCCGAACTGGCTGCCGTTCAACGATCCGGTCAACCAGCTCGTCCATGCCGAGGACGGCACCGCGGTGGCGAGCGTGATGATCGGCGGCCGCCTCGTCGTCGACAACCGGCGTGTGACGACGGTCGATCTCGACCGGCTGCGCACCCGCATCGAGGCCGCGCGCGACCGGCTCGCCGCCGCCAATGCCGACAACCGGCGGCTTTACGACGCGCTCGAACCGGTGGTCGGCAGCCATTGCCCCGGCCTCGCCCGCGCGCCCTACCACATCCATCGCTACGGCGCCCGGCTCGACTGACCCGATCGGCGAACAACGGGACCCCTGGGCCGGTTGGTGTCCGGGTCGCCGGCATGCTACGATCTGCGCGGCGATTGCCGGTGGAGGGACGCGTGCTGACCATTATCGATCTCAACGCCGAACTCGCGAGGCTGCGGATGCTGCGCGGGCGGACCCCTGAAACACCCGAGGCCGAGCGCGAGGGCGCTTTCGCCCGATTGGCGCCGTACCGCGACAGCGCCATCAACGTTGCCAAATTTTCCGGCGAAGGCCCGTGGGAGCGCCATCCCAACGGCGACGAAATCGTCCAGGTCGTCGACGGCGCCACGACCTTTCACCTGATGGCGGAGGACGGGCCGCACTCCTTTGCGCTCAAGGCCGGGATGGTGGTGATCGTGCCGCAGGGCCTGTGGCATCGCTTCGAGGCGCCGGACGGGGTCAGCCTGATGACCGCCACCCCGCAACCGACCGAACACCTGACCTTCGCGATCGACGATCCGCGCACCCTCGGATGACGGCGGCAGGCCCGTCGCCGCCGGCTTTGCTTCCCGTGACTGGCGTGCGGCGGATGCGGTAAGCCTGCGCCGGCGCCGATTGGTTGGCGGAGCGTGCGATTGCCGATGGCGGCAGAACCCGAATTCACTCTCGGCATCGAGGAGGAGTATTTTCTCGTCGACCGGGCGACCCGCGATGTCGTCGACGATCCGCCGGCGGCGATGCTGGCAGATTGCGAGGCGTTGCTCGCCGGTCAGGTCGGCCCGGAATTCCTGCGCTCGCAGATCGAGATCGGCACCCGCGTCTGCACCAGCCTCGCCGAGGCGGGCGCCGATCTGCGGCATTTGCGCCGGACGGTCGCCGCCGTCGCGGCCCGCTACGGGATGGCGCCGATCGCCGCGGCGACCCATCCCTTTGCCCGCTGGGACGCACAGAAGACCACCGAGCGCCGCCGCTACGCCGATCTGCGCGATGATCTGCAAGGGGTCGGGCGGCGGCTCGCGATCTGCGGGCTGCATGTCCATATCGGCATCCCCGACAACGAATTGCGCATCGACCTGTTGAACCAGGCGTCTTATTTCCTGCCGCATCTGTTGGCATTGTCGACCTCGTCGCCGTTCTGGCGCGGCGAGGATACCGGCCTCAAATCCTACCGGCTGGCGGTGTTCGACGAATTGCCGCGCACCGGCATGCCGGAGCGCTTCGACAGCTGGGGCGAATACCGCCGCCACGTCGATATCCTGAAGGCCGCCGGGCTGATCGAGGACGCGACCAAGTTGTGGTGGGATTTGCGACCGAGCGAACGCTTTCCGACGCTCGAAATGCGGATCGCCGACAGCTGTACGACGTTGGCGGATTCGTTGGCGATCGCGGCATTGTTCCGCTGCCTGCTGCGCATGCTGTGGCGATTGAAGCGCGAGAACCAGCGCTGGCGCCTCTACGCGCGCATGCTGATCGACGAAAACCGCTGGCGGGCGCAGCGCTACGGCACCGATCGCGGCCTCGTCGATTTCGGCCGAGGCACGATCGTCCCCTACGCCGAACTGCTCGACGAGATCCTGGCGTTGGTCGCCGAGGACGCCAGCTATTTCGGCTGCCTCGACGAGGTATCGCACGCCCGCGAGATCCTCGCCCGCGGCACCAGCGCCCACCGCCAGCTCGCCGTCTTCGGGCAGGCCCATGCCGCCGGCGCCGACGACCGTGAAGCGCTCGGCGCGGTCGTCGACTGGCTGATCGCCGAGACCGTGCGAGGCGTGTAGCGGCGTCTGCGCGCCGAGCCTCGTCGCAATCGATCCGCGGAAGGGGTATGCTGCCGCGATGGCGCGACGAGCAGGGCGCAGGGCCGGGCAGGGGGCAGCGATGCCGCCGCTGTGGGCTCTCGGATTTCGGTTTTCGCGGCGCGCCGCCGGCGGTCCGGCACGTTTCCGCCGCAACCGACTGTTTTTCTGCGCCGGGGTCTGGCTCGCGACGGCTGTCGCCTTCGCCTCGCCGCAGAGCGCTTCGGCCGCGGCTACCGCCTGGGTCGGCGACGATCATGCCGCGGTGCGGCTGATCGCTGCGGTCGAGGCGACCGGGTCCGGATCCACCGTCGATGCCGGCCTCGAGATCCGCTTGATGCCGGGTTGGCACACCTATTGGCGCTCGCCGGGCGATGCCGGAATCCCGCCCAGCATCGAGTGGGCCGGATCGACCAATCTCGATCATGCCGAGATCGCCTGGCCGGCGCCGGTGCGCCTGTCGCTGCAGGGCTTCGAGACGGCCGGTTACGCCGGTCATCTGGTATTGCCGATCGCCGTGACCTTGGCGCGGCCGGGCGAGCCGTTAAAGCTGAACGCGGCGGTCAGCTATGCCGCCTGCTCCGAGATCTGCGTACCCTATTCGGCGAATTTGACCCTCGCCTTGCCGGCCGGTCTCGCCTCGCCCGGGCCGCAGGCGCCGCTGATCGCCGAGGCCCGCGCGCGGGTCCCCGGCAGTCTCGAAGCCGCCGGTTTGACATTGCTGTCGGCCACGGTCGGCAGCGCCCCCTCCGGCGCCGTCCTGGACGTACGGCTGCGGGCTCGAGACGGGCCGTTTCGAGCGCCCGAACTTTTCGTCGAAGGTCTGAGCAAGGGGTCGCCGGGTCGGCCGACGGTCGAGATCGCCGAACTCGGCCATGTCGCGCGCCTGAGCGTGCCGCTGCGCGGCGCCGATATGGCGAGCGTCGTCGGCCGGCCGCTGACCCTGACCGTGGTCGACGGCGCCGCCGCCGAATTCACCGCCCTGCCGGTAGCCGGCGCCGCGTCCGACGATGCCCGGCCGTTGCTGTCGATCCTCGCGATCGCTCTCCTGGGCGGGCTGATCCTCAACGCGATGCCCTGCGTGCTGCCGGTGCTGTCGTTGAAGCTCTTGGCGGTGGCGAGCCAGGCCGGCGTCGATCGGCGCCGATTACGGGTCGGGCTGCTGATGACGGCTGGCGGCGTCCTGGCGTCCTTCGCCGCGATCGCGGCGGTGTTGATTGCGCTGAAGGCGAGCGGCGCGGCGATCGGCTGGGGCATCCAGTTTCAATGGCCCTGGTTCGTCGCCGGCATGGCGGCGCTGACCACGCTGTTTGCGGCGAGCCTCTGGGGATGGCTGCCGATCGCCTTGCCGGGCGCGGCGTACGATGCCGCCGTTTTCCGCCATGCCCGCCGCCCCAACGCCGAGGCTTTCCTGACCGGCGCTTTTGCAACCTTGCTCGCGACGCCTTGTTCGGCGCCGTTCGTCGGCACCGCGATCGGCTTTGCTCTGGCCGAGGGGCCGCGTCAGATTGCGATGATCTTTGCGGCGATGGGTCTGGGGTTCGCCGCCCCCTATCTCGCCGCCGCCGCCGCCCCCAGGCTCGTCGGCCTTCTGCCGAAGCCCGGCCCGTGGCTGAACAAGCTGCGGGCGGTCCTCGGCCTGGCCTTGGCCGGCACCGCGATCTGGCTGCTCTTTGTGTTGGCCGCGCTGTCCGGCCGCCCGGTCGCGCTGATGACGGGTGCAGCCCTTCTCGCCGTACTGGCGCTGCTCGTCCTCAAAAGCTTGCGCCGCACCCCGCGAAGCATGGCGCGGATCGCGTCGCTGGCGGCCGCGGCAATGGTGACGGCCTCGGTCCTCTGGCCGGCTTTCGCCGGCATCGACCGCTCGACGCCGGCCGAAGCGGCCGGACGTTGGCGCCGGTTCGATCCGGGCGAGCTGCATCGGCTGGTCGATCAGGGCAAAGTGGTTTTGGTCGACGTCACCGGCGGCGTGGTGTTTGACCTGCAAGCTAAACCACGCAGCCGTGCTCGATCGCGCCCCGGTCGCCGCCCGGCTGTTCGGCTCGAGCGTCGTGGCGATGCGCGCCGATTGGACGCGCCCCGATCCCGAGGTGACCGCCTATCTGCAAAGTTTCCACCGATATGGCGTGCCGTTCGATGCGGTCTACGGACCGCGCCGTCGCAATGGCATGCCGTTGCCGGAACTCCTGACCGCCGGCGCGGTCATGGCGGCGTTCGATCAGGCGGCGGCTTCGGCGGTCGCCGCAAAATGATCCGCGTGAGGCGGCGAAGGCAAAGGCGGGTGCGCACCCGGTAAAGCTCGGGACGATCGGGCGGGCCCGCTCAAAGATCCTCGATCCGAATCATTCGCGGCGGTTCGAGCACGCTGTCGAGAGCTTCGATCCGCGCCAATGCCCGGCGCATCGCCGCCTCGACCGTGACGTGGGTGGTCAGCACCACCGGCACCGCTTCGCCCGGCGCCCGTCCGCGCTGGATCATCGAGGCCATCGATACTTGCTCGTCGCGCAGCGCGGCGGCCACGCCGGCAATGACCCCCGGTTGGTCGACCACCATCAGCCTGACGTAATAAGCGCCCTGGTGGCGCTCGATCGGGATGCCGGGAATGGCGCGCAGATCGGCGGTCGGAATGCCGAACGCGGCGGCGCGGCGCCCGGCGGCGATGTCGACGAGATCGGCTGCGACCGCCGAAGCGGTCGGCGCCGCACCGGCGCCCCGCCCTTGCAGGACGACCCGGCCGACAAAATCGCCCTCGGCGATGACGGCGTTGTAGACGCCCTCGACCGCCGCGATCGGCGTTCCCCGCGACACCATGCACGGATGAACGCGTTGTTCGAGCCCGGCCTCGGTCAGCCGCGCAATGCCGAGCAGTTTGATCCGATAGCCGAGCTCTTCGGCAAAATCGATGTCGAGCCGCGACACATGTCTGATGCCTTCGGTATAGACGCCGGCGAGATCGACCGGGCGGCCGAAGCCGACGCTGGCGAGGATCGCCAGCTTGTGCGCCGCATCGATGCCGTCGATGTCAAAGCTGGGGTCGGCTTCGGCATAACCCAGTCGCGTCGCCTCGCCCAAAACTTCGGCGAATTCGTGAGCGGTCTCGCGCATCGTCGTCAGGATGTAGTTCGACGTGCCGTTCAAGATCCCGTAAACGCGCTCGAGCCGGTTGCCGGCCAGACCTTCGCGTAGGGCCTTGATGATCGGGATGCCGCCGGCGACGGCGGCCTCGAACGAGAGGGTGAGGCGGTGTTCCTCGGCGCGCGCGGCGAGCCTGGTGCCGTCATGCGCCATCAGCGCCTTGTTGGCGGTGACGACATGCTTGCCGTGGTCGAGTGCGGCGTCGACGACGCGCCGGGCAATGCCGTCGCCGCCGATCAGCTCGACGACGACATCGATCTCGGGATCGGCCGCCATCGCAACGGCATCCTCGTACCAGCGTACCGCCGACAGATCGACGCCGCGATCGCGGCGTCGATCGCGCGCCGAGACGGCGGCAACGACGATGCGTCGCCCGCCGCGCCGGGCCAACAGCTCGGCCTGCTGTTCCAATAACAGCACGGTCCCTGCCCCGACTGTGCCGAGACCCGCTATGGCGACTTTCAACGGTGGTTGCACGATACCGACCCGAAATCTGGTTAGCCGATCTTCACGAGGCGGGCGGGGCGCGAGCCTGCGGCTCGCCGCCATGCCCCCCAGTTCAATGTTCGAGCCGGATTTCGACCCGGCCTCGATGATCGGCGCTTGCCGGCGCCGCCTCAACCGTAATCTTGCCGACTGGGATTCCGGCCTTGGTCAAGGCGCCGGCAACGGCCTGGGCGTGGTCGAGGGCCGCCCGGTAGCCGTTCAACTCCGCGGCCGCCCCGCCGCCGGCGGCGGCGTAGCCGACGATGCGCAGCTTGGCCGGGTTGCGCTTGTAGCGCGCTGCAACCTCGTCGATCGTCCGCCGGGCGCTGTCGCTGAAGCCCGTCGTACCGGGCGCAAACCCGATTTCGCCGATCAGCGTCGAAATCGCCGGGGCCGGCGGCTCGATGACGGTCTTGGCCGGCGCGAGCATCGCCATCGGCGGCGGCGGTGGCGGCGGCTGGTAAGGCGGCGCAGCGGGCGCCGCCGATAATTGGGGCGGTGCCGCGGGCGGCAGCCGCGGCGCCGGCGCTGCCGCCAGGTGCGGTGGCGGCGGCGCCGGCTGGAACTGCTCGGGCTGGGGCAAGACACGTATTTCGGGGGAAACGAGGCTCGATTCCATCGGCCCCGGCTCGGGGAGTTGACCCGCTTTGCGCGGCCCCGCCGCCTCGGCGGCAGGTGCGGCACGTTCGTCTACGACACGGCCGGCCATCTGCTCGGCTTTGCGCGGACCCGCGGCCGCGGCCGCAGCAGCAGGTGCGGCACGGTCGGTCGAAGGCGTCGCCGTCGCCGAGCGGATCGTTGCGGCGGGCGGCGTGTCTTGCGGTCCGGCAGGCGGCGGAGGCGACGGCGGCGCGATTTCGGCCACATCCGCACGCAATTTTTGATCGGTCGATCTTAAGTTGGTGCGGTCGGCGGTGAGGCTCTGCGCGAGCTTACCCAGCTCGTCCGCGGTCAGCATCTGGGTCGGCGGCGGCGGCACGGTCGCCAGATTGGGGTAACCCGACGCCTCGCCGGCCGCCAGATTCCTGGTGTTGGGCGTAGTCGCCGGGTTAGGATCGTTCTTGCCGGCGCCGTTCAGGTCGCGCCAGGCCTCGACCGGGCTGCAGGCGCCGAACCCCAACGACACCGCCAGCATCGCCGCGCCGAGCGCTGGTCGCCATCCGCCGCCGACGGCACGAACATGGGAGGGGAGGGTTTCGCCGATCGCCATGACCGCATTCTCGCCGGAGTGGCTGCGATGCCGCGCGCCGGGAAATTCATTTCACCGACCCGCGACGACCATCGCCGGTGTATTAGATCCGCGGGGGCGGGTCACTAGATTTTGATGGTCAGGCGCCGTCGCCGGGCGCAACCTTCCGGCGCTGTCGAGGACGCGGCCATGAGCGATAAAAACCGCGACAAACCCGCTGCCGACACCCGGTCCGGCGCCGGCGAGCCGCGGCCCGATGCCGACGAGCTGTCGCGGCAGATCGCCGGAGTAGCCGAGCAAAGCCAGCGCCTCGTCGCCGACTTCCTCACTCGGCAAGCGGTGCCCGAGGGGATCGGCATGGGCAGCCCGCTCGCCATCGGCGCCGCCTTTTTCGAGATGACGGCGCGGCTGATGACCGACCCGTCCCGCCTGGTTCAAGCGCAGCTGTCGCTGTGGCACGACTACATGACCTTATGGCAGCGGACCGCTCAGCGGTTTCTCGGCGGCGAGCGTGCGCCGACCGTCGAACCGTCAGCCGGCGACCGCCGATTTCGCGACGCCGCGTGGACCGACAACACCCTGTTCGATTTTATCAAGCAGAGTTACCTGCTGACGTCGCGCTGGCTGCTGTCGGCGGTGCGCGATGTCGACGGCATCGACGATCGCACGGCCCGCAAGGTCGATTTCTACACCCGCCAATTCGTCGATGCGATCTCGCCCACGAACTTTCTGCTGACCAATCCCGAGGCCCTGCGGGCGACGATCGAAAGCCGCGGCGAAAACCTGCTGAACGGGCTCAAGAACCTGCTCGACGATCTCGATCGCGGCAAGGGCCGGTTGGCGATCAGCATGACCGACATGTCGGCGTTCCGCATCGGCGAGAACATCGCGGCGACGCCGGGTAAGGTCGTCTACCAGAACGACCTGATGCAACTGATCCAATATGCGCCGACCACCCCGATGGTCAGGCGTCGGCCGCTGCTGATCATGCCGCCCTGGATCAACAAGTTCTACATCCTCGATCTGCGGCCGGACAATTCGTTCATCCGCTGGGCCGTCGCCCAGGGGCATACGGTCTTTGTGATCTCCTGGGTCAATCCCGACGAGCGTCTGGCCGCCAAGACGTTTGCCGATTATGTGATCGAAGGTCCGCTCGCCGCACTCGATGCGATCGAACAGGCCACCGGGGTGCGCGAGGCCAATGTCATCGGCTATTGCCTCGGCGGCACGCTGCTTGCCGCCACTCTGGCGTGGATGGCGGTCAAGCGCGACAACCGGATCAAGAGCGCCACGTTTTTCGTGACCATGATCGATTTCGCCGAAGCCGGCGAACTCTCCGTCTTCATCGACGAGGAGCAGTTGGCCGCGCTCGAAGAACGCATGGAAAAGAAGGGCTATCTCGAAGGCCGCGATATGGCGGCGAGCTTCAACATGCTGCGCGCCAACGATCTGATCTGGTCTTTCGTCGTCAGCAACTATCTGCTCGGGAAATCGCCGTTCCCGTTCGACCTGCTCTATTGGAATGCCGATTCGACGCGGATGCCGGCGGCGATGCACAGTTTTTACCTGCGCAACATGTACCAGGAGAATCTGCTGGCCAAGCCGGGCGGGATCACGTTGCACGGGGTGCCGATCGATCTCGGCAAAATCAGGACGCCGGCGTTTCTGTTGTCGACCCGCGAGGACCACATCGCGCCCTGGCGCTCGACCTATGCCGCGACCCGGATCTACCGCGGGCCGGTCAAGTTCGTGCTGTCGGCTTCGGGCCACATCGCCGGGGTGGTCAATCCGCCGGGCGGCAAATATGGGCATTGGGAAAACGACGACAACCCGGCGACCGCGGAAGAATGGCTCGCGGGCGCGACACAGCACCCGGGATCCTGGTGGCCTGTGTGGCAACGCTGGGTCGCGAAATACGGCGGCGGCGAGGTGCCGGCGCGTCAGCCCGGCGACGGCCGGCTGAAACCGATCGAGGACGCCCCCGGCTCCTACGTCAAGGTCCGCGCCGAGGCTTGATCCGCGATCCGCGCCCGGCGAGGTGGGCATTGGCGCGGGATATCGGTAGACGCGGCATGGTGGAGAAATTCACGCTGTTCGCGCTCGCTTGCGCTCGAAAATCTCGCGGGTTACTACCAAGTCGGTTGCCGGGGAGCTCAGGGCCATCAGATGGTCGGCAGGTTCGCCGGCCGCAGCAGCGATGCAACCGGCAGGCGTTCGCCCATCGACAACGTCCCCGTAGCTCAGGCGGATAGAGCAACAGTTTCCTAAACTGTGGGTCGCAGGTTCGAGTCCTGCCGGGGACGCCAGTTATATCAATAGATTACGCGAAAATTATATTAACTTAAGAGGGTCTGGGTCACACCAGGGTCACACCATCCAGCAATTCGAGGGCCTTTCGGCCCTCGGCAGCGGCCTTCTCCCGTAACGCCTCGCCCTCTTGTCGGAGCGCCGGACCGCGCACGGCCCTCAAGCGAGCCAGTAGGCGCGCGCCCACAAGGGGAAACACGCTGTATGAGGGTTAGCCGCCGGTCGGTCGCCGTCCGACGGTAGCCCGTGGGTAGCAATGTGCAAAGGCTGCGCCGCGCGAGCGCGGAACCCATCACTTGCTGGCGATCGAGTAATCGCGTTCTGGGAAGATATAGCTGGCGGGAGGGACGCGTGGAAAATTTGGCGCCCTCTCGGAAACTGCGGGTGATTTTCGGGAATTTGGGTAACACACCCGGAGAACGAGTAGGATTTGCGGTTTGAGCGAGCCGGAGGACTCCGCCGGATGGTTGAACCGCCGCCATAATCGCTTGGCGCGGTGTAGGTATAGGTCTAGAGGAGGGTCACACGATGGGACGAAAGTCGAGAGACACTTACGCGGACAAGCTCGGACTCCGCGAAAGTGAGACCAGCATTGCCGACACGTTCGCGGCCGAGTTCCCGGTGGTTACCTGTCGAACCGTGGAAATACTGTCGGCAGGGGAGTCACCCCGACCGGGTAGCTCTTGTCGACGGAATCGAAACCGGGGTCGAGCTGACCGCGATCCACGCCGGCAGCGCCGAGGGCGTCATTATGGAGATCCTGCGGATCGCCGCTAGAAAGCACGACAGCTATCTGCGGCGCGGTATCTTCCAGAGCCGGCCGATCATTCTCTTGGGTAACTTGAATTGGCCAGACGAAGAGATCGAGGGCCCAGCGATCTACGATGTTCATGAGGAACTGACCGAGATGACCGTCCCGGGGGATTTCGGCGGGTTCGGGTTCAGTGAGATCTGGCTGATGGATGACGGCCCGAAATACACGTCGCGGCGAGACCCGCGCGCACCGGCCGACTTCTTCTGCTTCACACCGGCCGACAGCGTAGGATTCTGGGAACAAGAGAGAAAGCGCCGCCCCTATTGGGGCCTGGTCCGGGATTTCCTGACCTAGTGCGATCATGACCAGGAAGGGCGCGAAGCCGTCCCGCTTGATGTCGGCCACCTGTTCCGACCGAAGTCGGCCGGCCATTGCAATTGATGTCGATCGGGGTGGCGGGTCGCCCACTCCACCTGCCCTCCCTCCCCTCCGGTCGGGTGCGCGCGCGAGGGACATGCCGCGCGACTGGCGCCATTGGGAGCCGTGGCGCAAGGCCGAGTGGTTGTTGCAGATCCCGCTCGATCGCATCGAGGAGATCCTCGGCTGGGACCCAGCGACGCTTGACGATCCGCGCCTTCTCGCGGCGTCGACTGAGACGGTGCGGGTGGTTCTCAAGATCGGTGCGCATGCCGGGATGCTCGGCCGCCTGCGGCCTCGCCGGACATCTCGCAAATCCGCGCGAGATTTGCCGCCGGATTGAAAAATCTCTGCTACCATCTCGCCGAAACAGGCGACAGAGAGTGCAGCATTCATTCCTGCTCTGTGCTCTGTGACAATCACCGGGAGGGCCATCAGCGCAATACCTCGGGAGATGCATGGGAAAAACCCGACTTTCCGCCTGCCATCGCAGCCGCCAGGCGCACTTCTTCTCTCGTCGTAGGGCATGACAATGAACAGGGGGCAAATCAATGTCTGTCTTAGATCGGTTCTTTCTCGGCTTGGCGCTGGGTGCCGCGTTGCTCGGCCCCGGTATCGCAAGTGCGGCACCCGTGCCCGCAGCAAAAACCGCGTCGCCCTTTGTGACCAACGGCTCCTGTACAGTAAGTGGTCCATTTGAAACAACTGTGACTTGCACGTCGACGTTTTCGGTTCCAATTAGTTACACATGGCAGGTTCGGTTTTTGTCTTTCTATTGCACAATGGATATGGCTGGACCGATTGCGAATTTACTTAATGTTCAATTTACGACCAATAAGGTGATCGGGCAAATTTATATCAACCCATATAAATAATAGATACAGCACGGCAACCCAGCAGATTGAGTTTGGTTACAATGGTGGACTTCTGATTTATGCTGATCCTGGCACAATTATTACTACAGTCGTGCAATTTAATGGTACCCCTGTCAATTTTAACATTCAATGCAATTCTACCCTCGGCGGGTTAGCTATGTAGCGGGCGCGCGGCAACTTACGCGTCGTAGCCAGTCGACGGGCCGTGACACCGGCTGCCCACCGATCCGCGCCTGTCTGACGCGATTACCGATATTCATCCGCCTCGCCGTCTCTTGCTCGCTGAGGGCGCCATTCTGGCCTTCAGCGGTGGCGGAAGTGCGGGCGGCGCGGGGGGTCGAGCTTCGCCAGGGCGTCGACTAAGGTACCGCCTCGCGAAATTGCGTCTGAGTAGCCGATTCTCACGGGGCTACGACAAACACCGTGCCGTTGTAGTAGGTGCCCCCGCTCGAACGTCGTGCCGTAGAGCGTGCCGCGGATGTTGGTCAGGCCGGCGGCCGGGTTAGAGCCCATCGCTGCCGCCTTGGAACGAATAGACCACGGTTTCGAACTTTCCCGGTGTTACCGAAAAAACCGTGCCGCAACCGAGGCTGTCAAAGCACAGGTTGCTGCCGCCCTGATAGGTGACGCCGTAGAGCGTGGTGCCGACATTGACCAAATCGCCTTCCGGCCCGGACCCATCGTTGCCGCCCGTAAAGGAATGCAGCACCTTGAACCAACCCGTCGGTCTCACGGCAAACACCGTGCCAAGATAAGAGGGGGCACCGTAACGGGCGGTGCCGTAGAGTGTTTGGCCGATACGCACGAGGCCCGCTGTTGGATAGGCTCCGTCATTGCCGTCCTTGAAAGAATATACCACTTTCTCGACGCCAGCAGGGGTTATCGAAAACACGGTACCATAGTAGTTATGGGCACCGCCCGTATAGGTGGTCCCGTATAGCGTACCATTAAATTCGAGAAGGCGACCCATCGGATTGGCGCCGTCCGCGCCACCCTTGAAAGAATACAGCACTTTTTCAACGCCGGCGGGGCTTATGGTGAATACTGTACCGTAATTATTTATACCACCCCCATAGTAGGTCGTCCCGTATAAGATCCCGCCCACATTTATCAGCCCGGCCGTGGGATTGGCGCCGTCAGCGCCGCCCTTAAAAGCATAGAGCATGGTCTCAACACCCGAAGTTGCCACGGCGAACACGGTGCCGCAGCCTCCGGTGCAGGCGGATGATCCGCCATATTGGGTCGTACCGTAGAGCAGGCCGCCGACATTGAGGACGGGCGACTTGGGGTAGGCGCCGTCGGCGCCGCCCTTGAAGGAATATCCAAGCTTTTCCGCCCCGGCCTTCGAAACCCGGAACACCGCGCCAACGCTGTGGGCGCCGCCTTCGTAGGCGGTCCCATAGAGCAAGCCGCCGATGTCTGTCAGGCTGGCCTCTGGGCCGGCGCCGTCGCCGCCGCCGGTGAAAGAATACAGCACGGAATGGCTGGAAGCCCAGGCGGGTGCGAAAACTGCTACCGAAAACGCGGCAGCCATCATCACAGTGCCAACGCGGCTAAAAATCATCGACATCGCATCCCCGCTGGCTCTGTTGAGTGTCCGAGCTAGGTCGCGGCAACGCAAAATAGCCACACGGCACCGTACAGAAAGAGGAACATTCCGGAATTATCTAGCAGCCACACCTTACTGTGAGGTGTATCTGCTGCATCAACGTTTCCGGATCGCATTGGTGTTCGCAGGCAGTTGATCTGTGGTCGGATTTCATCGCGGACGCCGACGCCTAGCTGCGGCCGGCGCATCGTAAGCCTCCAACGGTGGCCTCAGCTCTACTCGCACCGCTGGCGGATCGAGCTTCGCCAGGATCGCCTTCAAGGGCGCCAGTCGCGGCGCCGGAGAAGAGCGGCGAGGGCGAGCTTCTCGTCATCGGTGAGGTCAAGGGTCATAATCTCGTGAATATGGTGCTCGCCGCGTTGCGTCGTCTAGCCGCCGAATTAGTCGAATGGGGCGATTACTCGCTCACGCAAGCACGCCTCCGTCTACTCGATTGGCTTGCGCGACTCCCCGAGAACCCGACCAATCGCGCCATCCGGGAAGAGGGCGAACGAATGCGCAGGGCGTTCCCGAAGATCAACTTCGACGATCCAACGCCGAGACGACACCGGCCGCTATGATCTCCGACCTTGATATCTGGCGGGCTGCCAGTTTGCTAATCAGAGATCATGGTGCCGACGCCGAACTTGAAGCGGTAAAGCGCGCCGACCTAATGCTCGACCGCGGCGATGATGAGGGCCGGCTCGTTTGGGCGCGGATCAGGCGAGCGATCGAGGCTCTACAAGCGCCGCGTCGTGGCAAGTCGCGTTAGCACGTTTGGGGATGACCCATCGAGCCGGGTCTCGGGACGGTTAGCCCGTCTTATTCATGAAGGTTAAGGGCGTTGTGCCGCGGTTGGCGGTGCTGTGTTGGGGGCGTGCGGCGTGGCGGCGTCTGTTTCACCGCTGGGGATGGTTTTTTTGGCAGGCGCTGAAGGTTTGCGGGATGGGCATTCGGGGCGACGGCGGCCCCGCGATTTAGGGTCCGGCGGGCATCAGCCCGACGCTGAGTTGTCGGAAGAGTGCGGCATCGGGGCAAGCCGCGGCGAAGGCGAGGCGGACGCGGGCGGCGGTTTCGATGACGCGGGCGCCGAGCTTCAACAGGCGCAAGCGAATGGTGGCGAACTCGGCGGTGGCGAGCGCGTGTCCCTCCGGGATCGCGTCTCGGACGGCGAGCATGAGCCAGTAGGCGGCGGTGTGCAGGATCAGCCGCATCTGGTTGGCGAGCGGGCTGCGGCAGCTGGTGCGGTCGGAAGCGAGCTGGGCCTTGTGCAGCTTGATCAGGTTCTCGGCCTGGCCGCGGGCGCAGTAGATGGTCTCGTAGATATGCTGGGCCGATCCGGTCTCGATGCTGGTGACGACGAAGCGGATGTCGAGGCCCTTGGTGGTGGCCTCGATGCGGGCGCAGGCGCGGCGCTCTTTGTCCCAGGACTTGGCGCGATATCGGGTTTGGGCGAAGCCGCGCAGGGCGGGTTTCTGGTCGAGCGCGCGGCGGGTGCGGATGTCGTCGGCGGTCTCGTCGACCGCGCGGTCGAGCACGGCGTTACCGGGCAGGCCGAAGATGAAATCGATGCCGTTTTCTTCGCACCACGCCATAACCTGCGGACGGCTGTAATGGCCGTCGCCACGAATGGTGATGTGCGTTTGCGGCCAATGTTTGCGGATGCGGCGGACCAGGCGGCGCAGATGGCCGCGCACCTCGGTGCCCGAGGGCGTCTTGCCGGGGCGCAGCAGCATCGCGACCGGGCGGCTGGTCGCGGTGTCGTAGACATGGATCGGCAGAAAGCAGCGCTCGTCGTAATGGGCATTGAACAGGGCAAGCTGCTGGTGGCCGTGCACGACATCCACCGTGTCGTCGATATCGAGGGTCACCGCCGCGGGCGGGTTTGCATAGCTGGCGCAATAGAGATCGACCATGACCCCCATCAGGCGGATGAGGTCGCGCAACGCGGGCGCGTTCTCCCAGCGCGAGATGGTCGGCTGCGAGCACAAATCGGCGCCGCTGTCGGGCAGCCGCCCGCAGGCGAGCTTGAGGGCCGGGTCGGTGCGCAGCCGGTCGAGGTCGTCGCCGTCCTCATAACCGCAGGCGATGGCGAAGATGCGGGCGCGCAGGATGTCAGGCAGCAGGTGAGTAACCCGCTCCGGATCGCGGTCGTCCGGGATCACCGCGGCGAGCCGCTCGGCGATGCCGAGCCGCCGTTCCGCTTGGGCCAGCAGCATGACACCGCCGTCCGAACTGAGGCGCCCGCCATCGAAGGCAGCGGTGACCTTTTTGCGCTCGACGGCTGGAAACCAGAACGGCAGCAGGGTATCGTCGGTCATGGCGGGCGTGGCGCGCTCCGATCCCGGCACAGGGTTGGCTTCGACAACCGAATCCTACGCTAGATCAAACGCTTATGCTATGTCCGCCACCCCCAAATCCACTCCCGTCATGAATAAGTCAGGTTAGGTGCATTAGAGTTAAAAAGACGGGTTGCCCTTCCCATACAATCCGAAGCAAGGGATAATTCAGTTCGCCACGAACCAAACATTTTGTCATGGATCGGGAGGTTACTTATGATTGCCAAGCTCAGAGGAGCCGTGACCGCGATAGCCGTGGTGCTGGCTTTGTATTCGACAGCCAACGCGGCTGGTCCCAGTCGGCTGTTTAGCCTCGGGCTTTGGGCCGGAGGAGTGTACACCGACGATAAAACGGGGAGTTTTTCTCATTGTGCGGCGGTGGTCCCCTATCGTAGCGGCATTTCGATGGCCGTAGCGGTCAATCGTTCTTTTGGGTGGACCTTAGGCTTTTACGACCCACAATGGGCGTTGATTCCGAATAGTCAAATACCGATAGAACTCCACTTTGACGGCGGTCCAGCTTTCAACGTTTTCGGAACTGCGATCGGTCCAACTTTCGTTGTAGTAGTCATGCCCGACAATTCCAGCCTGATAAGAGCCTTTCGGTTCGCCTACCAGATGAATGCTGCGGCCCAGGGGCATTTCTTCGCGTTCAGCCTCACCACAACTTCCAAACTTATGGTCCAGCTTGCGGAGTGTGTACGGACCTCACTGAACTCTTGAGGCAGGTCCGCCGCGGGCCGCTGAACAACCGCTGAACACAGCGACTACAACACCTCAAGACATCCTCTTGGAGGAAACGCAACTAGCCACGAATTTTTTGCTGGCGGCGCAACTACCTAGGGCGCAAATGGTATCCCGATCTGAGGTCCCCGTTCAATTGGCGTCATATGGCGCGGTCTGGAAAGCGCAAGATGCTCTCGGGGCAGTCAAGATCTATCCCCCGCAGACCGGACAAAAGGGCATGGATCTAGCGTCGCAGATAATCGGTGGCGACGCCGAAAGTTGCAAAGGAAAATTTGCGTCAGCTAGATATAGTGAGCTCGTAGATAATGATGTGGTAGTTCGTGTCGTCACAACTTGCGCTGAAAATGAAGGTAAGTCCGAGGCTCAATATTTCATCGCGCCACGACCCAAAGGAGGTTTCGTGGGATTTTCTGTGGTTACGGCGACAGGATCAACGCTGCAGGATACTTCAAGTCCGCAGAAGGTCGATTTGTTTGAGAAAGCCGCGCTGACCGCGGCCAGTATGCGTTGAGGAAATTGACCCGCCGGGTCGCGACTATGTTCGCCGACGCTCGGGGCGGTCGGAGATGCGGCGCATGCTCTAGGCTTCCGGACCGCCGGCATCCGGGCCGGCGATGAACTCCAAGAGCGCCCACACCGACTCGGGGAGCTCGGCCAGCTCGTCGGGCGACAGCGAGTTGAAGATGGTTTCCAGGAGCACGCCAAGCCCGTCCTCCTCGCCTCCTGCCGCGAGTGCGGTCGCGGAAGAGATGCCGCCTCGGAGAAGCGTGCACGCTGCGAGGTCGCCATTCTTGATGGCATCGAGGGTCACTATGCCGGCAGCAACCGCGCCCTCGGCAAACCTGCGAGCGGCGGAGTGAAAGACCGCCCGATGCGCCGAGGAACAGAACCGTTGCGGCGAGCCGCCGCGGCGCGGCCGAAATGCCCGGCTGCACCAAAGGCATCGTGGATCACTCACGAAGCCAGTTCCCACGCCAGCACCCGGCCGGGCGCGGCTGGCTTGAGGCGCCAAATTTGCCGCGCTCCGGTCCGCGTCTGAATGGTCGCAGTGTTCTCAGATAGCTTCTCCAGCCGATCGCCGTTGAGTAGCCACAGCAAACCGGCTTGATCAATCCGAGCAAACGGCCGGTCGCGGTCGGCGCCGAACAGGTCATAGGGTCCCCAGCCGAGCGCCGAGGCCACGGAAGCAAAATCGCCGTCGAGGAACAGCCCTACGTCGTCTACGAAGGTCTGCCATCGCCGGGGTGGCACGTCGGCGGGCGGCCGGCCGGGATCAAGCCGGGCGAAGCCCTCGGCCCAGGCGCACGGGATGCCGCCGTCATATTCGACGATCGCGACGCGCTCTTCCTCGGCGTCGCCCCAGCTCGGCGCGGCAACAGCGAGCGGAAGTACCGCAGTCTGTTCGGCGCCGGTGCCGTGAATTTCGGCGGGTTTAGCAGGATTAGCGGCTTTAGCATGGGTATCTCCTCGATCCCAACTTTCTCCAGTCCCTGACTCTCCCGGATTTTCGGCTTGGACCGGCGCCTCTGCTAAATCTGCTAATCCTGCTAAAGTCGGTGGTTGTGTCGGATCTTCGGCAAGCACCGCGTAGGGATCGAAGCGGCGGAACGCGGCCATCGTCAGCGCCGCACGATGCGCCAGGCCTCGCGGCGGCGCTCTCCGGCGACTATTTCGCCCTCGGCGATCCGCGCGAGCCAGCCATGATCCTCGAGGATCCCCACTACCTTCCGCGCCGCTGCGGCGTCTCGGATCACACCAGGACCGCGCTGGTACAGGGCGGGCAGCGAGATCGCCGGCTCGGCCCACTGCCGCAACAACCAGTCGAGAGCGCGCTGCGCGAGCCGCAGCTCCGCCGAGATGCGGCTGCCACCATCGAGCCTCAGCGCTTCCGCAGCATAGTGCTGCGCCAGAACGATTCCTGCCGCCATCTCGGCCGACGCTATCTCGCCGGCGTCGATGTCGCGCACCAGGGTCAATACTCCCGCGATCCGGACCGCATGCTCGGGCAGCTTGTTGGCGATGCCGCTGACCGGGCGCAGCTCGCCATCCGGTCCGAGCATCGTCTCGACGTGATTGGCGAATCCGTCCCATACCCGCCGCGCAGCAAGTGACAGCGGCAGCCGCCGCGGCGACAGCTCGTTGGGTGCGGCGCCGGCCAGCGGCATCGGCGCCTCCAGGATCGTCAGCAGCCGGGCGCCGTAGCGCGCCATCGCCTGATCGGCCTCGGCCGAGCCCTCGCGCCACAGGCGGGCGCCCATCGCGCTGTCCGGGGCCGAGATCAGCAGCCGCGATATCAGCCCCTGATCGGCGAGCAGCCTATCGCGCAGCCAGATATCGGCCACCGCCGGCTGCGCCATCAAGTGCACAGACACTCGCCGGCCCGGCAGGATCGTGGTTCCGTCGCCGGCGCGCACCCGCCGGATCGGCTCGCCGTCCCATACCGCCGACAGCCCAGCCGCGGTGCGCAGCCGTGCCTCGTCGGACATGCCGTGCCCGCCAATGATACTGGCCGCCCTCGGGGGCGAAGACGCCGATGCTCGGCTGCCCAGCCGCGAGCAGCCGGCACATGCCCTCATAGGTCGGCTCCGGGCATGTCAGCATTGGCGTGAGCGGCGACATCGGCGGCGCCCCGAGCGCGTCGAGAGCCGCTTGGATCGCCCCGCGGTCGCCCTTGCCGGCGCGGATCGCCACCTCTCGCGCGCGATCGTATGCGGCGCGGTCGTTGGCATAGCGCAGCGCGTCAGAGTCATGCTGCGCACGCAGCGCCGCCTCGCGCCGGCGGATCGGCCCCATCGCCTCGGTGTCGCACGCGCTCTTGCGCTCACCGGTGGCGGCGATGGTGATCAGGTAGCACGACAAAGGTCGCACTTGCCCCGGCCCGATCGGCAGCACGATATCGGCGTACCCTTGGACCGCGAGCGCGGCGGCTGCGAGGACTGACTGCGCGCCGATGGCGAGCGGCGCCTGCACCCTATCGTGGATCGCGTGCGCCGCCGGCGCCAGCACGTCGCCGAGAGCGTCGATCGGGTAAGGATCGGCCGGCGGCAGCTCGCGCATCAGCGGACGCGGCGGCTCGGGCTTCACCTCCTCGGCCATATCGACGATCCGGCGCACCTCTGCGGCGCCATCACGCGGCGTCACAGCGCGCCTCCGCGATCCGCCGATAGGCGCGGCCCTGCAGCACGTCGTTGAAGTCGGCGCTCGGCTCGCGCGGCAACGCGATCCGCACCCGCCGGCCTTCGGCGAGCCACCGGTCCGCCGCGGCATAGGCAGCCCGCTCGCCGGCGCCGGATGCGTCGTGATCCGCCAGGATGATGACCGCCCTGACGCCGGGCGGCAGGGCGAGTGCGACCATGCCGGAGGTGGACTAACGCCGCCCATGCGGGCATCGCCATTGCCTGCATTGCGGCGAGACAGGTTTCGATCCCTTCGCCGATCATAACCGTCTCGGCCACCGGGGCGAGCCGCACCGCACCGCCGGCAGCCCGGCCGAGCATCGCCCGGTCGCGCCGGTGCCAATCGCCATCGGCGCCGCGTTCGAGCCAGGTTCGGGCGATCCCGATCAGTTCGCCATCAACGTTGTCGATGCGCGCGACCGTCGCGGGTGCCTGGGCACCGTCTGGACGCCGCAGCGCGGGCGCCCAGCGCAGCGAAGCGGGCGGAGTGATGGTGATGCCGCGGCCGGCGAGATAGTGCGCCACCGGGCTCCGGCGCGCGTCCTCGGCGGTGTCCCAGATCCGCCGGGCTAGCGCAACCCGGCGGGCGATGTCGTCGTTGCGGTTGCCGAGCACCGGGACCGGCGGCGGCCAATGCTCGACCCGGTCGCCGATCAGCCCAAGTCGGTGCAGCTCGGCGAGGATGTCGCGCGGATCGCAGCCGGCCCAGCAGTGAACGATGAGCCCGTGATCGCCATCCCGTAGCGACAGCGACGGCGAGCGGTCATCGTGTACCGGGCAGCGGCATGACCACCACCGTCCCGAGCGGCGGCCGCCGAGCGCTCGGGCCATCTCGGCCGCCATCACGCCGCGAACTCCGAGCTACTGCGCTGCGGCGGAGACAAGCGCTCCTCGATCCAGGCGATTAGGTCGGGCTCGTTGTAGTACGGCCTGCCGTTCAATATTCGGTAGACCGGTCCGCCGCCGAGGCAGCGCAATTTTCGGAGCGTCAGTGGCGAGCGGCGGATGCCGTGCGCCGTCAGCCATTGCGCCGCCATCGCGGTGTCGAGCAAGGATTCCATTACAAAACCTCATCGGGAAATCGAAATTGCCCGGTGAGGTATGTCGGGTAACGAAGAGATACTACCGCAATAAATCGACGATTTTGTGCGAGAAGGTCGCTCGGCGGACGAAACCCCAAAGTTCCAAATTGTCTTCGATTGTCATGCCGTTGGGACATTCTGCGGCAGCAAGCGCGGAATACTCTTTCCACTGCACATGGGTTATCTCTTTGGCTACTATCTCTGGCAGTGTGTCATCGGCGTTCTCCGCGGCCCTCAGCCGCCGCCACTGGACCTCGGCGCGGACCGCGAGATCGTCACGAAGGCGGAGATAGATGCGCTCGACCTCTCTGCGTCCGGGCGTCCCCGGTCGCTTGCTAACTTCTTTGTATGCGGCATTGAGGGTTGCGCCGGTCCCGCGTAACTCGATGACATCGGCCGCGATCATGAAATTTCGGTAGTCGTGATTCTCAACCGGCCTCCCGCGACCCGGCGCCTTCTGCCCAAGGAAGCGCCGCAGTTCCGCTGCCGGATGCTCGGCCGTCAGTATTTGAAGCCCAGCCATTTCAAGGAAACGGCGAAGCGCGCGCGGCATGGAGAGCAATCCGCCCCGATCTCCGGACTTCACCAGTTCCGAACGAGCCACCGCAAGCAACGCCATGACGGCTTGAATGCGCCGCGCTTCAACCACGTCCGTACCGTTAAGCCGAACGTCATTCCCGGTCGGTTGCGCGTCGCGCAAATAGAGTTCGAGAAGTGCCGGGTTTGGAGGAAGCTCCGCCGGCTTGATGTATCTCTCACTATCCACTGGTTGCACCCTTCGCCGGCGCCGCGGAATCTGGTGCAGATGCCGGACCTTCGGGGATCAGGCTATCCGCTGCGATTTCGGCCTATCTCCGGCCGGCGAGCGTTACCACTGCGGCGGGCTCGATCTTGCCGCCCTTGCCGCTCGCCATTGCAGCAGCGATCTTGCCGGCGACAGCGGCGGCGGCCGCCTTCACCGGATCGCTCGCCAGATGCGCATAGCGCGCGTGGTTGCCGGCTTGCGAGTGGCCGAGCATCTTGCCGATGATCGGCAAGCCCATGCCGCTCGACGCGGCGACGCTGGCGAAGGCGTGCCGCAGATCGTGCAGCCGCACGTCTTCGAGCCCCGCATCCTTGCGGATCGCCCGCCACGGCTTTTCGAGGTTGACCAGCGCGGCGCCGGCCTTGGCGCCGACGATGACGTAGGGGTTGCCCTCGATCCGCGGCAGCTCGGCGAGAACTGCCAGCGCCGGCGGCGGCAGGTGCAGCGTCTTGGCGCCGGTCTTGCTGTCCGGCAGCCGTGCCTCGCCGCGCTCGAAATCGATCCATGCCCATCGCAGCCCGAGCACCTCGCCGAGCCGGGCGCCGGTGAACACCAGCAGCTTGACCGCCGCGACGGCATAGGGCGAGCCCTCATAGGCCGCCGAGCGCATCGCCGAGCCGGGCCAGCTCCTCCGCCGACAGCATCCGCTCGCGCTCGCCGCTCGGCGAATATTCTCGACGTGCCGGCAGGGGTTCGAACCGTCCGGCCGCAACCCCAGCGCTCGGCGATGTTGAACATCTTCGACAGCACGGCAAGCACCCGGTTCGCCTGATAGGGCGTCTCGCGGTAGCGCATGATGCAGCCTCGCCATGTCTGCGCGTGTTACGTCCGCCACCTTCCGCTTGCCGATCGCCGGCAGGATGACTTGTCGAGCAGCCGCCGATATTCCCTGGCCGTGCTGCCCTTGCGCTTCGCCTCGGCGTGCTCGGTAAGGAACCGTTCCGCCAGTTCGGCGATCGTCGGCGCGACCTTCGCCTGCGGGCCTTCTTGTCGCCGCCGGGTCTTTACCGTCCGCGATCAGGCTGAGCAGCCGCTTCGCCTCTTTGCGCGCCGTCTCCGGCGTCCAAGGCGAGCCGTGTTTGCCGATGGTGCAACGCTTCGTCGGTGCGTCCCGGCCAGTACCAGCGCGGTAGCGCACGCCGTAAACCTTGGAGCCACCCGTCCGCGCCCTGACCTCAAAGCCAGCAAGCGCGGTATCGCGCAGGGTCACTTCCTTGTCGTCTTCGGGGGTTAACGATAAAACGCTGCGGATGGTGATCTTGCCGCGCATTTTCCTGCGTCTCCCGGTCGGGGTCACACCGGGGTCACACCGGGCGGGAATATCCGGTGTGACCCCGGAAACAGGGAGTAACAGAAATTCCGCGCGTACTCAAGGATATAGTGACACCACAGAAACCGCAGGTCACGCTTGGAAACGCGTAAACAGCAATTTCCTAAACTGTGGGTCGCAGGTTCGAGTCCTGCCGGGGACGCCAGTTTCAGATGGTTAGAAGCCAACTGCGGCGAATAGGGCAGGGAGGCACGCGATGGGGAAGTCTGACAAAGTGGCGATCGTGACCGGTGCTGCGGGCGGCATCGGCACAGCGATGACCCGGGGTCTGCTGGCGGCGGGCATCCGGGTCGCCGCGGTCGATCGCGATCGGGATCCGTTGGCGGCGCTGGCGGCGAGCGCGCGGCAGCAAGGAAAATCCGACGCATTGCTGATCATCCAGACCGATCTGGCGACGGACACCGCGGCCGACGAGATCGCCCAAGCGACGCGAGCCCGGTTCGGCCGTATCGATATTCTGGTCAACAATGCCGGAATCGGTCCGGGCGGAATCCGCTCCGACAGTTGGCAGCGTCCCCTCAAATTCTGGGAGATCACTGCCGATCAGTGGCGCCGCTTTGTCGCGGTCCATACGACGGCGCCGTTGATGCTGACGAACGCGGTCGTGCCGGAGATGATGCGCCGGGGCTGGGGGCGGATCGTCAATGTGACGACCAGCCTCGGCACGATGCTGAACGCCGGCTCGCCGACCTATGGCCCTTCCAAGGCGGCGCTCGAAGCGCTCAGCGCGATCATGGCGAAAGACCTCGCCGGCAGCGGGGTCACCGTCAATGTGCTGGTTCCGGGCGGGGTCACCAACACGCCGATGATTTCCGACGAAGCGGGGTTCGAACGGGCCAAGCTGATCCAGCCGGAGGTCATGGCGCCGCCGCTCGTCTGGCTCGTCTCCGATGCGGCCGGGACAGTGACGGGTCGGCGCTTTCTCGCCATCCATTGGGACCCCGCTCTGGCGCCGGAAGAGGCTGCCGAGAAGGCCGGAGCGCCGGTCGCCTGGACCAGCATCGCAACGATGCCGATTACACCGGGCCGCGCTGCGGGCTGACTGACCGGGCGGTCGCATCGGTGTAGTATCGCGACCGATGGCCCGGCTCAGCGTCAACCTCAACAAGATCGCGCTGCTGCGCAATTCGCGGCGCACCGGGGTGCCCGATGTGCTGCATTTCGGCCGGATCGCGCATGATGCCGGGGCCGATGGGCTGACCGCGCATCCGCGCCCCGACGAGCGCCACATCCGCCGCAGCGACGTGTTTGATCTGGCCGAGTTGATGCGGCCGTGGCGGCCGGGTTTCGAGCTGAACCTCGAAGGCTACCCCGACCGCCGCTTCTTGGACATCGTCGCCGAAATCAGGCCCGAGCAATGCACGCTGGTGCCCGACGCTCCCGGACGCCTTCACCTCGGAGGAAGGCTGGAAGCTCGATGCGGCGCAGCACCGTCTCGTCGACCGCGCGCTCGCCGAGCTGAAATCGCTCGGCATCCGGGTGATCCTCTTCGTCGACCCCGATCCGGCCGCAATCGCGCCCGTTCACAACACCGGCGCCGATGGGATCGAGATCTACACCGGCTCCTACGCCGCCGCCGCTCGCCGGGGCGATTCCGCCGCGCTGCTGCGTTCCTGCGCCGCCGCCGCCGACCGCGCCGCCGAACTCGGCCTCGCCGTCAACATCGGCCACGACCTCAACCTCGACAATTTGCCGCCGCTCGTCGCCGCCCTGCCGCAAGCGGCAGAGGCCTCGATCGGGCACGAGCTGACGGCGGACGCGCTGGAAATCGGCTTCGCCGCGGCGGTGCGGGCCTACAAGGCGGCTCTCGGCGGCTGACCCGGCGCGAATTGCGACACGGGATCGATCGCGATCTGAGCCGATCGGAAACCCGGCGCGTCGTCGTCATGTATAGTTCGCCGTCGGGAACGAGAACCGGGTTGCCGGCCTCGGCCGCGAGACGATGAGGATGGCGGGAGCGATGCGCTATGTCAGGCGGGTGTTGCAGCCGGGAGAAACCGTGGTCTACGAGACCAGGCTGCATTGGCTGGTTTATTTTTCTGCGGCGATATTGCTGATCGTCTGCATTGTTCTGCTGATCGCGGCGGCGTCGGCCGCCAACCAGCAGCAGCCGACCGTCAGCCTCGCCTTGTGGATCGTCGCCGCGATATTCGCGCTCCTGGCGGCGTCGGCGGGGCTGCGCGCCTTGGTCCGGCGAGCCACGACCGAACTGGCGATCACCGACCATCGGGTGATCTACAAGACCGGGCTGTTGTCGCGCCATACCCTCGAAATCAACCGGTCGAAAGTCGAGAGCGTCGATGTCGACCAGACGATCCTCGGCAGGATCTTCGGCTATGGCACGATCATCGTGCGCGGCACCGGCGGCAGCCTCGAACCGATCCGCAACATCGCCGAGCCGTTGACCTTCCGCAGCCACATCACCGCCGCGGCCTGACCCGATGATCGCCCGCTGCGCTGCCGCGGCGGCGCCCGAGATTGCCCGGATCGGCGGTTTCTGACATCCTCGCTTGCGGAACGGAACCTTGCCGATGTGTTTTCCGTGGATTGGAACGCGGTCCGATGTTTCTTGATTTCGGCTGGTCGGAGATGCTGCTGATCGGGGTCGTGGCCCTGATCTTCATCGGGCCGAAGGACCTGCCGAAGGCGCTCAAGGTGGCCGGATTCTGGGTGCGCAAGGCCCGCACCCTGTCGCGCGAATTTCAGAGCAGCATCGATCAGATGATCCGCGAGGCCGAACTCGACGATATTCGCCGGGATCTGAAGAAGGCGACCGAATTCGATCTGGACAAGGAATTCCAGCAGACCATCGATCCGACCGGCAGCCTCGCCGAGGGCCTGCGGCCGCCCGAACTGCCCAATTTCGCCGAACCGGACCGGCCCGCTGCGTCGGCCGCCGAAGGCGCCGTCGCCCCGGCGGCGGAGGCTATTCCGGGGGCGCCTGCCGAAATCGAGCCTCGCGCTGTCGCGGAATCAGAACCCGTCGGCGCTCGACATGCCGAGCCCGGAAATCCCGAAATCTCAAATCTCCGGGCCCGAAATCGCCGAGCCTGAAATCGGCGGGCCGGGGACGGCGACGTCGATGGTCGTGCCGCGCGACGGCGACGCCTACGAATACCTGCCGCCCAAACCGTAGGGTTGGCGATGGCCGAGGCGGACAGAGAGGCCGAACTCGAAGAGGGTCGGATGCCGCTTCTCGATCATCTGATCGAGCTGCGCAACCGGTTGATGTGGTCGATCGGGGCCATCATGGTCGCGTTTTTGATCTGCTATCAGTTCAAATTTGCGATCTACGATTTTCTGGTGCACCCGCTCGCAGTCATCTTCGAGGGCCAGACCGGGCGGCATCTGATCTATACCGGTCTGACCGAGGCCTTCTTCACCTATGTCAAGGTTTCGTTCTGGGCGGCGCTGTGCCTGTCCTTTCCGATCGTGGCGAGCCAGATCTGGAAGTTCGTCGCGCCGGGCCTCTACAAGACGGAGCGGCGGGCGTTCTATCCTTACATCTTCGCCACTCCGGTGTTGTTTGCGATGGGCGCCTCACTCGCCTATTTCGTCGTGATTCCCTATGCTTGGCGGTTTTTCGTCAGCTTCGAATCGGCGGGCGGCCCCGGTACCCTGCCGATTGTCCTCGACGCCCGGGTCAGCGAGTATCTGTCGCTGGTGATGACGCTGCTGTTCGGCTTCGGCGTCGCCTTTCAGCTGCCGGTATTGCTGACCCTGATGGCCCGGGTCGGGCTCGTCACCGCTGCCGGGCTCGCTTCGAAACGGCGCTACGCGATCGTCATCATGTTTGTCGTCGCGGCGGTGCTGACCCCGCCCGACATCATCAGCCAAACAAGTCTCGCAGTCCCGCTGATCGTGCTGTTCGAAGCCTCGATCGTCGCGTGCCGAATGGTCGAAAAGGCGCGCGCCAAGCGCGAGGCCGAAGAGGAGGCGGAACTCGCCGGCAAAGCGGGATCGGCCTCTTCGGAATAACGCGCCGCGGAGCGACGTGCCGCAGCGCGAGCCTGATGGACGCGCCGCCGCTGGCCCGGTATAACCGCGACGTTCTGTTTGTGTTTCAGTCAGGCCGATGCACGATCTGAGATGGGTCCGCGAACACCCGGCGGAATTCGATCGCGGCCTCGTCCGGCGCGGCTTGCCGCCCCGCGCCGAGGAAGTGCTGGCGATCGACCGCGCCTGGCGCGCCGCCGAGACGCAGGCGCAGGAAGCGCAGGCCCGGCGCAATCGTCTCGGCCGCGAAATCGGCTTGGCCAAGGCAGGCGGTCGGGACATCGAACCTTTGTTGCGGCAGAGCAATGCCGATCGCATGGCCGAGACCGGCGCGGCCGCCGACGCCGCCCGGCTGCGGGCCGAGATCGACGCGGTCCTGAGCGGGCTGCCCAATCTGCCCGCCGCCGACGTGCCGGACGGCCCGGACGAAACCGCCAATCGGGAACTGCGCCGTGTCGGCGAGCCGCCGCGGTTCAATTTTGCGCCCTTGCCGCACGAAGCGATCGGCGAGCGGCTCGGGCTGATGGATTTCGCGCGTGCCGGCAGACTTGCCGGCGCACGGTTCGTCGTGCTGCGCGGCGCATTGGCTCGTCTCGAGCGCGCGCTGGCGCAATTCATGCTCGATCTCCACACCGGCGAGTTCGGTTATCAGGAAATCTCGCCGCCGCTGTTGGTGCGCGACGAAGCCGTGTTCGGCACCGGGCAATTGCCGAAACAGGCCGAGGATATGTTCCGCACGACGAATGGTCTGTGGCTGATCCCGACCGCCGAAGTGCCGCTGGCCAATCTGGTCGCCGGCGAGATCCTCGACGAATCGACGTTGCCGCTGCGCTACACCGCCTGGACCCCGAGTTTTCGCTCGGAAGCGGGGGCCGCCGGCAAAGACACTCGCGGCATGATCCGCCAGCACCAGTTCATGAAGGTCGAGCTGGTGTCGATCGCCCGACCGCAGGAATCCGCGGACGAGCACGAGCGCATGACCGCCTGCGCCGAGGAAGTCCTGAAGCGGCTCGGCCTCGCTTACCGGGTGGTGCTGCTGTCGGCCGGCGATATGGGGTTCGCCGCGCAGAAGACCTATGACATCGAGGTCTGGCTGCCGGGGCAGGGCGTCTATCGGGAGATTTCGAGCTGCTCGAACTGCGGCGCGTTTCAGGCGCGGCGGATGCAGGCGCGCTACCGCCCCGCCGGGGGCCGCGCGACGATGCCGGTCCATACCTTGAACGGTTCGGGTCTGGCGGTCGGCCGCACCTTGATCGCGATCCTCGAAAACTTTCAGCGCCAGGACGGCAGCGTGTCGGTCCCGCCGGCATTGCGGCCCTATATGGGCGGCCGGGAGGCGATCGCGTGTGATGGCTGAGCCGGTCGAACCGGGACTCGCGCAGAAAAAACTGCGGCTGTTGATGGAACTGCGGCGCGCCGGGATCGGCGATGCGCGGGTGCTCGGCGCGATCGAGCGGACCCCGCGCGAGCGCTTCGTGCCGGCGTCGTTCGCCGACCAGGCTTATGAAAACATCGCCTTGCCGATCGGCCAGGGGCAGACGGTCAGCCAGCCCTATATCGTCGCGCTGATGACCGAGAGCCTGTTGCTCGACGAACGCTGCCACGTCGTCGAGATCGGCACCGGCTCGGGCTATCAGACGGCGGTGCTGTCGCGCCTCTGCCGGCGCGTCTTTACGATCGAACGCCATCGCGAGCTGGTGCGCGATGCGGAACAGCGCTTTGCCGAGTTCGGGCTGCGCAACATCGTCTGCCGATTCGGCGACGGTACCAAGGGTTGGCCGGAACAGCTGCCGTATCAGCGGGTGATCGTCACCGCCGCCGCCCCGGAGGTGCCGGCGACCTTGGCCGACGGCCTCGCGCCGGGCGGCGTCCTGGTCATGCCGGTCGGCGAGGATCACCACGATCAGCGGCTGTTGCGGATCCGGCGCGACGAACAGGGATTCGCCACCGAGGAACTTGCTCGGGTGCGTTTTGTTCCGCTTGTCGCCGGGTTGCCGGGACGGGCCGCCGAAGCTTGACATAATGATGCCGGCGAGTGCCAGATGGCGGCGCGGCTTGCGCGGCGGGGGGCGCGCAGGGGGACAAATGGACAAAGGCAAGGGTCGACGAAACGGCTACCCCTTTACGATCGCGGCGCTGCTGTTCGCCGGTCTGCTGTCGGGCTGCGGTCGAGGCGGCCCGGCGCCGGTCGTCAGTGGCGGTATCGGTCCGCCTCCGCTGACGATCACCGTTCGGCACGGGCAGACTTTGTCCGGTATAGCTCGTGCCTACCACGTCTCTATGCAGACCCTCGCCGAGGCGAACCGGCTGTCGCCGCCTTATCGCATAATCGCCGGCGGCGTCTTGATCATCCCAGGCGGGGGCGCCGTCGTCGCGGGCGGCTTCGCCGCCAAGGGCGAATCGGGTTCGGGGCCAGGGCCGATCGCCGAAACCGGTTCGTCGGCCGCGCCGCCGCCGCGATCGTCGGTTGCGGCGTTGTCCCCGCCGCCCGGCCAATCCGGGGCCGGCGCCGCCGGCGGATCGGATCAAGCCGGCGGCGCCGGCCAAATCGGCGGTCGCACCGGCCGCCAGTCCCCCCGCTGCTGCGGCCGAGCAGGAAATCCCGCCCGACCGCGCACCTCCGGCCCGGGCGGACAACCCCGCTGCGGCGCCGCCATCGGCTGAGGCGGCGGCCCCGCCGCCGCACGGGGGCGGCGCCTTCATGTGGCCTGTGCGCGGCCATATCCTGGAGAATTACGGCAACGCGCGGGACGGGACGCACAATGACGGCATCAACATCGCCGCGCCGCGCGGCGCGGCGGTTCAGGCGACCGACGCCGGCGTTGTCGCCTATGCCGGCAACGAGCTGCGCGGCTACGGCAATCTGGTCCTGATCAAGCATTCGAACGGGTGGATTTCGGCCTATGCCCATTGCGACCTGATCCTGGTCAAGAAAGGCGAAAAGGTCACCCGCGGCCAGACCATCGCCCGGGTCGGATCGACCGGCAGCGTCGCGCAGCCGCAGTTGCATTTCGAGCTGCGCCGCGGCGACAAGCCGGTCAATCCGCGCGAATACCTGGCGCCGTTGCCGACCGCCGCGGGGAGGGAGGCGCGGGCGGGTTAACCCTGGGCTGATCTTGGGCTAAGCCCGCTGTCACCCCAAAATTTTGCCGAGCCGGCCGGCGAGGTCCTGGACGAATTGCCAGGCAACCCGGCCCGAGCGCGATCCGCGGGTGATCGACCATTCATTGGCCTCGGCCTCGAGCTGCGCGGCGGGGAGTTCCAGCCGGTAGCGCTGGGCGTAGCCGCGCACGATCGCGAGATAGGTCTGCTGGTCGATATTGTGAAAGCCCAGCCACAGGCCGAAGCGGTCGGACAGGGAGACCTGCTCCTCGACCGCTTCCGTCGGGTTGACCGCGGTCGACCGCTCGTTGTCGATCATGTCGCGCGGCATCAGATGTCGGCGGTTCGAGGTGGCGTAGAGGACGGCATTCGCAGGCCGGCCCTCAACCCCGCCCTCGAGCACCGCTTTCAGCGATTTGAAGCTGGTGTCGTTCCGGTCAAAGGACAGATCGTCGCAAAATAGGAGGCAGCGCCGCGGGCTCGACCGCACCAGCGACAGCAGCCGCGGCAGGCTCGGGATGTCCTCGCGGTGGATCTCGATCAAGGCCAACGAATGCGGTCGGGTGGAATTGACCGCAGCATGCGCGGCCTTGACCAGCGAACTCTTGCCGGTGCCGCGTGCGCCCCACAGCAATACGTTGTTGGCCGGCAGCCCGTCGGCGAAGCGCTCGGTATTGGCCAGCAGAATGTCGCGGACCCGATCGATCCCGTGCAGCAGCCCGATTTCGATCCGGTTGACGTCGGCGACCGGCTCGAGCCACCAGCGGTCGGCATGCCAGATAAACGCATCGGCGGAGGCGAGATCGACGGCGGACGATGCGTCCGGCGGGGCGAGGCGTTCGAGCGCATCGGCGATGCGATGCAGCAGCGGCAGCCAATCGGGTGCGGTCATCGGCGGCAATATCCGGAGGCGGATCGGGAAAGGCGGATCGCGGGCGACCGGCGAACTCGCGGATAGAGGGGCGCACCGACGCCGACGGATGGCCGACAGCCGCCGAAATGCCCGCCGGACGCCGCCCATTGCTCTTTAATCGCGCATCGCGTACCAATCCGATCGACGCCGGGCTTGCCGCTGCGGCGGCCGGCGATGCGTTCGTCGGCGCCGGGGCGATGTCTGTTGCGGCTCGGTGCCGGCGCCGATATCCACCGCTTACGCACAAGGAACGGGTTTGCAAAGTTTTCTCGACAGCCAGAGCGCATTGCAGTTCCTGCCGCTGGTCCTGATCTTTGTCGTCTTCTACTTCCTGCTGATACGCCCGCAACAGCGCAAGGCAAAAGACCATCGGGTCGCACTCGATGCGTTGCGGCGTGGCGACCGGGTGGTGACCGGAGGCGGTATCCTCGGCACTGTCGTCCGGGTCGACAGCCCGGACGAGGTCAGTGTCGACATCGCCGAGAACGTGCGCGTGCGCGTCGTGCGCAGTACGATCACCAGTGTCGTCTCCAAGCCCGATCCGGCTGCGGCCCGCGAGGCGGCGAGGTCGAAGGAGCAGCCGCGGGCCAAGGCCGAAACCAAAGAATGATCGAGCCGATGCAGCTCGATTCGGTTTGGTTCGAGTTCGATCGGAGCGCCGGTCGGCGGCGTCGGCGATCGGTGTCGATGCCGCGCGGACCGCGTCCTGCGCGGAGGCGAATGAGGGCTGCCCTGCGGCGGTCCCGGACCCGGCACCATGCTGTATTTTTCGACCTGGAAGATCGTTTTGATCTGCGTCGTCTGCGCGCTCGGCGTATTGCTGTCGCTGCCCAACCTGTTGAGCCCGGCATTGCTGGCGAAATTGCCGGATTTCATACCGCACAAGCGGGTCTCGCTGGGGCTCGACCTGCGCGGCGGCTCCTATCTGCTG
Source organism: uncultured Alphaproteobacteria bacterium (assembly GCA_963701815.1). Taxonomy (GTDB): domain Bacteria; phylum Pseudomonadota; class Alphaproteobacteria; order ATCC43930; family CGMCC-115725; genus AP-15. The sequence continues at coordinate 187,951 of CAVPBN010000008.1, forward strand.
CTCGAGGTCGATGTCGCCGCAGCCGAGCGCGAGCGCCTCAACTCGATCGTCGACACGGTGCGCCGCGGATTGCGCAACGCCGACATCGGCTATACCGGGCTCGAGGTCAAAGGCGACGCGATCGCCTTCACCATCCGCGAGCCCGGGCAGATCGACGCGGCGCGTCAGGCGCTGGGTAAGCTCGATCCCGATCTGACCGTCAACATCGTCGCCGGCGGGTCGGGAACGGTGGCCTTCGGCACGGCTGCGACCGATGCGCGGCGCAGTCAGGCCGTCCAGCAGTCGATCGAGATCATCCGCCGCCGGATCGACGAAACCGGCACCAAGGAGCCGACGATCGAGCAGGAGGGGCAGGACCGGATTCTGGTCCAGCTGCCGGGCATCGACGACCCCGAGCACGTCAAGGCGTTGCTCGGCCGCACCGCCAAGCTGACCTTTCAGCTGGTCGACACCGATGTCTCGCTGGACGCGGCGCGCAGCGGCCACCTGCCGCCCGGCGACGTGATCCTGCCGGCCGAGGATGCCCGGACGGCGCGTCAAGGTCCCCCCGCCTATGTCCTGCATCGCCGGGTCATGGTCGGCGGCGACACCTTGGTCGATGCCCAGCCGACCTTCCAGTCCAATGAGCCCGTCGTCAGCTTTCGCTTTGACGCCGAGGGCGCCAAGCGCTTCGGCGACGCCACGCGCGAGAATGTCGGCAAGCCGTTTGCGATCGTGCTCGACAACAAGGTGATCAGCGCGCCGGTGATTCGCGAGCCGATCCTCGGCGGGTCGGGCATCATCTCCGGCAGCTTCTCGGTCCAGTCGGCGAGCGATCTGGGCCTGCTGTTGCGCGCCGGCGCCTTGCCGGCGCCGATCACGATTCTCGAAGAGCGAACGGTCGGGCCCGACCTCGGCGCCGATTCGATCCATGCCGGTGCGACCGCCAGCATCGTCGGCGTCATTCTCGTGGTCGTCTTTATGATCCTGTTTTACGGGCTGTTCGGGATCTTCGCCGACATCGCACTGTTCTTCAATTTGTGCCTGATGCTCGGCGCCCTGTCGCTGCTGGGCGCGACCCTGACGCTCCCCGGCATCGCCGGGATCGCGCTGACGATGGGCATGGCGGTCGACGCCAATGTCCTCGTCTACGAACGCATCCGCGAGGAGGTCCGCGCCGGGCGGACGATGCTGTCTTCGCTCGATGCCGGCTTCAAGCGGGCGTTCGGCACCATCCTCGACAGTCACATCACGACGTTGGTCGCCGGCGGGCTGATGTTCTGGCTCGGTTCCGGCCCGATCAAAGGCTTCGCGGTGACGCTCAGCATCGGCGTTTTGACCTCGTTGTTCTCTGCGATACTGGTCACCAGGCTGCTGATCGTGACCTGGGTGCGGCGCTGGCGGCCGAGGGCGATCCCGATCTGACCGGGTTGCGCCGCGATCGGACCGCGCGCGCTCGCGCTGCCTACTCGGCAGCGTCGCGCTGCGGACAGACGCGAGCCAGTTCGGCGCCGAGGTAGCCGGCGAGGATGTCCATGCCGCAGCGGCCGGCGCGCGCCTCGGCGTCGGGATTGTAGTTGGTGTTGGTGTTGACATCGTAGGTGTAGGCGGCGCCGGCGGCGTCGGCGATGAACTCGATGCCGGCGACGGCGATGTCGTTGGCGGCGAGGAACGCCTCGTACCGGCATTTCAGACCGGCGTCGATGTCGTCGATGATCGTGAATTTGGCTCGGGGCGCGCCGAACTGCTCCGGGCCGGCCGGGCAGAAGGCGTCGCCGACGGCGCAGGCATCGGCCGGGCACAGCTCAAACCCGCCGCTGGTGTCGACTTCGACCGCGTACATGAACCGGCCGCCGATGAATTCGGCGCGCGTGATCAGCGGCATCGGCGCCCGCACATATTGCTGCAACAGGTGCAGTCCGTCGACCGGCGCCTCGTAATCCGGGCCGGCGAGGTAATCGGCGAGCGCGTCCACGCTCGAAAAAAGCCGGACGCCGAGACCCTTGCCGCCGCGGTTCGGCTTCAGGATCACGGGGCCCCCGGCGAAACGCCGCCGCGCCGCCTCGGCCAGCAATTCCCGGCCGGCGACGAGGACGGTGTCGGGCGTGCGTATGCCGCAGGCTTCGAGGGCGGCATATTGGCGCGCCTTGCTGATTTCGAGATCGAGCGCGCGGCTGCCGTTGACGACGCGGCGTCGGTGCCGCTCCAGCCAGGCCAGCACCGACGCGGTCAATTCGGCGGCGTGGCGGTGGCCGCGGGTGTGCGACGAGGCGCTCATCCGATTGTAGAAGACGCCCTCCGGCGGCGGCTGCGACAGATCGAAGACGCCGCGGTCGAGGAACCAGTCCTGCCAGCCGAGGCCCTGCCGATCGAATGCCGCGGCCAGCGGTTCGAGCCAGGCCGCATTCTCGTGAATCACATGGATCCGGGTCATCGCCGTCCTGACGCAGCTTTGGTGCGGCAGCATATTACACAGTGCTGCAACGTCGATGGTGTAGAATCGGCGATGGTCTTACCGCTGTGTGCCATCCGACCCATCGGGTCATCTGGAGAGGATGACGAGGAGCCCGGTGCCGACGACTATGATCGCCAGCCGTTTTGCCGGGCTCAGCAGAGGCGAGAGGGCGAAGGCGACCGCGGCGATGATCGCGGGAGGGATCGTCAGCACCGGCAACACCCCGAAATCGGGGCCCGCCAGCAGATCTGCGGCGAACACGCCGAGCCCCCAGCCGAACGGCAGCGCGGCCGTCACCGCCGCCGCGACCGTAATCCATGATGGGACGCGCATATCGATTGCCCGCTCGACTCGATCGGGCTGCACAGAGGCCGCCGAAGAGGTTAAACAAATGTTCGGGTTCGGCAGATTGCCGCACGCGTTCGGGCCAAAGCGGAGGCAGCTATGAGGATCGGGTTCATCGGGACCGGGACAATGGGGCAGCCGATGCTGGCGAACCTGGTCAAGCGCGGGTTTGCGGTCACCGCCTATGATGCGGTGCCGGCCGCCCTCGACGCGGCGGCGCGGCTCGGCGCGACGCGCGGCCGGTTCGGCCCGCGCGGCGGTCGCCGATGCCGAGCTGGTGATAACGCATGCTGCCGTCCTCGGCCAATGTCGAAGCCGTCTATTGGGGCGTCGACGGGATTGGCGAGACGGTCCCGCCGGGGCGGCTCTGCGTCGACATGTCGACGATCGACCCCGGCGCCTCGCAGCGCGTCGCGGCGCGGCTCAACCAGCGCGGCGTGCGGTTTCTCGACGCGCCGGTGTCGGGCGGGGTCGGCGGGGCGACTGCCGGCACCTTGGCGATCATGGTCGGCGGCGACGCCGGCGACCTGGAGGAGGCGCGGCCGGTTTTGGCGGCGATGGGCGCCAACATCGTCCATGTCGGTGCGGTCGGCGCCGGCGAGGTCGCCAAATTGTGCAACAATTTGATCTCGGGCACGGCATTGATCGCCGTCGCCGAAGCGTTTCGGATCGGCGAGGCGTTTGGCGTCGACCCGCAGATCCTGACCGCCGCGATCGCCAAATCCTCGGGCGCGACCTGGGTCATGGAGCATATGCACCCGGTCCCCGGCATCGTCGAGAATGCCGCGTCGAGCCGCCAATACGCGCCGGGCTTTATGACCGATTTGATGGCCAAGGATCTCGGTCTCGCGGTCGGCGCGGCGCGCGACAAGCGGGTCCCGGTCGTCGTCGCGCCCGCCGCCCAGCAGCTCTATCGCATGGCCTCCTCGCACGGTCTCGGCCGCGAGGATTTCTCGGCGGTCTACAAATTTCTCAAACCGTCGAGCGACGACGCCCCGGTGTAACCGGAGGGAACCCGGCCGGCCCGCCGATGCCGTTTTGCTGATTCTGCAGCCAATCTGCAGCAAAACCATATCCTGCGCCTGCCCGACCCGCACGTGCGACCGCCGCAAAGTGGCATGTCATTACGGCAACTCTACCGTCGCCGCATCCCGTTTCTTGCGCGCCGATCGCCAGCCGCCGATGCTGCACCGATTGTTCTGACCGACACCAACTTGGCGGCCGTCAGCCGGTCGGCAGGCGTCGATTTCACCTGGTCGAGTCAGCTCCACCCCCGCATTGCAGAGCCTCCGTCAACTTCCCTGGCTCAGCGGCATCTTAGAGGTAGAATGACGCCGCCATTTCGCTCTACTTTACAGATCGGCGGCATCGTTCGCATGACCGCAGGCACCTGCAATTCCGGAGAACACAGCCAAGATACAGGAGGAAGCGATGCTTTATCGCGTTGCGGCGACCGTCGGCTTGCTGCTGGCGGCAGCGATCGGCGGCGGCGTCCAGGCGGAGGCGGCCGGCCCCGCGGCCAAGACGGTGCCGGCCTATGACCAATCGGCCGTCGCCCGCCGCGGCTATTTTTATATCGGCGGGTCCTATGTCGGCAATCCCGGCAAGCGGCTGATGCATGGCCAGATCTATGTCGAGGTGCTGGTCCCGCGCCATCCGCGCCAGCGCTATCCGCTGGTGCTGATCCACGGCGCGGCGCAGACCGCAACCAACTGGATGGGCACGCCCGATGGCCGGCCCGGCTGGGCGGATTACTTTGTCGGGCGAGGCTATACCGTCTACATGATCGATCAGCCGGCGCGCGGCCGCTCGCCCTGGTTGCCGGAGATCGACGGCAAGCTCGCCACCTTCAGCGCCGAGGCGATCGAATCGCGGTTCACCGCACCACAGGACTTCAATCTGTGGCCGCAGGCGAAATTTCACACGCAATGGCCGGGCAGCGGACATATCGGCGACCCGGTTTTCGATGCCTTTTATGCGACGCAAGTGCCGTATGTCGCCAGCGGCGCCGAGACGCAGCAGCGCAACCAGCAGGCCGTGGCGGCATTGCTCGACCGGATCGGTCCGGCGATCATCCTGACCCATTCGCAATCGGGTCCGTTTGGCTGGCTGATCGCCGACGCCCGGCCGAAACTGGTCAAAGCCGTCGTCGCCGTCGAGCCGGGCGGGCCGCCGTTCCAGAACGCGGTCCTCAACAACAACAAGGAGCGCGCCTGGGGCGTCACCGACATCGCGATCGCCTACGACCCGCCGGTGAAAGACCCGAGCGAGCTGAAGACCGAGCAGCAGGCCGAGCCCGACGGCCCAAACCTGGTGCGCTGCATCCAGCAGCAGGCGCCGGCGCGACGGCTGGCCAACCTGGCCAATATCCCGGTGATCGTCATCACCACCAAATCGTCCTATCACGCGGCCTACGACCACTGCACCGCGAAATACCTGGCGCAGGCCGGGGTCAAGGTCACCGACTTCCAGCTCGGCGATCACGGCATCCACGGCAACGCCCACATGGTCATGCTGGAAAAAAACAATCTACAGGTCGCCGGCGTCATCGCCACCTGGCTTGCCCACGCCGTGCCGTCGCACTGACCGCCGATCGGCTGTTCGGCCGCGTCGCAGCCGAGATCGCGTGCGGCGACGCACGCCGCCTCCCGGCGATAGGTGATCGAAGCCCTTGGTCGCTGGACCGAGCGACGACGCCCCGGTGTAACCGGAGGGCACCCGCCGCTGTTTTTGCTGCTTCTGCAGCAAATCTGCAGCAAAAGCCGATCCCGCGGCATCCCAACCGCCCTCGTCACCGGCGCCATCCCGGGCAAGGATGGCATGTGATTGTGGCAACTCTACCGTCGCCGGGACGCAGCGCCGGCGGTGACAGTCTGACCGATCGTGGGCGGTGTCAGTTCGAACACCGTGCCGTAGTCGTCCGCACCACCACCAGTCGTCGTGCCATAGAGATTGCCGGCCGCGTCGAAGATCACGCCGGCAACGGGTCCGGAGCCATCGGGACACGGGTTATTTTGCACACAAAAGCTGTAGAGGACCGTCTCACCCCACGCGATACCGGTGCTGTTCGGGGTCAACTCGAATACCACGCCGCGGCCCCCACCGCCGGTGGCGACCGCACCGCCCTGATAGGTCGTGCCATAGAGATTGCCGGCCGCGTCGAAGATCAGCCCGGCTTGGGGATTGTCGCCGTCAGTGGCCGTGAAACTGTGCAGCACCGTCTCGGTCCAGGCGGTTTGGCCGGCGACAGGCGGCGTCAGCTCGAACACCGTCCCGTGGCCCTCCGTGCCGCCGGTGGAGGTCGTGCCATAGAGATTGCCGGCCGCGTCAAAGACCAGCCCGGCTAGAGGATAGGCGCCGTCGCTGTTCGTGAATCGATGAAGCACCGTCTCGGTCCAGGTAGTCTGGCCGGTGGTAGTCGGCGTCAATTCGAACACCGTGCCGAGACCTCCACCGCCGGTGGGGCCCGTACCGCCCTGAACGGTCGTGCCATAGAGATCGCCGGCCGCGTCGAAAATCAGCCCGGCTTCGGGAAAAGCTCCACCGATTTTCTCGAAGGTGTTCTTGAAACCATGGAGTACCGTATGGGTCCAGGTGGTCTGGCCGGCGGCGGGCGGCGCCAGCTCGAACACGACGCCGTTTCCGGGCGTGTAGAGGCCGCGCGAGTGTCCACCCCAAGCGGTCGTGCCATAGAGATTGCCGGCCGCGTCGAAGATCAGGCCGGCTTGGGGATCGGCGCCGTCCCTGTCCTTGAAACTGTGGAGCACCGTCTCGGTCCAGGCGGTCCGGCCGGCGGCGGGCGGGGTCAGTGCGAACACCGCGCCGTAGCCGTGCGCGGCGCCGTCGATGACCGTGCCATAGAGATTGCCGGCCGCATCAAAGATCAGCCCGGCGAGAGGATCGACGCCGTGCCTGAAACGGTGGAGCACCGTCTCGGTCCAGGTGGTTTGGCCGGCAGCGGGTGGGGCCAGCTTGAACACCATGCCACGGCCAACGCCGTTCACACCGCCGGTGAAGGTCGTCCCATAGAGATTGCCGGCCGCGTCGAAGATCAGGCCGGCAAAGGGTTCCGCGCCGTCGCTGACCTTGAAACTGTGGAGCACCGTCTCGGTCCACGCCGCGCGGGCGGTCCCCAAAGGTCCACAGACAGAAACGGCGACGGCAATAGCGGTAGCGCAGACCCAATTCGTATTCATGGCACGCCCCGTCCCAAACGTTCAGTTGCTAGCCCCAGAATTGCCTTGTCGCCAGCCTGGCGCCTTCGGCCATCGCCGCGAGTTTGGCCCACACCACGTCGGGATCGACCGCGGCCTGGCCGACCCAGGTCCCAAAGCCGCAATCGCTGCCGGCGACGACGTTGTCGCGGCCGACGAGGTTGGCATAGCGGGCGATGCGCTGCGCGATCAGCTCCGGATGCTCGATAAAGTTCGATTTCGACTCGATGACCCCCGGAATAATGGTCTTGCCTTCCGGCAGCTTGACCTGCTCGAACAGGGTCCATTCATGCGCGTGGCGCGGGTTGGCGGCCTCGAACGAGATCGTCGCCGGCCGCGCCTCGAACACGACGTCGATGATCTCGGCGAGCGGCACGTCGCAATGGTGCGGCCCCTCGTAATTGCCCCAGCACAAATGCATCCGCACGCGCTCCGGCGGGATCGCGTCCAGCGCATGGTTCAGCGCCTCGATATGGAGCCGCGCCCGCTTGCGGAATTCCGCGACCGACAAGTCGGCGTATTGGATGTGCCGTCCCATCGCCAAGTCGGGGCAGTCGATCTGCACCGTGACCCCGGCCGCGGCGATCGCCTCGTACTCGCCGCGCATCGCCTCGGCGATCGCGAACAGGTAGGCTTCCTGGGTCGGGTAGTGGTCGTTGCGGAAGAACAGCGAGATGACCCCCGGCGATGCGGCGCTGAGGAACGCTCCGGCGGCGTCCGCCCCGGCCGGGGCCGCCTTCAAATTGTCGATGTCGGCGAGCGGTGCTGCCGGGTCGCCGACCCCGATCGGGCCGGTGCAGGCGGGCGTTCGGCGCCGCGACCGGCCGGGATCGTCGAACACCCGCTTCGCCAGGTTCGGGAATTCGGCCAGGTCCTGATAGACGAAGGTATTGCTGCTGCCGGCGAAACCGGTCAGCCGGTCCTTGACGTAGGTGGCGTAGCTCGGCTTCGACATCTCGCCGTCGTTGACGAGATCGACGCCCGCGTCGACCTGCTTTTTGACCACCTCGGCGACGGCGGCGCGGATCTTCCCCGCCAGTGCGGCGCGGTCGACCGGCACGCCTTCCTCCTTGGCGAACATCGCCCGGATCAGGTCATCCGGCCGCGGCAGGCTGCCGGTATGGGTCGTCAGAAAGCGGTTGGACCCGTACGCCATCAGTTCCTCCGACAGACTGTCGCAGTTGAGAACGCCACGGCGCTGCTTTGGGCCGTTAGGGCAATGGTAAATCGATTATTGCGGCCCGACCCCCGCATTTGCGCCGCAAAAAGTCCGATAGAGCTGGCCATTTCGGATACCGGGGTGATTACACGATTGCTTCGATCAACTCGAAGACGCGGGTCTCTGCGGTCATCCCTTTGGCCCTCACCGAGGCGACGGCCCGAAATCTAAAGCGATTCTCGACCCGATCGCGGACAACTTCGCTGACCAGGATCGTGGTCCCGTACTCCTTGTTCAACTCTTCGAGGCGGGCCGCCAAGTTCACGCTATTGCCCAGTGCGGTATAGTTCATGCGCTCCGCCGAACCCAGATTACCGACCACGGCGTCCCCGCAATGAATGCCGAGGCGGAGCGAGAACGGCGACAACCCCTCGGCGCTGAATTGCACATTCAAGGCGTCGCTTGCCGCCTTGGCCGAAAGTGCGGCGCGACACGCCCGATCGACATGGTCGGGCTGATGATGGGGGGCGTTCCAAAAGACCATCGCCGAATCGCCGATGAACTTGTCGACGGTCCCGCCCTCGCCGAGGAACGCTTCGGTCAGCGCTGCGAAATGGCGGGAGGTCTGGTGCATCAAACTGTCGGGATCGGCGGCCTCGGCGATGCCGGTAAAATTCCACACATCGGTAAACAGGATGGTCACCTCCTGCCTCGCTCCGCCGAGCTCCGTGGAGATCGAACCATCGATGATCCCCTTGACGATATCTTTCGGGACAAAGCGGGCAAAGGACCAGATGCTGCGCTGGGCGACCGCCATGGTCGCGCCGAGTTCATCGATCTCGGCGATACGCGATGTGACCACTGCCTCATCCGGCGCCGTTAATGTCCGCAGCCTGCTCGCTTGTACGGTTATCCGTTTCAATGATGTCGACATCCTGTTGCCAAAGATCCAGACCGCAGGTATGAAGCATACGCCTGCAATCAACGCGATAATTACTCCATTGATTTGCAAATTTCGTACATTCTTGACGAAATCATTTTCCGCCGCAATCAACAGAGAGTAGCCGGTTAATCCGTTCGTTTGCGAAAATTTCGACAAACGAAACAGATAATCTCTTCCGTCTTTGCCGTGAATGTTTCCCTCGTAATGATCGCCGCCGTCCCATTTCCGCATTACCGCGCCGGCCAACCCGTTCCGGATGTCGCCGATCTTCGGAAGCTGCGGGTCGGAGGAATGCGTGCTCGCCGAGGCTGCGAGCTGCGCAAAATCGGGATAAGCGAGCAGCACCCCGGACGCGTCGAAGATTATTGCCGTTCCGTGCTCTCCCGGGCGCTGCGCGTAGACCAGATCGCTGAACGTATCGAGCTTGAGGTCGGCGGCAAGGACGCCGCGCGCCTGCCCGCGCAGAGGCGCGCTCAGGGTGATCATCGGCGTGCCGATGCTGAACGAGGCATATGGCGACGATACCAGGGCCCGGTCATGCTGGATCGTATCGCGATACCAAAGCCGTTTTCGTGCGTCGTAGCCGTATTTCGGCAGGTCGAGCTGCGCAATTTGTTTGCCCTGCGCGTCTTCGAAGATCCGCCGCATCGGTAGTGCTGCATCCGAGGTCGGGCGGACCAGATTGACATCGTAGACGGCCCCGGGCGGCGCCTGCAGCCTCCGGCGCTCTGTCGCGTCGAGGACGTCGAGGGGCCGGACCTGCAACCAGCAACCATTGTCGTAGCCGACATAGAAGCTGTCCGTCTGAGGCAATGCGTGCAGCGCGGATTTGAAGAGAGCGATCGCGCCGTCGGTCTCGCTCCGGTCATTCGAGTCGGCGAGGGAAGGATCCGTCGACAGCACGCGAACGAGGGTGCTCAGCTCCGAAACCTCGGCCTCGAGGCGGCTGAGGGTATTCGCGCTGGCCGCATCCATCGCGGCGGCGGCAGCCGCTCTTGCCGCCGCGTGGAAGGTCGCGATCTGGATGAATACCAGACACGCGGTGAGAGCCGTGATGAAGGCCATCACGGCGGCCGTTATCGCAACTCTAAACGTCAGCATCCGATTTCGTCGCTCGCTCGCCGCATCTCTGCAGCAAAAGGCGGTGGAGGCGCAAATGGCGGAGGTCTTTGGCGGTCGACCATTGGTGAATCCGTGAAAAATATCCAATCGGCGTCAGCGGTTGTGTCGGGTGTCGCGGTTTCAAGGCCGCGGATGACTGCCTTCAAGACCTGGGCGTCACATTGCAGGATCTCGCTGATTCGAAAACATTCCGCAGGCTGTTCCAATGGGCCTGCGCTCGGGCAGGCGTGCGGTGCGTGCGCAGCGGCCGGTCTGTCGTGTAAGATGAACGGATCGCACGCGGCGACCGCGCGCGCCCCGTAACCAGCTCGGAGCTTCGATAATGACCGACACGCCCGAATACGCGCCGCCCAAGGTCTGGACCTGGAACAAGCCGAGCGGCGGCAGGTTCGCCAACATCAACCGGCCGATCGCCGGGTCGACGCAGGACAAGGAATTGCCGGTCGGGAAGCACCCGATGCAGCTCTATTCGCTCGGCACGCCGAACGGCGTCAAGGTCACGATCATGCTCGAAGAACTGTTGGCCCTCGGCCATAAGGGTGCGGAGTACGACGCCTGGCTGATCAAGATCGGCGACGGCGACCAGTTCGGCAGCGGCTTTGTCGCGATCAATCCGAACTCCAAGATCCCGGCGTTGCTCGACCGCAGCGGCCCCAAGCCGATCCGGGTCTTCGAGACCGGCGCGATCCTGATGCACCTGGCCGAGAAGTTCGGCGAATTCCTGCCGACCGAGCCCGGTGCGCGCGCCGAATGCCTGTCGTGGCTGTTCTGGCAGATGGGCAGCACGCCCTATGTCGGCGGCGGTTTCGGGCACTTTTACGCCTATGCGCCGGTCAAGATCGAGTACGCGATCGACCGGTTTGCGATGGAGACGAAGCGGCTGCTCGACGTGCTCGACCGCCGCTTGGGCGAGAGCGAGTATGTCGCGGGCCCGGCCTACACGATCGCCGACATCGCGATCTTCCCGTGGTACGGCGGGTTGGCGAAGTTCAACCAATACGGGGCGGCCGAGTTCCTGGCGGTGCACGAGTACAAGAACGTGCAGCGCTGGGCCGACACGCTCCTCAAACGGCCGGCGGTGCGGCGCGGGCGCATGGTCAACCGCCTCTCCGGCGAGCCGTCGGAGCAGCTGCACGAGCGCCACGACGCCGGCGACTTCGAGACGAAGACGCAGGACAAGCTCGCCGCAAACTGAGCAACGCTTGCTCTGCGGGACGGCGGCGGAAGCGGCCGTCCCGCGCAGACGGCGATCGAACCCGGCAGGCCAAGCCCGACCCCGCGGCGATCAAGTAAATCGTCTGTCCGGGTCGAAGCGTCAACTGCGCCCGGCGGCCGGCCGGGGAGGGATACGCCGCCGTTCCGGGCGTCTCGGGTTCGAGGCTGGCGATGACGCGGCCGCGCGTCTCGGGCAGCAACAGCAGCATGACGATCATCAGCAGATGGGCCAGGGTCGAAAACAGCGCGATCGCGGTGCCGAGCGGCATGATTGCGGTCGCAAAGCCGATTGCAGTCATGAACACCGAGCCGATGGCGCGCCCGGCATTGTAGCAGAACCCCTGGCCGGTGCCGCGGATGGCGGTCGGGTAGAGCTCGGTCATAAACGGGCCCATCGGCGCGAATTTCATCAGGATCGCGGTGTTGAGCGGGATGCCGAGGAGCAATAGACCGGCGTTGCCGACCGGTACGTAGAGATAGACGAGGACCATAACGATCGACGCCACGGCGGAGATCATAAACGTCGCTTTGCGGCCGATCGCGTCCGCGAGGTAGGCGCCGCACAGAAAGCCGATCAGCGACCCCAGCGCCAGCACCGCGACATAAAGCCCGGTATGGGCGGCCGTCAGATGGCGCACCGTGCGCAAATAGGTCGGCATCCAGAACCCGACCGCCCACACGCCGCCTTGTGCGCCCATGACCATCAGCGACACTTTGATCGTCAGCCACAGATAGGGCCCGCGAAACGCCGACAGCAGATGGCCGAGCCCGGGCTTTGCGCCGCTGTCGCGCCGCCCCGCGAACGCCTCCAATTCGGGGATGCTGCGCCGGATCCACAACACGAACAGGCCGGGCAGGATGCCGACCCAGAACAATGCCCGCCAGGCGATCACCTCGGGCAGAACGGCGAAGAGGCCGGCATAGACGAGCGCCGCGAGGCCCGGGCCGAAAGCGGCGCCGGTTTGCACGAAGCCGACGCCGCGGCCGCGATACTTGTCGCGGATGACCTCGCCCATCAATACCGCGCCGGTCGCCCACTCGCCGCCGAAGCCGAGCCCGTGCAGACCGCGCAGGATGAAGAGCTGCTCGAAATTCTGGGCAAAGCCGCACAGAAAGGTGAAGACCGAGTACCACAGGATCGCGATCTGCAGCATCCGTACCCGGCCGAAGCGGTCGGCGAGCGCGCCGGCGAACCAGCCGCCGAAGGACGAGGTGACGACCGTGACGGTGCCGATCGTGCCGGCGGCGCCGGTCGACATGCCCCATACCGCGATGACCGTCGGCACGACGTAGCTGTAGAGCCCCTGATCGAAGCCGTCCAAGGTCCAGCCGCCCCAGCAGGCGAGCATCGTGCGGCGTTCGCGCGAGGTCAGATCGCGCAGCCAGGCAAACATCGCGTTTTCCCCCTATGACCGTTCTGTCGATTTTATCGTCGGTTGATGCGGCGGTCCGGCCTAATCGTCCGCCGCGGCCGGGACCGGCCGGCGGCGGGGAACGCGGACCAGCAGCAACAGCGGCAGCGAGGCGAGGATGACCATCAGCATCAATGCGAAATCGTCGTTGTAGGCGATCATCGCGGCCTGCCGGGTGACCTCCTGATTGAGGGCGGCGATGCCCGACGGGCTGGTCAGGCTGTAGGGTGCGGCGAGGTAGGGGAACTGGGCCAGCGGGTTGTCGGGGCGCAGATGCTCGACCAGATGGGAATGGACGATCTGGGTGTTCTGGGTGAGCTGGGTTTCGAGGATGGCGATGCCGATGCTGCCGCCGAGCATGCGCATCAGCGCGCGGATCGCGGTGCCCTGGGTCAGGATGTGGTGCGGCAGGCCCGAGAGCGCCAGCAGGTTGAGCGGGACAAAGGTGCAGCCGAGCCCGAAACCCTGGGCAAACCCGGCGAACAGGATCGGCCCGGAACCCATATACAGCGAAAACCCGGTCATCTGCCACAGCGAGGCCGCGGTCAGCAGAAACCCGCCCAGGATGAACAGCCGGTTGTCGACCCGGTCGATGATCCGGGCGACGAGAAACATCGCCAGCATCGTCCCGAACCCGCGCGGCGCCATCATCCACCCGGCGTCGAACACCGGGTAGTTCATCAGGTTCTGCATCATCGAGGGCATCAGCGCCAGGGTGCCGCTGAGGATCATGCCGACCCCGAACATCAACAGGCTGCCGGCGACAAAATTCGGGCTCTTCAGCAATTCGCGATTGAGGAACGAGCGCTCGCCGGCGGTCATCGTGTGGACGATCAGCAGGTAGAAGCACAATGCCGCGATCGTCCCCTCGGCCCAGATTTCGGGCGAGCGGAACCAGTCCTTGAGCTGGCCGCGGTCCAGCATCAATTGCAGCGCGCCGACGGCGATGCTCAGCATGGCGAAGCCGAACATGTCGAATTGTTCGCGCCGCATGGTGCGCGACTGGCGGATGAAGACAAAGATGCCGAGCGCGCACAGGGCGCCGACCGGCAGGTTGATGTAGAAGCACCAGCGCCAGTCGAGGTTCTCGGTCAGCCAGCCGCCGAGGGTCGGGCCGATGATCGGCCCCATCATCGCCCCGGTGCTGAAGATCGCCATCGCGTAGCCGTGGCGCTCGCGCGGGTAGATCGTGAACAGGGTGGCCTGGCCGAGCGGCACCAACCCGGCGCTGAATATGCCCTGCAACAGGCGGAAGACCACGAGCTGGGTCAGGCTCGTCGCCGCACCGCACAACGCCGAGGCGAAGGTGAAGCCGATGACCGAGGCGAGAAAGATGTATTTGACGCCGAAGCGGCCGGCGAGCCACCCGGTCAGCGGCATCATGATCGCCGAGGACACGATATAGGACGTCAATACCCACGAGATCTGGTCCTGCGAGGCCGACATGCTGCCCTGGATATGCGGCAGCGCCACGTTGACGATCGTGGTGTCGAGCCCCTGCATGATGCAGGCGCAGATGATCGTCGCGGTGATCATGCCCAGGTTCGGGACCGGCGGGGCGCTGGCTCCCCTCACCGCCGCCACCGCCCGCAACGAGCGGCAGCAAAACCAATGAGATGATCCTCACCATCGCGAAAATCATGTCACAGCTTGGTCCGGCGGCCATCCCCGCCGGTGCATGCCCGCCCACCGCCGCCCGGCCCGATCTCCAGCGTGCCGAATGGTTTCGCGCGACGGGGCCAAGCCGTCAAGCGACGAGCCCGTCAAGCCGCAGCATCTCCGGCGAGGGCTTGGCATAGATCGGCAGCAGTCGGTAGCGATGCGGGCGCGCACCACCGTATCCGAGGCCATCGAACCATTACCGTCGATATCCGCACTACAATGTAGCTACGGGCGAGCGGATCCTGCAATCGGTTGCAGGACAATGGACCGCGCTCGGTACTCTATGCCGCGGCTGCGTGGTATAGAGGGCGGTATGCGCAGCCGAGGAGGAGCGCGCGATGAGGGACGGCATGGTGATTATCGATGCGGACGGGCATGCGGTCGATTACGACCCGGTCTATCGCGAACGGATGCCGGCGGAATACCGCAATCGGGCGACCTTTTATCCGAGCGACAATTTCGACCGCATGCAAAACGGCCGGATCAACAAGCGTCCGGGGTCTTCGGCGCAGAATCTCGCCGACAACGATCGCGAGGGGATCGACCTGCAAATCATCTACCCGACCGGCGGCCTGTTCCTGACCCGGGTGCGCGAGCGCGATTTTGCGGTCGCCTTGTGCCGAACCTACAACGACTGGCTCTATGATTGGTGTGCCGCCGACCGCAAGCGGTTGAAGGGGGTGGCGATCGTGCCGCTCCATGTCGATGTCCGGGCGGCGATCGACGAGATGGAGCGTGCCGTATCGAAGCTCGGCGCGGTCGGCGTCATGGTCAACACCTATGACCGCAGCCGCAATGTCGCGCACCGGGATTTCTGGCCGTTCTACGAGGAATGCGCGCGCCAAGGGGTGGCGGTCGCGTTTCACGCCTCGGGCAGCGACACGCTCGACCACGCCTGCCATTTCGGGAATTTCCTGGAGGTCCACACGCTGTCGCATGCGCCCGAGCAACTGATCGCCTGCACCGCCGTCATCTACAGCGGCCTCCTCGAAAAATACCAGGAGTTGCGCGTCGCCTTTCTCGAAGCCGGCATCGGCTGGGTGCCGTTCTGGATGGAGCACATGGACGAGGAGTACGAGTTCCGCCGCTTCGACGCGCCGTTGCTGAAGGCCAAGCCCTCGGAATACATGGCGTGCGGCCGGGTGTTCGTGTCGTGCGAGCCGGAAGAGAAGACCTTGCGCTACGTCCCCGACTTCTTCCCCGCGGACAACATTCTGTTTGCTTCGGACTATCCGCATTGGGATGGCGAATTTCCCTATGCGGTGGCGCACCTCGCCGACCGCGACGACGTCTCGGAAGGTCTGAAGCGCAAGATCTTTTTCGACAACCCGCAACGCTTTTACGGCATCGATTTCCATTCGGCCTGAGGGAGGGGTCCCGATGATCCATCACGTATCGATCCCGGCGCACGAGCCGCGAGCACGTCGCCGAGGTGCTGGCCGAATTGATGGGCGGCAAGTGCCAGGCCGTTCGGGCCGCTCGAAGGCGCCTTCATGGCGATGAGCGGCGACGCGCACGGCACGATGATCGAGGTCTATCCCGAGCGCGCCACGCTCGACATTCCCGGCAACGACGATCAGGTCGTGTTTGGCGAGAACCGGGCGCCGCCGCACACCTGGCCCTTCCATGTGCTGCTCTCGGTGCCGCTGGACAGCGAAGAGAGTCGAGCGCATCGGCGCGCGCGAGGGCTGGCGCGCCAAGACCTTCGGCCGCGGCATGCAGGGCCAGAAGCCGTTCTTCCACGTCATCGAATTCTGGCTCGAAAACCGGCTGATGATCGAGGTGGTTTCGCCGCCGATGGCGCGCGAATACGAGGAATTCCTGAAGAATGCCGCAACCTCGATGCGCAACGACCCGGAGGCGTTGCGCCTGATGCGGGCCACGCACATCAAGGAGCCGGCCTGAGCCTCGCGCGCGCGGCCGGGCAGCAGAGCAGTCGATCAAGCGAGCAAGCGATGGCCGGCGACCGGGATATTGTGACCACCGGCACCCGGGTCGTCTATCAGAACCGGTGGATGCGGGTGCGCGAGGACGCCATTCGCCGCCGCGACTGATATGTGACGGCGAGATCAAGGACGCCGCTACCGTGGCCGCGCTCGGACTGGCGCAGCTCAAAGGTCTGCTGTAGCGAAGCGGTAGAAAGCAAGGAGGCGGTTATGCCGAAAATCCCAGCCGAACGGCTCGACGAGATCGGGCGGGCCTTGTTTGTCGCGGCCGGCGCGCCGGCCGACGAGGCCGAGATCGTCATGCGCCACATCGTGGCCGCCAACCTCGCCGGCCATGACTCGCATGGGGTGATCCAGATCCCGACCTATATCGAGCGGATCAAGGTCGGCCACATCGTGCCCGGGGCGCCGTGGCAGATCGTCCGGGAATCGCCGACGACCACGGTCGTCGACGGGCATTGGGGGTTCGGCTACGTCGCCAACGAGCGGGCGATGCGGCTGACCATCGACAAGGCCAAAGCCGCCAACGTCGCCGCCGCGACGGTGTTTCGCCAGGGCCATATCGGTCGCGTCGCTTCCTACACCCTGATGGCGGCGGAGGCCGGCATGATCGGGCTGTGCACCGCCGATTCGGGCCGCTCGCCCAAGGCGGTGGCGCCGTTCGGCGGGCGCGAGGCGCGGCTCGGCACCAACCCGATCTCGATCGCGATGCCGTCCGATCTGGCTGCGCCGCTCTATCTCGACATGGCGACTTCGGCCGCCGCCGCCGGCAAGATCGCGCTCGCCGTCGCCCGCAACGAAAAGGTGCCGGACGGCTGGGTCATCGGCAGCGACGGCCGTCCGACCAACGATCCGCGCCAGCTGCGCCAGGGCGGCGCGCTGTTGCCGCTCGGCGGTCCGGAGGGCGGCTACAAGGGCACCGGCCTCGCGATCATGGTCGAGATCCTGTGCGGCTTGTTGACCGGGCTCGGCTTTGGCGTCGAGCCGACCGGGCGCCACAATGACGGTTGCTTTATGGCGGTGTTCAATGTCGCGGCGTTTCGCCCGCTCGCCGAATTCAAAAAGGAAATCGGCGAGTTCATGGCCTATCTGAAGGCGACGCCGCCGGCCGAAGGCAGCAGCGGCGTCCTCTACCCCGGCGAAATCGAGCACATGCGCGAAGCGGACCGCCGCGCGAACGGCATCGAGGTCGAAGCCGCCACCTGGTACAAGTTGCGCCAACTGGCCGACGATTACGGACTGACCGAGAAGCTCGATTTCGAGGAACCGGAATGAGCACGCCGGACGAGCGGCTGACGATCTACGGCAGCTTCACCTCGAGTTCGAGCTACAAGCCGATCCTGTATCTGTCGTTGGCGCGACTGCCGTATTCGTTCCGCACCGTCAACCTGAAGACCGGCGTGCAGAAGACGCCGGAATACCTCGCGATCAACCGCTGGGGGGTGGTGCCGTCGTTGCGCCATCGCGGGCTGACGATCCTGCAATCGAATGCGATCCTCGATTACCTCGCCCGCACCACCGGGCATTTCGAAGGCCGCACCGAGCAGCAGCGCTGGCAGGCGCGCGAGTGGCTGTCGTGGGAAGCCGACCACATCACCGCGGTCGCCAAGGTGCGTCACTCGGCGCGGTTCCGCGCGTCGCACCCGGAGGTGATCGCCGAGTTCCGGCCGAAAGCCGAGGCGGCGCTGTCGTTTGTCGACAATCAGCTCAAGGACCGGCCGTTCCTGCTCGGCGACATTTGCACGATCGCCGATATCGGCTGCTGGGGCCGGATGGTGTTCATGGCCGAGGGCGGGTTCGACATCGCCCGCTGGCCCCATCTCGACGCCTGGTCGCAGCGGCTGAAGGCGATGCCGGGTTTCGCGCTGCCCTACGACCTGATCCCGAGCAAAGACCGCGAATACGACCCGATCTAGGGCGCCGCGCTGGGCCCTCCCCATCGATGGGGAGGGCATTGAGCGTAGCGAGGGCAGAACCCTTGGCTAGTTGGTTATTTGCTTGCCGATGTACGGCACCACCGACTGGGTCGAGACGCCGCCGTCGAGCGGTCGCGCAGTGTATTTCCCGACCACATCGAGGAGCGGGAAAGTCGGCGCGCTGCCGACGGACACCGGCGGCACTTCGAGAACGACAAAACCTTCGACGTAGGTGGCGGGCGGCAGTTTCAAGGCGTTGTCGATGAAGACGCAATCGACACGGTCTGCCTGATCGGGTTGGAGCACGCCTCTCAAAACGACAGGCTTGACAAATTCGGCGCCTTCCCTTTCGGCAACAACAATCTTTTTGACAAACTTGACGGAAAGCTTTGCCTGCGGATTATGAATGTTGATCGATGTCGCATACGTCCCGACGACGACGTCGGCGTCCGGTTCTTTGGTTTCCTGACCGCAGGTGAACTTGGCCCCGTATTCGAGATAGGGCGGCGGCAACTGCGCCTGGGCGGCGCCGGCGAACGACACGGCGCAAGCCAACGGCGCCAGCAGTTTTGCGATCGACATAATTTCCCTCCCATCGGCCGGTCTTTCTGCCTCTCAGCGGCAGCGGCGCCATTCTATCACGAACCTGAACAAGGGCAGGGTTTAATGGTTAATATTTTCGATAAATCGGTCGGAGCCCGACGCCGCCAATTTCGCCGCAATACCAGCCAAAAGGGCTGGCTCGGCGGGTGGGCGTCCGGTATTGTGGCGGTGGGGAGCATTCGGGGGGTCGGATGCGGGGGACTGCGTTTGCGATCTTGTTGAGTTTGGCGGCGTGCGCGGCGCCGGCGGGCGTCGGGGCGGCGTCATCGGAAGTGCGCGAGTGGCAGGAATCGAGCGGCAGATATCCGTCGCAGGCCGAGTTCGCGGCCGTCGTCGCGGCCTGTCAGGACCGGGCGAAGAGCGCCGCCGCCGGCGGTGCGATCGATAACTGCCTCGCCGATCTCGGACTGCATCGGGTGCAGTAAAGGCCGGGAACGGGGAGGGCGCCGTCCTGAACGCGGCGGTGCTGCCCCCGTTGCGATGTCGGCCGGACCACCCGGCCGCAGCGTTACCGCAGCAATTCGGGCAGCGACCGGATGATCCGGTCGGGCACCGCCGGCGGATCGGGCGGCAGGCCGTGTCCGTAGCCGTCGTGCCAGATCGCCCAGATGCCGAGGCGCTGCGGGGCGGCGATCTCCCATTCGAGATTGTCGCCGACCATCCAGGTCTCGTGCGGCCCGACGCCGAGCGCCGCCATCGCGTGGGTATAGGCCTGTTCCTCGGGTTTGCCGAAACCGTGCTCGCCTTCGATCTGGATATGGTCGAAGCGGTGTTCGAGCGCGAAACGCACGACCTTGGCGCGCTGCGGCTCGGCCGCACCGTTGGTGATCAGCGCCAGCCGGACGCCGCACTCCTTGAGACCGTCGACGGTTTCGTGCGCGCCGGGAAAGAGGCGCAATTCGGCATCGTGCAGCGCGTTGTAGGCGTCGGCGATGCTGTCGGACAGCCGGCCGTCGGGCGCGTCGCGGCCCGACATCGCCAGCCCGGCAAAGGCGCCGGCGACGATGTGGCGGCGCGCCTCGACGATGCGGTGGCGCCAATGCTTGTGCCGCCCCGGATCGGCCCATAATTCGCGCGAGCTGTCCTCGATCGCGGCGATCACCGCCGCCGGCGGCAAGGGCGCCAGACGGTCGGCATAGGCGGCGATGACGCGCTGCCACTGGGACTGCGCCGGCCCGAACGCGACGAGCAGCGTGTCGTCGAGGTCGAACAGGATCGCCCGCGGCAGGGTCGGCATCACCGGGCGCTCCGGCAAATTCCGATCAAGCTTCGCTCCACCGGATCTCGGATCGGCGCCTGCGGCACCTTCTTCCAGAATTCGCCGTCATGGCCGAAGAAGATGCGGGCGCCGGCGGCTTCGAGCCGGGCGAGGCGGTCGAGCGAGGCCAGCATCGCCTCGCGATCGTGGACATGGCGCGGCAGCCGCCGCTCGCGCAACGTGCGGCAGAAATAGCAGGCATCGGCGGCGAGCACGACGTCGCCGCCGTCGAGCCGCAGCTTCAGCGACTGATGGCCCGGCGTGTGGCCGTGCGTCGGCAGGCAGACGACCGTGCCGTCGCCGAACACATCGTGCTCGCCGGCGATCCGCTTGACCTTGTGGCCGGGGTCGAAATCGCGCCGGTCGAAACCGTGCCGCGCCGCGATGTCCGGATCCATGCCGGCCTGCCACTCGGCGTCCTGCACGATGATCGTGGCGTTCGGGATCTGGGCGTTGCCGCCGACATGGTCGAAATGGAAATGCGAGTTGACGATCAGGTCGATATCGCCGGGATCGCGGCCGACCGCCCGCAGACGTGCGGCGATCTCCTCGCCGGGCCGGTAGTCGAACGAAAACAGGCCGGCCAGTCGGGCGCCGAGCCGTCCGGCCGGGTCATGTCGGCAATCGGGATGCATGCCGGTGTCGAACAGCATGGTCCCCTTGGGGTGCTCGATCAGATAGGCCGGGATCGGCAATTCGACCTCGCCCTCGCCGCCCTCCATCAGGCGGTCGAGCGAACCCTTGAGACGCCCGCAGGTGAAGGCGAAGAGCCGCAGGCTCACTGATCGGCGTCGACGAACAGACGCATCAGCCGTTCCGCGTCGTAAGGTTCCTCAAACAGCGTCTCCGGGTCCCATTGGCTGCGCTCGACGGCAAAGAAATCGCCGCCATAGACGTGAACGGCGCCGGTCAGCCGGTCGAGCGGGTTGGTCACCGAATGGATGATGTCATGGCCGAGCGGCTCGGCGTCGCGCCGGCCGAGCGAGCGCGCCCCGGCCGCCTCGATCAGGCCGCCCGTGGCGCTGGGCACACGGCGCCACCAGATGTTGTTCTCGCGCCCGGTATAGACGCCGATCACCGCCCACATCCGGTGGTTGTGCGGCGGCACCGTCATCCCCGGCGCCCAGATCACGTTGAGGATGGTCAGCCGATCGGAGCGGTACAGCGGATCGACGCCGGCCCGGCGCGGCTCGCCGAGCCCGGCGAGCACCGCCGCGGGGTCGTCGACGGTGCGGGCCACGACCTCGCGCATCGCCTTGTGGCTCGAATCCTCCGTCAGCGCAGCACCGCATTCCTCGATGAAGCGGTCGAGGTCGAACATCTTCCCGCTCTCCTTCTATGGCTGGTCCGGCTATTCCGCCGCGAGCGCCGCAGCGTCGGACCGGTGGCCCTTCTGGTGGAAATAATTCGCCCTGTAGAATTCGAGGACGAGATCGCGGTAGACCGCCGGCGGATAGCGGGCCGGGTTGCCGGCGCCGACGCAAGACGGCAGGCATTCGATGACCCGGTCCGGGTTCGGGCTGTGAAAATAGGCGATCGAGTAGCGGTCGGTCCCGGAATCGTTCAGCACGCCGTGCGGCGTCGACAGAAACCGGTCGTTCGACCAGCGCCGCATGATATTGCCGAGATTGATCAGAAAGGTGCCGGGGATGACCGGCGGCGCAAACCATTCGCCGCCCATTGGTCCACCTGGCGGCAGCCGCACCGCCAGCCCCGGCACATCGGTGCGCGCCAGGGCAGTCATAAAGCTGTTGTCGGTGTGCGGCCCCTGGCCGAAGACGTTGTCCTCGACGGTTTGCTGCGGCGGGTAATGCAGAAAGCGCAGATTGGCGTGCCCCTCATCGGCAAAGAACGGCGCGAAGAAGTCGGCGGGCATGCCGAGCGCCACCGCAAAGGGCGGCAGCATCCGGTCGCACATCGCCCGCACCGCGGAGAAATAGGCCATCATGTCGGGGCGAATCCCGGGCAGCGCCCCCGGCCACTGGTTGCGGCCGCGCAACGGCGTGCCGGCGACCACATCGGGATGATCGGGGCCGCGGTCGTGGCTGATGAAAAAGCTCTCGTTTTGGTTCGGCCTGGTCGCCTTGTGCACGGTCGAGGCACCTTGCACCGAGGCGTTCAGCGGCAGATAGCCGATGTTGTTTTCGTTCAGCTTGAGCGCCAGTTTCTGGTCGAGCGGCAACGCGTGAAACCGGCGCGCCGCGGCAAATGCGCGGGCGATCAGCGATTCGGGCACGCCGTGGTTCAGCGCGTAGAAAAAACCGACATTCTCGCAGGCCTGCGCAACCTCGGCCGCGACCCGTTCGAGCGCCCCCGGCTCCCCGGCGAAATACCGGCCGTAATCGATGACCGGGATCATCCGGGCAGCCGTCTCGAGATCCGCCACCCGGTGCTGCTCGAACAGATGCATTCCCGCCTCCGAGGCTCGATGCGGCGAATATAGCCGGCGCCCGGCATCGGGGGCCAGCCGGATCGCCGCGCACTCCCGAAGGTTACGCCCGAGCCGGCAACTCGACATGCTCGGGGCGAAAACCCATGCCGATCAGCCGGGCCGGGAGCCGACGCAAAAACGGCCACCAGCGCAAGCAGGCGCAGCGCCAGCGGCACCTCTACGGGCTTGCCGCTGCGCAGCACGCGGCTGATCACCCGGTTCTGCAACAGCACCTGGAGGCGTTGCGTCGCTCTTGTCGGAAATTCGCGCCGGCGCTGCACGGCGCGCAGATCCTCGTCCGTTGTCGCTCCTTGCCGCAGGCGCGGGGCCGAGAATGTTGGCCGCGGCGACCGCATCCTGGATCGCAAGGTTGATGCCGACGCCGCCGATCGGCGACATCGCGTGAGCGGCGTCGCCGATGCAAAGGAGCCCGGGCCGGTGCCATGTCCGCAACCGGTCGACGGCAACGGTCAACAGCTTTACGTCGGACCAATCGGCCAATTCATCGACCCGGTCGTGCAGATACGGCGCGAGACGGGCGATTTCGTCGCGAAACGCCGGCAGACCGCGGCTGCGAAATTCGTCGAACCCGCCCTTTGGGATGACGAAGGCGCATTGCCAGTAATCCTGGCGGTTCAGCATCACCAGAATCCGGCCGGCATCGACGCGCCCGAGGGTCTGTCCGGGATCGCTCGGCCGGCGGCCCAAGCGCATCCACAGCACGTCCATCGGCGCGCCGAGATCGACGACTTCGAACCCGGCCTTCTCGCGCACCGTCGAGTGGCGGCCGTCGGCGCCGACGACGAGATCGGCGCGAACCCTCAGGCTGCCTTGCGAAGTCTCGGCCCGCAGTCCGACCACGCGGCCGCCTTCTTCGATCAGATCGGTGACCTCGGCCTCGGTTTCGAGCTGAAAATTCGGGTAATGGCGCGCCTGCTCGGCGACGAAGTCCAGGAAATCCCATTGCGGCATGAACGCGATGAACCGGCAACGGGTCGGCAAATGGGAGAAATCGGCGACATCGAGAAACGTGTCGCCGATCTGCGCCCCGATGGTCTGCGCTTCCTGATGCGGCCGGCGCAGGAATTCCTCGAGCAACCCGAGTTCGTGCATGACTTGCAGGGTCGAGGGATGGATCGTGTCGCCGCGAAAATCGCGCAGAAAATCGGCATGCCTTTCGAGCACCAGAACGCCGACGCCGGCGCGGGCCAGCAGCAGCCCCAGCATCATCCCGGCCGGTCCGCCGCCGGCGATGCAGCAAGGTACCGACGCTTCGAGAGCGGCCATCGGATCTCCTCCCGGCCCGCTATATGGGCGGTGGTCGCCATGAAAGAACATCATATCGGCGCGTTTTCAACTTCATCCGCCGCTCGGCTTCGCGCGCCGCGACGTAGTCGCGGTAGGCGGCCCGGTCTCCTTCGCCGACCGTCGCCTGGGTCGGCGCGGCGCAGACCGTCGGACAGCGGGTGACGATGTTGGTCTTCAAGAACACGGCGATTGCCGTATCATATTCGACTGGGGACACCGCAAGCTCTCCGCTGGTTCGGCGCAGCCGCCATTTTATCGGGCCAACCGGTTAACAGCAGGTTTCAGAAAGGAATGCAAAAAAACTCGAAGATCCCGTGAAATCGCGCCATGCGATATAGCTTTTTTACAGGGCCACGACGATATAGTCGCGGCGGAGGGCGAGGAGGCGAGGACGGACCTTGGTCCATCCGGATTGTCAGGTGCGATTTTGGGGCGTGCGCGGCAGCATCGCCTGCCCAGGGCCCGACACCGTGCGCTACGGCGGCAATACTTCCTGCGTCGAGATCCGCTGCGGCGAGCATCTGATGATCTTCGACGGCGGCACCGGGCTGCGCCTGCTCGGCAACGAATTGACGCGCGGCGGCCAGCCGGCAACGCTCGACCTGTTCTACAGCCACACGCATTTCGACCATATCTGCGGGTTGCCGTTTTTTGCCCCGTGCTATGACGCGCGCAGCCGGATCCGGATCTGGGCCGGCCATCTGAACGGCCAGGGGATCGAAGCGGTGCTCAACAGCATGATGATCGCGCCGCTGTTTCCGATCCCGATGAGCATCTTCACCGCCAAGATCGATTACACCGACTTCGCCGCCGGCCAGGAACTGGTCCCCCATCCCGGCATCCGCCTGATCACGGCGCCGCTCAATCACCCCAACGGCGCCACCGGCTATCGCATCGAATATCGCGGCAAGGCTGTGGCCTACATCACCGACACCGAACATCGGGCGGAGGGCCTCGATCGCAACGTGTTGGGCCTGATCGACCGCGCCGATGTGATGATCTACGACGCCACCTATACCGATGCGGAATATCCCGAGCATCGCGATTGGGGGCATTCGACCTGGCAGGAAGGGGTCCGCCTGGCCGATGCCGCCCAGGTGCGCACCCTGGTAATCTTCCATCATGATCCCGGGCACGACGACGCCTTTATGGATCAGGTCGCCGTCGAAGCGGCCGAAATGCGCTCCGGTACGATCGTCGCCCAGGAAGGCCTGGTGCTGCGGCCGTGACCGGGCCCGGATCCGGGCATCGGCCGCCGCTTCGGCTCAGTGATACGGATCGGCGGCGTCGCGCAGACCGTCGCCGAAGAAGTTGAAGGCGAGCACGGTGATGATGACGGCGACGACCGGCAGCATCAGCCAGGGATAGAGCGCCACGACGTTGATGTTCTGCGCCTCGTTGAGCAAGACCCCCCAGCTCGTCATCGGCGGCCGCAAGCCGAGGCCGAGAAACGACAACGCCGTCTCGCCGAGAATCATGCCCGGGATCGCCAGGGTCGCCGAGGCGATCAGATGGCTCATAAAGCTCGGCAGCAGATGCCGCCCGATGATCCGCGCCGGACGCGCACCCATCAGCACCGCGGCGGTGCAGAAATCCTCCTCGCGCAGCGCCAGCAGCTTGGATCGCACCGCCCGCGCCAGATGGGTCCATTCGATCATCCCGAGGATCACGGTGATCCCGACATAGACGAGGATCGGGCTCCAGCTGACCGGCAGGATCGCCGACAGCGCCATCCATAACGGCAGGTGCGGAAAGGACTGGACCACCTCGGTGGCGCGCTGGATCAGGATATCGGTCCAGCCGCCGTAATAGCCGGCGATGCCGCCGATCAGGATGCCGAGGGTAAAGCTGACGGCGACGCCGAACAGTCCGATCGTCAGCGATAGGCGTGCGCCGTAGATGATCCGGGACAGCATGTCGCGGCCGAGCCGGTCGGTGCCGAGCAGAAACAGCTGTCCGCCCGGCGCCGGGCAGGCGAGATGCAGGTCCCCCGGGATCAGCCCCCAGAACTTATAGCCGTCGCCGCGACAAAAAAAACGCAGCGTCTGCCGCTTATTGGGCTCGGGTGCGTAGACCCGTTTGAGGTTGGTCATGTCCAGCCGGTAATTGAAACCCTCGACAAAGGGCGCGACCAGCCGGCCGCCGTCGAAGATGCGGATGGCCATCGGCGGCGCGTAGATGAAATCGGTGTTGCGCGCGTCTTGGCTGTAAGGCGCGAGGAACTCGCAGATCAGGATTGCCAGATACATCGTCAGCAGGATCGCCCCGGAGGCGACGGCGACCCGGTGGCGGCGCAGCTTCCACCACACCATCCGCCACTCGGATGCCATGTTGAAGCGCTCCTGCGCCGGCGTCATCCGTTCGACGCGATAGGGGTCGAACGGCGCCGGTGAGACGTAGTGCGGCAAGGGTTCGGCGGGCCGCGCCGCCGGGCGATCGTCGTCGGGGTTCGGGACGCCGCCCGGGACGAGCGTAAGATCGGTCATTCGCGGCGCCCCGCCTGCAGTCTGATGCGCGGATCGAGCGCCGCCAGGGCCAGATCGGAAATGAACACGCCGATCACCGTCAGCGACGCCATGAACATCAGAAACGAGCCGGCAAGATACATGTCCTGGCTGCGCAGCGCCGACAGCAACATCGGCCCCGTTGTCGGCAACGACATGACCACCGACACGATTGCCGCTCCCGAGATCACATGGGGCAACAGCGAGCCGATGTCGGAAATGAACGGGTTGAGCGCCATCCGCAGCGGATATTTGAGCAGCAGTTTGAGCGGCGACAGCCCCTTGGCGCGCGCGGTGACGACATACTGTTTCTGCAGTTCGTCGAGCAGATTGGCGCGCAGCCGCCGGATCATGCTCGCCGTGCCGGCCATGCCGATGACGATGACCGGGATCCAGATATGCGCCAGCAGCGAAGCAACCTTATCCCAGGTCCACGGCCGGTCGATATAACGCGGGTCCATCAGGCCGCCGATCGAAATCCCGAAATACACGTTCGCCAGATACAGCAAAACCAGGGCGAGCAGAAAATTCGGCGTCGCCAGCCCGAGAAAGCCGAGCAAGGTCAACGCATGGTCCCCCCAGCTGTATTGATGCGTCGCCGAATAGACGCCGATCGGAAAAGCGACCAGGTAGGTGAATATGATCGTCGTGAAGGAGACGATGAACGTCAGCAACATGCGGTCGCCGACCACCTGGTTGACCGGCAGGTTATAGGCAAACGAATATCCCATATCGCCATGCAGCAGCCCACCGGCCCAGTGGAGATATTGCTGCCAAAGCGGGCGGTCGAGGCCGTACTCGGCTTCGAGAAATTGGATTTTGGCCAGATCGGTCGGCTCGCCCGATTCCTGCAATTCAGCGACGTAGGTGGTGAAATAATTGCCTTGCGGCAGGTTGATGATGGTGAAGATGACAATGCTGATCGCGATCAGGGTCGGGATCATGATCAGCAGGCGGTGGATGATATAATTCAGCATGATGCAGCGGGCGAGCCTGGGGTGAGGAAGTCAGCGGCGCCGAAAGGGACGGCCCATCACCGATGGACCGCCGGCGCGGCGCCGGCAGACGCGGATTTAACCCGGCGCGGCGGACTCGTCGAACCAGAACTGGTCCGGCTTGTAAATGCCGAAAAAAGCGCCCGGGTCCCAGTTGTAGATGCCCTCGTCGGGAATGTTGCGCAGCTTGTTGCTGATCACCACCGGCTGCAAGACACCGGCGACGGTGCCGATCGAAAACACCTGGTCGGCCCAGATTTGCAGCATCTCGCGCCAAACCCCTGTCTGCTGCGGCGGCGACGCCGAGCCGAGCCAGTCCTCGTAAAGCTCTTTGAGCCGGATTGCCGACGGCAGGTCGGGCGCCGTGCCGCCATGGCCTTCGGTCTCGTAATATTGACCCCATTTCGGCCATTCGAGCTGCTGCTGGCTGGTCGGCGCCAATTCCCAGGGCGATGAGGCGGCGTTGGCGAGACCGTTTTCGATCCCCTTGTCGATCGACATCAGTGTCTCGCCGGCAAAAACCCGTCGGCGGAACAGGGTCAATTGCGACGGCTTGGCAAACAGCCGGATGCCGATATGCCGCCACGAATCGCGAATCAGCTCGAGCACGTCGGAATGCTCGGTCGACTCGCCGGAATCCTCGACGACGATCTCCATCGGTCGGCCGTCGGGAAGCAGCCGAACCTCGTCGTCGCCGCGCTTTTGCAGCCCGATCTCGTCGAGCAGGCGGTTGGCCTCGGCGATGTCGTAGCCGGCCCAGGCCGAACGATAGGCGGGTTTGTAGAGCGGGCTCTGCGGCAGCACCGTGTTCTGCCCCTCGATCGCCAGCCCGAAATAGATCACCTGGTTGATCTCGTGCCGGTTGACGGCGAGCGACAGGGCGCGACGGAACCGCACATCGCGCACGAGCTTGCGCCAGACCGGATCGTTGACGTTGAGATTGGGGTAGAGGGCCATCTGGCTGCCGGGCCCGGTACGCCACAGCCTTACGGCAAAGCCGTTGCGCGTTTCGCTCTGCTTCAGAAACGTATAATTGTCGAAGCGCAGGTAGCGCGCCTGCAAATCGCTCTCGCCGGCGCCGGTCTTGGCCGGAATGATGGCGCTGTCGGCGATCGACAGGATCACCCGATCGATATAGGGCAATTGGTGCCCGGCCGTATCGACCCGATAATAATACGGGTTTCTGTCGAATTGGATCCGATCGGCCGGCATCTTGGTCTTCAGAATCCAGGGTTCGAGCGCCGGCAAGGCCGGATTGTCGTTCCGGTACATCGTGTTCTTGCGGTTGTGCAAGGCCGCCCAATTGTGCACCTGGGCCTTTTTGACCAGGGCGGCGAGCGTCGCCTTGTCGGCAAATTTCTCGTGGAACTGCTTGAGGTAATGCGCCGGGCAATAGATGAACAGCGGGTCGGGGCCGGCAAGATCGGGTAAAAACAGCGGGTTGGGCCGCGGCCAGCCATAGCGGATCGTGGCGTCGTCGATGACTTCGAAATGCGGCGGCTGACCAGCCGCCAACAGCGACCTCGGCAGCCCCGAGGGCGACAGTTTCGGGTTCCTGGCGACATCCTCGAACCAGTAGCGGAAATCCTCGGCGGTGAAGGGCTGCCCATCCGACCATTTCATTCCGCGGCGCAGATGCAGCGTGAAGAGCCGACCGCCCTCGACATCGATCGATGCGAGAATGTCGGGCACCAGCTTGAGCGCCGGGGTGTAGCCGACGAGCCGGGCATAGCCGTACACCACCATCATCCGGGTATCTTTCGGACCGGCCATCAGCATCCGCAACTCGCCGCCGGGTTTGCCGACCGCGTCGACCTGCGCCACCGCCGGATCGCTCGGCACCCGGTCGTCGACACCGGGCAATTTGCCGCCGGCGACCTGCGCTTTGAACATCGGCGTCTCCAGCAGCGCGGCGCGCGGCAGACCCGGCATCGCTTGCAATAATGCGAGCGCCAGAACGCCCGTGACGATGCTGTTCCTCACCACGCGAGCCGCCTTCTGCTGCCGCATTGCGCCGAGCTCACAGTCAGGCCCGGGCGAGCCTGTCCGCCTGCGCCGCCCAGCCGGCCGGAGCGGCGCGCGCCTCGACCAGATGACCGGGAGCAACCTCGATCAACCGGGGCGGGTCGGCCGGTTCGCGGCGGAACGGTTCCGGCCAGGCCGCCGGGTTCGACGCCCGATCTTCCATCAGGCGGTTGAAATCGAGCCGATGCGCCGGGTCGGGCGTCGGCACGGCGGCGAGCAGGGCCTGGGTGTAGGGGTGCGCCGGGTTGCGGAACAGGGTCGCCCGGTCGGCGATCTCGACGATGCGGCCGGCGCACATCACCGCGATGCGGTCGGCGATATAGTCGACCACCGCCAGATTGTGCGAAATAAACAGATAGGTCAGCGCCAGCTTTTCCTTCAGCTCCATCAGCAGATTGAGGACCTGCGCCTGGATCGAGACATCGAGCGCCGAGGTCGGCTCGTCGCAGATCACCAGATCGGGGCGCAACGCCAGCGCCCGGGCGATACCGATGCGCTGCCGCTGTCCGCCGGAGAAACTGTGCGGGTAGCGTTGCAGATGACGGCGGTCGAGGCCGACCAGGCCGACCAACTCCTCGACCATTTCGCGGCGCGATCGCGCCTCGCCGATCCGGTGGATTACGAGCGGCTCCTCGATGATGTCGAACACCGTCATCCGCGGGTTCAGCGAGCCGAACGGGTCCTGGAAAATGAACTGGACCTGCCGCCGAAACCGCTTCAGTTCCTCGGCATCGAGCGCCAGCACGTCCGTCAGCCGGCCATGGTCGTTGAACCTGACCGATCCCGCATCGGGGGTCACCGCGCGCAGCAGGATCTTGCTGAGCGTGGTCTTGCCGCAGCCGCTCTCGCCGACCAGGCCGAGGCACTCGCCGCGCTCGATCCGCAGGCTGACATCGTCGACCGCGACCACCTGCGGCGCCGATCTGCCGGCGCCGAACCAGCCGCTGCTGCGGCTGGAAAAGACCTTGCGCACCGCTGTGCATTCGAGCAGCGGCGCCGTCGCATCGTCGGGCCACGGCACCTTTTCGGCCATCAGATGCGGCGCGTCGCCGGACGGGATATCGCGGATCGGCACCAGCCGCTCCCCCGGCTGCATGTCGAAGCGCGGCACCGCGCGCAGCAGGGCCTGCAGGTAGGGGTGCTCGGGTTGCCGGAAAATGTCCTCGCTGGTGCCGCTTTCCATGACCTCGCCGCGATACATGACGACGATCTCTTCGGCGACATTGGCGACGACGCCGAGGTCGTGCGTGATCAGCAGTATCGCCATGTCGAGCTCCTGCCGCAGCTCGAGCACCAGCTTCAGGATCTGCGCCTGGATCGTCACATCGAGAGCGGTGGTCGGCTCGTCGGCGATCAGCAACGCCGGGCGGCAGACCAATGCCATCGCGATCATCGCCCGCTGCCGCAATCCGCCCGACAGCTCGAAAGGGTAGCTGCGCAAGGCGCGCCGGGGGTCGGGAAAGCCGACGAGGCGCAGGGTTTCCCGGGTCAGCTCGGTGGCCTCGCCGGCGCCGACCCGGCGATGCAGTCGCAACGCCTCGCCGACCTGGTTGCCGATCGTATGCAGCGGCGACAACGAGGTCATCGGCTCTTGAAAGATGATCGAAATCCGGCCGCCGCGGATCGCCCGCATCTGCGCTCCGTCGCCCGGCAGTTTCGCCAGATCGACGACCTGCCCGTCTTGTCGCGGGTCGGCAAACAGGATCTCGCCCCGGGTGATCCGCCCGCTGCGCGGCAGGATGCGCAGGATCGCCTGGCTGACGACCGACTTCCCCGAGCCGGATTCGCCGACCAGCGCTACGACCGATCGCGGCCGCACCCGGAACGAGACACCGGTTACGGCGCGGATGACGCCACCCGGCGCGGCGAACCGCACATGCAGGTCGCGGATACTGAGAAGATCGGTCAAGCCGCACCCCTATCCGCTTGCGCGAGGCCGGAGACCGCCGGGGCGATCCCGAGCGCCTCCAGATTGGCCGCCGTAGCCGCACTCAGCGCCACGCCGCGGCAAGCGGCCGCTTGCGCGGCGCGCTCGACCAATGACCCAAACCCCTCGAGCCGGCTGTCGAGGCAAATCGACGAACCGCCGCCGCGCAGTTCGAGCTGCATCCATCCGTCGCGGCGGTCGCGGCGGGTCGAATAATAGGCGAGCTTCATATAATCGAGCTCGCGCCAGGCGATCGAACCGCCGAACGGGCCGCTGGCGTGCAATGCCGTCTCGGTCAGATCGACGCGGGTGCCGTGCCGCAGCGCGGTGCGCAGGCCGAAAAGCGCGAAAAGCCCGGCCAGGCAGGCGAGCACCGCTGCCGCGGGGGCGCCGGGCGAAGCAATCGCAAGGACCGTCGCGCTCGGCACAAACCCGGCCCCGGCGCGCAGGTAATCGCCCAGCATCGCCTCGCTCGGATAGGCATGGCGCGTCATGCCGAACCGCGCTCCCGGCACTCGAACACCTCGCCGGCTTCCAGCCAGCGCGCCGCTGGATGGGGGCGGGTTGCGGCGACGAGCCTGCCGAGAAAGGCGTCCGTCGCCGCGTCCTGAACCAGGTGATGGGTCAGGATCCCGGTCGGTTCTTCGCTGTCGCAGACGCCGAGCCGGCGTTGCCGGAGATGCAAGACGAGACCGCCCAACGCCGCCGCCTCGCCGATAAAGCCGCGCTCGCCGGACCAATCGACGAGATCGACGTGGACGTTGACCTCCAACACTTCGGGGACCGGACGGGCCGCATTCCGCGGCTTGATCCGCGAGATTCCGCCGATGCCGCAAGCGGCGAGCAACGGCAGGAAGCGGCCGTCGAACCGGTTCCACGGCGGGGCGAGGACCGCGAGCGCGCGACCGCCGAACAACGCCTCCAGCCGGGCCCGGCCGGCGGCGAGATCGGCCGCCGCCGCTGCGGCCGGCCGTTCGCCGGGAAACTCGTTCTTTCGGCGATCGGCCGCGTGGTTGAAGTGACCCCAGCCGTGCTGCAGGATCGCGACCGTCGGTCCCGGCATCCGCCAGGCATCCGCCAGCCGGGCGGCGAGCCCGTCGTCGGCCCCAGCCGGGATCACCGCGAGCGCCACCGGAACGCCGTCGGCGATCGACAGCAGCCGGTCGAGCCGGCTGCTCGCCGCCGTTGCGTCGTCGTCGCGCCACCACATTGTCGCCCGCCGACCGGCGTGCGCCCAGCACTCGAGCTCGCCGGCCAGATCCTGCCATGAGGCCGATGGCGTTCGTGTCTCGGCGGGGCGCGACGAATTGCTCATTTCTCGATCATATAATCGTTGGGCGAGGTTACAAAATCTGCAACGTCGCCGGCGCGCCGGCGGATCATGTCGGCGACCAAATGGGCGGTCCGCACCGCCCCTGCGGTATCGACTGCAAGTGCACCGGGTGCTGCCGCCGCGGCGCGATCGATCGCCCGTGCGAGCCGGTCGGGCGTCAGATCCTGCTCGGCGACCATCTGAAGCACGCCGCGCGCTGCCAGCTTCTCGGCCCGCAGTGTCTGTTCGGTTTCGTGCTCGAGGGCAAACGGCACGACGACCGCGGCGGCGCCGGCGGCCAGGATGTCGAGGACGGTGTTGTATCCGGCCTGGCTCACCGACACCCGGCAGTGCCGCAGCATTTGCGGGAAATCCGCCCGGTAGCGTTCGAGGACGACGCCGTCGGGCAGCCGCCCGGCGAGCGACGCGAATTCTGCCGCCGGCAGGTTGGGTCCGGCGAGGAGGCGCCAGCGGAGGCCGGCGAGGCAACCCTGACGCCGGGCTTCGAGCGCCGTCGCCAACAAGATGCCCCCGACGGCGCCGCCGCCGGCCGAGACGAGCACTTCATCGATACCCGCCCGGTTCTGCGAGGCCGGGGTTCGGGGCGCGCCGACATAGCCGGTATAAATCAGCCGGTCGACGATCTCTGCCGCCAACGGGAAGCTCGCGTCGAGCGGGATGAAGGTCGGGTCGCCATGTACCAGCACCGCGTCGAAATCCGCCCGCACCCGGTCGATCGTCTCGCGCTGCCGATCGATATCGGCCGGCGCCACGACGATGTCGCGGATCGAGCATAACAGGATCGGTGCGGGCCGGCGCCGGCGCGCCATCGCGATCAGCGGATCGAGTTCGAAGCGGAAAGCCCGCCGGCCGAACGGAAAGGCTTCGATTATCACGGCATCGGGCCGCGCCGCGGCAAACGCGGCGATCAGCGCGTCGCGTCGCGCCTGCCGCAGGGTGTCGTCGACCGTCCGGCCTTCGGCATCGACAAATTCCTTGAAGCGGGCGTCGCGGGTCCGGATCGACGGCAGCTGCACGATGCGTTCGGCCGCCGCGCCGGCAAGCTCCGGCGACGGCTCGCCGCCCGACACCAAGGTCACCCGCAGCCCGGCCGCGGTCATCGCGCCGACCAGATGCAGGGCGCGGCGCAAATGCCCGACGCCGAGCAGATGCTGGACGTAGAACAGGACCGAGCCGGTCACGCGGCGTCCCGACGGCGCAACGAACCGATGACCGCGCCGAGCCGGCGGGCGGCCACGTCGAGATCGTGCTCGATCAGGACCCGCCGCCGCGCCGCCGCGGCGAAGGCGGCGCGGCGGGGGGTATCGAGGATCAATGCCCGCACCGCCGCAGCGAAGGCGGTCGCGTCGCCGGGCGGAACCAGCAGCCCGCTCTCCCCCTGTGCGACGATCTCGGCGACGCCGCCGGCCGATCCCGCTACCACCGGGAGCCCGCTTGCCTGCGCCTCGAGCAAGGCCATGCCGAAGGCCTCGTTGATCGCCGGCCAGACGCACAGATCGGCCATGGCCAGATGCCGCGACAAGATGGCCGGATCGAGTGCGCCCGCCCATAGGACCCGCGAGCCGAGCGGGGCAAGGGCCGCACGGACCTCGCTGCGGGCGGCGCCGTCGCCGACCACCTCGAGCGACCAGGGCAGGTCGAGCAGCCGCGCCAGCGCCTCGCCCAGAACACGGTAGGAGGCGAGCTTGTCGCCGGGGCGCATCATCGCCACCGCGATCAGCCGCGCCGCGCCGGCGCGGGCACCGGGCGATACCCGTTCCGGCGGGGCGCAGCCCGCGGCGTCGAGAAACGGTTTGATCGCCAGCCAGCGCGACGGGTCGGCCAATAACGGCAGCACGCCGCCCCGATCGGCCGGGTTGAGCCCGATCACCGCATCGGCTCGCCGGATCGCCGCTGCGGTGGCGCGATGTCCGGCCGCCCAGGGGCCGGCCGCCTGTTTCGGCGCATACGACGCTTCGGCAACGACATAGGGGATGCCGAGCCGATCGGCGATCGGCGGGCCGAGCCAGTCGGGGGCCTTGTGATAGGGGTGATAGGTGAACCAGAGTTCCGGGGCGGTCGCCGGCGCGCTGCGGTATTGCCGCAGCAGCCGCTCGCCGAGCCGCCGGCCGAGCACCGCCAGCCGCGCCTGGCGCGCCGGGTCGCCCCGCCCGTCATAGCTGCGGAAATGCGACGCCAAACCAGCCTCGTGCCCGGCACGGCGCAACGCGGCAAGGAACAGCTGGGCGACCCGGCGATCACCCGACGGAACCGGATGATCGGGCGGCTTCAGCGGCGCGTAAAAGGCGATGCGCATCGACCCGCCGCTAGCCGGCCTCGGCCAGTTCGACGGCATCGGCAGCCGCGTCTCGGCTTCCCGCCCGAGACAGGCCGAAACGCGCGGCGAGCGCATCGATGCCGGCACTCATCCTGAAGCAGCGACGCACCCGGCATTCGCCGGCGGCGCCGAGCGCTGCCCGGCGCTGCGGATCGCCGATCAGCTGCGCCAGCGCCGCGGCGAGCGCCGATGGGTCGCCGGGCCGGGTCAACAATCCGGTCGCGCCATCCTCGATCAATTCGGGAATTCCCGACACATCGGTGGCGATGCAGGCGAGCCCTTGGCTCTGCGCCTCGATCAACACGTTGGGCAACCCGTCGCGGTCGCCGTCCGACGTCACCTTGGAGGCGAGCACGAACAGGTCGGCCTGGCGATATGCGGCGAGCACTTCGGGTTGCGGCAAGCGCGCCGCGCCACTCGATCCGATCCGCCACGCCCAGCGCCTCGGCCCGTCGCCGCAATGCGGCGCCGAGCATGCCGCCGCCGATATGCACAAGGCGCCAATGGGTCGCCGGCGGCAGCAATGAGAGCGCGGCCAGAAGGTCGTCATAGCCCTTTTTCGCGACCGCTCTGCCGACCGACAGCAGCCGCACCGGGACCGCCGGATCATTGCCGTCGCCGCCGGCCGGACGCGGCGGCGGCGGCGCGAAGCGCTCGAGATCGAGCCCGTGATAGCACAGCATCACCCGATCCGGTCGCGGGGCGAGACCGGCGAGGCGCGCATGACCGGCTTTGGTGCAGGTTACCGCCCAGGCCGCGTCGCCGAGCTTCTCGCGAGTCTCCCATTCCGGCAGGGTCCAGATGTCCTTGGCGTGCGCCGAAACGCTCCAGTCGAGGCCGGCCGCCAGCGCGGCATAACGGGCGACCGATGCCGGCGTATGCAGGAAATGAGCGTGAAGGCGATCGACATCGGCGGGCAGTTCGGACGCCAATACCAGCGCCTGGCCAAAGCGGCGTATCCGGTTCGGGGTCGGGTCGCGCCATAGATCGGCGAGCCAGGCACGCCGCGCCCGACGATAGCCGGGCTGCCGGCGCGCCCGCAGCCAGCCGCGCCAGACGCGACGCGGCTCGCGACAGAGGTACTCGGGCAAATACAAAAGCGCCGCGCCTATCTGGCGATGAACGGGATGAACCGCGCGATCTGTCGGATGCCGCAGCGAGACGATCAGGATGTCGAGCCCGCGCCGTTCGAGGGCCAGGATCTCCTGCGCGATGAAGGTTTCCGACAGGCGCGGATATCCCTTGAGCACAAACGCGACCCGGCCGGCCGCCTCGGTCGTTGCCGGCGGCACCGTCAGGCCCTCAACCGCGCTCCCGGTGCGACGCGGCCGGCCCGGACCCGCCCGAGCCATTTTTCGGCGAAGCGGTTGACGTTCGGCATGCCGTCGAGCAGGCCGTCGATTACGACGCTCGACGGCCGGGGCTGGTGCGGCAGATGGCGCAGCGCCGCCGCCATGATCTTCGGGTCGCGGCCCTGATCCTCGGTCAGCATCGCCACCAGGCCGAGCCCGGCGGCGCGCTCGGCGCGGATGAACTGCTCCAGCCGCGGCACGGTCCGCGGCACGATCAATGCCGGCTTGTCGAAGGACAAGATCTCGCAGAAGGTGTTGTAACCGCCCATCGCGACGACCCCGGCGGCGCGCGCCATCAGGGCTTCGAGCCGGGCGTCGAAGGTGATCGCCCGGACACCGGCCAGCCGCGCGGCGCGGGCGCTGAAGGCCGCCTGCTGCTCCGGCAACATGAACGGGCCATAGACGAGCAACGCCGGAAACGGGATGTCGCGGTCGAATTCATAGGCCGTCAACACCAGATCGATCAGCGCCTCGCCGTCGCCGCCGCCGCCCGGCGTGACCAGCAGAAATTCGTGGTCGAGCACCTCCTGGGTCTCCGCCGTCGGCATGGGCTCGTGGGCGGTGCGCCGCAGATATCCGGTATAGACCATGCGGCGGCGCACGCTGGCCGGCACCGGCAATCCGGCGAGCGGATCGCAGATCTGCGGCAGACCGTAGACCCAGATCTCGTCGTAGTACTCCGACAATGCAGGGACCGCGTTCTTGCGCTCCCACTCGCTTTCGAGCGCGTCGGGATCGTCCATGACATCGCGCAGCCCGAGGATCAGCGCGGCGCCGCGCCGTTGCAGCAGACCGAGGGTGTCGCGCACCTCGCCGCGCAGCCCCAGCGGCTCCTTGTCGATGATCAGCATGTCGGGGTCGAACATGTCGGCGGTGTGCCGGATGATCGAGGAGCGCATCGCCAGGGTCTCCTCGATGTCGATATGCAAGTTGAGCGAGACATATTCGCCGTTGCGCAGCTTGATGACGCCCGGAACGCGCACGAAATCAACACGGGAGCGAAAATCGAAGCTGCCGATGATGGGCGATCCCGATAAGATCAAGACCGAGAGCGCCGGGTCGGCATCGACCAAGGAGTGGGCGATCGCCCGGCAGCGACGCAAATGGCCGAGACCAAAGCTGTCATGGCTGTAGATCAGAACTCGTTTGTGATGACGCCGACCGGCCACAAAGGCCTCCCCGTGCAAGCGCGCGTTCGACTATTGCATAGCCGATCGAGGCGGTGAAATGGTCTTTTCGAAATGACGTTTTGTTGACGGTCCGGCGATGAAAACGATGGCGGCCCTGGTCACCGCCGCCGCAGACGTACGGGCGGCCGGCCTTCGGCCGCCGGCGGGCGGCGACCGAACAGACGGAGCCGGTCGCCGCACCGCCGCGCGTGCCGTTGGAGCCGCCGGTTGCCGATACGACCGCGCTCGAGCAGTCGATCTACAGTTTCATCCTGCGCTTCAGCCTGCGCCAGCAAATCATATTGTTGGTGATGACGCTGCTTTCTTTTCCGTTTCTTTATTATTCTCTCGAGTTGCCCAAAATAATTACCAATAAAGCGATCAAGCCGAGATATACTACCCAAATAATTTTCGGTATCCACCTCGACCAGATCAGTTATCTTTTTGTGCTGTGCGTCGCGTTTCTGCTTGCTCGTGTTGGTCAACGGCGCATTCAAGTATTACATAAACACCTATAAGGGACGGCTCGGCGAACGCATGCTGCGGCGCTTCCGGTATCAGCTGTATCAGAGAATGCTGCTGTTCCCGCTCTCTTATTTTCAGAAGAACTCGTCCGCCCAGATCATTCCGATGATCACCGCCGAGTGCGAGTCGCTGGGCGGCTTTGTCGGCGACGCGGTGGCATTGCCGGCGTTCCAGGGCGGGACCCTGCTGACCAACATCTTTTTCATGTTCATGCAGGACCCGGTGCTGGGCCTGGCCGCGGTGGCGCTCTATCCGGTACAGGGCTACGTCATCCCGAAACTGCAGCGCAAGGTGAATCAGCTCAACCGCCTGCGGGTACGCACCGTCCGCCAGGTCGCCGACCGGGTGCAGGAATCGGCGAGCGGGATCACCGATATCCTCGCCAACGACGCGGCCAAGCTGCAATTGACCGGGTTCGCCGCGCTCCTGGGCAGAATCTACGACATCCGCTTCGAGATCTATCAGCGCAAATTTTTTGTCAAGTTCTTGAACAACTTCCTAAACCAGTTGACGCCGTTCTTCTTTTTCTCGATCGGCGGCTATCTGGTCATCAAGGGCGGCCTTTCGGTCGGGTCGCTGCTGGCGGTGTTGCTCGCCTACAAGGACCTGGCATCGCCGTTTAACGAGCTGCTGGTCTTCTACCAGAGCTTCCAGGATTCCCGGATCAAATACGACCAGATCGTCGAGCAGTTCCAGCCTGCGGGCCTGATGGATCCGCGGCTCCAGGTCGAAACCCCGCCGAATGTGCTCCGGCTCGCCGGCGAGATCGTCGCCGTCAACCTGTCGCTCGCCGACGAGGACGGCAGCCGCGCTGTCGATGCGGTCAGCTTTACGGCGCCGCTCGATCAGCATCTCGCGATCATCGGGCAGGGCAGCAGCGGCAAGAATGAACTGGCGCTGCTGCTGGCGCGGCTGGTGCAGCCGACCAGCGGCCGGGTGACGATCGGCGGCGTCGATCTGGCGACGTTGCCGATCGCGGTGACCGGCCGGCGCATCGGCTATGTCGGCGCCGCACCCTATTTGTTCGCCGGCACCTTGCGCGACAATCTGCTGCTGTCGCTGCGCCATGTCCCGCTGCGGCCGGCCGAATACGATGCGGTCGAGGCCCGACGCCGCGCCCGGCAGACCGCCGAGGCGCAAAAATCGGGAAATATCGATCTCGATATCCGCGCCGACTGGATCGACTACGAAGCCGCCGGCGTCGCCGATCGCGACGCGTTGGTCAAGCGCATCACCGAGGTGCTCGCGGAACTCGATTTCGACAGCGACGTCTATACGCCTCGGGCTGCGCTGGCGCCTCGATCCGGAGGCGGAGCCCGAGACCGCGGCGCGGCTGTTAAAAGCGCGCGAAGCATTGGCCCGCCGGCTGATCGAGGACGCGATCACCGGTCTTGTCGAGACCTACGATCCCGAACGGTTCAACGACAACGCCTCGGTGGCCGAGAACGTGTTGTTCGGCACGCCGATCGGCCCGGCCTTTGAATTCGAAGCGCTTGCCGGCAACTCGTACGTGCTGCAGGTGCTGAGGCAGGTCGGGCTGCTCGAAGACCTCGTCGCCGCCGGCAAGGAGGTCGCCGAGACGATGGTCGAGCTGTTCGCCGATCTGCCCGCCGACCACGCATTCTTCGAGCAGTTCAGTTTTATCAGCGCGAACGACCTGCCCGAATTCCAGGCGATCCTGTCCCGCATCGGCAAGGGCGGGACGGCGGCGCTGGGCCGCGACGATCGCACGCGACTGCTGTCGCTGCCGTTCAAGCTGGTCGCCGCCCGACACCGGCTCGACATTCTCGACGATGCGATGAAGCAGCGTCTGCTGGACGCGCGTCGGGTTTTCCGCGCCAATCTGCCGCCCGACGCGCAGCGCCAGATCGAGTTCTTCGACATCGCGCGCTATAATGCCGCCGCCTCGGTGCAGGACAATATTCTGTTCGGTAAAATCGCCTACGGCGAGGCGGATGCGCCGCTGCGCATTCCCAAGTTGCTGGCCGAGGTCATCGACGGCCTGGCATTGCGCCAGACGGTCATCGAGGTCGGGCTCGACTACAATGTCGGCACCGGCGGCTCGCGTCTCTCGCTGGCCGAGCGGCAGAAGACGGCGATCGGCCGGGCCGTGCTCAAGCGGCCCGATCTGCTGATCCTCAACGAGGCGACTTCGGCGCTCGACGGGCAGGCCCAGGCCGCGGTCAGCAAAGGGCTGGCCGACGAATTCGCCGGCCGCGGCATGATCTGGGTGCTGCACCGCGCCAGCCTGGCGCGCAATTTCGATCGGGTCCTGGTGATGAGCGGCGGTAAGCTGCAGGAGCAGGGGACGCCGGACCAGCTGGCGCCGAAGGGCTCGCTGATGTCGATGCTGCTCGCCGCGGAATGAGAGAAGGCGGGGAGGCGAATGTGGTGGAGGGAGGAAGATGAGTCTCAAGCAGGAATTCGAGCTGCTGCGACGGGTGCCGTATTTTGCCGAGATCGAGCCGGCCAAGCTCAAACTGCTGGCTTTTATGAGCGAGCGGGTCGCGTTCGATGCCGGCATGCGGCTGTTCCGGCAAGGCGATCCGGGCGATGCCGCCTATCTGATCATCGACGGCGAGGCCGAGGTCGTTGCCGAAACGCCGGCCGGGCAATTGGTGCTGGCGACGCTCGGCGCCAACGAAATCGTCGGCGAGATGGCGATCCTCGGCAATGTGCCGCGCTCGGCCACGGTGCGCGCCAAAGACCGGCTGGTCACCCTGCGCATCTCAAAGGAGCCGTTCATGCGCATGGTCCGGGAATTTCCCAGCATGGCGGTTTCGATGATGCAGGAGCTGGCGGAGCGGCTGGCCTCGACCAACAATCAACTCGGCGC
This sequence comes from uncultured Alphaproteobacteria bacterium, assembly GCA_963701815.1. Lineage (GTDB taxonomy): Bacteria > Pseudomonadota > Alphaproteobacteria > ATCC43930 > CGMCC-115725 > AP-15. The sequence continues at coordinate 228,902 of CAVPBN010000008.1, forward strand.
AACCTTGGCCGAAGTCAAGCGCTTGCGGGAACAGAACAACATCGCCGCGTGAAGCGTGAGCCGGCTCGACAGCTTTATCCGCCGGCTCGAGGCGCAGCGCGCCTGCCTCGATCGGGCGGCGGGGCTGGTACGTGAACTCGCCGGCGAGGTGCTCGAACTCGGGCTCGGCAATGGCCGGACCTACGATCATCTGCGCGAATTGTTTCCCGACAGGAACATCTATGTCTGCGACCGCCAGGTCGCGGCGCACCCGGACTGCCTGCCGCCGCCCGAACGCCTCCTCCTCGGCGATATGCGGGACACCTTGCCGGCGGCACGGCCGCTGCTCGGCGGCCGCGTGGCATTGGCCCATCTCGACCCCGCGACCGGCGAGGTCGAGGCAAGCCGGCGGCTCGCCTCGGAAATTGCCCCTCTCGTCGTGCCGCTGCTGTGCCCCGGCGGCGTACTGGTCAGCGAACCCGCGATCGACGCCGTCGGGCTCGACCCGCTGCCGTTGCCGGCGGGGATCGCGGCCGGGCGCTATCACCTCTACCGACGGGTCAGCCGCCGATCGTCACCATGACCGGGACATGGTCGGAAGCCTTCAGCCAACTGCGGCTGTCGCGCAGGATACGCGGCTCGGCCAGCGCGCCGACAAGCGGCGGCGTGACCCAGATGTGGTCGAGCCGCCGGCCGCGATCCGAAGCCGCCCAGTCGCGCGCTGCGGTAACTCCACCACGTATAGACCCGCTCCGGCGGCGGCAGGAATTGCCGGACCGCATCGACAAAGCCGGCCGCCTGCTGCCAGCCGCCCAGGCGCTCGACCTCAACCGGAGTATGGCTGACCACATCGAGCAATTGCTTGTGCGACCAGACATCGCTTTCGAGCGGGGCGATGTTGAAATCGCCGACCGCGACAATCGGGCGCCGATCGGCGCGCTCGGCCGCAAACCACGCGGTCAGCTCGTCGAGAAACTGGAGTTTATGGGCAAATTTCGGGTTTTTGTCCGGGTCCGGAATGTCGCCGCCGGCCGGAACGTAAATATTGTGCAATTCGATGCCGCCCGGCAATACGACCATCGCATGACGGCAATCGGCGCGTTCGCACCAGCCGCGGGTCTCGGGCGATTGGAGGGGCGCGCGCGACAGGATGGCTACGCCATTATAACCCTTCATGCCGTGCACCAGCATGTGCCGATAGCCGAGCGCTTCGAACGCCTCGCGCGGGAACAGCTCGTCCGGGGTCTTGGTTTCCTGCAGGCACAGGACGTCCGGCGCATATTCGGCGATCAGCCGGCGAACATTGTCGATCCGCAGCCGGATCGAGTTGATGTTCCAGGTGGCGAGGCGCAAGGTCATCACCGATCCCGAAGCAAGGGTGCAGAAACGTTGGCGCCCGGTCGGGGGGGATGACCGGGCGCCTGCATGTCAGAAGCGTTGGGGGATCGATCCCGCAGGGGAGGCGGGACCGTTTCGGGAAAGCCTGCTGCTTTCCCCGCTTCCGAACCTAGAAAATGGGGAGCGGCGCAACGGAGTCAACAACGCAATTCGTGCATGTCACGACCGGGAAAAAAGCATGCTCCGGCCGGAACAATAGGCGATCCTCTCACGCGGCGCGGACGACCTTCGAATAACCGGCATAGGCTGCGCTGCAAGCGTCGGAAAAAGCTGAAAAGAGGGCCTTGGACAAAGAGTTCTCCAACACCCGATACTCGGGGTGCCACTGCACGCCGACGACGAATTGCGCTTCCGGCAGGCAAACCGCCTCGATCTGCCCGTCGGGCGCCACCGCCTCGACGCGCAGCCCCGGGGCCGGGCGGTCGATGCCTTGCGAGTGCAGCGAATTGACCATCACCTCGACGCTGCCGGCGAGTTCGGCGAGCAACCCGCCCGGCGTCAAGGCCACCCCGTGAGCAGGGCCGTAAGGGCCGGCCGCAGCTCCCTTTTGCGAGCGATGGTTGAGCCGGCCCGGCAGTTCATGTACGCGTTGGTGAAGAGTGCCGCCGAGCGCGACATTGAGCTCCTGGATGCCGCGACAGATCGCCAGAACCGGCAGATCGCGCCGCACCGCCTCGCGGATCAGCGGCAGGGTGGTCGCGTCGCGGGCCGGATCGTGCAGGATTTCCGGGTCGAGCGGCTCGGTCCCGTATTCGCTCGGATGAACATTCGACGGGCTGCCGGTCAACAACAAACCGTCGAGCATGTCGAGGACCGCCGTCATGTCGGTCCTGCCGCCGACGCACGGGATCAGGATCGGCAGACAGCCGGTCGCCTCGATCACCGCGCTCGGATATTTGTCGGCGACGGTATGCAACAGCCGTTCTTTGACCGTGCGCGTACAGGCGGGGATTCCGATGATCGGCAGATGACAGGCGGGCATCGGGCGCGGCTCAATTGTCGTTGTTGCGGCGCGAAGAAGCGAACGGATCCTGGTATACAAACAACGTGGGGTCGAGCGCCATACCGAATTGCGCGTTGGACAACAGCACCGTCGTCGTCCGCTGCTGGGCATCGACGATCGTCCATTGGCGCAAGGCCAGCGGCGGATCGGAGAACGCCATGCTCAGGCTGCCGGTGTCCGGGTCGGCCCGCTGGACGACGGTGACCCGCAAGACCCCGCCATTATGCTCGAACCGCGTCACGATCAGATCGTCGAAGGTAATCGGATCCCGCAGCAGCAACCAGGCGGGTGTCGATTTCAACCCGACCTTCGACATCTCCGCCAGCTTCTTGTCGACATAATAGACATAAAACCGGTCGGCGATCAGCAGGATCGGCGATGGCGGGTTGTATTCGAAGCGCATCCGGCCCGGCCGATCCATCCACATCTGGCCCGAGACAGCTCCGCCGTTTGACGAATATTGCTGAAATCGGGCGTACATCGTGCCGATGCTGTTGAGATAGGCAGCGATGCGCTGCAGGTCCGCCTGATCCCGCGGCGTCAACGGCGCTGCTTGCGGCGTTGCGGCAGCGGACCCGCCCGCCGCCAGCACCGCCGGCAACCCCGCGGCGGCTGCGGCAATCGCCCGCAGCGCCTTCCGCCGGCTGAGACCGCGGCCTCCGTCGGCCGCCGACCTGAAAACCTTGTGATCGCCGACTCGGACCATTCCGATCCCTTCGCGGCCGGCGCCAGCGCGGCGTCGGTGAGGCTCAGATGAGAATTTGGCCGGGCCGAATCAAATGCGGTCAATCGCCGCCATGCGCGAGCACCTCGCGCTTGCCGACATGGTTGGCGGCGCTGACGACGCCCTCGGCCTCCATCCGCTCGATGATCTTCGCGGCACGGTTGTAGCCGATCTGCAGGTGGCGCTGCACAAAACTCGTCGACGCCTTGCGCTCGCGACAGACGATCGCGACCGCCTGCCGATACAGCGCGTCTCCCGCGCCGGCCCCGGCATCGCCGTCGCCGAGGTCGAGCGGCGCGTCGTCATCCTCGGTGATCTCGTCGATATAGTCGGGCTCGCCGCGCGTCTTCCAGAACGTGACGACGCGCTCGACCTCCTCGTCGGAAACGAATGGACCGTGGACCCGGGTGATTCGGCCGCCGCCGGCCATGTAGAGCATGTCGCCGCGGCCGAGCAATTGCTCGGCGCCGCCTTCGCCGAGGATCGTGCGGCTGTCGATCTTCGAGGTCACCTGAAAGCTGATCCGGGTCGGGAAATTCGCCTTGATCGTGCCGGTGATGACATCGACCGACGGACGCTGCGTGGCCATGATGATGTGGATGCCGGCGGCGCGGGCCATCTGCGCCAGCCGCTGGATCGCCGCCTCGATGTCCTTGCCGGCGACCAGCATCAGATCGGCCATCTCGTCGACGACGACAATGATCAGCGGCAGTTCGCTGGTGTCGAACGGCTGCGGTTCAAAGATCGGCTGACCGGTTTCGGGGTCGAAGCCGGTCTGCACCTTGCGGATCAGGCTCTCGCCCTTGGCCGCCGCTTCGGCGAGACGGGCGTTGAACCCCTCGATGTTGCGCACGCCGAGCTTCGACATCTTGCGATAACGGTTCTCCATCTCGCGCACGGTCCATTTCAGCGCCATGACCGCCTTGCGCGGGTCGGTGACGACCGGAGCGAGCAGATGCGGGATGCCGTCATAAACCGACAGCTCCAGCATTTTCGGATCGACCATGATGAATTTGCAACGATCGGGCGGCATCCGATACAGGATGGACAACACCATCGTATTGATGCCGACCGACTTTCCCGAACCGGTCGTGCCGGCGATCAACAGATGCGGCATCTTGGCGAGATCGGCTAAAACCGGTTCGCCGGAGATGTCCTTGCCGAGGACCAGGGCCAGACGGCCCGGATGCTTTTGATAGATCGGCGAATCGAGCAGTTCGCGCAAAAACACCGTCTCGGCCTTGCGGTTCGGCAATTCGATGCCGATCACGCTGCGTCCCGGAACCACCGCGACGCGAACCGAGATCGCGCTCATCGAGCGAGCGATGTCGTCGGCCAGCCCGATGATCCGCGACGCCTTGATCCCCGGCGCCGGCTCGAACTCGTAGAGGGTCACCACCGGGCCCGGGCGGACCTGAACGATTTGACCGCGGACGCCGTAATCCTCGAGCACGGTTTCGAGGAGGCGCGCATTCTTTTCGACCGCTTCCTCGTCGACCGTTTCGGTCTTGCCCGTCGGCGGCTTGGTCAGAAGTTCGAGGGCGGGCAGGCGGGGCCCGCCATCTGGGTCGAGGTCGAGCCGAGGCTGGCGTTCGGTCTCCGGGCGTCTGACCGGCGACGCCGGGGGCCTCGGGGCGATCAGGCGGAGGAGCCCGCGGTCGGCTGCGGCAGACCCGGATGCGGGATTTGCGGCGGCAGGCTCGGCACCATGTCCGAGCCGGGGTTCCCGCCGTTCCGGCAGCGGGGTCACGACCGCGCGCTCCCGCGCCTCGGCGCTGCCGGCGCCGGTCTGGGCCGCGGCGACTCCGGCCGGACCCGGACGACCCCGGCGCTGAAGCAGCCCGCGGCCAGAGCCGGGCCGCCGCCAATGTTCCGCGACCGGCGCCGCCGCCGATGTCGCGCCAGTCGCGCCGGGAAAGGCCGAGCGCCAGCAACAGCAGCAGGCCTACGGCAGCCGCCGCCGCCATTGAGATCGGCACCGAGAAGCGCCCGAGATCGGCCCGCAACAGCAGCCGGTGCAGGCCCCAGCCGATGGCTCCCCCCGAATCGGAGGCTGCGGACGCCGCCCCGAGATTGAGCACCGAGAGCGCCAGCGTCGCCAGGATCAGCGCCGGCAGCAGCGATGCCAGCTTGCGCCAGAAAAACCGCAGCGGCCGGTCCAGCAGAAGCCGCAAAGCCCAGCCGGACAGCACGATCGGGATCAGAAAGGCGGCAAGGCCGAGGCTTTGGCGCAACAGATCGGCAAGCACCGCCCCGTCGCCCCCAAGAAAATTGTGCGGCCGGTCGCCGATCGCGGTATCGAGCGACGGGTCCTGCGGGCTGTAGGACAACAGCGCCGCGGCCAGCAACAGTGCGGCGAGCAGCAATGCCCAGCCCAGCAGCTCGCCCAAGCGCCGCTTGACCGGCGCCAAAGCTTCGGCCCAGTCCCGCCTGCGGCGCATCCCGCCGATTAGTGGATAATCCGTCGATCTGGCCATGCATCCCCCGGCTGCCGGCCTTCCCCCAAAGGCGGCAGAACCGCGACGATCCTAATTCATTGCGGCGTGCAGCGAAAGTGTGCGAGGCGCCGGACGGTCCGGCGCCGGCCAAGGGCGGCCGCTACCCGCGCGACGGCCGGGGGCGGGGGCGAATTGCCGGTAGAAAAAGTCGGGGCCGGCGGCGGCGGCCTCGTCGCAAGCCTCGGCCAGCAGCGCATGATCGGAGGACTTTGCGCAGGCGGGGTCGGTGCGCGCCATGTCGCCGGTCAGCGCAAAGGCCTGGCAGCGGCAGCCGCCCCAATCGATCTCGCGCCGGTCGCAGGACCGGCAGGGCTCCGGCATCCACGAGGTGCCGCGAAACCGGGCGAATGCCGGGTCATCCCGCCAGATCTCGCCGAGGCTCGCCGCGGCAACGTTCGGGAAGCGCAGCCCGGGCAGGGTTTCGGCGGCATGACAGGGCAATACCCTGCCCGACGGGGTCACGTTCAGAAAGCGTCGGCCCCACCCGCCCATGCACGCCTTCGGCCGATGCGCAAAGTAATCCGGCACGACGTAATCGATCGTCAACTCGCCGCGCAACCGGGCGCGGGCGGCCTCGACCCTGGCCGTCGCCCGAGCGAGCTGCTCGCGGCTCGGCAACAATGCCGCCCGGTTGCGCAGGGCCCAGCCGTAATACTGGACATGGGCGACTTCGAGCCGGTCGGCGCCGAGCGCCGATGCGAGGTCGATCATGGCGTCGAGCCGGTCGAGATTCTGCCGGTGCACGACCGCGTTGATCGTCAGCGGCAAACCCGCCTCGCGCACCAGCCGCGCCGCCTGCCGCTTGTGCAGTTGCGCGCCGGCGAAACCGGCGACCCGGTCGCCTTGGGACGGATCGGCGTCCTGCAGACTGATCTGGACGTGTTCGAGCCCGGCGTCGGCCAGCGCCGTCATCCGCGCCGCGTCGAGCCCGATTCCCGAGGTGATCAGATTACCGTAGAGCCCGACTTTTGCCGCATGGCCGACCAGGGCCTCCAGATCGCGGCGGACGAGCGGTTCGCCGCCGGAATAATGCACCTGCAACACCCCCAGAGCCGCCGCTTCGCTGAACACCCGCCGCCACGCAGCGGTGTCGAGTTCGCCGCCGGCCCGCTCGAGCCGCAGCGGGTTCGAGCAATAGGGGCAGCGCAGCGGGCAGCGATGGGTCAGTTCGGCCAGCAGCGCCAGCGGCGGCTCGAGGCGCGCCTGGCCGTCGTCGACGCCGGCATGTCCCGGCGGCGTCATCGGGCGGCCGGCGTCACGGCCCGAGCCGGATCATCGGCGCAGCACCTTTTTTTCGACGAGGTCCCGCAGCATCGCGAGCACGTCGCCGGCGATGACCTCGCGCGGCGCCTCGTATTGTGCGCTCAACATGTCGACGATCGCATCGGCGCTGCGGCCGCCGTCGACCAGCCGCAGCACCGCGACCGCCTGCTCGTCGGGCAACAGCAGTCTTTCGGGCATCAGCACGATCCAGCTCTGCCGCACCTCGTCAAAACGAAACCGGGCATGCGGCGCAAAGCGCAGCACCGTACCGCCGCCGATCGCGCCGGGGCTGTCGCCGTCCGGGCTCATTCGGCGACGGCGGGTGGAATAAAGGCGCCGGGCGGGACCAGCCCGGGCTCGACATAGGCGAAATAAAGCGCATCGAGCTGCGCCCACAGCACATCGCATTTGAACCGCAGGGTATCGAGCACCTGCGCCTGTTTTTCGGCGGTGTCGGCATGTTGCCTGACATAGCCGAGGGCAAAGGCGACATCGGTCGGCGCCTGGGTCAACCGCGGGGTGAAATAAGCCAGGGTGTCGCGGCTGATGAAATCGTAATTCCGCAGCATCCCCGAAACCCGCTCGGCGATGATCTGCGGCGAGAACATCTCGGTCAGGCACGAGGCGACCGCCTCCAGCAGCGAGCGCTCGCGCACGAAATCGACGTAGGCGTCGACGGCGAACCGGGTGCCCGCCAGCAGGCCCCGGGTCGAGATCACGTAATCGCGGTCGAGGCCCAGCCCGTCGGTCAGCCTCAGCCAGCGGGCGATGCCGCCGGTATTCTCGTCCTCGCCGTCATGGTCGAGGATGCGCCGGCGCCATTCGCGCCGCAACGCCGGGGTCGGCAGCCGCGCAACCAGAAACGCGTCTTTGGCCGGGATTCGCGCCTGGTAGTAATAACGGTTCAGCGCCCAGGCCTGGATCTGGCCGCGATTGAGCCTGCCGTCGCGCATCAGGTGATGAAACGGATGGCGGTCGTGATAGCGCTCGGCGCCGATTTCGCGCAGCCTGGCTTCGAGCTGATCGGGCGTCAGCAGCCGGGCCTCGCTCACAGCCGGGCCTCGCTCACAGCCGGGCCTCGCTCACAGCCTGACCTCCATCCCGTCATAGGCGATCTCCCAACCGGCCGTTTCGGCCTCGCGCCGTTCGGGCGAGTCGTCGAGCAGCACCGGGTTCGAGTTGTTGATGTGGATGAAGATCCGCCGCCCGACGTTCAACCCGGCGAACCCGGCAATCGCACCCTCGGCGCCCGACATGCTGATATGACCCATGCGCCGGCCGGTCTTTTCGCCGACGCCGAGCCGGATCATTTCGTCGTCGCGCCACAGGGTGCCGTCAAAAAACACCAGCTCGCCGCCGGCTAGGCGGCGCCGCAGCCGATCGGTCAGCCGGGCGCAGCCCGGCACGAAAAAGCAGCTCTTGCCGGTCGCCGTGTCGAGGATTTCGAGCCCGATCGTGTCGCCGTCCTCGCTCACCGCCGGGACCTCGCCGGGTGTTTCGAGGTAGAGCGGCACCTTTCCCGGAACCGCGAAGGCGGCAACGGCCAGCCCCGAGCCACCCGCAGCGCCGGCAAGCTCGATCGGCCGATCGGCCGGCAGTTCCACCCGGCGCACGAAGTCCGGCGCCAGCACCCCGAAGATCGGGTTCGCCGCAATCACGTCCAGAACGCGCGCCGGGGCGTAGACGGTGAAACGGTGCCTCTCGCGCAGATGCAGCAGACCGGCGAGCGCGTCGACATCGCCGCCGGTTACGACCACACCCGAAATCGGCGACGAGCGCAGCCCGCCGACCGGGTGCAGCGCCGGCGCAGCCTCGATCTGCAATCGCAGATCGGGCGATGCATTCAGGATGATCCAGTCACGCCCGTTGCCGGATACCGCGACGGACGCCTGCGTTCGGGCCTGGGCGCGCCTGTCGCCGCCGCGAGACCGGCGACACGCCGGCGCGTTCGAGTTCCATTGCGGGAAACCGCCGCCGGCGGCGGCGCCGAGAACGACCGCCCGGATCATCGCGGCGCCCCGCCGGCCGCAGCGGCATCGAAACGAGGTCTAACTCAGGCGACCTCTAACTCAGGCGACCTCGCCGCAAGCGTAAGCGTTGATCTCGAGACCGACGGCGATCTCCACGATGACCGGCTTCTTCCACTGCATGTCGACTTTCCCTGGCCCAAGGTTGAGAGGAGGGAAATTAGAATTTTGCGCGGCATGCTGTCAACCGACGCATTCGGAAAGACCCCATGTCGGGCCACCGGCCTGATCATCTGTAAGTCCGACGGGGTCAACCGACGAGTTCCGACCGGGTCAATCGATCAGAAGGTTGCTTTGACGCCGGCATAGGCGACGCGGCCGGGGGAAGGGCTCAAGGTCCTCGGGTCGGTCAGATTCAAATTCGGCGGCAGCCCGCCGAGTTCGGTGAAGGTGCCGTAGGTGTAGTACGTCCGGTTGAACAGATTATCGACTTCGACAAAGAATTTGGCCCATTTGTTGACCTGCAGCGCCGTGTGCAGATTGACGACGCCGTAACCCGGCAGTTTGGGCTCCTGGTTCAATTCGTCGCCGACCAGATACTGGCTGCCGACGAATTTCGCGTCGGCGCCGATGCTCCATTGCGGCGTAACCTGGTACTCGACATCGACCACGACCCGATTTTGCGGCATCAGCGGCAGATAATCCCCGGGGTGCACATGGATATTGCCGGCGGCATTGGCGGCTGGGCTGTTCGACGACAGGACCAGACTGTCGAGGAAAGTGGCGTCGAGAAAACTGTAATTGATCGTCGCGGTCCATTTTTTCCAATTGTAGGCGAGCCCGGCCTCGATGCCCTGGCGCCTGGTCTCTCCGACATTGGAAAAAAAGCCGAAGCCATTGACGGGCGTCGCCAGCAGCAGAATGTCGTCGAAGGCGTTGGTGCGGTAGACGCCCAAATTCCACAAGAACTTGCCGGGCACCGGCGCGGTGTCGAAATTCCCCCGCAATCCCGCCTCAAACGTATGCGACACCACTTGCTTCAACGGGGGATCGGCGACCAGGAACGCATCGAGAATGCAAGGCGTGGCCGGGTTTGAGCAGGTCAGTTCGCCCGGCGTCGGCGCCCGGTTCGATTCCGACCATCCGGCATAGGTCGTAAGGCTGTCGGTAAGTTTGTAGGTAAATCCGACGCCCGGGTTGAAGTGGGTATAAAGAAAATTGCCGTTTAGGCCGGGGGCGGCGCCGGTTTGGTCCTGCAAGCCGATTTCGGCGATATTCAGCCGCCCGCTCGCTGTTGCGGCAAGTCGAGGCGTAATGTTGAAGGTGTCGGTCGCGTAGAGGCCGAAATAGTCGTTGGTCCCGGTGACGCCGACCGGCTGCTCGATCGGCGGCGAGGCAGTCGGGCTGAGGCCCTGATCGATGATCACGCCCGAGCCGATGACATCGAGGTTCGGTTGAAGCGTGCCGAGTTCGCCATGCGCCGAGTAGCCGGTATTGCTGTAGTCGCCGCTGACGCCGACCACGAGGCTGTTCTCCCGGCCCAGAACGGGATTGGTAAGCTTTGCCTGGAGGCCGGTGCCGACGGTGTTGGTACTGGTATCGGCAAAGTCGATTTCGCCGGGTGTCGCGTCGGGCGGCAGCACGCTGGTCGGCACCGGGTTGCCCGACGCATCGAATAACACGTCGCGGGGAAAGCGGTTGTTGCCTTCGAGGCAGAAGAACCCGGAATTGTTGGTGCAGGCGGTGACGCGGGTGATGTTGCCGTCGACCAGGCGCTGGTTGAAATGACGATAATAGACGTCGCTGCTGAGCAGCAAAAACTCGGTCGCCCGATCGGCAGCGGTGAGCTGCACCAGTTCCGCCTCGTTGTGTATCGATTGCGGATAGGTGAAGACGTTTCGCGGATCTTCTGCGAGAAGCTGGACCGGCGTCGGCCCGACCGCGCCGATGACATTGTCCCCGGCCGACACCGAAAGATGAACGGCGAACTGGTCCTTCTCCCAGCCCAAATCCATGTAGCCCTGGCTGAGATTGGTCGGCGAGTGAAAGCGGAAGCCGTCGTCATGCGTTCCGCCGATGGCGCCGTAAAACGCGAAATTGCCGAATTGCGCACCCTGCTCGGCAAAGCCGTTGATGTTGCCGAACGAGCCGCCGGAAAGCTGGGCATCGGCGCCGTGGAACATGAAGCCGTTCTTCATGTCGAGGCTCACGGCGCCGCCGAGCGCGTTCAAGCCGAAAACCGGGTTGTTTCCTTGTATTGTCATCCGACTGACCGCAAATTGCGGGATCAGATCCCAATTGACGGTGTCGCCGAACGCCTCGTTGACGCGCACGCCGTTCTGATAGACGGCGATCCCTTGCGGAATGCCGGATATCGGCGATGCCTCAAAGCCGCGATAGACAAAATCGGGCTGAAACTGGCTCCCTTGCTCGTTGTTGAGATTGACGCCGGAGAGGCGCCGCGCCGCCGCGGTCGGCAGCAGATTACCCGCGCCTCCAACCTCCAGCTGTTCTGCGCTCAAGGTCTGGACATTGGCCGGCACCTTGTTGATGTCGATGCCGCTGCCCGGCAACGGCGCGATGCCGATCACCTCCACGCTCGGCAGCACGATCGGCGCCTCGGTGGAATTGTCCGATGCGGCCGAACCGGCGGAAACCGGGGCAGGGGAGGGGGCGGGCGCGCCAGGCGGCCCGATGGTCTGCCCAAACGCGGGGAAGCTCAGCACGACCAGGCCAGCCGCGAGAAATCTCCCTTTGTCGATGCCGAACACCCGCTCTCCCCGGACCGATTTTGTCGCGATCGACGGCGGTCGATAAAGAGCAGAGCCGATTCGTAGAGACGATGGAACAATTTCCCGATCTTTGCGGGATTTCTTCCCGCCTTTGGGCGGGATATTCCCGACACGTCGAGGGCGTATATGCCGGCCTTGGCACAGCGGTCGGCGCGACCGCTGGTCTCGCAGCTGCAAAACCCGAGGCGCGACCCGGCGCGTGTCGCCGGGCCGCCTCGGGGAAGATAGGGATGCTCAGGGTGTTACCGTAACCACCATGCCGTGCGTGTTGCCGGCCGCGTCCATGTAAAAGCCGACCAGCTGACCCCGGTTGTTCAGGCCGTTGACGATCGTGCCGTTGACGAGCCCGTTCGGGTCGTCGACCTGCTGCCACTGGCCGTTATGCGGGGTGTAAAACACCCCGTGCGGGACCTGCTTTCCGTCCAGGAAGAACCCGACCGCCTGGCCCTTGTTGTTGATGCCGAGCAATTGGGTCGTGGTGGAATGCTTGGTACGCGAAACTTGGTCAGATACGCCACCCGTCTCTGGCTTGACAAAGCCAAAGGTAGTGCCATTTCCGTTCACGAAGAAACCACAGATCAAATTATGGTCGTTGATCCCAGTTGCCGCCGTCGACGTGGCATGAGGGACGTCGATCTCGGTAAACGTGTCGGTGGGCACAAGGTAAGCATAGCCGTGCGAATTGCCGGCAGCGTCGTTATAGAACCCGACGGCATTGTAGACGGCATTGATCCCGAGCGTCTGGTTGACGAGCGGCGTGCCGGCGACCAACGGATTATTGACGCTCAACCATTCGAAGCTGCCGTTCGTGCGGATCAGGCGGACGAAGCCGAAATTATTGTCGCCGCCCCCCAGATTGCTGTCGGACCAGAAGCCCGAGGTGGCATTCGAACTTGTTGATACCGGTCGCCTGCGTCTGTATCGAGCCGGGGAGGTTGTCGGACACGAAAGTGGTGTAGGGCGACGCGATCGTATAACCCTTGTTTGGGTGTCCGGCGGCGCCGCTGCCGAAATAGCCGGAGATGATCCCGGCGTCGTTGATGCCGAGCAACTGGTTGAACGTCGGATCGGCCGGGTCGTCGAGCGTCTTAAAGCTGAATGTCTGTGCTGCTGCCGGGCCGGCCAGACAGGCTGCGACCAGCACAACCGCGATGGTGCGCTTCATTATACTCCCTCCAAAAGTAGTACACATACCAGCGAAATGTGCCTGGGTATCCACGTCTCCCGGGTCGACGGAACTGGCCGAGGACCTAGGGCGCAGAGAGCGGATCGTATTCCGGCACGCGGCCCGCAATCCCGAGTCCGTGCCGAACGCGAAATTCCGCGAAAATCGGGTCAACCGTCAAGCGAGAACCATTCGCAACCCTATCCGATTATTTTATATACGCTTTCTGGTCTCTTTAGCCGGATACCTTTAAGGCGAATGGGGGTAGTCGCGGCGACGACAACAGCGCCGAGCGCGCTACCCGGCCGGGCGCGACGGCGCCCGGATGAAGGCGGCGGCGATCGCTTCATCCGCCGGCTTCGGCTTCAGATCGGCGTCGAACGGCAAGGGCCTCGAGGCCAACCCGTCATGCCGCCAGCGCGACTGGCTGGTCTCGTGCCGGACGATCCAGCTGTGCCGGTCGGACAGACCCCAGGTGACGACCATTTTGACCGCCGGCTCGTCGAGCGCCGCGTCGAGAAAGCGGCGATAGGTGTCGGCGACCAGCCGGTCGCGCAGGGCGATGTCGGGCGGGGCATTCTCGTCGGTGACGTCGAGTTCGGTGATCTGGATTTCGAGCCCGAGGCCGCGGATTTCGGCGAGAAACCGCCGCAATTTGGGCACCGACAACGGCGGGCCGCCGACCGCCGTCAGATGCGCCTGGATGCCGACCGCGTCGAGCGGGGTCTTGGCCGCCTGCATCCGCCGCGCCAATGCCAGCACCGCCGCGCGGCGCACATCGTGCTCGGGCGCATCGAGTTCGACATTGTATTCGTTGACGACGAGCCGCGCGTGCGGATCGGTCTCTCGCGCGGTGCGGTAGGCGAGGTCGAGATAGCCCGGTCCGAGTGCTTCGAGAAACACGGCCTTGCGCAGGCAGTCCGGGCGGCCGTCCTTGGGCTCGAGCGGTTCGTTGACCACGTCCCAGCTGTGCACTTTGCCGCGATAGCGCCCGGCCAATTGCCGGATGTGGTCGACCACTGCACGCTCCTGGGCGGCGCGGCTCGGCAGGTGGAAAAACCAGCCCGGCGTGCGGAAATACCACAACAGATTGTGGCCTCGCAGCACCAGGCCGTGGTCGGCGGCGAAACCGGCCACGGTGTCGGCCGGGCCGTAATCGTCGTCGCCCGGGGCGCCGCGGTTCATGTCCTGCCATTTCATGTCGTTCTCGGCGACGACGAGCCCGGCCTGCCGCCGAACGAGAGCGACAAAAGCCGGGTCGGTTTTGATTTGCGCCGCCGAGATCGTCGTGCCGTAGACGAGCCCCTTGGCCGCGGCCAGATCGCGCAGCGCGCCCTCCGGTGCGGCGCCGCCGGCGGCGAAGGGAGGCGCGGCCCCGGCGGCGAGCCCGGCCAGTCCCGCCAGGACCTGCCGCCGCGCCGGCCCGACCGGCCGCGACGCGAGCCCGGCTTGACGACGGGTCGAGTTCATGGCGGCGACGGTTTGGCGGCCGACGGCGGCGCGGCGTTCGGGTCTTTCGCCAGCCGGTCGAGATTGACCCGCGCCGCCATGTCCGCCTGGCTGCCGGGGGAAATCTCGCCGACCCGCTGCCAATCCCGGCGGGCCCCGGCCGGATCGTCCTTGAGGCGGCGGATATTCCCGCGTTCGAGCAATGCCGGCGCCGAATCCGGCCTATATGCCAGCGCCTTGTCGATATCCGCGAGGGCCGGATCGAGCCGGTCGACGGCGCGATAGGCCGCGGCGCGGTAGATCAGAGCTTCGACCCGGTTCGGGTCGGTCTTCAGCACGATGTCGAGATCGGCGATCGCCTGATCGTAAAAACCGGCCGAAGCCGCGGCCTCCGCCCGGTCGACCCGCAATTCGGGATCGCCCGGCAGCAAAGCCACCGCCTTGCCCGCCGCCGCATAGGCGCGCCCCGGGTCGCCGGCGAGAAGCCAAGCCTGACCAGCCTGATCGAGCACCTCGGCGCGCAGCGCGGTCGGGGCCTTGGTCATCGCCCGCTCCAGCGCTTCGAGCTTCATCGCTCCTTCCCGGTCATTGCCGAGGCCGATCAGCGCCACCGCGGCGCAATGATCGGCCGGATGCGCCCCGCCGCGCTGGCGCCAGCCCTGGGCCAGCCGCTGGGCGGCGCCGGGGTCGGTTTGGGCGAGCTTCAAGCAGCGGGCATAAGTCTCGGCATCCGCCTCGGCCGAAGCGGGCGGAACCACGACCGGCGCGGTGACCGGGTTGGCCGCTGCTCCTGTCGGGAGCGAGGCCGATGCCGGCAGGATCGCCAGGATGACCAACAGACGTACCGCCCGAGGAAGAATGGGGAGCCTCCGCATCGCGCTGCCGCTGTCGCCGATGATCTCGCTATGATAGCCGATCGTTGGCGGCGAATCGCGTGCGGATTACCGTCGATCGCCACCCCATGTGCGGAGGTTTCCGGTTCCGTGGTCTTGAACTTCGGCCGTCTGTTTCCGGGCGGGATCGGCAATGTCGTTCTCGCCCTCGGCCACCGCAATTACCGCATCTATGCCGGCGGCAACGCGGTTTCGCTGATCGGCATCTGGATGCAGCGGGTGGCCGTCGGCTGGCTCGCCTGGACCTTGACCCATTCCGGCGCCTGGCTCGGCATCATGTCGATGGCCGAATTCTTCCCGGTGGTGTTTCTGAGCCCGCTCGCCGGGGCCCTCGCCGACCGCCGCGACCGGGTGCGGATCATCCGCGTCACCCAGATCGCCGGCAGCATCGAGGCGAGCCTGCTCGCGGGCCTCGTTTACGCGGGGGCGATCACGATCGAGCTGCTGTTCGGGCTGACCCTGATGCTCGGCGTCTTCAACGCTGTGGCGCAGCCCTCGCGGCTTGCCCTGATCCCGACCCTGGTCGAGCGGCCGGCGTTGCCCTCGGCCTTGGCGATCAACGCGATCATCTTCAACAGCGCGCGCTTTCTCGGTCCGGCAGTCGCCGGGATCGTCATTGCCAGGATCAGCGTCGGCGCCGCCTTTGCCGTCAACGCCGCGACCTATCTGGTCTTTCTGGTGGCGATGACCAATCTGCGCGGGCTGCCGCCATTGCCGGCCGTGGCGCGGCAGACCGTGCTGCGCGCCTCGGTCGAGGCCTACGGCTATGCCAGCCGGCATCCGGGCATCGCCCCGATGCTGCTGCTGTTTACCGTCACCACGATCGGCACCCGCGGCTTTGTCGAACTGTTTCCCGGCTTTGCCGACCGCGTCTTCGGGCGGGGACCCGAGGGCCTGGCGATGTTGACTTCGACGGTTGGGCTCGGCGCGATCTGCGGCGCGGCCTGGCTCTTGGTGCGTCCGGCGATCGCCGGGCTGACCGGCGTTGTGCTGGCCAACACGCTGGTGATTTCGCTGGCGATCTTGGCCTTCACCGCGACCGATAAATTCTATCTGGCGCTGCCCTGCGTGTTTCTCGCCGGAATGGCGATGACGATCACCGGGATCGGCGCCCAGACGCTGATCCAGGCCGCGGTCGAGATCGGCATGCGCGGCCGGATCATGGCATTGTACGGGATGATCTTTCGCGCCGGCCCGGCGATCGGTGCGGTGTTGATGGGCTCGTTGAGCCAGCGTTTCGGCCTGCGGCTGCCGCTCGCGATCGGCGCGATGATTTCTTGCGGTTTCTGGTTTTTCACCTCGCTCAAGCAGTCGCGCATCGCCCAATCGCTCGAAACCGATGCCGCGGCAGCGGCGGCGGGCGACCGGTCATGAGCGGGCCGCATTTGTTCTGCTTTGGCCTCGGTTACAGCGCTTTGACGCTGGCCCGCCGTCTCGCCGAGTCGGGCTGGGCGGTCAGCGGCACCTGCCGCACGCGGGGGCGCGCCGAAGCCCTGGCGCGGGCCGGATTTACGACGGAGCTGTTCGATCGCGAGCGGCCGTTGCCGGGGAATGCGCTCGACGGGGTCAGTCACATCCTGGTCTCGGTCCCGCCCGACGCGGCCGGCGATCCGGTGCTCGACCGGCACGGCGGCGACATCGCCGCGCATGCCGGGCTCGCTTGGCTCGGCTACCTGTCGACGACCGGCGTCTATGGCGATCGCAACGGCGGCTGGGTCGACGAGAGGTCCGCATTGCGGCCGAGCGGCGAGCGCGGCCGGCGCAGGGTCGCCGCCGAGGCCGGCTGGCTCGATTTGTGGCGGCGCCGGGGGACGCCGGTCCACATCTTTCGGCTCGCCGCGATCTACGGTCCCGGCCGCAGCCCGTTCGCGGCATTGCGCGCCGGCGCCGCCAGGCGGGTCGACAAGCCGGGCCAGGTGTTTTCGCGCATCCATGTCGAGGACCTGGCGAGTGTGCTCGCGGCGTCGATGGCGCAGCCGCGGCCGGGTGCGGTCTACAATGTCTGCGATGACGAACCGGCGCCGCCGGAGGCGGTTGTCGCCCACGCCGCGGCGCTCCTCGGGATGCCGCCGCCGCCGCTGATGCCGATCGCCGAGGCCGGGCTGTCGGCGACGGCGCTGAGCTTTTACGACGACAACAAGCGGGTGGCGAACCACCTGATCAAAAGCGATCTCGGGGTGGCGCTGCGTTATCCGGACTACTGCATCGGGCTCGCCGCGATCCTCGCCGCGGAGGCTTCCAGACTTGCCTAGATAGCCGGCATCCGGCATGGTCGGTCCAATTCCTATCACGCCGGTTGCGGCGTCCGGTTCGGGAGGAAGACAGATGTCGACGTACAATGTGTTGATGATGGGCGCGTCCTACGGCTCGCTGCTGGCTACCAAGCTGCTGTTCGGCGGTCACAAGATCACGCTGGTGTGCCTGCCGGCCGAGATCGAGGCGTTCAACAATGACGGCGCCAGGGTGCGGATGCCGATCCGCGGCCGGAAGGAGCCGATCGAACTCGACTCGCGCAAACTGCCGGGCAGCCTGCGTGCGGCCGGCCCCGGCGCGGTCGACCCGGCCGACTACGATCTGGTGGTGCTGGCGATGCAGGAGCCGCAATACCGCTCGCCCGGCGTGCGCGAGCTGCTCGAACTCGGTGGCGCTGAAAAAATTGCCGTGCATGTCGATCATGAACATGCCGCCGCCGCCTTATCTCAAGCGCATTCCCGGCCTCGCCGTCGACGAATTGCGGGCCTGCTACACCGATGCGGGCGTGTGGAACAATTTCGAGCCCGGGCTCCTCACCATGTGCAGCCCGGATCCGCAGGCGATCCGGCCGCCCGGCGAAAAGATCAACGTGCTGCAGGTCACTCTGCCGACCAATTTCAAGGCGGCGCGCTTTGAGGCCGACGCGCCGACCGCGATCCTGCGGCAGATGCAGGCCGAGATCGAGGCGGTCCGCTACGATCCGGGCGACGGCGCGATCGATTTGCCGGTCAAGCTCAAGGTGCACGACTCGGTGTTCGTGCCGCTCGCCAAATGGGCGATGCTGCTGACCGGCAATTATCGCTGCGTCGGGCCGGATGCCGCGATCGACATCAAGGACGCCGTACATCGCGACCCGGCCGCATCGCGCTCGGTTTACGACTGGGTCCGTGCGGTGTCGGTGAAGATGGGCGCCTCCCCCGACGATCTGGTTCCGTACGAGAAATACGCCGCGGCGGCGCTCGATCTGGTGCGCCCGTCTTCGGCGGCGCGCGCCTTGTTCAACGGCGCGCCCAACATCGAACGAACCGATCGCCTGGTGCAGATGCTGGGCGCGCAGTTCGGCATGCGCAATGCGATCGTCGATCAGACCGTTGCCGCGGTCGACGCCCGGCTGGCGCTGAACCGCAAGGCGGCTGCCTGATTATCGGCTGCCGATTTTGCACCGCGGTCGCGGTCGCGGCGTCAAAATGGTCCCAGGCGCAAATGCGAGGAAACCCGCCTGCGGAGGATGCGATGCACCCACGGCTCTGCGCGACGATGGCGAGAGAGCATTATCCTGATGCCGGGCCGGCCAACCTGCCGATCGGCAGTTGACGGTGAGCGACGGCCCCGCCGATCCTTACGAAAACGGGCTCGATAAGAACCCGGCCAATTTCGTGCCGCTGACGCCGATCGGTTTTCTGCGGCGCTCCGCGACGGTCTACCCGGATCGGCTCGCGGTCGCCTATGGCGATCGCCGCTACACCTGGCGCGAGGTACGCGAGCGCTGCCATCGGCTCGCTTCGGCGCTGGCCGGCTGCGGGGTCGGCCGCGGCGATACCGTGGCGGTCATGCTGCCCAACATTCCCGAACTGTTCGAGGCGCATTTCGCAGTGCCGATGGCCGGTGCGGTGCTGAACGCGCTGAACACCCGTCTGGACGCACAGACGATCGCCTTCATTCTCGGCCATGGCGAGGCCAAGGTGCTGATAACGGACAGCGAATTCTCCCCGATAGTCGGCGCAGCCTTGGCCCGGCTCGACCGTAAGCCGATCGTCGTCGACATCTGCGACCCGGCGGGACCGGGCGGCGAACGGCTCGGCGAGACCGATTACGAGGTCTTTCTTACCAAGGGCGACCCGACTTTTGCCGAGATCCTGCCGGAAGACGAGTGGGACGCGATCGCGCTGAACTACACCTCGGGCACCACCGGCAATCCGAAGGGCGTGGTCTATCACCATCGCGGCGCCTATCTGAATGCGCTCGGCAACATTCTGGTCTGGGGCCTGCGGCAGCACCCGGTCTATCTGTGGACCCTGCCGATGTTCCACTGCAACGGCTGGTGCTTTCCGTGGACGATCACGGCCCTGGCCGGGACCCATGTCTGTCTGCGCCGGGTCGAGGCCGCGGCGATCTATCAGACGATCGCCAGCGAGCGCGTCAGCCATTTGTGCGGCGCGCCGGTGGTCATGAACATGTTGTTGAATGCCGGGCCGGAGCTGACCGGGCTGCTCGCTGGGCTACCCGAGCGCCGGGTCGAGATGATGACGGCGGGCGCGTCCCCGCCGGCGGCGGTGATCGAAGGGATGGAGCAGCTCGGCTTTCACATCACCCATGTCTACGGCCTGACCGAGGTTTACGGCCCGGCGACGGTATGCGCCTGGCACGGCGAATGGGACCAATTGCCGACCGAGGAGCGCTCGCGGCTGAAGGCGCGACAGGGGGTCAACTACCCGGTTCTCGACGGGCTGATGGTCGCCGACCCGGCGAGCCTTGCGCCGGTCCCGGCCGACGGCGCCGCGATGGGCGAGATCTTCATGCGCGGCAACATCGTCATGAAGGGCTATCTGAAAAACCCGCTCGCGACCGAGGAAGCCTTTGCCGGCGGCTGGTTCCATACCGGCGATCTGGGCGTGCGGCACCCGGACGGCTATATCGAGTTGAAGGACCGTTCCAAGGACATCATCATCTCGGGCGGCGAGAACATCTCGACGGTCGAGGTCGAAAGCGCGCTCTACCGCCACCCGGCCGTGTTCGAGGCGGCGGTCGTCGCCCGCCCCGACGCGATGTGGGGCGAAACGCCTTGCGCCTTCGTGACCCTGAAACCCGAAGCCGTGGCCACCGCCGACGACATCATCGCCTTCTGCCGCGAGCACCTCGCCCATTTCAAGGCGCCGCGCACCGTGATCTTTGGCCCGCTGCCCAAAACCTCGACCGGGAAGATCCAGAAATTCCTGTTGCGCGAGCGCGCCAAGGCCGGTGCGTGAAAGCCTGCCGACTTTCCCCGGGATGGCGGCGGCAAGTGTCGTCGGGGCGTGCGTTGTAGTTTCGAACATCCGACTCTGGAGGTTGACGGAAAGATGCGACTGCGCGGCGCGGCTGTGCGCGATCTTCTTCGCCGGCGGGTCTATCCCGCGTTCTGCGAGGGACTTGCCGTCGTCGGGCGTCCGCTGCTGCTGGCGCGCGCCAAAGACATGACCTCGCAGACGGAAACACGCTCCTGCCTGGTGCTGGCGCCGCATCCGGACGACGAAACGATCGGCTGCGGGGCAACCATCATGCGCAAACTGGCGTCCGGCCTCCCCGTTCATGTCGTGATCGCCACCGATGGCCGGCACTCGCATCATTCGAACAAGATATCGGCAGAAGAGCTGGCCGAGATCAGGCAGCATGAGGTCTGTCGAGCGTGCGCCATTCTCGGGCTGCCGCGCGCCGATCTGACCCTGCTGCGCTTCGAGGACGGCCGCCTGGGGGAACATCGCCCGGCCCTGCGCGACCGCTTGAACGACATCCTCGATGCGGTCAACCCGGCGGAGGTTCTCGGTCCGTCGGTCCTCGACGCTCATCCCGACCATCGGATATTGGCCGAGCTCGGGCGAGAGCTGGTGCGGGGGCGGCGCGCGGATCAGCCGGCGCTTTACGAGTACCCGGTTTGGTTTTGGGATCCGCGCGCATGGCGCGTCAGGGACTTGCTGGAGCTGCGGACAAGGACCGTCAGGACCGAAAGTTTTCTGGGGCGCAAGCGCGAGGCGCTCGCCGCCCATCGCAGCCAGCTCACAAATCTGACCGGCGAAGCGAACTGGGCCACGCTCCCCGAAAGGTTTCTGCGACAGTTCCTCCAGCCCGAGGAAGTGTTTTTCGAGGTGGTCGCGCGGGAATGAGACACCGCCGGCCTGGCGTTCGGGGCTGCCGTCGGCAGCCCCGAACGCCGCCCGATCTTCGAGGATAATCGACAGCGGGGTTGCCGTCCTTCGTGCTCCGCGAACCAATTGAGAGTGACAAAAAGCGGGTCGGGTCATTTCCCGAAATCGTCATGGCGCCCCCGAAATCGTCATGGCGCCTTGGATGTCCGACCCGATGAATCCCGCGCGCGAGCAGCTCGATGCCCGCAAAAAAACGGCCGCGGCAGGATCTTGGTTTTCCGGCCGCCTCGAGAGGAACTGCTCGCTTACCCCGTCAGCCGCTCATCTCGACCTCTTTCCATGGCATATCTTTTACAAGAGGCCAATTATGCGTCTGGTTCCATTGCGACCAAAAGTTGTTATGGACTTCATCAATACTTATCTCCGGGAAAAAATCAGCACCTTCGTCCTCCCTAAGGAAAAACACGTTAAATCCGTGCCGGTGGGCGCCGATCATCCGGTACCCCCGCCTCTTGCAGAGCCTTTGCATCGCCAGTAAGGAGGCGCCTCTAAAATACTGTTCAGCGCCGCTCTTGCTCCAACTGGAGTCGAAGTCGGCCTGGTATTCAATCGTGAGGCTTTTGTCGGAGGGGATGACGTTATGGGTCTCTAAAACCAAAAGACGAGGATTGATTGCCTCGATGGCGTCCCAAATCCAATAATCGTTACCGTCTATATCAAGCGAGAAAAGATCAACCTCGCCCGCGCAACCACTTTGGGTGAGCAGTTCATTGACATTCCCAGTCGTTATCCAACTTTGGGTAAGCACGGGTGGATATAGGAGGCAATCCTTCTTGGAACGAAAAAAGCGCTTGGCTAAAGAAATGTTCCGTTTACTGCCGTCGAACAGGTACCCATCGAATCCATGATTAAGGATAAGGTTGGTTGCCATGCATTCGGTCCCTGCGCCACAGCAAATTTCCACGACACGTTTGGTTTTAAATCCTATCATGGACAGAATATAGAGGATGATACCGTCCTCTTCGAATTGCGAATACACGCTAAATCCTGCATCGTTAATGTCGTTATAGGGGGCTCTGCCATTTAATTTGAACATCAAATACTGATTGATTATGGATCTTTGGATTTCCTGATGGTTGGAACAAAACTCGTCGATCGACCAAGGTATTGCCCATTTGAAGCAATATTTCAAAAAATTAATAGCTGGCTTCAATCTTCTTTTTACAGTCTTATTCACAGCAAAATCTCCCTCGTCCAGCCCGCAATCGCAGATGGCATAACGCATAGTGACGTGAGCCCCGATTCTCATCCAGGGATGAGTAGAGTGGTCACTCGTTCGGCTCGCGAAGTCAAGTTGTCGGCGAAGGCGCGTCTCGATCCGCGGGCTTAGGCGAAACTGAAACCCGCCGGCAGCCCCCTATCCTGCCGGAACGTGTTTCTCTATGCG